>NZ_MACI01000078.1 GCF_001884105.1 Bacillus luti | reverse complement strand
GGTTTCCTCCGTTTCCGTTATCTGTCCCTGTTCCGCCTCCTGGGTTTCCTCCGTTTCCGTTATCTGTCCCTGTTCCGCCTTCTGGGTTTCCTCCGTTTCCGTTATCTGTCCCCGTTCCGCCTTCTGGATTTCCTTCGGTATTATTGTTATTCTGTTCTGTCTTTTGAATGATAGGCTTTTTAACAGTGTTTACTAGCGGCATCATTCCATACTGCGTTTTATTAACTACATTTTCTACCTTGCTGTTTTCTGTTTTTGTTCCTTCATTCTCTTTATTTGGTTCTTCTTTTTTAGGTTCTTCGTTTCCAGAACTAGTTTCTTTCTCGTAATTCCCATTTAATTTCCATTCCCACGTTACAGGAGAGAAAACATCTATATTGACGCTTGAATCTATTAACTTCACACGAAGGCTAATATTTAAATCGCCTTCATTACGCGCAGATATTGCAACTGATCCGTTTTGCAAAAATTCACTTGTACGGTCCACACCATCAATTAATAGCGAATCTGTACTTCCATATAATTCAAATCCACTAGGAATGCTTACATTCATGGTTTGCGAAGAATCCATTCCAATTATTTTCGCTGTATCACTGAATGTAATTCCATCTTTAAACAAACTTTCTTTTACTTCTTTAATTGAATTTCCTAAAGATATGTTATTTGCAGGATCATAATAAAAATTATTTTCTTTACTATATTTATTTGTAAATTGGATTACATTTTTCAATTGTAATTTCGTTACATCAGGCAAATCACTTTGAACGATTTCTTCCATATTTAAACTAGGCAACTTCGTAATTAAATTTTCAATTTGTTGCTTAATTCGAATATCCGGTTGTTTCATCAACGAATTTATAACTACTTCTTGTTGTCCATCATTTGAAATAGACTTTTGTAATCGTTTCAGGATTGTCGCTTGAATGTCACTCTCTAACTTCCCTGCAAGTTCTGTATCATATTCTGACACTTGTTTTTTGACATCTGTTAAATATTTTTGAATTGCTGAAGCATCAGCTAAAATATTAGGATCTTTCTCTGAAAGCGTAAATTGATTTGCGATTATTTTATTTGCAGATTCTAGTGCGCTTAATTGTGTTAAAACATCGCCTGTATTCATATCGCTCATATACTGATTAAATTGATTTGTAAAATTATTCGCTAACAGATTATTATCAGTTTGCATTTTTTGAAAGTTATTAAATCCTTCTACATACGTATTATTAGATTTATTCCCTTCATCTAAAGCTTGACCAAACCCTTTTAAAACATCCTGGAATCCTTTAAAACTATTAACAGAAACACCCGTGTAATCTTGTACCGTTTTAAATTGGTTTGTGTAATTTGCCAACGGGCTATGTACATCTTTTTTATACATAGTCGTTTGAGTGTTCCCTTTTTCGATTATTTTACCTATATTATCTTGCGCACCTTGCAACTTACCGATAATACTTGCAAAATAAACATCAATGATTTGCTTATTAAAATCTTCTAAAATAGCAGAAGCTGTATTTTCCGCCTCAGCTTTCAAATCTTTATTTCCAGTTGCATTTACTTTGTAATTTAACGTTAATTTCTCTGGAAGTTCTGAATCAATCGCAACGGCCTTTCTAGAAAAATCGTTAGGTATTACAATCATCATATTGTAATTATTATTTTTCAAACCACTTTCTGCTACCCCACGACTAACTACGTACCATTCTTGTTTCGTATTTTTATTTACATTTTTAACAAATTGATCTCCAAACGCTATTTTATTACCTTCAAATACAGTACCTTGATCTTCATTCACCAATGCAACTGTCATTTTTTGTGTGGTATTCTCATTTGCTTTCTTAACATTTTGATTTAACGCTAAATAGGAGACTCCTGTTGATAGCACAAGAGCTAAAATAATAAACAACAAGATGCTCCACTTGAACTTTTTCACTACCTATCACTCCTGCGACTGCAAGTCTATTAAGTTAAAGACTCCATATCTTACTCTAGTTTTAAAGTAATTTAGCCATACAACGTATGGTTGCATGGCTAAATTATGTAGTTCTTTTTATCTGTCTTATTGTAGACCGAAATTACGAGAAAGATCTTCGTCATGTCTAGCAACAGCTTCTGCAGTTTTATTAAGCTGCATATTAATTTCTTGTAATAGCTGAGCAAAGTTTTGTACTTTTGGCTTTAATTGATTGAACTGTTGATCAAAGCCTTCAAAAGCACGACCTTCCCATTCTCCTCTTAATTCATTTTGTAAATTTTGTAGCTGACGTAAAATGTCCTCAATTTGATTTGCCCCTTGTCCATATCGAGTCGCTTTTGATTTAAGCTCCTCTGGTGACATACGAATTTGTCCTGCCATTATTAAATCCCCCTTAAAATTTAAAAATAGTAAAATTAATCCAAAATCAATTCTACAAATTGATTATATCAATAATTTAAAAATTTCTAAACAAAAAAATGATATTTTCCCAAAATTTCTCTTTTACTATAATAACAATATATTATATAATGTTAATTTATCTATTTTTCATTCATACCCTATACATTTACTATAAAGTTCTTTACATTTATTTTCTGAAAGGCAATGATCTCCCCTCAACCAATATGATAGGAGGTTATTAAAGTTGTTTAAAATGTGGTTTTTATTTTTCTTCTTCTCCCACTCGCAATATTTTCTCACTTCAAACTCATTATCACTTGCCTTTCAACAAACCCAAAATCTTCATATATCTCTTTCGCAAAATTTCCAGCATATACATTCAAACGAATTTCTAAATACTTCTCCTTCAATTCCTTAATACCAGCTTCCATCAACTCCCGTGATAATCCTCTACCGCGATATTCTGGAAAAACGTACAACTCATATATAAATCCAAGTTTTTCACGAGAAAAATAGTCTACACTTTCCCCTATTAATATCCATCCTAGTACTTTATTTTCTTCTTTAACGACTAAATAATATGCTCCTTTTTCTAAAATCGGCTTTGTAATTTCAAAGGCTTTCTCTATACTTAGCTGACAATTCCCTCTCGTCCCTTCAAAAAGTGACTGAGCTGCATATTTTAATATTTCATTGGTATCTTCTTGATTTGCCTTAATTATCATTTTTCACAACTCCCCTTGAATAATAGGCATTACTATCGCTTGTTCCAGATTCTCCGCTTCCATAACAATTGCCGTTAATCCATGTTCTGTACTTGTCTCATGAAACTCTCCCTTCTCCCAAAACACAGCTTGTCCAGCTTTTATTTTTACTTTTTCTTTATTTGTCCCACATACATACCCTTCTCCGCCCACAATAAGAAGCAGTTGTGATACAACTGCTTCATGATATCCAATAATTCTATTCGCTTGTAAATGCATAGCACCGATATGTATATTCCCTTGATAGTTTACTATTTTCGACATTATGAAATTAGACTGAAATACCGATAAGTGTTTTCCTACTTTTTCACTAAAATTAAATATCTTCATTTCTAGTCCTCCTTATATGTATAAAACCATCCTTACCGTCTGCATTAAATGTCCCTCGAAGTCTTCTTCAAATTGCTCCAATTCAGCAAAACCTTTCGCTTCATAAAAACGCTTTCCTTTTTCATTTGCCGCTTCTACATGTATGTATAGTTTCCGAATCCCTTTTAATACCGTCAGCCCTTTTTGTAATAAACCACTACCTATTCCTTTTCCTTGCTGATCTGGCAATAAATAAATCGCACCTAATTCCGCTTCATTTTGCAGTCTAACAGGTGAGAAATTTGCAAAGCCAATCACTTTCCCCTCTTCTTCTGCAACAAATAAATGTGTATTTTTAAGACGGTATTTCATTTTTTCATCAGAATATGCCTCGTCTAAAAAACGATCTTGAATCTCTCTCGGAATAATACCTTCATACGTATCATGCCAAGCTATTTTCGCCACTGATTGTACAGCATGAATATCTTCTTGCTTCATTTCTCTAATTATATATGTCATCTCGATGTCTCCATTCTCTTTAAATTATATTCTGCTAATATACTAGAAGAAATGGCAGAACCATTTTCATAATTTACCTTAATTAATTTTAATTTCTCAATTGAAGCTGTTGCGAAATCAAATTTTTCATATACATATTCCATTACATTTAAAAACTGATTTATATTTACCCTATTAGCAATCGTGCAATGCGGAATCCATTTTCCTGGTACGTAATACGAATTTAGATTATCGTGAAACGTCTTGAAATAATCATGATAAGAATGATGAAACCTTAACATTTCATCGGTAGTAGTCGGCGCTAGAAAAATTGTTCCATTAGTAGGAAAAGTTCCAATAGAAGGAAAGTCTACTGTAGCCAAATTTTCTTGAGTAGCTACAAACTTCTTTAATTTTTCAATATATACAGTAACATCTAACTCATTATAATCGGCAAGTGTAATATGTGGTTCTACTCCAGCTAGTTGATTTGTTCCAATTATATTTGTTAATTCATTTTGCAATGCTCTAATTTTATTAGTAAATACATCATCAAATGTAGCAATCGTAGCGTACATACTTCCTCACCCCTTCTTTACACACAGCGCTTCCCATTCTTCACGAATCATTCCCATTCGAATAGAATCATAGTACTTTCCATTATAATATCGGCAGTTTCGCATTCTACCTTCTAATCTCATTCCTATTTTCTCTGCTACTTTCATCATTCGTTCATTACCAGACCAAGTCGTGAGCCCTACTCTACCAATCTCCATCTTTTCAAATAGTAAATCTCGATATAATATTAATGCTTCTGTACCGTAACCACCATTCCAGTATGCTGGATCATAAATAACAATTCCCATCTCTAACCAACGCGTCGGTTTATGCTCCCAATAAAATCCGACTGTTCCAATAATTTGGCCGTTATGTTCTATAATTAAATTTGAAAGTGGTTCTTCTTGTAAACGAACCTGCATCTTCTCTTTATAAGACGGATATTCTTGCATTGAAAACGGAAAATACGGTGCATCCCATTTTTTCCATTCTGGATTTTCTTCTTTAAATACGATATTCCATAATGTTTTTATATCTGATTCTTCTATTGTACGAATAGTAACTTTCTTTCCTTTTAATATAACGTTTTGCATAATTACCTCCTACATCCCTCTTCATTTCATATATAATTATAATATTTTTTCAGAAAAATCAAAACAAATATAGCGTATTTTATTGTATAATTTTGTTATAAGATACCAATTATTCATTTAGAAAGCTGGTGATTTAATGAATAATCGATTTAGTATTGCTTCATTTCTCACTATTATTACGACAAATATTATTCTCTATTTCTTCTTACCATCAAGTATCGTTACAAAATGGGACTTCAATGGAACGCCTACATCAACAATGGATAAAAGCACTTTTGTGATCGTAAATATAATTATATGTTCCTTCTTATTCTTTCTATTTTTAGCTTTATCTAAAGCTGCAGGTAACCAAAAATTTCTCATTTGGACTGGCAATACAATGTTACTATTCTTATTTTTTGTTGATATTGTCATTGCACTCATTGCACTTGGCTTCTCACTTCCTCTTGATCATTTAATATTTTTAGCATTAGGTTTATTATTTATATTAATAGGCTATTTCAGTTCCCAAATTGATACGACTAAGTCAACAGTTTCATTAGAATGGAATGATAAGCATCTTGAAAAAAGAGCTTCAAATATTTGTAGTATTTCAATGATGATCGCAGGTGTTTTTTTAGCGATACTTCCGTTTATCGTTTCTGCTCCGTATAGAGGTTATGGCATACTAGCGATTATTTTAGGAATGACGATTATCATTTTACCGAGTACGATTTATTTACTTATTAAAGACAGCAAGCAATCTACTCCTTTAAAAAAGTAATTAAAAAAATAGGAGGTTACATCCCTCCTATTTCAGCTTAATGTTTTCTTTTTCACTTTTTCTATCTCAACTAAAATCCCTTTCTCTATCCAGCCTTCTACTCCATCTCTTTTAACTAAATCATATCCTGAACAGCTTCCATCAATGAGAGAAACAATATCACCTTTTCTTACGCTTATTTGCGCACATGAAATATCCGTTTTCACTGTGTATTCACCTGAATCTAGTTGCTTTATGTATTCATCTTTCACAGAAAGTAATTTATTCGTTTCCTTTTGCCTGCATATTGTGTAATCTTGCTTATTCTCAATAGGCTCAATGTAATAATATGGATAGGTAACCCCGCCCTGCATTGTTACATCGGCATGAAAATCTGCTATTACTTCATACTCTGGAAAACAGTCTACATATGTATAAGAAAACGTATCACCAGCATCTGTCCTCTGAATGATAAATGCGTTTAATTGCCCTGCCTCTTTAATCGCATTTCCCCCATCAATTGCAATAATCTTTTTCTCTTTATCAATTACTGGATTATTAGAGGGTGCCTTATTTGAATAGTTCACAACCGGCCAATGTCCAACTACTACATACTGATTTGCACTATGTGATTTATTGAAAAACTCCGGCATTGCTATCGCATTTTTCCTCTCTGTTTCTTTCCAATCTTCTCTATCTTCTAGCCCTGCATGTACAAAAATATAATCTTCTGTTTCAATCGTTGTTGGCAACTCTGTTAGCCAATGTATTTCCTTTGAAAACTGACTTATTAATAATTCTCTTACTTCTCGAATAGAAGTATCTTCATGAATAGAGAAATGCAATCGCTCTAACCATTCATTAAAAATCGAATGCTTTCTCGAACATAAATAATTAATGAGCCCAGGATTTTCATTTAGAAGGGCATCCACTAAAACCTCACAATTCCCTTCAACAACGTGAACATTTGAACTGTTCTTCACAAGATTCATAACATAGTTTATTACACCAATGCTATCTCTTCCTTTTTCACAAAGATCTCCATTAATAATTAAATAATCTTCATCTTTAAAGTTAACTTTATGCAGTAATTCTTTTAAAAGTGATAATTCGCCATGAATATCAGATATTACGATTACTCTTACATCATTAGGGATTGATAATTTCTTTATTTTCTTCAAGTATAAGCGCTCCAATCATTCTCTTTCTTACTTTATACAAACAATTCAACAAAATAAATTATAAACCTTTCTAATTGAAAGAGGTTCTATATATTATGTCATATAGAACCTATCCTCCTTTATAAATTTTTATGAAAAGAATAACTCACTTTATCATATCCTTCCCTTTCATAAAAACGGTGGGCATCTAGTCTAGGAAACGCTGATGTAAGAGCGATAGACTCACATCCGTATTCCTTTCCCCAGTTCTCTATATACGAAAGCAATACATTCCCATATCCTTTTGAACGATGTGCTTCTGCTGTTACTAAATCATATACAAATACATGTTTTTTGTTATAAAAATTCGTGCAAATCGTTACACCGGCAAGGCTAACAACTTCTCCAATTTCATCGTATAAAGAGAATAATTTATAATTCTCTTCCTTCATTTTTCGAAATAAAAAGCTTGCTTCCTCTTTTGAAAGTTTCGTTCGTAATTGCTGTAAAACAGGTAATACTTCATCTAATTGTTCTTCTGTTACTACTTCTTTAACGTTCATTATAACTCTCCCCTAACTATTTATATAATTTTCTAAATGTTATATCATTATTATAGAAAGTAACTGCCTTCATCTTAAGTGACAGATTAATTCTTTTTTATAAGGCCAGTTTGTAAAGGAGGGGGCTAATAATGGATCTTACTATCCCATTACAATTAAAAAACAAAATACCAATTTACTTACAAATTTACGAATATATGAAACGAGAAATCTCTCAAGGATCACTATCTGCCGGTACACGTCTTCCTTCTCACAGAAATTTAGCAGCACAACTTAACGTGAGTCGTATTACTGTTGAATCCGCTTATCAACAATTACTAGCTGAAGGTTATGTAGAAAGCAAACCGAAACGTGGTATTTTTGTAGCGAACGTCGATATTGACGTGATTCCAAATAAAAGATTAGACGTAACAAAGGAAACGAGCAATTCTATAGATGAACAATTTGAATATGACTGTAGCCAAGGGCTTATTGATCAAACCGCTTTTCCAATTACACACTGGAAAAGAGCATTACAAGAAGCAATACTAAAGTACGAAAATACTTTGTTTGCTAAAGAAGACCCCCAAGGCGAGTTCGTTATTCGAGATCATATTTCAACATATTTATATCATGCGCGCGGCGTACATGCCTCACCTGATCAAATTGTGATTGGCGCTGGGACCCAGCCACTTCTTTGGCTACTACTCCAACTACTTGGTCCCACAAAAGAATACGGGATTGAAAACCCCGGATTTCACCGTGTACATGCAATTGTTAAAAGTTGCAATCGTAAAATTCACCCTATTCCATTAGATGAAAAAGGGATTCATATTTCTAGCTTATACAATACAAAATCTAATGTCGCATATGTTACACCATCACACCAATTTCCACTCGGAATGATTATGCCTTTGTCTAGAAGATTGGCATTGTTAAAGTGGGCCAATGATTGTAACGGATACATATTGGAAGATGACTATGATGGGGAATTTCGCTACACCGGCAAACCAATTCCGTCTCTACAAAGTCTCGACTCAAATGAACGTGTTATTTATATGGGGACATTTTCAAAGTCTTTTCTCCCTTCTTTACGAATGGGATATGCAGTTTTACCACCGCACCTTTTAAAAACATATAAAGATTTGCACGGTATTTTTAAACAAACAGTCTCTACTATACAACAACTTGCATTCGCTCACTTTATACAAAGTGGGAATTGGGAACGTCACATTAATCGGAGTCGTACATTATACAAAAGAAAACATCATACATTAGTAAAATCCATAACGAAAGAAATGAGTACTAACGTTCAAATTCTTGGCGAACAATCCGGACTTCATATCGTTCTACGCGTCCATAACAGTATGAATGAAGAAGAACTTATTGAATCTGCTAAGAAACAAAGTGTTAAATTATATCCACTTTCTCCATATGATTTTGTAACTGACTTACGTAAGGAACCCTACATATTACTCGGTTTTGGTAGTATTCCCGAAAACAAAATTGAAACGGTAGTTAAATTATTAAAGAACGCTTGGTTTCCTAGTTTAAAGGGCATTTGCTAACAGTTCGTTTAACTTGTAATACATTAACAATTCAATAAAACAAAAAGAAGGCTGTTCCAAAATAAATTTTTGAAACAGCCTTCTTCTAGTTATCCACCTGATCGTGAAGCCCTTCCCGGACGCTTAACACCCGTTGTTTCTGTTGAATAAGAAGCTTCAATTATTGCAGTTGGATCTACAGAGAGAACGAGATCTTTCATTTTCGGATAAATGAAACGGTTTGTAATACAATAAATGATTCTCTTATGCTCTCCTAAAAAACCACCTTCTCCATGTAGATACGTAACGGATAATTGTAATTCTTTCATTAATAGATCGCCGATTTCTTTATTCTTACCAGAAATAATCATGACGCTCTTACCTTGATTAATACCATCTAATATGAAATCAATCATCTTCGTAACAATATAGAAAATTGCTAATGAGAACATCGCTTGTTCGATTGAAAATAAAATCGCTACAAATATGAAAATAACCGCATTTACAGCAAGTAAAAATGTACTAATCGGTACTTTAAAATGTTTGTTCATCCAAACTGCTAACATTTCTGATCCGTCAATTGCACCGCCCATTTTCACTACAATCCCTACACCAATTCCAAACAGTACTCCACCATAAAGTACGATTAATAGTTCAGAAGTTGTAATTGCCGGGAATGGTTTTAAATAAATCAATCCGAGTGTTGTAACAACATTTGCATAAGATGTACGGATAAAGAACTTCTTTCCCATTACTTTTGCAGTAAATAATAAAATTGGGATATTAAGTCCTAAAAACACACCATAAAGTGGTAATCCTGCGACTTTATTTGCCATAATCGCAATAGCCGTTACCCCGCCATCTACTAATCCATTAGGTGCTAAAATAAGTTCTAATGAACCCGCTACAATAATGGAGCCAATTGTTAATAATACGTATTCAAATACTTTTTTCATTCATTACCCCCAAAACTTATACATTTTCTTAGTATTATCATAACTAATTTTTTTCGCAAATACAAAGAAATTGCCTTATATACACACATTTTTCACCTTTTTGGTAATTCTTATGTAGAATCTCAAACTCTAATACAATATATACAGAAATGTTAGCCATCCTAATTTTCACTTTTTAATTACATTGTGTTATATAATCAATTTATAGAATTTACAGAATAAGGAGTCCTTTCATGTTACAACAACTATTCACTTCACCTATTTTATCCGTTCACCCCTTACATCCAGGTTATGAAGACCATGCAAGTGACGTGTTTCTTGTTAAAACAGAAGCTGAAGAAGTTATTGTTCGTTCTTCAAAAATGACTGAAGAACCAAACAATGATTTTTGGTGGGGATGCAAAAACCTTTTTGGAATTGATCCACGGAACGTACATCATCTAGAAAAACTACACGCATTATTAAAAAAGCATACGACATTACCTATCCCGACGATTTTCCAAAAACATGTTTTAAATGGACGAGAGTATGTTATCGCCGAAAAACTAACAGGAAGTACGCTACAATCCTTTCTAGGACAACCTGATTCTATTTTATTTAGCCTTGGAAAGGGTCTAGCAGAAATTCATTCGTTTCAGGCAGATTTTATAGGAAGCCCATTAAGTACTTTCCAAGTTCCACTAAAAGAGTTTAACTCTCACATTTTAAAAGTAAGTAAAGACCTTATACATATGTTTTATTCCGATAATACAAGCATACATAACGCATTTCACACTTTTGAATCCCAGCTCTCTTCCCTATCGATACCAAAGGAATCTACACTCGTATTAATCGATATGGATCCCACTCAGTTTTTATCGGATGGTACAACTATTACGGGCTTAGTAGATACTGAAGCTTACGCAGTTGCTCCACGAGAGTTTGATTTTATTGGATTAGAATATGTACTTACAGAAAAAGAAGCTCATGCTTTTAAACAAGGCTATGAGACTATTATGCCTATTCCTCATCTTGAAGAATGTAGACAACCTTATCGATATTTGTATCGGTTATTATCTGTTCAAGGTAATGTAGAATTAGAAAAGTGGTTATGTCATCCATCCTATTTTTAATAACGATTGTGAGGGATTATGAAATGAGTATTAAAAAAAAGAAATCTGTAACAGCAAACGAAATGCAGCAAATGAAAAATTTAGCTTATATTTGTGGCCAACACGACCAAATTGATTACTCGTCAGATTTACATGAAAACTTTTTAACTACTCGTAATAAAGAAGAAATAAATGATTTTTTATTTTATGATGATACTCAATTAATCGGTGCACTAAGCATGTATGACTTTGAAAGACCAACAAAACTAGAGTTAATAGGATTCGTTCATCCGAACTATAGAAAACAACAAATAGGCACTACTCTTTTACAAACCGCAATGAAAGAAATACAGAACAGAGAGGTAGATGAAGCCCTTCTTATTATTAATGGCGACTCCACCTCAGGAAAATCATTTGCAGATTACTTGAAATTACCTTATCTATATAGCGAGTATAGTATGGAGTTCAAATCAAAAAAAACACAAAAAAAACTGGAGAATACTATACAACTTACACTTGCACCTACAGAATCACTTCCTGATCTTATCGATGTCTCTAGTAAAGCTTTCGGCGACTCTGTAGAAAATACAGCTATATGGTTACAAAAAATGTTGCATTCATCTTCTCACCAAGTATACAGCGCTCTTATCAATGACAACGTGATAGGAACAATTACAGTTGCTCACCAAGAGCATTTTACTACATTATCAGGATTCGCTGTGCACCCTTTTCATCAAGGACAAGGATATGGGAAAGATATCCTCACTACTATAGTTCATCGCCTCATTTCTGAAGGTGTTGCAACGATTATACTAGATGTTGAAACAAAAAATAATAATGCTTTAAAGCTTTATACACATTGCGGCTTTGAAATTATAATGAAGCATAATTACTATAACTTGTTACATAGCCCTCTTTTCATTTATAACAAATAAAAAAACTGAATCGATATGATTCAGTTTTTTCTTAATATATTTACAACCGCAGTCGTTTCTTCATTTTCTTTATAAACACGTGGAATTCTTCTATCTAACATACATGTAACTTCATAGTTAATTGTACCTAACATATCTGCTATTTCTTCTACCGCAATTTCTTCTTCACCTTGTTTGCCGTAGAATACAACTTCGTCTCCTACTTGTACTGGCATTGCTTTCGTAACATCAAGCATAAGCTGATCCATACAAACGCGGCCAATAACAGGTACTCTGACCCCATTAATTAAAGCTTGCCCTTTATTAGATAACTGACGATTATATCCATCCGCATACCCAATCGGTACAGTCGCAATCCATTCTTCACCAGTTGTTACATACGTATTTCCATAACTTACACCGCGATTTTTCTTCGCATGTTTAACATGTGCCACTTTTGATTTTAATGACAACGCAGGCTGTAAGGATACAACAGCATGATCCACTTCTTTTGAAGGATACATTCCATAGATTCCAATGCCGACACGAACCATATTTTGAAATGTGTTGCTAAGTTCCATTGATCCTGCACTATTTGAACTATGAATATATGGGATGTGAATTCCTAATTCTTTCGCTGTATTGACAGCTTTTTCAAATAAACTTGTTTGCATATTCGTATATGATTTATCAATTTCATCTGCCGTAGAGTAATGTGTAAATATGCCCACTACCTCTACATACTCCATACGGTTTAATTCTTCTAAAAATAGTTTAACCTCTTCTTCTTGTAAACCGATACGACTCATTCCTGTATCAATTTTAATTTGAATATGTGCTTTCTTTTGAAGGTGTTGCGCAATTTCATTTATGCCTTGTAAATCTTCTATTCTATAGACAGTCATCATAACATCATATTGAATTGCATATTCAGCAGCTGCAACTGATGTATAACCCAATATTAAAATTGGTACAGTAATTCCAGCTTCTCTTAATTCGATTGCTTCATCTACAAATGCAACAGCGAGTTGGTTTACCCCAGCCTCAATTGCCGATTTCGCAACTTCCACTGCCCCGTGGCCATACCCATTTGCTTTTACAGCAGCCATCATTGCAATCTGTTCATTGTTCACATGTTTTTTAAATTCTTTTACATTATGTTTTACAGCATTTACGTCGATTTCAACAATTGTATCTCTTCCATATTTCAAACTCATTGGTCTAACTCCTAACTCAATAATTGCATTCCATTCTATTTCACGTTTCATATGACCTTTTACAATATAATACTTTTCACTATGCTAGTCAAACTACTAGAATTTTCGGAATTTTTAGTATGATATAATACCCTCAAGAAACTATTATATATGGAGACGAGGAGAATTACAATGTTTGTACAATCTGCATTACATCAACTTAAAGTTGCTATTGATACATCTATTCAAATGCTGAATCAATATACTGAAAATGATTTAAAGATAAAGCCGATTGAATCAAAGCGGTCATTATTTGAAATGTGCACACATCTCGCACTTATTTGCCATGCAGATTTACTCATTTTAAATGGCATTACGGAAAAAGAGTTACATACCTTTTATATAGAATATACCCCTGAAACAATTGCTCATATGCAAGAAACGATGCTCCAAGGATACGATTTACTTTCTAAAACTTTTTCATCCTATTCCAATGAAGAATTAGCGGAAATTAAGACTGCTTATTGGGGTATTTCTTATTCTAGATTCGAATGGTTACTTGAAGTGGTTGCACACTTTTATCATCATCGCGGACAAATTCAAATTTTATTATGTGAGCATGTTAAAGATTCTTGCATTCCTTTATTTGAATAAAAAGAGTGGAAACAAGACCAATAAAGAGTATTACTCCTAATAACATAAACGTCTGAGCATAGTCCCCTATTTTCATAAGATAAATAGAAATAATTGGTCCTATACTAGTTCCTAAAAATAAAATGAAAGTATAAATAGAAACTGCTATTCCCCTTGCTCTCCCTCCTAATTGGCCGACAAGAGAAACTAAAGATGGAACCGATATAGCAATACCTATTACGAAACAGACGCTCATCATTACAAGTAACGGCAGCGTCGAAATAAATCCCATTGAGCTTAGACTAAAAATAGCAACCAACAATCCTCCTTGAAGAACTTTCTTTACTTCGAACCTCTTTGTTAAACGACCTGCAAGTGGTGATAGTAACATACCAAATAACCCCGCTAAGCGAAAATAAAGAATTTGTTCTGCTGTTAAATTGTAGATAGGTGAACTCAAATAATTGCCTAAAACAGTATACATATTAACAAAAGCCATTAATAAAACAAACGCAATCATATAGCTCCATACTAAGCTTTTATGTGTAAAAACTTTCTCCATCTGTTTAATTGGCGCCAAAATATCCGTATAAGCTTGAGATATTTCCCCTTTCGGAAGAGAATAATGAACCCATACAGCAGTGATGATATAGACAATGCTAAGAAGAAAGAAAACCATATGCCAGCCAAAATACTGACTAACAGCAGTACTTATTACTTGCCCTGCAATTCCAGCTACTAAAAAACCGGTACTAACAAATCCTATTGTTGTAACCTTTTTCTCTACTGGAAACATTTCTACAACGTAAGCTAACGCTACTGGAGAAAATGTAGCTGCTGCTATCCCCTGTAATCCTCGAAGAATAACAAGCCAAAATAAGCTATCCACAAACCCTAATAAAAAAGAAATAATCGCCAGTGCAAGCAATCCAATAAAGATCACTTTTTTTCGTCCATACTTATCAGAGATTGCCCCAAATAACAAACAACCTATAGCAAACCCTACAGAAAATATACTACCTGTAGCCGCAGATTGCGCTAATGTAACCTGAAAAAGGTCTGAAAATAGAGCAATTAAAGGAATCGTCACATATAGGCTGGACATAACCACCATACCTGCCCAACATAATACAGCTGTTATTACTGTATAATTCCTTTCACTACTTACTTCTTTTGATATTTCCATCATAAAATCTCCCCCTTACAATAATTTTCCTCATCGATTTAAAACTTCTAAAGTAAATGACTCAACATGAAATTCCATCAACACTCCCTTAATTCATTTACGTTAAAAGATACATCATCGTCCCTTTTAATTAGCTAAACATATAATAAGTCAACCTAATTATATGTTTAAATAAAAAAGTTGACTCTCACAATCAACTTAATTACCTACCTTCTCCTAATTTCACCTGCATATTTACTTGCATTTTATTTAATAACTTCTCTAAAACTTGACGCTCTTCCTGATTAAAGTCGTCAACTAATGAAGCGCAAGATAACCAAAAAGTTGGTAAAGATTGCGTAACTAGTTCTTTTCCTTTCGGAGTAATTTTCACCTTTAACCTTCTTCGATCTTCAGAATGATGAAATCTTACGATTAACGCTCGTTTCTCCATCCAATCTAATAAGCCAGTAACAGAAGCACGTGTTATCCCTAATCGACTCGCAATATCCGAAGGACTCATGTTCACTTCTTCTCCATTTGATTCCATTTCACGCAAAATAAACAACAGTAAAAAATCTAATTTACTTTCCGAAATACCAAGCGGAGCTAAATCTACGTCAACAGCATCAAGAACATTATCAGACGTCCATAACATTAACAAACCAAGTTTTGCTGCGATTGGATCCGTATCCGCTGATGCTGTCTTTTTTATTAGCTCTGCATACGGCCCAATCCCTAAAGGAAGAGAATCATTTTTTGAATTCATTCATCTTCACTCTCCTTTCTTTTCAATTAATTAGCTTACCTAACTACTTTTCATTATACTCACATTTTTCCTTTTATTGCAAGAATATTGTTAAACAAAAAAATCCTGCAATTCAAACAGGATTTTTTAAACTGACTAGCTATTATTTTTAAATCATACTAAACTTCTTTAAGGCAAAAGAAATACCGCCTTCACTTGATTTCTTTGTAACGAAATCAGCTTTTGTTTTTAACTCTTCTCCGCCATTTCCCATTGCAATCCCTAATCCTACATACTGCAACATCTCAATATCATTTCTGCCATCTCCAAAAGCAACAGCTTCTGATTTACAAATGTTTAAGTGATCCAATACTTTTTGAATTGCAGTTAGCTTCGATACTTTACTATCTTCCAATACATTTATAACGTAACTATGAAAACGCTCAAACGTAAGCATTGGATATCTTTCAAGAAATTTTTGAGCTTCAATTTCATCCCCATACAGACATAAACAATAGACCTCTTCTGACAAATCCCTGCTTTTTTCAGGATACTTTGCTAAATTTAACGTCTCGTTAAGCGCTTGAATTACACGTTCATTATCCGAGGCTATTCCGTTCATTGCAAATTCTTCTGTAAAGTAAGAAACACTATGACCATGTAATTCAGCAAAGTTTGAAATATCATGAACAATTTCACTTGAAAGTACCGATTTATGTATTACTTCATCCTCACACTTTATATGTGCACCATTTGCAGAAATAAACGTATTTATGCCCAGCTCTTTAAATTGTGAGCATAAGCTATATGGTCTCCCTGTTGTAACAACTACATGAATCCCTTTATCTATTAACCTTCTTACTGCTTCTTTTGTACTTTCGTGCATACTTCTATCAATCTCACTTAAAAGCGTACCGTCAACATCGAAAAATACAACTTTATACATAAATCACTACATCCCGTCTAAATGATTCGTATCATTAATGAAATGTACCGTTTTTTGTTCACCATCAATTTCAATTAAACTTATTCCCGTATCTCCCATTTTAAAGTAATAATCCATTGAAATTGGCATTTGGAAAAATGCTCGTAATAAACTATTTATTACACCACCGTGTGCAACGATTGCTATCCGACCATATGTATTCTCTGTAACGATTTTAGAAAAGATTCCTTCTATCCTCATTCGAAACTCAATAAATGATTCTCCATTTTCAAAACGGTCATGAAGAAACTTTGGCTCAGGATACTTCTTCGCTTCTTCAAATGATAGACCTGCTTGTACCCCATTATTAAACTCCATTAATTCCTCTTCTAATTGAATTGGACAACCAATTGCTTCCGCTAACGTTTCAGCAGTTTCGCGCGCACGTTTTAATGTACTTGCCCAAATGAAATCTGGTACAAAATCCTTTTTCACTTTCTGCACAAGTCTTTGCACTTGCTGTCTTCCGTTTTCTGTTAATTCAAAATCAGCTCGTCCTTCATGTACATTCAGAATGTCCGCTTCGGATTCTCCGTGTCGTATTAGTAGTATTTGCATTCGTTCCCCCACTCCCCGATTCAATATTCACAAAATTACATTATATCACATTTTTTTACTTTCCATAACAAAAAGGAACGGTCTCCCGTTCCTCACCCATTTACCTTCTCCGCATCATTCCAATAATACTTACTAAGTGCTTCCGTTAATACATCAATTGTGTTATATAATTCATCTAACGTATTATCCACACCACCAACTTCAATTAACATCGCATTTTTAGATAAATCTTGGTTATAAACGCCATTTCCATCTTTTTTATATTTCGGAAATATCCCTCTACTTAATCCGTAATAGTTTTCATCTAAATAACTATTGATTGCTCTTGCAATTTTTTCATTTTCTGCACGCCCTTCATTTTCCATCCCAATTATAAAATATAACCTTGCATATGATTTCCCGTTAATTACTTTTGTAGTTACTTTCTTGCGCTGGTCATCACGGTGTATATCTATCGGAAACGCAATTTTATTATTTTGCGCTAATGCTTCTTTTACATATTCATGAGATGCTTTATACGATTGCGGCCATTTCCATTTTTTACTCGCTAATAAATCCCCCATATTCGTTTTATCATGAACAACTGGAATTCCTTGTCCTTCCAGTTGTTCCTTCATCCGTTTCCCTAGTAAGGACACGTTTACATCTGGACTCGATGGATCGGTAGCCCCTGGTAATAACGGATAAAAGGATTCCCAGCTATGTGTATGGTAAATATACACTGCACTTTCCCCTTTTTTCGCTCCGTTCTTTTTCTGCACTGGATTATTCTTTTCCGCTTCTGTAACTTTATCTTTTGCAACTTCTCTCTCTTTCGTTACTTCTTCAATCGGTACACTAGATTCATTTGGGATATTTGTAAAGTTTGTCCCTTCTCCAGCTACAATAATGTTAGAGTAATACTTTGACATACCTGGCACTTCTTTACCGACAAATGTCCTTAAATCTTTAATTTTCAAATCTGTCGCAATAGAAAACATTACATTCCCAACTGACTCCCGTTTATTCTGCTTAAAATAATCAAATCCATAATAGCGATTCTCACTTTCTATCATTTGAACAAAACCTTGCATAGATACTTTTCCAAACCATTGATTCGCATAATTTGATTTCATTGTATGTAAAAGAGACGTCAAAATCGACGCTATAATAATTACTACTAGTGCATATAAAAAAAGTAACGAAATTAGTTTTTTTCCATGTATACGAGTTGCATACTTTTTCACTATATCACCTTCTTTATACATGGATATGTACAAGCCTTTCGTAATATACGCACTAAAAGAGAAATGACAAGTTTTTATAGTACTTTCGTCCGCATCGTCACTGACATACATAACGCATTACAAAACTAAGAAATTTATTGCTAAATTATGCACAACTATATAAATAAAACACCATCACAAGATGGTGTTTCCCCTTATCTGTCGCATCTACAATATCGTTCCGGTTGACTGCAGCTATTACAACATTCACATGGATATGAATCACACCTTCGACAACAGCGGCAATTTGCCTCTCCACATTCATTACAGCATTCGCATGGATAACTGTCACATCGACGGCAACAGCGACAATTCGCCTCCCCACATTCATTACAGCATTCACACGGATAACTATCACATCGACGACAGCAACGACATGGATATTGGTCACAAGTTCCGCAGCATTTACAATGGCTTTCAGGCTCATTACAACCGTTACAGCGAACTTCATATTTATCATCTTCATAGTCTCTGTCTCGTTGACTACGTCCTAAAATATCATCTGCTTCATCCACCTTATGTCTATAACCGCTATGTCTTCTATAAAAGTATGCATCATCCTCTGCTTGTTTCTTTCGATATTCCTCGTCTGACATCCCACTCTGTTTTTTTGCACTTGTATGAGAAAATCTAGAATTATTTCGGTCGTATTGCACTTCATCATCATGTCCATAAAAGCCCTCATAGCTTGCATCAGCAACTCTTTTTTTAGGTTCTCTAACTCGGCCACTGCTAAAACCTCTAGCATTATTTCTTTCGTCATCTAATTCTTCAGAACTCGATGAATCAAACAATATTCCTGCTGCAAATAATACAACAAAGAAAGCAAAGGCGGCATAAAGAATCGAATTAGATAGAGCAACAAAGAATAAGACAACAGTACCTAAAAAGAACAACACACTTTTTACATTTCTTTTTGCAATTGTAGAAAGCACAATAATTAAACCACAAACCAATACTACGGTTGTAGCACTTGGCAGGTCAAAAAAATACCAAATACACGCTACAATTGTTGCTAATATTACTAACATAAAATCCCCCCTGTTTCCCCCTCTTAAAAATCATATGAAATACATTACAAAAAATAAATATATAATTTTGTTTTTTATTAAAATCATGAAACTTAATGAAAATGCGATAGAAACAATTCGCTCCTAATTGCATCTCTATTCATTAAGAAATACCTGAAACAAGAATCTGTTATTTTAAAGGGACTACTATTTGTTATCCTGCTCAAAAATAAAAAGAGAAATGGCATCCCATTTCTCTTCCTCAATCTTATTGTTCTTTGTCTGTATCATTCGAAGGTAATTTCTTCGCTTGTTTTTCTTTAAAGATTTCTCCAATCGCCCCAAGAGTACCAAGTGTTTCAATGGCATTAGACGGAATAAATACTTTATTAGCTGGCCCTTTTGCAACTTCCACTAAAGATTCAAATGATTTGTAAGCAAGTACACGCTCATCTAAATTCGCTTCACGAAGTAATTCAATGCGGTTCTGTTCTGCTTTTGCAATTTCCTCAATCGCTCTTGCTTCCCCTTGCGCTTCTAATTCTTTCGCCTCTTTAACACCTTCAGCTTCTCGAATACGTGCTTCTTTATCCCCTTCAGCCATTAAAATTTTACTTTGCTTTTCCCCTTCAGCTCGAAGGACTTTATCTTGTTTCGCTGCTTCCGCTTCTAAAATAATCGCACGTTTATTACGTTCTGCTTTCATTTGTTTTTCCATTGATGCTTGCACATCTTTTGGCGGATTAATATCGACAACTTCAACACGTTCAATACGTACGCCCCATTTTTCTGTTGCTTCATCAAGCGCTAAGCGGATTTCTGTTGAAATTTTTTCACGACCAGATAATGTTTCATCCAGTTCCATTTTACCAATAATTTGACGCATCGTTGCAGAAGTAATGTTACGTACACCATATTCATAGTTTGAAATACCATATGTCGCAAGTTCTGGTTCAACAATTTGATAGAAAATAATTGTATCAATTTCTACTTGAACGTTATCTTTCGTAATTACCTTTTGCGGTGGTACATTTGTTTGTTGAATACGTAAATCATGATATACACGAACACGATCGACAATCGGGATTAAAATATTTAACCCTGGATGCATTATACGTTGAAACTTACCAAATCTTTCAATAACCCCAACTTTTTGCTGAGGAATAATTTTAATTGTTAATGCAATAAATGTAACTACAATTAGCGCGAATATAATCGTTAACGTTAATGCTACCATATTTATTCACTCTCCTTTTTCACTTGTAATATAGTACTATGCCTCTTTATAACAACAACCTTTTCTCCAACATCAATTGGATCATCTGCAATAGCTGTCCAAGTATCTCCATCTACTTTCACAATACCATTCTCTTCACTTGTAATCGCTTGCATAACAATTACCCTTTTACCGACAAGCATATCTACTGTATCAGTAAAACCTTTTGCTTCTCGAAAGTTTTTTGAAATTCTTTTCGTAAAAAACGTCAATGTTAAACTTACAATCCCACCAACAACAACTTGTAAAAATAGCGCATCAGGAGCGAACAAAGCAATAAGACCTCCGACAACAGCTCCAATTCCAAGCCACAGCATATAAAACGTAATCGACAACATTTCTGCTATAAATAAAATACCAGCTATTATAAACCAAATTACCCAACCAGCCATATGCAGCCCTCACTTTCTTGCTATTTTTTATATGTATATGAAGAAAAGAATGGTTTATCCGCCCTTTCTCATACATGGGCGTTTGCTACAAGCTATTGTATATATTCGCTGTTACAATGAGTATTATTAAAATACTATATTAATATATTCTTCATTATACATGAAAATTCCTTTCAAAAAATGACAAAAAATTTAATTCTTTCAAAAATTAAATCCCTAAATTATAATATTTCTAACTATTGTATTTTTTTAAGAAGGGATGATTCTGATTGCAATATCGTTCACTAGTTTACTATCTAGGGTCGAAAATATGCATTACTCTCGCTGACATCGTATACGTAATGATTATTACAACTCATATCTATATATCAACGAAATCAGCTACTATTACTGCTCTTTTTCCATTATTGCAAGTTATCACTAACCTAATTGCTAACATATCTGCACCACTTATCATGAATCGTTTTCCGTCTTTTTCGTTGCTATTTACTTTGCAATGGATGAAAACAACTCTTTTACTGTTATTAACGGTTTTATTTCCAGTCATTTCCACAAGTATTTTAGCCCTATTAACTTTCATTTTTTTCATTTCATTATGTAGTGGTTGGAGTGCTCCATTATTATACGGCATCCTTCCACGTCTGGCGCCGCAAGGAAAATTGGTAAAAGTAAATAGTATCTTTTCCTTTTCAACACAAATTACACAAGCGGCTGCTTATTCATTCACAAGTATTGTAGTACTTCTCATTGGCGTTACTTCTACACTCATGATTAATAATATTTTGATGATTTTCGGATGTATTGCATTGTATTTTTCATTACGTCCCATACATACTGAAAAAGTAACAGATCCTTCCTCTTCAAATAGTACTGCTTTATTAGAAGGCTGGAAACTACTATTTCAACACCCCTCTTTGCGCACAGTTACACTAATGGACTTAATTGAAACTTTCGCAGGAACAATATGGATTGGTGCTATTACGATGGCTTATGTAACGACTGTTCTTCATAAAGGAGAAGAATGGTGGGGATATATTAATACAAGTTATTACGTTGGCACGTTAATTGGCGGTCTATTAGCGTGGAAAATGAGTACATACATTCAAAATAATTTAATACGCTCTATGGCGATAGGCTCTCTTATATTTAGTATTCTTACATTTTTATACGGTATGACAAGCAGCGGATTTATCGCGATATTCCTATGTGTTCTAATGGGACCATGTTACCAAATTAGGGATATTTCTCAAACGACTGTTTTGCAATCCAGCGTCGCTCCATCTTTATTATCGAAGATGTATACAGCTCACGGTGCTCTTCTCTCAACAGCTTCTGGCCTTTCTATGCTTAGCGTTGGAATTATTACTGATATATTCGGTGTTCGTACTATTTATATCATCGCTTCTTTTCTTATTTTATGTTCTGCTTGTTTATCTTTTAGCTTATTAAAATATCATAAGACAGAATCGAAAGGTATTTCACGGTAATTAATAAAGTAAAAAGGACAGGAATTCCTGTCCTTTTTATATATTCTATTTATGACAAATCCGGAATTTTTCTATGTTTTGTCGCTTGTTCAAAAGCATATGCTAGTTTAATCAAAGTTTCTTCACGAAAAGCAGTACTTGCGAGCGTAATCCCAAACGGTCTCCTGCTCTCCATATATCCCGCAGGTATTGCTATAGACGGATAACCTGCTTTCGCACATATAGTAGAACCTATATAAGAAGGGAATAGAATCGCATCAAGATTATATTTTTCCAGTGCAAAATCAATACCTTGTTCTTGTGAAAAATATATATCTTCTAATCTTGCGTTGATATATTCAGGATTTCTTAACGTATTTGGAAAATCTTTTCTTCCTTCTAACTTAGTTTGCCCATATTTCAAAGCTCTTTCTGCTATGTTCTCGTTAAACTCCATTAACTCCGAAATAGAGTGCACTGGAATAGTAGAAGGTAATTTAGAAAGATAGTTATCTAGACTATGCTTTAGTTCATAAAGCGGTACTCCCCAGCTCCATTTTCTATGGAAAGACGGAATATCAATATTTTCTACTACTGTCGCTCCCTCACTACGCAATACTTCAATTGTTTCCTTAAACAATTTTTCATCATACTCACCAGATTCATAATACTCTTTTGGTGCGTTGTTATATACACCAATCTTTGCTCCATTTAAACCGTTAACATCAAGATACTTTGTATAATCATGTTCTATTATTCCCTCGCTTTTATGAGTAGCTACATCTTTCTCATCTACCCCAGTTAAACCCCCTAGTAAAATAGCAGCATCTGTTACTGTTCTCGCAAATGGACCCGCTGTATCTTGCGAATATGTGAACGGAATAATACCTCTACGACTAATTAAACCGACAGTCGGTTTAATACCGACTACTGAGTTTTGAACAGCTGGACTTAAAATAGAAGCATCCGTTTCCGTTCCAACAGATACTACTGTAAAGTTAGCAGCAACTGCTATCGCAGATCCTGTACTAGAGCCGCCAACAAACATATCATCCTCACCTGTACCGTAAGGGTTTATTGTTTGTCCACCTCTTGCACTATATCCAGCCCACATTTCAAATGACATTGCATTCGCTAATTCTGTCATATTTGTTTTCCCTATTATCACTGCTCCTGCTTCTCGCAGTTTCGTAACGAGAAATGCATCTTCACTACTTATATTTTGTTCTAGAGCAATCGTACCTGCACTTGTATGCATAGAGTCATTCGTTTCAATATTGTCCTTAAGTAAAACCGGTATACCGTGTAATGGACCTCTTATACCTTTTATCTTCCTTTCATAATCTAACGCTTCTGCAATAAAGATAGCATCTGGATTGATTTCTAAAATAGAATTGATTTTTGGTCCGTCTTGATCATACTTTGCGATTCTATGGAGGTAATACATAACTAACTCTTTTGAAGTTAATTGTCCAGCTTCCATCGCTGCCTGTATATCATGAATTGTTAATTCTTTTTGCAACCGTGTATTGAACTGAATCTCCATCGTCATTCTCCTTCTATACAGCCTTTTATTGATAACATGTATCTATTACTTTTTCATTTTCTCCGCTCCTCGCATATACAACTACAAGCCCTTTAAAAGAATTCAACTTCCCAATATAAAAACCTTTTATTTCCTGAAAAATAAAAAGAGTCTGAAACGAATAAACTTCCGCTTCAGACTCTTTTATTACTGTGCGTATACTTCATCTAACAAATGTAAAAACTCACCTTGTTTCCCGGCTAATTCCGGGCATTTGGCAATATCAATCCATTCGTAGCAATATACTAAACCTTCATCTTCCTCGCCGGCACTTACAATATGTTCCCAAGTATCTTTTACATCTGTAAGTAACGTTATATGGAAAAAGTGGCGCTTTTGATATTCCTGTTTTTCCTTCACATGAATAATATAATCTGCTAGAAAACGCTCTATACATAAATGACGTAATCCAGTTTCTTCTTGTACTTCACGAAAAATCGCTGCTTCTAACGTTTCTCCTTCATCAACGGTTCCACCTGGTACTTGGACACCAGCTTTAGGTATATCACGATGCTTAAAAACAAGTAGTTGCATACTCCCCTCTTTTTCTCTTGTCACATATGCATGTACCTTTTTCTTATATAACATCGTCATTATATTTCTCTCCCCTCAATTATTCACTCTGTTACTTCTTCAAGTGTCAATTGATTTTCATATAAATATGTAGCTTGTGGGTTCCCCACATACCTTACATGCCATGGTTCATACCGATAGCCAGTCATTGATTCTTTTTCTTTTGTATATCGAATCACAAAACCAAATTTATGAGCATTTTCAGAAAGCCACTGACCTTCTTTCGTTTCTCCAAAAATGGTTTCTAACTGAAACTTAGCAGATTGTGATGTGATATCCATAGCTAGTCCTGTTTGATGTTCACTCGTTCCAGGAACTGCACTCGACATTGCTGTTTTGGCTTCTCCATCTTGTTTTTTATACATTGTATTTAACGCTTTTTGTCGATCAAAAGATCTAAATCCAGAGACTGCAAATAAGAAAACACGCTCCTTATCTGCTTGCTGAAACATTTCCTCAAGCGCACTGGCTGCCTCTTTCCTCATTTTTTTCTTTTCTTGATCACCTTCACTTGAGTAGCGCACTTTCGGAATAACTAAATCTGGCGGTCTATACCCATCTGGTAAACGCCTACTTTTATTCACAAGCACAAGCATTGAATTCGGATTACTAATTACCGCAATATCCCCATCCATATTCGCAATCGTTTCTTTCGCTTTCGGAAATATATTATTTACATTTACCTCGCGCGCCTGCTTATCCTTATACATTTTATAATTGATTCCCGCTACTCCAACAATGAGTATCGCCGCTACGATACCAAGTAGTATCCATCTTTTTTTCATATAACGACCTCTTATTTTAATAATTTGGCCATTTCATACTCATCGATGTTCTCTCCATCGATAATAAGAGCAGCTCTTTTGACACCTTCTTTCTTAAATCCAACTTTTTTATATAGTGCCTGAGCTCTTGTATTGTGGGCCATTACCGTTAATTCTAAACGCCATACATCATGTAATCTTGCCCACTTCTCGACCTCTTTAAACAATCTAGTCCCAATACCTCGCCCGCTATACTCTTGCAATATACCAATTACAATGGCTGCAACATGTCTCTTTCTTTGAATATTATTTCCATTCACTAAAACAAACCCTACTATTCTCTCGTCTTCAATGGCTACAAATATTGTTGCATATTCATTTTCTACAAATCGATGTATCATTTGTTCTTGTTGCTCAGCTGTAGCTGTTCTTTCTCCTGGTTCATATAGCATAAATTTCGTTTCTTCATCTAATTGCTTACTCAATTGCAAAAATGATGCTGCATCTTCTACCTTGATTTCCCTAATCACTTCAATCACCCTACCCATTTCATAATAAAAAGTTTTCCTTGTAAAAAGATTTTCTCTACTTTCCCGAAAATCCCTTTGCAAATCTCCCAGTATAATTTGACAAATTTCGATATTACTATAACAACGACAAATTATGTCTATTCTGTGACGTCTCATCAATGCAAAAAAAACGCAAGTATTACACTCACGTTTTTCAGACTTTCCCACTAATTTATGTTTCACTTTATCCATTCACTTTTTCAGCTTGCCAAAAGTATTCACCAAACGCTTTAGCAAGTGCATCAATTGATCGATTTAATTCTTCCTCTGTATTATCTACTCCTCCAACTTCTATTAAGATCGCTTGTCCTGATAAATCTTGATTATAGACTCCATTTCCTGTTTGAAAGCCTTTTTGAATGACTCCTCGGCTCACCCCTGGGTATTTTTTATTAATCGCCTCATGTAAAGCCGTTGCTAATTGCAAGTTCTTTTCATAATTTTTATTACCTTTTCCAATCACAAATGCGAGTTTAGCGTATGATTTATCTCCAATTGTTTTTGTTGTAACATTTTTCCGTGCACTATCACGATGTAAGTCAAAAAAGTATTGTAGTTCTTTATTACCAGCCATCGCTTCTTGTACAATTTCTCGTGACAATTTATAAGAACTATTACTATTTAATCCTTTACTTATTAACCTTTGACCGACATCAGTTTTATCATTTGTAGCGCCGATTCCTTCGCCTTCTAACTGTTCACGAAATCGATCACCGACTATTGAAATGTTCGTTGCAGAACTTGTCGCTTTATTCGGATTTGGATCATTTGTTAAATTAAGTAACGGTAAGTATGATTCCCAGCTATGCGAATGATATATAAATGCAACTTGTCTTTTCCCTGTTGTTTGGGCTGGTTGTTTCTTCTCTGTATTCGAATCAGACTTAGGAACTTGTCCGGTTTCTCCAGTCCGTTCTTTTACTACTTCTTCAAGAGGAACGCTCGACTCTATCGGTAAGTTAGAATAATTTGTTCCTTCACCAGCGATAACAATTTCCGTATCATACTTGCCAAACCCCGGAAGTTCTTTCCCTACAAAACTACGAACATCATCAAAACGAATATTCGTAGCCATAGAAAAGAGGAATGAAGAAATAGAAAAATCTTGATTTAAATTCCGGTATTCTTGTGTAAAATAATGATTCTCTTTCCCAAGAACGTACATGTATCCATTCATTGATAACTCATTTAACCAGTTATATAAATACGTTGACTTCGTCTCTTTCAACGAAGTTACCATCATACTAATAAGAAAAAAAGTCGCTAATACCGTAGTAATGACAAATAAAATTAACTTGCGCACGCTTGTTAATTTCACATAAAAAAAGCCTCGATTCATACTATCACCCTCTCTATTCCAAGTTATGTACAAGCTGTAGAGAATAGACCGTCTAAATTCCGGCTATATTGTTAATGAGGTGAAATGAATTGAAGCTACTAATAGGAACATTACCCATTGTATTATCATTTATTTTTTATTGGCTTGCTAAGCATCCTACAATCCGTGTTGCATTACATATTTCAGCGTACTTAGCGCTATATGTACTCGGTACAATTATTTCTATTAATATATACGATGTTTTAATACAAGATTTAGTTTTCATGACAAGTATTCATGGAATTTTACTAAATCCATTTTTTCTTATAGCAGGAGCGTATATAGGGATATACACCTTATATCTACTTTTGACTTACATTATTGCAAATATAAAAAATGGAGCGTAATGAAATGCAACCACCGTTCATCTGTCATATATGCCAAAAAAGAATTACGCGAAAGAAAGATCTTATTACTGCCACATGGTACTTCCACTTGTATTTATTTCACATTGATTGCTTTAAACGACAGCAAGTGTTCATCTCAAGGTTCATCCCTGTAAATACACTTTTTAATTTCTTTCTTATTATATTTGGACTTATTTTTGGCAGTATTCTTATGATTACAGAACCATCTATTATTTGGCTTATTTTCTTATTTCCAATTTCATATCGATTTCTTTCCTATTATTATGTTGAACGTTTTTTCTCTACATAACATGCAGACTGTCCTCTAGGAATACTTAAACATTCCCACTCATTTTCTTTTAACATTTTACCGATGTAAATCATTTGTCCAATATGTAAAGCATAATGTGAAATTTGTCTTTCAATTGCTTGTATGACAGTATGTGCTTCACCGCGAATATATACGGTTTGCAATAAATGTTCCGGCGTTAGCACATTCATGGTATTAAAGACATATTCCCAGCCTTCATTCCATACCGCGAGAATCTCTTCCTTAGAATGATAACCGCCTTCAAATTCAGCATCTCGATTACGACCTGTTTTTTCACCATCAGACGTTAAAAAATCCGTCCATCTCGAACTCATATTACCATGCAGATGCTTTATAATAACTGCTATGCTATTTGTTTCTTCATGAGAAGACCATTCAATCTGTTCATATGATAATTGAGAAAGCACCCGTTCTCCTTGCTTCTTTGTTGCTTTAAAATTCGAAATGGCACATTGTAAATATTCTCGTCCAATATCCATATTCCCCCGCCTTTACACTAACTAATTTTTGTACCATTTGGCAGTTCCATATTAGGCTGAAGTAATACAACATCACCCGCTTCAGGTACGCCTCCTAAAACAAGCACTTCTGATTTAAATCCAGCTACCCGTTTTGGTGGAAAATTTACAACGGCAACGATTTGCTGACCGATTAAATCGTCCGGACTGTATCTCTTCGTAATTTGAGCGCTTGATTGCTTTATCCCAATTTCCCCAAAATCAATTTTTAGTTTGAGCGCTGGAACTCTCGCTTCTTTGAATTCCTCTGCATGTATCACAGTTCCAATTCGTAAATCTAAATTTAAAAAATCTTCAAAATTAGCCATTTTACCATTCCTCCCAATTATTACTTAGACAAAATCTATAAATCCCCTTTAAAAAAAGAAAGGCGCCTAAGCACCTTTCTTTTGTAATTCACTTGATTCATTTGATTTATAGAAGAAGAAACCGATAATCCCGCCAATACACGCTGGGACTAACCACCCTATTCCTTCTTTATATAAAGGTAACATTTGGAGTACATTTGAAATTGCGTCAATTTTGATATTCGCACTTTCTAAACCATTAAATAAGCTAATGGACAAGGCACCAAGTATTGCTCCAATATAAATTGTATTACGCTTTCCTATCCACTTATGGAAATACGAAAGAACGATTAATACAATTGCAACTGGATAAATGATCATTAACACTGGTAAAGTGACTGTAATTAATTGTGTTAATCCTAAATTCGATACAATTAAACTAAATCCACATACTAACGTTACAATCGTTTTATGCGAAAATCTCGGGAATAAATTTGAAAAGAACCCCGCACAAGCAGATGTTAATCCAACAGAAGTTGTTAAACAAGCGAGTATGATAACAAGTCCTAATAAAATTTTACCACTTGTTCCATATAACTCATTTACAACATTCGTTAAAATAAGTCCACCATTCTCTGATACCCCAAGTGATGTACTTGTTGAACCAAGATAAGCAAGTGATAAATAGATTAACGTTAAACCAAGTACTGCAATAATACCTGATACTACTGTTATTTTTGCAACTTGACTACTCTCTTTTATCCCTTTAGAGCGGATAACTTGTACAACGACAATTCCAAATACAAGCGCACTAATTGCATCCATCGTTAAATATCCTTGAATAAACCCACCAAAGAAAGCATTTTCTTTGTAAGCAGCTAACGGCGCAGCTGGTTCTCCAATCGGATCAATAATTGCCTTTCCGACAATAACAGCAACAATTAATACTAATAATGGTGTAAGGAACTTTCCAAACCAATCCACTAATTTAGATGGATTTAATGATAAATACCACGTTATTCCGAAGAAAATTATAGTGAAAAGAAATAGCATGTACCATTCTGAAACCATTGCATCTGATAGAAATGGCTTCATACCCATTTCAAACGAAACAGCTCCAGTACGCGGAATCGCGAAAAATGGTCCAATTGCTAAATAACTAACCAATGGGAAAATAAACGCAAATATAGGGTGAACTCTAGAAGATAGCGCTTTCAAGTCCCCCTCTACAAACGCGACAGCTGTAACAGCTAATAGGGGTAATCCGACTCCCGTTACAAGGAATCCAATTGTAGCAATCCAAACATTCTCTCCAGCTTGTTGCCCTAAAACTGGCGGGAAAATCAAGTTCCCTGCTCCTAAAAATAATGCAAATAGCATTAAACCAATTGCTACCGTATCACCTGGCCTTAAACGTCCCTTCATACTTTTCATTTGCATAGCACTTTTCCATTGTTTATCTCTATCTTTACAATATGCTATGCATCCTCCTCTCTGCTCAAGATGATAAAAATGCCCCTTACAAAGCAGTGTCTTTCTCCATAATTTCTCCATTCCCCTTATTTATTACTCTAATTATTAATATAATTATTGATTTTTGATTTTTTTGAATATTCAAGTCATTAGAGTGGTATTACGTGGAGTTTAGTTGTCAGACCTCTTTGTTTTTATCACACATATAGTAACATATTTAGTTGAAAAATAAAAACATATTTTCAAATTGATTTTTTTGAAAATCACAATTATCTACTTTTTCATTCTTCTACACAAACTTTATTCGGTCATTACACCATTTACATAAAGTTATTTTAAAATACTTTTTTTGCAAATGAAATAACAAAAGCCATCCAACATATGAGATGGCTTTTGCGAATTACTCTATCGTTTCAACTTCACGTGGATTATTCATCTCTTCTACATACACAACTCTAAATCCGTGGTCTTCTAAATCTTTCAATAACAGTTCTAGTTCACCATCGTTAAACTCTTCTCCTAATGTAAACATAATTCTACGAACTAATAATGCATCATTATCAAAAGTCATTAAACTTTGGATGCCAGTATATTTTTTTAACACTGTCGATAACTTTTGGATCGCTCCATTATAATCTTGCGTTCCAATCATAACAGAGTATTTACTAGAATGAACGCCCCATGCATCCTCTAGTAACTCAAAAACTTTCTTATGGGTTAAAATTCCTAGGAACACCCCTTTTTCGTCAATTACTGATAAATAAGGTAGTTTTTTAATTGTAAAAAAGACTTTAAAGAAAGAAGAATCTTCTCTCACATATCCATCTTTATCGTTCAATAATTGTAATACACTTTCTTCTAATGATCCTTTATATTCTAAAATATCTACTTTATATATGTTCCCTAAATATTTTTCTTTTTTTTCATCTAAAACTGGTACACAACGATAGCCAGTTTTGTTCAAATGCTCCAGTGCTTCCCCTATCGTAATTGAACTTGAGCAAAATAAAACTTCCCTTTTCGGCACATAATTCCCTTTAATCCTCATAAATAGCCTCCTTATGTTAAAATACTTTCTGTGCCATAACTATATTATATTTTCAGAAAAAAATAAATAATTTATTTTATTTTTCTGAAAATTATTCTTTTTCTTGTCATAATTTATTCATGAATCCTTCACTTGCATATTTTTCACTATCAATCTTCTCTCTCAATAACTCAATGAAAAATATATTGTAACTTCATTCAAAAAACGCTAAAATAAGAATAAGAATTTTCTGAATATTCTAAGAGTAGGTGGTTATATGTCATTGTTACGCTCACATATATACAAATTTTTATTTGGAGTTATTGTTATTTTTGCCATAAGTCCTATTCCAGCTCTTTTTATTACACACAATTACTCTTATCAAAATGGCTTTATTAGCATTTTTCAAAACTTCGCTCATCTTTCTTCTATATCAATTCCAAAAATTGATTGGATGCATGAATCTATCTTTGTCTCAGCAAATCAAATGATACATACTTCGAATCATCCAACACCGTTATTCCCTTACGTATGGGAAATATATTTTTTATCAATTGTTCGTTTTACCTTTACTCTTGCGATCGGATTCTTCATAAGTTTAGGTATCGGCCATTTATTTTTTAAAGCACCTAACTCGTTTAAAAAATTTACTACCATATTAAAATGGATTCCTTACTCTTTTTGTACTGTAATATTACAATGCTCAGTCTTATTACTGCTTCTATACGTCGCACAATTTATAAACCTTCCTTACTACTCATCTTTTATCATCGTATGTAGTACTTCCATGATTATCGTTATGCAAGCAATAAAAAAATGGATTCCTTTCTTAAATAACACAAATGAATATGAAATAAAACACTCTTCTTTTCTTGTAGATACATTATTTTTAGCTCTTACTTCAAATCATAAATCTATTTTAAGTTCCATTATTATTTCATTCGTTTTTATGGAATGCGTTTTCCATGCAAACGGATTATTACAATTTATCGTTCAATTTGGCGGAAATGCACCCATCATTGTTACAATCGGTCTATTACTACTCTATATCCCATATAGCATACTTTCTTTCCTTCAAACACTTTGGACAACAAACTACTTCAAACAACAATCATACGCCTTAACGAGAAGTATTTCAAAACCGTAATTAGAAATGACCCTCTATAATCTCCAAGTAGAGGGTTATTCCTTCTGTATAGCGGACAAAATAACAACAAATTCAAAAACTATTACAGAAACATACCAATATTTACCCTTTTTCTTTGACTATTCTTTTCATTTAGATTTATTATAAAAGTATAACATAATTGCAGGAGGTGACATCTTTATTCCACACTTTGGAATGGAGAACACACTTGGACATATTAAATATCTTTCTCATCTTTGTACTTATTCTTATTTCTGGCTTTTTCGTTGCATCAGAATTTGCTGTTGTAAAAGTACGAAAAAGTCGAATTGATCAGCTTGCAAATGAAGGAAATAAGCAGGCATTGGCTGCAAGGAGCGTTGTATCTAATTTAGACGTCTATTTATCTGCTTGTCAGCTCGGTATTACAATTACATCTTTAGGTCTTGGTTGGCTTGGTGAACCGACTGTGGAGCACATACTGCGACCACTATTCGAAAAAATTAATATTACTGGAACAATGGCGAATACTTTATCCTTTATTATCGCTTTTAGTGTAATTACATTTTTCCATGTTGTATTAGGAGAATTAGTTCCAAAATCTTTTGCTATTCAAAAAGCAGAAACCATTGCTTTAAAATTTGCTAAACCACTCATTTGGTTTGATAAAATTATGTATCCTTTCATATGGTTATTAAATAGTACAGCTATATTTTTCACAAAGCTATTTGGTTTAGAACCTGCTAAAGAAAATGAACTTGCCCATTCTGAAGAAGAGTTACGACTTATTTTAGGTGAAAGTTTTAAAAGCGGCGAAATAAACCAAACCGAGTATAAATATGTAAATAATATTTTTGAATTTGATGACCGCGTTGCAAAAGAAATCATGGTCCCTCGTACTGAAATGATTTGCTTATCTACTGAAAATACGTTAGAAGAAAACATGGATATCGTCGCAACCGAAAAATACACACGTTATCCTATCATTGAAAAAGATAAAGATGATATTATCGGGATGATTAATACGAAAGAAGTATTCCATGATCAAACGAAAGGGATTTATAAACCACTTGAGTCGTATATACATCCCGTACTCACTGTATTTGAAACTGTTCCAATTCGTAAAACGTTAGTCCATCTTCAAAAGAATCGTGTTCAGATGGCAATCGTTATGGATGAATATGGTGGTACTGCTGGACTTTTAACAATGGAAGATATTCTTGAAGAAATCATTGGGGAAATTCAAGATGAATTTGATGCGGATGAATCGCCTATGATTGAAAAGCGTACCCCTAAGCTTACTGTTTTAGATGGAAAAGTACTTATTTCTGAAGTAAATGATATATTCGGTCTACATATTGATGATAGCGACTTGGATACAATCGGAGGCTGGCTCCTCTCTCAAGCAGTTGATGTAAATATTGAAGCTGGATATTCCATTGAGTATGATGGGTTTCAATTTAAAGCATTAGAACTTGATGGACATCAAATTAAAAAAATAGCTGTACATAAATTGGATATTAAAAAGGAGTTATAAAGTGACTGCATTATTAACAATCTGTATCATTGCCTGTTTCATTGTTTCATTTCTCGCCTTTATTTATCCCATTATTCCAGGTATTCTAGCTGTATGGGCTGGATATTTGATTTACCATTTTGGTATAAATGGCGGAGAACTAACGATTTCTTTTTGGATTGTTCAAGCGATTTTCACACTATTTATTTTCGTTGCTGATTTTATTGCAAATGGATATTTCCTAAAAAAATACGGCAGTTCAAAATGGGGCGAACGTGTTGGTATGGTTTCGATCATTGTCGGATCATTCTTCTTCCCGCCATTCGGTTTAATTATAATACCATTTTTATCGGTTTTTATAACTGAGCTAATGCATAAAAAGGCGCCAAAAGACGCCTTTCTAGTAGGAGTTGCTACTGTCGTTGGATTTTTAAGCAGTACTGTAGCCAAAGCCATTCTACAAATCATTATGATTATCATCTTCGTATGTTATATCATTTTCTAACCATCCCACTTTTGGGATGGTTTTTTAATAGGAAATACCTACTCGACTATTTTCGTATATGTTTTTATGACACAAATCCCATGTGAAATGTGCTGTATCACCAACTGTAATTTTCGAGCCACCTTCTGGTAAGATATCTTTTTCAGTTCGATATACGCCTGTCACCTCACCATCTATTAAATGTGTCGGACAAACGACAGTCCAGCATACATTACTATTACTAAGTTCTTTATACGCAGCTAAGTGATCTTCTGCTGCCGTTGTCGTTTTCCTTTTTGATTCCGCTGATTGAAAACGATATATACTTAGATTTATTCTTGCCTGTAAAATACCAGCTGTTCCTATAGTAATGATTTTCTTTACACCTTCTTCTTCCATTTGCTTTATAATTTGCGGCATACTCTTCGCTAAAGTCCCATTTTGATCTGTTCCAAGTGCACTAATTACTATATCGCTTCCTTTTATCACTTTCTTTATATCCTGTTCGTTCCATACATTACCTTCTATAACTCGTAACCTTTCATGCTGTATTTCTATTCTATTTAAATCACGCGCTAATGCAGTCACTTCAGCTGAGTCCTTTAATGCTAATTTTATTACGTTTGAACCTACTCGCCCTGTTGCTCCCAATATACATACTTTCATTTGTTTTCCCCCTCTTTCCATTCTTTCTCTATTTTTCAATAATCTCAATCAATTTACAACAAAAAAGCTTCCTCATTTATAAGAGGAAGCTCTATTATTACTTTATTTCTTTTCTTTAGAATCCGTAGACTTCTCAGTGCCACTTGTTTCTTTATCCTTTTTATCCTCTTGTTGTGTTGTTGTATCATCTTCTTTCTTCTTGTCCTCATCTTTACTACAACCTACCATTAATAAAGAACTTGCAAGTGCCATAGCAGTTAATGATTTAACCCATTTGTTCATTTGCGTTTCCTCCTTTTGATAGAATATGTACAATCCCATATTACTCTCTATTTTTAAAGGAGAGATTGACAAATAGTAAATATACGGTAAATATTTGTAAATTTTCTAATAACAAAAAAACTAAGGCCCCTGTCACCTTAGTTTTTTATGCAAATTTCTCATTTTCATATGCATGGTTAATTTTATATTCCTTCTTCATAACATATTGCCACACACTATAAGCATAGCGATTCATTTTCAAGAAACAATTTTCCAAAAACGAGCGAAATTCTGGATTTGCAACTTCAACTGCTACTTGAGCCACCTTTAATGCTAATCGTTTTAAATGCGAGATATAACAAATTGCAATACGAATATCCCCGGTATATTTATCGTCTATTCCCTTTTCTATTTCGGGTAAATGAAACGACATTGGTTCACAAGTTATTCGCTGTACATTTTCTCCTTCTTGAAAGTTCACTTGTTCATTATATGCTTGTAACATATACGGTAAATGGTGTTGTAATAAATCCTTTAACTCTTCATCACGAACCCTTCCAGTATACTCTCCTACCTTGTAGATTAGCATATAACTATATCTCATTAATTCTTTCATACAGTCCATTTAAACTCCTCCCTTACCTTTTATTCATATGCTATAAATATGATGCGATTACATTCGCTATTCTTGCTAGAAACCAATCCCAGCTACTTATTTTTTCAAAATCTTCTTCAGAAAATCGTTTTGATTTATGAAAGTCTTCCTTTAATCGACTCCATACGTCATCAACAACTGTTTTGTCATATATGATACAGTTAGATTCATAATTTAAATAAAAACTTCTATTATCAAAATTCGCTGTCCCAATATCCACAATTTCTCCATCAATGATTGTTACTTTCCCGTGAAAAAAGCCATTCCGATATTGATAAATCTCCGCTCCAGCATGTAACATATCTTTCAAATACGGATAGGCAGCTTGTTTTAACAATACGGCATCACTTTTAAATGGGACGAGAATTTTCACGTTGACACCGCGGTTTAATGCATCTTTTAACTCTTTCATCATTTCTTTACTTGGTACAAAATATGGTGTAGCAATAATTAAAGACTTTTTAGCTTGCTTTAAAAGCGCTCCATATTCTTCCCATAATCCTTTTCCATCTGAAAATAAATATTGATATTTTACATTCCCTATCACAGGTAAACTTTCATGTAGAGGCATTTTTTCTCCCGTATCTTCTTTCCAGTCAACAGCAAATTTCCTTTCCATATCCGTGGCACCATTCCCTTTGACTCGTACATGATAATCACGCCACGGACCAAATTTCGGATCTTGTCCAAGGTACTCCTTTCCAATGTTAAAGCCGCCGACATATGATACTTTTCCATCTATCGTAACAATGCGTCTATGGTTCCGTTGATGCAATGAATAGAAAATATTTTTCAGTTTAGGCTTTTTACTAAACGTAAACTGGACACCATTTCTTTTTAGTTGACGGAGTATCTTTTTCTTCAGCTTATATCCACCTATTCGATCAACTGACAATTTTACTTCTACTCCACTCGATGCCTTTTTTTCAAGCAACCGCAAAAACTCTTGGCTTATTTCATCTTTACCTACAATATAAAAATGGATATATATGTACTTTTCTGCATTACGTATATCCTCAAATAATTTCGTATATAACTCTTCACCGTTCGTATATAGTTGAAATTCCCCTAATCGAACTTGTCCTAATTCATATTCACTAGCCATTTTTTTCCCCATTTCCACATCGATGTTCATCCAAATGAATACACCTATTAAACAAAGGAGTATAGCGAAAAAGTGTTTCATGGATATTTTCCTTTCTCCACTTACTGTTATTTCTATATCTTCCCTTTTTTAATACATTATCATGCAAGAAAATATGCCATTACATGATATATGTCCATATCAAACGATAGCTCATTTGCATATTGTATGTTGTATCTTAAAATAAAAGGAGGAAATAACAATGGGCTTCGCACATGGTAATGGATTCGCGCTATTAGTCGTATTATTTATCCTCTTAATCATCGTCGGTGCTGCTTGCTTCTGCTAAGTAGTCACTGTCATATGATATGTGGATGAAAAAACTATAAAAGAGGACACCTATTTAAGGTGTCCTCTTTTCCATATTAAAACTATTTCAGTCTTGATGGTTATTTTGATGACTACATATTCAACTCAAAAAGTTAGTAATGTAGCTACTTTCTTACTTTCTGCCTTACGTATATGACGTTGTTCTGCACGTAACACAGCGATACGATGTAGTTCTTTCTCTTCTTCTGTTTCAGGAATGACACGCGGAACTGGAACTGGATTATTTTCCTTGCTAAGAGCAACAAAAGTAACGAATGAAGTTGCTGCTATACGTTTCTCACCTGAAATTAAGTCTTCAGCTACTACCTTCACAAATACTTCCATTGAAGTTCTTCCCGTCCAAATTACAAAGGATTCATAACTTACACAATCTGAAGAACGAACCGGATGTAAGAAATCTACCCAATCCATAGAAGCTGTGACACATTCTTTTCTTGCATGCCTCGTTGCTGAAATGGAAGCAACCATATCCATCTCCGCTAATATCTTTCCACCAAATAGCGTATTATGATCATTTAAATCTGTTGGAAATACTCGGCTCGTTTTAAACACTCTAGATTCATTTGCTGTTTTCCCCTTAACTCCTGTCACTGTTTTCACCCCTTTAATTATTTATCCATAAATACTGCATCATGTGAACTACATGTTTAATATTAGCAATCTTTAGAACGTTTAGTCCATAAAAAAGAACCGATGTTATCAATCGGCTCCTCTAAATACATATTGTTCTTTCGGCTGTTCAACTTTATTCCATTTCGTTACTTCTAAAACAGGAATGTTCGCATGGAATGGTTGATAAAATTCAGTTGATATTTCTCCTTCAACTTGAATCCAATCATCATTGTTCCATTCTACCCCTTCTGGTTTTTTCACTAACATACCATATACACCAGAATCCGCTACACAATGTATGATACCGAAACGGAATAAGAAGTATTGTTCTTTTTTAGATGAATCATCTCTGAAAACAAATCCTTTATAGGATAGTTTTTTCCCAGTAAACTCGCCAGGATAATTATAAATCGTCTCCATACCTTTTAAGAAATCTTCATCTTTTAAAGCAATATTATCTTTCGTAACAAACTCTTTCTTCCCTTTCTCCATTACACCACGATAGCCTTCTTTTCCGTAATAAATACTCGTATCAGGTCTTAAAAATTGCCTTGTCATAAATGGATCTTTACTTTCTGCCTGTGCTACTGGAAAATGAAAGCCCTTCGCTTTAACAATATCCGAATCTAATGTCGCAATCGGGAAAAATAATCCTGAAACAATCGGGAAACAGAACAAAGTGTAAGAAAATGTTCGTTTCCACCATGTATTTTCATCTTTTGAATGATCATGCCCACAATGGCTATGATCACATCCACAATTGTGCTGTTCTTTCTCCTTTTGATGCTCTTTCTGGAAAACGATAATAATTTGTATAATCGTTAAGAATCCTAAAATAATAGCCGCTGTTTTTGATAAATAAGCATATTTCATATTGATATACTTCGTAATATTACCTGAAATATGAAGCTGCGCAATTAAAATTGTAAAACCTAATAATATATATGCTCGAAACATAATCTACCACCCCATCGCATATATGAGTAGTGAGCTCGCATAAACCACAAGTGTAACTGTAACCGTAACGACAATTACAAATTTCGTTTTAAATGTCGCAAGCATCATAAACATATTTTTAATATCCACCATCGGTCCATATACGAGGAACGCGACAAGTGATGCTGTTGAAAATGTACTTTGGAATGACGATGCAATAAATGCATCCGCTTCTGAACAAAGTGATAAAATAAAAGCAAGTCCCATCATAACAGCTGATGAAGAAAACGGCCCTTGTCCTATAGCAAGAAGTGTTGAGGTTTGTACGAACGTTTGAACTGCAGCAGCAATTAACGCTCCTAACACTAAATATTTTCCCATTGAGAAAAATTCCTCAACAGCGTGTGTACATACGTCCCACATTTTTTTACGTAATGGACGCTTATGATTCACTTCTGGGAAGTGATCATCTCTTAATTGATGCTCCTTAAACATAAATGATAATATAATTCCAACGATAATTGCTACGATAATCGCTACAATAGAACGATACCATACCATGTGCATACTACTTCCAAAGGCAACATATGTTGCAAATAATACAACTGGATTAATAATTGGTCCAGTTAACATAAATGCAATCCCCGCGTATGGTGGAACGCCTTTTCCAATTAATCGTCTTACAATCGGAACAATTCCACATTCACAGCCTGGGAACATCATGCCTAAAAAAGTAGCTAACAAAACAGACAGAAATCGGTTCTTCGGCATCCATCTTGCTACCATATCTTCTGTCACAAACATTTGAATGAATCCTGAAATAAATACACCAATTAGCACAAACGGAAGTGCTTCGATCAATATTGAGATAAAGATTGTATTCATTTGCAGGAATGCTTTCGGTAATTGAAACAATTCCATGATGTATTTCCTCCAACTTTTCATTAACAATATGTAATTTTAACCCCATTTTATTATTTGAACAAGACTTATAAGGAATTCATACCCTTTCTAGACATTACATTTCACACCTTATATCCTTTGTCAAAATTGGGATTTTATAATAAAAAAGCTGCTCTAACGTAGTTTTATAACTATGCTAGAGCAGCTTTCTTATTGTTAAAAGTAACGTTTCTTCCAAAACACAAATGCTAATGTGAAAGATAGTGTTACACATATGATGAGTACAATTACAAAGCCATGCGCTTCCCCTTCAAACGGAACCTTTACGTTCATTCCAAAGAAACTAGAAACCATCGTTGGTAAAGATAAAATGATTGTAATAGATGTTAACAGTTTCATAACACTATTTAAATTATTTGATATGACGGAGCTAAAAGTGTTCATCATTCCACTTAAAATGTGACTATATATTTCCGCCATTTCAATAGCCTGCTTATTTTCAATCAATACATCTTCTAATAAATCTTGATCGTCTTCGTACATTTTTAAAAATGTACTATTACGCATTAATTTTTGAATTACAATTTTATTAGCCTTTAATGACGTTGTAAAGTATACTAAACTTTTTTCAAGGCCTAACAATGTGAAAATCTCTTTATTTTTCATCGATTTATTTAATTGATGCTCTAAATCGATTGTTTTTCGATTAATTTGCTTTAAGTATCTTAAATAATAAGTAGAAATTGTATATAAGAGCTGAAGTGCAAAGCGTGTCTTTTTAAACGTATAAAATTCTTTAATACGTTGGTTAATAAAACGTTCAAAAATTGGGTTTTCTTCTAAGCAAATTGTAACAAAACAATCTGGCATGACAATCATACCTATTGGAATCGTGTCATAAATCGAATTTCCTTCTTCATCATGTCTAACTGTCGGAATATCCACGATAATTAAAGTATTACTGTCTTCCCTTTCAATACGAGAGCGTTCTTCATCATCTAAAGGGTCTTTAATGAAATCTAAGTCTACATTTAAAGTTTGTACTAGATATTGAATTTCTTCTTCCGTTGGATGAAGTACATTAATCCAGCAACCCTTTTGCATTTCCTCAATCTCTTGTAGTTTTCCGTTTCGGTCTGTTAAATACATATTTAACATACTATCACCCCGATTCTTTTTACATGTGGGAATCTACCTCACTTAAACAACAGTTTTTGAACCGCCATGTTCAGCATATGAAACATACGTTTAAATTTCAATAGAAAAATTATTTTGAAAACGTTTTTATTAGAAAAAATTTATAAACATAGAAAAAGACAGAGTGTTCTCTGCCTTAAAAAGCTTATGTTGCCTTTATAACATATTTAGAAAGCATCCACAAGTTAAAGCCAACTGAAATCGTATAGCCAGCGTATGTTGAAATGATAAAACTTACATAATCAAAATGTGGCAGCAGCACAATATTTAAAACTATTTTTACAATAAGTCCAATACCTAATCCTAGCACTGTTTTCTGTTGTTGATTGATTCCTTGTAACATAGCAGCCGTTACGGTGAAGAGAGAAAATAGTATACAAGCAGGAGCATAGTACTGTAGGATAATCCTTCCCATCTCCGGATCATTTCCTGCACCAAATAAAAGAGTATATACCGGCTTTGCTAACACCATCATCCCAATTGCCGCCGGTACCGTAATCCCTACTACTAATACATTCGTCCGCGTGAAATGTTTGTACAACAACTTCGTATTTCCCGCTGTATAAGCTTTCGTCATCTCTGGTACGAGAGACATACTAAAAGCTGTCGCAACAGAAACTGGAATGAGCACAACCATTTGAACTAAGCCGATGATCGCATTAATCTTTTCTGCTTCTCCTTGCATATATCCGATTTGTATGAGTAGTTTATTAATTGTAAATGTATCAATCGTCTGATACAACGGAATCGCTAAACCAACTACAACAAACGGTATTGAATATGTAAAGAGCTCCTTATATAACGAGAAAAAAGATTTCGTTGTTTGCGGTATACTTGCCATCTCTTTTTTCTTTAAATGCCTTCTTCTTTTCATATAATACGCACTTAATACACTTAATCCACCTATAGCCCCCATAAATGCACCAAACGTAGAAATACCAACTGCTAATGAAACAGAGGCTTTTAACACATATAAAACAACAAAGCTTCCTATCAAAATGGTTAAGACTCGAAAAAATTGCTCTACAACTACACTGAGCGCAGAAGGTCCCATCGATTGAAACCCTTGAAAGAATCCCCTTAATAAGCTCATTACTGGTACAAGTATTAATGCAAAACTTACAATTTGAATGTTATGAGTTACAGCCGTTACACTATTCCCTGTTTGATCATTTCCATCAATCACCAGTTCAGCTAAATGTGGTGCTAACAAATACAGTGTAAAACATGAGAGAACTCCCATTAAAAGCATAAATACGATACCACTTTTCAGCACTCTTTTAACCGTATGATAGTCATTCAGTTGATCGTATTTTGATACCATCTTTGAAACAGCGAGTGGTAATCCCATCGTTGCAATACTGAGCATAAGCGTATATGGACGGTATGCATATGTGTATAAAACGTACCCACTCGTACCGACCATAGCTGTAAATGGTATTACATATATAAATCCTAACATTTTAGATATCATCGTTGCCATCGTTAAAAATATCGTTCCACGTATAAACGGTGACCCTTTCATCACATTCCTCCGCTACGCTTTATTATTACACATTATGGACAACTCCCTTTCTTTAGAACCGAACCGAAACAAATAAAAAAAGCCAATGAAAAATCATTGACTTTAACGCGCTGCTTTTTTCTTTTTAAAATACTTTAAACCGAAGTATAGAGCAACAAAGAGAACCGCTCCTATAATTATGTAATGTGTGTAATCAGATGCATACTCTTTAATGTGTCGCCAATTTCCACCTAGCTTTTCACCTAAGTATATAAATAGTATTGACCATGGAATAATCGCAACTACTGTATACAGTGTAAATAGTTTTAATGGCATCTTAGCTAATCCTGCTGGAATAGAGATGGCATGACGTACGACTGGGATAAAGCGTGCAGAAAAGATTACTCCTGCTCCGTAACGCTTAAACCAATTTTCTGCTATGTCTAAATGATGTTTATTAATAAGTAGATATTTTCCATATTTCTCTACAACTGGACGTCCGCCATAGTATCCAAGCCAATATAAAAAGATTTGAGCTAAAGTACCACCGATTGTTCCAGCAATAACTGCACCGACAAAGCTAATTTTACCATCCGCGACTAAAAAGCCAGCATACGAAAGTACAATTTCACTCGGGATAATTTCAATCATTAAAGCTAGCGCTACTCCAAAGTAACCTAAGCTTGCAAAAAATTGCAATAACTGATCTATTATGCTTGCTAACATTTTATTTTCTATCTCCTTTTTTCTTCACATACCATCCCATTATTACATAAAGGTTGCATTCTGCCAATATCTTCATTCCAACAATATTATCGGGAATAAGTATTATTAATCTATTAATGTTTCTTTCCGAGGCTCTTTCATGTAGGCAAACATTTCTTTAATTTGCTCTTCTGTATTTCTAGCAATCGATAAATTAGGCAATTCATTCTCACCAAAAAACTCCACAGCTTCTGTTTCAATACTAGTTTTCTTTTCGCCACCAATAATCTTACAGCCAATAAAAATTTTATATACATGTGTTGCTGAAGGCGATGGTAGATGTTTTTCTTTATCAAATATAGCAAATAGCTTAAAATCATCTACTTCATAACCTGTCTCCTCTAAAACTTCTTTCGCAGCTACTTCTGTCGGCGTATAACCGACATCAGCCCATCCACCTGGTAATGCCCATTTTCCATCACTTTTTTCTTTCACAAATAATAGTTTTTCATTTTGAAAAATAACCGCTCTTATATCAACTTTAGGTGTTTGATAGCCTGTCTCACTTGCAAATAATTTCTCAACAACTTCCCAATCTGTTTTTGTGTAATGTGACATCATAGAAGTTGAAATATCTCTTAATTGTTGGAAACGCTCTATATCATACACATCCTTAGAATACGTTAACCCAGCCTGTGCTATAGATTGTATTTGCTTTACCCAATCAATCCATTTAATCGTCATCTCTACACAACCCCATTCTTTATCAAATAAATACTATTTCCCTTTTATTGATACGTCTTTATTATACAAAAAAAGAGATTGATAATGTTTCAATCTCTTCAAAATTAATCCAATTCATGTAGATGTTCTTGTATATACTTTCTTCTTTTGGTTATATATTGAAAAATCATTTCAGCTTCTTGATCAAATGTTTCTATTTTTTCTTTCATATATGGATCTTGTAGTAAATACGGACGAATCAATTCACACAATCCTTCTACTTTCGGCCTCATAAAAGAAATTGTAAATTGCTCTTCTAATATTTCTTCTAAAATACTGCGGTACTGCTTTCTAAATACAGGTATGTCTAACAACCTTGCACTTAACGTGTTATACCCTTGAATACGAATATACTCATGATTAAGCGGTCTTCCTTGTACATCGCGTCCCCAAGTCGCATCATAATCCCACGGTATAACTTCAAATAAATTTGTTTCATCATTATGATATAATGCATAGTTGTGAACGAAACCATCAAAGTTTTGCGTAAAAATGACCCCAGCTAACCACCGTAAATATTTATCTACATGTAGAAACTTCCCAATTTCTTTTTCATAAGCTTCCCTCGTCAATGTATTCGCTTGAAATACAAATTCACTCAGTTGTTCCTCACTGTTTTTATTTGAACACTTAAATTCATAACCCGCAAAAAGCTCTGTCTTAACATCTTTATCTCTCTCACTCATTAAAGAAAAATTCGCATCATCATCTATCGCATAATAAATAGAACCACTCGGTAACCCTCTATTTTTCAAAAAGTTTTCATCAACTGATTCTAACTGTAAATATACGCCTTGCATTTGACCATTAATTTTTACAAATACATGTTGTGACTTTGGTGAAAGTACACCAATATCATGAAAAAAATCTAAAGATAATTTATTTCGTATGAGAGACGGATCCATAAACTCAGAATTTAAGTGAAACTCCTTCGCCCCTTGAAATTTTTTCGGCTTATAAAACATAACATGATAAGATTTTTTCTCGAATTCACGAATATGAGCACCACGGTAGACAATATCAATGTCATACTTCTTTTTTCCATAAGTTAATTTTGCTGGCACTGGACTCTCTGACCAAATGTCTTTTTTCAATTCCACTAAGTACATTGGATGAACAAAAAAATCATATGAAGGCAGCATGTTTTCTCATCCCTTCTCAGTTCTCTTCATTCAATGTATGCACCACGCCTTGTCCATACATCCGCTATCATCCATTTATATAAAATTACACTCTTGTCCTGTTCAGAAAGAAATCGTATCTCATATCATGTTAAGGAAAAAGAATACCTTTTCAATTTAATACACGATAAGGAGGATTTCTATGAAACGTGATATTAGAAAAGCTGTTGAAGAAATCAAAAGTGCAGGGATGGAGGATTTCTTACACCAAGATCCAAGTACTTTTGAGTGCGATGATGATAAATTCTCTCATCATAGATGTACAACAGGGTGTAAATGTACAACAGGACGTAAATGTACAACAGGAAATAAATGTACAACAGGGCGTAAATGTCCAAGAACAAGATGTACTCGCGTAAAACATTGTACTTTCGTTACAAAATGTACTCATGTAAAAAAATGGACATTTGTTACAAAATGTACTCGTGTACGCGTTCAAAAATGGACATTCGTTACTAAGGTTACTCGTAGAAAAGAATGCGTTATAGTTACAAAACGTACTCGCGTGAAAAAATGTACTTTCGTTACAAAATGCGTTCGCTTTGAAAAGAAATGTTTCTGGACAAAACGATGTTTCTGTAAAAAATGTGTATTTTTCCCTCATAGCCATCATGATTCTTGTGATGATTCGTGGGATCATGGTAAAGACTGTCACGATGACGGGCACAAATGGAATGATTGCAAAGATTGCAGACATAAGTCCTCTTCTTGCAAAAACAAGAAATTCGATCACTTCTGGTATAAAAAACGTAATTGCTAGTTTTTTATGTCCACAAAAAAAGGCCGTTTTGCGGCCTTTTTTACTTTTCCTGAAAATGACTTATATCTGCAAATTGTTTTACTTCACCACAATCGTCATCAAACTCAATTACACTAAGACTTGCGCTGTGCATGAATGGATCATCCCATACATTTGCAATTTCAATACCCGCAAAATGTCCTACAAGTAATTTCGCCGCTGCCGCATGGGAAACAATTAATATATTTTCTCCTTTATGCTTTTCTAATAGAAGCTGTATCCCTTTAATAACTCTTTTATAAACAGACCCAAAATTTTCTCCTGATGTTGACTGAAAAAGATGTGGCTTATTCCAAAATAAATGTACTTCTTCTGGATATTGCTTTTCTATATCCGCGATTGTTTGTCCTTCCCATATACCCATATTAATTTCATAAAAGTGCTCATCCGCTATAATGGGTATATTACGTTCACCTTTTATTAACTCCGCAGTATGAAGGGTCCTTTCACTCGGACTACTATAGATCGCATGAATCGATAAATCTTTCATTCGATCCCCTAATTGTTTCGCTTGTAACATACCATTTTCAGTTAAAGCTGAATTTTTCCGTCCTTGCATTCGTTTCGCCACATTCCATTCCGTTTCACCATGCCTTGTTACATATATAGTTGTTTTCATTTCTTATTCCCCCTCACCATTTTGGTCGTAATTCCCACGGTTCTACTCTCCCTACAATCCATTCCGCTCGTTTACTTTCAATCCCTTTTATAACCCCATCCGCTATCTCTTCATTGGTAAGCCATCTTCCATATGTATCTTCTAAAATAAAACCTAATATAATTCTGTGATAACTACATTGTGTACCACCTATTTGTGATGCGGCCATACGCGATGCTTTACTGCCCAAAATATGAAATAAACTATATGTTTCAGACGACAAATCTAGTTCTTTACAGATGTTTGATAGAGCATGCTTTGCACTCGAGTGTACCCATGCGACAACTACTGTTATTGGACCATTTTTCTCAATTGTATCTTTAATAGCCACCTTCACATCGTCATCATCATGATAATCTAGAGAAAGGCATGTAATACTTTTAGGTGCCGAACTCTCTCGCTTAACATTTTCTAGCTTCATTTCATCTCGTCCAATAATAGAAACATGGAATCCTTGATCACAAAGCCACATAGATACTTTCTTTAACATCCCTGTTCCACCAATTACAAGCGCATGCAAATGCTCTCTCCTCCCTTAATAAAACGTCATATGAGATTTCTCATCCTTATAATAATTTAGACGGTCTTGTAACGTCCCTGAATGAAACTCAAACTTATGACCATCAGGATCAACAAAATATATAGACTCACAATCTCTTACATCTCGTTCTCTTCCTTGTAAAATATGAACATTATTTTCTTCTAACCGCTGCAATAGGCTTTCTAAGTCTTCTTTTTCAACAGAGAATGCAATGTGTGTATAAGATTGGCGAATCTCATCTCTCGGAATATGCGCCTCTTCATTAAGTGCTATCCATACGCCACATATGTTGAAATACGCTAGTTTTCTCCCTTTAACTAATAATTCTCCTTCTAGTACTTTTTCGTAAAATATAATAGATTTTTCTAAATTAGATACTGAAAAACATAGATGATTGATTCCCTTTAACAACTGGACTTCCTCCTATACAAATAAAAGATGAGCGAAAATTCACTCACCTTTTATTATACTATTTTTTTGTAATATATGCCCATTTATAACTGAAGTCCCCACCAAACGTATGATTCGCAATACCTTTTACGTAAGGTTTCTCTAAATACGCTGTACTTTGTTGGTACGCAGGAGAAATAGCAGCATCTTGACCAATTAAGATTTTTTCAGCTTCCGCAAGTGCTTTCCAGCGTGCTGCGTCATCTTTTAATAGTTCTCCTTTAGATTTCGCTACTAAATCATCATACTTCGGATTTGAATAATCCATTTCATTAAATGAGCTTCCAGTCACGAACATATCAATATAAGTCATTGGATCTGGATAATCTGGACTCCATGCAGATAATGAGAATTCATATTCAAATTTCTTTTCTAAATCTAATTTCTGCTTATACGGTTGTTGTTTCAAATTCACTTTAATACCAGGTAAGTTTTTCTCAAGTTCTGCTTTAATAAAGTCGCCCACTTTTTTACGACTACCGTTATCATCATTTAGTAACTCTACTGTAATTGTATCTTGACCAAGTTCTTTCTTCGCTTCTTCCCATAATTTTTTTGCCTTCGCTGCATTATCTTTACTATCACGGAAGTTTTTATTTACAGTGCGGAAGTCTTTTCCATCCGGTCCTGTCGTAAATTTCTCAGGTACTAGGAAATATGCTGGTAATGAACCGTCATTTAAAATAACATCAGCAATCCCTTTTTTATCGTATGCTAAATCAATTGCTTCACGAACCTTTTGGTTTTTAAATGTTGCATTTTTTTGATTAAAGCGTAAGAAATACATACGCGGGTCTAATTTCGTTTTAAATTCATCTGGCTTATTCTTTTTATATTTATCAACAAACTCAGAACTTAAAATAACACGGTCTGCTTGATCACTGTCATATAAATTCACTCCAGTGCTCGTTTCCTTCACGATACTTACATTAATTTCTTGTAACTTTACAGCCTCTTTATCCCAATAATTTGGGTTCTTCTTTAACTGATAACTTTGTTCATGTTTCCATTCACTCATTGTAAATGGACCATTATATACTAATTTATCTGCTTCTAATCCGTATTTATCCCCTTGTTCTTTTACATACTTTTCATTTAATGGGAAGAATGTAGGGAAAGACGTAAGTTCAAGGAAATAAGGTGCCGGTTGCTCTAATTCTACTACCAATGTTTTATCATCCTTCGCTTTAACACCTAATTGATCTGACGGTAATTCCCCTTTGTTTACTTTCTGTGCATTTTTCACATCAAATAAAATGAATGCATATTCTGCAGCTATCGCTTTATCTAATGTACGTTGCCAAGCATATACGAAATCTTGCGCTCGGACTGGATCACCATTTGACCACTTTGCATCACGTAATTCAAATGTATATGTCTTCTTATCTTCACTAATCTTCACATCTTTTGCCATACCTGGCGTTGGTTTATTATCTTTATCTAAACGATATAAACCTTCCATTGCATTTACAAATACACGGAAGGATACAGAATCTGTCGATTTAGATGTATCCATTGAAGGAATTTCAGCTGATTCTAGCAGATTTAATACTTGCTTATCTGCCACTCCCTTATTTGGTTCTTTCTTCGTTGTCGAAGCCTTCTCCCCAGTCCCACATCCTGCAACCAAAACACTAGTCGATAACGCAAGTGCAGCAATTGTTGTTGTCTTTTTCTTCATTCTTCCTTCCCCCAATCTATATGTATAAGTTAAAGCCCGTATAATATATATCATTATACAAAAGATTCTGATTATTTTAAATATTTATTTTAATAAAAAAGAAAAAAGCGGTCAGAAATCAATTTCTGCCCGCTTTTTTGTATAACATGTACTTGTAATCCATCCTCAATGTCAAATGGGTTTTGAACCTTAAATATATCGTCCATCATCTTCAAAAACTCTTCTTCATTTTTAGATTCGCCATTAATCGAAAGTGAGTATGGCTCAACTTCACCTAATTTATAATCAACAACAAATTGAATTATCACCTGCTGTTTTGGCATCCCAGGGCTATACCCTTGGAATTCTACTAATTCTAGCCCTTCCGTCCCGCGGTAATATATCCACTCTGGTTTTTGAAAATAATTTTCAAATGATTCACCAATTGAAAAGAACGGATATTCATAAAGCGAGTTTGTACGAACCTTTTGAATAATATCTCGATCAGTTGGAAAAAAGAAATGGCTAAAGAAAATAGTAGCAACTGCTAACATAGTAACGATTGTCGCTCCCATTTTACTTGTGCCGCCACTATCACGAATAAGATATTTTTCAACCGATTCATCTTTAATTCCCCGTGCTTTTATTCTATATATACGCCTTTCTGCAAATTGATAATAGAATCCATTCGCAAAAATCCCCATCCCAAATAGAATAAATATGAGTAATAAAAATGTAAGAGGTACCATATTAACGATTGGCAATGCTACATTAAATCCCATATAATATGAAAATGCATCACATGCTACTAATAACAGTAAAAACAAAGCAGCAGGTACATAATGCTTACGATACCCAAGCCAACCTACACTGAAAATAGCAGCCCAACCATTCCAGCTCCACCTAGCAATCCGCTTATTTTCAAGCTCCCATTTTCTTTTATAATACGGGTACTGTCCCCCTACATATACTTCTAATTCTTTATCTATTAGCAAGTTTCCCTCATCTTGTTCATTATGCAAGTTACGCTGACAACTTGCACAATTTAACTGATCATCCGCGCAAGGTTGCCCACAATTTATACATTCCAAAACAATCCCTCTTCCCATCCATACGTCATTTCAAAATACCTTCGTGTTTTAATAACCACTCTTTCCTCCATAAACCACCCGCATACCCAACAAGTTTCCCGCTCTTCCCTATTACACGATGACACGGAACGATTATTGATATCGGATTACGACTATTTGCTCCTCCTATCGCTCGTACAGCTTTCGTATTTCCAACTTTCTCTGCAATATCTAAATATGAAGCGCTTACGCCATACGGAATAGTATAGAGCGCATCCCATACATTTTTTTGAAATGGTGTTCCCTTAGCAGACAGTGGGACCGTAAACTCTTTTCTTTTCCCTTTAAAATACTCATCCAACTCATTTATACATTGAACTATCATTTCATTTTTATTTTCTTCTTGTCGTTCATCAACAAATATAACAGACATAATTCCTTCTTCATTTGCTGTAACTTCCAACAAACCTAATTCACTATCATAATAAGCCTGATACATATGTCATCCTCCCATTCATTTCATATTAGTCATTGTAACACGAATAGACAAAATTTTTCGTATAGGCGTTTTATTAGAGAAACGAAAAAGGGAATGGTAAAATATAAGAAAATTCAATCAAGGAGGCTATTTGATGCATTCCAAACTTTTTTCACCCTATACAATTAAAGATGTTACAGTAAAAAATCGTATCGTCATGTCACCTATGTGCATGTATTCTTCAGAAAATGAGAATGGCCAAGTAACTAATTTTCATCTCGTTCATTATGGAACCAGGGCTGCCGGTCAAGTCGGTTTAGTGATGATTGAAGCAACAGCTGTATTACCAGAAGGACGAATTTCTAACAAAGACTTAGGCATATGGGATGATAGCCTAATTGAAGGCTTACATAAAACGACAACATTTATACATGATAATGGTGCAAAAGCAGCCATCCAACTCGCTCATGCCGGAAGAAAAGCTGAATTAGAGACGGATGCTTTCGCTCCATCAGCAATTCCGTTTAATGAAGCAATGAAAATACCAGTAGAAATGAGTATACAGCAAATTAAAGACACCGTATTAGCTTTTCGAAAGGCTGCACTGCGTTCAAAACAAGCAGGTTTTGATGTTATTGAACTACACGGCGCTCACGGTTATCTTATTAATGAATTTCTTTCTCCACTTTCCAATAAGCGGACTGATGAATATGGAGGTTCATCTGAAAATCGCTATCGTTTCTTGCGTGAAATCATTGACTCAATAAATGAAGTATGGAGTGGCCCGTTATTTGTACGTATTTCAGCAAATGATTATCATCCTGAAGGGTTAACGGTTCAAGATTACATTCAGTATACACAGTGGATGAAAGAACAAGGGGTAGATTTAATCGATTGTAGTTCTGGCGCTGTTGTACCAGCACGCATAGATGTGTATCCGGGATATCAAGTACAATATGCTAAACATATTAAGGAGCATGCTAACATTGCAACAGGTGCAGTTGGGTTGATTACGACCGGGGCACAGGCGGAGCAAATTTTAAATAATAGCGAGGCAGATTTAATTTTTATCGGACGTGAGTTACTTCGCAATCCATACTTCCCAAGAATAGCAGCAAATGAACTTGGTTTTGAATTACAAGAACCGTATCAATACGAGCGAGCTCCAGGGAAAATCAGTACGAATAAATAAAACCGAGAAGTCATTCTTCTCGGTTTCATTTATTTTATCGATGTAATTTCATTTGAATTATACGTATGAATACCCGATTCTTCTCGCAGTGCGGTTATATACATCCCTTTCGCCACATCTTTAGCTGAAATTGGTTTATACTTTTTGAAAGCCCCTTTAAAGATAAAAGGAATAATACGAGATAACTTTTCAGCCATTCGTTCACCAAAACGAAATTCTTGTCGATTCCCTACTAATAATGATGGCCTAAAAATGTGAATACCACCGATCACTAATTTTTGCAGTTCCTCTTCCATTTTGCCTTTCACTTGTGAATAAAAGAAAAACGATTTAGGATTTGCTCCCATAGAAGACACAACAAGGAAATTTTGAACCCCTTGTTTTTCAGCTAGACAAGCTGCTCGTAACGTATATTCATAATCTACTTTTTTGAAATTCGCCTTTGTTTTTGCTTTTTTTATTGTCGTTCCTAGGCAACTAAAAACATCATCTACAGCAAAAAACTCTTTATATTCCTCTAATACAGAAAAATCTACTTGCTTTTGCTGTAACTTTTCATGCTGCCATTGCATTGTTTCTCTTACAAAAATAGTAACCGAATCGTAGTAATCTGATTCAAGTAATAGACGCGTTATCTCTTGTCCAACTAAGCCACTTGCACCAAGTACTAACGCTGTTCGTTTATTCATATATGTGTATACCTCTTTATTTACTATTCTCTCCTATAGCTAATCGCCACTAACAGGAGTTTCCGTTCTTCCATTTTACCATAAGTAAAGCACTATGCGTACGCATAGTGCTTTACTTACTCATTTTTCTCATCTTGCTCTGGCAATTTCGTTATTGTTGATGCATTCCCTAAATTACTTATTAATCTTCTTAAAAAAATTAAAACTAAAGCTAATGGAAATACTACCGCTAATATTAATAATATAGCTTCCATTATATATCCCAAACACTCATCCCCCTCCACGCCCTCCTTTCAAATATATGAACGCAGCGTTGTCACATATGCATGCATTAGCAAAAATAATACATCTATATTTGACAACTTTATAACAAAATCAAATCGGAATGATTATTATTTATTGCAACTTTATTAAAGATGTATTATACTAAGTTCGCAAACTAAAACGTAATTATTCCGTTTTGTATTAAAATGATATTTTTCTTCTATAATTGGGGAAAATATATCCGTATAAAAGAAAAGAGGAGAACTTCATGCCTAAGAGATTGACTATATTTTCATTCTTACTTATTTTCACTTTAATGTTTACTGGTTGCTCAAATAAAAAAGAAAGTACTGCCAAGAAAGATGGAAAGCTAACTGTTTATACAACCATCTTCCCTCTTGCTGATTTCGCAAAAAAAATTGGTGGCGACTATGTAACTGTTGAAGCAATTTATCCACCTGGTGCAGATTCTCATACATTTGAGCCAAGTCAAAAACAAACAGTACAAGTTGCAAAATCCGATTTATTCGTTTATAACGGTGCTGAATTAGAGCCATTTGCTGAAAAAATGGAAAAAGCATTACAAAAAGAAAATGTTAAAATTGTAAATGCATCAAAAGGTATTGAACTGCGTACTTCTACTGAAGAAGAGCATCATGATCATGGAGACGGCCACAAAGAGGATGAACATCATCACGATAAAGACCCACACATTTGGTTAGACCCTACTCTAGCAATGAAACAGGCAGAAAAAATTAAAAATGCACTTGTAGAATTACAACCTGACCATAAACAAGAGTTCGAAAAAAACTTCGCAGCACTTCAAACAAAATTTACTGATTTAGACGATCAATTTAAAGCTGCTGTAGCAAATGCAAAAACGAAAGAAATTTTAGTTTCTCATGCTGCATATGGGTACTGGGAACAACGTTATGGCCTGAAGCAAATTCCTATCGCTGGAATCTCAGCTTCTGATGAACCATCTCAAAAGCAACTTGCTGATATTACAAAAACAGCAAAAGAACATAACTTAAAATATATTTTATTTGAAACATTCTCTACTCCAAAAGTAGCATCCGTTATTCAAAAAGAAACAGGTACAAAGATTTTACGCTTAAATCACTTAGCTACTATTTCTGAAGACGATGCGAAAAATAATAAAGATTACTTCACTTTAATGGAAGAAAACGTAAATACATTGAAAGAAGCTACTAACTAATCAACTTTTGATAAGAAGCTGAATATGACATTCAGCTTCTTTTTTATGCGCTTCTGCTTGACTTGACCAAAATAACAAGTAAAATTATCCATATTAGCTTTTGAGCTATATTAATTTAGAAGGTGAGTTGGAATTATGACTCTTCACATTTGTGAAGTAACAGCAAAAAATTGGCGTTCAGTAGCTGCTTTAAACGTCGCAAAAGACCAGCAGCAATTTATTGAAAGTAATGCGTTTTCTTTAGCAGAATCATTATATGAAGGAAACGGAACGTCAATAGGTTTATATGATGGAGAAACACTTGTAGGATATGCAATGTACGGATGGTATTGGGAAAAGCGTAAAAGTGTGTGGTTAGACCGCTTTATGATTGACCAACAATATCAAGGAAAAAGATACGCAAAACGTTTCCTTCGCATACTCCTTCAATTCTTACAAGATAAATTTGAATGTAATATAATTTATTTAAGTTTACATCCAGACAACAAACTCGCAATGGGACTATACGAATCATTTGGTTTCCGTTTAAACGGGGATATTGATGATGAAGGCCCAGTTGTAGGTGTTGTAATGGAGTTACTTTTAGATGAACATACAAGCCTGTGAAAACAGGCTTTTTATAACCCTTTGTTTTTTACAATCTAGCATTTCTCTCAAAGCGCTTAGTTAAGTCAAAAAAATAAGCCTGCAATATACGCAGACTTATTTCACACACTCCTCAAAATGTTCTTGGAACCATTCTTTATTAATATCTTTTCCGATAAACACGACTTCACTTACTCGTTCTTCACCCTCTTGCCACTCTCTATCGTATGATGCAGCAAACAATGTATGTACACCTTGGAAAACGATACGTTTATCTACTCCATCGATAGATAAAATTCCTTTATAACGATATAAATACTCCCCTAGCTCTTGAACGACAGCTGACATCCACTCATTTAATTTTTGTAAATCTAACGGGCGCTCTTCACGTAATACAAACGATTTTACACCTTCTAGATGGTTATGTTCTGTATGAGGATAAATTTGTAACGTATCTTTCGTTTTAAACGTTTGAATTTGTAGTAACGATGGAATATCTACATCACAGTTAGTGGCCTCGATTAACTTTGCAGTTGGGTTAATACCTTGCAGTTCCTGCAATAGATTTTCCTTTTCACTTTCATTCACTAAATCTAATTTATTTACTAAAACGACATCAGCAAATGCAATTTGTTCCTTTGCTTCTAGCCCTTTTTCAAAATGTTTATGTATATGATAACTATCTACTACTGTTACAACACCGTTAATTTGATATGCAGATTGAATGACTGGATCTAAAAAGAATGTTTGTATAATCGGCCCTGGATTTGCAAGGCCAGTCGTTTCAATTACTAAACCATCAAAATCCATTTTACCTTCTGCTTTTACGTCCAGTAATTGTTTTAAAGCAACGAGTAAATCCTCACGTACAGTACAGCACAAACAGCCGTTTGTCATTTCCATAATTTCTTCTTCAACATTCATAATCAACTGATTATCAATACCAATTTGTCCGATTTCATTTACGATCACTGCTAATTTCTGGCCGTGATTCTCTGATAAAATACGATTTAATAATGTCGTTTTCCCTGATCCAAGAAAACCAGTTAATATTGTTACTGGAATCATTTCCTACATCTCCTTATAGCTATATGTTTCTACATTATAGCATATAGAGAAAATCGTTTTTGTAGCAAAACATATTTATTGTTTGTACGCCCCTCTAACTATATAATAATATGTAGTAAGAAAGCCTTTTCAAAAAATAACCATTCATCAAGGGGGTACTTATAATGGAACGAGTTCAAATGGCCGAAACGCTAGAATTTTCTCGTATTATTCAAGGATTTTGGCGCTTAGCAGAATGGAATATGACGAAACAAGAATTACTTTCTTTCATTGAAGAATGTATGGATATGGGGATTACCACTTTCGATCATGCTGATATTTACGGCGGATATACGTGTGAAGGATTGTTTGGAGAAGCGTTACAATTAAAGCCTTCCTTACGTGAAAACATGCAAATTATCACAAAGTGTGGAATCGCTCCCCCATCACCAAAATTTCCAGAGCGATATGTTGCTCACTACAACACTATTGCAGAACATATTATTCAAAGTGCAGAAGCATCACTTAAAAATTTACATACGGATTATATTGATGTACTGCTCATTCATCGTCCTGATCCATTTATGGATCCAAATGAAGTGGCGGAAGCATTCTCACGCTTAAAGCAAGAAGGAAAAGTTCGTCATTTTGGTGTATCTAACTTCTTACCATCTCAATTTAATATGCTAAGTTCGTACTTAGATTTCCCGCTTATTACGAATCAAATTGAAGTATCTGCACTGCAGCTTGAGCATTTTGAAAAAGGGACAATTGATTTATGTCAGGAGAAACGAATCAACCCAATGATTTGGTCACCACTTGCAGGTGGTGAAATTTTTACTGGTCAATCAGAACGCGCTGTACGTGTACGTGAAACTGTTCAAAAAGTTGCTACTGAGCTAGGTGTTAATAGCATCGATACTGTTATGTACGCATGGTTACTCGCTCATCCAGCTAATATGATGCCAATCGTTGGCTCTGGTAAATTAGATCGTGTAAAAACAGCCGCTCTTGCTACAAAAGTTAACTTAGATCGTCAACAATGGTTTACAATTTTCGAAAGCTCTAACGGGCATCCTGTACCATAATATAAAAAAAGAAGAGCTGCTTTCTTACAGCTCTTCTTTTTCATATGTATTTCTCGTCATTGCAAATACACACATATCCCTTAATCCATTTCCATCGACCGCAACACTCGCACTTTCTAAAATACCTTCTAACTTAAATCCTAATTTCTCTGGTATGGCTCTACTCTTCTTATTTAGAGAATCACAACGAATTTCTACTCGGTTTGCTTTCAGTTCAGAGAACGCGTAATCCGTTATACCTTTCGCAGCCTCTACCATATAGCCCTTTCCACTAAACCTTGAATCAATCCAATACCCGATTTCAAATTGAGGTATATCCCAATTAATACGATGTAATCCGCTAGAAGCAATAAATTCACCTGTTTCTTTCGAAAATACTAGTAATCTCAAATCTTCACGCTGTAAAAATTGAATATGCGATTTTCTAATACTCTCTTCTATTTCTTCTTCTGTTTGCTCTTTTTGTGCAAACACCATCCAAGGTTTTAATTCTTTCATAGAAGCTTGAATTGCATCATATACAACTTTACCGTCACCTGGTTTCGGCATTCGAATGAATAGTCTTTCAGTATAAAATTCAGAAGAAAAATCGAATAATAACGGATTCACTGTAAACACTCCCTATAATTCTTTTATATATAATAATATCTATCTCAAGGTATACAGTAAAGAATTTTCCGAATTTTACACTTTTAAATCATTCACCTCCACCGCTACACGAACACCAGATTCGATTGCCCCTTGTATCCATCCATGATATAACGTTGTATGATCTCCGGCAAAGTATAATCTCCCCTCTGGTTTTATAATCGCTGGTTGTAACTCAGATTCTTGACCTGCCTGAAATAACGCAAAACCCCCAAGCGCATATGGATCCAACGTCCAACTTTTTGATATTCCAGATAAGAACTCATCATATACTTGACCGCCTAATATCGTAGCTAAGTTTTGTAATGCGTAATAAATACGATCCCCTTTTGATAACCCATCCCATAACAAAGCATCATAAGACCATGTATAGCTCCCTAACATCATAGCGGGTCCTTCATTTCCAATTCCATAACTTGGATAATAGGAGTAACGAATTGGCAAATCTGTTATTATTCTGCCGCCTAATTGCCCTTGTTCTTCCCAAAATCGACTTTTAAATTGAATTCCTATTTTCGTCGCAGGCATATAGTGCAATTCACGAATTGCTTTCCATTTCTCATGAGATATAGAATCAAATGGATCTACTTCTACAAAACGCATTGTCGAAAACGGAATGGTAACGATTACTAAATCTCCTGTAATACTACTATATTCAAAAGTTTCCTCGTTCCGATAGAAAGCTGTCACACCATCATCATGTTGATGTAACTTCATTAATTTTTGATTATATATAAGATTTTCTTCTAATTGTGGTAAAAAAGACTTTGGTAATTTATCATTCCCGCCTACTATTTCACAAAATCCGCTCTCCTCTTGCATAATGTATAAAAAACGTAACGTCTCTACGAATGACCGTTCTAAAAATCCTTCCAAATCTAATAGAACACCAATCATCTCAATTGTTACTGGCGAAAAGTGAGTATTATATTGATAAGGATGATACTTTAAAAATTGTCCTGTAGAGTATCTCCCAAAATCCTTTACTACAACATCCCAATTTTTCTCTGGGTTCTTTTTTATAAAATTTATAATGGGCTGTACCGCTAACAATAATAGTTCCTCAGACGTTTTTCCGACTTCATTCATTTCCACAGGATACCTTAAAATACTTGGATCTTTTTCATATTGTTTTAATGTCGTTTTTCGACCATTTACGTAAATGATATCAGTCTCATTTCTATTAATAAAAGGGCTCACCTGTAGCCCAAACTTTTTTATATATGCCATCGTTAAAGTGTGCGAATACGGAATTCTCATCGCTCCAACATCTAAATATAATCCGGTATCTTCCATTCTAACGGTCTCGATACGGCCACCTACCCGGTTGTTTGCTTCAAAAATCTTCACTTCATGTCCTGCCGCTTTTAATAAAGATGCCGAAACTAATCCAGCCATACCGGCCCCTACTACAATAATACGTTTCGGAATTGTCGTCTTTTTCAAACCTTTATCTATAACTTGTAACGTTGCATCCATCTCAATGTTATACATTATATCTTTCTGCACAATTCCACCCCTTACTTCACAAAATGAACATTAGTGGTTTAGTGCATTTTATTCATAAATTTCCATAAACATAACACTGTAGCAATTGGAATATTCACGAAAGGTACATAAAGGATATATCTCACATTTCTTAACGCTTCGTATAATATAGCAACTGTAACGAAGGAGTGGTTGAAAATGAAACATACTTATGATTATCACGCTACAAAAAAATATTTAGAATTAAAGAAACAAAACCTAAATAAAAAACTTAGCGATAGGAAACTAAGTGGCAAAGAACATGAACATATCAAACGTGAAATTGACAACTATGAATATATTTTGGACCTAGTCGAAATGAATCATTATGAAAGGGGATTTTCTCATTAAAGGCAGATATAGTATTATCCGCGTTTCATTTTGAGCATTTCATTACGCATTTTTCGTAAGTAAATATATAATAGGATGTACATTAAGATTGAGAGGTATATTCTATGATCAAATTAAGTGTGTTAGACCAATCACCTATTTCAGATGGTAGCACAGCAGCCCAAGCTTTTTCACATACTGTTACACTTGCACAAGAAGTTGAAAAACTCGGATATACACGATTTTGGGTATCTGAGCATCACAATTCTGTAAGCCTTGCTGGTTCAAGTCCTGAAATACTTATTTCTCATATTGCAGCGAAAACGAATCGTATGAGAGTTGGTTCGGGTGGTGTTATGTTGCCACACTATAGCCCATATAAAGTCGCTGAGAATTTCCGCGTTTTAGAAGCGCTTTATCCAAACCGTATCGACCTTGGTGTTGGTAGAGCACCTGGTGGTATGCCTATAGCAACTCGCGCACTTCAAGAAGGGAAAATGGTCTCACTTGATCAATATCCAGAGCAAATTGCAGATGTTGCAATGTACTTACATGATCAAGTACCAGAAAACCATCATTATGCAAATTTAAAGGCTACTCCAGTTATTCCAACATCTCCTGAAATGTGGATGCTCGGTTCTAGCGGAGAAAGTGCTAAAATTGCCGCAAATAATGGCGCTTCTTTTGCATTCGCGCAATTTATTAATGGATTCGGAGGTCCTGAAGTTATGAGGGCTTACCAAGAACAATTCCAACCTTCCTATTTAGGAGATAAACCAAAATCAATCGTCGCTATTTTTGTTATTTGCGGAGAAACAAATGAAGAAGCAGAAAGAATTGCTTCTAGTTTAGATTTATCCATCTTATTACTAGAGCAAGGAAAACGAACGACTGGTACACCTTCTATCGAAACTGCTCAAAATTATTCATACAGTGCTTATGATTTATTCCGTATTAAAGAGAATCGCCAACGTATGATCGTGGGTGATCCATCTTCTGTGAAAGAACAAATAGTAAATTTAAGTAAAGCGTACAATACTGACGAATTTATGATTGTCACGATTACTCATCAATTTGAACATAAGTTACAATCTTATCGCTTACTAGCAAATGCTTTTAATTTATAATTTTAAAAAAGAGATGCATCACACATGATGCATCTCCTTCTCTTACTACTTATTGTTTTCACTTCCTAGATATTCAATAGCTTCTTTTAATAACTCATCAAAGTTAGTAGGATAATCATGATTTAATTTAGGTACAACCTTATACTTATGTTCTATATTTTTATCTCTTAATAACTGTACAAATCGCTCTGTTCCTTCCAAACAGTCTTCATCTTGATCGCCACATATTATATATCCTTTTGTGCCCTTATCATGTAATATTCCTAACAGTTCTTCCCATTCTTCAATTTCCGGGAGCCACGGTGCCATAAAAATAAAACCGTTTACTTCTATTTCGCCTTTTAACATGGAATGTAACGCTACTCTTGCCCCAGCAGAAAATCCACCAATAATACGATTTTTAAAAGTATTACTTACCATAACCTTATCATATAGTCCTTTTAACTCTTCTCTTCCTCTTTCTATATCATCCCAAACATATCCATCTGAAAACTGAATTTGCGAAGACTGTGGTAAAGCTAACGTATAATCTTGTGTCAAAACAGATTTCCAATATGGTTCTATTATTCCTATATTTTCTTGATCACCGTGCATTGCAACGAATAGATTTCCCTTTTTCTTGCTGTCTATATATTTCACGTCTGCTCGTTCCGTTCTCTTTGCTAATTCTTCTCTTTCTTTACATAATTGAACCATTGTATGAAATTCTTCAAATTTATGTAGTGGTTTTAAATCATCATCGGAAATTAAATACTCATTTTCATACCAAAACCCATTTTCTATAATGGCCTCTCTCATTAAATGTAATGCTTCTTTTTCTAATCCTGCTGCACTTGCGAGCGCATATTTAAAATTATATATTTGCGCCTCATTCCCTATTACTCCTGTAGCATGTTCCATTATATAATTGTACGCTTCAAAACTTCCTTTATTTGCATAGCAACGTAACGTTTCATTTAATAATTGAATATAAGTCATACTATTTTTCATTACAAATTCCCCCGTAACCTTTTATAATAATTGTTTCCTACTCTTCCTATCATTCTAGGATCACGGTATAAGTAATTAAATTCTATAATTCAACTTAATAATACCTGATTTTCAGAATGATATTTAATGTATGTATACGCATAATACACCACTCCTTCCTATCCACTAGTTATAGTATAAAGTTTAATAGACTGAAAAATCAATATTTTAACAAACAAAAAAAGACAACAATAATAGTATTGTTGTTCTCATCACGTCTACCCACTATTCTTTTTTTTCTTATCTGGCTTACTTGAAACTAAATAATGTTTTTCTGAAATATATAAGTCACTTTTTAATATACGATTTAAATAAGGTCCTAGTTTAACTCCGCATATGAGGCGATCTTCGCTATCTTCAACAATTGGGAACATTTCTTTTTCTGTTACGTATTGATCTACCGCCTTTTGCACGATATCAATTTCTTTAACTAGGTTTAAATTTTCTGCTGTATGTTCAAATACCTCAAGCGTTTCCTTCGTAATAAGAAAAACATTGGTTGGAAATACAGGTAAATACGGCTTTAACAAATCATAGTTTACTGTATAATCATCATTTACTAATACTGTATAAACGATATTAGCATTCGTTTCAAGAAATTTAGCCATCGCTTGTTCTAATTCATCTTTCGTAATTTCCCGCTCTTCTTTTCCAGTTCTAAAAAAACGAAACATTGCATCGCCTCCTTTTTACTATATTATAGCATAAAAGAAAACTGAAAAATCATAAAAGAAAAAACCATTAAAAGAATTTTCCAATGGTTTTTTTCTTTATATATTTATCTTTATTTTAAGAACGCACTTAGCATCCACACATGTTGTTCTAATGTCGTATGAATTGCTAATAGCATATCGGCTGATGTTTCATCACCTGCTTCACCAGCAACTTCCATACCTTCTTTTAATTCTTGAATAAGTGCAGAGTAATCATTCACTAATGTTTGCACCATTTCTTCTGCTGATTCTTTGCTTGTCCCTTCGCTGACACTAGATGTAGCAAGATATTCTTTCATTGTCGCTAACGGTTTACCTTCTAACGCTAAAATACGTTCTGCTAACTCATCAATATATGTTCCGGCTTCATTATAAAACTCTTCAAATTTTTCATGTAATGTAAAGAAGTGTGGTCCTGTCACATACCAGTGATAATTATGTAGTTTCACATATAACACATTCCAGTTTGCTACCTGCTTGTTTAATACTTCAACAACATTTGTTTTCGTACTCATACAATCCACTCCTCTTATCATTTCATAATGTTTATCTTTTAATAACTTAGTTACATTTTACCATACATTTCCTATCCTTTCGAACGATTGGCTCATATGTAACAAAGTTTTAACACCTTTAATACTTCCCTAATATCTTTTAATTCATGTATGTTTTCTAACAGTTCATACGTCTAATTGTCCAAGCTCATACATATGCATAATAGTAAATCAAGCTCATCGTAGTAGAAAGAGGGATAACATGGACAATCAACAATGGCAAGTAGCAAAGAAAGTCGCTGCTACTTATATTGGAACAGTCGTTGGAGCTGGATTTGCTACTGGACGAGAAATTGTTGAATTTTTTACAGTGAACGGATTATACGGAACAATTGGTATATGTATAAGTGGATTTTTTTTTATTTGGCTCGGTACGAAGATGATGTTACTCTCATCACAAATCGGTGCATTTTCAGCGCAAGAATTTAACAAATATTTATTTGGGGATGTATTCGGAAATGTTGTAAATACATTATTACTACTTGTATTATTTGGTGTAACGAGTGTCATGCTATCAGGAGCTGGAGCGGTATTTGAAGAGCAACTTCGGTTACCAAGACAACTCGGTATTTTCATTACAGTTATCGCCTGTCTCATCATAGGTAGCCGCGGATTACAAGGAGTTTTTGAAGTAAATACACTTGTCGTACCTATTATGATGATTTTCATTATCGGACTTGCTATTACAACGTTTTTTCACGGTACAACTCCTATTAGTAACACTATTCCTGCAGAAAGCTGGAATATGAAATGGATAACTAGTCCTATTACATATGTCGCCTTAAATCTTTCTCTCGCCCAAAGCGTTCTCGTCCCGTTAGCCAGTGAAGTAAAAGATCGAAAGGCCATTTTATGGGGAGGTATTTTAGGCGGGGCAGGACTTTCTTTAATATTATTATGTAGCCATTTAGCTATCTTATCAGTCGACCAATTTTATCAATATAACATTCCAATGGCTGAAGTCATAAGAAAATTCAATGCAACTTTTCACTTTTTCTTTGTTCTTATCATTTTCGGTGAAGTGTTCACAACTTTAGTTGGCAATGTGTTCGGAATGACAAAACAAATGCAATCCATCACCGGTTGGAAAAGTAACAATATTATTTTCTTCATTTTACTAATAAGTTATTGCTTTAGTTACGTTGGCTACAGTGAGTTACTCCATATTCTATATCCTATAATCGGATGGGTAAGCATCATCTTACTTCCGATCATTGCTTTTAAACAAATTCAAAAAACATAAAAAAGCAGCCAATAACTTGGCTGCTTTTTTATGTTCATTCACAATCGTCACATACTTCCCAATATGGCCCCATTTCCAATGCTAAATGTGGCTTTAATTGCAAGCGAATCATTCGACTAGGCATACGCTCTAAAACAAATTGAATGCCATCTTCCTCTTCGTCTAATTCAACTTTTGAAATCGCAATTCTTTGCATAGTAGAAATAGGAATTCCATCTTTATATAAAGTGATTTTCACCTCATCATATTCATTAAAATACAATTCAACACTCATTTCATTTTTCAACATTTCATCAACAATTTCATATTTATCATTTTGTTCCTGGATTATATATTTCCAGCCGCCTCTAGCTTCTTCTTTTGGAGCTGCTTGAAATAATGTCATCAAATCCTCGTATAGCATAAGATAACCCCTCTCTTACTAAAAAACGATGAGTATTTTATATACCCTTTATCTCTATCACTATCCATATGTATTGTACCATATATCAACGTTCTTACCGTATTCATTTGCTTCATAAACCCACACAAAAGACCTAATTCTATCCTCATTATTATGTATATTACCCTATTACGTAATATTCTCCTAAAGGTTTCAAATATCATTAACCTTTAATGCGTGAAAATTCTGCTCTCCTACTTTTTATTAGCTCATAGATCATCTTTCCCTTGGTAGCAAGACCGCCACAAATAAAAAAGAAGAGTGATTTATATCACCCTTCTTAAAAGAATTTCCCTGTAGCAGCTAATGCTAATACTATTATTAAGATTGTAAATAATAACGATACAATGAAACTAAAAATAGGTAATGCTTTCTTTTCATTCTTCTTAAATAGTAACTTTAAACTAAGAAGAATGTTTACTGGTACAAGTATAAAATAAAAGTATTTAACAATTTGCACCGAGCTATTCGAAAGTGTTTTTAAAATAAACACTTCAATTAAAAAAACGATAAAAAATGAAATACTTAACCAAAATGAGACATAACTAAGCCAAGAATGTCTTTTTGTACCCCAATACACTCCCATAACAATCTCCTTTATTTGTATTCTATATGATTATAATTATACACAAAGTTAACAAATACCTCTATTTTTCGACAAATGTTATACAAAATATACCTTTAAATATCACAAAAACATTCTCCATCCCCATTTGATTTTACATAATAAAAACAGACTACTCCAATAGCATACTGCTATGTTGAAGATAGTCTGTCCTTTGTTAAACTTTAAATCTTTCAATTAATACTTGTAACTCTTCAGCCATTTGAGATAATGTGCCCGCCGCAGATCCAATTTCCTCCATTGAAGCTAGTTGCTCTTCTGCTGACGCTGCAACACTTTGTGTACTCGTTGCGTTATTCTGTGCTGTCATTGCAATTTGACCTACAGAAATAGATACTTCATTCGCACCTTTTGACATTCCATTTGCCGTTTCAACCATCGTCTTAATTTGATCTGCTATTTCATTTGTAGATTGTAGAATTTCTGCAAAGTTTTGCTTCGTTTCATTCGCGATAACTAGTCCGGATTGAACTTCTTCATTTACATGATTCATAGATTTTACTGTCTTACTCATATCATCTTGTATTTCACTTATTAATTTACTAATTTCACTGGAAGATACGCTAGATTGCTCTGCCAATTTACGTACTTCATCTGCAACAATCGCAAATCCTCTTCCGTGTTCACCAGCTCTCGCCGCTTCAATTGCAGCATTTAAAGCTAGCAGATTTGTTTGATCTGCAATATTTTGGATTACTTCTAATATATCACCAATTTGCTTTGATTTATTATTTAATAACTGTATAACTGCATCTGATTGCGAAACAGATTCCACAATAGACTGCATTTGATTTACTGTTTTCCCTACTAACTTTCCACCATCTTCTGCTTTTTCACGAGTATGAGCAGAAGCTGTATTAATAGATGATGAACTATTTGCTACATGCTGAATACCTTCTGTCACACTAAACAATAACATAGCGCCGTTCTCTACACTCGTTGTTTGCGTCGTTGCCCCACTTGAGATTTCATCCATTGCCATTGTAATTTGCTCAGTTGCTTCACTCGCTTGTCTTACACTTGCAGTTAGCTCTTCTGATGCCGCTGCAACATGTCCAGCTGAATCATTAATTCTTCCAATTAACGTTCGTAACGAGTTTGTCATCTCATTAAAGCCTTTTGCAAGTTGACCAATTTCATCATTAGAATGAATTTCAATTGTTTTTGTTAAATCTCCCTCACTTATTTCTTTAGAAGTGACAACCAATCTCTTTAAAGGTTTTGTAATAGAAAGTGTCACGAAATAAATAAGTGCTCCTCCTGCAACTAATGAAATAATCATAACAATTAACATATTATAAAATACTGGCTGAGCAGCTTCAATTACTTCATTAGAGTACATCGTTCCAACAATCTTCCAACCTGTTTTTACGTTTGTAGCAAATACCATTTTCTTTTCATTATTATCATACATGTATGAAAAAATACCGTGATTATCTTCATAAATTTTCTTCGCCCAAGAATCAGCTGCCTTGTCTCCTGATTTTTCTTGAGGATGTGCAATTATTTTTTGTTTCCCATCTAAAATAAACGCATATCCTTTTTTACCAATATTGATTAACTTTGTTGTTTTTAATAAATTATCTAAGCTTAAATCTACCGCAACAACACCACTTTTATCTTCTGTTTGTTTTGCAACCGTTACAACAATATGTCCATTTCCTTGCGCCTTATACGGTTCAGTAACAATAATTCCACCTTGCTTATTCATTGCATCTTTATACCAAGGACGCTCTGTTGGGTCATAATCTGCTGCCATTTGTATATTGGGTTCTTGTACAAACTTTTTATCATTCCCAGCAACATATACTTGTTCAACATCTTTATTTAAATTGATATATTGTGATAATGTTTTCCTTAATTCATCTTGATTATCCCCTTGATACATATTACCTTGAATTACCCGTGCAAAACTATTCACATCATTAAATTTCGCTTCAATCATTTGATTGATTAAATTATCTAATATCTTTATGTTATCGTGAGCACTGCTCATAATTTGTGTTTCAAAATTCCTTTTAGCCGTTTGATAAGACATGCCTCCAATAATAGAAACTGCCGCAATTAAAATAACAAAAAATGAAATTAATAGCTTTTTAGCCACTTTCATATTACGAAACCAATTTAATAGTTTACCCATTTCGTACCTCCTACTTGTAAAAATCATTGATTTAATTAATAATTTATCCCAATCCCTAGTTACTATTTTCATATCCTATTACGATGAACACTTTGTAAAGTTTAAACAAATAACTTCCCTTTGTCCATATATATGAATAACATTATTATAAAATTTACAAATACAAAAAAACCAAAGGAACAGTCCTTTGGTTTTTCACATTTTTTTATACTGTTTAGAAAGTTTTTTCCACTTATCACGTTCTGCCCTTGCAAGAATCGCATCTTGTTTTCTCATAAAATACGCCAATTCTCTTTGCAACTTTTTATAGCTCTGCAAACGATTTATCGTAATAAGTCCGTTATTTATTGCATGATGTACTGCGCATCCTGGCTCATTCTCATGTTTACAATCTCGGAAACGGCATGTTTTTGCTAATTCTTCAATATCAGAAAATGTTGTTTGAATTGCATCGCTTCCTTCCCAAAGCTGCAACTCCCTCATGCCAGGAGTATCAATTACGAGAGCACCACTTGGCAATTGAAATAACTCTCTATGAGTTGTCGTATGCCTTCCTTTACTATCTTCTTCACGAATATCTCCTGTTTTCGCTACTTGAAGTCCTATAAGCGCATTTAGCAAAGTTGATTTTCCAACCCCCGATGATCCGACTAAAGCAATTGTTTTTCCTGAAGCAACAAATTGTTGCAACGCTTCAATACCTGTATGTTCTAAACTATCAACAACGAAGATCGGAACACCAATTGCAACAGCTTCCGTTTCTACGATTTTCTGTTCCACATCATTACATAAACCACTCTTTGTTAACACAATAACAGGCATTGCACCACTTTCATACGCTAATAATAAATAACGTTCCATCCTTCTTACGTTAAAATCATGGTTAAGTGCATTCACTAAAAATAGATAATCTACATTTGCGGCTATAATCTGTTCTTCCGTTCGGTTACCAGCTTCTTGTCTTGAGAAGGAGCTTCTTCGCGGAAAAACACGATGAATAATCACTTTCTTTTCATTCTCTATTTTTTTTATATATACCCAATCACCAACTGCTGGGTAATCTCCCTTCGTTAACGCTTCATGACGAAACTTTCCAGACAGTTCTGCCATATATTCACCATCGTTACAAATTATGCGATATATATGCTTGTGCTCAAGTAAAATACGACCTACTTCAAAGTTCTCTACAGCTTGTTCTTCAAAAAAAGAATCCCAGCCGAACGATTCTAAAATATTTTGATTCAAATTGATATCCTCCCTAGTTTAAGAAAAGTGGAAGGATAGTGCGCTCACTTATATAGTATCGCCCTTTCCATCCACCTTTGTATTTTGTTTATGATTCATATAAGTTAAATTCACCATAATACATCACCCCGATCTTATTTTAATTACTCTCATTATATGGAATATCTCGTTAAAAAGCCACTTTATTTAACGTAATTTTCAAATAACTTACTTTTTAGCATTTTAATTTGTCCACGATGACTAATCTCATCTTCTAGCACATGAAACCAAATATAGTGTTGGTTATAGCTAAAACGCCTCATATAATAGACTGAAATGTATCGTAATCTTCCGTCATAATTAAATTGAATGCGAAATATCCCCAAACAAACTTTCTCAATATGGTTATATGAGATATGAAAAGGAATCAATATGTAAAAATCGAATCTTATTCACTAAAAGGAGTGGATTCGATGGAAATGTATCAATGGCTAACCGCTGTTCTCGTTGGTGGCATTACCGGCTTCGTTTCCCATCTAATCAATAACCAAGGTAAGTTATTGCTTCCACGCCGTTTGAAAACTTTTTTTCATTTTGGTTTTTTAACTGATATTTTTACCGGCTGCCTAGCTGCACTTCTCGGACTCGTTTTATTCGACGCCACCTTAATAAAAGAAATAATCAAGGTGTCCATTGTGACTGCTATTTCCGGTCAAACATTTTTACTTCATCAGGCTCTTGGTGGCGAACAGGCTAAAAATACGCAAATTGGGAAAGCTGATGAGAAGATTCAAGAAATTGACAAATTATTACGACGTTAGTATATACTTTCTTTTTAAATTATTGTTATAATGAACAATAAATATTTTCTATTGCGTCGTTTGTCAGAAGAAAGGGTGTTTCGTATGACAAAAAAGAAAGTAGAAGATTTCTTAACAAACACCGAAAAAGAGGAACTGCTAGAAAACTATAAATGTTTACGAGAAGCCCGCACAAAAAGCGAAGCTAACTATTTTGGTGAAGCAGTAAACCATCTGTTAAATAAAGCAAAACAACGAATTATTAAAGATGCAGGCATACATGATGAAAATGCAGCAACTGTACAATCGAAGAGAAAAGCACTGTTTTAGTTACAAGAATTTTCACCATAAGCATTTTTCACATTAGTTTCACATCCATTTCACAAATACTTATATTTCAATATGGTAAACTAAGTACATCCTTTTCCAAGGAACGATATGCCGATATATAAATCCCTATCTCTATAGGGATTTTTTATTTGCTCGAAATTTCCGTTTTAACTCTCCTCCAAGTCAACGGACCATCTTTTCTGATCGCTACGCTCGTAAAATACGTCAATTAATATTTTTTATACTATATGCTATTTATAGGGTATAGAAAAGGGAGTTTAGCATCTCCCCCTCTTTCTGACTATACTTCTAATATCGATTCAATCTGTTTCATGTCCTGTTCATTCAATAAAGCATCCACCGCTCTTACACTTTCTCTTATTTGCTCTGCTCGCTTCCCTCCAGGAATAACAGTATCAATTCCTTGTTTGTTTAATAACCACGCTAAGGCTATATGCGATACTTCGATATTCTTTTCTTCAGCTAAACCTTTTAACTTTTCCACTTTCTTGAAATTATTCTTATATGTATTTTCTTCAAATAGATTTACACTTTTGCGCCAATCACCTTCATTTAATTTAAAATCTTCTGTATATTTACCGCCTAGTATTCCAAAAGCAAGAGGTCCATACGGAATAAATGAAATACCAGCTTCTATACAATACGGTAATAGTTCTTCCTCAGCAGTACGATCTAACATGTTGTAAGGCGATTGTACTACATCTATATAACCATGTTGATTCGCTTCTTTTAATTGCTCTACATTTACGTTGGATATTCCAATTGAAAGAATTTTCCCTTCTTCTTTTAGGCGAGTAAGCTCTCCGATTGAATCTATGTAACTTGTTTCAGAATTTGTAAAGTGTAAATAATATAAATCAATATAGTCAGTCTGTAATCTTCTTAAACTATTTTCCACAGCATTTCTTAAATAGCTTGGTTCATTATTAATATACGTTTCTCCATTTAATAACGGCTGAATTCCACCTTTTGTAGCAAGTACAAACTCATGGCGATTTCTTTTCAATACCTGTCCTACTAATTCTTCTGATCTACCAAAACCGTATGAATCCGCTGTATCAAAAAATGTCACTCCTTGCTGAATAGCTTCTTCTATTAATCGTTTCCCTTCTTCCTCATTCACATCATTATATAAATTATGTCCCCCTACAGCATTCGTTCCTAACCCCAACTTAGAAATAGTTAATCCTGCCTTTTGCAATTTTGTATACTTCATTTTTTCTCCCCCTATATTTCTATTATTCGAATATATTCGAATAATAGAAATATAGCACTTTATATGTTATAGTGCAAATAACTTAACTTATACGAGCAGGTGAAACAATGCGTACTCCCTATCATCCAAATCGAGAAGAAATTCAATTCTCTTCTGTCTTATATGCACTTAGCGATCAAATTCGTTTACAAATTGTAAATATGTTACTAGAGAAAAATGAACAATCTTGTGGCTCCTTAAACATCCCTATCGCCAAATCAACTTTATCTCACCATTTTAAAGTTTTACGTGAGTCAGGTGTTATGTATACGCGTCTTGAAGGAACACAACGTTTCATTTCAATTCGCGAGGAAGATTTAAACGCTAGATTCCCTGGTTTATTACAAGTTGTATTACATGCGACAGAGCCATACTAAAAAACTTCTCATATGAATATGAGAAGTTTTTTAGTATGACTATTCTTTTAATAAATCTATTAATCCGTTCCCTTCAGATGTACGCTCATACCCTAAAGGTACGGTTCTTTTTATTAGTTGCGCATATATTTCTGGCTCTGATAACTTTCTACCATACTCTCTCTCGCACTGCTTAATGAGAAGTGCTAATGCTCCAGCAACATGCGGTGTCGCCATTGAAGTTCCACTTAATACAGCATACTTCCCATCTGGATACGTAGATAATATTTCATCACCTGGCGCTACTAAATCAATTTCTTGATTGGAATTACTAAAACAAGCAATTTTCCGCTCTAAATTAACTGCACCAACTTCAATTACCTCAGAATAAGCACCTGGGAAGTCTAGTTCCTCTGTGTCATCATCGCAATCCCCATTATTTCCAGCAGCACACACAACGAGTACATCTTGTCTTACCGCATTTTGAATTGCTTCATGTAATTCCGGGACGTCTTGCGGACCACCAAGTGACATTGAAATGATTCTCACTTTCTCTTGATTCGGCCCTCTCCAATTTACAGCATAATGAATGGCCTCAATAATTTGCTCATAACTTCCAGAACCATCTCCTGCTAAAACTTTTAATACTAACATTTTAGCAAGTGGTGCCACTCCTAATACACCGACACCATTTTCAGTCGCTGCAATCGTCCCCGCTACATGTGTGCCATGTCCATTATTATCGAGATAAATATTCGGATCACCTTCATAATCTTTCGTGAAATTTCTCCCATCAATAATACGGTCTTTTAAATCTATATGATTGCTATCACACCCTGTATCTAAAACGGCAACGACAATATCTTTTCCTTTCTCACTCTTCTCCCATACTTGTGGAGCATGAATCAATTGTACACCTGGTGGAATTTCATTTACTTGTTCGACCACCTTGTTTACTGTAAAAGGAATCAAATGTATACCTTTTTGTTTATTCGCTGTACTACTGTTCATCGTAATCCCTCCTGAAAATGTGTTATTTTCATTTCAGACCACTGTTGAATAGCTTTAAATTTAACATTCGTTTTTTCTGTTCTATTCTCCTTCATTTCAAATATTTCTCAATATAACTTACTACTTTTTTATTTTTCTTGTGATTCAACCAATAACAAAAATAAAAGGACCAATTTATGGTCCTTTCATAGTCTTTTAAAAGAATTAAATTTAATCTTCAAAAATAATATAAATGAAGATTAAACCTCACTCTTGTTTAAAAATTTCTCTATCTCTTTTATTAAATGTTTCGCTCCATCTATACTAACAGTAATGTTTCCATTTGCTAATGATATGTTCTGATTTGAAACATCACCTGTTATTTGACAAGCATTGTAAGGTTGATATTTTTGTAAAATTACTTTGTCTTCTTCTACGAAAATTTCAAGTGGTGATTTGATTTGTATCCCTAATACATCTCGTAATTCTTTAGGAATAACAATTCGTCCTAGTTCGTCTACTTTTCGAATAACTCCTGTTGCTTTCATATTACTCCCCCCTTACTCTCTATTAATTTTTCCACCTCGCTATTTCCATTTTATCACTATTTGGTAATGCTTGCCTCTTTTTAGAAATTTTTGTACTCAAGTCAAAAAAACACAGTTAACGAATACGTAATCTCTCTTTCAATTGTTTTAAGTAACGAGATCGTATCATTAAGAAGTATACAACTTGGATTCCTATGAAAATACTTATTACAATCGCATTTTCCTTAAACAGTGAGTACTCAAACATCTGCCCTAGCGCAGTTAATGCTACTGCTCCATGTAATGTTGCAACACCTATTGGAACGAAGAATAAAAGTGCCAATCGAATTGTAACCACTTTCGATAATTCCCCACTCGTTAAGCCTACTTTTCGAATCATTTCAAATAAACGAGCATCATCCTCCAAATCAGAAAACAAACGGAAGTAAAGGAAGCTTCCTGCACAAACGAAAAATACAATTCCAATAAAGAAACCTACAAATAGAATTGGTCCTGCGATTTGTAAACTTTGGTTTTGTTCGTATTCTTCTGCACTAAACGTTGTATGTTCTTCATAAGGCTTCATCTGTTGCGTAAGTTCTTTACCAACCTCAATTTCATCTTTCGTTCCTTCTGTTTTGTACACATAATCTTTTTCTTCTTTAAATCCATCTTGTAATGCATCATATTGATTGTTAGAGATTACATAAACATTACCTCTTAATATTTTACTTAATGACGAGGTATTAACTTTTTTCACTTGTAAAGGTTCATTCACATTTGGTAATGTAATTTCATTTCTTTCTTTCATCGGAGGTCCTGGTATATCGACTAACAAAAATAAAACTTCTTTATTTGATACCGCATTAAAGGGTTCTCCTGTTAGCTTTGCATATTCCTTATAGTCTGATTCTTTTATAAAGGTGGCGCTTCTTAACGACTGCTCCTCCGTTTTTTTTGTGGAAATATTCGTTTTTGAAGCTGCTATACTATGTTTCTTTAATCCTTCGTCAATCATCTTCAAATGCTGTGATTCATTACTATTTCCTTGCTTAGAATGATAGTGAAACGCAATTGGTCTCTCCATAATCGCCTTTGTCATTGATGTAAAGCCAACTAATGTACCTATTGCTGAAAATGCTACAGTTGAAATTATGGTTACAATAAAGAACATTCTTGCGTTATCTCTCATACGGTAAGCTAAATCTGACAACGTAATAATATTTGTCTGTGTCCAATAGAAACGTTTACTTTTTTTACATAGTCTAATAATAAAGACACTCAACTGCTTGTATAGCAAATACGTACCAATAATGACTACTGTTGTAACAGGAATCATCATGACAAATACCATTGCACCGTGTGACATAAGCGCTCCTGCATATCCCATACTAAGCAAAATGACTGCTAATATAGAAGAAATAATGGATGCTTTCGGTTCCGGCTTCGCTTCTGCTGATCCTCTAAACAATTTCATAATTTTATTCTTCTGAATCATTCCTGCACTAAACAATGAAATGATCATAAATAATACGAAAAACATAATACTCGTTACAACAATGGCTTTCATTGGAATGTAATAGGGTAAGGAAATATCTAACTTTAATATCATTGGAGCTACAAATATTAATATTCCAGAAAATAACATTCCTGCTAGAATTCCAAAGATAATTGCCCCTATCCCAATCATAATATTTTCAAAAAAGATAAGACGCTTTAATTGATATTTCGTCATACCTAACATCATTAAAATTCCTAATTCGCGCTTTCTCGTTTTTAAAAACATTCCCATCGAATATAAAATAAAGAAAAATGTAAATAAGTAAATAATGGACTGTGCAAAAGACATACTTACGAACACGTACTGGCCCAATTCTCCAGCACTTAATGCCGGATGAAACGCAAAAAATGAATAAACAAAAAAGGCCATAATAGCAAATGCACTACTTAAAAAATATGCTGAATATGTTCGTCTATTTCGCGTCACATTCCGATATGCGAGTTCTCTAATATTCATATTACTTCTCCGCCCTTCTACTAACTATGTTCTTATATTAGTAAAGTACGGAAATACATTCCATCGATTCAAATGACAAAAACCTTACAGTTTTGAAAGGTTTAAAAAATTGATTATACGTTGCACTTTCATTATAATGACTACATTCATATTCATACACGCATCCTATTGTATATTCGTTAGTTTTGCGAAATAATAAAGGATAGGAGTATGTACCAATATATACATAAAAACTTTTACAGCTTTAATATGAAAAGGAGGAAAACATAATGACATTACAAGAACAGATTATGAAAGCATTGCATGTTCAACCTGTAATTAATCCAAAAGTAGAAATTCGTAAACGTGTTGATTTCTTAAAAGATTATGTAAAAAAAACAGGTGCGAAAGGATTTGTACTTGGAATTAGTGGCGGACAAGACTCTACATTAGCGGGACGTTTAGCCCAGCTTGCAGTTGAAGAAATTCGTAACGAAGGTGGTAACGCAACGTTTATCGCTGTTCGTCTTCCTTACAAAGTACAAAAAGATGAAGATGACGCACAATTAGCATTACAATTTATTCAAGCTGATCAATCAACTGCCTTTGATATCGCTTCAACTGTTGATGCTTTTTCAAGTCAATACGAAAACTTATTAGGTGAATCACTAACAGATTTCAATAAAGGTAATGTGAAAGCACGTATCCGCATGGTTACACAATATGCAATTGGTGGACAAAACGGCCTTCTTGTTATCGGAACAGATCACGCTGCAGAAGCTGTAACAGGATTCTTTACAAAATTCGGAGATGGTGGTGCAGATCTATTACCATTAACAGGATTAACGAAGCGCCAAGGACGTGCTTTACTACAAGAATTAGGTGCAGACGAGCGACTTTATTTAAAAATGCCAACAGCTGATTTATTAGATGAAAAGCCAGGTCAAGCTGATGAAACAGAATTAGGCATTACTTACGATCAATTAGATGATTATTTAGAAGGCAAATCAGTTCCAGCTGACGTTGCTGAAAAAATCGAAAAGCGTTACACAGTAAGTGAACATAAAAGACAAGTACCAGCGTCAATGTTTGATGATTGGTGGAAATAGAGCATAAAAAAGAAGCTAATCTCTTTTAGCTTCTTTTTTATGCTTTAACGATATACCCCTACTCTTTTCTCCAATAAATCTTGCAAGCAATCTTCATGTTGTTTACAAAATAACGGCGGCATTTTGTCTAACGGGAAAAACTTCAAATCCAACGTTTCATCACCGTCTATTTTTTTCTCTCCTCCGACAATTGAGCATGTAAAAACTATCACAATTGACTGGGCTTTGTCTCCATTTGGATATGTTTGAAAATATTTTGTATATACTCCAACAAGCTCATTTATTTCTACATCATAACCTGTTTCTTCTTTTATTTCTCTAATCGCAGTTTCTGCGGCAGATTCTCCGATTTCCATTGCACCACCAGGAAACCCCCAAGCATTAAAGTCTCCTCTTTTTTGCAGTAATACTTCTCCCTCTTTATTAAATACACAACCACCCGCAAAGTTTAAAAAAACATAATCATGCCCTACTTTTTTACGTAATTCTTTTATATAATTAGCCATCTTCTTCCCCTTTTCATACACCTTTTATCGTTATTTCTTATCTTTTTCAAGCAATTCAATAATTCGATCTAGCTTCTGGTTCATATTCATCACATGCTGTTTCTTTGCAGCACTGCTTTGCAACACTCTTCTAATAAACAAAGTAAATGATAGGAAAAATAAAACGATAAGTCCGATTACTAAACAAGTATATATCAATGTAAAAATATTACTTTCGAACAAATTCATTCACATTCCACATCCTTCCACTTTAATTTTATCACATAATTCTGATTTTTAAAGTGATACATAATAAAAGAGCACCTTTTACAGATGCTCTTTTTCATTCCTTAATAGGTAAATGTAATTGTCGCTAATGAATAACCTGCCATTGCACTATAAGGCGCTACTTGATAAGATACACGCTTTGCACCTTTTGGCCAATTTATTTCATTTAACACTTTCTTTATATCTTGCATTGTCCCATCCATAGACTGCTTATATCGTACTTCTACTTTTTCTGGTTTAGCTGCAAATTGTTGCTGTAATTTTTGCTTAAACTCATTATAATTTTCTGCTCCATATTGTGCAGACGAGTATTTTAAATTTGTTTCTTTTAACATTTGTTCATATGCAACAGTTTTTGAACTACCCGCTTTTATTTTGTTTGTTAATTCACCAAAGTAACTTGTAGTTGCTGCCGGATATTTACTACGATCCCAGTCGTGATCTTTACTTAATTGCTCGTCAGACATATTAAAATATGAATATGTTACGCGCCCAGCTTTATCTGGTACTGGATCATCGAATGTCGTATCAAGATGGTACCATTTGTTTTCAATGTTTACTAAATTCCATGCGTGAGCTTGTCCATTTCCCGTACCTGTTACAATATGATTTTGGATACCTGCTTCTTTTAGTAACTCATATGTTAATAATGTATACCCTTGGCAAACGGCAGAACGATTCGCTAACGCTTCATATGCTGTATACGCTTGATACGACGTATCATAAGATACATGTTTTACAACGTAATCATGAATAGCTTTTACTTTTTCATGTGCATCCATCCCCGGTTTTACAATTGAGCCTATAATCGATTTCACCTGGGATTTTACATATTGTGTTTGTTCTTTTGATTCACGGTATTTCACTTGCAGAGTAAATGTATAGTTCCCGGGCAGTCCTTTAATAGAATACTTAGTAGACGCTACATTATATTTTACATACTCATCAGCATCTACAATTTTATTAAACTCGCCATACAATTGATCCATAATATTTCTAGCATTTCTATCTTTTGTTTTATATGTGATTGTAATATTTTCTTCTCGATTATCAATCTGTTTTTTTAATTCTTTTCTGAAATCATTTAACAACTTTGCATCTGATTGTGCTGTCGCTACAGTTGAATTCGTAGCTGCATATGATACAGATGACGCTTGTAAGCCCCCCACTACTATAGTAGAACAAAGCAGCGCAGCTGTCATATACTTACTTGTCTTTCCCATTTCGTCACTCCTTACATTCTATAACTATACGAAAAAGTATCGTATAGTTTCAGAGTATACAATACTTTTTCGTATAGGTCATATGAGATTATGCATATTTAACATTGTAAAAAGGTTGTTCTTTTTACAAGAACAACCTTTTTCATTAACAAGTTTGTAATACGCAGCATGCATTTTCAAAACGTCGATTTTTTAAGTCTTCATTTCCAATACAGAAATAAAGCATTCCTAAATCTCCCCACATCATATTACAATTTTTAGTATCTGAATCAATTTGGAATAAAAGCGTCATTTGCTGCGGATCTATGTTCATATATTTTCCAGTCTCGTACAATACCTCATCTTGTACAGAGAATGGCTCACCAAACATTTGATGGTTATCGTAGTTATCTGGAATTAGCTCTTCAAGTAATTGCAAGAAACGATCTGAATCAGCCTCATCTTCAATGAAAAGCTCTGGCAATTTATACGTTAGTTCAAAAGTAGTTGCACACTGGTTATAATTCGGTTGCAATTCATCTGCTCTTCGTAATTGCTCTACAGGAACATCATAATAAAGTACACGCCCCGCTTCAGTTGGATTCACGTCTTCTTCAAAGTAATTTTCAATACTAAAGAAATATAGCATCCCTGTCTTAGGAAGATTGTGATCCATACCAACATTTTGTAAATCCTTTAAATTAAATTGTGCAATAAACTGTAACGGATTTCCTTTGTGCGTTGGATATTCAAACGTAGCCGGAAAATCAGGAATTCCTCCCATTTTCGAACTACCTATCGTAACGCTTTCCTCCATCTTTGGCACAACTTTTACACAAGGAAATACAGTATTAATAAGTTCCTCTTTTAAATGTGTCAGCCCATATTTATCAATTAATACTTCAATTTGTTTATTCATAAATTCTCCTTATATTTACATACTTATTTGTATCATCGCACAAAAATTATACTCCATTCTTTGTAAAAACAACAAGCCTTCAAAAAAACAGGCTCTTCCTCCATACGCGAACAAGTTTAAAAAAGCATAGTATACATTGTTCCTACAAATACGATAGTTCATTATTTCTTCCAGTACATTTTCCCCTCGTTCATTTTTATTTTTAATTTAAGGAGGAATTCCACATGGGTTACGGATATAGTTGCTGTGGTTACGGATACGGCGGTGGCGGCGGTTGTGGTTATGGAGGTTTCGCTTTATTAATCGTTTTATTTATCCTTCTAATCATCATCGGAGCTAGCTGTTGGGGCGGCTTTGTAGGCTGCTAGTAAATTTAAAAACTATTGTAAAAAAGCACGTACAATACGTGCTTTTTTGCCATTTTCAAACCTTTTATTTGAAAGGAAGTATGATTAATGAAGATTGATGGTGTTTTTGAAGGAGGCGGTGTACGCGGAATTGCGCATGTAGGAGCAATTTGCGCGTTAGCTGAAAAAGGCTATGAATGGGAGCGTGTAGCTGGAACATCAGCTGGTTCCATTATTGCTGCGCTCCTAGCAGCAGGATATTCTTGTTCAGAGTTAAAAACGATTATAACTGATATTGATTATAATAAATTTACGAAGAGAACCTTTATTGACAGGATCCCGTTTATCGGAAAAGGATTAAGCGCATGGACTACTCTTGGTATTTACTCTAATATTTTCATAGAAGAATGGATTGAAGAATTACTTCGAAAAAAAGGAGTTCACTTATTTACAGATTTACCTGATTTAAATAAGCTTAAAATTATCGCTTCTGATATAAGTAATGGTAAAATGGTTGTCTTTCCTGATGACTTACCAAACTACGGATTTTTAAATTATCGCTTCTCTATCGCTAAGGCTGTAAGAATGAGTAGTACAATCCCCTTCTTCTTTGAACCGGTAAAATGGAGAACTCCAAAATGGAAGCAGCCTTGTTATATGGTAGATGGAGGAATTTTAAGCAATTACCCAATTTGGATTTTCGACTCACCTACCTCTCCTCGCTGGCCAACTTTTGGGTTTCATTTCGTAAAGGATGCAATTCAAGCTGATCCTGCCCACTATAACGAGCCTATCTCCATGTTCAAAGGACTATTTAAAACAATGATGCAAGCCCATGATTTACGTCATTTAGACAAGGAATCAAAAGCAAGAACAATTACAATTCCAACAGGGTCCATTACAAGTACAAACTTTGAGTTAACAAAGGAAGAAAAAGAGTGGCTTTACAATTCTGGTTATAACGCCGCAAATAAGTTTTTACAATCTTGGAACTTCAGACAATATATTGATGAATATAGAGACGGAAATCAAGACCGAAAAACAAATCGGTATTTCCGTCAACTTGACTCATAATACTATTATTTTTCATACGAGAACACGTAACGCTTTCAAAAAAAATAAGCCTAGTAATGTGATATATTACTAGGCTTATTTACTTCCTATATAATTATTATACTTTGCTTAAGGATACGTTAACCCTTCAGCTTCCTCCGCAGTAATAACGGTGTATCGATTTCCCGTTCGTAATCCTAACAATTCTGCTTTTTCAATTGCTTCCTGCTTCGTATCCGCATAAGCAGCTAAATACTTATCTCCATTGATAATTTGGCAAATTACATATTGTTTCATTATTTTCTCCTCTTACTTTTTCATTAGTTGTGCAAGCTTTTTTATACCTATTTCAATTTCTTCTAACGTTGCGTATGAATATGATAGCCGCAAAAATTGGTTTGCACTTCTATCATACAAAGTACCTGGATTTAATAACATCTTTTCTTTCAAAGCTTTGTCAAATAAACTACGATTTGAAATCGGAACACTCATATGTAACCAAATATAAAAACCACCTGCCGGTTCATACCATGTCGCTATTTCACTACAATACTTCTTTAACATACTCACCATAAAGTCCCTACGTTTTTTAAGCTCACCTCTTACAAACTGTAAATGTTCTTCATACAATCCATCTTTAAACCACTCTGTGGCAATTTGCTGAGATATAGAACTCGATCCATAATCTGTTTGCATTTTTATGTCTGCCAATCTTTGAATGACTGGCTCTGGTCCAACAATCCATCCAATTCTTAATCCTGGACTAATTACTTTAGACATGCTTCCAATATGCAGTACGATTCCATTTCTATCATATGCTTTTAAAGGTTTCGAAATAGGGGCATCAAACCATAAGTCTTGATATACTGCGTCCTCTATAATAGGCAATCCAATTTCATTGCATATCTCCATCACTTCTGTCCGCTTCTTCGTATCCATGCTAAAATTCGTTGGATTATGAAAAGACGGGATTGTATATAAAATAGAAGCATTAAATTGCTTCTTATATTTCGCAATATATGACACATCTAGCCCGCTCTCATCCAATGGCATTCCAATTAAACGTATTCCTGCTGATTGAAAAACATTGAGAGAGTATAAATATGATGGTTTTTCTAATAAAATTGACGCTCCTTTCGGAAGAAGCCCAATAGAAATAAGTTGAAGCGCTTGAATTGCTCCTGAAACAATCAATATAGAGTCAGGAGATACATATATACCATGTCCTTTTAAATAGTCCGCAATTTGCTTCCTTAAATTAAGATTACCTTTTGGCTGTTCATACCCAAGTATCACGTTTGACTTTAAAAGCTTATTCATTACTACTTTCATCTTTTTTTCAGGTAAAAGACTTGGCGCGAGCTCACCTGTTCCTAAACGAATTACATGCGGATAAAACTCAGCTTGATTAATCTCTTGAATAGCAGGCAGATTCGGATAATGAATTCCTGTTTCTACATAAGACTGCCAATTAGGCGGGGGTGCGTATGTTGAAGCATTCTCATTATTATTTACAACAATTGTTCCTTTCCTGCCATTCCCTTCAAGGTATCCCTTTGCTACCAGTTCATCAAAGGCCATTACAATTGTACTTCGATTCACACCAAATGTATGTGCCAAATCTCTTTGTGAAGGTAATTTCGTTCCAACAGTCCATTCTCCATTAACGATTTTTTCTTTTATATACGTTTCTATTTGTTTATACAAAGGAGTCGCTAGAGACGTATTCGGTTTCCAAACGAATCTTTCCATCATATCACCTTACATTCTTTTTGGTTGGCAACCTCCCCAACCATATGGATGGATACAAATTTTCATTTCTTCTATACAATATACACTATCATAATGAATTTAAGTAGGAGGTAATATGATGGGTGAAGCAATTATTCATGGTATCATTCTTGCATTTGGTCTTATTATTCCATTAGGCGTCCAAAATGTTTTCGTCTTTAACCAAGGTGCGAGCCAACCAAACATTTGGAGAGCAGCTCCTGTAGTATTAACTGCCTCTATATGCGATACGTTACTCATATTAATCGCAGTGCAAGGTGTCTCCCTTGTACTACTTACTTTTTCTTGGCTAACTAACGCGTTATATATGATTGGCTTTTTCTTTCTCCTATATATGGGTTTGGTTATTTGGAGAAGTACCCCTTCCAACGATATAAAACAAGAAAACAGTATGCCATTAAAAAAGCAAATCCTTTTCGCTGCATCGGTTTCGTTATTAAATCCACATGCAATTTTAGATACAATCGGTGTAATTGGAACAAATTCGATTCAATACATAGGAAGTGAAAAATGGGCTTTCACACTGGCAACTATTATCGTTTCTTGGATTTGGTTTATAAGCTTAGCTTTAGCGGGGAAATTTCTAAAAAGAATAGACTCGACTGGAAAGACAATCGTATTATTAAATAAGTTTTCCGGTCTCATCATATGGGGTGTCGCACTTTATATGTTAACACAAGTGATTTATTCTTAACGAACGAAAGAGAATTGCATGTTCCATAAAATATCATGCAATTCTCTTTCAAATTATGAAGTAGGTTCCGGTTCCGGTTTTACGTTCTTTGCATCTTTTGCTGGTTTAATCCAAATGATTGCTATAACAGCACCAATACCCGCGAATATACTTGTTAAATAAAACACTTCATGGTCAGCACCTTTCATGAAAAAAGAGTATAGAGGTGGTCCAGCTGCTACACCGATAAATCGCATGGAACTATAAAATGACGTAACCGTTCCCCTCTGTTCCTTTTCAATCCCTTGTGTAATTAAAGCATCTAAACATGGGAGTGCCATACCAATTCCGATTCCCATAATAACGAGACAAAGAAGTAGTAAATAGATTCCTTTTATAAATAAAGGAATAATGACTGAAGCAGAAGCCATTAAAAAACCAATATAAATACACTTCTTCATCACATTTTGATTATCTCCAATTTTTTTACCGGCCATATATGAACTAAGTGAGAGTACAAGTAACGGGATAGCAAGCACACACCCTTTCCATATACCATGAATGTCATACTTTGATTCCAGTATAGTCGACAAATAAAAGAGAATTCCGAATAAAATAAGCATAATAATTGCACCTAATACAAAAATGGCAATCAACCATCTTCCCTTTTCTCGAAACGTAGAGAGAATAGATTTTATAAACTCTTTAAGTGGTGGTACTTCTCCTTCTTGTTTCTTTGCCTTTACTAGAACAAGTAATAAAACAATTGATACTACACATAAAACTGGAATCGCCCAAAATGGTAAGAACCATACAATAGCAGCAAGAGCAGATCCTAAAATAGGGCTCAACACTTTTCCAAATGTATTAGATGTTTCAATGATTCCTAAACCTGTACTAACTTGTTTTTCATCTTTGTATAAATCACCAACACACGGTATAACAACTGGCATTGCACCAGCAGCACCAATACCTTGAATCGCTCTACCGATCAATATCCAAGTGTAGGGATTATCAACTTTCCAAGATACCCAACCAGTTATCGCTCCTCCTATAGCCGCAATCAGCAAACTCGGAACCATTACCATCTTTCGTCCCCATCTGTCTGATAAATAACCAGCAATCGGTATAAGTAGTATGGCTACAATAGAGTAAATTGTAATAATCATGGATACTTGAAACGATGAAATATGTAATTTCTTTTCAATAGTCGGCAGGATTGGAATGAGCATTGAATTCCCTAATGTCATAACAAGTGGAACTGATGCAAGCGCAATTAAACAACAGTTTTCTTTTTTCAACATGTTGACTTCGGAACCTTTCATCATATATTTCTTACCATATAATAGCCCTGCTGGAACGTAATGTTCATTCCACCAGGGCTATTACATCGTTACTACCTTCCCATTCACAACAAAGGAAATAGGTTAAAATATAGCATTATTTCTATTCTTTGAATCCAGTTCATTATATATTCATACCAATTAATTGAAAATAAAAAAAGAAAGGAAGGATCCTTCCTTTCTCCTATAACCTTCTACATTTAGCGAGTATATCCGCCACCAAGCTGTTGTTCTGCCATCGCTACAAGACGTTTTGTGATTTCACCGCCTACAGAACCGTTTGCACGTGAAGAAGTATCAGCTCCAAGTTGTACACCGAACTCTTGTGCAATTTCATATTTCATTTGATCTAGAGCTGCTTGTGCTCCATGTGATGCCAATTGATTAGCGTTACGATTTCTAGCCATTACCGATCACCTCCTTATTTATATATAAATTGTGTTAAATTCGATTTTAAATACATGGTAATTTTTGGTTATTTTTTCATACAAGAAAAAAGAGTCTCCTAAACGAGACTCTTACATCATTTCACTTTATGAAGTTACTACTTCTAATTTTCTATTTGTTAATATCTTCATTTCTTCTTTCAGTATATCTTTCGCATTATGCCCAAACCATTCCAGTGAAGCAAAATAGTTAGTATCTCTCACTTCCTGTATGATCTCATCATAATTTACGATACCTTCAAATAATGGGACCATACCAACTCGGCTTCCTGCTGCTGCATATACATTATTAGGTTCAAACACATGTAAATAATCCGCTGAGGATATATTCTTAAAGTGATAATGTTGTATCCACGGTCTTAATCGATGGAAACTGTCTATTGGATCTGCACCAGACTCCCATATATGAAGAAAATCAAGGTTTATTTTCAAATTCGGATGATTTACTTCTTCTAATAATTCCAAAGTAGAGGGCAACGTGTCCGTTAACGTATTCGGATGTGTTTCTAACAGTACATACATATTATGCTCAGCAAATAAATCACTAATTTTTCGAATTCGCTTCACATACTCTTTCCTCTCTTGAACCGAAAAGTCTTTGCTCCCTTTTTGACCAGCAAACGTACGAATCTTGTTTGTATGAAACCAATTCGCTAACGTTATGAGCTGTTTACACTTCTCTATCGTCTTTTCAAAATTTGCTGATAAGGATATATCTAAATAATCACTAATCATCGTAACTTCTAAATTTTTATCCTTTAAAAAAGCCAATTCTCGTTCTGTCGTTTCACGCTCTTGCATATACAAATTTTGTGCATGAGTCCCCCACAATTCAATTCCTTCAAAACCGTTTTCGTATGCAAATTGAACAATATCAGTAAATGAAATTAATTGATGGCGAAATGAAATGGTACATAGTGAATATTTCATAGCTTTAAACTCCCTTATCTTAAATTCAGTAAATTTTTTAAAGAGTTACGACAGACTGATTTATTTTTATAGCTTTCCACGATAGAAATTGTTTCTCTAATTCTTCCTTAATTTGCAGTTCAATTGCATTCATTTCATCCAGTTTTTCAACAATCGATACTAGCATACCTTTATTATTCGTCATTGCCATTTTAATTGCACGATACTGTACATTTGTAAATCCTTGTACAATATCTTCTACTCGATCACACCAATAATCAAATTCTTGCTCTGAATATTGTAACGTTTCACGGAAGTATGCAAAGGCATGCTCATAACTATATTTACGAATCGCAAGTACTGGAATTTGTTTTACTGCCGCTACAAGCCTAGAAGGCTCATACCCCTCTTCCTCATTTGCCATTTTTATAATTAAGTTTTTCAGCTCCATAGTCAGTTCATTGTCCTTCTTTTTGAATGTTTCCGTGAAATAACTAGCTACCATTTCTTGTGTTGGTTCTTGAATTCCTTCTACATCAATGAAATATCCTCCACCAAAAGGGTTATCTTGAACAGAGTGAAGCACTTTTTCTCTTTCCATATTCCCTTCCCAGCGAAAATCAGGATCTAGCATGAACCATTCTTCTTCTTTCTCTGTCTTCGATATCATTAAATAATGCGGAAACGGTTTTTGATGGAATTTATTTTCCCTCTCAGGTAATAGGGACATATCAACCATTACAATTACATAGCGATTCTCTGGTTTGTTTTCTACTAATTCTAAAAATGTTTCTACATTACTACTTTTATCTCTTCCATGATCATACCATTCGTTCACTTTAATACCGTACAATTTTTCATACCACAGTAAGTAATTATCATGGTTAATATTTTCAGAGTGATATGAAATAATTCCGCCTTCTGTTATATCAAAATCTCCATCCCATAATCCAAAATAAAATGGACGAAAATCTATATCACTACGCCTTTTTATAATTTCACAAAAACAACTCACTAAGCAGTGCACTTTAATTGAAGTCATATTCTCATCCACTTTCCTAAAATGTTAGTTATTCATATTTAGTTCTTGTAACGGCTGTAACTCCTCCATAAAATCAAGTAAAGATCCTACAGTAAGAAACGCCTTTGGATCTACCTCATCCTCTGGGACACATAACTTCAAATCCATTTCTATGTATACGATGAGCTGTAGCATCATGACCGAATCTATATATAAATCTTGATTTAATCGCATCGTTTCTTCTAAATGCGTTACATTTTTCAATTCCATTTTTTCTTCCATAATTTTCAACACTGCATTCTTTAACTCTTCTCGTCTCATGCTGTAACCTCTCCCATCTCTAGTAACTTTCTACTTACTTTTCCAGTTTTATTTTTCGGAATTTCAGTTACACTTTCAATGTCATGCGGAACTTTATAAGACGGTAAGTGCTCCATACACCATTCCCTTATTTGCACGGGATCTACTTGAGAGATCACTTTCGCTTTAACAATTTCGCCCATCACAGGATGTTTTCCTCGATATACTATTGCCTCTTGGACACCTTCTAATCGAAGCATCGTTTCTTCTACCTCTATAGGAAAGACTTTTAATCCTGAAACGTTAATTACATCATCCATGCGCCCCATAAAATGAAGGCCACGCTCAGATTTATATCCTAAATCTTTCGTGAAAATTTCCTTCTCGTTCATTTTCACTACGATTTCTTCAGGCATATTTTCATCTGAACCTATGCTTATACTCGCATGAGCTAATGGATTTCCTAAATCTAAATGGCTTTTCATATCATGACATATACTAATGCAACCTGCTTCAGAACAACCGTATTGCTGCATCATATACGTTGTCATTTCTTTTAATTTATAAAATAATGCTTCTGGCAAAGGTGATCCAGATGTCATAATTTTATGAAACTGAAATGTTCCTAGTGGAAAACTTCCCATAATATGCAGCATAAGTGGTACTGCATATATGATATGTTTTTCTGTATTGCGAACTATATTTAATGCGAATTTAGGGTTTTTATTCGTAATGATAATCGGTTTGCTCCCCCGCGTAATCGCAGATAACGTACCACATATTAATCCATATGAATGTGAAACAGGAGCCATAACGATTGGCACTTCATCTATTTCGCAATTTAAAGCTTCATTATAAGCAGTAATTTCTGTATCAACTTCCGTCCATGCTCTACGAATCAGTTTCGGTTCTCCCGTGGTTCCTGAGCTATATTGTAATAAAGAAGGCTCTTCTAATAATGTTTTCACTACTTCTAATTTTGTGAAGTCGCTATATTCTCCATATAAAAGCCCCACACAATTTGCACGTCTTGCCATTTCAATAGCCGTATCTTTTGGCGTATCTTCATGTATAAGCAGTACAGACGATTGCTTTTCTCTTAAGAAAAGTACAAGTGTAATAATATCAAATGGATCTTTCAAACAAAGTGCCAATCTATGCCCCATTGCTTCTTGGATTTGTTCCATTTCCTCGTAAACTCGTACTCTCGATTCAAAATCACTTTTGTTATACTCTTGTTTATTAACGATTAGCATAATTTCCCCCTGTAACAACTGATTTTCGTATGATAAGTTGTCTTGCTTTATACAATGGATTTGGGACTTCATGAACAAGTGATTCCACGTCCAAATATAAACGACGCTTCGTTAATTGCTCGGCATAGAATGTAGGAGTGTATAATTGAATGTTTTCAAATCTATCTTTCAAATGTGGATATTTTCTTAAATGATTTTCAATTTCTTCAACAACCATCATCCAAAAACTTTCTTCTTTCCATCCATATTCATCCGCAAGTACGAAAGCTAATTCTCCTAAGTTAAATAAGAAAAGTGCATCTAATACCATCTCTTGCAAACATTCGATACGATCCATTTCAAAGAAATCATTCATTTTCCCATTCGCATATGTTTTATGCATTTTAGTAAAGTCCGGACATTTGTCAATTTCTTTCAAGAATGGACGATAAAACTCAATTCCTTCATGAAAGTCCTTTAATGCAATACGGACAGGGACCCCTTCTCTATGAACAAAAATCATATTTTGGCCGTGTGATTCTAATGCAATTCCGTGCTCTACAACAAGATGTATAACCGGTATTATCGCTTTTTGAATAAGTAATTGCAGCCAATTTTCTATCCCATATTTGTTTAACCACGCATCAATAATTGGTGTACCGTCTTTCTCTTTTGCATATAAGCCGTTAAAGGGAACTGCATCCTCTTGTGCATCCAAATACTTATGAACGCTTTCACGCCAAATACATCCTAATGAACCATATACTGATTTCTTATTCGTATCATACGTGACACTCGAAAACTCATTTAGCAAAATTATGCGTGATTCATCTCGCAAATACGAATCCTGACTTACAACATCATGTAACCAATTCGATATAGCTGGTGCACTCACAACAGAATATGGTTTCAACGTACGAAGTGTAGAAGTGTTGAGTATATTCAGTGATAACTTTACATACGGTTTCTTTGGATTCGTAACATTTCTTAACGTCCTCATAGATTGTTGTGCACAGTAATCATCCTCTGATTTCCCTAAATAAATAATACATTTATCCTGTATATGACTAGCATAATTCGGAATGATGAAATTCTCCCACTGCCAAGGATGAACAGGTATAAACACGTACTGTTTTGGATTACATCCAGCACTGTGAATCCGTTCCATAAACTCTTCTAATTTCCGCTCACCAATCTCTTCTATTAAAATTTTGTCATAAATTACTTCATTCTCATAACCTACACTGGAGTGTTTTTTATGCGTTGCAATCCATATGAGTTTTATTGGCTGCATAAACTCATATCCATATTGAAAATTGTCACGATATTGAAATCCAATGCGCGCTTTATAACTAGGATGATATGGATGACCGTCTATTAAATGACTTTCAAACTCATCGTAAGATTTTTGAATGTATTCTTCCTTATTATTTCTTTCATATTGTGCAATCGTGTCTTTAAATATCGTTTGTTCTAATTCTTGAATAAAAGAATCTAATTTCGTTTGCTCTACGTTAACAACCCAAAAAACTTCTTCCAAAAATTGCGAAACTGATTGTATTTCTTGTTTTTCCTCTTGAACTCTTACTATTAATGATTCTATCGAGATACGTCCAAATGTCATTCGTTCTCTTCCGTAACATTCGTACGTGACACTTTTGTTGTCCTCATCAAGTCCTTGTATAAGAAAAAGAATTTGTTCTTCCTTTTCTATACGAACTGGCGTAATGATCCCCTCATAAATTAACGATTCTACTAACTGACGTAACACTCTTCTTCGTACTGAAATGTAATCGTCTGACTCAAGCGCTTTCAATATTTTCGAATGATACATGTCCATTCTCATACCCCCCTCTACCTTACGAAAAATACCATTATTTGTATTACGTGAAATTTTAACGCTATTTATGAGCGAACAGCCACTTCTCTCACGAGCGGATTCTGTACCTGTACGTAAATTGCTTGCTCTAAAGGGTTACTTAACTCGTCAACATCGAAAAACCTCGTTAATAAATTTGCTTTACATGCCAATTTATCCTCTTCCAACAATTCTCTTAAAAAGGTAGAAGGTTCACGATTATAAGGAAGGAACGATTCAAGTACAGATCTTAATTCCGTGAGAAGAATTTCCTCCTTAATTAATCCAGCTGTACCAAATCCGTTAATGAGTCCAAACATATGATTAAAAATTAAGTAGTAACGAAATCTTTCATCTACAATATAGTCGTCATATAAATTTCCAGTACGTTCTCCAATACCAGCTAACTCATTATTAAGCATCTCTTTCATTGAATTACAGAAATAAAAACCTTGATTATCACGGAAATAATATTTGACCGGATAACCATCCTTTAGCTGAACAACGCTATTTTGCTGATGAGCTTCTAATGCAATACCATACTGTAAATACATCCATACCATCGGCTTTAAAGAAATATTCATATATCGTCTAAACCACTCTAAACTTACTTCTTCACAGCTTCTACTTTCTAAATCTGCTAGGCGGTGAATAATATTCGATAAGCGAGTACGTTCTCCAGGTATAGCATCTTGAACTAGTCCAGCAATTAACGTAGCGTCATTTGCATGTTCGCTATAAAAAGGATTCTCTCGTATAATCACTTCAAAACCAGATTCTTCTGCTCCGTAATTTAATGTAATAAATGCTGGATCACAAATAAAATCAAAGCCTGGAAACTTTTCTAAAACTTCACCAATTGCTGTATTTAGCATTTCCTTTCCTTCAAGACCACTCTCAAGTTCTTTCAGTTTATTAATACGCATTGAATTCGTTACTTTCACCGGAAATGAAAACTTAAGCATATACCTTGAATCGGGATGATATAACGTCCTAAGTGATGATGTTGCCATATAATACTTTCCGGCAGGTCCAATATATTCAAGTACTCCTTGTTCTATCCAATCCCGTACGTAAGCTTGATATAATAGCCATTCTGCCTGAAGCGGATGAATTGGAATTAATGAATATTCATCTTCCTTACAGTACTTCGCTATAAATTCCTTACTAACCATCTCATCATTACTTAATTCTTCTTTTATAATCGTTGTCGTAGAATCTGATAATAATGATTTTTCATTTACTATACTTTTATGTGCCCGAAAATAATGAAGCTGACATTCCCCTTTTAATTCTGGAGAATACATTGCACTTTTCCAATCCAATATACCTTGTCTACTTTTTGGTGTAGGATGAGTTAAATGCCCAAATAATAATGACTGCTCCGCTTCTATAAAAGTTGTATGAAAACCATATAATACAGATGTATCTTCTATTCTCTCTTTTGTAAATTCCTCAATATTTTGACAACTACGAATAACTCGAAGCATAAGTTCAGCCGGATTCGTCCCTTCTCCGTAGTTGATAGACATCTCTTTTATTAAGAATGTAATAACTGTAACGTAATCTGCTTTAATAACAGAATTACTATCTCCAATTTGATAATAAAATTGGTCTCCAAACAAATGGCGATCTGTTGATGATTTATATTTAACTTCTCCATACAAAGTAACGTTCTGTGCCGATAGCCGACAACATAAATATGTGGGGACTGTATCTCTATTCAATGTATTACTGAACATACTTTCCATTCTTTCATCCTCTGTAATCCATTCTCCACTCCCTGTTTCTCTTAAATAACAGTTTAAAAAGCTTTGTAATGTTGCATGTTCTGCGATTTGTTTCGCATGCTGCATACTGGTCCTCCTCTTTATATTAAAGCTATCGAAATTTTATACAATAAACAATAATTGAATATCGTTATCAATTATGATTCTAATTGATAATGATATTCAATTCAATAGTATATTTCAGAATTTTTTTATCTAATTTAATTTTTATTGTTTTCTCTCTTTTTTTAATCTAGTTAAAAATACAATAAAAAAATTCTTGTTTTCAAACTAATTACCTACTATTTTTTATAAATCCATCAAAAAGTGGAGAAAGGTATACCTTATTTGGTATACCTTTCTCCACTTTTTATTTACATAATATTATTATTTACACTAATCTATATAACTGTTTGTATAACAAATTCAAATCCCTCCAACAATACGCTGTCTCTTCTACCTGTACTCTCTCTAAAAATTTCGTATCCATTTTTTCAGGATTAAATTTTTCATAAAACTTTTTAGAAGGATTATTCGTAACGACCCAAACTAAAAGTGATTTTATATCATTTTTTATTAATTCCGATAATAAAGCTTGAAATAACTTTTGTCCTATTTGCATTCCTTGATACGTTTGTAAAAGGTAGATCGCATATAATTCCCCATCACAATTATATGCACCGCTTCTTTCCACTCCCCCGTCAATGAATCCAATTATTGCCCCATCTAACGTTTCTGCTACAAATCTATATTGGTATTTATCTTCTTGTTGAAAAATATTTTTCCATTGTTTTTCTCTTTGCTCATATGTTATATTTTCTAAAATTTCATCAGCAAATATCCCTTTATACGTTGTTTTCCAGCTGTCAACATGTACCTTTGCTATACCTGATATATCCTCTTTTATCGCTCTTCTAATATGTACTTCCATCATTTCTCCCCCTTGTTTATTCATCATTATATCAAGTTATTCCCTTAAAAATCCAAATGAAAAAGAGTGAATTTTCTTCACTCTTTTCCTCTTACAATTATCTACTTTCCACTTCAACTGAAACAACACGATCAATCTCTTTTAGTGAACTATATAACTCAGTTGTATATAAGTCTTCTGGAGCTAAAATAACCATCTCCAGTTGCTGATATGCTCCACTATCTATATCTTTAATCTTTACGCGTTTTACATGCATACCTAAATTTTTAATTTGCTTAAATATACCATCCAATTCTTGATGCTCTTTTACAGTAATTTTGATAGATAAGTCCTTTTGTCTCAATGAATATGGACCTGCAATCTTCACAAGATGTGGAAGTACGTTAATCGCTAAAATAATTAAAATCATAGCAACCGTCGCTTGTATATAAAATCCCGCTCCAATTGCAATACCTAAAGCTGAAGCAGCCCAAACCATAGAAGCTGTCGTTAATCCAGAAATAACGTCATTACTTCTTCGTAAAATGACACCTGCACCAAGAAAACCAATCCCACTAACAATTTGAGCAGCTAGACGCATTGGGTCCATATTTGTATGTCCTGGAACAGAATATACATGCACGGATTCAATTGAAACCATCGTAATTAAACAACTTGCGACAGAAATAACCATACTTGTTTTCACACCAAGTGGTTTATTCTTTAGCTGCCTATCTATCCCGATGAATAATCCTAAAAAGAGTGCTAAACCTAATTTGAGTAAAAATTCATATGACATATTTCATTCTCCTTACTTTCCAATGATTCCCTTCGAATAATTCACTATAACTCTTTTATGATATCAATTCCAGCCTTTTCTATTCATTTAACACAAAAAACCGAAAAAACATTTTTAACGATGTTTTTCCGGCTTTTATTCCTATTAAGATGTTTCTTTATTTTTGCTCTTTAATCTTAATCTCTGCATCTTTGTAGAATGCTAATTTACTGTCATTATACTCTTTTGTATAATTGTTAAATTGCTCTTTCGACTTTTGTGCTTCCACATTTAACTCATTGACAGTTTTAACGTTTTCACCAATCTCTTTTAACTTCGTTTCTTTTACTTTTAATTTTTCATACAGTTCTTTTTCGGTCGCTAATGCTTTTGTATAATTTTCATTCATCTTTTGGAATGCATCATAACGGTTCTTATAAGACTCTTCTACCGCTTTCGCTTGTTTTTGCACCTTCTTATCTTCAAGCTTCTCTATATTACTTTGAACGGATTTCGTTTCCTTCTGTGCTTTTTCTAGCATTTCTTTCTCGTTTTTCAATACTTTTTCGCGATCATTTACATTTGCAGTAGCTTGCTCTATTTTTTTCATAACCGCTTCATTATGGTCTTTACCTTCTTGTAAAATTTGAGAATATAATTCTTGGCCTTGCTTCTCTAGCTTTTCTAATTTTTTCGCTTCATCAACTAAAGAGTTTTCTTGTGTTGCTGCTGTTTCAAAAGCCGTATATAGATTTTCTTCAGGTTTTTCACCGAAACAACCTGATAATAACCCTACTGATAACGCTCCAACTACTGCTACTTTTCCATACTTCAACGTTCATTCCTCCATTACATACGGTTATCATGCCAGAAGTTCACTGGGAAGTGACTCTCTTCATGATAAGCTTCAAACTCATAACCCTTTTCTTTTAAGCCCTTTAAAATTGCTGGTACTGCAGCTACTGATTGCGGATGAATGTCATGCATTAAAATGACTTCTTGTGGTTTTGTTGCATTTGTTAATACATTTTGAGCAATTTGTGCAGCCGCTGCATCAACTTGCATTTTATTATATTTCCAATCTAATGAATCAATTGTCCAATCCCATACTTTAAATCCGCCTTCTACGACTTTATTTCGAAGACCTTCATTTAATCCAGGCATCGAACCATACGGTGGACGCGTTAATTTAGGTGATTTTCCAATAATATTTGCGATTAGGCTTTGATCTTCTTTCATTTCATTTACATACTCGCCATTTTTATATAATTTAGCAAAATTATGTGTCATACTATGCATCCCTACATAATGACCTTCTGCATTTTCACGTTTTACTAAATCCGGAAACTCTTTTACATTCGCTCCAATTAAAAAGAATGTCGCCTTCGCATCATGTTGTTTTAACGTATTTAATAATTCAGCCGTATATTTCCCAGGGCCATCATCAAATGTCAAGTAAGCAACTTTTCTTTCCTTTCCATTAAAACGACTCGGTGCCGTTTTATTCATTTCGACTTTCGGTTGTTCACTTGCAAGCTGAACTACATTTTCCTGTTTCGCAACAGCTTTTGCTGGTGAAGTAATAGATTGAAACATGAAATACCCAATTGCTACTGCTGCAATCGCTATTAAAACGACTACTACTCGTTTCATATTAAAAGCTTTTTCCATTCTATCGAATTCCTCTCCCTATTAATCTTATATATAAATCGCCCAATATAATTATACATCTATTTACTTTATTTTCACTATATAAATAGACTACATATGTATTATAATGGGAGTTTTATCAAAATTATTGTCCCTATTTCTTCTTTATTTACAATGATGAAATAGATTTTCCTTTTCCCTCTTTAGGAGTCAATTTCCAAATCGTCTTCTCTAGTATATCGTATAATTGCACCTTTTGTTTATATAAATTAAAATGATTTAACTATTATTTTTCTAAAATAAAAAAACGTTATAGAAAAGTTACAAATACATTCCCATAAAAAAAGATTGGCGGAGCCAATCTTTTTTTTATACTATTCATTTCGAACTGGTTTTGGTGTTACACCTAAATGCTGATTCAATTTATTTGAAATGTCTTTTACATTTTTTTCATTTGGGATGTAATAATAAATACCGCCGATACGCTTATCTGTACCTTCGATTTGCATTTTTTCCATTTCCAAGTTAGATCCTGCCATATTTTTCGTAATAGCAAGCATATCATCGAATGTTAAATTCGTTTTCATATTTTTATCCACCGCATCAAGTAAAGAGCCCATTTTGCTAATTGATTGGACAGACATCGCTTTTTTTGCAATTGCTTCTATTACAAGTTGTTGTCTTTGTCCACGCATTGCATCACTATCAATTTTACGCGTTCTTGCAAGTGCAAGTGCTTGTTCTCCATCTAAGTGCTGGAAGCCTTTTTCTAAATGGATCATACCGGCCTGGTCTTTACTATCTTGCTCTGTGAAAGTAACCGGTACATCAATATCAATACCACCAAGTGAATCTACAATTTGAACAAATGACTCAAAGTTAAACTTCACATAATAATCAACTGGCACATTTAAAAATCTTTCCACAGTATCTCGTGTACTTTCCACACCACCAAATACATGTGCATGAGTAATTTTATCTAATTTTTTTCTAGACGGAATATACACACGTGAATCACGCGGAATACTAACTAATTTAACAGATTTATCATCTTTATTAATTGTCGCTAATAAAAGTGCATCTGTTCGAACAGCTTCACCGTATTGACTTTTTCTCATTTCACTACCGTCTACACCCATAATTAAAATTGAGATGTTATCTTTTAAAGGCTCAACTTCTTTATCACGCTTTGATGATTTATCAATTTTTGCATACGCATCACTTACAACTGCTTTTGCTTTGTTATATATTAACGATCCATATCCTACTCCTCCAAAAATAAGTAAGAAAAATGGAATTATAATGAACCATTTTATTGACTTTCTTTTAGAACGTTTTTTATTACTTCTCGTATTTTGTTCTAATTCAGAGCTCATACCCATTCGCCTCTCTTTCTCTTTCCCTAGTATAATGTAAGTCTATTAATCTTCATATTGAATTTCCTTTCAATTACCTTACAATTTTGTAAGGTTACTTCATGAATCCAAAATGTATTCCATTTCACATTATACTCTTGTGCTTATTTTTGGCAAGAGACTATTTATATAAAACAAATATTAAATTTATATATATTAATTTTATTAATTTGGTTTATACAAGATTTTCTCCCCATGATTAATAATTAACGCTGATTTTGCTTTAACTTTCGTTTTTTCTATTTCCACATCATCGTTAGAGAAATTCACAATGATTTTAATATCTTTTCCATATGAAGCGGATTGTACTAATTTATCCTCTGACAAATATACAAAATTCGTCATTTCTTCTTTCACTGCCTTTTTATGAACCTCACTCCAAACTTTCAAATGCTGTTTAATTTCTTTTTTATGCTTATTCCATTCTACTTCATCCACATGATACAACGGAGGAACATTATACAATAATTCATATAACATACGATTTTCTACTTCATCTTTTACTTTCAAACTCCCCCATTCCCAGTGATGCGTTGTAATTACCGAATCGTTGTATACTAATTTATATAGTGGTACTGAATAAACTGGATTTAAATACACTTGTTTATACTCGTCTTTTAACGGCACTTGCTTCGCATATTTTTCTGGAACATTTTGATTTGGCGACCAATATCCTCCGACATAATACGGACTCGTTTTATTTTTTCTCATATCTTCATCGTCCCATTTAATTACAGGCGTTTCAATTCCATGAGCAAATGCAATCGTACTACTTGCAAAATCATTTCCACCCTCTGATCCAACTACCATCCCTTTTTCATGCGCAATATAATCCATTCGTTGTAACCTTGCTTTTAAATCTTGTTGTTGTGTCGTTATATGTTTTGCCGAATAGTCATCGTAAATTTCGCCCGTCGCATCACAATCTATAAACCACGAATTATATTTAGGACCATTTTGCAATATATCGTTCATTCGTTCTTTTACACTAGGTAGCGATAAAGTCGGATTTAATTTTCGACCTCTTCCTAGAAACCCTTGTACTTTTTCTCCATTTTTCTTCGTGACAGTACCCTCTTCATATAACGACGGATCAGTAAAGGAAGCTGTATTCCAATTTTTATCACCTTTTTCGTGAATAGAATGATAAGAATCATACGGACCCACTAAATATCCCGCTTCCTTCGCTTCTGTAACAAAATCGGGCTGCATATACCCTTGCTCCCAGTTCGGTAAGCCAATCCACGCTTTGTCTATTCCTGCTTCTTTCATTTCATTTATTATACCCGTTCCATCTGAGGTTCCCCATTTACTTACATCTTCAACTGAATCACCGAGTACTGACTTTAATAAATGCTTATTTAAGTTATACAGTTCCGCCTTCGATAAGTGATCTACACCTTTTTTTAATAACTCACTAGCCTTTTGGTCAACCTTCGGAAAAATATCCTCTTTATACAATTCCTTCATTGATAATACTTCGTTTACATAACGCAAAATAACATTTTTTTGATACTTATCAATGAAATCTTGTTTACTTACTTGCTCGAATACATTTAGTTCTCCAGGCTCCGAACTATTCTTTTGAATGAGCTCTTTTATATGACTAAACAGAGGAATATTTATTTGCTCTCTTATCTTCGGCCAATTTACATTACTGTCAGACAAACCATTTTGATTCCAAAAATAAAAATGAGCTGCACCATAAAGTTTTTCAATCTCTTTATTTTTTCTAGCCTTTTCTTGTAATGTTTTAAATTCACCTTTTTGAGCAATATTATCCTTATACAGTTTAGCAATACTTACCGCATCATTGTTTGTCATATATAATTGAAAACCATATGTTTTATTTTTATTTATACTCGGGAATTCATGTGTAAAATCAAACCCGATTTTCGGATCCGAATGAAATTTCACCTCATTATTAAACATATTGTTCGCAATATATACAATTGAATATTTCAAACCATTTAATGCGAAAAACTTCATAGAAAATGATTCAGCAAATGAATATGCATCATCCTTTAAAAACTTCTTCCAATTCTCATCATTACTCGGAATTTGCTTACCTTCCCATAACGGGAGTGTATAATTTTCAGCTTGTATTTTTGGCCATGTAAAACTTTCTGCACCAGTCGATTCCACTTCAATATTTAAGTGGTCTTTTTTCTTTTCTAAGTTCACTTTTACTTTTTCATCTGGATATTCCCAAGATGTGCTATTCTTTTCTTTTTTCACATTCGATACTTTCATTTTCGGCAGGGGTTGTGACGCCTGTTCTTTTACACCATCATGTTCTACAGTTAACGTGAACGTCTCTGGATTTACATCGTACGTAAAATCTTTATACGTCGCTTTCTTTATTTTAGACTCTTGTACAGCATTACTACCTTTTATATCACACCCAACTAAAGTCGAAAATGACATCGTTGTAAGAAGACATATTGCTATCATTTTTTTCATCTTCTGCACCTCCACCACTGAATATACAGAAGCTTTGTTACAGGAATGTGGCAAAAAATAATAGAGCTAACATATCGCTAGCTCTATTGCGTGTATTAAAAATATAGTGAAACTTTAATCAGTGGGGTTTTCTTCATCCCCCACTGATTATTAGCCTTCACCAATCGGACTTTTATGGGCAGTTGATCCCCCACCTAACTTCTTTGCTTTCGCTGAATTTTGAGGTGGGGGTCTTACTGCCCATTAAAGCGGGATAAATGTATATGAACAACTATAACCTGCTTCCGCTTAAAGTATATGTAATACAATAACCGCGTTTTTCCATTCTCACAAATTATGAAACGAAATAAATCAAATTTTTAACAAGCATTCCTTAGCCGAAGAAATAAGTGTATATAATGTAGCCTAAAAGTAGCACTAAAATGATTACCCCTGTACTTCTCCAATTCATACCCCCTGTCATATCGACAGGGCTACCTGATTCCGCTCTATTGAGCCCATCATGTAAAGAACCAGTAGGGTTATTGTTCAATTCACTTTGCCTTATGCGCTCTCTTTTTTCTTCTGGTGACTCTTTACTCATATAATCACCTCCAAAATAATGCACTATTTACTAAATTATACAATATGATTTTTCATTTTATATGCCTATTTAAAAAATATTTACAACATAAAGAGAGCTAGCGATGCTAGCTCTCTTTATAATTCAATATGTTCTTCCTTATTTACAGTAATCCCTGTATGATCGATTTCAAGCTCACATACTTTCATAGCTGAAAACACTCTTGCTAATTGCTCAGCAATTTCTTGACGTTTCTCATACGGCGTTAGTATAAAAATAGATGGCCCTGCCCCGCTAAGCGCTGTGCCGTATGCTCCGAATTCTTTCGCACATTTACGTATAGATGGTAATAACGGTACGAGTTCTAAACGATAGGGCTCGTGAAAATGATCTCTTTCCATCATTTCACCTACAACTTCCCACTTCTTTTGACATAATGCAGCTACTAATACGTTACTTATCGCACTAGCCTTAACGGCTTCATGAAACGGAAACATATCTGGTAATACAGATCGACTTTCATCCGTATTTAGCTCTTCATTTGGAATAAGAGAGATTACGCCTAATTCCTTACTCTCAATTCTTACAAGCGAAACATTCTTTCCATCTAAGGCACCGATTACTGTTCCGCCTAAAATAGAAGCCGCAACATTATCTGGATGTCCTTCAAAATTTGTAGCAATTTGAACTTTTTGATCAGTTGTTAAGTTCAAATTCCCTAGTTGATTCGCAAGCTCTATTCCTGCTACAATTGCTGATGCACTACTTCCTAAACCTCTTGTTAGCGGAATATTGCTAGTAACTTCTATTATATATGGTGACAAAGAGGGGCACACTTTACATGCCGTACTAACAATTAAATTTTTGTCGTCTGTCGGAATTGAATCTTCAAATGAGTGGATGACTTGCCATTTATCAGCTGCCCCCTTTACAATGACCTCTAAATATAATGATAATGCTATTCCTACTGAATCAAATCCAGGTCCAACATTCGCTGTACTAGCAGGAACACGAACGCTTAATGGTATCACGACATAATCACCCCTTTTATATGCTCTTTAATTTGTTCTATATTATTTGAAACACTTGCAATGTCTAATGTATTAGAAGAAATAGCGATATCAGGATCTTTCAAACCATTTCCAGTTAAAACTGCAACAACCGTTTCTCCCTTTTTGATTTTTCCAGATTGAACATGTTTAATTACACCCGCTAATGAAGCATTGGACCCTGGCTCAGCGAAAACTCCTTCTGATCTTGCTAATAATCTATATGCATGTAATATTTCCTCATCTGATACCATATCTATTTCACCGTGAGATTGCTCAGCAGCCTCTACTGCATATGACCAACTTGCTGGATTACCGATGCGAATCGCTGTTGCAATTGTTTCTGGTTCTTCAATTACATGTCCTTTTACAATAGCAGCTGCTCCTTCCGCTTCAAATCCGTGAATTCTTGGCTTCTTATAGCCTTTTTCTTTCTCATATTCACAGAAGCCTTTCCAGTACGCTGTAATATTTCCTGCATTCCCAACAGGGATCGCTAAAACATCTGGTGCGCTTTGCAGTTGGTCACAAATTTCAAAAGCTGCTGTTTTTTGTCCTTCAATACGATAAGGATTTACCGAGTTAACTAATGTAATCGGCTCTTCCGCAGCAATATTTCTTACAGCCTTAAGTGCATCATCAAAATTTCCTGCTATTGAAATGATTTCAGCTCCATAGGCAACTGCTTGCGCTAATTTTCCATGTGCAATCTTTCCTTCTGGGATTACGATAATACATTTCATTCCAAGGCGTGCCGCGTATGCTGCGGCCGATGCTGATGTATTACCTGTTGATGCACAAATAATTGCCTCGGAACCTTCTTCTTTCGCCTTTGCGACTGCCATTACCATACCACGATCTTTAAAAGAGCCTGTCGGATTCGCGCCCTCATATTTACCGTATAATTGAATCCCTAATTGTTTTGATATATTTAATAACGGAATAAGGGGTGTATTTCCTTCCATTAAGCTAACATCAGGTGTATTTTCATTCACCGGTAAATAAGAAGCATATTGTTTTAATAATCCTTTATACATATTGTTTTTCCTCCTCAATAATGTAGTAACTGTTTATTTCACTTGCGACATCTTCTATCGCTCCTAACACTCGTTCGAATTGATACTTTGAAGTTTGATGTGTCACAACAACAACTTCTGCAAGTTCGCGATTTAAAGGTAATTGTATAACTTCTTTTAAACTTACAGAGTAATTAACGAAACATTCTGTTATTTTTTGCAACATCCCAGGTTCATCTCGTAATGAAATACGTAAGAAATATTTCGAAACGACTTCTTCATCTCCTTGTAATTCATACGGCACTGGTTCTTTTAATGCACTTTTATTTTTCGGAACTTGATTCATATTTTTAACGATTGAAATAATATCACTTACTACAGCAGAACCAGTTGGCAACTTTCCAGCTCCAGGTCCGTAAAACATTACTTCTCCTACCGCTTGACCGTGAACATATACTGCATTAAATTCATTATTTACATTCGATAATGGATGACGACTTGGTAAAAGCGTCGGTTCTACACTTAAATGAATGGCTGATCCTTGTTTCTCTGCTTTCCCAATTAATTTCATAGTAAATCCTAACTTTTCAGCCATTTGTAAATCTTCTTTTTCCACCCTTCGAATCCCTCTCACTTGGACATCATCTAATGAAACATTCATCGAAAATCCTAAGTTTGCAAGAATTGCTACTTTTCTCGCCGCATCTAGTCCATCTACATCAGCTGTCGGGTCTGATTCTGCAAATCCTAATTTTTGCGCCTCTTGTAACGCCTCCTCATACGACCATCCATTTTGACTCATCTTTGTTAACATGTAATTTGTTGTTCCATTTACAATTCCCATGATTTTTTCAATTTGATCTGAAGCTAATCCGTCTGTTAGCCCTCTTAACACTGGAATGCCACCCGCTACACTTGCTTCATAACATAGATCACAATCATTTTCATTCGCTAATCGGAGAAGCTCTGCACCGTATACAGCCATTAAATCTTTATTTGCTGTTACAACATGCTTCTTATTTCGTAAAGCCTTAATGATATGCTGTTTTGCTTCTTCAATTCCGCCCATTACCTCTACTACAATATCAATATTTGAATCATTTAGAACTTCATCGACATCACTTGTTACTACGATTCCATCAATACAAACATCACGTTCTTTTTCTAAGTCACGTACAACGACTGCCTTTACCATTACTTCATATCCTGTATCAAGAGCAATTTTTTTATAATGTTCTTTCAAAATATGGACAACACCACTTCCGACCGTACCTAATCCGATTACCCCAACATTAATAACATTATTCATCTTCTAATCTCCTCCTACAATTTTATTATTTATCCCTATCAATCACCTTGCTCTGCTTTTTAATCCTGCAGGTGGTGGTTATTTCCGTACGTACAAATCGTTTCATGTTACAGCACCTCCTTTCAAAGTAATAAAAAAACACACTCATCCCTAGGAAAGGGACGAATGTGTTTTCGTGGTTCCACCCTTGTTCCAATCCAGACGTATTTCCTCCTAGATTGCTCAAGTTCAGATAACGGCTGATTCCGTCAATAATTACTAGATTGCTCGTTCACTATTGAAGTTCAAAGGTGGTAAAACCATTTCTCGTGTTAGGAAGCTCACACCCTTGACTTCCCTCTCTGTAAACCGTAAAAATGATTTCATGTCCTTATCGTTACTTTTTCGTTCATGTCTATTTGTTAACTTATTATAGTTATCAACTTTTTAAAAAGCAAGCCTATTTTTCTTCACTATTTTTAAAAGCATGAATTATTATATTTTAAAATAACAAATCATCTCATACAGATTTCTACTCTTACATATCTATTCATTACATACAAACTAACAATATTCATATTACAGTCTCACTCTAAAACGTTTAGAATTTCATACTCCAACACTATATTTAAAAAATAATTTTTAATACAATCTTTCCCTATAACTTTCTTCTAAAGAACGTGCAACATCTTCTTCTGAAGCATTCACTTTCGCATGCTCCAATAACATTTTTGCTGCTGAAGGTAACTCTTTTTTATTTAACCAAGATTCTGGATCCCACATCTTAGAACGAATAAAAGCTTTTGCGCAATGAATATAGCATTCTTCTATTTCAACAACAATTCCAAGTGATGGATTGCGTCCATTCGCCTGCATTTCTGTTAAGATTTCTTCGTCGCTTGTAATATATGCTCGGCCGTTTATTCGGAGTGTCTCCCCAAGACCAGGGATAAAAAAGATTAACCCGACGTGTGGATTTGAAATAATATTTAAAATAGAGTCTATGCGTCGATTACCCGGTCTTTCAGGAATGATAATTTTATTTTTATTGAATACATATACAAATCCAGGTGCATCTCCTCTCGGCGAAGCATCACACTCTCCTAATTTATTTGCAGTAGATAATACTAAAAAAGGCGATTTAGACAAGAAATCTACGCAATGATGGTCTAGTGATGAAATAACTTTTTTCAAAGCACGCTCACTTGGTTGTCCTAATATTTCTCGTAATTCTTCCTCTGTTGAAATAATCGATTTTATTTCTTTACTCTCTATCCCCACTTACACCTCTCCTTTTTTCTTTATTTTCCCAAAATTCAATATAAATATTGTATAATAAAATTTGCAGAAAGGGGAATTAAAATGACAGAATGCTTAACGATATTTGATTCTGAAAGAAATACACTTGGGAAGAAATTACGTGATGAAGTGCACCGTGACGGTGATTGGCACGAAACATTTCATTGCTGGTTTGTAGAAAAAGATAATGAAGATATGTTTTTATATTTCCAATTACGCTCTAAAAATAAAAAAGAAGCTCCATGTATATGGGATATTACTTCAGCTGGACATATTATGCATGATGAAGATGTACAAATTGGTGGTCTTCGTGAAATTGAGGAAGAATTAGGGCTTTCCTTTCAAACTACTGATTTAACATACAAGGGAATCTTTAAAATAGATTATGAAATTTCAAATCTTACTGATCGCGAGTTTTGTCATATGTATTTTCACAACGTCATCAATACACTTCCATTCGCACCAGGTGAAGAAGTAGACGATGTGATGAAAATACATGCAACTTCTTTTCTACAACTATTAAAAAGAGAGATTTCATCTTTTACAGCTATTTCTGTTTTAAACAATAATCCGATAACAATAACGCTTGAAGATATTTATCCATATGATCTTGCATACTATAAGTTTGTTATAGAACAAGGAAAAGAATTGCTAAAAAATAATAGTTTGTAAATCAAATAGGACTCCTAGCTTATAATATCCGGGAGTCCTATTTGATTTATCATCATTGTTCAAGGAGCTTCAATCTTTTTTCTACTTGTATAAATAGGCGAATAATTAACAACAGCATAACGATCATAATCGCTATCATTGTATGTGGATATCTAAACAGTATGCTAATAACACTTCCAATCAACATCATGAGGAAACCATTTTGTTTCATCATTTCTGCACTATACCTATTACCCGCATCCCATAGTTCCTTATTTTTCATAGATCGTTTCGTACGATAACCATATGCCGCGTTAATATCTGTCGGTGGATTTTTTTGAAGTATAAGAGCAGCAAGTATAAATATAACCCCAATCAATATGCTCATTCCTATGTTTATTAGTGCATCAATCAATTATATCCCCCCTAACTTACACTCTCATTATACGACAAAACCCTATTTTTTCCAATTTATAACACATTCAGTTTCTTTCTTTCGATGTCTGAAACATGCTTGGAAGTGTTACAAAACGTGCCCCTTTCGTTTTTAACTGCGGAATGATTTTGTCTAACGCATCAACAGATCCTTGTAAATGCCCACCTGGAGTTGAATGTTGCAGTATGACACTACCAGGAAATGAATTCCCTAACACATTATTTGTAATCGTATCAGCACTTACTCCTTTCCAATCAACCGTATCAACACTCCACTGTACAATCATAAAATTTTGCTCAGTTGCCCAATTCAATTGATTTTCAAGTATTTCACCATACGGTGGACGTATAAATTTAGGAGCATAGCCGCCTAAACGTTTTAATATTTCTTCCGTTTTTATAATTTGATTACGGTACTCAGCGTCATTTACTTTCGCTAAATTCGGATGACTGTACGTATGATTACCAATTACATGCCCTTCATTTGCAATACGCTTTACTACATTCGGAAACTTTTCTGCATTTTCACCAAGCAAGAAAAAAGTCGCTTTCACATTATGGTGTTTTAACTTATCTAAAATTTTTGGCGTAAATACTAAATCTGGTCCATCATCAAATGTAAGAGCGACTTCCGCTTTATTGTACGGTCCTGAAAATGCATACGCATATTTTTCGACCCATGAAAATGGTGTCCACGACCCACGCTCATCTGCTTCCATTTGTACTTTATAATTTTGAGGAATATATACGTATGGCAATGAGCTTATATAGTCTCCATAATAAAATGAGTTATATGGCACGTAGGCATACGAAACATTTCGCTCTAACCCCCATTGAAATGGAACGAACATTTCTGGTAAATAAAAATAATACATGATAAAAACCTCCCTAAAATTTCATATGTGATTCATCAGCACTTTGTTAGAGAAATCGTTATTCATGTACAAAAATAAGACTGTCCATAATTAGGACAGTCTTACCACTATGCAATATTAATAAATCGATGTACTATCTTTCGGCAAAGCTTTCACATGCTTTAAATAGCTCGTCACTTTTTCATCATCATCTTGCGGATATTGATATCCATATGTTTTAGCAATTTCATTCGCCACTGCCCTAAACAAATCACCCATGACAAAAAATGACTCCCAAACATTTTCATAGTCGGCATTTGAAAATGTTTGTTTAAAATACTCCCACATATCTTTTTCAAAATACTGTTCGAAATGCTTCCCAAACTTCCCTGTATTAACTGTAAAGTCTGTTTTCATACCAATATGCCATTCTAGCATTACGATTAACATATCTCGCACTGGGCCATCAAGCATCCCTTTCACATAAGAAAGTTCCTCTCTCCATAATCCTTTTGCCACATTTGTACTACACCACCAAAACTCATTACAGCAATCTAAAAACTCTTTTTCTATAGGCTTTTTTATTAAGTAATCTTTATCGCTTGCTGGTGGGAATTCCTCCATACAATTATCTTTATCGAGAAGCAATTTACTTAAACTATCTTGTCCAACGAAATTATTTATTAATTCAACTGGAACTAGTGTTAAATCAATCCGATTCCCATCCATAAACTGCATTAAATACGGAAACTTCCCGTCTCCATCTGGTGGAGCTAATGACATTTCTTCTGGCATTTGTACAATCATTATTGCTCCAAATCTATGAATCCAATTATGATTAGACGTAAAAGATTGTATATCATTTACAACATACATAATATCATAGTCTTGAAAACAATCTCTTTTCACATTTGGATTTACACGTGATCCATTCATGATGACAGCTCGAATTCTTTCATCCTCTTTCGCTGTATTTATAATTAAGTCTAACATTTCTTTTTCAGTTCTCATCTACTCACAACCTCCAATTTTTTTATATAAAATATAGTGCTATTATATAGGAGGTCCACGAGCTAACTGCGTTGTATACGATACATGTTATAATTTTTCAAATATCTTTTTCATTCTATTCATCTCCTTTCGTTATTCATTTACGACTGCTATTACAAATCCATCGTACCCTTTACTTCCGACTGTTTGAAGCGCTGTAGCACTTACACGTGGCTCAGCAGCTATTAGCTCATAGAAACGACGTATCCCTTGTACGCGAGGATCGCTGCTAGTACTGTCAATAACTTCTCCTTCACGTACTACGTTATCTCCAATAATTACGGTGCCAGGGCGTGATAGTTCCAGTGCCCATTCAAAATAAGCAGGGTTATTTTGTTTATCAGCATCTATGAAAATAAAATCAAATGGTTCATAATTCTCATTTCCGATTTGCTGTAAAGAATCTAAAGCTAATCCTACTCGTATTTCAATTTTATCAGTCAAATTAGCACGTTCAATATTGCTACGTGCAATTTCAGCATGTTTTTCACTTGCTTCCAATGTTACAATCTGGCCTCCAGATGGCAATGCCCTTGCGAGCCATATCGTACTATATCCACCTAGAGTACCAATCTCTAAAATATTTCGAGCTCCTTGAATTTGTACTAATAATTGTAAAAACTTCCCCTGCATTGGTGATACATCATGCGCTGGTAAATTAGCTGCAGCATTTTCTTGAAGAACTTCTTCTAATGTAGAATCTCTCGGTATTAATACATCACTCATATATTGATCAACAGCCGTCCATTTCTCGATCATACTCATGGAAATACCATCCCCTTCAATTTCTCAATGCTTTTCTACCATTCACTTTTGATTATACCGAAAATTCTGTTTCATACACAAAAATAAAGAAGGGATATCTATCCCTTACAGAATAGATATCCCTTCTTTTAAATATAAATTTAATTCCTATGGATTAGTAGACCAAAGTCCAGCCGATTTAATAAATGTACGTTTATTTAATTTCAGCTGCGCTACGATAAACTCTGCAATATCCTCTGCTTGCATTACTTTATCTGGGTTTCCATCAGTTAACCCTAAATCTACAGCCATATCAGTTGCTACTGTACTTGGAGTTAAAGCTGTTACACGAATGTTATGTTTACGAACTTCCATCGCTAACGATTCTGTTAAACCAAGAACACCAAATTTAGAAGCACTATATGCACTTGTTACAGGTGCACCTTTTTGTCCTGCTGTAGATGAAATATTAATGATATCACCTGATTGTTGTTCAATCATACTTGGTAAAGCTGCACGAGTTGCATAATATACACCCATTAAGTTTACTTGAATAATTTTTTCCCAATCAGCAACGTCTAGTTCTAAAAACTTACCGAATTTAGAAATACCAGCGTTATTAATTAAAATATCGATAGATCCTAAACCGTTTTTTAACGTTTCAATTGCAGTCGTTACCTCTTCATATGAAGATACATCAGCAGTCGCAATAACAGCTTTTACGCCTTCTGCTTCTACTTCTTTCGCTACAGCTTTTAAATTTTCTTCTGAACGAGCTAATAGACCTACATTTACGCCTTCTTTCGCTAATGCGATCGCTACAGCACGACCAATCCCTCTACCTGCTCCTGTAATTAAAGCATTTTTGCCTTGTAATAATTCTGCCAAATATAACACTCCTTAATCGTCTCAGTTGTTTATTATTATATTAAAAGTGTAACTATATTTATGTAAAAAGGCAATGATGCACTTTCATGTGCGTAGGTTACTTATAGGTAACTATGGAAAGTTTTTATTTATAAATCTCATGTTTTTTCCATTATTCATGTAAAATAAAAATAAATCCAGCATAGGAGAGTGTATGTGTATGAAAAGAAAAAAATGGTTCTTATCACTAACTGCAGTCGGACTATGTATCATATTTTTGGCTATGTATTTTATATTTGGTAATCCACTACATTATAAAGTAATAGAAAAAGATACTAGCGACTATCTCCATACTATAAAAGGATATAAGCAAAAAGAAATACAAAGCATAACCGGAAAATATACTCCCCTTTATAATATCGGCTATTATGCAACAGTAGTATATAAAGACGAACCCTATTTTACATACTCTTATACATACGATAATAATAAAATAATACAAGACGAAGGCATTTTAGGAAGACATACTGAGTCATTTGAAAATCTTAATTTAAACTGGTCATTGTTTGACGAGTTAGTAGACGGTATACATAAAAATTTGCAAGAAAAGGGATTAAGTGAAAAGGAAGATTATTCTATACGATCCGTTCAATTCATTGATATAGATGATGATAAAAACGGTGCAGAAGCGTACGTTGACTTTAAGAATGATAAAGAATCTGATTACTCATACCGTATGAATAGCGAAGGAAGAGCTTATCAATATAGTTGCAGTAATGGGAAATGTATTTTTAAAGAAAAATAGTGTTAGAAGATTTTCCTTCTAACACTATTGCTCTTCATATTTAGGAATACACACAATAAATTCCGTACCACTGCCTTCCTCACTCTCGACTTTTATTTCTCCTTGATGAAGGTCGAGTACTTTTTTTACGATGGCTAAACCTAAGCCACTTCCTCCATAAGCACGATTTCGTGAAGAATCCGCTTTATAAAAACGTTCAAAAATATGTTGTTTCTGTTCTTCTGATATACCAATTCCCGAATCACGAATACGAACTTCCACTACTTTCTCATTTTCTTTTAACTGAATTGTAATTGTGCCGCCACTTGGCGTAAATTTAATACTATTATGAATTAAATTAATCCAAACTTGACTCAAACTTTCTTGGTCAGCAATAACACATACTTTTTCTAAGTCCAGTTCTAATTCAATTTCTTTATCAGCCCATAGCGGTTCACTATTTAATACAATTTGCTTTAACTGTTGATCTAATCGATAGGTCACTTTTTCTGGTGTATACTCTTCTGATTCTAAAAGAGTTAGCTTCAGTAAATTTTGACTTAGTTTAGATAATCTCGTCGTTTCCGTTTCAATAATGGTAAGATAATGCTTTCTTTTTTCCTCGGAAAGATTATCGTCTTGTAGTGCTCTAGCAAACCCTTTTATAGAAGTTAATGGTGACTGTATTTCATGAGAAACATTCGATACAAATTCTTGTCTCATTTTCTCCATCGCATTCAATTCATCTGTCATATCATTTATACTTTTTACGAGTACACCAATTTCTCCATCATACTTTTCTTCATTTCGTATTTTTACGGAGAAGTCTCCTTTTGCAATTTTTTGTATCGGTTCAATAATAGCCCAAATCATTGCCTCTCGCTTCGGTCTCATTAATACTCCGATCACTATCCAAATAAGGACAATAAATATAAAGCCGACCATATCACTAATTAAAAAAGTAACAAACGGCGATACGTTTATTTCAAGGGCATCTAATATACTAGACGCTACATAAAATGCGATAGACCAAATGATAGTAAGAAAGGAAAAGAGCGCTATTACCGCTCCCGTTACTTTCAACATCTTGAATTTACTCATTCGTTCTCTTTTTCTCATTTACTTACCTCTAAACGATAACCTAGTCCTCTTATCGTTTTAATACTAAACTTTGACTTCTCTTCTTGAAACTTCTCACGTAACCGATTAATATGAACGTCTAATGTGCGTTCATTCCCTTCAAAGTCATATCCCCATACGTCTTCTATTAATTGCTCTCTCGAACAAGTTCTTCCTGCTTTAGATCCTAATGTAAAGAGCAATTCAAATTCTTTTAGTGGTAACGTAATCGTTTGTTTTCCGGTTGTAACTTCGAATATTTTACGATTTAATAATACATTTCCAACTTGAATCGATTGCGATACTGTAATTTGATAACGTTTCAGTAACGCCTTTACTCTCACTACTAATTCTATCGGGTCAAATGGTTTTACGAGATAATCATCCGTTCCAAGGTGAAAGCCTTTTACTTTTTGAGATGTTTCCCCTTTGGCAGTTAGCATCAAAATTGGGATATCATAGTATTTTCTTAATTCAAAACATACATCAAACCCATCCATATTCGGCATCATAATATCAAGAATAACCATATCAACTTTCACTTCGTCTATTTTCCGAAGAGCGTCTAATCCATCAATTGCCTCATATGTTTGAAAACCTTCTCGCTCTAAAAATACAGAAACGAGTTCTCTAATATGCGGATCATCGTCTACTATTAAAATTTTAGGTATCAAAGGAACCATCTCTTTTCTACTTAGCATCTATTATATAATTTTTAAAAATGAATAATCAGTGGCGTACAATCCCCACTGATTATTCATTTTATAATGCGCCCTCTTTAATTTTCAATTGTTGCGTTGCAAACTCACGATACATGTCATGTGTACGTAACAATTCATCGTGCGTACCACTTCCTGTAAGGTTCCCTTTTTCAATAAAGATAATATTATCTGCATCTACAACTGTAGAAAGCCTATGTGCAATAACTAACGTTGTTCTGCCTTTCATTAAGTTATTTAATGCCTTTTGAACGACAGACTCTGATTTACTATCTAAACTTGAAGTTGCCTCATCTAACATAAGAATTTGTGGATTTCGAAGTAATGCTCGGGCAATGGCAATTCGCTGTCTTTGTCCCCCGGAAAGCTTCACACCACGTTCTCCAACTTCTGTTGCATATCCGTTTGGTAAATCATGAATAAATGCATCAACATATGCCATCGCTGCTACTTTTTCAATTTCTTCATCCGTCACTTCACCTTCAACACCGTAACAAATATTATCACGAATCGTTCCATCAATTAACGGACTATCTTGTGAAACATAACCGATTTGACGTCGCCATGATTGCAATGAATAGTTCGTAATCGAGTCTTTTCCTAATTTAATGGCACCGCTAGTTGGCTCATAAAAGCGTTCTAATAGTGAGAATAACGTTGTTTTCCCGCTACCACTTGGACCTACAATCGCTGTTACTTTTCCTGATTCAATTGTGAAATCAATATTTTTTAAGACTTGCTCTTCTTCGTTATACTCGAAATGTACATTTTCAAGAATAATTGGTTGTTTAGCATTTGTAACTTTCACACCAGTTTCATGGTCTTCTACTTCATATTCTAAAATCGTATTAATTCTTTCTGTTGCACCAATTGCCTTTTGGAATTGTGTAAAGAACATAGATAATTGACTCATCGGCATTATAATTTGAACTAAATATAAAATAAACGCTACAAGTTCACCTGTTGTTAATGCACCACTAGAAACTCGCATTCCACCATAGCCTACGATGATAACAAGTAATGCCATTAAAACAAACGACATAACTGGTGAAATTAACGCTTGCACTTTTCCTTCTTTTAAACCAAATTGCAATAACTTTTGGATACCTGCATTACCTGTTTCATATTCTCTTTTTTCCGTGTTCGAAGATTTCACTAAACGGATTTCTGATAATACTTGCGTTAACACACTCGTAAAAGAAGCTGTTTCATCTTGAAGTGCTTTTGAAATCTTATACATTTTTCGTCCAAGTGGTACTAAAATTAGTACAGACAACGGAATAACCGTTAAAAGTAAAGCTGTCATTTTCCAATCTAAAACAAATAATACAATTAACGATCCAATTATTGAAATACCGCCAGTTAATAAGTTTGATAAGTGCTCAGAAATTAACGTTTTCACAACACCTGTATCATTTGTCATACGACTAATTGTATCACCTGTTCTATTTTTGTCGTAATAAGATACCGGCAAAATAAGCACCTTTTTCCATAAACGTTCCCTTAACCCCGCAACAATCTTCTGTCCAATATAATTTAATAAATATATAGACAATCCTGCAGCAATGGTTTGCATAATAAAGAATGCGACTAACCCAACAATTTGTCCTGTACTAATTGAAGAAAGCGAAAAATTATCTACTAATCCTTTTGTTAACATCGGAATAAATAAACTCGCTCCTGTAGAAAGTAAACTCATTAATAATGCAAAAATAAGAATCCCTTTCGGAGGATTTGTATCTTGAATAAGGCGTAAAAACTGCCTCCAATTCCCTTTTTTCTGTACTTCATTTCTAACTTCCATTCCTTTTCATCTCCTCGCGCTATACCAAACTGTTCTTTCTAAAATTAGAATACAATACAAATGTAAACTGAATGTAAACACACATTTTCTATTTTTACAAAATATACATGCAAACGCATCTTTACAACAGATATAAATATCTGATATTATTACCTGGTACTTAATATTATTCTATGTGAATTATAGATAACTAGTTAAAATACTATATAAATCTCCAGCTATTGAAAGGAGTATCCTTTTTGCAAACAAATATACATCCCGAAAAGGAAACAATTATTTTTATTCATGGTTTAGTCGGCAATCGTCGTGCTTTCAAAAAAGAGCATAAACGATTTTCCGCCTCTTACAACATTATTACTTATGACTTATTAGGTCACGGCGATGATAAAGGAGAAGCTATCGAATTTTCATTACAGCGTCTCGTTAATCAATTATTGAATTTATACGAAAAAGAAGGCATTCAAAAAGCTCATATTTGTGCTTTAAGCTACGGCTGTTATATCTCTACAATTTTTGCACAAATGCATCCAGAAAAAGTATTAAGCATTTGTCATATTGGTGGACACTATAATAATCCTTCCCTTTTATATAACGTATTTCAAAAATTTTGGGAGAAGCGAGGAGATGAATACTCTAAATGGCTCTCTCAATACGCAAATACTATTTTTCCGAGCGGCATACTAAAAGCGAATCCGTTCGCAGTCATTTCCAGAAATATTTACTACCGTTTCGGATTACAATTACATTCATCAATTATTGCTCAATCATTACGACATCGGTTAGAATTCGATTTAAAGTCTAAATTAAAATCACTTCCCCACCCTATCCTATGGGTAATGGGCGAACATGATCATCTCTATAAATCTTGTCTATTCGATTTAAAATCTATTCTGCCAAACGTTCTATATAAAGAAATACCTTTAGCAGGACATGCAGCAAACTTATTTCGCCCCAACTATTTCCATGACCTATACGATCGATTTTTAAATGGGAAGTTACAGTAAAAACTACTACACTCCCAATGTATTTAACTATAAAAAGGCTTCCCAAGTTTCCCTGGAAAGCCTTTTCTCTATACGAAAAGTATATAAACTACTTTTTCTTAGTATGCTTTTGTGTAACCTAATAGGTGCTTGCTCCAGTAAGAGTTGCTTACTGAACTAATACGTACACCAGTTGCATCAGTTTCTGCACTAATGAACTGACCGTTTCCTAAGTAAACACCCATGTGAGAAGGACCTGATTTATAAGTATTTTGGAAGTATACTAAATCACCTGGTTGTGGATTGCTAGTTTTTGTTTTAGAGCTCCAGTATCCAGCAACTGTTTGACGAGCGCCTTTATGACCAGTTTGATTTAATACGTAGTGAATGAATCCACTGCAGTCAAAACCAGCAGGTGTTGTACCAGCAGTTCTGTATGGTGAACCATTTAAAGATCTAGCGAATCCAGCGATTGAAGATGTATTTCCACCTGTTGTTGGTTTTTGTACGTCTTTACCTGGTTGTTGAACGTTATTTGTAACGTTATTGTTATTGTTATTTGTAACGTTGTTTACTCCGCCTTTTACAAACTTAACGAAGTCTGCACTTACGTAACCTGTGCGGCCGTTATGGTTAATTTTGTACCAACCATTTTCAGCGCCAGTAACGTTTAATACTGTACCGTTTGTTACGCCACCGATTACAGCGTTGTATGTAGCTGGGCCTGTACGTACTTTTAAAGCACCAGTGTTAACAACATAAGAACCACCAGTTTGAACTGTAGTAGTATTGTTGTTTGTAGTTGGTTGTTGTGTTTGGTTAGATACAGCAGATCCGCCTTTTGTTACGAAGTCTTTGCTTACGTATCCAGTTCCACCATTGAAGTTGATTTTAAACCAATCTTGTACTTCACCTACAACTTGTACTGTTTTACCTTTATTTACAGAACCTAATACTGTATGAGATGTACTTGGGCCTGTACGTACGTTAAGTGAAGAAACGTTTACTGTGTAAGTACCTGTTCCTTGTTGAACAGTAGTTCCTGTTTTGCCACCAGTCGTTACGAAGTCACCACTTACATAACCAGTTTGACCGTTTACATTAACTTTGAACCAACCATTTTCTTGTCCAATTACTTGTAGTACTTGACCTGATTTCACTTTAGAAATAACGTTATGTCCTGTACCAGCACCTGAACGAACATTTAATACATCAGCAGTTACTGTGTATTTTAAATCCGTTTTTGTTTCTACCGTTTTTGTTTCAGTTACAGTCGTTTGAGTTTGTGTTTGTCCATTAATTTCTTTTAGCGCCTCGTTTGAAACTTGTGCATGAGCAGAATCCATACCTGGAACTGCAACACCTGCTACTGAAGCTGCTGCTAAACCTGCAATTACTTTTTTCATAAGTTGTCTTTACTTCCTTTCCCTACTATCCTCTTAAAAAAACTTATAAACTTAATACTTTACAATATTATCAAAGTAAAATATTCATCAAGTTCCATTTTTTAACAAGAGTTTTATTTTTCACACGTAGTTCATTTTAAACGAATGAAGTGAATTCCGTGTGAACTTCATGTGAACTTTACCATTAAACATACTGTTTTTGCAACGTTTTTTTTCAAATTTCTTATGTATCTCATTAAAATTCGACATTTCATTTAATATCTTAATATAGAATTTCTATTTTCTATCCACTACAAAAAATTCTAGTAATCTAATACAAAACAAAGTATGTGTTTCCTTATAAAGTTGTTTACATGAAGTGTACTCTTATCATGACAAAAAAGACTTTATTTATCAATAGTATAATATTTTTAGAAAACTAATTCCCTATACTATCTAAAATTTTGAAATAATTTGGCGAATTGTAAGATTTAGTTCATAAAATCCCATTTCTACTTTAACGAAAACACATACCCACCAACTGTTCTCTTTTTCTAACTATGGAATTTTCAGGATAATTCTAGTATTATATATCTATATAAAATGAAATTTTAGCAGATTGATTTTTTTAATGAGATTCTCATTTGAATACACAGGGGAGGTGCATTTGTGAAAAACATAATAGATAACCCTATAAATAAAAATATAGAACTGTACTATGCTGTTATTCAATTCGCTTCATTTATAACATTACAAAAAATATCAACTATTGAAACGCTTAAAAACGAATTAAAAAATCAGATGAAAAATGCAGCACAAAAAAATCCTTATTACGTATAAAAAGGTGAACAGGTTATATTCCTGTTCACCTTTTATAATTTCTACATTATTTATAAATTTTCACACGAGTTTCTAATGGTTGGAATTCTTTTTGACCAGCAAGTGCTACTGGTTTACCAAATGGCATTTGCGCAGTTAACTTCCAGTTTTCTGGAATATCCCATTCCTTTCTCACTTCTTCATCAATTAACGGATTATAATGTTGCAATGTAGCACCAAATCCTTCAATTTCTAAAGTTGTCCAAATCGCAAACTGTAACATACCTGAAGATTGCTGAGACCAAATCGGGAAATTTTCTTTATATAATGCAAAGTTTTGTTGAAGTTCTTCCACTACTTGACTATCTTCAAAGAATAAAACCGTTCCATAACCACTTTTAAATGCATTCATTTTTTCTTCAGTAGCTGCAAAGTTATTTTCAGGTACAATTTTTCGTAACGTTTCTTTCGTAATATCCCATAATTTATCATGTTGTTCTCCTAACAAAACAACAACACGAGCACTTTGAGAGTTAAAAGCTGAAGGTGTATGTTTTACAGCATGATAAATCACTTCTTGAATTTTTTCATCAGAAACTACTTGCTCTTTGCTTATTGCGTAAATAGATCTTCTGTCTTCAATTGCTGAGTAAAAATCTTTTGCCATCATAATTCCCTCCAATTTTCATTTGAGGCCATTTCATATGTATACATCATATTACGCCCCTTGAACTTATTATTAATAAGTTCATAACTTTATAATATCAATACTAAGACACAAACTCAAACGATAACACTTACATTTAGCACATTTTCCCTTTTTGCAATTAAAATAAAAAGACTGCTTGTTGTTATCTAAAACAGGTAACAACAAGCAGTCTTGCTTATGTAGCGATCTACAACGATATTTTACTTAATTAACTAATCCAAATGCATACGTCATTAACTTATTCGTCTCTGTAAAACGTTTTGTTTTACCTGATGTCCCCATCACGACTGTAATAATTCGAGTATCACCTTGTTTTGCAGTCCCTGTAAAACAATACCCTGCACTATCTGTAAATCCTGTTTTTAGCCCGTCCATTCCTTCTATATGTAAACTTTTATTATTTTCATTTAACATTTCATTTGTATTTGTAACTGTAGTATTATTAAATGCTAGTTGACTTTGTCTTAAATGCGTTACTTCTAATATTTCAGGATAATCTTTTATAAGATTATACGCTAATTTTGCTACATCAGCAGCCGTCATCTTCGTTTCACTTCCATCAGGCTCTTGTAACCCTGAAGCATTTGCAAATTTAGCATATTCCGACATTTCCAACTGTTTCGCTTTCGCATTCATCAGCTGAACAAAATCTTTCTCCGTCTTTGCCATATGCTCCGCTAAAGCCACTGCCGAATTGTTAGCTGACTCAATCATTAGCGCATGATACAAGTCTTTTACAGTTAACGTGTCATTAACTTGTACTGGAATTCTTGCACCCTCTGTTTGTGCCACTTTCGCACTCATTTTCACAGGATCTTCCCAGCGAACTTTCCCATTATGTACACTCTCTAATAGAAGATATGCTGTCATCATCTTAGACATACTAGCTGGCGCAAAAGCCTCATTCTCGTTATTTTGATAAATAACATCTCCATCACTCGCATCAATAACGATAGCTGCTTTCGCATTAATTTCCGGTGGGATATATTTTGGTGGAACTTCCTTATCAGATAGTCCTATTTTAGGTAATTCAGCTACCTGTAAAGGTTTAGCATCTGCGCTGATCCCACTCTTTTGAGCCCCTTGGAAAAAGAACCAACATATACCCAAAATTACTACTAATAGGATTGCTATTCTTCCCCATTTTAACTGCTTCATTTGAAAACTCCTTTTGTAAACCTTTTATACACTCAAATTTAACCTTAACAACAATTACTTTATATCGTCAAGATAAAAAGTATATTTATTCAGCTGTAGCAATTATTATTTCAATGTATTTTACTTTTCTAACTATGCTACAATTAAAATAACGAAATATAAGAAAATTCAATTATATAAAGAGCCCAAAAAACACTATATAATAGAAAGGATTCAAACAAATGATACTTCCAAAATCATTGAAATACGGAGACACCATTGGTATATACTCGCCCTCTTCACCTATTACCTATACTTCTCCCAAAAGATTTGAACGAGCAAAATCTTACTTACAGCAGAAAGGATTTCGTATATTAGAGGGTTCCCTAACAGGCCGACATGATTACTATCGTTCTGGCAGTATACAGAAGCGTGCTGAGGAACTAAATGACTTGATAAGAAATCCTAACATCTCTTGCATTATGTCAACAATTGGTGGCATGAATTCTAATTCATTATTACCTTATATTGATTATGACGCTTTTCAAAATAGCCCTAAAATAATGATTGGTTATTCAGACGCAACCGCCTTATTACTAGGCATCTATGCAAAAACCGGAATTCCTACATTTTATGGTCCCGCACTTGTTCCTTCCTTTGGAGAATTTGAACCTTTTGTAGATTATACATATAAATATTTTGCAGAAACGTTACTACACAATCAAACTCTCCCTTATCATATAAAACAACCTTTATTTTGGTCAGATGAATGTATAAATTGGGAAGAGAAAACGGCAGAAAAAGAACTGAGACCAAATGATTGGATTTCTGCAACAGATGGACGTGCTACTGGGCGCATTATTGGCGGTAACTTAAATACAATACAAGGAATTTGGGGTAGCCCCTATATGCCTCATATTAAGGAAGGAGATATTCTATTTATTGAAGATAGCTCAAAAGATGCAGCTACTATTGAAAGAAGCTTTTCCTTACTTAAGATTAACGGTGTATTTGATAAAGTTTCAGGTATTATTCTTGGAAAACATGAGCAGTTTGATGATTGCGGTACAAATCGAAAACCTTACGAAATACTATTAGAAGTACTACAAAATCAAAGAATTCCTTTGTTAGCTGACTTCGATTGTTGTCATACCCATCCAATGATCACCATGCCAATCGGTATTAAAATAGAAATGGATGCAACCAATAAGACAATACATATTTTAGAAAAATGGAACGTCTAACAACACTTATATTATAGGAAGAAAATATAATGAGCTTTCCCTTTAGAAAACATTAAAAAGCTCTGTTTATTAAAAACAGAGCTTTTTATTATTGTCCTAAATTTTGTATCTTATCTTTCAAATCCCGCACTTGATCTACCGTCTGCATAAGTTCAGAGTTTTTAAATTGCTCTACATCCATTTTTCCTTCCTCTATCTTTTTCATAGATGTATCAATCAATGCACTTAATTTCTCATTATAGCCCACAATTTGCTCATGAAGATCCTTCGCTACATCTGGTGGTGTTAATTCATTAAAAGCAGGTATATCTTGCTTAATTTCATTCAGCTTCGCTTCCAATTCTTTTCGAGCTTCACCATCATTAATAGCCTTTTCAGCTAAAGCTGGTGCTTCATTTGCAAAAGCACTTACTTCATTGACATAATCTGTTGCTTTTTGAGCATAATCTAATGAACTCTTGCCTTCCTCTACTATCGAACATCCCATTAAACCAATCAAAACTATACATACGAATAAAATAGATTTTATTTTCATTTCAGACTCCTGCCTCCTTATAATTCACTGTTCTTTTCGCTTCCCTTCTAAACTTCTAGCTAAATTGCTTATAACCTTTTTCAAATAACTATCTACCCTCTCACATGCCCTATTATCGTTACAACATCTATTTCTATATGTACGCTAATAATATCTTCAATTATGTCCATATACCCTTGTCCTATAGCTGTTCCATAGTGTAATGAAAGTCCCTTCTGTTCGTACACTGACTTTGGCACCGTAAAAATAAATCTCCTCAGATTCCGTTCATCAGCTGGTTCCATAATTAAAACAATTCCATCCTCTTCAAACATATAATCACGCCTTCCAACTATGCTTTCACTATGGCTCAGTATTGCCTTAAACAGATAGGTTTTAAACACTATCTTCAGTGGAACGATTTGGATCTTACAAAAAAACACAAACCTCGAGCTATCAAGAATTTGTGCTTTTCATTCCATGTTTAAATGCCTTTATCAAGTTCATAAAGCTTACGATACTTTTCGTTTTCTTTAAGAAGTTGTTCATGACTGCCTTGCATTACAATTTGACCACGATCAAGGAATATAACTTCGTCTACATGTTCTATTCCTACAAGATGATGGGTAATCCAAATAACCGTGTTTTCTTCCGTTGCAGAAAACATTGTTTCGATTAAAGATAATTCTGTTTTGGGATCTAAACCGATAGTCGGTTCATCAAGTACAATGATTGGTGCTTCCTGCATAAGCGTTCTAGCAAAAGCAACCCTTTGTCTTTCCCCACCAGAAAACCTCTTTCCCATCTCATGCATTTTTGTTTGTAATCCATCTGGAAGAGTAGTAATATGCGCAGCTAATTGTGCTTTCTCTAAAGCTTTCCATATCTCTTCATCAGCCGCCTCTGGTTTACCGATTCGTACATTATTTCCAATCGTCGTATCGAACAAATGAGGCTTTTGATTTAATACAGAAATATATTTGGATAAAAGATTTGTATGAGCTTGTTCACCATTCAATAAAACTTGGCCATTCACTGGACTTAACGCCCCTGTTAATAATTTTAATAAAGTAGATTTTCCTGTGCCACTTCTTCCTAAAATAGCAATTTTCTTTCCGGGTTTTATTTGCAATGATACATCTTTTAATACAATCTCACTACTATCTGGATAACTATACGATACGTGATTCAGTTCAATATCTACATGTTTTGGCGTAGTGTAATCTTTATCTCCACGTAAATCCATTTCATCATGTACAACACTGTCACTTTCTACGCGATTTAGACGGTGGGTAGATTCTATATACGACGGGATTCGATCAATGGCATCTGCAATAGGAATAAGCGCGTTTGTTACAGATAAAGTCATTAATACGAAAGCTGCAATAACTGTAGTAGCAATCTGTTCACTTGCCGCTTCATTCCCCGTCCATATAATCATTGAAATCACTACAATCCCTACTACTAACTGAATGAGACTGTCTCGAATATGATACCAACGTTTCACTCTCTTTTCCGTTTTTAACAACTGAGCATTTTGCTCTACATACTCATTAATAAATTCATCTTTTCTACCACTTGCCTGCCAATCTGATAATCCAAAAACAGCATCTGTTAATTGTTGATACAAGCGGTTTCTTCCTTGCTTCAAAGTAACATGATGTCGCTTCATTAATAGTAATGATACAAATGGGAGCAGAAAAACGATAATAGCCAACATACACCCTGCAATTAATGCAAACACGACGTCAAACGCACCGATAACAAGTACGAAGATACTATAAACAACTAGCGCTAATATGCTAGGGAATATTGTACGTAAATATAGGTTTTGCAAATGCTCTATATCTTCGGAGAGCACTCCTAACATATCACCCGTTTGAAATCGCGAACGGAAAAATAACGCCTGTGGTTCAACTATTCTATATAGTTTCGTTCTCATTTTTTCTAATATACGTAGTACGACATCATGTCCGACTAAACGCTCTATATAATGAAACACAGCTTGCCCTATACTAAACGCACGTGTTGCAACAATAGGAACATATACAGCCATTACATTTTCTGGTCTGAGAGCAGATTTAGAGATTAAATAACCTGAAATAAAAAGTAACATCGCACCTGAACTAACTCCCAGAAGCCCAAGGAATATAGTTAAAGTCATTCTACCTTTATTTTGCTTTATATAAGGTTTAACCCAGTTACTCATTTCTCTCCCTCTCTTCCTTATGAAAGTGTAATGTCTCATTCTCTAAAAGTTCTTCATACGTCCCACTTTCTTTAATTTCCCCTTTATTTAAAATAAGAATATGATCCATTTGTTTCATCCAATGTAGACGATGGGTTGCTAGAAATACTAATTTTCCATTAAATAGACGTAACATCGCTTGCTTTATTTCAAATTCAGTTTCAATATCAAGATGCGCTGTAGGCTCATCTAATAAAATAATTGGCTTTTTACTTAAAAGTGCACGTGCCATAGCAACACGCTGTTCTTGCCCGCCGCTCAGCATACGTCCACCTTCTCCAATTCTTTCATGTATCCCATTTGGAAGTGATGTAACGAGTGAACGGAGACCGACTTCGTTAATAACTCTTCCCACTTCTTCATCAGTTGTATTTGTTTCATAGAAACAAATGTTATCTTTTAATGAAAGCGGAAAAATATAAGGCTGCTGTGGAATATAAGCAATGTTTTTTTGCCAATCTTCTCGAGTGGATCCACTAACTTCCACACCATTAACTAACATCTGTCCACTAGAAGGTGCTAAAAACCCTGCTAGTATGTCGATTAACGTTGATTTCCCTGCCCCACTTTCACCTATAACACCAATAGCACCGTTACCTTCCCAAGTAAAATCGATTCCTTCTAATATAGCCTTATCAGATTCATCGTTATTTACTTTTATAGCTTGTAACTTTAAGCTACTCGAAGAATCCCATGTAACCTCTACATTTGAATCCTTTATTTCCATTACCTTTTGTTGCTGTAAAATCCCTTCAATTTGCTCCATAGCAAGTTGCCCATCTAAAGTAGCATGATAATTTGCTCCAACTTGCTTAATGGGCAGAAAATATTCCGGAGCTAAAATTAATATGGTAAGAGCAGGCAATAAAAGAATCGTTCCATCTATTAAACGAATCCCTAATCCTACTGCTACAAATGCGATTGATAAACTTGTAAAGAAATCTAATGCAAAAGAAGAAAGAAAAGCAACTCGCAAAGTTCGCATCGTTGCTTTTCTATATCTTTTACTTACTTTTTCAATCTTTCCTTCGTGCTGTTTACTCTTCCCTAAATACTTCAATGTTTCTAATCCTTTTAACGTATCTACAAAGTGATTAGAAAGTACACGATATGTCTCATATTGACTATCCGCCATTTTCTGAGCTGCTAGCCCTAGAAGAATCATAAATATAATCACGATAGGAATCGTTACAACTAAAATGATCCCAGACTCAATATCTAGCGTAAAAACATATAAAACAATTAGTGCTGGAACGATACTACTTCTAATCATTTTAGGAATTGTTAATTCAATATATGTTTTAAATTTCTCAATTCCTTCAATCGATAAGGTAACCAGATGACCTGTTCCGACAGTTTGAACATACCTTGGACCCAATGTGAAATATGCCTCTATTAACTGTTTTCTTAGTAACGCCCCTGTTTTTTCAGCGAAACGTTCCACTAATATTTGTGATGTTCGAACTAATATTTGACGCGCTGCAAACGAGATACCAAAATAAACAATTTCACTTAACACTGTTTGTACTGTCTCTCCATGAAATAAAAACGTAATAGCGCGCGCTAAAAAGATTGTTTGTGCAATAATGCTAAAAGCTTCTAAAATACTAATAATCGTTAACGATACGTATAAAATACGGCTACCGGGATAAGACGGAAGTCCTCTTTTTCTTTTCATTAGTACTCCAAATCGTTGTCTGACTTAACAGGTTGTCTAAATACATAATAACTCCATATTTGACTTCCGATAACGAAAGGTAAAATAGCAATCGCAAAGTAAGTCATAAGTTTTAATGCATAAGCCCCTGATGCTGCATTATAAATCGTCAAATCATTCATCGCTCCTAAAGAGCTAATCATAACACGTGGGAACATACCGATAAATACACTCGCACTTAGTAAAATGATTGTTAAACTTGTCATAAAGAAAGCCCAACCATCTCTTCTTCTTTTATTTAATAAGGTGGATACTAATAGTGCTACAAAAGCTCCGATCGGCACCATAATCCATTCTGTTCCATGGGCAGTAAAAATATCGGTTTTCCATAACCCTATACCAGCAAAAATAAGAAGCGTAATTAATGAAAATGGTGCAATTTTTATTGCAGCAATTCGTGCACGTTCTCTCAATTTACCAGTTGTACGTATTGTAAGGAATTGTAATCCGTGAACAATACATAGTAGAAGGAACATTACTCCTCCAAGTAACGCAAATGGATGAAGTAATTGTAGGAATCCACCTACCATATTTTTACTCTCATCAATAGGTACACCTACCATAAAGTTTGCAATCGCGACTCCCCAAAGGATAGGAGGTAACATACTTCCAATAAACATTCCCCAATCCCATGCATTCTTCCATTTATGATTATCTATTTTCGCACGGAATTTAAAGGAAACACCTCTTAAAATTAAGGCGAGAAGCATAAATACAAACGGAATATAAAAACCACTAAATAAAGTTGCATACCAGTGTGGAAATGCCGCAAACATAGCTCCACCAGCACAAACAAGCCATACTTCATTCGCGTGCCAGAACGGTCCAATTGTATTTAAATACACTCGTTTTTCAAAATCATTTTCCCCTAAAAACCTCGAAACGATTCCTACTCCAAAATCAAAACCTTCCAGTACGAAGAATCCTACAAATAAGATTGCAATAACTAAAAACCATAACTCATTAAGAGATAACATACTCTTCCTCCTTATCAAATGGATCATGGCTTTGATAATCCTTTTTCGTTTTCTTATTCGTATGTCCCTTAATAGTACGAACGAATAAGTACACACAAATTCCACCCATAATTAAATACATTGATGTGAATGAAATAAGTGAGAATAATACTTCACCGAATGTTACATTTGGTGATACAGCATCTTCTGTTTTCATTACACCAAATACTACCCAAGGCTGACGACCCATTTCAGTCATAATCCATCCTACTGTATTACCGATGAACGGAAGAGAAATTGCATACACCATTAATTTTAAATACCATGTTTTTTCAGCTAAACGATCTTTTCTTGATAAGAACCATCCGTAAGCTCCTAGAAGAAGCATAAATATTCCACTCATAACCATCGCTCTAAAACTCCAAAACATTGTATGAACCGGCGGAATATAATCTCCAGGCCCATATTTTTCTTCATATTGTTTTTGAATTTGATTCATCCCTTCAACTTGACCGCTAAACTTATCATACGACAATAGACTTAGCATATAAGGGATTTGAATTTCAAACGAATTTTCTTTCTTCTCTGTATCAATTTTCGCAAATACTGTAAATGGTGCTGGATCCTCACTCGTGTTCCATAGTGCTTCAGCTGCTGCCATTTTCATTGGATGTGTCTTAATTAATTGTTGTGCTTGTGCATGACCGAAGAATAATACAAGCGCCGTTGTAATCGTTCCAACAATGATAGAAATGCGGAAAGATTTTTTAAATACTACAGTTTCTTGTCCTTTTGTAATTTTCCATGCACTTACACCTGCAATAAAGAATGCCCCTGTTGCAATTGCCGCTGTAATTGTATGTGGGAATTGTACCCATAGTTGCGGATTTTGAATAATTGCTAAGAAATCATTCATTTGCGCACGCCCATCAGCTGCCATTTCATACCCTGCAGGTGACTGCATAAATGCACTTGCAGTTAAAATCCAAAATGCTGATAACATTGTTCCAATTGAAAGGAGCCAAATACATAATAAGTGAATTCGCTTCGGTAATTTATCCTCACCGAATACCCATAAACCTAGAAATGTAGACTCAATGAAAAATGCCAGCAATCCTTCAATTGCAAGTGATGGACCAAATACATCACCTACGAAACGTGAATATGTTGACCAGTTCATACCAAACTGAAACTCTTGTAAAATACCTGTTACTACCCCTACTGCAAAGTTAATAAGGAATAATTGCGTCCAAAACTTCGCCATCTTCTTATATATTTCTTGCCCTTTTACCACATACAACGTTTGCATTATCGCAATAATAAAAGCTAAACCAATTGACAGTGGAACAAAAAAGTAATGGAAAATCGTTGTTGATGCGAACTGTATTCGTGCCAATTCGAGCGTTTCCATACTAAAATCACTTCCTTCATAGTTTTTATAATAAAAATTAATTGAGCAATCTTAAAAAACTCAATTATTAAGAAATACGAAAAGACAAAAACATCTTGTATGTATTGTCGAAAAATGCGAAATTTCAGTTTTTCAAACTATTGCAATGCTATTTTTTACCTTTTCACTATTTCTGTAGTGTTTTGATTCGTTAATCGAATTGTATAATATACTTACATAATAAATTCAGATGATTTTTGACGTATTATTGACATCATTTTGTCTGAAATATGTCTTTTGGTATTTTTTTGAATAAATTTTTTCGCATTATTAAAATGCATTTTTTGAATGTGATACTTACTTTTACATCAATACAAACATCGTTTTTCTCTTTACACACTTGACTTTCATTCAAAAAAATGTCCTTGAAAACAACAGAGAAAAATACAAGATTTTTGTCAAGAGAAAAATGTATTTTCAAAATTCATTCCTAGCATTTTGTTATTCAAAAATAGAAACCAACTCCCTTCTCCCTAAACTAAAAATTCATTTTTTTGTCATTTTTTCAACCTAAACAATTACATAAAAAAATACCGAGAATCAGTTAGATTCTCGGTATTTTCAAATTATTTCGCTGTATGTTTTCTAACAGCCGGTAAAATTTCAGTAGCAATTAATTCGATATTTTTCTCAATTTTGTCAAATGGTACACCACCGAAATCAATTTGTGCCATAAAACGTTGTTGTCCAAATAATTCATATTGATAAAGCATTTTTTCAATGATTTGCTGCGGGCTACCAATCATTAACGCGTCACGGTAATCTAACGCATTTGTAAATTGTTGCTTTGGATATCCCGCGCCACGTAACGCAATCATTCCAGCATTAATGTGAGGATAATATTCACTTAGCGCATCTTGTGAATTTTCTGCTGTATAGAATAAACTCGTTGTTGCAATCGGTAAACTAGCTGGATCAAATCCACTTTGCGCAGCCGCCTCACGATAAGCATCTACTGACACTTTAAAATTAATAGCTGGTCCGCCAAGCGTTGTTATCATCATCGGAACACCTGCGCTCCCTGCTTTAATGGCACTAGCTGGTGGACCACCAACCGCGCGCCAAATTGGTAAGTTATTATTTTTAGCTCTTGGAATAATACCCGCATGTTCAAGTGGTGCTCTGAACTGCCCTTTCCATGTTACATTTTCTTCTTTATTAATTTTCAGTAAAAGATCCATCTTTTCTTCAAATAACTCTTCATAATCATTTACATCGTAACCAAGTAAACTATAACCCCCAATACGAGAACCACGACCAGCTACAATTTCAGCACGTCCATTAGAAATTAAATCAATTGTAGCAAAATCTTCATATACTCGAACTGGATCTGATGTACTTAATATTGTTGCAGAACTCGCTATTTTAATATTTTTCGTTGCTTGTGCAACAGCCCCTAAAATTACTGTGTGGGCTTGCGTTGTAAAATGCGTTTGATGACTTTCACCAACTGCAAATACATCAAGTCCAGCCTCATCTGCTAACTTAGCTGTTTCAATAAGCTCACGAATTCGCTCCCCTGCACTTAATTTTTTTCCATTATGCGGATTTAAAATATGATCCCCAATTGAATATAATCCAAACTCAATTCCTTTATTTGTATCCATACGGTATTTTTCCATAATTGCTCTCTCCTTTATTAATCGGTATTAATTTCCCCTTAATCACTTGATTAGTCAATTGATTCTGTAAAAAAAATTACTCATTCGGTAATTCTTTTTTTTCACTATGCTTATGAACTTTTGTCATCAACTCATAAAGTATTTTCTGCTCTTCTTCATTTAATACATCATCAAAAAATGATGATTGAAATGCAAGTTGCTCTGGCAATGCTCTTTCTAAAGCCGCTCCCCCTTGCTCTGTAAGACTAATGGTTTTCGTCTTCCAATCTTGTTTTCGTATAATATAGCCTTCTTTTTCAAGGCGAGTTAACATTCGAGAAATACCACCTTGTGTAACAGTAACCTTCTCAGCTAATTCCATTTGCGTTAACGGCTGGTAAGTCCGTATTTGTAAAAGTACATCAAATTGAGCTGTCGTTAAATCAAAACGTTTTAAAAACTCATTTGACATCTGATTACTTTGGTTCGTAAATCGTATTAAACGTAACCATATTAACGATCCTATCGTATTATCACGCATGTTTCATCACTTCCTAGCGTTCATCTTATTATCACTTTACTACGCAAGTGATAATAAAGCAAGTTAAAATTATTTATACTTTCTTTTCTCTTATATTTAGCTGTTTTTTGAATAAGTCTCAAAATTCGTCTTACATTTTGATAAAACCAACTAAAAATCAGTGGGAGATAACACCCCACTGATTAAAGTTTCATTTTATTTTTGTCTATTCCTTTTCTGGCCAAATTTTCGCGTTTGGTTCTAATAACCACTTGTGGTCTTCCTCCATGATACGATCATTCCATGGATTATTCTCAAGATGTCGAATCATCCAACAAAAATACATCGCATATCCAGGCGCCGTTGCTTGTGGGTGGTCCAGCTCACCCGGAATTGTAATAAAACTATTATGTACAACGCGATAAGCATCCTCACCAACCATTGCACATCCGAATCCCTGCGGCTTGTTAAAGCGATAATAATATACCTCTGGCTGATCATGATGATGCGGTGGATAACTGGACCATCGTCCTGGATAAGAAATAACTTCTCCTACCACCATATTAGAATATGCTGCGTTATTATAGTCAAAAATTGTCCGAATAACACGCTGTGCCGTTCCATTCCATACGCCTTCTCCAGCTACAACACTTTGACACTCATTTGGAGTATACAACTTGGACGCAAATTCTTGGTCATTATTTGTTTTTTGAACAAGCACTTCACTATCTGAAAGAGCAGTAATTGTAACCTTCACATTTTTAGCAACGTGTAAACACCATGGGGTCTCTTCAAAAACAGACTTTCTTTGAATAACTTGTTCCTTTCCTTCCCACTCTAAACGTATTACCCCTTCTAGTAAAAGAACTGCCGTTTCATTCTTATTATCAAATAGCAACTCTTCCTTTCCATTAGACATCTTATATATACCTATATCCATTAACATATCACTACATTGACCGTTCATTTCTGTTAATACATTATACCCTTCTTTTAATTCGCCTAATTTTCCTAACATGACGTTCTCCCCCTTGTTAATTGGATATTTTCTATCATTCTCTGCCTTTTTCAGCTAACTACATTTCGAGTTTCTTCTAACTATTAATGAAGAAATCTTTTCTCGTTATACTCTGTTTTCACTTCCGAATATTCGCATATGATTTTTAACGTTTTCGTATGCGGCCTCAATAACATCCTGATGGTACGTAAAATAATCTGAATAAGGAGTATTCCGAACTGCGGTGTTAACCACAGTGATTACATTCTGAAATGTTGCGGTTGCTACATTAATTTTACGAACGCCATGCTGAATGCATTGCTTGAAATTCTCTGGACTAATGCCAGAACCGCCATGTAATACTAGTGGAATACGAACTACCTCATTAATTTCCTGTAAGCGGTCTAATCGTAAATCAGGATCTCCATTGTACATACCGTGCGCATTTCCAATCGCAACAGCTAGCGCATCTACGTCTGTTTCTTCCGCAAATCGTTTTGCTTCTTTAGTGCTTGTAAGCAACATTTCAATATCTTCTGATCCATCCTCGCTACCACCTACTATGCCAATCTCAGCCTCTACTGTCGCTCCGTACTGTTTCGCAAGTTCTACAATTTCTTTTGTCTTTTGAATATTCTCTTCTAACGGATAGTGAGAGCCATCAAACATAACTGAACTAAAACCAATTTCTAACGTCTCTTTGATCTTCTCAAACGTCATACCGTGATCAAAGTGAACTGCTACTGGAACAGCCGCTTTTTTCGCCGCAGCAATCATCAAAGGACCAATCAGATGAATTGGCGAATGATTCAAACGAACTTCCGCAATTTGTAGAATAAGCGGAGCACGCAATTCTTCTGCTGCTTTAATAGCTCCCATTACCATTTCCATATTAGCGACACTGAAAGCCCCTACCCCATAATTCTCTTGATTTGCCTTGATTAAAATATCTTTCATTTGAACTAATGGCATTACACATTCACCTTTTTCAATATTATTTATTAAATGGAAACACAAATGTCTCGTCTTTTTACTCCTTATGTAAGAGGACAAGTTGATTGCCGAATAATTAACTCCGGGGTAAGAAGCAAACGTTCCTTACAAAGTTTCGGGTGTTTCATCTCTTCAACGAGCATCTCTACTACCCTTGTACCCATTTGCTTCATCGGTTGTGCAATGGTCGTTAACATAGGGGTTGTCGTAGTAGAAAGTACAGTATTATCAAAACCAATAATTGATAAATCTTCAGGGATATTCAGCCCTTCTTCTTTGGCAACCTTCATGACCCCAATGGCCAACAAATCATTACAGGCAAAAATCGCAGTCGGCCTTTCTTGTAGTCTCAAGAGTTGCTTAGCACTCTCATATCCACTTTGAATTGTCGCTTCGGTTTTTACTACATAATTTCGGGGTACAATGATTCCCTCTTCTTGCATAACATCTTTAAAAGCACGTAAGCGAAGCTGATTACTTTTCGCATCCTCTGTAATAATTGCAACCTTCCTATGCTGTAAGGATAGTAAATAGGAAGTAGCTAAATAAGCGCCTTTATAATCATCTACAGTTACAGTGTTGACGGATAGATTGTAGATTTCTGAAGCGATTAAACTAACCGGAACATCCTGCTTTACCATATTCTCTAGTAAACTAGCATTTCTAAAAGCTGAAGCGACAATAAGACCATCAATCCTTTGACGAGTTAACAAGGATAAATACTTCTTTTCTTTCTGTGCATCATTATCCGTATTACATATCATCACATGAAACCCTAGTTCATAGCTTCGGTCCTCAATACTTCTTGCTACTTCAGCAAAAAATGGATTGGAGATGTCAGGGATGAGAAGACCAATCATTTTTGTTTGTTTTCCTGTTAAAGCAGATGCCACGACACTTGGGTGATAATTTAGTTGATCCATAACCTGAAATACTTTTCTCCTCGTACTCTCACTAATATTTCCAGTCCGATTGATTACCTTTGAAACAGTTGATATAGATACACCTGCTTCCTCTGCAACACTATAAATTGTTGGTTTCATATGACACCTCCTTTACCTACCACTACATATTCTTTATACGACATTGAAACTTGCAATCTCACAATACGGAAACTAAAGACCTGCTTTTTCTTGTATAAATTTCCGGGCTTTTAATGCGTATTCAAATGGATTTGCTAAAGCCGGGTCTTGCTCTGCTTCTACTACAAACCACCCTTTATAATGAGAGTTTGCAAGGATAGTAAACACTTCATCAAATACAATTACACCATCCCCAGGAACTGTAAATGCACCATTCTTCACAGCCTGTAAGAAGCTTAATTCGTTTTTCTTTACAGCATCTACTACTTCTTGGCGAATATCTTTTAAATGTACGTGTTTAATACGGGGTAAATATTTTTTCAAAATATAAAGCGGTTCTTCTCCTGAAAAAACAAGATGACCTGTATCAAAAAGCAAGGATACAAGCTCTGGATCCGTCATATCCATTAACTTTTCAATTTCTGCCGTTGTTTGAACACCCGTACCCATATGATGGTGGTATACAATATGTAGCCCCTTTTCCTGAGCCAATTTACCGAGATGATGTAACCCCTCCGCAAGCTTATCCCACTCTTCTTCTGTAAAAACAGGCTTATTTTTAAATAGCGGTACATCCATTAAGCCTTGAATACTATGTCCTTGCTCTGAAACAACGATGACTTTTGCACCCATATCATGCAAGAAATCTCTATGCTTAATAAATGCTTGTATAGTCTCTTCAAGCGGCTTCGTTGTCAAAAACATACTAAACCATGCGCTAGCAATCTCCAGGTTTCTTAATCCCAAAGATTTTTTCAATACAATTGTATTTCTCGGATATTTATTACCTACTTCACTTCCATTAAATCCAGCTAGTGCCATCTCACTAATACATTGTTCAAACGTATTTTCTGCCCCTAGTTCTGGCATATCATCATTTGTCCAAGCAATTGGTGCAATTCCAAGCTTAATCGTGTTTTCTTTGAACATCCCCATATCTCTCCTCTTTGTAAAATATAATAAAATTCTGCTAAATCCTCTTATCTGTTCGTTAAAAAGAGAGCTTCCTAAACAATATACATGTGGATAAAAAGCTCTCTTTGTGCTCTACTCTAATAAGATCTTGCCTTTCGCAAGTTACTTACTTTACTCTCGTACGCAGCTTGTACACTTTGACTATTAGATATTTCTGCAACCCCTACATGCCACCATGACTCATATCCATCTGTCATTGTTTTTGGTAATACTTTAATATCAATCAATGTAGAAACCGTTTGTTTTTTCGCATCTTCAAGCACTTCCTGTAATTGTTCTATCGATGTAACACGATATGTTTTCACACCATATCCCGCCGCACTAGCTGCAAAATCAATTTTCATAATAGCCCCGTTTAATTTACGAGTTTCCTGGTCTCGGTAGCGAAACTCTGTTCCAAAGCTTCCCATTCCATTGCCCATTTGCAAGTTATTAATGCAGCCAAATCCGGAGTTATCAAACAATAAAATATTAATTTTTTTATTTTCTTGAAGGCTTGTGACGAGCTCAGAATGAAGCATTTGGTAACTACCATCCCCTACCATTGCATATACTTCCTTCGATGGTTCAGCTAGCTTTGCACCAAGTGCGCCCGCAACCTCATAGCCCATGCAAGAGTATCCATACTCCATATGATACGTATTTGGTTGTCTCGATGCCCACATTCTTTGTAAATCACCCGGAAGACTTCCAGCCGCCCCTACGATAATTGCATCTTCATGAAGTAATGTATTAATTTGTCCAATGACTGCAGTCTGTGTTAATTGTGTACCAAGTGCGTCTACATACTCATTTATATTCTCATCGAAATGTCCTTCAACTTCTGGTGTGAAATCTTGGTCTGTAAAGCGAATATTATGTAGGCGTACTAATTCTGTTTCCCAAGCCTCTTTTGCATCAGCGATTTCTGCTGTATAGCTAGATCGATAATCAATTGCGTGCAGTTCCTCTATTAGAGCAAGAAGCGCTTCTTTCGCATCCGCTATAACCTTCAATGCATCAAGCTTATTCGCATGAAATTCTGAAATGTTAATGTTTAAAAACTCAACTTCCTCATTTTGAAATAATTGTTTAGATGCCGTTGTAAAATCAGTAAATCTCGTCCCGATCCCAATAACAAGATCCGCTTCCTTTGCAATTGTATTAGCTGCTAAATTTCCAGTTACCCCAACGCCGCCAAGATTATACGGATGACTGCTTTCAATCGCACTTTTTCCAGCTTGTGTTTCTCCAAATGGAATGTGGAATGTTTCGGCAAACTGTTTTAGTTCTTCTGCCGCTTCTGCGTACCTTACACCACCACCGCAAATCATAACTGGCTTTTTCTTTCTCTTAATCATTTCAACCGCATCAGCTAGGCTGGCTTTTGTAGGTAGGCGTCGTTCAATACGGTGAACACGTTTTTGGAAGAAATAACTTGGAAAATCCCAAGCTTCTCCTTGGACATCTTGTGGTAAACAAATTGTTACAGCTCCTGTATCTGCCGGATTCGTTAAAACACGCATGGCATGAATCATGGCTGTCATCAATTGTTCAGGACGATTTACCCGGTCCCAGTACTTACTTACTGCACGAAAAGCATCATTCGTAGAAATAGATAAGTCATGCGTTTGTTCAATTTGTTGAAGAACAGGGTCAGGTTGTCTCGTTGCAAATACATCACCTGGAAGTAGTAAAACGGGAATATTGTTTGCAGAAGCCGTTGCAGCAGAGGTAATCATATTTGCTGATCCAGGACCAACAGAAGAAGTACATGCCATAATTTGTTTTCTATGTTTTTGTTTTGCAAAAGCAACCGCAGCATTTGCCATTCCTTGCTCGTTTCTCCCTTGATATACTTCTAATTCGCCTGCGTCTTCTTCTAAAGCTTGACCTAGGCCTACTACATTTCCATGACCAAAAATTGTAAAGATCCCCTTAATAAACTTTTGTTGCTCTCCATCAAACTCTACATACTGCTCGTTCAAAAATCTCACCAAGGCTTGCGCCGTGGTCATTCTAACAGTTTGCATATCATTTGCTCCTTTCCATCTCTATCAGTCATTTTGCATATGAAAAAGGAGTATTAGGAATTTGCTAGACTCCTAATACTTCCTTCTTATGTTTTAATACTTCCGTTACTTTCGCTTACAAACAACTAGAGCAATTTTACTTCTCTCTTAATCATTATTTTTCCCAACGAGATGTAAGCATTTTCTTCCTTGTATAAAACTCAACGCCGTCAGTACCATTCGCATGAAGGTCACCATAAAAAGAATCTTTCCAGCCAGAGAACGGGAAGAATGCCATTGGCGCTGGAACCCCAACATTAACACCTAACATACCTGATTCAATTGTTTCACGGAATTGACGTACACTTGCCCCGCTATCTGTATAAATGCAAGCCCCATTCGCAAAGCGAGACTCATTCGCAATTTCAATCGCTTCATCCAATGATTTCACACGAACAATTGATAAAACAGGAGCAAAAATCTCATCTTGCCAGATTTTCATTTCTTTTGTAACATGGTCAAAAATTGTTGGCCCTACGAAGTAACCAGCCCCTTTTACAGCTGCATCCTCGCGTCCATCACGAACTAACGTAGCGCCCTGTTTCACACCTGAATCGATGTAACCAATTGTGCGCTCTTTATGGTTATCACGAATCACTGGTCCTAAAAACACATCTTCATCCAGTCCATTTCCAATTACAATTTTATTTGCTTCTTCTACTAGCCTTTCAACTAATTGATCTGCAATTTCTTCTTGTACTGTTACAACAGAAGCAGCCATACAACGCTCACCAGCTGAACCGAATGCAGCGCTAATAATTTGCTTTGTTGCTAGTTCAAGGTTCGCATCATTTAATACAATAGAATGGTTTTTCGCACCAGCTAGTGCTTGAACACGTTTTAAGTTTTCTGTTCCTTTTTTATATACATATTCTGCGACTGGCTGAGAACCTACAAATGAAATTGCCTTCACTAATTTATGTTCAAGAAGACCGTTTACTACATCATGTGCACCATTTACAATATTTAATACGCCTTTTGGTAAGCCTGCTTCTTCAGCTAATTCAGCTAATTTTGCCGCTAGAATTGGTGTACGCTCTGAAGGTTTTAATACAAATGTATTACCACAAGCAATTGCAAGTGGGAACATCCAGCATGGAACCATCATCGGGAAGTTAAAAGGTGTAATCCCGCCTATAACACCAATTGGATAACGATACATACCAGACTCAATACCTGTCGCAATATCAGGAAGCTGTTTTCCCATCATTAATGTAGGAGCACCCGCTGCAAATTCCACACACTCAATACCACGAAGAACTTCACCGTAAGCTTCGTTATAGCTTTTCCCATTTTCAATCGTAATAAGTTTCGCTAACTCTTCCCAGTTATCTACTAGTAATTGTTGATATTTAAATAGAATACGAGCACGTTTTGGCACAGCTGTTTTAGACCAAAGTTGGAACGCTTTATTTGCTGCTAGTACAGCTTGTTCAACATCTTCTTTCGTTGAAAGTGGTACTTGAGCGATCACTTCTCCTGTTGCAGGATTATATACAGCTTCCATCTTAGTTGAAGAAGATTCTACCCATTCGCCACCAATGTAGTTTTTTACAATTTGTGCTGTTTGTACTGTCATATTAATTCTCTCCCTTTTATTTAATGTAGAAGCGTCCTTAGGATACGCCCTTACTAGATTATTGTTTTATGAAGTTTCTATACAATTTCCTCAGCCGTTTCCATGAATGTAGAAATCTCTGCCCTTGTTGGCATTGCATCAGAACAGCTATGTTTTGAAATAACAATTGAAGCCGAAGCCCCTCCTAATCGCATCGCTTGAGGAATCTCAAGCCCTTGCATTAAACCGTAAATAAATGCAGAAGCGTATGAATCACCAGCTCCGAACGTCTTTAATACCTTTGTTTTAAAGATACCGCCTCGGTGAGATTGACCGTCTCTCGTATAAGCGATTGAACCATCCCCGCCGTGTTTAATTACAACAATTTTCGCATGATGAGAAAACCATCTTTCAGCTGTAACTTGATCATTAGATTGTTCGTAGTTTAATAGTTTTTCCATCATATTGAATTCTTCACGCGTTCCAATAATGACATCAGACTTTTCAGCCGCAAGATTGTAATACACAGCCGTTTCAGCTTCGGACTGCCATGTATAAGGGCGGTAATCAACATCAAAAAATACGACTACATCATGCTTACGCGCATATTCTAGTGCTAAAAATACCGCCTCGCGAGAAGGGCTTTTTGCTAAAGCTGTCCCTGAAATTAAGAGTACTTTTGATTGCTTAATATAGTCCTCAGATACTTCTGTTGGATCAAGATTTAAATCTGCAACATTGTCACGATACATTAAAATACTGCAATCTTCAGGACTTTTAATTTCTGTAAACGCTAGACCAGTCACTGCCCCAGTACGATCAATACAGATCTGATCTGTATTAATATGATTGTCCTTAAGGTACCCTGTAATAAAGCGGCCCATTTGGTCATCGGACACTTTACCGATAAATCCCGTTTGTAAGCCAAGACGTGCCGTACCTATCGCAATATTAGCAGGAGATCCCCCCACATACTTAGTAAACGTTCTTGTTTCTTCCATAGGACGTTGTGTTTCATTGGCATTTAAATCAACGCATAAACGTCCAACTGCGATAAGATCTAATGGACAATCTTCTTTAAATATAAGTGGATTCATTATTACTACCTCCCGTTCTTTATGTAAAGGAATGGTTAAGAGTTTTTGATGACCATACTATGTACAACTCTTTAACCACCCCTAATTAAGCGCTTTCTTTACTGGTTTAATGCGGGCTGTTTATGTTCAATTTGAACAGGTTTTCCTGTTAATAAAGATTCCTTCGCAGCTTTCGCAATTCGTTCTGCCTGTAACCCATCATTACCACTGCAAATAACAGCTTGTCCTTCTATAATTGACTTTGTAAATTGTGTTACTTCTTCAATGTAAGCCTGCGTATAACGCTCTAAGAAGAAATAAAGCGGCTTATCTTTTACAACACCTTCTGTTTTTGACACTTGGACTGTTGTTGGGCAGCAATTATCCGCAGCGACTGCTCCTTTTTCACCAAACACTTCAAGACGCTGGTCATATCCATAAACAGCTTGGCGACTATTATCAATTACCCCTAAAGCTCCATTCGCAAATTTCAATGTGACAATTGCCGTATCAACATCGTTTACTTCTTGAATGGACGGATCAATTAATGTTGTTCCATATGCAAATACTTCAACAACTTCACTATTCATCACGTATCTGGCCATATCAAAATCATGAATCATCATATCCATAAACAATCCACCTGAAGAACGAACATATTCTATACTTGGCGGTTGTGGATCTCTAGACGTAATTTTTAAAATATGTGGGTGTCCCACTTCTCCTTGTTGAATAAGATCATACACTTTTCTGAAGTTAGGATCGAAACGGCGATTAAAACCTACTTGAAGAGATACTCCTTGTTCTTTCACCACTTCTAATGCTTCTAATGTTTCTTCTACCGAAAAACTAACAGGCTTTTCGCAAAAAATATGTTTCTTTGCAAGAGCCGCTTCTTTAATAATTTGCGCATGTGTATTTGTTGGTGAACAAATAAATACAGCATCAATTTCTGGATCTGCTAATAAATCCTGATAGCTAGTTGTCAAAGTAGAAATCCCTTTGTCTTGAGCCCATTTTTCTAAATGATTAATTATCACATCTGAAACCGCTTTAATTTTCACTTGTGGCATAAGCTGTAAATTATCAACGTGTAATTTTCCAATTCGTCCAGCACCAATAATCCCAATCGTTAAAACATTCATATGATTTCTCCCTCTTCATTTAAATTTAAGAAACGAAATGAAAGTCTATAAGGTTTAGCGCATCATTTTAGTTAAGCGCTTTCCCTACTTTTCTTCATTATACATACTAAACCCTAAAATTCAAACAATTTTATTTTTTATAATTATTTTTTATCCAAATTACAAATTTCCTGTACAACACTACTACAATTCGTTTGAAAATTTATAATAAGAAAAGGAGAATCTAAATAATTACAAGTAATCCATTAAAAAACACCGATATAACAAAGAGAATTAAGCCCTTTATATAGTAAACTTCCATCTTGAAGTTATTAATTTCTGTTCATACTTACGATTATTTTAGTACCTAATAAGCCTATAGGTTGCACCTTTATGAAAGAAAGTTGTAAATTGTCAAAAAATTTTATTGACGCTCCCCTTATGTAAGCGTATACTTTTTTTATCAAAAAGAATTAAGCGCTTAACCAAAAAAATAATCGGTGGTGGGAGAATGAACGCAATTAGTTCAAACAGAACATTTATGGACAAGATTGGTATCCCTTCTAATTTAACTTGGGGATACATAGGAATTATTGTTTTTATGATCGGGGACGGTTTAGAGCAGGGATGGTTATCCCCTTATCTCGTTGAAAATGGTTTAACGTTAGAGCACACTGCTTTTTTATTTACCATTTATGGAATTACTGTATCTGCTTCTTCTTGGTTTTCAGGGGTATTTGTACAAATGTGGGGACCAAGAAAAGTAATGACATTTGGATTAGTATCATTCATTTTAGGTTCAATTGGTTTCATAGGTATAGGCATTGAAAGTATGAATTATCCCGTTATATTACTTTGCTACGCTCTCAGAGGATTTGGTTATCCGCTATTTGCTTATTCTTTCTTAGTTTGGGTATCTTACAGCACTCCTCAACAAATGCTTTCAAGGGCAGTCGGATGGTTCTGGTTCGTATTCCAGCTTGGTTTAAGTGTTATAGGAGCCTTTTATTCTAGTTATATGGTTCCTAAAATCGGGGAAGTTGCTACTTTATGGAGCGCCTTAATTTTTGTTGTTGTCGGGGGACTATTCTCAATTGTTGTAAATAAAGACAAATTTAAAAAACAACCCGTAAGCGCTAATAAGTCAAGCGAATTACTAAAAGGCATTACCATCGCATTTGAAAATCCTAAAGTTGGTATAGGTGGTATTGTTAAAATTATAAACTCAGCCGCTCAATTTGGATTTGTCGTTTTCCTACCTACTTATATGATGAAATTTAATTTTACAATGACTGAATGGCTTCAAATTTGGGGTACTCTATTCTTTGTAAATATGGTGTTTAATATAATTTTTGGTATTGTTGGAGACAAGTTCGGTTGGGTCAATACGATTAAATGGTTCGGGGGAGTAGGATGCGGAATTGTAACACTCGCACTTTATTATGTACCACAACTCGTAGGACATAACTATTGGGTAATATTATTTGTTGCATGTTGCTATGGAGCAACGCTTGCTGGCTATGTACCTCTTACAGCTTTAGTACCATCTTTAGCTCCTGAAAATAAAGGGGCCGCAATGTCTGTTTTAAATTTAGGTTCAGGATTATCTGCCTTTGTTGGTCCATTAGTTGTAACTGCATTCATCGGCCCATTAGGTGTAGGCGGCGTTATGTGGATCTTTGCTGGTTTATACTTCTTTGGTGCATTTTTAACTCATTTCCTTACTATTCCGAAAGAAAATAAAATTAGACAAGATTTAAATACTGAAGGTGGAGAGCAATACTCCGTATAAGTTCTTACTAGAAAGAAGGGCATCATAACTGCACATAGTTACGATGCCCTTTTTGTTACTTTCAAATAGAATACTAAAAACAGCTATCATGTAATATCCTTTACCGAGGAGCGCTCTACTAATTGTGGGATAATTGTGATTTTTTGCTTAGCATGGGCCGTCACTTCCATCGTTTTTAGCAGTTGTTCAAACGTACAAGATGCCATTTGTTTAATCGGCTGTTCAATCGTTGTTAACCCAGGATCTGCAATCTCAGCATAAATAGTATTATCAAAGCCGATAATTGATAAATCTTCTGGAATAGAAAGCCCTTGTTTTCTTGCTTCATTCATTAGGCATATAGCAATTAGATCTGTACAAGCAAATACTGCTGTAGGTCTATTAGGTAACTTAAGTAATTCTTTACTCGCACGTTTGCTATCTTCAACTGTAGAATAACAGCTAATTATAGCATCATCATTTAAGGAAACCCCAGAATCCATAAGAGCCTGTTTAAAACCACTTAGTCTCCCTATGCTACTCTTTCTATCTTTCTCCATCATAATCGTTAAAGATTTATGACCTTTCTGTGTTAAATAATGTCCAGCTAGATAGCCTCCCCTCATATCATCAGTTGTCACTACATGAGTTGTGATGGAAGGATGATCTACAGTAAATAAAACAAGTGGCAAATCTCGATTTACTATTTTTTTAACTAGTTTATAATCATTGAGTTCCGTTGCAATAATAATACCATCTACTTGCTTTTTAAATAGTAAATCAATATATTCATGCTCACGTGTTGTTTGATGGTCTGTACTGCATAAAATGAGTGTATACCCTGATTCTCGCGCACTATTTTCAAAAGCTCTTGCTACTTCTGCAAAAAAGGAGTTTGAGATATCTGGAACAAGTACCCCAATCGTATATGTTTTTTTACCTGTTAACGCTGCCGCTACACTACTTGGCTGATAATCTAATTCATCCATTACCTTATTTACTTTGTTTATTGTTTTTTCACTAATACGCCCTGTTTGATTAATTACCTTGGATACAGTCGCAATTGATACACCTGCTTTTTCAGCAACATCATAAATTGTTGGTTTCACTTTGATTGTCCCTTCTTAATCATCTTTGTATTAATATTATTATAAATAAATTTCGCTTTTTGGTACACACATGAAGTTTAATTTAAATCTACAAATACCTCTACTTCTAAGCTCGCTCCCACATACTTACATAAGGCCCTATTCTAAGTCGCTATTTGAACTGATAAATTTGGTTTTATTAAAATGTTGACTTAAAAATAAATTTTGTTTAAAGAGTTACTGCGTAGATTCATTTCATCATAAAAAGAATCCCTTGAATTTCGAACAAAGATTGATCAAAATTCAAGAGATTTATAATTTATCTTTCAATATTTTATAAAACAGAACAATCATATTTCAGGGGCATTAACCTTCACTTCAAATCCATAATTACTGCGATATATATACTATCTCATATATTGTAATACCCTTCATTTCTTCAATTTCAGGCTTCTCTTCATAAAAATGAAACTGACTATACCCCCATTTATCCGGATTATATACTATCACATTTCCCAAGCAATTTTCTGTATTCTGGACATTCTGATTCGAACTGTTAAATTGAGTCCCAATCAATGATTCCTTTTGAGAAATACCCCCTACATATTCAACAGCATACCTACTTTTTTTAAACTCATTACTTAAATTAATCACTAAAGGGACACCTATATTTATTTGTTGCCACCCAAACGATTGTAAAATATTATCGTAATACCCTTCAAATATAAATTTGTTCATCCCTTCATGACCATTCCAAATATATAAAGGGGCATAACAGTTATAGAAATTCCCATCTTTACCTGCCTCAGTAATTAAATACGCCTTAAAATTCAATTCTTGAAAACCATCTGTTTTATACCCATTATCCTTTACCCTTTTCTTAATAATCCCCATGTCATAATCCTTTGGTAAAATGATCTTATATTGCATTCCAATCATGATTATCACTCTCTTTCGATCTTATATATATAATGGTAAATCGACGACCGGCTAACGTAAAATAGGTATAAATTATGTTTGATATCATTTATAATGATACCAAACAAGGGGCTGAGATAAATGGAAATTAATGATCTTATCATATTCAAAACTGTAGCCAGTGAGGGTTCTATTAGTAAAGCTGCTAAAGAATTAGGGTATGTTCAACCGAACGTAACGGAGCGTATTAAAAAATTAGAACAAGAGTTAGAAACCCCTTTACTACATAGAGATAACAAAGGCGTTTCTCTGTTACCTTCTGGTGACATTTTATTAGACTACACGAATAAAATATTAACTCTATTAGAAGAAGCAAAAAATGAAATTAAAGAGAGCGGTACTGCTTTTGTAATAGCGACATCACAATCTATTTTGACAAGTTATTTAAGTAAGCGTATTAAAGAAAATTTCAGGAATTATCAAATATACATAGAAAGTAGTAGCCATTTAAAAAAACTACTACAGCAACAAAAAGTTGATATGGTCATAACGTATGAGGATTATTCTGACGTAGCGTTTAAAAAAGTGTTTACTACATCAATTTCAGTAGGCTTATTAAAAACGAAAGAAAAGTATACCATTGACTATTCAAAGGAACTTTTTTTCGTAAGTAACGATAAGAAGTGTCCTTTTCGAAATAAGACAATACAATTTCTTAAAGAAAACGGTCTATCCCAGCATCAACTTCAACAATTGGATTCTTATCCGCTTATTGAAGAATTCATTAATGATGGAAAAGGAATAGCCTTTTTACCAGTTCAAAATGATATATTAGTAACCATTGATGATGTTCCCATAGAGAAATTAGCTGTTCATTTTTTTACGAATGGAAACTTTATAAAACATATCCCTGATGAACTATTTGATTAATATAATGACTTTGTTTACAAACTAATAAATTACTTACACCAATAAAAATCCCTCCTTCACTAATCGAAAAGAGGGATTTTCATATTATATACAATTGATTTTTCACACGTTTTGCTCCACTCCTGCGCTTTTCTCCTTCTTACTCCTTTTAAAGCCCTTCAACTTCTTAACCGTTCCAACTAACCCTTTCGGAAAAACTAGCAACACGATAATATACAATAAACCTAACATAATCGTCCATCTTTCAAAAATCGGATACTCTGTCGCTAGTTCTGATAAATAATATTTCAGCGATTCAATTATGCCAGCTCCAGCAATGGCCCCTATTAATGTTCCAACTCCTCCAATCATTGTCATCAACAATGCATTTAATGTCATTTCAATTGAAAATACCGTCGTATTTACAAAACGCAATGTGATAACAAATAACCCACCGCTAATTGTAGCTACTACTCCCGCCACTACACTCGCGATTATTTTATAATGAAGAACTTTATACCCAAGCGCTTCAACACGTTGTTCATTTTGTGAGATCGCCTTCAATACTTTTCCAATAGATGATTTTGTGAAAAGACGCAACACAATGAAAATAGTAATTAGACATATGAATGTTACATAATAAAATGTAAAACGATCACGGAATACATCTGGCACACCAAATGTAAAACCATCTCCTCCGTGGGTAAGCCCACGCCATTTTTCAGCAAGTACGAAAAATAACTGTGAAATAGCAAGTGTTAACATTGCATAAAAATGACTTTTCAATCGTAAAGAAAGTAAACCAATTATATAGCTAACAATTGCCGAAACAATAATTGCAGCTACAATTCCTATTAAAAAGTTCGTTATTGATACTCCTTGCCGATCAAATAAAAGTGCTACCCCATATGCTCCTATTCCAAAGAACATACAATGACCGAACGATACAATTCCTGTATACCCAAGCAATACATCGAAACTCATTGCAAAAATAGCAAAGATGAAGATTTGAGTGAATAAAATTAACAGGCTCCGTGAATCATTTACGAACGGAAATACACTTAAACAAATGAGCATACATACTCCAAAGTATACTTTAATTCGGTTCGATGTGCCGTTCACCATTTCACCCCTTTTCACCAACAAGTCCAGTTGGCTTCACTATTAAGAAAAATAGTAACATTAACATATTAATTGCAAGTGATAAATCTGGCATGAAATAGGCTGTAAACGCACCAGCTAATCCGACAATTAAAGAAGCGATGGCTGAACCTTGTACGCTTCCTAATCCCCCAATTATTACTACAATAAAAGCTAAAATTGCATATTGCATACCCATTTCTGCGAAAATCACGCCTGAATATGGTGCAAGTAGGAATCCACCTAACGCTGCCATTCCCGCTCCTAATAAAAAAACGAAAGAAAATATCGCTTTTACATTAATGCCGAGCGCTTGCACCATCTCTTTATCCATTACACCAGCGCGGATCATAAGACCTATCTTTGTTTTTTTGAGTAATAATAGTAATGCAATGTAAATGAGTATCCCGATTACAATAACGAACAGACGATATTTAATTAATATAACGCCTCCGAATGTAAAACTTCCTTGTAGCCATAAAGGTAATTTTGCACTAATTGGATTGGGTCCCCAAAATATTTTGATACATTCACTTAGAACGAGCATTCCTCCGAGCGTAACGAGTAGTTGCCGAACATGATTTCCATACACAGGCCTAATAAGAAATCTTTCTAAAATAAAACCAAGTAACATTCCCATAGCTACCGCTCCAACTAATGCTAAAAAATAACTACCTGTCATATTAAATAGCCAAACGCCTGTAAAAGCTCCCCATGCAAATAAACCACCATGTGCAAAGTTCAATACACTCATTAATCCGAAAATAAGTGATAGACCCGATGCTAATAAAAATATAAGCATCCCTGTCGAAACGCCATTTACAAATAAGTTAATTAACACATCCACGTTCTATCCCCCCGTATCAATGTTAAGAAATTCCTAAATATTTTTGACATGTTTCCTTATCCTCGCGTAATTCATTCATGAAACCGTTATGCACAATTTTCCCATTATCCATAATGTAAAAATAATCCCCAATTTGACTAGCCATCATAAAGTTTTGTTCGACAAGTAAAACTGTGGTTTTCTCTTTCATCTTCAAAATAGCTACCATTAATTTCTCTACCATAATTGGGGCCAGCCCTTTGCTCGGTTCATCAATTAATAATAATCCATCACTATTAATAAACGCTCTTGAAATGGCCAACATTTGCTTTTGTCCTCCGCTCAAAAGCCCACTTTTTTTATTCCAAAACTCCTTTAAATCCGGAAATAGTTTGAGCATCCAATCTATTTTCTCTTCCGCTTCTTCTCCCTTTCCCCTAGCAAGAGCAAATGTTTCTTCTACTGTTAAATCATAAAAAATACCTTGATTTTCTGGTACATAACCTATACCTTTTCTTGAAATTAAATGTGTAGATAATCCATTTACTTGTGCACTATCATAATAAATTTCACCACCTGCAATCCGGTGAAATCCCATAACCGAGCGTAATGTCGTAGTCTTCCCTGCCCCGTTTCTTCCAAACAGTACAGTAATCGTCCCTTTCTCAACAGTGAGATTTACCCCTTGTAAAATATGAAACTGATCTAAATACGTCTCTATGTTATTCACTTGTAATAGTGCCACTATATAATCCCCCTAAATAAGCACTTTGTACGCGCTCATCTTGCATAATTTCTTCCGGCAAACCTTCCGCCAATAACTCTCCATGAAATAAAACAATAAGATGATCTGATAAATCGATTACCATATCCATTTTGTGTTCGATAAGTACAATTGTGCTCTCTGGATGTTTCTTAATATTTTCAATCACTTGTAAAATAGCAGGTACCTCCTCAACTGATATACCTGCTGTCGGTTCATCAAGTAGTAACACATCCGTTTTTAAAGCTAATAACATCGCAAGCTCAAGTTTTCTTTTTTCCCCATGTGCTAAATCTTTCGCTAATATATTCTCTTTCTCATGAAGTAGTACTGTCTTTATATACCGTCGAGCCTCTCCGATTTGCTGTTTCAAACGTGAGGAATTAGGAAAGAAACTATAGTAATCTTGAACAAATGATTGAACGCTTAAACGAACATTTTCAAGTACCGTTAACTCTGGGAATATGTTTGTAAGCTGAAAAGAACGACCGATTCCTAAGCGCGTTCGATCTGAAATCGATAAGTTTGTAATATCTTGGCCCTTAAAATACACTGCACCTTTTGATGGAGAAATCTGGCCACTTAGTAAATTAAATAATGTTGTCTTTCCCGCACCATTCGGTCCAATAATAGAAATGAGCTTTCCCTTTTGTACTTTTAAATTTACATCTTTAATAACATGATGTTCACCGAAAGATACGCTAAGATTTTTCGTTTCTAGCAAATGCGTCACAAAATCCCTCCCTTTAAAGATTTGAGTATGAAAGAAATACGTATAAAGAGAGTATCCCCTCTTTATACAAAAACAACAGAAAATTCAGTCTATTTATTCTGAACTGGTGGTTCTGTCTCTTTCATTGTCAATTCTCTCTCTAAAACAGGTACTGGATACTCCACACCATCCTGCTTTTTCAATGTGATAGAATAAAGTGTCTGCATCGCTTGATGGTCCTTCTCTCTAAATTTCATCTTTCCTTTCGGTGTATCAAATTCCATTCCTTCCATTTTCTTAATCAATGTATCTACATCTGTATCACCTTTTGTTTTCTTTAAAGCTTCCACAATAGAAATTGCCGCTGACATTCCTCCTGCTGTAAACAAATCGGGCACTGCTCCATTAAAACGTTTTTTATGTTCTTCAACTAACCAATCGTTCACTTTATTTTTAGGAAGTTTGTGATAATATACAGAAAAACCTTGCATTCCTACTAATGCATCCATCGTTTTTAACGCCGCTATATCTGGCGCGCCAGTAGAGATTTTAATACCTTGTGCTTCCACATTCATATCTTTCAGCTGTTTCCACGGCGAATTTGCACCTGCCCAAACGATAAATAAATAATCTGGTTTTGAGCTAATGATATTTTGAATATTAGCTGTGAAATCCGTTGAGTTCGTATCTGCGTATTGCTCATTTACAATATTCGCACCTAGTTTCTTCGCTCCCGCTTTAAATGCTGCAATTCCTTCGCGACCGAAAGCATTATCTGGTGCGAACGTCGCAATCTTTACATCTTTTTTAGCAATTGAAGCAGCTCCAGCAATTGCATCTTGCGAAGAGCTTCTTCCTGTTCTAAAAACATATTTATTCCAGTTCTTCCCGGTAATACTATCTGCAACTGCCGGTTCAACAACCATAATTTTTTCATATTCTTCAGCTAGTGGTAATACTGCTAATGTATCACTTGAACTGGACGATCCGACTAAGAAATCAACTTTCTCTTCTTCTAATAACTTCGTAGCTTTTTTTACTGCTACATCTGCTTTCGTTTCCGTATCCTCTACAACAAACTTAATCTTTTTCCCTTCCACTTTTCCCGTCCCACCAGTTGCATAATCTAACCCTAATTCAAACCCGTTCACTGTTTGTTTTCCATACGATTCTAGTGGACCTGTTAATGAAGCAAGAACCCCTACCTTAATCGTTTTTTCATCCTCAGTACTTGTCTTCTTACCTGAACAAGCTGCTGTTACCAATAGCGATCCTAAAACACAACCAGTAACCACCGTTTTTAGCCATTTACGTTTTTTTGTCGACATTGTGATCCTCCCCATACTTTACTTTCTGATAGAATCAAACACGCCAAATTCCCCTGTCCGTAATCATGACTTTTCAACTTCAAAATTTGTATTGGAAAACTCTTGTAGTAACCTCTACATTCGGCATAAATCTATAATCACCTTCCTATTAAATGGAAACGGACATACAATCAATATATATTCTGCTTTTCAAATGAAATTACTGTTTCATTACAGTATTCATCACGAAAAAAACTGCAAATAATTGACTTAAGTTATGAAGTCAATTATTTGCAGCCTACCTAAAATGTACTTAATTATTTTCTACCTTTGCTAATCCTTCAACCAATTGCTTCTTATCTATCCCTTCCCCTATAACTACCAAGTTAGTCGGGAAACCGAAATCTTGTTCCAATAAAATTGGTACCCCGAATGAATATTGGAATAAGTGTGGGTATTTATCTCCATGGAATTTCACAAAACCTTTCACACGATAAATACTATCTGGTAAATTCGAAAGCCATTCATATAATTTGTCTTGATCAATTGATTTCGTAAATTGATACGTCATCGTTTGTATATGTAGATGCTGTTTTACATGCAAGGTCTCATGTTCCCCATCATTGATAAATTCAGCTTCTTCTATATCTTTTAAAGATATATTACAATACTTTGTTTCAAACAATTTCGCATGATTATTTATTGCTTTCACATCTTCAAGTACTTTGTTTTTATCTGCTTCTGTTAGTAAATCTGATTTATTAATTAAAATGTGGCTACCAAACTTCATTTGTTCATGCAACAATTGCTGAACGTTTGCACTTAATATACTTCGATTTAACCATCTTACTGCATCTAAAACGACTACAATTGATTTCACTTCTAGGAAAGGTGCTAATATTGGTGATACACATGCATCTAACACTTCAATTGGATGCGCTACACCTGTTGTTTCTATATAAATTACATCTGGTCTTTCTTGCTGATATAACGAATGCAACTGTATTTCAAGCTCTTCTTTTAATGTACAACAAATACATCCTTTAAGTAGCTCTCTTAAAACATTCTCTTTTCCAATAATATCTGTATCTACTGAGTACTCACCAATCTCATTCATTAACACTGCAACTTTTCTATTCTTCTTTTTCTCCGCTAACAATAGATTTTGTAATAATGTTGATTTTCCACTACCTAAAAAACCACCTAATATATGAATTTCTACTTTATTCATTCGACCGACCATCCATTTCTTTATTTCAAACGTATTCAAAGCGTAATAATTACGATTTATATTTATCATTTTATTAAAAGAACAATCATTTGTAAATACAACTACTAGATTCACTGTTCATTTACTTCATACGCAACTCTAATTCCAGATTCAATTGCTCCTTGCATCCATCCGTGTGTTAATGTCGTATGCTCACCTGCAAAATGCACTTTTCCAGCTGGCGGCGCAATATACGGAAATAACTCTAGCTCTTGACCCGGCTCAAAAGCTGTAAATGCTCCGCAAGAATACGGATTTTGACTCCAGCTAAATGATGTACCTGTAACAAACTCACTATAGACGATGTCACCATATATTTCTGCTAAATTTTTTAATGCGTAACGAATACGCTCTCTTTGCGGAAGACTATCCCATGTTAACGCCTCATCCGCCCACGTATAACTAGCCAAAATTACAGCTGGGCCTGGCGTATGAAGCCCATAACTTGGATAGTATGTAAATCGAATCGGCAAATCTGTAATAGATTTCCCACCACACTGTCCCGCTCTTTCCCAAAATCTACTTTTAAACTCTATCGCAATTTTAGTTGCAGCAATATAATTTAACTCACGAATTGCTCGTCTTTTAAAATAAGAGAATAAATGGTATGGCTGAACTTCAACAAATCGTAACGCTGAAAATGGAATTGTAATAATAGCCATATCACTTGTTATTGTAAATTGCTCTAACGTTTGCTCATGATTTCCTTGTAACATTACTTTATTATCTTCTTGTATGATTTTATCGACCTTATATGGCATTAAAATATGTTCCCTTAATTGTGGTAAGAATGCATTCGATAACTTATCCATTCCACCAGTTATTTCATAATATTTCGTTGTTGAAGTAAAGAAAATCATTTCACGTAATACTTCAATTAAGGACATCCCCATATAAGCTTCCATATCAAGAAGTACCCCAATCATATCAATTGCCCCATCTGAATAATACTCCATTAAAAATGAACCAAGCGAATACGTTTTATACTTTTTTTCAACGATAAGCCAGTTTTTATTCGGGTCTTTTTTTATAAAATTTAGTATGGGTTCTAATACTACTAACATTAACTCTTCTGCCGTTTTTCCTTTTTCATTCTCTAAAATGGGGTATCCAAGTATACTTGGATTTTTTTCAAACAAGCTCAATCTCGTTTTAATATTATTCGTATAAATAATATCTGATGCGGTTTTATTTATAAAAAGATTTAACGGTAATTTAAATTTGCGAATGTATGCTAAAGTTAACTCGTGTGTTTCAGGAATTCGCATCGGCCCTGCATTAAAATATAATCCTCTACTAAACGGTTCTCGAATCGTATATATTCTTCCGCCTATTCGGTTATTCGCTTCTAAAATTGTTATGTTATGCCCTGCTTCTTTCAATAACGATGCTGCAACTAACCCTGAAATCCCTGCACCAACAATAATAATTTGCTTTGGGTTATTCGTTTTAACGAGCCCCACATTAATAACATGAAGCATTCTTTCCGTCGTTAATGGCTGCATCATACCCTTTTCCCCTTTAACAAAGGATTTTATTGCATTATATTCGGTTAACTTGATTCCTATGTTTCATGCAAGGAATTGCACGGATACATTTTCAAATACTTGAATATCTTTTATAAAATGTAATAAACTAGATATGACTCTATAGAAGTAAGACGTATTATCTTACATAATAAAATTAATGAAATTGCGAGGAATTTTGAAATGAAAAAAGGTATTAACCGTGTTGTATTAGTAGGAACAGGAGCAGTTGGATGTAGTTATGCGTACTGCATGATTAACCAAGCCGTAGCTGAAGAATTTGTTTTAGTCGATGTAAATGAGGCAAAAGCTGAAGGGGAAGCAATGGACTTAAGTCATGCTGTTCCATTCGCGCCAGCTCCAACTAGAGTATGGAAAGGCAGCTATGAAGATTGTAAAGATGCTGATCTTGTAGTCATTACGGCTGGATTACCGCAAAAGCCAGGTGAAACACGTTTAGATTTAGTTGAAAAAAACGCTAAAATCTTTAAACAAATCGTTCGCAGCATTATGGATAGCGGATTTGATGGTATTTTCTTAATCGCAACAAACCCTGTCGACATTTTAACTTACGTAACTTGGAAAGAATCTGGCTTACCGAAAGAACGCGTAATCGGTTCTGGTACAACACTTGATTCTGCTCGTTTCCGTTACATGTTAGGTGAGTACTTCAATATTGGTCCACACAACATTCATGCTTATATTATTGGAGAACACGGCGATACTGAACTCCCAGTTTGGAGTCATGTATCAGTTGGTATCCAAAAACTACAAACGCTTCTTGATAGAGACAACACATATACGCAAGAAGATTTAGACAAAATTTTCATAAACGTTCGTGACGCAGCTTACCATATTATTGAGCGAAAAGGTGCAACTTATTATGGTATTGGTATGTCACTCCTACGTGTTACGAAAGCAATTTTAAACGATGAAAATAGTGTGTTAACGGTCTCAGCATACTTAGAAGGTCAATACGGCCAAAAAGACGTTTATATTGGCGTACCTGCTGTTTTAAATCGCGGTGGTGTTCGTGAAATTTTAGAAGTAGAATTAAGTGAAGACGAAGAATTAAAATTCGATCACTCTGTCCAAGTATTAAAAGAAACAATGGCTCCGGTTCTTTAATCTTATATTCAAAAAAGCAATCCAATTTACTTTGGATTGCTTTTTTATATTTTTTATTGTTCATCCTCACTCTAAACCATAATATTATCCATAATAGAAGGGAGTGATTTTATGAATGATTCTTGGACAATTGTAATCCTTTTATTAGCTATTTCATCCTTAATACTTTTCCTCTTTTTAATCATCAGAACCCTATTTCCAACTAAAAAATATGACAAAAATCTCGGATTCATTCTACTTATTATTTGCTTATTAACAATACCGATAAGTATCTTCCTTATTGGTGGGTGGGCAGGTATGGGCATTAGCATAATCGCATTATTTCTTTTTACTGCTGTTATTATAGCCTTAATAGCCAATACATTCATTAAACTTCCACCAGCTAAGAAAGAATAAAGTGACACTTATATCAGTAGCATTCCGTCCGTTTTTACTGTATTACCTTCTATCAATTAACATGTTTCCAGATAAAAAATAACCGATGTTTTCGTTCCTTGCAAACATCGGTTATTTTCTATTACTTTTTAATCGCTTCTTCATTATTTACATCAAGTACATCTAAGAAAAAGATAAAGATTGGTATCCCGATAATAAGTCCCCATATTCCGAGGAAATGCTCTGAAAAGATGAGAATCATAAATGTATAAAAGATCGGTAAATTTGTTTTCGCAGACATAAACTTCGGATTTAAAAAATAACTTTCAAGAGCATGGATGGCTGTAATGAACACAAGTATGTATACTACGTATATAACTCCACCTACATTATAAGCAATGATACAAAGTGGAAACAAAGAAATGATTACACCTGCAACCGGAATCAATCCTAGTAGGAAAATCATAACAGCTAATACGAGTAGCTGTGGAAATCCTAAAACGATTAATGCAATCACAGTAAGAATACAGTTTACAACCGCAATTAAAAACTGCGCTTCAATTACTTTACCGAACGATCTTGCAAACCTTTCACCAAAATATGCAATCTCCTCATAAAAAATCTTTAGCCTACTATCTTTAAACTTAGAAGTAAATGTAATAATACGCTCTTTTTCTAATAAGAAAAATAAGCTTAAAATTAGAGACAATAATATTTGTAAACTTACCTTGCCTATGTTTGCTATCGATTGATATATAACATCTACACCTTGTTCTATATATTTTGATACTTCCATTCCATTAATTGTTGAAAGTGCATATTTAATGATTTCATTATCAGGTGGATTTTGAAAAAAGAGCTTAAATTGATAAATCAATTGTGAAATTTGTATCGTTAATACTGGTAAATATTTATACAATGTTGTGCCGATAAAGGACACTAATATTATATACAAACATGCGATAACAATTTTTCGATTCACATTCAATTTTTTTGATATAAAACGTTGGAACCGATCCATTAAAAATGTCAGTATAAACGTAATTAATATTAAATTAATCATACTTTTTAACCCATATAATACAAGCGCTACTATTATTAAAACGAGAAACCGTTGAAACCCTCTACTTCGAAAAAAATTTTTCACTTCATTCATTAAGAATTAACCTCCCCCTTCAGTGGATGGAAATTGAATATATGACAAAACGTACGTATTCATTGTAATACTATTACATTTTATGAACTTCTATAGACAATCTTTCTTACTAATTGGGAAGAATCCTTTTTTTCTTTTCATATTGTTAGATTCTTTTGAAATCAGCCTACTAATATATTTCTGTGAAGTCCATTTTTTTCGCATATTCTATTACAACTTAGGTGATTTTCTATTTTTAGACTGCTGTTCAGAGAGTTATATTCCCCGTAACTCTCTAGACAAAATGCTAAATAAAAAACTTAATTACTTCAATCTAATCGGTTCTTTTTTTGCATTTGCTTTGCTAATAATTCTTTTACTTGATTATAAGTTAACCCTGAATTTTTATTTAAACGCTTCACTTCCTCAACATCAGTACCTACCACTGTATATTTTTTCTCATTACCCATGTTTCCACTTCCTTTTTTATCAGTTTATTTCTTATATTCCTTCCCTAAATACACATAAATTAACACCCATACCAAAAAGGAAGCTGTTTCTAAGTACAGCTTCCTTCTCGTTTCATATTCTATTTCTTAATAAAATTTCACTACATCTTCAGTAGGTAAGAATGTTCTTTCTCCCGGTTGTTCGTTTGCTTCACCAAATGGCATTTGTCCTACTAAACTCCACTCTGCTGGAATGTTCCAAGTTTCTTTTACTTCCGCATCTACGATTGGATTATAATGTTGTAATGACGCCCCAATTCCTTCAGCAGCTAATAGCATCCATACAGTATGTTGTAACATTGCATTTCCTTGATGAGACCAGAATGGGAACTGATCTTTATATAATGGAGCGTTTTCTTGCATTTTTTCTACTGCCGCTTGATCTTCAAAGAATAACACAGTCCCAACACCTGTATGGAAACCTTTTAATCTTTCTACAGTCGCTTCAAAGTTTTCTGCTGGTACGCGGGCTCTTAGTGTTTCTTTAACAATATCCCAAAACTTTTCATGCTCTCCATCCATTAATACAACCATACGACCACTTTGCATATTGAAAGATGTCGGTGCGTGTAACGCTGTTTTTAAAACTTCTTCAATTCTTTCTTTCGTAATTGCATCGTTTTTTGTTACTTTACGAATGGAACGACGGTTCACGATTGCTTCTTTTAAGTTTGTTGTAGTTGCTGACATTTTAATTCCTCCAAATATTTGTTTTATAATTTATTTTGTTATTTCATAACAAGCGAATTAGCAATATCCATCTGTATTACATTGCATACCTTCAAATGAATTTGTTTTATCCTTTTCAAGTTCTTTATCAATGACTCTTTGTAGCGTTTCTTTACTAGCAAGCCCTTGGATGACTTCATCTCCAATCATGACAGTTGGAACAGCCATAATATTCGCTTCATCATATGCATGCTGAATTGCTTCTTGATGCTTTTCTTTATATTTACGAGTTACTAACGCATCTTTAAATTCGGCTTCAGGAAGACCTACTTCTACCGCTAATTTTGTTAAAACATCAATATCTTCAATGTTTTGCTCTTCTTGGAAAAATGCTGTGAATACGCGGTGATGATATTCATTTCCTAGTCCACGTTCTTTCGCAAATTGACACCCTTCGAAAGCTAAATGTGTATATGGATGCGGAGAAACACGTGGTAATCGCATTTCAATTCCTAACTTCTTCGCTGTAGGAAGAATGAATGCATCCCATGAACCTATTTTATCTGGTTCATTCCAAGGGTCTATTTTTGAATATGGACTTGGACGTAATTCAAATGGCATCCATTCGATTTCTACATCTTTCTCTTTCGCTACTTCATCTAATGGACCTTTTGCTAAAAAACAAAATGGACATATAAAATCTGAGTATACTTTCATTTTTACAGTCATAAATTTTACACCTTACCTTTATAGTTGTAATCGAAACAGTTACATTAATATCAAAAAAATATAAACATGATTTAAGCATTCATTTTCTCTTGCAACGATTCAAACAACTGCGCCATCGTAATATTTCTCAAAACTTCTTCCATCGCGGATTGTGCTTGAATCAAAATAACTTCTAATACAACTTGAATATTCGCACCAATTGGACAATCTGGATTTGGTTGCTCATGAATATGAAATAGTTTGTCTTCTTCTACCACATTCACTGCATGATACACATCTAACAATGTAATTTCATGTAAATCCTTTAATAAACCTGCACCACCTGGACCTCGATTTACGTAAACAAAGCCAGCTTGTTTTAAGTACGACATAATTTTACGAATGACTACTGGATTTGTATTGACACTTTCAGCCATATAGTCTGAAGTGCAAAGTGAAGATGGATTATTTTTTAAGATAGATAAAATATGAACTGCTATAGAAAAGCGGCTACTAATTTTCATCGTAATCACCACCTCGATGTAATCATTATAGTTACAACGAAAAGATAAGTCAATCCTTTTCATAGATTTTTTATAAGCAAATTAAAAAGTGTCCCATTATGATATATGAGACACCTCTTTTTATTCTGCAAATAGCGCTTGAAATTCTTCAATAAATAGCTGCACAGCGATTGAAGAATCCTTTAATGAAGGAACAGCTAAAGCAATTTCTCTCCATACTTGCGGTTCCAATTCTCTCGTTTGCACATTCTGTGGTAAATTCGTTAAAGACAATTCAGCTAATATTGCAATACCTAATCCTTCTTGAATCATATTTAAAGCTGTAGTAACGGTCGATATTACATACTCAGCCCGAAGTGGTACGTTGGCTTGTTTAAACATATCAATAATGGGTGGTTCATATCCGCCCTTACATAATATGATCGGTTCATTCTCTAAATCACTAATTGCAATAGAGTCCTTCTTACAAAGAGGATGATCCTCTCTTAAGATAGCAACCATTTTCCCCTTCGTTAATGGGACAATCTCCATCTCTTTATTAGGCAAAATAACAATTCCTATATCAACAACCCTCGATATTAACCAATCTTCAACTTCTTTAATTGTTCCTTCGCAAAGAACGACCTCTAAGTTCGGATACTTCTCCTTAAAATGATTTATCATTTTCGGTAAGAAATGTGCAGAAGCACTCGGAAAACTCCCAATTCGAATCGTCCCCACTTCGTGTCCTTTCTCCATCGCAACTTCTTGTTCAATCTTCTCTACACCGTTCAAAATCTCTCTAATATGTACAAGAATTCTGTTTCCTACATCCGTAACAATTAGCCCTTTTCGTTTATCACGTATAAGAATCGTAACTCCTAACTCTGACTCAATACTTGAAATGGCATGACTGACTGCTGGCTGCGTCATATTTAACACCCGGGCCGCCTTCGTAAAACTACCTAACTCAACAGTTTTTATTAATACTTGCAGTTGTGTAATGGTCATAACTAATCACTTATACTCCTTATAAAAAAGATTCATTTTATTTATCACTGTCGATATCATATCATAGTGAAATGAATAACAACAAGGAGGTCTTACCGTGACACAGCTTTCTCGAACTAAGACGGCCATCATCCTTACCTTTCTCGTTTTCATGTGGGGAATCAATTGGCCTTTATCTAAGTTTGCCCTGCATTATACACCACCCGTTTTATTTGCAGGCGTTCGAACTTTAATTGGAGGATTCATTTTACTCCTGTTCGCATTACCGAAATACAAAGAGTTACACTTAAAAGAAACTTGGCATTTATACGTTATTTCTTCTTTACTTAACATCATTATATTTTACGGATTACAAACTGTCGGCCTTCAATATATGCCTGCTGGGCTATTTTCCGCCATCGTATTTCTACAACCAGTTTTACTCGGCATTTTCTCATGGATTTGGCTTGAAGAGTCTATGTACGGCTTAAAAATTTTCGGGCTTGTTCTTGGATTTATTGGCGTGGGTGTCATTAGCTCTAGTAGTTTAACTGGACATATTTCTATTATCGGAATCATTCTCGCGATAGGATGCGCTATTGGCTGGGCACTTGGAACAGTATTTATTAAGAAGACTGGGCACCGCGTTAATTCCATTTGGATGGTAACACTTCAGCTCATTATTGGTGGACTTTGCTTAATTGGATTTGGTTCAGAGTTTGAAAACTGGTCTAGTATCGCTTGGAGTATACCATTTGTTAGCGTACTACTCTTTATTTCATTCTTTGTTATTGCAATGGGGTGGCTTGCATACTTCACACTCGTTGGAGCTGGTGAAGCGAGTAAAGTAGGGGCTTATACATTCCTTATTCCCCTTATCGCTATTATTGTAAGTTCAATCTTCTTACATGAAGCCATTACAATGAGCTTATTTATTGGCCTATTATTTATTGTTGTGAGCATTTGTTTTGTAAATATAAAGCCGAAAACACTTGCTGTAAGGCAGCAGGTTGAAGTGAAATAAATATGAGAAAGAGCCTACTATTTGTAGGCTCTTTTTTATATCTTATTTTTTACGACGCACTACAAAAACACACGTACCTACCGAAGATACAATTGCCAAAATAGATAAAACAATCGCTATCAATTGCATATTACTAGTACCTTCATTATTTTCTACATTAGACACTTCTCCATGTTCTCCTGTTAATGATGTACCTTTTGTAATTGCAGTAAGTGAATGTGGTTTCTCCGCTTTCTCATCGCCTGTCCATTCAACAATTTCTCCATCTGTATATTGTTGATATGCATCCCAAGCTATTTTTTGTTCCTTATTTGGATTTTTAGCGACGAAAGTAAATCGTTGAAACTGACCAGGCAAAATCCCTTCTCCTGTTGCTTCCCATACTACAGTTTTAACTTTTCCATCTGTATCTTTTTTCTCTTCCACTTTCCATCCTGGCACCGGTTCATACTGTTGAAACTCGACGCCAGCTGGTATTTTCAGCGTGACTTTTGTCGTTGCCACATTCTTTTCAACTGGTACTTTTATCGTATAAGTCTCCCAAGAGTTAACATCTGAAGTTGCTGGTTTCACAGTTACGTGAGCACTAACAGGTAACGAAAAAATCCCCATTGCAATGATTGTTGCTATCATTGTTGTTCCTAATTTTTTAATACGTTTCATTTTCTATTAACTCCCTTTCATCTATAAACACCTCTTTATCTGCCACCTACAATAAATTTATAATCTGTATCGAAGCTATCAAGAGATTTTGTTAATCCATGTACATGTATATTCCAGTTTCCTGTCATGTTAATATACATACCTTCCGCTTCATATTCTCCTGGTGAAACAGCTGAAGCTTTAAATGAACCTTTGCCCATGTTCATATCTAACGATTGAGTCGTCAATACAATTTGTTCCATATCAGTAATAGGCTGTCCATTCTCATCCTTTAAAGTAATATGAAATATATTTTGTCCTACCTTATTAGGACTTACCTGTAGAGTAAGTTCATATCCATTATTTAATTGCTTGCTCTCTGTAAAAGGTCCAGTAGGAGGCATCGGCGGTGTTTGTACGTTTGTCATAAAAGCTACGATTATGAAAACGATAATTCCTATGATAAATTCTACTTTCACCGTAGCTCCTAACCTTTGCTGCGCCCGCATTCTTCCCTTCACATAATGCACGATCCCCAATATTCCCATGCACACGAGTAAAAGTATCTTTGCTAATAAGGCTAATCCATACTTCGTATCAAATAGTGAATGGATCGTAGGAATAAAAAATGTACTATTAAAAAGACCTGTTATTACAATTACTATGACAGCACCTGTTGCCCACGGTGAAAAACGCTTAATTGCATCCCAATACTTAGTCCACTTATCATCCTCTTTACGTAAAAGAAGAATAATTGATGATAGACCGCCAATCCATAATGACGCTGCAAATAAATGCAGAAAATCCATAACAACAGCAATGCCTTTAAACTTCAAACCATACGCATGACTATTTAAAGCTTTCATAACAAGCAGCCCAGTAAACAATAGTATTGGAATGCTCCATACTTTAAATGACGATAACTTCTCACGCTTCACCGCAAAGTATGTAACTAGTATAAGCGTACTAATAAGAGCCATTTGAGTAATCCATACATAACCAAAAACAGAAAGCTGTAATGTTTCTTTTAATAAGAAAGGATCAAATGCCTCTAGCCACGAAACATCCGCATTCATTTTTGCTTGCAACGGTAGGTTGAATAGTAAACTAATGAATATCCCCAATAATGAAATCCATATTATTTTCTTACTCTTTAATCGAACTAAGGCTGCACTCCCTTTATACATAACAAGATTAAAGAATAGCACGCCTAAAAATAACGAGAAACTTGTATATAGAATCCCGCGTTCCATAATCATATCAATTTGCGGGACATAGCCCATCTCTTCTACTTGTACATCGTCTGCTCCCGCTTCCGCTAATCCAACACGAAACGGGATAACTCCTTGAATTGGATGGCCATCAGCTGAAATAGCCTTCCACTGAATTGAGTAAAGACCATTTTTGAGATTCTCTTTTAACCCAGCTTCTAATATTTTTTTATTACGTTTATCAATATGAGCATCTTTCAAATCCACTCTTTTACCTGAGGAATCTCTTACAAATAATGTATTAAAACGTGAAACTTGTATATCCTCATCGAATTCAATTTTCACAACAGATGGCGCTTTCTTCAACGTTTCATTTTCAGTAGGATTGGATTTCACCACATATGCATGAGCAGATACGCTTTTTGGTATCAATATGATACACACGCACGCAATTAATAGCCATGCTCCTAACCTTTTCATTACTTTCACGCTTATTTCACTTCTTTCCTCTTCGTTACTACACTCCCAATACTTTTACTGCTGATTTCGATTTCTCATCAAAATATTAATATGGTTAAGTATAACTTTCTATATAGTGCAATACTTTATTTCCCCTTCACCTCTATACTTTTAATTTAATAGTTACTACTCACATTAATACAACTTACATTTTTAAAGTCGATTGTTATTATATCATAAAATATATTTATGTAAGTTCCCAAAGGAGAAAAGTTCTCGTGAATCATTTGTGAAGAAAATGTGAAATACATAAATAAAAAGGTGTTACGTTATTACGTAACACCTTTTCCAAAAACACCCTTATTATATTTCTCTTCTGTATCTGCTAGGTTAAGATAATAAATCATCTATCATGCTTTTTCATTCTAAGTGTATGCTCAAACGTTCGAGTACTTTAATTTTTATGGTTCATTTCAATTATTTCTAACAACTGTTTTATCCTTTTATCATAAGTATGTTCGATTAGCGTTCTCTTAAATCCTGCCATCGCAATTTTATTTCGCTGCGCTGGATTCGTTAAATATTTTTCTGCTTTCTCTATAAAATCAATCGATGAGGTAAACGTCTCAATTTGCACCCCAGGAATATAACACTTTTCCAAATCAGCACGAATATCCGTTATTTGAAAAGAACCTGTACTAGCTATTTCGAATGTACGATTATTAACGGAACAAGCATTTATTTTCACTCTATTTCTATTAAATGTTACATCCTCTATCGAGCGATGTATATTTATGTTAATTTTACTTTTTTTAAAATATTCCACATTATTCTCATACATTAAAAATGGTAAAAGGACAATCTTATCTTTCAACAACTCATAACTCTTTAGTTTATCCCAATTACACCCTATAATTAAAGTGTTTTTCGTCACTAAATACTCTGAAATGGAATCAATAAAAGCAAGCCGATTTTCAAAAGCGGTCCCTATGAAACTAATATCAAATAGATATTCCTCTTCCCTCAGTAACGGCGTATATATAGGGGGGTCTGCCGCTAGAGGCAAATAAAATACATTCTCACAGCCTAAATTTTTATAAAAATCAATACATCCTGTATCTTGCGTAAAAATATAATCATAATCAAGAACTAAGTCTTTCGTTACATCTGTAAAGTAAGGATCATCTGTAAGCCAAAGCGCAGTCTTAAAGTTATATTGTTTTAATTGTTGAATCCCTTTACTTATCCCTTTTTCAAAACCGTGGAAGACAATAATGAGAGATGGTTTTATCTTTAAAGCTGTTTTCACCAAGTTTTCGTATGTTACCATCGTTACAGTTCCAACTGCCTTTTTCAAACTATTATATATAGCTTCCTCTAATACCGGGAAATATACAGGAACGCTAGATGTAACAAATAATACGTTGAAATCTTCAGCACCATGTGAACTTCCCACAGATAACCACTCTCCAATACATCAAATTCACTTTTTATATTATGTATTGCACAAAAATAAATAGTTGGTTACAGGCTGCCCTTTTGCTTATACCCACTCCTATAAGATAGCGGATAGCCTCTCACAATATATATTCAAATTCCCCAAATACTTTCATTGAAAAATACATAAAGTGAAACTTTAATCAGCAGAGAGGGCATCCCCACTGATTATTAGCCCATACCAATCGGGATAAAGTGAAACTTTAATCAGTGGGGGTTTTCTTCATCCCCCACTGATTATTAGTTGAACCAATCGGACTTTTATGGGCAGTTGATCCCCCACCTAACTTCTTTGCTTTCGCTGAATTTTGAGGTGGGGGTCTTACTGCCCATTAAAGCGGGATAAATAAAAAGGTGTTACATTCGTACGTAACACCTTCCATAAAAATACGCTTCTTTTATTTTTCTTCCGGATAATCACAATACTCAATAATTGTCCCTTCCGTATCCGCCGGGTTAAGATAAATTAATCGTCTACCATGTTTATTTATTCGAAGTGTATGTTCTAACGTTCGAATACCTTGTTCTTTCAATTCCTCTAAAGCTACATCTAAATCATCTACTCGGTATGCAACGTGATGTACACCTTTACCCTTTTGTTTAATAAATCGTGCGATTGGAGATGTCGTATTATTTGTAGGTGCAAGTAATTCCACTCTATCACCATCTACTTCAAGAATGGCTACCTCACTTTCAACACCTGGCGCTTCACTTATGTAACGGTCTATTAAAGTTCCTGCCAAAACCGTTTCATAAAAACGTATCGTACTATCTATATCACGAACTGCGATTCCGATATGATCAATTGTTTTTTTCATGTACTTTTCCCCTACTACTTTATTTTTCTTTCCTTATTAATAGTAACAAAAAAAGTTATAGAAACAAATTCTATAACTTTTTTCATTTAACTTATTTTCTTATTCGCATTTGCTGCTGGTTGAACTTGATTTTTTGCTTTTAAAACGCTAATGCCGTATCCGATAAATCCACCAATAATCGCTGGGAAGATCCAGCCTAATCCTACTTCCTGCATCGGAAGGAGTTTAGTAAACACTTGATTTACTACTTCAATGTTAACTCCAGCTGTACTTAATCCATCGAATAAACTGATAATAAATGTTACGATTAAGCTCACTTGATAAACTTCAGCTCTTCCTTTGAATAATGAATGGAAGAATGTTAAGAAAATCAGTACGATTGCTAGTGGATAAATTGCTGTTAATACTGGAACAGAAACTGCGATTAATTGTGTTAATCCTACGTTTGCAACAATTGCACTAAATACACATAGCATGATTGCAATTGCTTTGTAAGGAACATTTGGGAATAACTTATGGAAGAATGAAGAACATGCTGATACAAGTCCCACACTAGTTGTTAAACACGCTACTGTAATCATTAATCCTAATAATACTCCGCCATATGATCCAAAATAGTAGTTAGAAACTTTCGCTAATACTTCTCCGCCGTTCTCTAAATGTCCAAGCTTTGCAACACTTGAAGCACCCATATAAGAAAGAGCTGTATAGATAATTGCTAAAATAGATGCTGCAATGATTGTCGCTTTTGCACAAACGACCATAATTTGTGTTTTCGTTTTCGCACCTTTTTCTTTAATTGCATTAATGATGATGATTCCGAATACGAATGATGCAAGCGTGTCCATTGTTAAGTATCCTTCTTGGAACCCTTTAAAGAATACATGTGATGTATAAGCTTCCACTGGTGCTTGCATATCTCCAATCGGATGTATAAATGCAACGATTACTAAAATACCGATGAAAGTTAACTTAATTGGAGTTAAGATTTTTCCAACAATATCGACAATTTTCGCAGGATTTAGCGAAAAAAAACAAGTGATGCTAAAGAATACAATTGTGAAAAGAATTAAAGGTGTAGAACCTAATCCCTCTGGAATAAACGGTTTAAGACCAATTTCATAAGAAACATTTCCTGTTCTTGGTATTGCAAATAACGGGCCAATCGCCAAGTATAAAACTGTTGTAAACACAATCCCGAACACTGGATGAGCACGACTTGCTAATGACTGTAAATCATCTTTACCCGAAAAACCAAATGCTAGTACACCTAGTAATGGTAATCCAACACCAGTTACTAAAAATCCAGCGTTAGCAATCCATACATTTTCTCCTGCCGATTGACCGAGCATAGCTGGGAAAATTAAATTTCCTGCCCCAAAAAATAGTGCGAATAACATTAACCCAATAACTACTATGAACGAAAATGGTACTTTGTTCGTCATAATATAACCTCCATTCCGATCCTTTTATCTCATTTCCATTTTTAACTAATTGAATTTTCTGAATTTTTAACTTAAGTATCAACTATTCTTGAACTCATTATAGTTTGAAATATAATATTTTGCAATACTATTTTCAAACTTTTCTTTTATTTTATAAATATACATTTTTTAACATAGAAATAGACTAAAAAACCAACATAGTCATCCATGTTGGTTTTTTACATTTACTATCAATTAAAATTTCGCTGCTACTTTCTTAACGTTCTCTAAACCTTCTTCAACAATTTGTTGTGAACGATCTGGATATTGATTGTGTCCTTCAATTACAACTGTTTCTGGATTTGTAATTCCCCAGAACCCAAGCACAGTTGTTACATAATTAACTGCCATTTCCATAGGAGCCATTTGCTCTGAAGAGTAATCTGAACCACGAGCACCTAATACAACGACTTTCTTATCACCAGCTAAACCTTCTGGACCATTTGCTGTATATCTAAACGTTTTTCCCGCTTGAGAAAGGTATGAAATATACGTAATTAATGGTGCTGGCACTGTAAAGTTCCATAATGGGAATGCAAATACAACTTTATCAGCTTCTAAAAACTGATTTAAGTATTGATCTACTGTCGCTACAGCCTTCTCTTCTTCTGCTGTTAACTCCATTCCTTGACTACGTTTATATCCACCTGAAATAGCGATATTTCCGTAATAAGGAAGATCTAGTGCGAATAAATCTAACTCTGTCACTTCTGTATTTGGATTTGCTTCTTTATAAGCACTTACAAATGTTTCATACATTCTTGAACTAACTGCTTGCTCCGCTGGACGATCGTTTGCTTTTACAAATAATACTTTTGACATTGTTTTATTCCCCTCTACTTTTGTATTTTCTTCTTTTTTACCAAATAACGAGCTAAATAATCCCATTTTCTTCACCTAAACTTTCTTATCATATTCATTATTCATCATCATAAAAATTCTTATTCTAGTAAAAAGTTCCAATAGATACCTTAAGTACAAACACAAAAAACTTTTTATTATTTAATTACCTTATGTAAGTGATTGTAATACAGTTACTTACTTTAGTCAAGTAACTTTAAATAAAAAATAATATCTCGGATTAAAAATAAAGACCACAATACAATTAAAAGACCCATTGTAACTTTATTGTTTGTATAATGGATGTAGAGAGGGCAATTCATATTTAGAAAGGATTTACTCATGAGCACTATAGAAAAAATTCAAACTTTTATTATTCTTTTTGCTGTTACATGCGGCATCGTACTCGGACAATTTAACATGGTACATATGTATTCAGAGCACTTTATTGTCCCCTTCTTATTTTTCATGCTGTATGGATTATTCCTCAGCATTCCATTGAAAGAAATAAAAAATGGATTCCGTAATTTAAAATTCGCTGGAACAAGCCTTACCATTAACTTTTTATGGACACCTTTACTCGCTTGGGGGTTAGGAGCACTATTTCTTTCAGATCACCCAGCACTTTGGGTTGGATTTATTATGTTAATGGTTACTCCATGTACAGATTGGTACTTAATCTTTACTGAAATAGCGAAAGGAAATGTAGCACTTTCCACTGCGATTTTGCCTGTAAATTTAATTTTACAAGTATTACTGTTACCCGTTTATTTATTTTTATTTGCAGGTGTAATGAAGACAGTAGCAGTTTCTGTTTTAATAGAAAGTATTGTTATCGTAATCGTCTTACCATTTTTACTTGCGCACGCTACAAAATTCATAATGTATAAAATGAAAAAAGCTGAAACACTTGAGAATAAACTCATTCCATTTTTCAGCTCTGCTCAAATTGTATTTTTAAGTTTAGCCATAGTAGCGATGTTTGCATCACAAGGTAAATATTTACTACAAAACATGAATGTTGTTTTATTATTACTGATTCCTGTTCTATTGTTCTTCATCATTAATTTTGTACTAGGGCAATTTATAGGACGCATTATGAGTTTATCTTATAAAGATACAGTAAGCCTAAACTTAACAACGTTAGCAAGAAACTCACCTGTCGCACTTGCTATAGCTGTAACAGCTTTTCCAGACGAGCCACTTATCGCACTTGCACTCGTTATTGGACCATTAATTGAGTTGCCAGTACTTGCTTGTGTTTCACAAGTTTTATTGCTTATTAAGAAAAAAAAGCAATACGCATAATAAAAAACGTCCCAAAAATGGGACGTTTTTTATTATGGAGAGATCAAATACAATACTTATTTATCAATACAAGTAAAATAACCGAAACTACAAACATAATAACACCAATTATAATAAATAGATCGACTCTAAAAGTTTTATACGATATAGAAGATTGACCTTTCGTTACATTAACAAATCCTTTCTAATTAAACATTATAGGAAAAGTAAATATAACGACAGCTGCCCAAAGTCCGTAGATTGGCAAATACTTCGTAACGGCATCTTGGATATCTGTCGTTCCTGATTTGTTTTGTAGAAAACGCATATAGGAGAACATAATCCAAATGAGATTTGCCCAGATTAGTATGTTTACGCCTAAAACAGCAAGTCTATTAGGTGTAATCCCGTAAGAAGAAAGTCTGAATACGATGGCTGACAATGCAACAGTGTCAATAATAAGCGCCAGAACAATTAAGGCAAAGTTTATATAATCTGAAATACTCTTTTTCTCGTCCGAGTCACTCTCAACGATAGAAAATATGGTAACGGCCAATACACCAAGGAGTATTCCGTTGAAAGCCATTAGGAAATTGCGGTCCAAGAATGGATTTTTCCCGACCGATATAACCGTTATAAGATAGATCAACAATGTAATCAGCACGAGCGGACTAAAAATTTTAGCTATGTATGGTGTAATATTTTTAGCAAACTTAAGATTCATTAATACTAAGTATGCAGCCACAATAGCGAGAGCGGCAGCTCCAAATAAAACAACATTACTAAAATAGAATTCTCCTATATCCAAGTCAACAAAGCTAAATAAACGCATCGTCAATACTGCTAGTATCATTCCGCTCACTGCCATGCTGGCATAGAGAAGACAATATTCTAAATTAAATTTAATATAAGCTAATCTTGTACTACCTTTTGAATACTCATTCCCTGTAAACGCAAGCCCTAACATGACCCATAACAATATAGGTAGATGCAAATAAACAAGGATAATGCTGTCTTTATAATTTAATGGCAACATATTAAGATACACCCCAGAAATCAGGAAGAACGCTGCAAGGAAATAAATAATACCTTTTTTCGGAGTGTTATTGTAAATAAAATAAGCAGCAATAAAGGGAATTACACCAAAAGCCAAGTTAATTGGAGCAATTGCTTCCTGTTCGACAAAGTGAAAAATCACTCTAGTGCTTATACCGGCTAGAATAGCCAAAAGGCCCATAAATAAGAAACCTTTTTGAAACAAAGTTGTTTTTTCTGTATTCCCCTTCTCCTTGAAATGCAATCTTTCATACCAAATACCTAGAACCTGAGAATTAGAATTTTGTTCCCATGCTTGTGAGAATGACTTTTTAAAAGCTTTCGGGTCTTTTCTATACATTCTCTCCAACTCATGAGGGTTATCCATATTTTCAATAATCAAATTGTTACTGTCCATAGTTATACCTCCTCTAATTTAAAAAACAAAGTTGCTACCTTTTCCATAAAAGCACCTCACTCATTTATTATGATTTTAATACATTATTTATTGTTTTACAATAAATAATTATCAAATAGGAAGAAATTTTTATTGTATTTTTATTCAGACCCAAAATAAAAATCATTCCTTATTCAAAGAAATACCCTATAGAATAGACTTTTTTAAGTATCTATTCTATAGGGTACAATTTAATTATCATATTTTTTATTTGTTGAAACTACTTAATTCTCAAACACAAAATTAATCTTATTATCTTTCCACTCTAATTTTGCATCAAACGTTTTCTCGCCTTTTTTAAAGCCTTTAATTAAATCAGTCTTCTCACCTTTTAAGAGCTTCGTCATATTCTTTTGCGAGATTGTTTTACTTAATATCTTCTTTGAGATGGTAAAGTCACATTGTGTCGTGTTGTAATTAGAACAGCCATAAAACGTAGATTTATCAATTACATCGCCATCACATTTTTTACAGCTACCAACCTTTTTACCTGTTGTAAATTTCGAGCCTTTTCGTTCAATCGATTCAACATGTAATCCAGTGAAATCCCACTTCTCAGACATTTCAACTGCATCTTCTATAATTTTAGCTGATAACTTTTTCGTCTGTTCCATAAATGTAGCTGGTGATGCTGTACCTTCCCCAATTTCGGCAAGACGTTGTTCCCATTTTGCAGTCATTTCCGGTGAAGCTAGTATTTTATCACCGATTGCGGTAATTAATACTTTGCCTTTATCAGTCGCATACACTTGGTTTTTCTGCACATCTATATATTTACGGTCTTTCAGCATTGTAATAATACCCGCACGTGTCGCTTCCGTACCTAAACCTTCTGTTTTCTTTAATACTTTCTCCAGCTCTTCATTCTCTAAATACTTACCTGCCGTTTTCATTAACGTAATAAGCTGTCCTTCTGTATAACGCTTCGGTGGCTGTGTTTTTCCTTCTTTCACTTTTACCTTTACAACTTTTCCTTCTTCACCTTCAGCTACAATTGGAAGAATTGTTTCATCATCTTTATCGTCTTGGAAAATAACTTTACGCCAACCTTCTTGAATTTGCTGTTTTCCTTTTGAAATGAATTCAGCACGCTCATCTACAAGAGTTACAATCGTTGTATAGTCAAAGATTGCAACTTCATAATGTGCTGCAATGAGTCTTCTTACGATCATATCGTAAATTTTCTTCTCATCACCTGATAATCTGCTTGGGTTTGTAACTTGCTCTGTCGGAATAATTGCGTAGTGATCTGTCACTTTCTTTTCATTCACATAACGCTTGTTATTCATAATCGATTCAACTGGAGCTGGTAATAACCCTTTATACTCATCAAACTGACTTAACTTCTGTAAAATATCCGGGAACGTTGCCGCTTCCCCTTGCGTAACATAGTTGGAATCTGAACGAGGATAAGAGACAATCCCTTTTTGATATAAAGCTTGCGTTATATCGAGCGTCTTTTTCGGTGAAAATTTAAATGCTTTATTTGCCGTTGCTTGTAGTGATGATAAATTAAATAAAAGCGGTGGTTGAAACTCTTTACGCTCCGTTTTCATTTCCTTTACTACCGCCGGTTTATTTTGACAAAATGCGGCAATTTTATTTGCCATATCAGGGTCTTTTAAGCGAGATTCATTATCCTTTTCCCATTTCCCCTCATACTTCTTTCCTTCTATATTAAAGGTTGCGAACACTTCCCAAAACGGCTCTGATTTAAAGTTTTCAATTTCTTTCTCACGCTTTACAATCAATGCGAGTGTCGGTGTTTGTACACGACCAGCTGAAAATACATCGTTCATTCCTTTTTTCTTTAGCAAAATACTAAAGACGCGTGATGCATTCATACCAACTACCCAGTCAGCGCAAGATCTTGTATACGCCTCATAGTACGTATTAATTGTATCCGATTCATCGAGTAAGTTTTTAAAACCTTGATAAATAGCTTGCTTCGTTAAAGAGGAAATCCAAAGTCGTTTCATCGGCTTTTGCACGTTACAAAGATTAATAATGTTTCGTACAATCAATTCCCCTTCGCGCCCAGCATCGCCCGCGTGAATAATTTCTGTTACCTGAGGATTATGTAACAGCTGTTTCACTACGTTAAATTGTTTATACTTCGACTTTGTTACTTCAAATTGAAAACGTTCTGGAATCATAGGTAACGTATTAAGTGACCATTTTTTCCATTCAGCGTGATAATGTTCTGGATTACATAACTGCGTCAAATGACCAATTGCCCATGTACAGTACGCTCCATTTGGAAATAACTCATTCGCTTCTACTTCTAAATACCCATCTTTCCGGCGATATTTGAACTGTGAAACAAGAGCCAAACCTTGATCTGGTTTCTCGGCTAGGATTAATACGTATCCCATTTATAGGTCAATCTCCTTTATTCTTTATTTTACACGGTATAAGTCTTGTTCGACCTTTTTAATAAGTCAAACAAGTCCACATTACGAATCATGTAATTTGTTTTTATGTCGAATTCATTCCATTCTATACAAAATAGTAAAAATTCATTTGCTACCTTTAGAACAATAACAAAGTAAACTTTGCATCGCTCAACTCGATTCTAACTTCTTTTTAAATATCTTTAAATCTATCCATTAATTTCAAATCAGCGTAAGTATTATTCGACATTTATACTAAATAAAACAAGTAAGCGCCAAATAATATCGCACCTAGAAATGCAAACATTATTTGACGCTTTTTAATTTTACTTTGCTTTAAAAGTATAAATCTTTTAGCTTTCAAACTCTACTATTTCTTCTAAATCCGTATAATAATTTTTAATTTTCAGTTCCATATAGGCTTTTCTATTTTCAGGTGTACGTTATGCTAGACATTTCCCATTGTAATAAAATGTAAAATCATGAATTATTACAAAAATATTTAAGTATTTTTACATCCAATTCTGTAAATCCATAGATGCGATGTCTAATTCTGTACTTACCGTGACAAACTCTTCGATTTTAGAAAAGACTTGCCCTATTTGTTCAACCAAATTCTCTTCTGAAATTAATCTGTTAATATATTCGTTATAAAGACTAATTACTTCTTCAGTTAATTTTATTCTAGATATTTCTTTTACAACTAACATTAATTTTTCTTTGTTACCTGTGTTATCCCCATAATCGTTTTCATGCTTTCATAATAAGCATACACATTAAAATGAGTGTCTTTTATCATAAATTTATTTGAACTATCTACATTATACCACCAATCTTTGTTCCGATTATTATCAAACCAAGTTTTATGGCATATGAAGTTACCTCTTTTCATATCACTTTCATCAAAGCCAAAATATATCCAAATTATATTTGATGTTCTTTTTGAAATCAAGATACCAAGATATTAGTAATCATAATCATCCTCTTCCAAAGAGTCATTTTGTGTCTTAAACTTTACAACATTATCTTTTTTATCATTTATCATAAGATTACCTATTTCTATTCGTTTACTGAACTCTTCAATGTACGTAGCAGGATTCCCAAAGGTTTCAGAGAGAGCATAATTCACTATATCTGATTTTGTACTACCTCTTTTCATCACTTTATCTAACTCTTTTTCAGATCCTATAATAGTGTAGAATAGCCCGTCTAGTAAGACCTGTTGATTACTATTTGTTTGTTCTAATACTTGAATTCGTTCATCCTTTTTTCCAATCTGTTCTGATAAGCTTTTAGAATTATTCTGAAGCTTATTGATTTTATTTACAAGTCTATCCAGCAAGTCATTATAGGGAAGGAGATATTTAATTAAAGCTTCTTTATCTCCGTAATGTTTTTCTACTACATCAAGAATATCAAAAACGTCTAAATCTTCCGTTTCAGACAAGGAGATAGTTCTTTTCTTTACTAAATTGTATTCATCTACTAAATGTTTTCCTTTTGTCTTCCACCAAGTATAACCAGGATAAAAATCAACTTTATTATTATTGTATTGTAATTTCACGAATTCGTAGATATCCTTGTATGTGATTTTAGATTTGATATTATGGTTTTCATCATATTCAACAATCAGCTGTCTCAATGTCTTCTCTTTTTCTATATCATCTAAAATGCCTTTAGTACCAATTTTATTCATCATCTAAAACTCCTAACATAGACTTTAATTTTGCAATTCGTTTAACGTCTAATTGAATTTCCTTTGAAGTTGAAGATAAGTTTTGTTTCGTATTATTGTTTATGTTTCCAGGGTCTTCTGACTTAATTTTAAACATGGACTGTATGAACTTAATTTTCCCCCTTGTTTCTTCATAAAGTAAATTCAAGTCAGAAGCTATAAGATTTCTTTTCTCTTCAATTTCTTGATTAGAAATGTACCAGTTTTCACAAAAATAACAACCTCGGTGTTTCCAATTAAAACTAGGACAGGGCATCGTCTTGTCCATACAGGAGCCCAAATCTAATTTTAAATAGTCCTCTTGTTCCTTTTCACTTATATTCTTGTTTATATATATTTTTTTACTTTGATTCTCAAAAAAGTCTTGGGTATTTGGGTGTAAAAATGAAATTTCGTTCTCGTTAAATGTAGTATTTGTTGGTTTATAATGATTGAATTCTTTCTCCATTTTCTGTATTTCTATATCCATCCAATTTTCCATATGATTGAAATAGCTATATTGAATATCTTCTGTGATATGTCCTGCTAATCGTTGAATCTCAACCTTGTCATATCCCTGCATCATCATATTAATAATTGCGATATGTCTCAAATCACCAAGATTAATCATTGTATCTATACTTCCGACTGCTGAATCAGAAATAAATGATTCTTTTGATCTCGTGGAATAATTTGCCCGGTAATGCTTATTTATAGAAACAATATTGATATTATACTTCTCGTGTACTATTTCTTTGAAAAAACTTGCTATTGTATTATTAAAATTGTTATAGTTAAATAAAGAATTTTCATCGTATGTTTTTTTATCGTATCTAAAATAATGACGATACACATTGTTTGAAATTAAATAATTCGATAGTCCATACTGTTCCGAGAGAAGTAGATAACCTTGAAAAAGGTCATACAACTCTTTTGGAATAGGTAACGTGTCGTATTCAATGTCAGTTCGATGTATACCAACTCGATCATACTTCATTCTTGGAAATGTGATAAAATGATTTCCATCCTTTAACGAAAAACAATTTCTTTTAATGTAACAGAACTCAATTATCCTCATAGGGATAATAGTTGTTAGATTCCACCATAAAACAAGAGGGAAATATTTAAGTAATTCTTCACTTTTGTTTTGTTCTGCTTCTTTGTACCAACTGTCTAAACATTGTTTTATAGTTAAAATATCTTTAAAAGAGGGCAACTCTCTGTAACTTTTTTCTAACTTAATTTTAGCTTTATACTCGCTCAAATTGTTTATGAAATATACAAATTTATCACGATTATAGAATTCTAAAAAATCAACAAGTTCCGTAATAAATTTATACATAACACTATTAGACACTTTTTGGACTGTATATTGATTTTTTGGACTTCTACGGATAAGATTAGATTCCTGTATCATTTCCAATAATTCACTAGTGTCTCTAAGACCTTTTGTTGATAGAAAAGCAGCAACAAGGGTTGTAAGTTTTGCCTGTGTTACCGTTATAGAATTTTCATTTAGTTTTTTTGCTATCCAACATTTTGCCGCAATTAATAATTCCTCTTTATTTTCACTTCCACTAAACCTTAAGGAATCTTCTATTTTTTTATAATTAAAAACTGCATCACTTCGTGTAAACTCTTCCTTAAAAATCCATTCATTATCTTTAAAATTGACACGAACTTTTTTTACCCTATTATCAACATAGGCTTCCAATAACCTTTTTGCCTCTTCTACATTCTTGATGACATCAAATCTAGCACTTCTTATATCCTCTGGATTAATACCGCTGAAATTTAGTGTTAACGTACCTAAATTTCTTTTTCGTACCACACATGTCACCCCCTTAGTATTCCCGATGTTCTAAATCCTTTTAAGCCTTTTGTTGATAAATCAAGACCTAAGTTCTTTATTCTCTCTGTCTTCCCTTTTACAAATCCATCTACAACTTCTCTACCAAATCTACTTCTTGCTTGGTCTACAACGTTATGCAGAAGGAAGAACTGGTTTGCAAGTTTCTGTTTTTCACCAATAAGTGCATTATCAAACTCTATTGATATCTTTTCCATCATAAATATATAATTCTCCATTATATTCTCTAGGGCATACACATTAATCATTGATGCCGCACAAGTATCGCACGATGGTCTTTCACCGTATTCATTCTCATATTTACATTCAGAATAGATACATTGGTGGTATCTCTGTTTTGAAGGAAGTGAGCCCATTAAAGATTGATAAAAAAGATCACGAAGTCCTTCTAAGTCAAAATCTTCAAGATACTTTAATACATGATTTCTTTCTGTTGCGATTCTATTGATTAATCCTGCGGTCGCCTCAATTTTAAAAACATCGCCGAAATGCTTATTTACCTCTATCATTCTTCCCGTTTCGATATTTTTATTTGTTTCAGGACCAAAAAGGATCTTCGTTAAGGTTTGTGTTACAAATCCAAATTGATTTCTTTCAAATAATTCATCTACAAGATTTTTCACCTGTCCGTCAGAAAGTTTAATATAATGATTGATAGTAGTTTGAGCTTGCAGGTGGCTTCGGGATACTTGGGATTCTTTTAGCCCTTTCCCCATATGTCTAAGAACTGACCAGATTAGAGTAGCTAGTGTTCTATTCATCTTCCTATTTTCAAATTTAAAGTCAGTAATGAAATCTATAAAAAACTCCTTATGTGGATTATACGTTTGCACTAAATGACCTGAAAGTTCTATTAAAGTGGAATTAGTTTCTAATGTTGCACTTCTACGAAATTCACAGATGCTTATTGCAGTTGCAAATGCAATTTTAAGTGGCTCCCCCATTGTGAAGATTCCTTCTGCGCTAATATCAGTTTTGTTTATCTTTGTAACATATCTACCAATCTGATAGATAATATTGTTTGCATCCTCTATTGAGGGATCATTTCTCTTTAACCATTCCAAACTTTCAATCGAAGTAGTCGATAAATCGATTCTTGGAATCTGAGTTATTATCGTGCTATGCCTCCAATTATTTGTTAATTGAACTAAGATATATAACCAACAACTATCATAGCGTTTATATTTTACATAATCCCAAGTCTGAAGTAAGTCGCTAACGTCTTGAATTGCCTTTTCTTTATGAAATGTTACTCGATTGGTATATTTGTATAATTCATGGTATTCCTCTAAAGAATATATATCTGTAGCTACTTCCTTAATCCTTTTAAAGTTTCTTGGATCATTTAATTCATCCACATTATATGGTAAAGGAAGTCCTTCCATAGCAAAGGCCTCGATCATTTGTTTTAAAAAATTGTAAAAATCCCTTTGATAACTTCTCCTAATATTAAGAATGTCGTTAAGAAATTTATTATTGATATCTTTTCCAGAATATGAGTATATTTCTTGATTAAAAGTAGCGAATATTATTTCCGTACAGCGGGCAAATTGATTAGTCTGAAATATAATCCGAGTCTTATCAGACATCCTAGTTCTAAGAAAAAATTTTTCGACATACTGGTACCATAATAATTTCGTATTCCCCTGACTTTTCGTAAATTTAATATTTAGCACTTGTTCAACTTTATATACAAAATCTTTAAAAGGATCTTCTATGGACATAGTATTCATGTCCAAATAAAGTTTGTAATCCTCCCATAAATTATCAATTTCATCTTTTTCATATAGTTTCATTTGGACACCATAATATGAAATCAGTAGTGGTGGGGGAGCAACCTTTGTTAATTTTATTCGAACCTTATCTTCTGATCCCTTAATATATTTTGCAAAAGCTTCACTGTATTTTTTTTGAACTTGCTTAGCTGTATAATAATGGTTGTTATATTTATCAATAAGCCTTTCTTGTTCAAAATGTAATTCATGTACTTGTTCTTTATTGAAGAGCATTCTATCTCCGTAATGCTCAGAGATTACCAACAACTTTTCTTTTATTAATCTTTTGATAGTCGCATTACTACAATTTAATATCTTCATAGCCTCATCAGAGGAATAATAGCCGTGTTGATTTTTGTATAGCTCAAAGGTATGTGCTCTCCAACCCCACACCTTATTACCTAACACCATGTTTATCATTTCATTTAGTTCTATTGAAATATCTTGTAATACAAATATATCTAAAGTACCACCAAGTATTATTTCATCAGGATTTATTTTTTTGTAATATTTATAAAGCGTATACTGACTAACAGACTTTTCTAATTGTCTAAAAAGGAGTTTCTTGGGTATATATTTTCTGAAAAAACGACCTATATCTCTTCTTGAATACAACTCATTAACAGTTCGGCCGTATTTTTCATCAAAGTAGTTTTTCTCTAAATCAACCTTTGTTATTTTACATTTTGTTGGTAACTCTTGTATGGAATTTTTTAATTTATTAATAAAATATTCGTTATTTGGGTTTTTATTAAACTTCTCCACAGCTATTTCGTATATCGACATATATTCTTTAAAATCAATTTCTAATTCCTCTCCCAAAATCCTGAACCTCCTTCCACATTTTGTGATTAGTTGGCATGTTTAAGTCGGCTATATTTTCTGATTGGTCAGGAGAAAGTAAAGTTAATGCCTTTCGTATATTGAAGGTAGCAGTTATGATGTCGAAATAGGATTCCATAGATTGGGTAGATCTATCTCCTCGTAAGACTGCGGTTTGTTTTTCATTAAATCCAGCATCCAAACACATATTAGTAAACACCCCCCTGCCAATATGTGATCGCCATTTAGTTTGAGAGAAATCTAAATAATCCTGATATCTCCCAGGGGTGCCAAGTAGCATCCCTAAATAGGAATTCTTTAATTTCAAAAATCTCTTATCATACGTATCTGCCGACATTGGATTCCCTTCGGAATCGTAAAACAGTGCAGTGGGGTGCAGTGGTTTCTTTACCTTCTTGAGTACGACTTCTATATGATGCTTATATAAGTAATTTAAAATTGGATCAATCAAGCAGGATTGGTCTCTGGGATTCTTCACCTGTATTGTTGAAACGTCGTTAAATCGAGTAAACAAATCATTTTGACGGTCTCTTATAAGCAGCACTAAACCTTCCACGCCATAGCCTTGCCCATTCTGCGATTTTAAAGCCGTTCTAGTGAGGTTTACTACCTCTCCTTTACGCAACCCTCCAAATATTTGCAATGCCATTCCAAATGCAATGTCAGGTGTTTCATGCTTTGCTACGTATAGTATCTCGTGAATATACTGCAAGCGAATAAAAATCCTATTCTTGTTAGATTCATGATTTTGAGGGACTACATCTTTTCTTTTTACTTTTTCACGCAAAAGCGTTTCATCCGTCTTTTTATAGGTAAAATCAATTTTATATACTTTTCTAATTTCTTTTCGGGTTCTTACAGATACTAGCTTGAATTTCGGCTTATGCTTTAGCACTTTTTCATCCCATAAATACTTATAAAACTTAGATAGGAAATTCTCTTTCATTTCCAACGTCTTATTTTTGTTTGATTTTTCATCCACGCAGTACTGTAGATAAGCATTTGCGTGACTCTCTTGTAGATCTTCCAACCCATTGATGTCAGTATATTCCGTCAAATATTGATTCACTTTGTCTAATACAAAGTTTAAAAAAGGAACGATAATTTGCGCTACGGTGAGTTCAGTATTTACAGAACCTGAATTTCTATGATAGGACTTATATAAAAAATGAGTAATTGGATGCGGGTATGTCTCTCCAGTTGTTAAATCTTTTAATACTATGATGAAAGAGTTAGTCTTTATAATATTCCCCCCTTGTTTTCGAGGGTATTGAACTGCTTTCCAATCAAACTTATAATTATTCTTTATCTCCATTTTCTCCAAATAGACCACCTTTAAATAAAGAATATTCAATTTATAAACTTTGGACTTATCCATTATAATTGTCAAATCACTACAAACATCTCACGTAATTATAATTAACATTATTGCACTATTCCTTTTATTTGTATCCTCCAAAGTTGGAAGACATGTTTTAATTGAATATCTTATTACTGTACTTATTTTATCATTTTTAGAAGTTATAATTATAGATTTTCACAAACTCCTCGTCTTGTAAATACTCTTCATTTAGCAAATAAGAAACTTCATTATCTTGAAGAGTAAACCATTCTGTATACTGAAATAATGAATGCCTCTTATTTATGAATTTTTTCTTTACATACAGTTCCAAGTTAAATACATTATTATTTGGAATAACTTTCAACTTCTTAAAAGTCCCATTAGGAAATCGAAATCTATAAGCTACTTCTGCTTCTATAAAACGTCTAGATAATGAACTAAAAGTAACACCCACTTTATATATTTTGGTATTCTAATCCCCAAAAACATATAATATTTTAGCCTTTTTATTTGTTTTCATTAAAGTGAAATTATAATCTAAATTCTGAAATCATTCCCGTAACAAAAAATATATCATGGATAAATTCTACTTATATTAAACATATCATTTTCAAATTTTTCGTTTTTAACTAAAAACTCAATTTCTTTTCTAAATTTTGATAATCTATAATCATTTAAAAAAACAGACTTGTTAATATAGAGTTCATACACATTGTCAATGTCAATATGCATTATAGGATTCGAATTACTATCAAATAATTTATAGAGAGTTATGTATTTTAAACTATTACTTAATTCAGCTATTTGATAAAGTCCCTGATCCTCCACCGCTTTTGCTGTTTCTCTCCAGTTATATCCTCTATAATAATAACTCCAATCGTTAAGAATATTATTCATTTTTATACAGAAATCTTTTACTTCCCAATCTAGTACCTTATTGTTGATATAAAAAAATGTTTCATATTCTCCTAGTTTATTCTTAATCTTAACAATAGTATCAATCCTTCTAATTCTGGCTCTTCCCATCAATTTTAAGGAATGACACATTTCATTAACTTGTTTAAGGATATCGCACATACTCTCTCGGGTTGACAAAATTAGATTATCATTATTATAACAATTTTCCGACTTCCCCCTTAACTCTTTTGCCTGAATGTTTTTCTGACATACATCACATTTTAAAATATGTTTTTCTCGAAAACATTCTTGATAGTTTCTCAAATAACTTTCCTTTTTCTGTTCTGTAACATAAAGCTGTTTATTTAAATGAATTATTTTGCCCTCCTACTTACAACATTGCTCTTCCAATATCTCGTTCTTCTGTCTAGCTTTTTCTAACATACTCTCAATTAATTCAACATAATAAACAACTAGTTTGGTATTTAAATCCCAATCAAATTATAATAGCCTTTCTATTTCCTCCTTCTTTTCGATTTCCAAATCTAGTTTTTTTCAACTTCAGTTCTCTCCCATTTTTCAATTTCTAGCATTAGCTCCAAATCCGATGATATAATCCTTGAATCACATCAAACATGTAATTTCACTCCTGACATTTTACTTTTTTAGTAATTACCAGATATATTCTTCAAAGTTCAATAATAAAATTAAATTAAGTTTATTATATATTACACTGAATTTATAGATTATAGTCCGTAGAATAAAAAGATCTACTCTCTCAAAATTAGTTTATAACTAATAGGAGAATGATTTCTTGAAAACCAATTAAGCATTTGGAATTGTATTGCATAGACATCGAAATAATTTACAATTAAGTCAAGCGAAAGCAGCATTTCAATCTGGATTAGATAGAACATATATAAGCCTTTTAGAAAGAGGGAAAAGGAAACCTACAATAAATGCTCTATTTTCCTTAGCCAGAACTCTACAAGTTAGACCAGCTCAATTAATTAAAAAAGTTGAAGAATGTTAAAACTACCAACAAAAGAGCAAATCTCCAAGAGATTTGCTCTTTTTATTAATACAAATACTCATTATGCATGTTTTTTGTTAGTTTTCGTACAGATTTGTTAGCACTTGTTTTTTAGGTTATCTATTATTTTTTTGAATTTAATGTAATCTATATTGTCCTGTTAATTGCTCTTTTCCCATTTGAACTAGGAATTTTGTAATTAGAATCCCATTATTATTGTTTTCATGTCTTTAAATATTCCTCACTCTATAAGAGCTACGAATTAGATGCTGTGTTCTCATTTTCTAAAATATTTTGGATAGTCGAGGTAATTTCATTAAAAAGTAAATGACTTAGTTTCTTATGTTTTTCATTTTTTATAAAAGTCTCAATTGAGACTTTTATCCCTTCTAACCATTTCTTCTCCTCTTCCGGTATCTCTGTTATATTATTATATCTGACTCTAAGCGAACTATTAAAAATCCTCAATTCCGAATTCTCAAATTTCATTAACCCTTTTGTAAAAAAATCGTTAGGGGAAATTACTCCTTTAGGTAACGTAATAGAATACCTGTGGTATTCTTGAAGAAAGTATCCTCGACTTTCTTTACTAAAAGCAGCTGTATAAAATTCTTCTATTTCTTTACGAAGATTGTCTCTTCGTTTCTCTTGACTGATTTCAATTATTTTGCAATTAAGTTCTTTAATTACTGGCTCTTCAGATTGTGATAAACTATGGCTTATCTGAATACTCTCTGCACTACTCCCATCCTTTTTAATGATTTCTATTCCACTCAGGAATCTACTTAAAACAATATCTTCATCTAAGTCAATTATTTCCTCTTTAATAAGCATTTGAATAATCTCAAAGCAAACTGAATACCTAAATAATGCTACTTCTCCTGTTTCTATTTGCTTTAAAGCTCCTTCAACTACATCTTGTACTTTATCATCAGAAATACAATGAAATTCCATTAATAAATCAATTTCACGAGGATAGACACTCTGAACATATAAAACTTGTTCTAATTCATCTGATATTATTTGCTTATTTAACTGACCATGGCAAACTAGAAGTTCAGCACATTTATAAAATTTCCTCTTTAGTTCAAAACCTTTTAAATAGTTATCGGAAAACTCCAATATACTTTCTAGTGAATTAGCTCTCATATGCTTTTTATGTCTTAAACCCATGTTTGCAGCAATAATCTTACTGCTAAACTCCTCTGCTGAATTTGTCGATTCAAAAACAGAGGAAGAAATTTCATTAGATTTAACTGCTAATGATAGAGCCAAAGTGAATATAATTAAACTATCTTTATAGTCATCCTTTAATTTTTTTAATGTCTCTTCGCCTACATTATAAATACTCTCTAAGTCCCCAAAAGACTGAATAAGTATTCTCAAGTTATTAGTACCATTTCTTTGAAACAGCTCAATTATATTTTTTTTATTCCTTACTAAATCTTTAATTAGCAATTTATTTGAGATTGTTTGAGATTGAATAATTCCATCTACAACAGATTCTACATCAAATTCATATAATAATGTCTTACCTATTATTTTCTCTTTAATTCTTAGATAGTTTTCATTAACTATTTCATCCTCATTTGCTAATAAAATAGCTTTTACTCCATGGTGCTCAACCAAATTATTAATATATCCAAGCACTTCATTTAAATCTATTGTTGTCCTCTCTAAGTCATCAAAACAAATTACAATATTATCTAGTTTCAAAAGATTTTCATACTGCAAGTTCATTTGCTCTACTCCACCACTAAGACCAAAAAAGCCCCCTGCAGCTTGAGCAATTAATTTAGTTGCAGCAAAAGCAGCCCTTCCCTTTTGTATCTTATTAAAGCTTTCTCCACTTTTTATACTTTCTAAATTAATAAATTGACTAAACACCTCTTTTTGTAATGATTCTAAGCTTTCAATTCCATAAAGAGATATGTATTTAACACTCGAGTTTTTTCTTTCAAATGTATCACCGCTTAATATCGCATTAATTTCTCCTTCTAGGATATTTTTCCAATAGTATGTCTTACCACTTCCCCATTTCCCTTTAATTAAAATTGCATTACTAACAATATTTTTACTAACATAATCAAGAATAGTTTCTTTCAATATATCCATTTTCTATCTGTCCTTTTTCAATTATTTTAAAACCCTCATAATATGATTATACACATCTAGGATTCAAAAACCAAAATTATCAAAATATAATCTCACTTTAATATGTGCTAAACTTGCACCCACATTATTTTCACTTTTCATATGTTTTCTAAATAATTTTTGTTGTTATAAATATCCTTATGACCCAACTTATGCATTAAATGATATATTATTAGTTCTTTTAAACTCGTTTGAAACTAATCTCAGTATTTATTTTTGGGGCTACCCATTATCTTTTTAATTTAATGTAAAAATAAAGAAAAAGTATCCATTTCTAAAAAGGATACTTTTTCTTTTCTTTTCTTTTCTTCTTTATCTTAATGTAATCTACATTGTCCTTCACCCATTTGAACTAGGCATTTTGTAATTTCTCCACCTACTAAACCATCAGCACGTGCTGATGTCTCTGGACCAAGTGTAACCCCTAATTCACTAGCATATACAAGTGTTACAATAACTCCCCTCATCGCCGCCTTCTTTAGCAAATCATACGGTGAATCCAAACTTTTATCTAGAAAGTTAAAATTATAAGTTGAAACAAAAATATGTCTGGTATCCAAAATTTGATCCGCAGTAAATATATTATGTAATCTATGATCTCTATGATGAAAAATAATATTAGCTTCCCCTTTTATTTGAAAAGTTTCATTCATTAAAAATCCCCCCTGATGATAACTTCTTTTATTATTACTATACTCTTATCATAAAATTTTAATATGCTCGAAGTGTCCAATTAAAAAATATTGTAGACTATAGAAAAAAGTATTCAACTATTAAAAAATAGGTGTAAACTGAAAAGGATAAACGCCAAGTAACTCCAAAATATACAATAAAAGTTGATTTTAGAGTTTTTTGTTTGCTTCACTTTTTTTCGGTACTCTGCAATTAGGTGGTAAATCCATTGACCACGGCAAGAATTCATCAATTTCTTCTTTATTTAAAGTAATAGGTTAAAGATGGTTGGTGAAGTATGTATCCTTTATAGCAATTATCTTTTAACTTTTGATTATATTTAAAGACTTCATCCTTACTTAAGTTCCTAACAAAATAATGATTTCCATCATATGGATTAGATTTTCGTACTGCACAAGCTATTTCAGGAGTGATTGGAAAAATATACTCTAGATCATTATTAGAATTTAAAAATCTACATACAGGATTATCAGAAGTTATAAATTCACTACCCTTTTCTGCAATTAATAGTTCTATATTCATTTGATTAATTATTATTTGAGCTTCTTCATAAATCTTTCCACTGTCATTTAAGAATTCATGATACCACTTTAATAATATATTATGTAGCACAAACTCTTTTTCCGTATCAAGAAAAGGATACATTCTTTTGATTTCTGGTATAGATACATTTAGACATTCTTTTAATAAATCTGATGAAGCTATTGGTTCGTATGTTGCCTCTAATAATGGATGTATAGGTTTTGATCGCCACTCTAAAGAAACCATAAACTTTATTAATTCTTCTCTCCTTACACTTGGAACCTTAATCACCCCTGTATTAGAAGAAATAACATTCTGTATATCATTTCGTACATTTGGCCAGTTATTCTCATACAAACGATCCCATCCAACTTCTATATCCCTCACATGTATATTGTCTATTTCAAATTTTAATTTTTCTTTCACTGATTTAGAAACTATTTGGGACTTGGAATCATAAATGATCCAAGAATCATAAAAGCTAAAATTATCATTCAAATCTAATGGATTGGTTAATATCTGATCCTTATATTCGACTTTAAAATCCTTTAATGGCGCAAAAAATTTCACGCAATCTTTTTCAGTCCGAAACAGAGCCCCTGCTCTTCTTGAAAAAAAGTTATTTATACCAGCAAGCCTTCTAGTTTTACGACTCCAGTTACCTTTGATATTTAAATCATTTTTCTCAATATAATAAACAGATGAATCGTTATATTTCCAACCTTTTAAATAAGTTTGAGATACAAGATGATGAAATACTGCCTCCGTATTCCAATTTGAATCAAAATTCATACAACTCCCTCCACTCATTATAAATTTTTCCCTTTAGTTAATAGTTAAATAAAGCTTTTTTTATTAAATATATCTGGACATGGTATAAAAAACAGTTTGCGATTTTTCTGTATCAACAAACTGTTTTTATCAAGCATCATTTAAAATTATGGGACTACTCTAAAAATAAACATTGATTTAATTTCTTTATATAATTAAGTTAATTGTAATATCTGTTTGATGAAGGAAACCTCCATATTAATACTCCCATTATCCCTACTTATTTTGCTAAATTTCATGTAAAAACCCATCCATTCAGTTCTTCACCTATCCAATTAGTATACATAACGAAAATTACTCTTTGAGCGCTTTTCAACAGCCTTTTCATTTCTAACTTGTAACAAAATTTCGTTCCGGGCGAATATAAAATTTCAGCTTTCTAGCGATGTAATGCTATCCCTAATTTTTCTTTTAGGATTCTACTACAGTTTTGTACGAATTTAACAAACGATGTATATCATAATCTATGGACATCCGGCCTAAAGTCTCACTTAATTTCTTTAATGCCTCTAAACAATTTCCTGTACTATCTTCAAATAATTCGAGGACACCCCAACTCTCACCATTTTCAGCTCCTGTTCGAAGAAAGTATTCTAAGTGTGTGCTAGGGTACTTAGAAGCAAATATTCCACAGGCATATCTCTTTATATCTAAATGATAATGTTTCATACACCGCAAAAGTTCAAAGATATCGTAATATTCCGTAGTTTCTAACTCATTAAATATTAATTTACTTTCATTATAAATTTCACACATATAAGGATGCATAAATTTTTGTTCAAAAGGATGTCGACTATTAAATGTGCTATTTATAAATCGAAAAGTATCGTTTAGTTCTCTAGGTAATGAAAATTCTAAAAAACGCTCTTGGTAATAATGGATTGGTTTTACCCTAATACTTGTAAATAAACGGTTTAGAAATTTATAATTATTTCTCATAACAGAGGAGATACCTGCACTATAAAAACCTACAATTGCTGGTATTCTCGACATAGCTAGGAATACCACAGTCCCTCCTACACGGGTAGCTGTAGTTAATCTTTCTATAGTTTCAATTATAAGCGCTTCATGTTTCTCATGTTTTGCATAATAAGATAATATTGCTAACATAGTAGCAAGAGTGCGTGTTTCTACTTTTATTCTATCAATAGAAAGATTTAGATTTTCTGATGTTACATCAGCATCGTAATCTAGAGATTCCATAAATAGGACTAGCTTTTGAGTTTCTTCAGTAACCATCTCACGTAATTCAATTTCCAAATCATTTGTAATAAATTTCTTTAATTTATTGATTTTCACCTGTATATTATCAAGACTAGACTTCTTTAATTTAGAAATACTTTCTACATTTTCAGCAAGTAGACTGAAAAAACGATCAGCTCCACCGTTGTCTACAATCTTAATACCATCTCTAAATTTTAATAATTCTTCTGCTTGCCCACCTAGTTTTTCATTAAAAGAATGCCAATACCATGTATAACGTCGCCCTTTTACTGATTTTATAGTATCTCTTAATGCAGTATCCCATTCTGCAGACCAACCGGACGTAATAATTCCATATTCATCAAATATTTGCTTTAACAAATTTGATAATGCTGTAGGATATGTAGCTAACTCATCTTCAACATTTTTAAATCGGGTATCTCTATAATCACCATGTATTTTTAACACTGTACAATTAGCATGTGTTAATGGCTTCCTACCCTCTATATCTGATTCATCATATAGGGTTTGGTATTGAACATTTAATTCATCTAAAGCTTGTTCCATTAATCTATCAAAATTTGTGGTTACTATTACTTTGATGTAACCATTCTGCACAAGTTTTGCAATTTCCCTATGTGCTTTTGTTGGCTTTTTCACATAATCTTCTTCGTCTTCTTTTGGTTCAAAGAATTCAGCTAATAATCCGAGTCTTTCACTTGAGGTTTTAGCTAACATTTCAATTACCTCATCATATGATGGGGCTTTGCCAAAATGATTTTTATACCAATCAATTGGATTTTCATGATCTTCTTCTTTTACTTTCATAACTCTTCTACATAATTCATTAAGTATTCCCCAACCTGTAAGGATGCCCGCTGAATGTGATATTCCAGAACCTAGTAGTAAAGCATACACACCTTTATTTGCTTCCATTGAAAAAGATAATGACATTAATTGGTTATCCATGAATTTCCCCTCCAATTTTCTTCTATTACATAATCGTACCATACATAAATTACAATCCGTATTTTCCGGACGTATTTTTTAAATATTTGTTTAAAATATTAAGGGATTTCATTTCTTCAACCATTTCCGAAAATCTTTATTTGAATTTAATTAGAATAGAACGTAAAAGATAAATAGTTAAATTTCACCAAAATCATTCATCTTTAAAGTTCGTTAGGTATGAAACTCCCAAACTTACTCATTAATAATTGGAGAGCTTGTATGGATGGAAAATTAAATGCTGCATATAGTACCGCTCTAAAGGAACTCTTGAAAAAAGTTCTTAAGTTAATTGCTATTCTTCTAATAATTGGTTTCATTCTCTTGTTTACTGTAAGTAACATTAAAATTATATTTATCTTACAAGGACTCATTTACCTATCTGTTATTTTTACTTTTCTAATTTTGGTGATCATCAAAAAAGTAGAAAGCATAGTTCTGAGAAGTCCTTACTCTCTAGCATTAATGACACAAAAATGATTTCAGATTGTTTCAAATTAAAAGTAGATATTTATAAATCTTTTTCACCATTACCGGTTATTGTTTTGTTATTAAATATTCTAGTGAAAATTTTAATTTCAAGTCAATTCAAAAAGTAGAACAATATATAACTCATTTTAATATGAATAATTCCTTAAGGTTCATTTATGTAATATTATCCATAATAATATTCGTTATTTACTTTATGATTTTGAAAAGAAAAATTTAGTCAGAGAAATCGAGAAGCATAAATTGGATATTAAGAAACTGGAACTTAATATAAAAAAACTTCAAGCTAATGAATAACAACAATAAAATTCGTAATATCTCATTATACAAATAATTAATGTAAAAAATTTAAAACCTCTTCTCTGGAAATTCCTTAGATGACGAGAGATATAAAATAATTAAATTTTTAAGTTTATATAGACAATTACTTTAAATCTAGTACTTTTGTATCTCTCTTCGCCTATATTTCCAAAATCTCTTTATGAACTATCGGGGACAAGCTCATCCCGACCAAGTAACTTATTCCTACAGCCCATATTGTTTCTAGTACTGATGTAGCAATTAAACTTACATGATAAGTGATATTTTCCATACACATCTCTCCCTTAAAGGTTGAAACCAGCAAATAACTACCATATCTGATTAAAGTTAAAACGATTAAGGCCGTAAGTATAATTCCAAGGTCCTGGGTTAAGCACACTCCCAGCGGGGTTCCCCCCGATAATTCACAAATTCCGAATGTATATAATCTATTACTTTATCCCAATTTTCACCTTCAAAATAACTAAAAGAATATTTGCTTGTAGAAACGTACCTTTTGAATTGTAACAAACGTAGAGCTGAAAAATATTTTCTTCATACATATAAGGCACTAATGGCTTGTTTTCTGTCTCTATTTAAATGTAAAAAAGCAAAGGTGAATTATTTATTTTATAAGATTTAGTCAAAAATATCTTTCAAATTTTTATTTATCAAGAACAGAAAAGAAAGCATTTTGAAGTACTATATAACATTAAAACAAGTGATAATAAATAAGATTTTCAAAATAAATAACTTATCAATAGTGTTACACATCATATTAATGAAGGTACAAGGATTGCTTTATATCCTTTAGAAAAAATCGCAAAAGATATTAATAAAAGTCACCCCTTTAGATACATCATATCTAAAGGAGCAAAACTCTTGTTATTCTGTTTTGTTTAAAAACAAATGTAAATGCCTTCTTACTTCTGGTAAACTATCAGTTTCACATATCTCTTGCCACTTAATTAATATATTTGGTGTACCTTTTCTCTTCTCTTGAAACACTTTATAGGCTACACCAGCCAACCTCACACATAGTTCTCTATATATTGCATATGATGATTTAGGAAACAGTTGAAATTCACTCTCTTTTGTTAAAACCTTTATATCTACTTCTTCCATAAGGTACTCCAAACCTTCTAACACAGAATTCCAGTGCATCTCATTCAGTACATTAGGGAAATACAGTATACAATCCCCTATGTCTCCTAATAAGTTATCTAATTTAGGTTGACGACGACTATAAACTTTATTTATCCAATTGTCAAAAAGAATATTTGGAATTTCTGGTGCAATCCCTCTTCGCTCGTATATAACCCAATGTAAGCAACCTTTACTTGAATACTTGACTCTATTTTTATCACTTGACTCTAAATCTTTTTTTAACATTTGATATACATAATCTATATCGTAAATCTTCAAATGTAAGGTTGCCGGAAGAACATGAGAAATTTGAATTCCCTTTCTTTTAAGGTCTTCAAGTAATTCCTTTATCTCCATTTTGATTTTATCATCAATACTCTTTAATTTTAAAAATATTACGGTAACCATTAAATACGTAAGATTATACATGTGAGTTTTAGGATTTTCATGAAAATCATCTTCACCTAATATATTAAATTTCCCCTTTTCCTTCTCCCACCAAGCCAACACTTTCTTTAACAATATTATACAATCTTCTTCACTGTAATTTATATCCGTCTCACTCTTTAGGTCTGGGAATATGGAAGGAGCGCTATTAATCCATTCAGTTACAAATTGAGTGAATTCACTACCACCACTATATCCACCAAATTCCGTGAAAATTCCTGGTATATCTTGCTTCACTATCCAATTATAATAATCCTGTTTAACCTGTTCCTCATCTTTTTTAGGCAAACGTAAAAAGAAACTGTTAAAAAATTTAAAAGTACATGGTAACTCCGTCTTCTGGTCAATCCGACTGTATAAGGCCTCAGCAAATTCCTCACACTGTCTTTTTGTTAACCCACAAATTTCAAATAAACTATTTAACCTTACTATCGCATTATCCCTTGCAGAATTGTTGAAATCTCTAACTAATTTTATTAACCTTATAATGGCATTATCCCAAGCTTCATCCGTTCGATTAACCTTATAATTTCCGCTCCATTTTATGTGTCCAAAAGGCTCAAACCACCTTGGCTTTTTCTCTAAATCAAACCCTTCTTCTCCAATTATCGGGAGTTCCAGCAACGTATTTAATTGTTGATATATTTCCTCATCACTCATGTCATATAATACTCTTTTAAACATGGAATTCAATTGAGAGTGCACAAGATGGAATTGTTGAATTTCCTTTGACTTATACATTTTTATCATTAAATTAAAAACTTCTTTCTTTTTCTTTTTTGAAAACCGGAAATATATCCTAGATATAATTTCTATTAAGTTAGGTAAGAGCCTACTAGAAAAACTAGCAATATTCTCTTCTTGAGAAATCCTACTCATCGCTTGCACAAGCGATGGAACAAATAATTCATAAAAAACTTCAACTTGCTCTTTTGTTAAAGAAACAATAAATTCCCTTGTAAATATTTTCTCGATTTCTTTGGTATCTCCTGTCCTAATTAAAGCACTCATTGCTAGCAAAGGTGCAGAATGTTCTATCCATTTTGTTGCATTTATAACAGATTTTTTATACATCGTTACTATTCCACATCTTTTAGGCATAGCTACTTCTTCAAACAAACGTAAAAAAGCAAAAGATAAACGTATTTCTTCTTCAAAAACGCTTCCATAGGAATAATGGCGCTTTATTATTCCTGGGTCGAACCCTTGAGTAACACTAACATTTCCTTTCCATCTAGGAACAGAGTCTTTTAATAAAGAATCCATTATTTCCACTTCTTGAAATGGATTACATTTGTATTGTGAAAGTTTTGTCCATCTATCACGATACTCCCCAAAATCATTTTCAAGATCACCATTATTCTTAATACTCCTTAATAAAACCATTGTCCATCCTTCTTGAGAAAGTAAAGAAACATCTACTCTATTGGCCTGTAATCGTATACGAATATCTTCTAAAGCTTCTTCACACTCTCTTTCAGCTTCTCTCATCTCACCTAATTCAGCAAGTATAGATGCCCTTTTAACCTGCCAAAAAGGAAAGTTTTTATTTCTTGGCCATTCTTTGAAAACACGCTGAATACCTTCCTGATCCAATTTGAACAAATTAAAGAGTGCTTTTTCATAGTACCACCTTGAAGTCCACTCAGGACTTTGCTTCACAACATCCTCAATGGTATCCATCCAATAATCAAATTCCGCTACTTTATGATCCCCTCTAACTTCTCTTATAATTGCGAATATTAATTCCACCCAACACTTTTGTAAAAATTGCCAATCAATAGTTGATGTCAAATTCGACTTGAAATCTTTTAATTTTTCCTGATTTCTATATATATTTTTAGTTTGAAAGATTGCATTAAATTTCTCTATGATTACAACCATTTTACTAATATATTCAGTGTATAAGGGTACTAGTGAAGTCTCAATTCTCCAATTCAACTCATATAGAAGCATTAGTGCATCTACATAAGTTAACTTATCAAGATTATTCAGTATAGGATTGATTGCTCTACCAGTTTCTCTCCAAAGGCTATCTCGATTGTTTTTAGGAGTAATTATCCAACCGGGATGTAATATATGTATATGCTTCCAATCCTTTAAAATTTTTAATAGATCCTTTTCTTCGACGTTTTCATCAAAACCAAAATCTATGCTGATATTTGGAATATCAAGATTTTGCACAGGAATATATGGCAAATCCTCATGCTTATTATGAATAATATTTTTTACATTAGGCCACCTTAACACGTCTTCTCTTCTACCATATTTTAGATTTAATAAAAACCATTCTAACGCTTTTTTATGCTTTAATATCCCAGGATATTTATAGTCTGGAAATAAAGGCGAAAAATCAATCGGAGTAATTCCTCTTGCCTCTAACATTCTCCTTTGGGTAGAGGAAACAAACCCACAAAAATAAATAGGCGGAGTATTTTTACCTAAATTATCTCTTACCCAACCTATCCAATTTAAGAAATTCGGATCATCTCCCGAAAAGCCAATCAAACATAATACATTCTCCATAATTGTTTGTTGTACCATATTAACAAACGGAGCATAATTTATTGGATAAGTTCGATAGTCCTCTTCACTAAAAATAAAAGGGCGATGCGAAGGAAAACTTCCATGTAATTTTACTATCCTAGGTTTCATACGATTTGGAATATCTGAGGTATTTAAAACTAAATTATATTTTCTATCATATATGTATTTTGTGGTTCTTTCTAAAAGAGTGTCATAATTTGTGGTATAAACATCTGCCCACGGCAAAGACAACAACACTTTATGTAGGTTACCCGGTACATAATTTTCATCCGGTAGAGAACTTATAATTAATTCGTCAAGAGCTTGTCTTCCAAAAACCTCTTCATATTCACTCGCAAGTTTCAGAACATCTTGATTATAACTGTCACTATAAGGATATAATTCAGCTTTCATTTTTTCTCCTAGTTCATTCCAGAGTAAAAACGCGCCTGAATTATCTGATATCTTATCGGCGTTCAGACTAAAGCCAGCTCCCACCATTATTGAAACATTCCCATACTCTCTTTCACACCAAAGATTCTCTCTTATTTTTTCAATATGATGTTGGTCAGGCAAATAAATTTCATTTTCCATAATTATCCATCCTTTTTAGGTAATAATTTTACTATTACATCACAATCATCAAACGTCTAAAATATAATTACCCTTGAAAAATACCAATATTTTAAATGGATTAAGTTGTAAAATATGGTTTAATATTAAAAGATATCGACTTGCTTATTGCTATTTGAAAATCGATACTATAAGCTATTAATCCGTTTAAGGGAGTAGGAAAACACCATCGTCTTGTATATTACTCTCTAACTCTCCATCTGTCATAGCTCTAATTTTTTTAAGTTTTTTAAATAGGTCATCTTCAAATGGATTGTGATGAGCGATATCCCAAAAATAAGGTTTTAATATTTCATGATTATACATATATTGTAATAACTCCATATACTCTCTGAAATCATCTGCGTTAAATTTGGAATGTCGCCCATCATAAGTAGTACTAATTTGATTGTATATAGACCCTTTAGGAACAATTAAAAATGAACCATTAAACCAGCGCTTAATACTAAATAACGCTTGTTCATCGTCTTCTCTATACGGTTCATACCCTTTATTATTGTTGATGATTAAATCTTCTGATGCTAATACCCTGAAATCATTGAGGTATTCTTTTATCATTTTTTCTTGTTCTGCAATACTATCAGGATATATAGGATTTAATTTTTCAAACTCTAAACGGAAATAGCTAAACTCTGGATCTTCATTTGGTAATTCCCATATTAACCTTTTTATTTTAAAAACCTGCGACATGTTAGGTCCAAAATTAAGCATAACCATATCTTTTTCTATATCATCAAATATTTCAATACCTATTGAATCCATTCCCCCACCATCATGAATAAAAGTATGATTGAAGTTTACAATAGATAATTGCTTAAGAATGTCTACTACTTGAATTTTATCTCTCCAAATTAATGTACTTGGATATTTTTGATGAATAACATGTTGTTCTATAAATCGCCAACGGCTTTTATCAACTTTAGCATTATCTCTAGAGATTTCTTCCCACGCTATTAGTCTATTTAAAAACTCCTCAATTGTGGGCCTTTTCTCTGGATTTTCAGCCGTTGAATCCATTAATAATTGGTATAATTCTACAAAATGTATTGTTTCATATTTATTTTGTAATTTGTTATTTTCAAAACAATTAAATTGGCCATCAAATGCAAATATTTCTCTAGTAAGTATAATCCAAAGGGTTTTTGCAAATGAATACACATCTGCTGGTCTAGAATCGCTAACTAACGAAGGTGTTCGCATTTCAGGAGCCATTGTTTTTCGATTTCCTATAGGCTCATTATCTCTAGTTATTCCCTTTTTTTCAGGAAAATCAATCAGTCCAAAATCTCCAAAACAATATTCATCCTGATAATATAATATATTTTCTGGCTTTATATCCCGGTGAGCTATTGCTTTAGAATGTAACTCACTTAATGTTGTTGCCAAGCTTTTAAAAATTGCTATTAAATCATAAATATTATTACATTCCTCAATTTTTTCTTCTAAAGGAACTGCTATGGGCATTACAAAATAATAATCTCCCGTTTCTTCACAGGGCAATTTATAATCTAATACTGGTATTATCCCTTTTTGACCCTCTTTAAATAATTTGTGCACTTTTATAGCTTCAGTTTTAAATCTTTCTATTTTTGATTTAGATCTATTCTTATTTTTTAAAATTTTGACTGCAAATTCTTCTTTAGAATCATCCTGCATTAGAAAGACTCGTCCATTTCCACCTTCACCAAGTTGTTTAATTCTTTTATAATTAGAGTATCGCATTCATTAATCTCCTTGATAATAATTTCTATTTGGCTTACTCAATTAAGTTTTAAAATTAATGGTTTTTATCACAATCAATACAATAAGAACCTGCAAGTTTACCAAATTCAAAAAACTTCCCACAATCTGGACATCCTTCATATTTGAAAGAACAATTCTCACAAATATTTTTACCACTATGAGTAATATATTCAGCTGAATTCTTATTACAATCCTCACATATTTCTTCCCAGATATCCTCATCAATTAATCTAGATTCTCTTTGAATATCTAGAACATCAAATCCATTGATACTAATTTTGACTGTATTAGGATCTATAAAATTATCTTTATCTATGGTAATAGCAAATTCAATAGTTATTGAACCTGCTAACTTTAATAATGCCTCATATGAATGTTCATATTCTTTTGAGACAAGCTCATGAATTGTAGTACCAATATAAGTTTCAAAACTCCCCTCTATAATAGCTTCTTTATTATCAAGGTCTATTGTATTTATTTCAATCTCGGGCATGTAGCATGAATTAATTACGACATTTGAAAGTACGTTGTTTACAAAGGTTTCAACATCATCACTATGATTCAGGTAAAAAGAAAGACCACTTCCATGTAATATAGTCCTCCAATCCAATTCCGATATTAAATCTAATATAATTGAATCGGCGTTCATCTCTATTTGAGTTTTATTGTCAATCATAATTTGATTTATTTTTGAAACATACTCTATAAAATTATTGCGACTCATCAAAACAAATTGTTCATCACTATGTTCAGAGAATTCTAAAGTCAATTCTTCTCTTGGTTTTAATGGTACTTTATTTTTGTCTAAAACCCACCAATCTTCTTTAAGCTCTTGAGTAACAAGTATTATTGGATTTGTGATGGAACTAGCTTTTTTTAAAATCTGCTTCCAAAGAATTAAATCGCCAAATTTTTGTCTATTAGTTTCATCTTTCTCATCTTTTTTTAAATCCTCATATCCAGGTGGAATTTTATATTTATACCTTTGTTCTCCCTCAGCATACAAGCTCAATAATGTAGAAATATTAAACGGAGCCCCAACATTTCCATGTTTTTTAATTGTATCTATAAATAATTGAATTTTATCTGTACTAAGCATCTTTTTATTTTGCTTAATCTCTTCTTTAATATCTTCTTCATATTTTTTTGCTTCATCACATATTAATGAAATCATCTTATTAATTTTAACTTCCAATGTGGTCACATGCGGGAATTTAAATTTAGTGTACTGAGCAAAGCTCTTTGCAATTTCATTACGTGCTTTCGTCATAGTTGATTCAACTTTTGCTGGCACATCTTTATATTTATTGTACTGACCATTTTTTACCTTTTTTTTATTTTTATCAAACTCTTCCAAAGTTTGTGCAGGGATCCAAAATTGGTCTACCGGAATAGAATTCATTACTTTTAAAATATCTTCTGTAGTATCTGAAGAGCATTTATAAAGATTTAGAAATATATTAGTATCAATAACTATAATAGGATCCTTCCCCCACACTTTTTGAAAATCTTTGAATGAATATTTATTAGTCACTTATGTTCTCCTTCCCTTAATGAGTGTAAGCTTCTATGTTAATAAGTTTCACTGAATCACTTGTCAAATTGTATATTTTTATATATTATTATTAACTCGATCTTTATCTTAACCGTAATAATAAAATTATATCACGCTAAAGTTATCATTGTGTCAAAATTTACAAATAACCTAGTTGTTCTATGTGCTTTTATGGGATTTATTCAATAAATAAACTCATAAAAAAACCCTTATATTTAAGTCATTTCATAGATGTTGTTATTTTTTCCCTTAATATACATTTTTGTTATTTGAACTATTCCATAATAATGGTCAAACAAATATAGCCCTCTTAATCCTTTATATACCAAAGGTTAAGAGGGCTATAAGAAGTGTATTTATTATTGTTTGACCATGCCTATCCATATAAAATAATTAATTTCATTTTATAACTCCCTATCTGTATTCCAGTGTTACTTTCATTGTATATATGTTTAGAAGCGATGATAAAACAGCAATCTTATTTATCATTCGCGGGTTACCCCGGGTAACGGGATAACTATAATATTATACGCTTATTCTTTATTGCTTCACAATAGAAACTCATTATATAACAATTTCTTTCACATACTCACAAACAAAAAAGACGCTCTGAAACATTAAGCGCCTATTTGCTTACATTCATGAAATTGTGCAGATAATATGCAGATTTAAATAAGCATAAGTACTCTCCAGATGAACATATGATGGAATGAATGCTAGGACAGGGAGGTATCATAATGTTCACTTACACACTAACTGCCTTAATACTTTGTTTTATCTCGATTTTTATTACATCATATGTTTCTAAACGCAGGGGTACCCTAATGGAGTATATGGTATTTATTATGTCTTTTAGTATGAGTATCGGTTTAAGTACTGGTTTTTATTTTGGGATTCTCTTTAAGGGAGAATTACTATACTCTACTTTGCTTGCGATTTCAATTAGTGCATTTATCGGCTTTTTAGTTGGTCTACGTTTTCACCTATATACTGCTTTAGAAGGAATGTTCTCTGGATTAATGGCAAGTATGATGGGAGCAATGATTACAGAAATGTTAAACCCTCAACAAGCTCATGCCATACTTTTCATTAGCCTATTACTCACTATAACGATAACTATGTCATGTATGATTCAACTTTTATCAGAAACCTTTTCTACTTTTATCCAACGGCGTTTTTTGTTATTACTTTCAATTAGTGTGATAATTATCGTTGCCGTATTCGTGACATTCCCAGATCATACCCCCCCACCTTCAACCGTGCCTGATCAGCATATGCATTAACACTTGCAATAAAAATGAATAAGCAGCTATCCATAGGATAACTGCTTCATATTATTCTGGCTTATTAGGAATGTTTGGGTTTGGAACATAGTCAGATTTATAATCTGTATATTTCACTTCCGTTACCATCCCTGCTGAAGCATGATGTAGGTCGTGACAGTGGAACATCCACTCACCCGGATTATCAGCTACAAAGGCTACTTCATATTCTTCTCCCGGTTTTAAGTTCAATGTATCTTTTACAATTGGAGAACCTTCTATCATTTTCCCATCTTTACTCAACACCTGGAAGAAGTGACCATGTAAATGCATTGGGTGATCATCCATTTTAGAACGATTTACCAATTTCACTTTTACTAAATCACCCTTTTTTATTTGAATTGGGTCAATATCCGGAAATACCTTTCCGTTAATTGTATATACCATTTCATTTCCATTCATTTGCGTATTTAAGTCCATATTATATGTGGCAGTATACTGCTGATTTAACGTGAAACCACCTAATTTTTTAGCACCATATTTCGTCATATCTAATTTCGATAATTTTTCTTTTTCATCTGCTTTATCTTTCATCTCTTTGCTACCATCATATTTAATAACAGCCTTCATTCCTTTTGCATCTTTATGTTCTGAATGGTCTTCAACATACCATTTCCCAGGATTATTAGCAGTAAACTCAACATCATAACGTTCACCCGGTGCAATTGAAATTATTTTATCCTTTATAACTTTAGGATTGTTTATTGGTTGACCATCTGTTGCAATTACTTTTATATCATGACCGTGAACATGTATATCATGTGATAGATAACCAGCATTAACGAGTCGCAGACGAACTTTATCTCCCTTATTCACTTTCAATGGCGCCACTAAATCACCACTTTTTCCATTGATTGTGAATAAATTATACATACTCATATCATGACCTTCCATCTTCATATCTCCATGGTCCATTCCTGCCATATTACCAGAGTATTTTTTATCACTACCCATGTTCATACCAGAATGGTCCATGCCCTTCATATCATCATTCTTTTTTGTATTATCATTATCCATACTAGATTTTTTACTGTCTGCTTTTTCTGTTTTTCCTTTTGTCATTTCTTTTAACTGTTTATCAATCTCTTCTTTATCCGTTACCCATTCATCTAACATTAATGTGTAATCTTTATCATACTTTTCATTTGTATCTTCTACAACGAGAGCACCATATAATCCTCTATCTAATTGATTTACAGAATCTTGATGCGAGTGATACCAGTACGTTCCTGGTACGTTCGCTTCAAATTCGTAAGTGAAACTTTTTCCTGGTTCAACTGCATCTTGTGTCACGCCTGGAATTCCATCCATGTTATTTGGGACAGGATACCCATGCCAATGAATAGATACTGGTGCAGATAATTCATTTTTTAATGTCACTTTCACCTTTTCACCTTTTTTCACCCGAATTTCTGGACCAGGAGATGAGCCATTAAATGTCCAGACCGGAACAATAACACCGCTACTTAATTTTTGCTTTTCTTCTTTCGCTATTAAAGTAACTTCTGGTCCTTTTTCAACTTTCAATGGTTTTGTTGCTGTTTCAGTCTGTGATGTTTTTTTTGCATTCATGTTTTTATGATCATTTGTTGTATTTGTGGTCACAGAACATGCAGCAATTAAAGATATTACAGAGACTGTAACAGCTGTTAATACAAATCGCTTCATGGAAAATCCCTCCTTTTTCTTTTTCAAAATCATTATAGAAGAGGATTTTCAAGAAAATAAGGAGTTGTAATTAGACCTTACGTAAGCTAATTGGAAAATTACTAAAAGCGGAGACTTTACAAGAGGCGAATATTTTAGAAATACAAAATGCTTTCCTTGTAACGACTATATTAGCCGTTCTCGTATTTGTTTTGACGTTATTTCTTAAGAAACCGTAAGACTGCTATTATTAAATAAGAAAAATGTAGCTAAAATGCTCTTCACAAAAGAACTTAGATTTTTGTATAATAAGAACTAATGTTCCTCACAAGGAGACAATGGACTCAAATTACACAAATATATCAAATAGAAGAGGATTGATATACTATGAAAATTGATAGACCAAAAATTTCACCAGAGTTATCTTCAAAGAATTTTCAAGATATTTTTTATGAAGAAGATCCAACGTTAGAAATGTGTGAAATTATCGATTCCACTTTCGAAAATGAATCGGTGGATAGAGTGCGACTATATGATGCAGTGATAAAAAACTGTAAGTTCACTAATACAGACTTTAGCAATATTGATATTACAGATGTTTGTTTTGAAAACTGCGATTTATCAAATGTTAATTTAAGCAATTCTTCTGTTCACAGAGTCGAATTTAAAAACAGTAAATTAACCGGGGTTAATTTTACAGAATCTAGCTTAGGAAATGTTAAATTTGAGAATTCCATTTTGAACTTAGCTGCATTTGGAAATTCTAAACTAGAAAAAATCATCTTCAATGAAACTTCATTAAATAATGCAGATTTTTTTGACTGTAAACTAAAAAAAGTTGAATTCCAATTTTGTAGCCTTGACGAAGCTAATTTTGATCAGACATCACTGAAGGGAATAGATATTAGTTCTTCTAATTTTGATACACTGACAGTTTCAGTGAACGATTTAAGAGGATGTAAAGTATCTACATATCAAGCTGTTCAGTTTGCAACCTTATTGGGGTTAATAATTAAAGATTAGTATTTCGAAGGTAAACAGAACCCTATCCCGAATCATGGATTTTAATCGTCTACGATTCGAGGTAGAGTTCAAATCAATTAGTGGTGACTTTTTTCTTATTATTTAACTACAGCTTGATTTCCTTTTACATTTTCATTATTTTCACTCATAAACTCTTCAATCTCTTCAACTTCTCTAATGATATCTTTTGACAAGTTTTCGTGTCCGTCTTTCGTTACAAGAATATCATCTTCAATACGAATGCCGATCGATTCTTCTTCAATATAAAGACCAGGTTCAATTGTTATAACCATACCTTCTTCTAACACTCTATCTTTATATGTTCCTACATCATGCGTATCTAAACCAAGGAAATGACTTACTCCATGATAATAGTATTTTGATAACTCTTCGTCTTCTTGAATTAAACCAATTGCTTTACACTCTTCTGCTAGCACCTGTTTTGTATGTTCATTTAATGCAGCAAACTTTACTCCTGGCTTAATAAGTTCAGTTGTTTCTTTCAATGCTTTTAATACGATATTATATATTTGCTTTTGGCGACTAGAGAATGTTCCACTTACTGGGAATGTATAACTAATATCAGCGTTGTAATAGTCTTTTTGAGCACCTAAATCCAGCAGTACTAAATCACCATTTTGAATTTGTGCATCATTGTCTTCATAATGCAGGACTGTGGCATTTTTACCACTCGCCAAAATTGTATGAAACGCATGGTGTTTAATACCTGATGATTTCAGTGTAAAATCAAAATGAGCTTCTAATTCATATTCCATCATGTCTGCTTTTGCATTTTTTAACACATTGTAAATACCATCTTTCGTTACAGCAATCGCTTCTTTAATAATTTCAACTTCTTCTTCAGTTTTAAACACTCGTAATTCACAAATATTCGGATATACATTACCAATTGTTACGTGCGGGTATTGTTCTCTTATATGTTTAGCAAACGTTAAAACTTTTGTCTCCGTACCATTCCACTCTCGGCGCTCTAAATCTAAATATATGTGCTTCGCATTTTCTGTAAAAAGTATATTTGACATTGTCTTTTCAAAGCTATCTAAATATACAACTTTCTTTACACCTGAAATTTTCTCTGCTTCTTCACTAGAAACTGTTTTACCAACCCATTTTTCCATTACTGGATCTGATTTTTCAATGAAAAGTATTTCTTCTACACTATTTCCAAACTTCTTCAACATGAAAATAACATTCGGCTCATCGATTCCTGTTACATAGTAAAAATTTCGATTCGGCACAAACTTATAATGTCCATCAGCTGACATTTGAGGTGCTTGTCCAGCAAATAAAATAGTAATAGACTCGTCTGGTAATGTTTTCGTTAGTCGTTCTCTATTTTGAGCAAAAAATGTTGATTTCATAATAATCCCCCTAGCGTTTTATGTATGATTAAAAAACTAATTATCTAATCAATTCATTTTATTATTGTTATAATTTTTCGTCAATTAATTGTGTTTATATAGAAAATCTGACTTTCATTACTAGGCACTCATCACTCCATAATTTCTTGACATTTATTCTATATACTTAAAATCTCATATATAGGAAAGGAGCCACAACTTTGAAACATTATGTAGCAACAGGTTTAGCAATTACTTCTTTATTCATAATTACGGGATGTTCTAGCAACACCGAAACAGCACCCGTGAAAAAAGAAACGGTGCAATCTCAGCCAAAAAATATAGAAACAGCAAATACGAGTCCACAAGACTTCTATAAAGAAATTACATCTGGAAAAATTGAGCACATTCACGGAATTGGCTATGCAGGAAATATGGCTGGGGTTTCTATCGCCACTCATAGCGGGATAAAAGTTTATCAAAATGGAAAATGGCTTGAAACTAAAACTGGACTACATGATTATATGGGCTTTCAGGCAACGAAGAACGGGTTCTTTGCCAGCGGTCATCCTGAACCAGGAGCAAATTTAAAAAATCCTTTAGGATTAATGAAAAGTTCTGATGGTGGTAATACTCTCGAAAAGCTAGCTTTTTATGGAGAATCTGATTTTCATAACCTTGCTGTCGGATATAATACGGAAGCAATTTATTTATACAATGAACGTCCAAATTCTAAATTACAACAAGGTTTTTACTTCAGTACGAACAATGGACAAGAATGGAAAACTAGTAAGTTGAAGGGGCTTTCAAGTGCAATCCACTCCTTTTCAGTACATCCAAATCAATCTAGTGTAGTCGCGGTAAGTGCTAAAGACGGTGTTTACTTATCTACAGATTACGGAAATACATTTGAACTATTCTCTAAATCACTTGAATCGACCGCAATTACATTAAGTAATGAAGATGTTATTTACGCCCCTATTAATAGGCAAATCGTAACGAAGAAATCAATTGCTACAAATGAAGAAACAAACATACAAATTCCACCTTTAGATTCTAAAGATGCAATTATGTATATTTCACAAAACCCTCAAAATTCAGCTGAAATTGTATTTGCTACAATGAAATCAAATGTGTTCCTCTCTACAGATGAGGGTAATACGTGGAAGCAGATTGCTAAAGAGGGAACATTCCAATTTAAGTAGAAGGGTGAATATAACGTGTTTTCAACAATTAGTGAATGGAGCTATCAACTCATGTCTCCTTTAATGGATGCCGCGAATGCTACGAAATCTGTACCTCTTTTATTTTCGTTTTTATTAGGCATAGTAGGTACCCTTGCTCCTTGCCAATTAACAGGAAACATTAGTGCTATTACGCTTTATGGTAATCAATCTTTACAAACAGGACATGCATGGAAACATATATTATTATTCACTTTAGGAAAAATAATAGCTTTTACGACGCTTGGACTATTCGTATGGTTGTTAGGAAAAGAAATTCAGCCAATATTAACTTTGTATTTCCCATGGTTACGAAAAATAATTGGACCTTTATTAGTTTTAATGGGGTTAATGTTGGCAGGTATTATAAAAGGAAAAAATCTCTTCTCGATCAAATTTATACGAAAACAAAATGAAGTTGGCTCATTTTTACTTGGATTTTTCTTTTCCTTAGCTTTCTGCCCGACTATGTTCGTTCTATTCTTTGGAACGTTAATCCCTCTATCTTTCTCATATAATTATGGTTACTTGTTTCCGACATTCTTTTCGATAGGAACTGCTCTACCTATCGTTGTATTAATGTTCATTGTCTCCTATCTTGGATTAAATGGGACACTACTAAAAAAGAGCCGAAAAATAGGAAAAAGCATTCAACGTATAGCAGGTGTCCTACTCATTTTAATTGGGGTTTATGATACTACTCTTTATTGGTAATACATATAAAAAGGTAAGTTCAATTCATTTGAGCTTACCTTTTTGTAAATTATATTTAACTCTTCTGCTTCATCTCCCACTTTTTATACAATAATACTGCACCAAATAAAAATACCCCTGCAACAAATGAGCCTGCTGGTAACATTTTTATCATTTCATCAGGAAATACGAGCGGTAATAACGGAAATGCATAGGCTGCTGGAATACATACTCCAACGATTTTTAATAAAATAAACATTAATATCATATTTAATAAAGTGACTACAATCCATGAATCAATTGCAAAATACAATAAAGTTCCAACAGTTGCCGATATAGTTAATACGAGTATTTGTTTAAAAGCCATTTTTTCATTGTACATCGGTTTTTGAAGTGATTCATACACAACAACTAATATTGGTGGAATAACTGCTAATTGTTCATAACCAGTTATCCAACATAAACTGATCCACACGAAATTTAGTATGAGAAATACAATCATATATTTATACTGTATATGCACTTTTCGCTCAAGGCCTTGGTTCAATTTAAATATAAGAACTCCTATCATTAAAATAAAGGTTAAAGCGAAAACAGCGATAACAAATGACCATTCCGTCGCATTCGTTACTAAAGGTAATAAACCTGTCGCAATAGATGGAGCTAAATTAGATTGAATTATGCGTAGAAACAACATCATTAATACGAGTGTTAAACTTACTTTTCCTAAATAGGCTATATCTATTTGATTCACCATAAAACCAATAACAGCTGTTATTGACGGTGCAATAAAGATTTTATCTGGTTGTCTTAGCCATCCTGGCTCACGATATGCCCATAAAGCAACTGCCATTGCTGCTATTTCCGGCAAAATGACTTCCGGATCGTTTAATAATCCCCCCACTATTACCATTGCTAATATAAATATAAATGCAATGCTATACGAAATAATTGTTTCTTTCTTTGAAATGACTGCGTCCATTGTCTATACTCCTTCTATTTATGACTCTTACTTTCTAAAGTAAGCTAACTTCAATCCATATTATTTTTATACCCTACTACGGTATTGTATATTAACGATTTTTACATTTCAAGTATTAGTTTCTCCCTTCTCTTATTTTTACCATTTGAAAAGCTTTTTTATATACATTGACACTTTCTAAAAGATAGGTTACAATAACTATACATTAGTAAGTAACTAATGTAATTAAATTAAACTAGAGGTGAAAACAAATGCAAAACATTTTATTCCGTATTAACGAATTAGCAAAAAAAGAAAGAACATCTGGATTAACAGTTGATGAAAAACAAGAACAACAAATGTTGCGTCAAAATTATACAAAAACATTTCGTGGAAGCTTAGATTCCATTTTATTAAACACAAAAATTGTTGATCCAAATGGTATTAATGTTACGCCATTTGCATTACAAGATGCTCAAGATCGTTTGAAATTTAGTAAATGAGTTCCGGGCTAAAAAATTTCAATAAAACATAAAAAGAGCTGGATTTCCTATATAGAAATTCCAGCTCTTTTTAATGTTTTTTCTAATTTAGCAAACGAGCGATACATCGCAATTCTCCACGATACAATCATCGCAAATGCGAGTAAGAAAAACATCCCGCTTAACTCTGTTAAATCAATTGATTGACTTAAATACGATTTCATTGCTACTCGTACTGCTAATAACCCAACTAAAATAAATATAAATGCTTTAGACGGTTTCATATATATTTGTTCATTTCTTATTTCAAACTTCGTTGTTTTAATAAGAAATATAGAGAAAATAAGCCCTACAGTAATTGCTTCTACTATTTCTAATGACGTTAACCGAAACTCTGGTAAGAAGTACATCATAGCACCAGTACTCATAAAAAATGGTGGTAATATAATCTTCTTTTTCGTTACCGGTTTTTTCGCTGCTTTAAAACGTAGAAACATTACTCCAACAGCCATACAAACTGCTACGATACTTGATAAAAGTGCTATATTCATATCCTCCACTCCTACCTATTTAAAAGACTTTTTAAGCAAAATCATAAACCAAACGAGCCCGACACTTATAATAACATGAGCCAATCCAGCCATATGGCTTAAACCATTAAAGTCTGTTCCATTCACTTGTAAAATCCCTCTAAATACCATTGTAACGACAGTAAAAATTAATCCTACATTGTATACAATAAACCATGCATAAAAGCTTTTTGTTTCTTGTATTTGAAGTACCTTAAATAAAGCGAATGCAATCAAAAAGAATATGAATCCTAATACTAACACGTGCGTATGCACTAATTGCAACATAGTAGATCCTTTAATTCCTTGTGCTTTCGTATACTCTCTTGCAAATACACCTGATAATAATCCAATTATTAAGTAAATGAATGCTGCATTATATAATTTCTTCATTGTATTCCTCCTGCTGTAAACTTTCCATATTCGCTGCAATCATTTTATGCAAAGTTTATGAACGGAATATGAACAAAATATTACATTCTATTTTTGAAAATAAAAAATCCGTTCCACAACTATTAATTGTGGAACGGATTCTTCACTTATTTTAAATCTTCAATTGAGAAAGCGCCTGGTAGTAACTGTTCAACAGTCACTTCTTTTTCATCACCTTTTACATTCGTTAGTAATACTGGCATTTTCGGATCACAGAACTCAGCAATTACTTGTCTACAAGCACCACATGGTGAAATCGGTCCATCCGTTTCTCCTGTAATGACTAAGTAACTAAAATCGCGCTCACCTTCTGATACCGCTTTAAAGATTGCTGTTCTTTCTGCACAGTTACATAAACCATAAGAAGCATTTTCTATATTACAACCAGTATAGATTTTACCTTCTTTCGTAACTAATGCTGCACCAACAGGAAATTTAGAATACGGAATATACGCTTTTGATAACATCTTATTTGCTTCTTCAATATATTTTTTCTTATCCATATTATTTCCTCCTCAAAATAAATATAGTGATGTTTAGTCAGTAATAACTGTATGAACTAATTTAGGAGCAACTGCTGTTTCAGCGATAGAAATGTTCTCATAAATTTTAGCTTTTACATCTTCTACATTTTCTCGATTTGCATAAATCGTTACGAATGGCTCGCCTTCTTTTACTGCATCGCCAACTTTTTTACGTAACATTAATCCTACTGCTAAATCGATTTCATCTTCTTTTGTCGCACGGCCAGCACCTAATAACATAGCTGCGATACCGATTTCATCTGCAACAATGTTTGAAATAACACCTGAAGTTTTAGCAGGTACATCAATGACATACTTCGCTTGTGGCATTTTTTCTGGATTGTCTACAATTGAGCTGTCTCCGCCTTGATTGCTTAAGAACTCTTTAAACTTCTCAGTTGCTTTTCCGTTTTTCATAACTTCAATTAACATTTCACGCGCTTCTTCTAACGTATTTGCTTTTTTCGCAAGTACGACCATTTGACTTCCTAATACAAGTACTAATTCTGTTAAATCTTCTGGACCTTCACCTTTTAACGTATCAATTGCTTCTTTCACTTCTAGAGCATTACCAATCGCAAAACCAAGGGGCTGTGACATATCTGAAATAACAGCCATCGTTTGACGTCCAACATTATTTCCGATACGTACCATTGCATGTGCTAATTCTTTCGCATCTTCTTCGGTCTTCATAAATGCACCAGCACCTGTTTTTACATCAAGTACGATTGCGTCAGCACCAGCTGCAATTTTTTTACTCATAATTGAACTTGCGATTAAAGGAATTGAGTTTACTGTTCCTGTTACATCTCGCAATGCATAGATTTTTTTATCTGCAGGTGTTAAGTTTCCTGTTTGTCCGATAACAGCTACTTTGTCACGGTTTACAATATCAATGAATTGCTCTTTCGTAATTTCAACGTGGAACCCTTCTACTGCTTCTAATTTATCAATTGTTCCGCCTGTATGTCCTAAGCCACGACCAGACATTTTTGCTACTGGAACATCTAAAGCTGCAACTAATGGTCCTAACACTAATGTTGTTGTGTCACCAACACCACCAGTTGAATGTTTGTCTACTTTAATTCCTTCAATTGCTGATAAGTCAATTGTTTCTCCAGACTCCACCATTGCCATCGTTAAATCTGCACGTTCACGATCTGTCATATCTTTAAAGAAGATTGCCATTGCAAGTGCACTCACTTGATAATCAGGAATACTTCCGTCTGTATATCCATTAATAAAGAATTTGATTTCTTCAGTCGTTAATTCTTTGCCGTCACGTTTTTTCGCAATAATATCTACCATTCTCATTACAATCACCATTCCTTTTTATATGATATGAATCTATTAAAATAATAAGCCAACGATTGTTGCTGATAAGAAGCTTACTAATGTTGCACCGAAAAGTAATTTCAAACCAAATCTTGCGACTACATTCCCCTGCTTTTCATTTAAGCTCTTAACTGCCCCTGCAATAATTCCAATTGAAGAGAAGTTTGCAAATGAAACTAAGAATACAGATATAATCGCTGTCGTTCTGTCTGAGAAATTAAAGTTTCCTTGTGCTAAATCTGTCATAGCGACAAATTCATTTGATACTAATTTTGTTGCCATAATATTTCCGGCATTAACTGCTTCATGCCAAGGCACACCCATAATAAATGCAAATGGTGCAAATACATAACCAAGGATTTCTTGGAATGAGATACCAATTACACCTTTAAATACTGCATTGATGAATGCGATAAGAGCAACGAAACCAACTAGCATAGCTGCTACTGTAATCGCAACTTTAAATCCGTCTATAATGTATTCACCTAATACTTCAAAGAAAGTCTTTTTCTCTTCTTCTTGCACTTCTAACATATCTTCTTCTTCAGTAACTTCATATGGGTTAATGATAGAAGCGATAATAAAACCACCGAATAAGTTAAGCACTAAAGCGGTTACAACATATTGCGGTTTTAATAACACCATATATGATCCGACGATAGACATTGAAACGGTAGACATTGCAGATGCACATAATGTATACATTCTTTTCTCTGGCAATAATCCTAATTGTTTCTTAACTGAAATAAACACTTCAGATTGTCCTAAAATCGCAGAAGCAACTGCATTATATGATTCTAGTTTCCCCATTCCATTTACTTTACTTAATGCTAGACCGATAGATTTCACAATAATAGGTAATACTTTAATGTGTTGCAAAATACCTATTAAAGCTGAAATAAATACGATTGGCATTAATACACTTAAAAAGAACGAAAACTCTTTTTGATTTACTAATCCACCAAATACGAAATTCACACCATCAGCGGCATATTTTAATAACTCTCCAAAACCATCTGCTATTCCGCTAATTAATATATTCCCTACACTTGTATTTAATAATAAAAACCCCAAAATGAATTGTAATATAACCATCGTTATGATTGGGCGATATTTGACTTTTTTTCTATCATTACTAGCAAGCCAAGCGATACCTAAAATCAATACGAGGCCAAAAATACCAATTAAGTATTTCATAAGCCGTCTCCTCCCATTCGTATCCGCTTACATTTTTTAAAGTTGTTAAAGCAATAGATACACTTTACTTTGTGTATCTATTGCTTTTGACATCATTAATGATTAGTAGTTATCTGTAGCACCTTTTGCATCATTTAATACGATTGCAACACTAGCACTTGCTCCAACGCGAGAAGCTCCAGCAGCTACCATTTTATCTGCATCTTCACGTGTACGTACTCCACCAGATGCTTTTACACCAACGTTTGGTCCTACTGTTTTACGCATTAATGCGATATCTTCAGCAGTTGCTCCGCCAGTTGAGAATCCAGTTGAAGTTTTTACGAAATCAGCGCCAGCTTTTACTGATAATTCACAAGCACGAACTTTTTCTTCGTCTGTTAGAAGGCAAGTTTCAATGATTACTTTTACAAGAGCTTTTCCTTTTGCTGCTTGTACTACTTCATAAATGTCTTTTTCAACGAATTCGTTGTCGCCATCTTTTAAAGCACCTACGTTGATTACCATATCAACTTCAGTTGCACCTTTTGCGATAGCATCTTTTGTTTCGAATGCTTTTGTTTCAGTAGTGCTTGCTCCTAATGGGAAACCGATTACAGTACAAACGTCTACATCATGTCCAGCTAACTCTTCAGCCGCTAATTTTACCCAAGTTGGGTTAATACAAACAGAAGCGAATTTATATTCCTTTGCTTCCTCGATTACTTTCATAACATCTTCTTTTGTAGTATTAGCTTTTAAAATTGTATGGTCAATTAATTTTGCAATATTCATTGTCTTCACTCCTCATATCTTTTAACAACTTCATTCTAACCCTTAGTTGAACAAATGTAAATACACTTTTGAAATTTTGTTCATCATTTTGCGAAAAGGAATTTATTGAGAAAAATTGAAAATGGTGTAAACTTGTAAATGAAAGGATGTGAACCACTTGTTTAAGTCGAAATTCTTTATATTCACATTGCTAGTATGCACCTCACTATCCATATTTATTTTCCAAAAACGGGATGTTATTTTCCAAGAAGGTAACCCTATTCCATTTGCTTTAGCTATGGCTAAAATCGTTATTCAAAATAAAGAGATGGTAGAAGTAAGTTCAGTAGATGCTGAATCGCCATACTTAGTAAAACGCGGAAAAATGGAACCTTTTATCAATATGATGGAAGAGGATGGGTGGATTTTTGTAAATAGAGATATTATGGCTAACTCCCTAACCTTTGAAAAGGGAGATCAATCAAAGAGCGTTCCTTACAAATACTTTACAAGGTACTACACATTGATTTATTCATACTAAAAATAAAAGGCTTTCTCAAAATTAACATCTTGAGAAAGCCTTTTATTTCTAACCTTTTTGATAATGCAACAATTCTTTTGCTGTATGCTGATCGATAATTAATACATTTGCATACCCTCCACGTAACGCACCATCAATTGCTTTTATTTTTCTATTACCACCAGCAACTAAAATAGAGCGTTTCTTTAATTTCAGCTCCTCTAACTCAATTCCAATGGTCCGCTTATTAATTTCTTCGCTACTAATATTTCCGTCCCCATCAAAGAATCGTGAACAAATGTCACCGACCGATTGTTTTTTGAGTAAACTCGTTTCATCCTTATCGAAATAACCTAATCGGAATAATAGCGCTTCGTCTCGCACTGTTCCTACAGTGAAAATTGCAATATTCGCTTGTTTCCCCATTTCGATAATGTGATGAATATGTCGATCCTGCTCTACTAATTCTTTTGTCACTGCATTATCAAATATAACTGGAAGAGGCAGATTTCTTGGCGTCGTTTGAAATGCATCTGCAAATAAAGCTATCGTCTCATTCGCATATGTATTTACACTCGAATGACTAATACCACCTTTTAGCTGGACAACTTCTACACCTTTTACATGTTGCGGTATAATTTTTCTAGCGATTTCATACATCGTCATTCCCCAGCTTACACCAACGATATCACCGTTTTTAACCGTCTTTTCCATATACTCAGCTGCATATTTACTTATATACTCTGTAATCGTTGCATATTCTGGCACTGGAGAAAATACGACATGTGCCTCTAACAAGTTGTACTTTTCTCTCAGTAAATTCCCAACGTTATCTAAATCCGCAAATGGATCGGCTATACTAATTTGAACAAATCCTTTTTCTTTCGCGTACTTTAATAATCTAGAAATCGTCGGTCTTGAAATATTTAATTTGTTAGCAATTTCTTGCTGACTATAATCTGATTGATAATATAACCTTGCAACTTCAACGCTTAATTGTTGTTTATCTTTATCCATAGTAACTCATTACATATCCTTTCCTGTATTTCCTTTTCGTTACAAGCATTATACAGCTTTATGTAAGAAATTTCGACTACCGAATTTTATCTACCCATACTTCTACTACACTTAGTATTTACAATGAAACCTTATTATGTAGATTTACAAACTCAATATAGATACGCTTGAAACATATAAATCGATTTATATGTAATTCATTCTTTATTACTTTTTACAGTAACGATAACAAAGCCGTCCAATAAGAAACATTAAACATCGTCTAAAAAGCTATTCAAATACCTCTCATAAACAGTAAATACATTTTATGAGGGGTGTTTATTCAATTTAAGTCTATAAAAATTGGATGAAAGCAATGTAAGTTCTCACTTATTTAGAATAAGAGAAAAGATGATGTTTTATTTGTTCAATAAAATAATGATGGTGTATATTATCGTTAGATACTCGACTTGCCATAATAGCCCCCTCCATTGAAGAGGCAAGAAAAGAAGCGAGCGATATAATCTCTATATCTTCCTTAAGTTCTTGTTTCTCTATTCCTTCTTTTATGAGAGAAGCCATTAACATTACTGTATTATCATAACCTTTTGCTGCAGCTTTTTGTAATTCTGGAAATACTCCTGTACTTTCAATTGCGCTATTAAGCAACGGACAGCCTCCAGCAATAGGTGGATTATTAGCTGCATCTTGATATACAAGGAAAATTGCAAGGATTTTATCGATTGCTGTCTTTTTATTTTCCATTGCTTTATGAAAATGACTCCACATAATCTCACCACTTTTGTCGTAGGCAGCAAGAACAATTTCTTCTTTATTTTTGAATCTACGATAAATAGATCCTTTAGGTAGTTCAGTAGCTGTCATTATATCCTGGATGGATGTGCGAGTTATCCCATTAGTATTAAATAAATATAAAGATGTTTCAATAATTTTTTCTTTTACCTTATCAACTTTAGTCATGCTTTGTAATCCTCCTAATAAAAACGAGCTTAATATCCCAGATAATTTTTTTGTAAGTATAAATAAGTTTGGTACAGAAATATATTATCAATCCCTACCTTATGGAAACCTCAAACAATACAGTTTGAAAAGAGATTAGTCAAATTTTATTATCTATATTATTCAAATAAATTTTCTATCAAAAAAATAACATGACCAATTGTTTAATTCAGTCATGTTATACAACTAATTTTACCTAAAATCTTAGAAGATGTAAAAATTATACAGGTAACTTTAGTGTATAGACATATGACTATTATATATAGTTTTTATTAATATGTTTAGCTAAGGGGTTTGAATTACTCCCCCTTTCACTTCGTATATTTAGATAGCTTCCGTAGTCTTGCGGTCAAAAACCTTAGCACTTCATTCTATAAAAGAGGAACCGTTATTAATTAATGAATACTGAAATTTGATTGTTAATAAGAAACGGAGATATAAATATTTTAATTTTTTGCCATTTTGATTTTGTTAATACTTTGTAAAAAGGGTTTAAAAGACTAGAAACTTATAGTATCATTAGATTTCAAACAAGACCGAACCGTCCGGTTTGAAATCTAATAAGGAGAACGTTATGCAGAAAGAAATTATAAAAATTCTAGGTAATTTAATTATGGGGGCAATAAAGTGAACTTTATAAAAATGAATAAAAAAGAAATTATTATGCTAATAGTTTATACAATGTTTGCACTACTTCAAATTGGCTTGTTCATATTATTTGGCCTATCCCTTTTAACTAACAGCAATTTAGTTGAATCAGAATTTGCTCTTAGTTCAATCGGTTTGACTGTACCTGCTTTTGTAGGAATAATTTTCTTTAGAAAAGAAATTATTGAAAGTTTTATTTATTTTAAAGAGAAGACAATTTTAAAAATAGTAAGCATTCCTATGGTGGTTTTATTTACAGTAATTGTAGAACAAGCTGTTATGCGTTTTCTCGCAACTGGTCAACCAGAGAACCAAGAACAGCTCCTTGAAACAGGTGCGGAGATACCTCTTATATTTACATTGCTTGTATTTGGTATTCTAGGTCCAATACTTGAAGAAATTGTGTTTCGTCATATATTATTAAATCGTTTTTCGCATTATATTGGTACTGCAATTGCATCTATCATTTCGATTATAATTTTTACAGTTCTTCATACAAATCAGCTTTCGGATATTGCTATTTATTTACCTGGCTCGGTGATACTTACTGCGGCTTATCTTATTTCTAAAAGATCCATTGCATATGTTATGGCGATACATATGTTAAACAATTGCATTACTTTCATTCTAAACTAGACTTGTTTCTGTTGTAGAGTTAAAAAAATAGATATTAATAAATCGGGATTACAATTTAGATAGTGACTAATGATTTATGTAATTCCTTGCACTTCAAAAAACCACAGTTTTGATGTAAACTGTGGTTTCTTTTATATAGAGGCACATCATATCACAAGCAAGCTAAGAAAAGTAAATACCCTGAGATAAGAAAATTGGTATGAAAATGTAAAATCAATTATAAAATTGTAGCTTTATAATAAATGAAACGAGAAATAACCACCACTATTTATCTCTCATTACATTTACATATTTATTTTTGGAAAAACAACCTAACTCCAAATACTAATAATACTGCGCCCGTAATACCCTCAATTGTACGGTTCACTCGTTCTTTTCTTAGAAAAGTTCTTAATTGACGTATGAGTGAGATATAAAGTAAATACCATATTGCTGTCAAAGTCGTAAATGTGACTCCTAATAAAAGAAATTGGAGGAAATGATTTTGATTACTCACAATAAATTGGGGTAGAAAACTAAGAAAAAACACAGCAGTTTTTGGGTTTAAAATTGCCGTAGTAAATCCTTGTCTAAAGCTTTTAATCGTTCCAATATCCTTAGAATTCATTTCCACTGAACATGACATATCTTCTTTTTTAGAAAAAGCACTTTTAATTGACTTTACAGCTAAGTAAATTAAATAAAAAGCCCCAGCATATTTTATAAATGTAAATAACATAGCAAATTTCATTAAGATAGCAGAGAGTCCTAACGTAGCCATTATTGTATGAATCATCATTCCAGATACCGTTCCTAAGACGGTCTTTATCCCACCGTTTTTACCATGTGAGATAGTATTTTTTGTAACTAGTGCAAAACCAGGGCCAGGCATCATTATGATTAGCATTGCTGTAAGGATAAATAACAAATAATTTTCCATGTTCTGTTGTTTCCTTTCCAATTTTTAGTTTTGATTACAGTATAGCTTTTTTCATTAAAACATTAAATATTAAAAGCTTGATCAGAAGTTTATCTAGGTTATTAGTATCAATTTGACTAAACATTATCCAAAAGCTACATTGATAAAACACATAGAAAATTTATTTATCAAATTACAAGTCCACCTCTCACAAAAAACAGGATAAAAAATAAACAGCAGAACTAGTCCACTGTTTATTTCACCACGCCTTCATGTAATTTTTCTGTATAATCTTTTACATCTTTCCAGCTATCTTTTGCTGTATGTAAATCTTCTTTTATAAACGTAAACTCTTCCGGACTGATTCCTTTTACGTTTTGTAGTAAATTATTATATTTTGCACCTACTGTATACCATTGATTTGATATATTTTGCAGTGCTGTAATTGCCGCATCAATCGTTTCAGTCATATTTGTTGTTTTATTTTTTATATCTGTCAAAATTGCGACCTCTGCTTGTGCTCCATAAATTCTATCTTTTAAATTGGCTATTTCGCGTTCTGCATTTGCGATATCTTTTTTCGCAATCGCAATCATCGGCCCGCCAGCAAGACATGTTATTAATGCTACGCAAAGTACACCACCAGCAATGACCATATCATTACTCTTTTTGATTGAATCGTTATATGTATTGATTTGTTGCTCTAGAGCCGGAATGCCCGCATTCGTACTTGCTAAAATCGCTGTTAATTGATTTGTATCCTCTTTAAAGCTATTTGTGTCTTTCGCCATTCTATCGCGAAAAGCTTTCAAATTACTTAGTAATACATCTACCTCATTTTGATTCTTTACAATATCGGCATACAATTTTTCTAAATCTGCTTTTAACTTTACGTTATCCTTTTGATCAATCGCTATTAGCATGTCATTATAATACGCTTGAAAAGTATTATTGTAATCAATAATATTTTGATCCGTTTTCATAATTTGAGGCTTCATACTATTTAACCAATACGCTGCGTTAATCTTTGCATCTCTTTGGTGCTGAATCATATTTCCTTTAAACTCACTATTAATGGAACTTATTTTACTTAAATCAGTTTCTTGCTGATTTTGAATTAATTTTGCATATGAATCCATTGCGAATATGCTCGATGTCGTTTGCGCCATTACATCTTGGAATCCTGCTGGTCCGAGAGAATAATTTTTAGCATTTTCTTGTAACACCTTTACATTTTGTTCTGCTGCAAAAGGATGTAACGGAAACGCATTACTCGTTGCCACCCCAGCAATCATTAGCGTTAAAAGACATTTTTTATAGAAATTATTGCGCATACTTATCACCTATTCTTTTTATGAGGATATGAAACATTAGAGGTAAAAAAAGCTCCTGCTCACTACTGACCAGGAGCTCTCTATTATTTAAAGACCTTTTATCTATACATAATGCTATAGCAGTTTAATTATTATTATGCTTTTTTCGTATCTACTACTTTAATATCTTCAGCATAAATCTTTTCTGCATAGTCTTTAATGTTTTTCCAGCTATCTTTTGCAATGTTTAAATCTTCTTTAATGAAAACAAGATCGTTTGGACTAATTGCATCTACATTTTGAAGTAAAGAATTGTATTTTGATCCCATTGTATACCATTGGTTTGAAATGTTTTGCAACGCTGTAATTGCAGTATCAATTGTATTTGTTAAATACTCAGTTTGCGTTTTAATGTTCGTTAATCCCGCTACTTCTAATTGAGCAGTTGTAACTTGCCCTGTTATTTTTTGAATTTCAGCTTGTGCATTATCAAGCTCTTTCTTCGCTAATACGATACCAGCTGTACCACCGCCTACAGCTGCTGCACCACCTGCAATTAACGCGACTCCTAACGGCGTTCCTGCACCTGTAGCAATAACTACTGCACCACCAATAATTGCAATTGGCCCTAAAGCTGTCGCAACAGATGAGCCGATAATAATTGCATTATATTTACTAATCGCTTCATTGTACGTTGTAATTTGATTTTGCAGAAGCGGGATTCCTGCATCTTGACTAGCTAATATAGATGTAATTTGATTTGCATCACCTTTGAAGTTTTGCGTATCCGACGTCATTTTGTTTCTGAATTTCTTCAAGTCATCTACTAACTTATCTACTTGCGCTTTATTTTCATTAATACTACTTGATAATCTAGTTAAACCTTTCGTAAGAGTCGCTTTATCTTTTGCATCTACCGCAGCAACTAACGTATCATAATAGTTTTGGAATTTCGTATTGTAGTTAATAATATTTTGATTTGTTGAAATAAGCTGTGGTTTTAATACATCTAACCATTGCTTCGCATTTCCTCTCGCTGTATCTTGGTGCTGAATCACTTTTCCTTTTAAAGCCGCATCAACAGACGATATATTACCAAAGTTAACATTACCTTGTTTAATAATTGTTAAAGCGTACAGATCCATTACTAAAGCGTTTGAACCTGTTCTTTCCATTGCATCTTTTAGGCCTTCTGGTCCTAATGAGTATTCTTCATAGTCATTATAAGCTTTTGCTACCGCATGAACTGGAGCTTGTTTCACTGTACTTTCAGCTGCATACGTATGGGCTGGCATAATGTTTCCTGCTGCAAATACTGCCATAAGTGCTGATAGAGCCATTACTTTATAAGGTTTTTTTGTCATTTTTCTTCTCTCCCTATATCGCTAATTATTTTTCTGTTTAATGTACTTCAACGTTTGTAACATAATCTTCAAATTGATTCGTTTGTTTATTCATTTCATCAGTTACTTTTTTAATTTGATTGAAATGTTTTTGAAGTAAACTACTGTCTGTATATGTGCCTTCTTCAACATTCCTTTGAATTTGGATCATATTATTGTTTAAAACTTTCCAATCCGTTAATAACGTTTCTAATGTTGTAATTTGACGATCGATTAGTTCTGTAAAGCTACTCACTTGATCTTCAACGAATGTAATTTGTGTCGCCTCTGCTTCAGTTTGTGATAACTTTTGAATAAGTGGTAGTAGCTCTTTTTGCTTTTGCTGAATGCGAAGAGCTGCTTCTCTCGTTTGGCTATCTGCAGCATTTACAATTTCATTACTTAAAGTACCGATAGAAACAAAATCAATTGTTTTCGTCTGTGCGGTTTGATTTGTGATTGTAAATACTTGTTTACCAATATTAATAGAACCTTTTATAATTTCTTGAGGTCTATTCAAAATAGTCGTTAATTCAGCTTGAATTTCCCCTTGAATTCTTTTAATATCTTCTCTTAATTTCACAATATCTCCACTTGATCCTTGTAGTGTTTTTATTGCTTCATCAGCTTTAATTGATAAGTTGCTACTATCTTTGTCTAATACCGTTTTAAATCGATTTAACTCTAATAAATCTTGCTCCATACTCTCTTGGATACTTTGTACTTGCAATTGTAATTTTCCATATGCATTTGTAAAATCTGCTTTTGCTTGTTCATCTTCATTTACGTTTCCTGCTAGTTCATAAAGCTTACTATAATAGCTATTAAATCTAGTGCTATATCTCATCATCTCTTGATTTAAGTCGATTAACTTCGGATTATATTCATCAATCCACTCTCTTACATTTGCCTTTGCAAACTTTTGATGATTCGTCAAACTACTCATCGCATTCACCTTAATGTCTGGCTGTTGTAAAATAACTAATCCATATGCTTGTATAAGCGGTGACTGTGATCCTAACATTCTAATTGAGTTGGATAATGTATTTGGAGCAATTACATTTTGCGCATATACTGTTTTCACTTCTGTTTGCCCCTCCTTAGCGTAAGCGCTTACAGGAATGAAGCAACTCGTAGATACTGCTGTAACCAATAACCCTGTAATTAAAGTCTTTTTCACTTTAACTCCTCCTATGTATTAGCAACTATTACTATCGCATTTTATTATTCTATTTTCTTGCACAAAGTTTGAGATGGTTAAAATAGAGAACATTCTCACCATGATTCACGTACGAACCATCTCTCCCAACTTTTATTACTACAGTACTTACTTATTGTTATAAAACATTTCATATGTGATTAGTATGAATAACATTGTATAAAATTTCTATTTTATAGCAATTTCCACATTCACACAGTGAATATATTACATAAAAAATATTATTCATTTTAAACTAAATAACGTACGTAAATATGAAATTTCGTTTTGTTTTCATGTAAGTTTTGTACTGTAAGGTCATTTAAACACAGCTATTTATATAACGTAAAGAAGTATTTTCATTCCCTTTATTTTCAAGCTTTCATGTCTTTATTTCAAAATATAATCCTCTTCACTTTTTCAATTGAAATATCCATATATCACAAGAAAAACCTCTACTTACTCACAGATATAAAAATTATATTAATATATTTTTTCAACTCGTATGCAATTATGCATAGCATATACATAAAAGGGATAGCTTCAATTTCTTGAAGCTATCCCTAAAAATCTTCTTACTTTTTCAAATGATATGGAACTGTCGTAATAACAACATTTCGCTTATAGAGTAAATACGCACGAATGAGTAAACTAGATTGATTATGAAGAATGTTATGCCAACCTTTTTTCGGAATGAACTGTGGTATAACGACAGTAACTCGGTAATTTGATTCACTCGCTTTATATTGTACTGTATCAATAAATTTAGTTAACGGCTGAATAATACTTCTATAATGAGAATGTAATGTAACAAGCCTTACTTCAGGTTGCCACTTCTTCCATTTCTCTTCAAATTTCTTTTCCTCTTCTCTATCAAAAGCAACATATACAGCGATAACTTGATCTGCAGAAAGAGACTTCGCATAGTTCAATGAATTTTCTACTACATGTGTCATACCAGCTACAGGAACGACAATTACATTTCCTTCAATTGGAACAATCCGTTCACAAGTTTTTAAACTTAGTTGGTCCCCTACTGCATCATAATGCTTCTTAATTCGGTGGAACAAGAAGATAATGACGGGTAAGAAAATAAGAATTGACCAAACTTGTGCGAATTTAGTTAAAAAGAACATACTCATTACGATAAAACTAATGACTGCTCCAATTAAATTAACGGTTAATCTCAAAGCCCATCCTTCAGGTTTTTCACGAAGCCATTTTAATACCATACCACTTTGAGAAAGTGTAAATGGAATAAATACACCGACTGCGTATAACGGAATTAAATGCTCTGTTTGCCCTTGGAAAGCTACAATTAAAATAATCGATGCGATTCCAAGTATAATAATACCGTTTGAATAACCTAAGCGGTCTCCTCTAATCGTAAACATTCTCGGTATAAATTTGTCTTTTGCAAGGTTTACTGCTAATAGCGGAAATGCAGAATATCCTGTGTTAGCAGCAAGGATTAATATTAAAGCTGTTGTACCTTGTATGAAATAGTACATGAAATTACGTCCAAATGTTTGTTCAGCAATTTGTGAAACAACTGTTACTTCCTTACTTGGAGTAACCCCATAATAATAAGCTAAAAATACAATTCCTGAAAATAAAACCGCAAGTAATGCTCCCATTGCAAGCAATGTTTTTGCTGCATTGTTTGGTGCAGGATCTTTAAAGTTTGGAATTGCATTAGATATCGCCTCAACACCTGTTAAAGCTGAACTACCTGATGCAAATGCTCGTAACAGTAAAAATAAACTAATTCCCGCAACCGGCGTTCCAATCGGCGTGTGTAAAGTCGGTGAAACGTATCCCGTTAAAATATTGTATATCCCTACACCAATTAATATAAATAGTGCTAAAACGAATAAATAAACAGGATATGCTAAAACGGAAGCTGATTCCGTTACGCCTCTTAAATTTAAGATGGTAATAAATATAACAAATATAATCGCAATGATTACATTATGTGCATGTAAACTAGGAAAAGCAGATGTGAGCGCATCTGTACCTGCAGACACACTTACCGCAACTGTTAAAATATAATCGACTAATAAAGATCCTCCAGCAATTAAGCCTGGATTCATCCCTAAATTTTCTTTTGATACAACATATGCGCCCCCGCCATGCGGATAAGCAAAAATAATTTGGCGATAAGATAAAATAAGGGCTGTCAATAATACTAATACCCCAACAGCTATCGGAATAGAATACCAATAAGCGATAGCTCCAAGACCTGCTAGTGCAATTAATATTTGCTCTGGACCATATGCAACTGATGACAATGCGTCAGAAGATAGAATGGCTAGCGCCTTCGTTTTATTAAGCTTTTGCTCTCCTAACTCAGTTGATTTTAACGGCCTTCCAATTAAAAACCTTTTAATAGATGAAACCACAGCTGTCCACTCTCCAATAATTTTGTACGAACGATTCTGCTTGTTATAGCCAGCAAACTATTTCTTCAGAAAACAAAAAATGTCTACAAGCCATAACGAAATAGACTTGTAGACATTATATTTTTTGTCGCACAAGCTCCACCTTCCTTCTCAATATAACGCTTACGAGGTTAGCTGTCGGATTCGGGCCTATGAGTAGCCCTACCTTTTTCAAGGATTCACCCCATTGGATTAAGAACTAATCCATAAGAACGGGTCCCCCGTACCATGCGGTTTCAGCGATTTAGAAAATTGAAACTGTGGATTATAATACTCCTTTATTTTCAAAATGTAAACAAAAATTTTTAAAAAGAAAAAATTAAAATGATTGCGCATAATCCGCCGATAAATATACATAATGAATACTAAAAAATCGATAAAGGAGACCCATATGTCTAAAGAAAAGAAGCCTATTTTTTCCGATTCCTATTTAGATGCGTTAGCAAATGAAATTAATCAATTATACGGTAAACGTGAACAGGAAATAAATTTGACAGATAGAACGAAAAGAAATAAATAATTTGTCATAAAAAAGAAAGCAATACACTTATATATTGCTTTCTTTTTTCTTTTTTCATACATCCAATTCTATTGCTGATCTGTTAAAGGTCATTTCTTCATACACTTTCAAATTTTGGTATACTGCTCCTAATAATGGTGCTTCTATAGAAAATTGTTCTGCTACATCTAGTAAATATCCTTGTAAGTGCTTTCCTTCTATAGACGAACCTTTTTCCATATCCCGCTGCATTGATGACTTCATATCATATGAAATTTTATCAATTGTTTTCATATGTTCCTTAGCAATATCATCCTTAACTGGTGCCCCAATATATCTCATAATTTGCACACATTCTTCAAATAAGCTTCGGATAAAATCACGTCCACCTTCGCTTTCACGGATTGGTCCTATTGGTGCACGCATTAATGTTGTCACACCTGACATTACAGTAATAAATAAATATTTATGCCACATATCTTGCATAATATTTTCACTTAAAACAAAACTAGATTTCGTACCTGCAAATGCTTTAGAAATATGCTTTATTCTCTCTGAATCTTTAGACTTAATTTCTCCAAACACAAGTCTGTTGGCAGCACTAGTTTGTACAATTTCTCCTTGATCGTTTAACGTTGTCTCAATAAAACATAAACCGCCAATTACTTTTTCCCCGCCGAATTCTTTTTGTAATAATGATAAATGAGCGATACCATTTAACAATGGAATGATTACAGTATTTTCACCTACAAACGGCTTCAAATCTTGAATTGCCTCGTTTAAGTGGTACGCTTTTGTTGAAAATAAAATAACATCAAATGGAGAAGTTCTATCTTCTTTCGTTATTAATTTCGGTTGGAAAGAATAATCCCCATTAACACTTCGGATGACAAGTCCTCTTTCCTCTAATTGTTTTTTCCGTTTACTACGAACAAGAAACGTAACATCTTCGCCCTTTTCGACTAATCTACCACCAAAAAACCCTCCGACGCCACCAGCTCCTAATACTAAAATCCGCATACAACATCCCCCTTTTCAAAATACAAATTTATAACTTTTAGTATACATAACATTATACATGTCACCTACTAAATAAGCTGAATTTTCATTCTTACTCGAGTATAAAACAGTGGTTATTTTCAAATAAATTTGGGCATGTTGTTTTTATAGCATATATGGAAAGGAAACAATGTAAATGGAGGCAATACAAACAATTGAAGAAAAAGATGTAACAACAGCTATATTTCAATTTATATTCCCGTTTTCTTTTAAAACTGGGTATGAACAAAATATGTTCCCTTTCTTACAAAAAAATGATTTTCGCCCTTTTCGACTCGACCATCTTGAAAATGAAAATACATACTACGGAAAGTTTCAAGTTTCACATCAAAATATGGAAGCATACTATCTTTCATTTACAAATAAAATTCTATTCCCTCATTCAGAGCATCAAAAAGGGTTGCAGCGCTATTCTAAAGACCTTAATTTAACTGGACATTTCACAACAAATCTTATTTCCGTTCCATTCAAGATTCATTCAATTGACGTAACACTTTGCCCTTATGAGCTTGGCTTCTTAACCATTCGGACAGAAGTAGAAACCGCTCCAAACATGACATTATCAGAAGCAATTGAATTCGCCGCCCGCTTCCGTGTACTTGAAACTAGAAATGATACAAACGAAACGATTTGTATTGAATGTAATGGAAAAAAGTATTCCCAAGTGGAAAGATTCATTTTTGGTTATTTATTTCATGGCGTAACAGATTTCTTTGAGAAGAAGAGATTAAGAAGCTCTTACTTTCAAACCTTTCCTTTCTTTGAAGACCAAAGAATGTACGTTCAAACTTTATTATCTATAAAAGCAGATATGGAACTTACTGAAGTGGATGTTTATCGCACTTCCAGTCTTTCTGGGTTAACAAGTGATGGCAAGGCTTATGTGAGTGCAAATAACCTTCCTTATATTCATGATTATTTAAAACAACACGCTTACCAGAGATGGGCTCCAAATCGCTATTTCATAATGGAAGAACATATATTCACATGTGTAACAAATGAGGGGGAACGCGAATTTACTAAACTTGCAAGTCAAATGTACGGGGAATTTTATTACGCTTTATTATTAAACCTATTTCATAAAATCGTTTTATTAAAAATGGCAAACGCTTATGCTGAACTAAATATTGAACAAGATACAAATGAAATAGAGAAATTAATTTATTCCATTAATTCGTTTACAGCTAATTATTTTTCGTTAGAGTTAGTATCTCAATCACAAAGTGAAGATATTTTCTTCCGCCTAAGAAAGCTATTTAATATTGAGGTTTTATATGCAAACGCGAAACAAAACCTTGATAGTTTGTTTAAATATCAAGAAAATGTCGCTTCAAAAAAAGATAGCCTTTTATTATTAATTTTAACCCTCTACTCTGTAGTAGGCCAAATGTTAGGGTTTACTATGATTGATCTTCTAAGAAACACCGATTCAAACAAAATATCTTCGCCCCTTGAATTTTTCGCTCTTTTAATAGCAATTAGCGGTATAGTCATTTCACTTATTTTAGGTGCGCAAGGGTTATATCAATGGGGTGTACAGCATAGAAGAAGAAAAGCATGGGTAAAACAAACTGTGCTGTCTGCTGTGAAAGAGAAAGATGATAAGAAGTAAAAAAAATTGTTTTCACATTAACATACGTGGTACGCTACAGTAAATGAAATTTATATCAGCGATTTTTCGAATATATCGGCGCAACTCAAAATATATCGGCGATTTTCCAGATATATCGACTTACCGACAAAAAACGACAAAAGGCAGAACCGGACAATATAAAAAGGATACTCCAACACGAAGTTTGGAGTATCCTTTTTTATTACACGAATTCCACTTACTTCCCTGCTTCGATCTTCTCTAATGCAGCAGCTACTTGCTCTTCAGTTAATTCATGTTGTATTACATAGCGGTTACGTGGGCTTACACGACACTCATGAGAACATGCGCGTAAGTGTTTCGCTTCGTTTTCTTCAGAACATAAAATTTTCTTGTTACATTCTGGATTTGAACAGTTTACATAGCGCTCACAAGGTTCACCTGTAAAGTGGTCTTTACCAACAATAACATGTTCTTTTTGGTTTACTGGTACAGCGATACGCTCATCGAACACGTAACATTGTCCATCCCAAAGCTCACCTTGTACTTCTGGATCTTTTCCGTACGTTACAATTCCGCCGTGAAGCTGACTTACATCTTCATAACCTTCACGAACTAACCAACCAGAGAATTTCTCACAACGAATTCCGCCTGTACAGTAAGTTAAAATCTTTTTACCTTCAAGTGTTTCTTTATTTTCTCTAATCCAGTCTGGTAATTCACGGAATGATTCGATATCAGGTTTAATCGCCCCTTTAAAGTGACCTAAATCAAACTCATAATCATTTCGTGCATCAATGATAACTGTATCTTCTTGTTTCATTGCTTCATAAAAATCTTTTGGCTCTAAATACTTCCCAGTTATTTCGTGTGGGTTAATGTCATCTTCTAGACGAAGTGTAACTAATTCTGGACGAGGACGTACGTGCATTTTCTTGAATGCGTGTCCTTCTTCTTCATCTATTTTAAATACGATACCGTCAAAGCGTGGATCGTTGTTCATTGCTTCCATGTATTTCTCTGTTTGTTCTACAGTACCAGAACAAGTTCCGTTAATACCTTCTTTAGCTACAAGGATTCTTCCTTTTAACTCAAGTGAATTACAAAATTCTAAATGCTCTGCAGCGAATTCTTCTGGGTTTTCAATTGTTGTGTACATGTAATATAGTAATACTCTATATGGTTTTGTAGTTGCCAATGTATTTCTACCACCTATCTAAATTTTAAAATCATGTATAAGTTAACGTTCATATCAAAACATATATAATAAGAAAATATATACAAAATTGTACGTAGCCTATTTTCTTCTATTTACAATTTTTTCTATAAGTTAACAAAAATAAAAACAAGATTACAGAACAAAACACTACGGTTATGTTGCAATCCCAATATATTATATATCATACAATTTCATTTCCATCAATTAATATGCTGTAATATAGGCTGTATGTTCACATAAATTTCAAAAACAACCCTCTAATTTATTATCTTTTCCTTTATTCAGCGACCATAAACTCCCAAAATATTTTTGCATCATTACACCATTCTTTGCGCACAGTCATATAATTTGCATTAAGGAAACTTTTATGTTCAAATGAAAATGACACATAATATATTTAAATGTATTGAAATAATACATGAGAATAAATACAATAATTTCATCAAGTTAACATTTCAAAGGGGAACACTACTATGAATAAAGATATATCAAAAGACGAACAAGTCCCTTCTCAAAGTACAACCGTTCAATCCGCCCATTTAGCGTTAAGCGGACAAACGAAAGGCTTAAAAAGACTGTTACCATTCTTAGGACCTGCTTTTATCGCATCAGTTGCTTATATTGATCCCGGGAACTTTGCTACAAATATCGCGGCTGGATCACAGTATGGTTATTTATTACTTTGGGTAATACTCGCGTCTAATTTAATGGCTGTATTAATTCAAACTCTATCCGCTAAATTAGGAATTGCTACTGGACGCAACCTTCCTGAAATTGCTCGAGAAAACTTCCCAAAACCTGTATCCATCGGTTTATGGATACAAGGCGAACTCGTTATTATGGCTACTGATTTAGCTGAATTTATTGGCGCAGCGCTCGGATTGTACTTATTATTCGGCATTCCAATGTTACCTGCCGCATTAATTACAGCAGTTGGATCATTTATTATTCTTGAATTTCAGCGCAGAGGCTTCCGTCCATTAGAGGCTATCATAACAGGAATGATTTTTATCGTTGTTATCGCTTTTGGTGTACAAGTCTTTTACGCAAAACCCGAATTAAGTCCTCTTCTTTCAGGACTTTTCATTCCAAAATTCCAAGGTGTAGATAGTATTCTTCTAGCAGCTGGTATTTTAGGTGCGACAGTAATGCCGCACGCAATTTATTTACATTCCGCCTTAACGCAGCGCCGCGTAGTCGGAACAAATGATGAACAAAAGAAAAAGATTTTCCGCTTCGAGTTTATTGATATTATTATCGCAATGGTTATCGCTGGGGCAATTAATGCAAGTATGTTAATAGTAGCAGCTGCACTATTCTTTAAAAACGGCTTACACGTCGAAGACCTTGATGTTGCTTTCAACCAATTTAGTAACTTAGTTGGGCCAGTATCAGCTGCTTTATTTGGAGTTGGACTTTTAACAGCCGGATTATCTAGCTCTTCTGTCGGTACAATGTCAGGTGATATTATTATGCAAGGATTTATTCGCATGCATATTCCGTTATATTTACGCCGATTTATAACAATGATTCCACCTCTCGTTATTATTGCTTTAGGCGTGAATCCAACTTACGCTCTCGTAATGAGCCAAGTTGTCTTATCATTCGGTATTGCTTTTGCATTAGTACCACTTATTATGTTTACAAGTAATAAAAAAATAATGGGTGCACTCGTCAACCATCGTATTACAACACTCATCGCGTGGATCATTGCTGCACTTGTTATCGTTTTAAATATTTTCTTGTTGTATCAAACATTTGTAGGGTAATGAAAAAGGGTATTCCAAATTCAATTTGGAATACTCTTTTTCAATTCATTATTTGTATACACTCTTTTAAAAAACTTTCGACACCCTTCACATCCCAACACCTTTTCAAAATATATTCTATGGTCTATTTTAAGACAATAACTTCATTACACCTTGAATAATCTTTATTTTCAGATTAAATTATATAATAACAACACATTCTAGTTTCAGAAGAAATGGAGTGAAAGCATGTTTCCTATATTGAAAACCGATCGACTCATTCTACGAGAACTTACCGAAGAAGATGCACCAGGTATACTAAAATGCTTTTCTAATACTGATGTACTGCGCTATTATGGTCAAAAACCATTACAGGATGTTGATCAAGTAAAACAAATCCTTACTAATTTTAAATTAAGTTACAATGCAAGACACGGTATAAAATGGGGCATCGAATTAAAAGATACGAAAGAGCTTATTGGAACAATCGGTTTTCACGATTGGTCTTCTGAACATAAACGAGCCAACATAAGTTATGCCTTTTTTCCTGAACACTGGGGAAATGGATATGCTACTGAGGCGGTTTCTGAAGTTATATCATATGGTTTTCACACCCTTCATTTAAAACGTATTGGAGCAATTGTCTTTCTTGAAAATGAAGCATCAAATAAAGTGCTATTAAAATTAGGCTTTGAAAAAGAAGGAGTTCTAAAAAATTATATGTATCAAGATGATATTCCCTATGACACAAATTTTTATGCTTTATTAAAATAGAATTTATGCGTAAAAAACCTTACTTTTAAAAAGTAAGGTTTTTTGTATTTATTAATTAGTGATATAAGCATTCTTATAAGTATAAACACCACCAAATTGATGCTTTTCAATTCCTTTTACGTAATCCTTTTGTACATAAGCTGAACCAATATGATAAAGCGGTGCAACAGCTGCATCTTCTAATAAGACCTGCTCAGCTTCTCGCAACACTTCCCATCGTTTTTCCGAATCTAGTACTAGCTCATTTTTCGCTTTCTTTATTAATTCATCGTAACGAGGGTTAGAGTAACTCATTTTATTATTCGGATTATCCGTCGTAAATAGTTCTAAATAACTAATTGGGTCTTTATAGTCAGGTCCCCAATTTGCCATAGTTATATCGTAATCACCTGTTTGTTCTAACTGTAACTTTTGTTTAAATGGCTGTTGTTTAATTTGTAGCGTGAGTCCAGGTAAATTCTTTTCTAAGTCGCCTTTTATATATTCTGCCATACGTTTTGCGTTATCTTGTTCAAACGTTAAAAATTCAAGGTTTACTTGCTCTACTCCAAGTTCTTTTTTCGCTTCTTCCCAAACTTTTTTCGCAGTTTGTAAATCATATGAAGAAAGATCTCCGTTTTCTTTTCTAAAATCTTTGCCAGTCTTTTCATTTATATGACCTACTGGTACAAGTCCACTTGCAGCTTTTGCTCCGTTATTAATAAAGTGAGCAACGAAATCCTCTTTATTTAAAGCGAGTGAAATTGATTGACGAACTTTCTTATTTGCTAGCACTTTATTTGTTTCATTAAAACGTAGCATAGCGATTCCAGGATCACTTGACATATGTAATTCCTTATTCCCTTTATACTTGTCTACAAATTGTGAATTAATAGGAACTCGGTCCAAATCATCAGCTTCATATAAATTTACAGCCGTCATTGTGTCTTTTACAATATGAAAGTTTATTTCGTCTAACTTCACTTTCTTTTCATCCCAATATGTATCATTCTTCTTTAATTGAAACTCTTGTTCATGTTTCCATTTTTCTAACACGAATGGGCCATTATATATGAGATTATTAGGTTCAAGCCCATAATTGCTCCCTTGTTCTTTCAAAAATGATTCATGCTGTGGTAAATATATAGGTAATGCTAGCAGCTGTAAAAAGTAAGGAATTGGCTGCTCTAGTTCCACTTCTAACTTATAATCATTTATAACTTTAACCCCAAGTTCATCAAGAGGCATTGTTCCCTTATTGATCTCTTTCGCGTTTTTCACGTAAAAGAGCATGGACGCATATTGAGACGCTGTTTCATGGCTAATTGCACGTTTCCATGCAAACATAAAATCATTTGCTGTCACACTCTCTCCATTTGACCATTTTGCATCTTTACGCAAATCAAATGTATATTTTTTACCATCTTCACTTCTTTTAAACGATTTTGCTACTGCTGGAATAGGCTGATCTTGATCATCTAATACATACAACCCTTCAAATATGTTTTGCATAACGTGTGCTGATGTACCATCCATCGTTTTCGCAGTATCAAGTGAAGGAATTTCTTCTGATACTGTTACATTTAACACTTGTTTTTTTGCCTCTGTGTCACTTTTATTCTCTTTATTATTACAAGCTGTTAATAATAAAGTTGTAACAAGTGCCATTACCATTAAATGGCTCTTTTTTAGCTTCATGAATTGTTCTCCTTACATATGAAATATTATAAAGCGTTATATATTATAGCAGAAATATGAACAGAAAGATGCGACATTCTTTTGAATATTTATTCGTTCAAGAAAAAAAGCTATCCTTTTAAAAAGGATAGCTAAAGATTGAATATATAATCTGCACTGTTCGCTCAAGTGTTTATAAAAAATCTCTTATTGCATACCTCCCTTTCTGTTTTAACTTTTCTTCTGTTTCATGTAAATTTCCCTATAACTAACTTAATAGATGTATAGGGTACAGTTAGGTTGGGATATCTTCGTATCTCCATTCAGCAACGCCACTTTGTTTTTTGGAATCCAGGTCAAGTAGAAAGTGATATTTTACAAATCTTATACACTTAAGGATTTTTTAAGGATCAAGTAAGAAAAACGAGAACTTTGTTTCGTATAGTCAAAATATCAAGTGAAGGAAGAAAGAGAGGTTAGGAGTTACCAGAGCGATTACGCCAAAACCAGAACTGTTGGTTTTAGATGAACATATCAATGATTTAGACGTTGTTACAACAGAACCTTAATTTATCATACCTGTTTTTTACCATCACATATTGGAGGTTAAAACATGAATAAAAAAAAGAAAATACAAAAATCAGTACTTTCCTTTACCCTGCTCTTTTCTTTAGGCATTTCATCTTTTCCGCTTACAACAGCTATTCACGCGGATACACGTGAGGAACCATCTGTAGAAAAAAAACGATTCTCTTTAACGGAGCGTACATCATTATTTTTTGAATATCTCCAGCAAGATAAGTATGCAGAGGCACTTCAGTTGACGTCTGCTGCTTTTCAATCCAAGTTTACAGCAAACACATTACAAAACTGGTGGACACAAAGTGGCTGGAGCGGGATAAAAAGCATGGGAACCCCCGTGATAAAAGAACGAAACTTAGTCCATCAGACGGTGGAAATTTCAGGAACTATTGAAGGAACTACCGTACCGTTACTCCTTAAATTCACACCTGGCGGGAAAGTAGATGAGGTTGGGGTAAGGACGCCTCCAGAATCTTATATTATCCCGCATCCTAGATATGACCAACCTGCTTCCTATCAAGAACGTGAAATCGTCATTGGAAATTCTACCTATCCGTTACCAGCCACATTAACAGTTCCGAAACATAAGCCTGGTGAAAAGGTACCCGTAGTTGTTCTTGTTCATGGTGCTGGCATCCATGATCGCGATAGTACATATATGGGAACAAAAATCTTACGAGACCTTGCGGTAGGCCTTTCGTCCAACGGAATTGCAGTGTTGCGCTATGAAAAACGCACCTTAGAACACGCATTAAAGATGAGTGCAGAACCTGTTACGTTAGACCGTGATACTACAGATGATGCCATATATGCTGCAAAATCAGCAGCGCAGCAGGAAGGCATTGATCCAAATAATATTTTCATTCTTGGACATAGTCTAGGAGCTGGCACAATGCCGCGTATACTAAGCAAATCACCTTCCTCACTTGTTAGAGGAAGTATCTTACTCGCACCACCTGCACGCCCATTGACTGACATTTCCATTGATCAGAATCAATACCTAGGGGCGTCACAAGAAGTAATCGATGAACTAAAAAGACAATTCGCTTTTATCCAAGATCCTACTTTCAATCCTGATCATCCTCCAGCTGGCTACAATTTTGGGTCGCCTCATTTTATGTATGATGTTTCTAGGTGGCGTCCAGTTGAAGAGGCAAGATCACGAAAAGAGCCTTTACTGATTCTGCAAGGAGCACGCGATTATCAAGTAACAGTAAAAAATGAATATACAAAATGGCAGGAAGGGCTTTCAAACCGCAGGAATGTTCAGTTCAATGAATACCCAAAATTGAATCATTTCTTCACGGAGGGTAATGGGGAATTAAGTCTTCCTAGTGAATATGAAATCCCTGCTAATGTTCCTGAATACGTCATCCAGGACATTATTAAATGGGTCAACGCGACAAAAAAATAAGAAACATCAAAATCCTTCATATATTCATTATTACGTAAAGGATTTTTGAAACTAGTTATTTTTTCTAAATTATTCTCTTCTGTTTTATTAATAAAAAAGGTTTTGACACAAAAACAGGATGTGGAGAAGAGTTTCTCCACATCCTGAAAATACCTATTTTTGTAAACCTCGTTTATAACGACTTGCTTCAAATATAATACGCTCTTCATCTAACGTTTTACATTCGCCATTCCAAACGACACGTTTTCCGTTAATGATTACATCGCTTATATCTTTACCACTCGCAGCATACACAAGATGTGATAACACTTCATCTGCTGGTTGTAAATGTGGTTTATTAGACGGATCAATTGTAATAAAATCAGCACACTTTCCAACCTCAAGCGATCCCGTTTGTTTCATGCCGATTACTTCAGCAGCTCCTTTAGTCGCAAGTGTAAGTGCTGTTTCAACTGGTAATGCTGTTGCATCTTGATGAATACCTTTTTGTAATAATGTTGCAATGCGCATTTCTTCAAACATGTCTAAATTGTTGTTAGACGCCACACTATCTGTTGCAATTCCTACTTTCATTCCTGCTTCTAGCATCGCTTTTACATTCGCTATACCAGAACCTAGTTTTAAATTACTATTCGGGTTATGAGCTACTCGAACATCATGTTCTGCTAAAAATGCACGCTCATATTCATTTAATACTACACCGTGTGCAATAACTGTTGGTCGTTTAAACAATCCACAACTTGCTGCATACTCTACTGGACGTTTTCCGTACTGTGCTTCAATATCACGTACTTCACGCTCTGTTTCAGAAAGATGAATATGAACCATCGTTTGATTTTCTACTGCAATACGTGCACACTCTTCTAACAGCTCTGTGGAACATGTATATGGACTATGCGGTGCAACCATCGTAGTTAACATACCACTTTCGTTATAATAACGCTTCACATATTTCTCAGCTTCTTCAATTGCTTTCTTTTCATCTTCTTTCGTTCCAAAGCTAAATAACGTTCTTGAAACAGCAGCTCGCATCCCGCTCCTTGATACCGTTTCCATAATGGCATCTTGATCTACTCCAATTGGATTAAACATATCAGAGAATGATGTTGTACCACTTTTCACCATTTCAAGTAATCCTAATTCCGTACTAGCGACCGCAAGCTCTGGAGTAAACTGACTTTCAAGTGGCCAAATCCTCGTCTCAAGCCACGGCTGTAATAACATGTCATCGCCAATACCTCTTAAGAGACTCATTACAACGTGTGTATGTGTATTAACAAGCCCTGGTAAAACCCACTTTCCTTTCATGTCAACTACTTCATCTACTTCAAAATCATTAGCGAATTCTCCGCTATTCACATCTATAATTTGATCATTTTCTACAATGATATATCCATTTTCTATCACTTCGTTTTGTTCATTCATCGTTACAATAGTAGCGCTTACATAAGCTGTTTTCAAAAGTATTTCCCCTTTCAACTCTATGAAGTTCCCTTTAATGAGTTACCACCATTATAGTAACTTATTAAAGATTAAGAGTCAAAAGATAATTTGAATTCTTTCATTATCTTTTCCTTTAAAATGTCATATTGCTTTTCATTTGTATCTGCAAATGCTTCTTTCCGATTTGATTCCACATCCATATAATTCAATTTTTTATTAAATTGTGTCTCTGTAAAATCAAACCTCTCCCCATCTATAAAGTTATAAAAGTGCCACATATCCCCTGTTTTTGTCTTTTTGATTTCCCCTCCGTATATATCTTGAACGATTAGGGCCGTTACACCACACTGTCCCTTTGCTGGATTTTCAATTGTCCACTTTGAACTTGTTTCAATCGACCACGATTTTATTAGTGCTTCATATATTCGTTTTCCCTTTACATTATCCATTCTCAGCTTCTCCTACTATTAATAGTTTTACACATCATATTTCAAAAGGGGCAGTAAACGACCCTCAAAAACAGTTGATGGTGTCTCTCCTATTAATTCTGCTCCCATTTTCAAGTAATATCCTTTTGCATTGGGATCACTATCAATTGTAAAACTGTTTATTCCTACTTCCTTTGCTTTTTCTATTACATACTTCCAAAGTATTTTCCCGTAGCCTTTCCCTTTGTAACGAGGATGTATGTACAGGAAATCGAGAGCTTTATCATTACGTAAAAATGAGAAAAAACCAATTTTTGTATTATCGTTTTCTAAAACATATACAAAGTTATTTTTTATGTAATCTTCTGTAATTGTTAAATCTTCCTTACAAGCAAGTATGAATTCTTCACTATAATCCCACGTTGCTTTTGATTGTAGTGCGAGTTCACTTAATTCATTTGCCTCACTTAATAACGCTTCTCTTATCTTCATGATTCTTTCTCCTCACCTTTGATATGTAAACTATTAAAATGATTCGAAATGTAATTTAAAAAACCTCTTATTTTCGTAAGTAAGAGGTCACTTTTTATATTTTTTTATTATAGGTAACAATTTTTCAAAAGAAAAAGAACGCTATTCCTGAAAATTGGCGTTCTTTTTTCTTTCAATCTTTATAACATATTATTTTAAGAATCATTTTTACACTTCTATACAGTTTCCACTACCGCTTCAAGCATTGTTCCATTTTTAGCATAATTCGTATGCCAAGAAAAAGCTTTTTCTAAAACATGAGGGGTTTGTCCACCTCTTGTTTGTGCTTCTTCAAAATAAGCTCGTAGCTGGGCACGATACATTGGATGTACGCAATTCTCAATAATGAGTTCCACTCTTTCTCTTGGCGCAAGTCCTCTTAAGTCCGCATACCCTTGTTCAGTAACGATAACATCTACATCGTGTTCCGTATGGTCTACATGAGAAACGAAAGGAACGATACTTGATATGTTACCACCTTTCGCAATCGATTTAGTAACGAAGATGGCTAGGCGGGCATTTCTTGCAAAATCACCAGAACCACCAATACCATTCATCATTTTTGTACCTAAAACGTGAGTAGAATTGACGTTTCCGTATATATCTAATTCTAAAGCAGTATTAATCGAGATTAATCCAAGGCGACGAATGATTTCAGGATGATTAGAAATCTCTTGCGGACGCATCATTAATTTGTCACGATATTTTTCAAAGTTAGAAAATACTTGTTGCATTTTCTCTTCTGAGAGCGTGATCGAGCAGCAGGAAGCAAAATTGACTTTCCCAGCATCCATAAGATCAAAGACCGCATCCTGTAAAACCTCAGAATACACTTCTAAATCTTCAAACTCCGAATCTAACATTCCATGAAGAACTGCATTGGCCACTGAACCAATTCCCGATTGTAACGGCGCTAAACGATTTGTTAATCGGCCTACTTCGACTTCTTTTCGAAGGAACTCTATTAAATGTTGTGCCATAATAACAGTTTCCTCATCTGGAGGAACAATTGTCGATGGCGAATCCAGTTGATTCGTAAATACAATCCCCTTCACCTTTTCAACATCAATTGGAATGCCGATCGTTCCAATTCGATCATCCGTTTTCACAAGAGGAATCGGAAGCCTTTCTCCTTGTTTACCTGGTTCATATAAATCATGTAGCCCCTCTAGTTGCGCGGATTGAGCCATATTCATTTCAATAATAATGGACTTAGCATTTAAGGAAAATGCTAAAGAATTTCCGATTGAAGTCGTTGGAATAATCATTCCATCCTCAGTAATCGCAACCGCTTCCAGAATAGCGAAATCTATATCCATAACGTCAGCACGGAGTAACTCTGCTGTATGAGACAAGTGCTGATCTACAAATAAAAAGTCTCCGTTATTAATTCCTTTTCGCATTGTCGCATCAGCTTGGAAAGGCAATCGTTTCCCTAAAATCCCTGCCTCAGCAAATAATTTATCTACATCAGAACCTAAAGAGGCGCCGGTATAAACATTTACTTTAAAAGATGTATCATTCTTAACTCGGTTTACAAGCGCAAACGGAACTGCTTTTACATCCCCAGCACGTGTAAATCCACTTAATCCTAAAGTCATTCCACTTTGAATCCATGAAGCTGCTTCTTCAGGTGTAACTACTCGATCTTTCAGACGTTGATCCCTAATTCTATCCAAATTATTCTCCATATGTAATCCCTCTCCCAATGAATATTCACAATTATTTTACACTTTAACAGTATCCAAATAGGGATTTTAGTATACAATACCAAAAATTCAGATAAAACAGCGAATCTAGGTTCCAAAGCAGAATAATCTAGAACCCTAGAAGTTTGCGAAAATAACTAGCGTATGATTGACTAACCGGTACCCTCTCACCATTATCCATAGAAAGTAAAAAAGTAGAATGCGTATCAGGATAAATAGCTTTAATATGATTAACATTCACAATAAACGAACGGTGGCATCTAATAAATGAATCCTTTGGAAGCAAGTATTCGAATTCTTGCAGAGAGTATTTATGTGTTCCTGTTAACTCTTCTGCATTCACATACGTTTTTTTATCTTTCGCCTCTAAATACATGACCTTTGAGAAAGGAATCGGAATCCAGCCGTCCGTTGTTTTTAAAGTAACGACTGACTTTCCATCCGTTAAAGCTGGATAAATAGCTGTCACGCAACCTTCAAGCTTTCCATTGTTTGAAAATGGTACCGCCATACCATGATAAGGAATACCAAAAACATCCCGATTAATAAACTCAGAGGTTTTTTGATTCGTCACCATTGCTTTATGAGCAATCGTTCCTTCCTTGATAGGATCACCGGCGCTAATCTTTAAATCAATTCGTTTACTTGGCCGATAGTATATATATTCTTTCGTATTCGATATAGCAATTGAAATTTCATCTGAAAATAATTCCCCAATAACATCTAATAATAAACCTATTGTTTTATCTTCCATTCTATTAACACCTCATTCACTATTATACTACTATTATGAACGAGCATCTGTTGCTTTTAAATGCAGCGCAAGTTCACTTAGTTTACTAGCTTCAATTACTATCAATTTTCTTACTTTCATAATTGTTTCTCTCCACCTTCAAAATATGAACTACTAAAACATTGCGACAAGTAATAAAAAAATTTTATTTTTATAGACTTTAAATCAACTTGCTTCTTATATTATTTACATTATAAAATAGAAAAGTATTCTAAAAACATTTCATTTAGGGGGAATTGCCTATGCCGTTGGATTCCATTTCAGGTAACGAATATTCCAACATTTAAAGGAGTGCCTGAAATTTGTTAAACTCATATATCAATTCATTTTTATATAAAAATATTGAAAAATTTAACGGAACAATTTTAATAGCCCATAAAGAAGAGACTCTTTATAAACAGTCATTTGGAAAAGCTAATTATAATTGGGACATACCTAATACATCTACAACGAAGTTTCGCATCGGATCAATAACTAAAATCTTCACAGCAGTTTCAATTTTAATGCTTGTGGAAGAGGAAAAATTACAGCTACATGATACTTTAGATCAATTCATTCCAAATTTCCCAAAAGGAAATCAAATTATGATCAAGCATTTATTAAATCATACTGCTGGAGTTGGTAATATTACTGCTCAACAAGACTTTTTATTACAGTCTTTACAGCCTCGAACACCGGATGAATTAATACAGTGGATTATTGCGTGTCCCTTTGAATCTAGCCCTGGTGAAAAATTCAATTATTCGAATTCAGGTTATATTATATTAGGAAAAATCATTGAAGTTATAAGTGGAATGTCTTATGAGGAATTTCTTAAAAAGAGGATTTTCTACCCACTCTCTATAATAAACACAGGTGTTGATTTGAATCATTTCATTCAAAAACATAAAGCAACTGGGTATGAGTTACATCCAAACCATGGCCTTCAGAACGCATCATTTATTCATATGTCTAATTCATATTCAGCTGGTGGATTAGTTTCTACAGCCGAAGATTTATATACATTTGATAAGGCGCTAAAAGAAAATCACTTATTATCAAGCAGGATGACGTCTCGCATGTTTACTGCAGAATCTTACGGATATGGTTACGGTTGGAATATTGCTATGACTGAAAAAAATAATAAACTTATATTCCATCACGGCGGAATTAACGGCTTTACGTCTTCCTATTTACGATTAATTGACAAAGAGGCTACAATCATCATTTTGAGCAATATATCTACATTATTAACATCGACTCTTGCTAATGAAATAGCTTCTTATATAGAAAGTAATTTTTAAAACTATTATGATTTGTAAAACCGTTCAGCATTTTGAACGGTTTTACAAACAATTTAGTTCACCTTAGCCCCATAACATCTTGCTACTGCAACTGCCTGCGCTATATCTAATTTCACATTTTTTAAATCAAAACTTGTAAAATCAATTCTATCAACTATCGCTCCTTTTAAATCTACACCACTAAGTTTCGCCTTACCTAATTGTGCACCTGTTAAATCAGCTTCACGTAAATCTGCCTTTTCTAAATTACATTCATATAGATCAGCTTCAATTAAACGGATACCCTTTAACATTTGTTTACTTAAGTTCGCGAACCTTAGATTCGTATATGACCAATCACCCGATATTATGGTTATTCCGTCTAAATTCGCTTCTTCAAAATCAGAGCCAGTCATTTTACATTCTTCAAACTTCGATACGAATAAATTCGCACCAACAAACTTACAATTTGCAAATGTAGTTCCTTGATGGATAGAAGCGTTAAAAAGAGCACCGGTAAAATCACATTCTATGAAATTACAATTTTCAGTAGAAACTTCTGATGCATCTATCCCTCTAAAACGGCATTTTATGAAAGTACAATTTTTCAATTCCTCTTCTTTAATCAAAATATCTTGAAAATCTATTTCTACATATTCTTTATTTACAAATTCACTCATAACCATTCCTCCAGTTTTTCAAAAAACCTCACTTCAGCATGAAGTGAGGTTTTTTTCTTATACAATATGCGCATCTAGCCACGAAATCAAATCTTGAAATACTTCATCTCTATTCACTTCATGAAACATTTCATGTCTACCATTTTCATATAAACGAAGTGTTACATCTTTCACGCCACATTTTTTATAATTTTCATATACCTCTTTTACACCCTTCCCCATATCTCCAACAGGATCACGATCACCAGAGAAAATGTGTATTGGCAGATTTCTTGGTGTTTTCTTGTATTCTTCTAATTTATTTACTTCTAGTACTCCATGAAATAATTCTCGATAAAAACTCGTCGTACAAATGAATCCACATAACGGATCCGCAATATATTTATCAACTTGATTATTATCTGAAGATAACCAATCAAATTTCGTACGATTTGGCTTAAAGTGTGAGTTAAAGTTTCCGAAAGATAAGAAATTCAGCATCGGACTTTTCGTTTTCACTCCGCGCAGTTTCATTTCAATTGTTGCTACTTTATGACCGATGACACCTAAAAATCCTGGGTTTCCACCAGTTCCTGAAATGAGGAATCCATCATATAATTCGCCTCGAAGTTGCACAGCTCGCCTTGATAAGAAAGAGCCCATACTATGTCCGAGTAAAAACAATGGACATGAATGCTCTTCTTTTATCATTTCCGAAACAAAGATAACATCAGATACAACCTGATTCCATCCTACATTTGGTTCAAAATGACCATAGTCTTCTTCTCTTTTCACTGTTTTTCCATGCCCTTTATGATCATGAGCATAAACACCATATCCTGCGCCTAATAAAGCATCAATAAATTCTGTATAAACACCCGCATGTTCTGTCATACCGTGTGCAATTTGAATAATCCCTCGTGGATTTTCTTCTGGTACCCACTTACGCAAATAAATTTCCGATCCATCCATTGCCGTAACGAAACTTTCCTGTACGTTCATTTCGTCAGCCCCCAAATCTATTATGTATCTCTTAAAAAATGAATAACTATTCATTTTTCTTACTATATATTATATGCAATTGCTTTCATTATGACAAATGCCTTCCTTTTCCGATTAGCTGTCAAACTATTATGTTGACGAATTATAAATGAAATTATATAGTTACTTACATAAAGTAACTATATAATTTCAGGAGGTTTCTACTATGATGCCATCATTATTTTTAGCACACGGATCACCGATGCTCGCTATTCAAGATACAGATTATACAAGTTTTTTAAAAACACTTGGTGAAACATACAAGCCGAAAGCAATTGTTATTTTCACTGCTCATTGGGAAAGTGAAATATTAACAATTTCCTCATCAGATAACGAATATGAAACAATTTATGATTTTGGAGGCTTCCCTCCTGAGTTATACGAAATCAAGTATCGTGCGAAAGGCTCTTCTAGCATTGCGTCTATGTTAGAAACAAAATTAAAAAATAAAGGTATTCCAGTCCATCATAATATGACGAGAGGTTTAGATCATGGTTCATGGACACTCTTGCATCGCATGTACCCAGAAGCAAATATTCCTGTCGTACAAATATCAGTCAATCCATTCCTTCCCGCAAAAGAACAATTTAAAATTGGAGAAGCATTAAAAGGACTTGGGCAAGAAGATATTTTAGTAATCGGTAGCGGTGTTACCGTTCATAACTTACGAGCTTTGAAATGGAATCAAACTACACCCGAACAATGGGCAATTGAATTTGATGATTGGATTATAAAACATATGCATACTAACGATAAAGATGCATTGTTTAATTGGGAAAACAATGCGCCTCATGCACAATTAGCAGTACCAAGAGCGGAGCATTTTGTTCCTTTATTTATCGCTATGGGCAGTGGTGAAAATAGCGGTGAAGTCATTCACCGTAGTTACGAACTTGGTACATTAAGTTATCTTTGTCTCAAATTTTAAAGAAAAAGATGAAGCAATCGTTGCTTCATCTTTTTTCTTTCACTTAGTTAACTAACTTCCAAATGTCGTTTCTCTGATACCTCTTCGTTCTTATTATGAAAATAAACCCAAATGCACGCGATAAATAATAGTGATGATGTAGAGAAGAAAACATATTGGAAGCCTGCATGCGCCGCAATTTGTCCACCAAGTATTGGTCCAATCATATTTCCTAAAAACTGAAACGATTGATTATACCCAAATATTCGTCCCGTTACATGGGTTGGCGTATGTTGTTTTAGTAGAGTTTGTACGGAAGGTAATAATCCTGCTTGTGCGATACCTAATAAAAATCGAAGAATTAATAGTTGCCAAGCTGAGGTTACAAATGCTTGCGGGATAAAAATAATTCCTGCAGCAAACAACGCTACCACTAACGTTTTTTGAGGACCAATCTGATCTGATAATCGTCCTAGTCTTGGCGCTGCCAAAATAACTGCTAATCCTGTCGCTGACATAACTGCACCCGCAATTGTTTCAATATGTGCAGTTTGAGGACCTACTAAATTTTTCACGTACAATGTAACAATTGGTTGAACAGACATATTAGCAAGTTGAATAATAAATGTTGTTACAAATAAACTAATAATTAAATGCTTTGCTGGAACCATCGTCCATACTTTTTTCGGCTGTGCTTTTTTTGCCTTGGCAGAGTGATTTTCTTCATGTAAGAAGAAAAAGACGATTAGAAAAGAAAGGAATAAAAAGGCTCCTGTAACAAGAAAGACATGGCGCATTCCAATCAATTCAGATAAATAGCCTCCAAGTAATGGTCCAAGTAATGAACCGCTCACGCCACCAGTTGAAATTGTAGAAATCGCCCAACCTGAATGCTCTGTCGGAGTTTCTGCTGCAATAAATGTCATCGCCGTTGAAAGGAAACCAGATACTGCTCCCATCAAAAATCTTAGTGCGACTAATTGATACACATCCGTTACAAACCCCATAAGCGTCATAATAATCGCCATACCAAGGCTCGCACGAATAAGCATCAATTTCCGTCCATGTATATCACCAAGCTTTCCCCATATCGGTGATACGATCGCACCCATTAAAAACGTTACACCAAATGCAAGTCCCGACCACTGTGCAATACTAGAAGTGCCAGTCACCCCTAATTCCTCAATATAAAAAGATAAGAAAGGAATTACTAAGCTCATACCGGCCGCAGTGGTAAAACAACCTAGCCAACAAATCATTAAATTTCGTTTCCAGCTGGCCATTTTCACACCTTCTTTCATTCGATACCCATTCTACACCCTTTCTTATAAAAAGTTTAGTAATTTGCTTTATTTGTAAGATTTACTACAAAATCTGCTATTTTCTAGTAAAAATCATTACATCTCTACATTTTTTCATAATAAAACCAACTCCCAAATATGGAGTCGGTCAATTATCTTCTATCGATATTAAACGAGCATTACAATTCCTCTCGTAAAACTCAATCGGACCCGCTTGTCCAATAATTGCATATTCATATCCCTCTTGCTTCATATGATATAAACAATGATGCAACAATTCTTTTCCTACACCTTTCACACGATTTTGTTTCGCTGTGCCCATCGGACCAAACAATCCTTTCTTTCCTCTCACTACATCATAACAAGCAAAACCTACTATCACTTCTTCTTTTTCCGCTATATAAATAGGTGAATTTTCTTTATATGTACGAAATCCATACTCTATCGAATGTAACCACCGTTCACCAAATTCCGCTTCAACAAAGCTTGCTAATTCTTCAAAATCAGAAGCGTTAGCCTTTCTAACAGTACAAGTTAAATCATTATAAGTAGGAACAAAACCTTTTAAATCGACTGCTAAATCTCTTGGCTCAGCTATAATACGTAATATATCTCTTTGCATCTGTGCATTTTCAATAACTGGATTTACACGAAATAATGCATACATAACATGTCCTTCATTCATTAATACTTGCCGGAAACGTTCCATACGTTTCTTCGCTATTTCTAAAATTTCTAGCGTTTTATAAGATACCTTATATTGCCCTATTTTTTTATACTCTTGATTCGTTAAGTCAGTTTGATTTTGTATTGAAAGTTTTTCTAAAAAATCCGTACCTATGTTACGAAACAAATACATATACAACTCGCAACAAACGCCAGTACCTTCTTTACACATACCGATAAACAGATGAACTGGTTGAATGATATTACATTTTGCTTCTTCTGATGCAATCTTCAATATGTTATGAACACGTTTTGTAAATTGAAATTCCTCCATATGTGTTTCCATCCTCTACTACTTAACTATTAAACCATAACCATAAATAAGTGAAACAATTATTCCAACTACTAATATACCTGGAAGTAAATTTGCAACCTTAATTTTAATAATACCAAGTAAGTTCAATCCAATAGCGGCTATCATAATACCGCCCGTAGCTGTCATTTCCACTATAAATTGATTCATTAATTCTTTCGGGACAACACTATTAATTTGTGTTGCAAAAACCGCAATACCACCCTCATATAAAATCACCGGGATTGCTGAAAACACTACGCCAATCCCTAAAGTTGTCGTTAATATAATAGAAATAAATCCATCGATAATCGCCTTTGTAAATAAAATATCATGATTTCCGCGAATCCCGCTGTCGAGTGCACCAAGTATCCCCATCGCACCAATTGCAAAAATTAAAGTAGCTGTTACAAAACCTTCTGATATGCTTCCTTTCCCTTTCGATCCAACTTTATTTTCTAACCAATCCCCTAACAGTTTTAACTTCCCCTCTAGTTGGAGCCATTCCCCGATTACCGTACCAATGACTAAACTTAGTATGACAACAAGAAAATTTTCACTTTTCAATGCCATTTGAAGTCCAAGCACAGTAACCGCTAAACCGATTGCGTGCATTATGGTTCCCTTCATACTTTCTGGAATTCTACTAAATAATTTACCAAGTAAAGTACCAAATATAATACAAATCCCATTTACAACTGCTCCTAATATAACCATTTCTTATTCTTCACCCTTCGAATTCTTTATTTCTATATTTTGGTTTATTCATTGATTTACAGGTTATCTATATGTTAACTTAATATTGAGAATATTAACAAATGTTTTTCGCTACATAAACCGCAATTTTTTGTAGCAATACATAAAGTGAAACTTTAATCAGCGGAAATTTTGCTGCCCACAAATAGCGGGATAAACTCAAAAGGAAGGTATGTATGAAAACTTTACTAAAACGATTTTTGTTAATAGCCTTTTGCATTACACCAATTGTTGTATTAATTAACCACTCTTTTACTTCAAAAGCGAAAGACACACCCGATTTCCAAAACAAATCTAGCAAAACTGCTTCAACAAGCGACAAGAAAATAGAAGACCCGGAAATTACACTCACCTTTTCTGGTGATACAATGTTTGATTGGCAATTACGTCCGGTAATCGAAAAAAACGGGGCTGACTACCCATTCCAACATGTAAAAGAAGAAATAAAAAAAGCTGATATTTCTTTCGTTAATTTAGAGTCAGCATTTACAACGAAAGAAAAGAAAGCACCTGGACAACTGTTTTGGATTAAAAGTGACCCATCTACACTACAAGCTATTAAAAATACTGGATATGACATCGTAAATATTGGAAATAACCATACACTTGATTATGGGCAAGAGGGATTATTAGATACTATCTCTCACGTAGAAAAATTAAAGTTCCCTTACATCGGAGCCGGAAAGAATGCAAAAGATGCATATACTGCACGAGAAATGACTGTAAAAGGGAAAAAGTTTAAATTTCTTTCCTTCGTTCGCTTTATGCCTGATTTTACTTGGGTAGCTGATGACAATAAACCTGGCGTTGCGAATGGATATGATTTAAATCTTGTAACAAAAACAATTAAAGAGCAAAAGAAGGATGCAGACTATTTAATTGTCTATATGCATTGGGGTGTTGAAAAATCAAATCGTCCGGTAGATTATCAAAAACAATATGTAAATAAAATGGTTACAGCAGGAGCCGACGCGATCGTCGGAAGTCATCCACATTGGTTACAAGGGTTTGAATATTATAATAATGTTCCTGTCGCTTACTCATTAGGAAACTTTTTATTCCCAAGTTATGTGAACGGAAAAAGCGCCGAAACTGGCGTATTAACTTTAACTTTTAAAGGAAAGGATGTCCAAATGTCATTCAATCCTTATATCATCCGTAACAACCAAGTTTCCCCTGTAAATGAGGAAGAAAAGAGAAAAGCTCTACAATATTTACAAACAATTTCAACTGATGTAGAAATTGATAGCACGGGGAAAATAATAAACAAACGCAATTAGACAATGCTAGATCTATTTCTCTGTAACATACATTAGAGAATAGGTGGTGAATATGCTGAAAGACTTATTAGAAAATGTAAGTTTGTTAGAGAATATTTATAAAATATCTATAGCGATTCTACTTTTATGTTCATTTTTTTCTGTTAGACTTCTAAAAAAAATAAAACGAGAACGAAAACTTACTACTTTTGAATTCACTATGTATGTAATCATTCGTATTGCGATACTCTTTTGGTTAACTAGCTTTATCCTTCTTGAATATGGAAATTATTTCGTTTAATTGTAAAAAAGATAGAACAAGCAGCGTTTCTCTTGCTTGTATCTATCTTTTTTGTTTCAATTACAACTGTATGTTAACCCTTTCCTTCTATTAAATAAGTAAATCAAATAAAACAGGGTTTTTATTAAGCTCCATAAATTGAATGTTATTTTCTTTAAAACGAGTAATTAATTGCTCATAATCTTCTTTATGTTTTAACTCTACTCCGACTAGTGCTGGGCCATTTTCTTTATTATGTTTCTTAATATACTCAAAGCGAGTAATGTCATCTTCTGGCCCTAATCCTTTATCAAGAAACTCTCTTAACGCTCCCGACCTCTGCGGGAATTCAATAATGAAGTAATGTTTTAGTCCTTCATAAATAAGCGAACGTTCTTTCATTTCTTGCATTCTATCAATGTCATTATTCCCACCACTTAATGTGCATACAACTGTTTTACCTTTAATTTCATTCTTGTATAGATCAAGTGCTGCAATAGAAAGTGCACCAGCAGGCTCTGCTACAATTGCATTTTTCTTATATAGTTCTAAAATCGTCGTACAAACCTTTCCCTCTGGTACTAAAACAATGTCATCAATTACATCTTTACAAGTTTCAAATGTTAACTTTCCTACCTTTTTAACAGCTGCACCATCAACAAAACTATCAATTTTTTCTAAGGCAACATTTTCATTTTGAAGAAAAGCCTCTTTCATAGATGCAGCTCCCATTGGCTCTACGCCAATGACCTTTGTAGCAGGGCTAACACCTTTCACATATGTACCAACACCTGATGCTAATCCACCACCGCCGATTGCTGTAAAGATATAATCAACCGATTTCTCCATATCATGCATAATTTCAACTGCCACTGTTCCTTGGCCAGCAACGACATACGGGTCATCAAACGGATGAACAAACGTCTTCCTATTTTCTTCACAATAGCGCTGTGCTTCTTGGAAAGAACTATCAAATGTATCACCAACTAATACAATTTCCGCAAAATCACCACCGAAAAATTGTACTTGTGATACTTTTTGTTTAGGTGTCGTCGTCGGCATGAAAATTTTTGACGGAATCTTCAATAAATTACACGTATAAGCAACTCCTTGCGCATGATTACCGGCACTTGCGCACACAACACCATTTTGTAGTTGTTCTTTCGGTAAACTTTGGATTAAATTGTACGCACCACGAATTTTGAAAGAGCGAATCAATTGTAAGTCTTCTCGTTTTACATAAACGTCACAATCATATTTCTCTGATAGAACTGTATCACGTTGTAACGGTGTTTTAATAACGATATCTTTCATGCAATTATGAGCCATTAAGATATCTTCAATTTTCACTCTCTCCTTTACCTTTTGCACCATTTCATATCATCCTTATCTCTTTTAAATTGGCTCAATCAAAATTCGGGATTTTTAGGACTGCCCCTGTATTCGCCGATGTTACCATCTGTGCATAACGTCCAAGCCAGCCAGTTTTCACTTTCGGTTCTGGTCGTTTCCATTCTTTTTTACGCTTATCTAATTCTTCATCACTCACTCTTACTTCTAGCAAGCGTTCCTCAACATCGATACAAACGATATCCCCTTGTTCAAGAAGTGCAATCGTTCCGCCCGCAGCTGCTTCTGGCGAAATATGCCCTACTGAAATACCACGTGAAGCACCAGAGAAACGACCATCCGTTAATAGCGCAACTTCTGCACCTAATCCCATGCCAGCAATTGCTGATGTTGGTGCTAACATTTCTGGCATACCAGGGCCACCTCTCGGTCCTTCATAACGAATAACAACTACATCCCCTTTCTTAACCTTCCCAAGCATAATGCCCGCAAGCGCCTCATCTTGTGAATTAAATATAACGCAAGGTCCTTCAAATCGTTTTACTTCGGTTGCTCCGCTTTTAATAACTGCCCCATCTTTCGCAAGGTTTCCTTTTAATATACGTAGCCCACCTTCTTCACTATGAGGATTTTCGAGAGAATGAATAACTTCTTTATCTTTAATCTCTGCCTCAGCAATATTTTCTCTTAACGTTTGCCCAGTAGCAGTAATACGATCTAAATGAAGTACCCCTTCTTTTCGACTCATCTCTTTCAAAATTGCACTAATTCCGCCCGCTCGATCAATATCTTCCATATGCCAATTAGAAGCTGGACTTACTTTACATAAATGCGGTACACGTCTTGAAACAGCATCAATACGGTTCATATCATAATCTAGCCCTGCCTCTTGTGCGAGCGCTAGCGTGTGTAATACTGTATTCGTTGAGCCACCCATCGCCATATCAAGTGCAAAAGCATCATCAATTGCTTCTTCTGTTACAATATCGCGCGGCTTAATATCTCTCTCAATTAAAATTTTCAATTTCTCTGCTGCTTGTTTAATTAACTCTTCACGTCTTGGATCAATTGCTAAAATACTCCCGTTTCCAGGAAGTGCTAAACCTAACACTTCACATAAACAGTTCATAGAGTTCGCGGTAAACATACCGGAACAAGAACCACAAGATGGACAGCCATGATCTTCAATATCCTTTAATTCTTCTTCTGAAATTTTACCAGATTGATAAGCTCCTACTCCTTCGAAAACAGAACTTAAATCGACAACTTCTCCTTTAGATGTTTTTCCAGCCGCCATCGGACCACCTGAAACAAACACAGTTGGAATGTTAATACGAAGTGCAGCCATCATCATACCGGGTGTAATTTTGTCACAGTTTGGAATACAAATCATGCCATCAAACCAATGTGCATTTACAACCGTTTCCACTGAATCAGCAATGATTTCACGACTCGGAAGGGAATAACGCATACCGATATGTCCCATCGCAATACCATCATCTACTCCAATTGTATTGAATTCGAATGGTACCATACCTGCCGCACGAACTGCTTCTTTTACAAGTTTCCCAAACTCATTCAAATGCTTATGTCCTGGAATAATTTCAATAAAAGAGTTACAAATCGCTATGAACGGTTTATCAAAATCTTCATCTTTTAAACCTGTTGCTTTTAATAAACTACGGTGCGGAGCTTTATCAAAACCTTTTTTAATCATGTCACTTCTCATCTTGTCAAATCCCTTCTTACACATTTTTTCTCTTACTTACTCTATTTTTTAAAATAAAAACTCTCACCTCAGCAATCAACTACTACTTAATAGTAGCTTTGATTGCTGAGGCGAGAGTTCCGCGTTACCACTCAGCTTCCTTACACTTCTCACGAAATATAAGCTCTGTAGGTCCAATCAGACCTCCGTCCTTTTACCGGAGACGATGCCGCCGCCCTCTACTCAGTTTCCCTTTCGCAAGCGATGCTCCGAGGTGATCTTCAATGATTCGATTGTTACCACTCTCACAGCCTTGGAGTAGCTCTCTTAAACAATCATAATCATATACTTTCCTCTTCTTTGCATATACAAACTATAAAGTCAGAAAATTCTTAATTGACTTTTATTTATTAAACGTATTATAGGACGTTGTACTTTTCATTGTCAACATGTTTTCTAAAAAAAATTAAAATTCAATTCATTTCACTAGAAAGCTATTTATTTTTTCTCAAAACAAAATCGGAATGAAACACTTACATACACTCATATATTGCTTAAGTATGCTTGCATTACTACATAAAGAAAAACTTATAAAATTTATGAGGAGATGAGAAAACTATGTTAAAAGGGAAAGTAGCATTAGTTACAGGAGCAAGCCGAGGAATTGGACGTGCTATTGCAATTCGTTTAGCAAACGACGGTGCATTAGTCGCTGTTCATTATGGTAATCGAAAAGAAAACGCTGAAGAAACTGTTCATGAAATTCAATCAAATGGCGGTTTAGCTTTTTCTATCGGTTCAGATCTTGAATCTTTACACGGTGTAGAAAACCTTTATAGCGCTTTAGATACTGAATTGCAAAAAAGAACTGGTGGAACACAATTTGATATTTTAATAAACAACGCCGGAATTGGTCCTGGTGCTTTTATTGAAGAAACGACCGAACAATTTTTTGATAGAATCTTTTCAGTAAATACAAAAGCATCATTCTTTATCATTCAACAAGCTCTATCACGTTTACGTGACAATAGTCGAATTATTAATATTTCATCAGCTGCCACCCGCATTTCTTTACCTGATTTTGTTGCATACAGTATGACGAAAGGCGCTATTAATACAATGACTTTCACGCTTGCAAAACAACTTGGAGCACGAGGAATAACTGTGAATGCAATACTCCCGGGATTTATTAAAACAGATATGAATGCAGAACTCTTGAGCGATCCAATGATGAAACAGTATGCTACTACTATTTCCGCTTTCAATCGCTTAGGTGAAGTAGAAGACATTGCCGATACTGTCGCATTTCTTGCTTCTCCAGACAGCCGCTGGGTTACTGGACAATTAATTGATGTTAGCGGAGGATCTTGTTTGTAATTTCTTAATCTATTTACGCAAAAAAGCCAGCATTTTTGCTGGCCTTTTTCACTGTGTAAAACGATATCCTACTCCCCAAATTGTCTCGATATACGATTTATCAAATGGATCGAGTTCAATTTTATGACGAATATTTTTCACATGGACAGCAACCGTTGCTGCATCACCAATTACATCCATCCCCCATACAGTTTCAAAGAGACGATCTTTACTAAACACTTGATTCGGATGTTCTGCCATACAGGTTAATAAATCAAATTCTTTTCCTGTTAGCATGATCTCAGTTCCATTTACAAATACACGGCGGGCCGATTTATCAATAAGTAATCCTCGAATACGAATTTCATCTTTTATTTGCTCTCGCTTTCCTGTTAAACGATCATAACGAGCTAAATGAGCGTTTACACGTGCCACCATTTCACTTGGACTAAATGGTTTTATAATATAATCATCTGCTCCAAAACCTAACCCTTTAATTTTATCGATTTCCTCTTGTTTTGCGGACACCATAAGTATTGGGATGTCCTTTTTCAATCGAACTTGTTTACAAATTTCATATCCATCTATTCCTGGTAACATTATGTCTAAAATTAATAAGTCATAATCCTCCAAAAGAACTCTTTGTAAACCCGTTTCGCCAGAGTAATCAATATCTACTGTATACCCGGCAACCTCTAAATAATCCTTTTCTAACTCTGCTATAATAGCTTCATCTTCAATAATTAAAATTCTTTTCAAGATGCTCTCCTTTTTCTAATTGATTTTTTGTAATGTAAATGCAAGTGTCGTTCCCTTACCTTTCTTGCTTTCTACCCAAATATCACCACCATGTTGTGTGATAATCTGTTGTGCAATTGATAAACCAAGTCCGCTTCCACCCGTATTAGAATTTCGAGAATGATCTGCACGGTAAAACCTTTTAAATATATGAGGTAATGCCTTCTCTTCTATCCCTATCCCATTATCTTTTATGTAAATTGTTACATAATCACTAGATTCAGTCATACGAATTACAATATATCCTTCTTCTTTATCCATATACTTAACACTGTTCCAAATAATATTTGTAATAACGCGTCGTAATTTTTCACGATCACCTTTTACCAAAATAGAAGTATCCTTTTGAGCATCACATCTCACTGTAATTCCCTTATCTTGCAATTCAAGCTGTAGTTCTTCTATACAATCAGATAAGTATTGGTTAATTTCAACCTCTTCAAATTGAAACGGTTCCTCTTTCAAATCAAGTTTTGAAAAGAGAAAAAGCTCGTCAATTAATTGATCCATATCAAACACTTTATTGTAAATAATTGTTAAATATTTATCTAATTGTTCCGGAGTTCGAGCGATACCTTCTTTAATTCCTTGTACATAACCTTTAATAGCCGTAATTGGCGTCCGTAAATCATGAGAAATATTTGAAAGCAACTCTTTACGATTTTTTTCATATTGCATTTGCAACTCGACCGATTCCTTCAACCTGCCGCGCATCTCTTCAAACGATAAACTTAATTCTCCTATTTCATCTTTCGCAAGTCGCTTTACTTGAAAATCTAAATCACCTTTTTGAATTCTTTCCGTTGCCTGCTTTAATGAATGCAATGGTTTAATAATACTCCGTGATATAAAATATGTTAATATTCCATTTGTAATAATTAATCCAAGTATTAACATGAATACGAAATACGGGGAAAATTCTCTAATCATTTCTTCTAAAGGATTTACATGCTCAAATACAAAAATACTAACCTTATCCCTCTCTTCATCGTAGTAATCAAATTGCTTATAGTAAAAAGAATTACCCTCTATTTTCACATCCATTCCTTTTCTTTGTCCTTCCGTTTCAAACGCGGGTAGGTACTTATCAAACGAAGAAATTTTAAAGTATGGAGATGAATATGTAAGCTCATCATTTTTTCGAATTAGTAACCCTGCTTGATTATCGTTTAATTCTTTATCAGTTTCCTTTAAAAAGTTTAGATCCTCCAATTTATCTGGAGCATACGATGAAAGAATTTTCAACCTACTAAAAATATCATCTTCATCTTCTTTTGTACGAATAGCTCCCTCCTGCTCTTTATCAATGAGAGAATGACTATTTTGATTAAGACCAATGATTGCTTTTGCAATACGAATATCACCAAATAACGTAACACTAATTAACATAATTGCTATGCCACAAAAAACGATTGGAATAATTACCATCGCAATATACGACAACAGCAATCTAATACGGATTGACATTGCAGAACTCCTATAAACATAATAATTTTAGCTCGTTACAGAACTCACAGGAAATGAAACTTGACTCATCCAAATACCAGCTAATAATACGAGTATAGCTAGAACAATTTCTAAGAGCAATAAACGGCGATTAACTGTTCCGATATCGTTACCCCATGTTTTCGTTTGTCTCCATGCTACAATTGTAATTATTAATACAGTAACCGCCTTTATATTTAAGAGGTTTGTCCATTCGGAGTCCACATTAAACAGCATCCATTTTCTTGTCTGTAAAAACACAATTAATTCACCAGAAAGAAATGCTAGAATAAATGAAATACCAGCAATAATACTAAAATGCTTACGGAAACTCTTTTGATCAAATGTAATTTTGTATAATGTTGTCCACACTATAACAAGAGCTAAATAAATAAGTGCTCCTAGCCACACCGCAATACTCATAACGTGGACCATTCTAATTATAACTGCTGCCCAATTTGGATTAGTAATCCATACATGACCTGTGAAAGAAAAACTCGCAACAAGAAATCCCCAAATTAACGCATACCATTCGTTCCCCATATGCTGCAAAGACATAAGAACCAATAATAACAATTGAATCATAATAATAACTGAAAATGGCGAATGAATAAGTAAACTCCCCTTCGGAATAATTGACTTATACACTATTAATTCGGCTATCAATCCTACTACAAGTATAGAGAAGAAAATCATTTTCACATTCTTCATTCTTTGCAATACAGGAGGTAAATTATAATGTTTTACAAACATATCGAGCCACTTTACTCCTGCTCCAATTAAAATCATTCCCTCTACAATATAGCGTAGGATTACAATCATAGCCTCTGAAAATACTGAGGTACTCGCATTCCCCTCTACTACGGCATTAGTTGGTACTTCTTCTCCAATTGAAAAGGTATAGCTTCCTTCACTCGGATGTCCGTCTGCAGACATCATAGACCACCTTACTGTGTAAGTACCATTATTTAAATTTGGTATCTTCACTTTTATTTTTGTTGGGTCATCTAACATTTCAACCTTTGATACTTGCACTCTCTTTGCACTTGGATCTAGCAATTCAATATTAACTACTTTTCCTGTAACTAGTTCACTAAATTCAAGAATAATCTGTTCCGGTTGTACTGTCAGAACCTCCCCCTCTTTAGGACTGGTTCCTACAACACTTGTATGAGCAAATACACTACTATGAGAAAACAAAAATACACTTACACTTGTTACAATAAATACTATCATTCTATAAAGCATGAAAACCTCCGTATTATTATTCTGGATGATTACCCGAATGATCTCCGGTAGAAAATGGCGTAGTTACTCCCTCATAATTCATCATTGTATGCATTCCTTTTTCCGCATGAACGAGATGATGACAATGAACCATCCATAGTCCACTATTATTTGCCTCTAATGCAATTTCATATTCTTCTCCTGGAAAAATATTAACTGTATCTAAGTAAATCGGACTTCCCTCCATCGGGTTACCATTTTTAGAAATAACCTGGAATGTATGTCCATGCAAATGCATCGGATGAATTTCTTCCCCCTTATTTTTAAAGCGAATCTTAACTTTATCTCCTTTCTCTACTTTAATGGGCGGAATATCAGGTGATGTCTTTCCATTAATCGTATAGACCCATTTTTCTTGTCCATTTACATCTTTCACACCTTCTGCCAAATCCATATCATAGACCTTTGTAAACTTTGAATCTATCGTAAACTTGCCAACTCCTTTTTCTCCATATTTCGTAAAGTCAAACCATGGATAACTCTTTATATCAATAGGTTCTTTCGGCAAAGAACCGCTCCCAATAGTTGCTGTTAACATTCGATTCATTTTCTTAGATGGATCAACGTTAATAAGTTTTACACTCGTTGTTTCCGGCATTTTAAAAACAAGGTCATAACGTTGTGCAGCTCCCATCGGAAGAATTGCTTTATCTAGCTCGTCCCCACCTTTTATATCACGACCATCTAATGCGATAATTTGAAATGGTGCCCCAACTAATGTCATTAAATGCGTATTATTCCCGGCGTTAATTAAGCGAAGGCGTACTATTTCACCTGGTTTTGCATCTAATTGTAGCCCTTCACTTGTATCATTTAATGTAAATACATCGTAATCATCTCCATCAGATAAATCTTTGAGTTGATCATTACTTGGCATCATTAACGGTCCTTCTAAAGTTTGCGCCTTTTCATTTCGAATATGATTGCTAGGATAGCTATCCCAATCTTTATCTTGTTCGCCATTATGCTTACGGGTTTTTATGTCTCCTGCTTTCCATTCATGGATTGCCACTGTATAATCCTTTTCATATTTTACAGCTGCTTTATTCGGTTCAATAACAATGGTTCCAAATAGTCCCCGCTCCGTTTGTTTTGCACTTTTTTGATGTGAATGATACCAATATGTCCCCACCTGATCAGCATTAAATGCGTATGTATATGTTTCACCTGGTTTTATAGCATTTTGCGTAACACCTGGAACACCGTCTACCGCCGCAGGAACATCTAATCCGTGCCAATGGATTGTAACTGGTTCTGACAATTCATTTTTCAAATTTACAACAACACGTTCACCTTGTTTAACTCGAATTTGAGTGCCCGGTGATGTTCCATCAAATGTCCACGCATCTACCTTTTTCCCATTTCCCAAATCTACGCTTGCTACTTTCGCCGTAATATTAAAAGTTTTTGTAACCTTTTTTTTGGCAACTGAATTAGCAAGAGATGTAATTGATTCTGAAGTAGATGTTGCATCTGTTAACTTCTTTTTTTCATTTGTACCTGGGTAATTATTTATTAAAAAATATCCGAAAATAACTAACCCTAATAGTAAGCATGCCGCAATCAATATATTTCTTAAATCGCTTTGTATAAATTCCTTTTTCATATTAGTCTCTCTTTCATTTTTTGTTGTAAACTATTAATTTTCATACGTAGATTCATTGCCTATCACCTCACATATTCACTTCGATTTACATAATAACACTCAGAAAAAAAGAAACTTTGAAGGAATTTTAAAGACTTTATAAAGAAATATATTTCAATTTTTCTTTACTTCTAAATCTTTTTTATTGCGCAATAAAAAAGATTGTATAATACTATATAAAACATATATATTTAGGAGGATTATAGTAATGTCTGAAAAAACATACGAACTCGCAACCTTCGCAGGTGGTTGCTTTTGGTGCATGGTAAAACCATTTGATGAACTTCCTGGTATTCACAAAGTACTTTCCGGCTATGCAGGTGGTCATATCGAAAATCCAACATACGAACAAGTAAAAGCCGGAACATCTGGACATTTAGAAGTCGTTCAAATTACATTCGATCCTTCTATTTTCCCATATGAAAAATTACTAAATTTATATTGGCCTCAAATCGATCCGACTGATGATGGTGGACAATTCTTTGACCGTGGTCCATCTTATCGCACTGCTATTTTTTATCAGAATGAAACACAAAAAGAGCTTGCTGAAAAATCAAAACAAGCTCTTGCAAAAAGCGGTATGTTTAAAGATCCAATCGTAACTGAAATCCGCACAGCTGCACCTTTTTATGAGGCTGAAGAATACCATCAACATTTTTATAAAAAAAATCCAGAGAAATATGCTACTGAGCAAAAGGAATCTGGTCGTGAAGATTTTATTAAAGAAAATTGGCAAAAAAAATAATAAAAATGCATCGTGCTTTCATTTCAAAGTGCGATGCGTTTTTATTTTTGAAAAAAGTACCATACAATTATGAGAACAACCGCTGTTAATGTCCAAAGTATTATCTCGTTTTTAACTCTATTCTTTTTATTAGTCATTTTATCTCTCCTTATCACAATTAAACATATTCAAGATTTCTTTTGTTTAATTGTCCACCAGATGAAAGTAAATAAATCCTTACATATTCTTGTAATAAGAGCACCTATTATTCCGATTACAATTGAAATTACTAACATCTGTCCAAAACTAAAAGAATTGGTATATGTTATGTAGAGAACGATACATATAAGTAAAACATCCGGTAAAGAAAGTAAAAACCTTTTAAACATTCCTTTATCTCCCCTATACTTTATTTATCTCTTCTACTGTAACTTTGCAATAAAGTTTATTCAAAAATTCCATTTAGACCCTCATTTTACGAAAAATAATAAGAATCCCTTTTCAAAAGGGATTCTTATTTAGCAGATTTAAGTTTAATTATTTTCTACATATCCTATTCCATAATTACTCCTAAAATAGAATAATATTACTAATGATTTATTGTAAATTGACTATTTGCCAGGCAATCGAATGTTGTGCCAGCTACCTACATCACATTGACCAAATTCATTATTGCCCAACGCGACCACCGTGCCGTCTGATTTAAGGCCAACCGTATGCGCACAACCAGCCGCTATCGCTACAACGTCGCGCCAATCGCTTACATTACATTGACCATACTCATTCCAACCCACTGCCACCACTGTACCGTCTGATTTAAGGCCGATTGTATGATTCGTACCAGCTGCTATCGCTACAATACCTCGCCAATCACTTACGTCGCATTGGTTATGTTTATTATTACCCACTGCCATTACCGTACCGTCTCGTTTAAGGCCAACTGTATGAAGATAACCTGCTGCCAACGCCACAATACTTCGCCATCCACTTACATTGCATTGGCCATATCGATTATTCCCCACAGTCGTCACTGTGCCGTCCAATTTAAGACCGACTGTGTGCCAGTCACCCGCCGTAACTGCCACAATATCTCGCCAGCTACTTACATCACATTCTCCTTCTTTATTTCGCCCCACAGCTATTACCGTGCCATCTGGTTTAAGCCCAATGGTACGACGCCATCCCGCCGCAACCGCTACAACATTGCGCCAGTCATTTACATCACATTGTTCATGCTTATTCCACCCCACAGCTACCGCAGTGCTGTTACATGCAAGACCGATTGTATGAGCATTACCCGTATTCGTCGCCATATGAACATTGCCCGCTGCGACTGCTACAATATCTCGCCAGCCGCTTACATTGCATTCTCCTTCTTTATTTCGTCCCACTGCCACAACCGTACCATCCGATTTAAGAGCAACGGTATGACCACGACCTGCTGCTATCGTATCTTTCGGCCACCGTTTCACTTGTAACACTTCTTCTTTCGGTGAAATATAATTCATGTTTACCTCCTTGCATATAAGCAACTGTATCCAAATAGATGTTTTTATCCAATCACATTATAAATGACCGGACTTTTTTTATAAATCTACAACTACAAAAGAAGCCAATTATTACTTCTTCCAAAATAAAAACCTCCAGTTTAAGTACTAGAGGTTTTCCATTTTATTTCTTTAATCTCTCAATAAAATCGTTTAATTTATCAAGCGACTTCATATTCTGATTACAAGCTACACCATCTTTACAAATATAGTTTCCCTTTTTAACGAAAGTTCCTGGTACATCACCTTTAATTTCAACTAAAAACATTCCTACTTCTTCATGCCCATGACATAATGAGCAAATGCTCTTTTTATTTAAACTTTGGAACGTTCCTTGCAGACCAACAAACTTATTTTTATCATTTTTCGCTATAATAAATTTCCTATTTGATCCCTTGTCAATCCAGCTTAAATAAGATAATTCTTTCATATCCAATTCTTCCATATCAGGTAGTTTTAACTTTTTCGCCTTAGGAAATAACTTTTTTAATGTTTGCGCTGTAACTTCCTGAAACGGAATGACATACGGATTTATTTTCATTAAGAACGATTCTGCATCTTCTCTATTTTGAACTGTTAATACCGTATCAATTAACTCTGTCTGTTCATCCGTTAAATTCTCAAATACATGTATTATCTTTTCAATCGCAAGTGATTTTAACGCTTGAATTACTCCTCTATCATTTGCCGTTGCATGTCCATTTGCTAAAATATACGCTTGTGATTTTATAAAATTATATTGATCACTTCTAATAAAAGCTTCCATCTTTATCACTCCATACAAATTGTTAATCTAGTTCTATTGTATACAATGATTACGTTCTTTGATATGTAAAAGATAACTTAGAAATGAAAATTACATACTCTGATTATGTTCTAACGATTCATTTCCTGACAAAAGAAACCATCATCTGTTTTCCATTCCGCATATAATACGTCTTCAAATTTAGTAATCCCTTTTTGCTTTATTTGTTTATATAGCCATCCTTCATCAAAACCTGCTTCCCTCAAATTATCCTTAACTACTATCCCATCACTAATTAATGAAATGGGTAAGTATACAGGCTTATGTTTTAAACTTAAATCATTTATAGTGGGAGATTCGTATTTGCTCTTTTTCAGAACGCTTATATTCCCATTAGGTTCCAAAATCATATATTCAACTTCTCGGATTGAAAATATGTCTTTTTGTTGCCTAAGCATTTGTTGTAATTGGTTAATGTCCAAATGATTTACACTTAATTGGTCACGATCAATCTTTCCGTTACGAATAATAATTGAAGGATACCCTTCAAAAAACCTTCTTGTTCCTCTTATTTTTTGCGTTATCACTTCTATTGTATAAATTAAAATTACCCATACAAATACTGAATATAAAATAGACCACACTTTAATTTTAGGGTCATATATTGAATTTCCAACGAGCTCACCTAGGACGATAGCAGAAATAAAATCAAAGGGTGTTAGCTGAGATATTTGTGTTTTCCCTAATATTTTCGTAGCAATTAACAGCACAAAAAAGCCAACTAAAAGCTCTATCGTTATTTGTCCAATATGATTCATAGCTGCTCACCTTTCTGCTTTTCACTCAAATATTCTATTTAGTAAAAAAACGGCACATTTTTCTATTATCTTTCCCATTCATACACAATATATCCAATATATAAAAAGCAAAAAGAGTCTAGTTCAAAATAACATTTGAACTAGACTCTTTTATTTTCATTTGGAATACACAATTTTTTTAATCGTTTCTCCAGAAAGAAAATACTCTTCTGCAAGTTGATGAATAGCAATTCCACTTTTAAACGCTTCTTTAATTGCTTTATTTCTTTCATCAAGTTGTTTTCTTCCGCCTGATCGTGTACCCCATTTATAATGTTTCGTTTCTTGTTTTGGAATGTAAATTGTTTCACCTTGTATATACTTTTGAATTTCAGTAATTAAACTTTCTGGTAAAACTGTCGCAGCTTTTACGTATTTCATTTCTGCTCGCCCCTTATTTTTTATGGTTCATTTCAATAAGGTGCAAAGCCAAATATAAAAATGATACGAGCTCATTTAGGCGATTGTATATTACTTGTCTACCTCACGCAAAGTATCGCCATTTCCATACTTGGCTTTGCATGAGACGTTGCAGTGTCCGGCAATTGAATTATAATCGCCATGTAAACACCTCCTAATATACCTTTTACATTTTATTATATGATAAATTCCTTCCACTTGCATCCACATCCTTTTTAACGCACGAAACTACTAAGTTTGATATAATACTTTTTAGTCCAATACAAAAGTATAGTGAGGTTGCTTTATGAAAAAGAAAATAATCATTACAATCGCTACATTATTCATTATTACTGTAGCATTATTCGGAACATACAAATTGATGAATGCCAGGACCTTTCAATTATTTGGAGATTTAACAAATCGCGTAGAAACAAATGAAAAAGTGATTGCTTTAACTTTTGATGATGGTCCTACTAACAATGTAAAACAAATATTACCGCTACTAGATAAATACAATGCAAAAGCTACTTTCTTTTTAATCGGAAATGAATTAGAGAAAAATTTATCGTTAGGAAAAGCTATCGTACAATCTGGGCACCAAGTTGGAAACCATACATACTCTCATAACAGAATGGTTTTTAAAACACCATCTTTTATTAAAGAAGAAATAGAAAAAACGAATTCATTAATCCGCCAAACAGGATTTACAGGCGCAATTGATTTTAGACCACCTAACGGAAAAAAGCTAATTGGTCTGCCCTATTATTTAAATAAAAACAATATCGAAACGATTACATGGGATCTTGAGCCTGATACGTTTTATAAATCTGCGGCCGATAAGATTGCATACGTTAATAAAAATGTAAAACCAGGTTCTATCATTTTATTACACTCTATGTATGATGAATCTAATGAAAATTTACAGACCATTGAAGGTATTTTAGACTCTTTATCTAAGAAGGGATATCAGTTCGTAACAGTAAATGAATTGCAAAAAAGAGCAAAATAAAAAGGTAGCGTATCATACCACGATACGCTACCTTTCTTATTAAATAATTCCAAGTACATTTAGGAATACGATAATAATTGCAATTGGTGCAATATAGCGAAGTAAGAATAACCATAATACGAATAATTTATAGCCTTTATTTTTACTTACACCAAGCTCTTTCATTAATACATCTTTCTTCATTTTTAAAGGAACGAAGATGGAAACCAGCAATACGCCAAGTGGCATTAGTATGTTACTAACCGTATAATCTGCTAAATCAAAAATTGTTTTTCCAAATGGTTTCACATCGCTTAACAAACCGAATGATAATGCTGATGGTACCCCAACAACGAAGATTAATAATCCAACGATTAAAGCCATTTTTTCACGTTTCCCTTTACCTTTTGCAGTTAAAGATGCAACGCTAATTTCTAACATCGAAATTGCTGATGTAATAGTAGCAAAGAAGAATAGTAATAAGAAAACGATGAAGAATAATTTTCCGAACGCCATTTTACTGAAAATAGCTGGCAATACGATAAATAATAGCCCCGGTCCTTGAGATGGTTCCATTCCAAATGCGAATACAACTGGGAAGATCGCAAGTCCTGCAAGTAATGTAATAACAAGCGTTAAAGCTACGATTGAAAATGCCGAACGTGGTAAACTTTCTTCTTTCGGTAAGTATGAACTATACGTTACCATTACTGCTACACCAACTGATAGTGAGAAGAACGATTGCCCCATTGCATATAAAATAATTTCTGACGTTACATTTGAGAAATCAGGTTGTAAGAAGAAGCGAACTCCTTCTCCAGCACCGTCTAATGTAAGTGCACGAACAATTAATACAAAGAATAAAACGAATAATGCTGGCATGAAATATTTATTTACTTTTTCAACACCATTTTGTACACCTTTACTTACGATAAAAATAGTAATAAGGATGAATAATAGCTGTGATCCAACTGCTAAATACGGATTGGAAATGATTTCACCAAACGTAGCTTCGTATGCCCCATTTCCTTCCCATAGTCTACCTGTAATTGCATTCCATAAATATAATAAAATCCAACCTCCTACAACGCTGTAGAAAGAAAGTAATATGAAACAAGTTACAATCCCCAATTTACCTAACCACGGCCATAACGTTTTAGGAGCAATCTCTCTGTACGCATCAACGGCCTCTTTTTGTGTGCTTCTTCCAATAACGAATTCAGCTAATAATAGCGGTAATCCAATTAATAATGTGAAACCGATGAAAATAAGGAAGAACGCACCGCCCCCTCCAATGCCGGCCATATATGGGAATTTCCAAATCGCTCCAAGACCAATTGCTGAACCTGCTGCAGCTAATACGAAACCTAATTTCGATGTCCATTGCTGTGAATTCATTTGTTAATCTCCTCTCTGTCTCTTTTTCTTTGTTTCAGTTCAGTATTTATATTGTTCTATCAATACTCTTTTCTAATACGTTCACTTCCTCCCTAATAATAAAAAAACGCCCCTACGTAAATACGTAGGGACGACAAAAATATCGCGGTACCACCCTAGTTATGAAGATACAACAAAGTTAGGACCTAAATAAAAAACGCCCCTACGCAAATACGTAGGGACGATAAAATTATCGCGGTACCACCCTAGTTATGAAGCCACAACAAAGTTAGGACCTAAATAAAAAACGTCCCTACGTAAATACGTAGGGACGATAAATATCGCGGTACCACCCTAGTTGTGAAACAATCTTCACCACTTTATTTGATAACGGTATAAACTACCGTCTTTCATTTCCTCACAATGTGAGATTTATGAAAGATGCTCCAGGACGAACTTCATGAATAATCTATATACTGATTCACACCAACCATCAGCTCTCTGAAATAGGGAGATATTCACTACTATACCCTTTCATTGCCCAAATATTATTTTCCGAATTGATTACTATCATTTTTATCATACATTAAAAATAGTGTCAACTTATATTTTGAATTTTTATGTATTACAATCTATTTAAACATTCAAAATATGACTTTTAAATGAATAGTATTAGAACATTTATGGTTTATACTGTATTAACTTCTCTAGCAGGTTTATAGTAGTATACGATGAATGTAAGATAGCGTGAGTAGGAGGAAAGAGTTTTGTCTACGTCAAAAGTTTTAAAAGGAACTGCTTTATTAAGCGGTGCCACAATGATTTCACGTATTTTAGGATTTATATACTTCTTCCCTTTTCAATTATTAGTTGGAACGCAAGGGGTTGCTTTATATGGATATGCATACTCTTGGTACGGTATTTTATTAAGCTTTTCAACAGCTGGTATTCCTATTGCCGTCTCCAAATTTGTTGCAAAACATAATGCGCTTGGTGATTATAGTACAAGTAAAAAATTGTATAACTCGAGCGTAAAATTGATGTTGTTTATGGGCTTTTTAGGATTTTTAATTTTATTTATTGGAGCACCGTATATATCACAATTTATTATTCGCTCGAAAACACCAGATCCACAATTTATTGCCGATGTAACACTTACGATGCGAGCATTAAGTTTCGCACTTATTATTGTACCAGCTATGAGTGTTACCCGTGGTTATTTCCAAGGTTTCCAACATATGAAACCTAGTGCTGTTTCTCAAGTGGTAGAACAAATTGCGCGTGTTGTTTTCATTTTAGTCGGCAGTTTTATCGTCTCAAAACTATTAGGGGGTTCAGTAGCTTCTTCTGTTGCAGTTGCTACGTTTGGTGCTGTTATCGGGGCGCTTGCCAGCGTTTCTATTCTAATGATGTACTGGAAAAAATATAACCGATTAAAACCTCCCGAAGGCGAATTAAAATCAAGAGCATCCAATATTCCGTTAAAAAATATTTATATAGAATTACTTCGATACGCAATCCCAATTGTCTTTGTCGGTATTGCAATTCCGCTCTATACATTAGTAGATCAATATACTGTAGCTGATGTCCTTAGAGCAATGGGAGAGCCGTTAGAAACAGCGAATGCAGTGTTCGCTTATATAACGAACTATGCACAAAAGTTAATTATGATTCCAGCTTCACTTGCAACTGGATTCTCGTTAACAATTATTCCGGCTATAACGAAATCTTATACAAGCGGGAAACTAGCAGAATTACAAGAACAAATTTCAAAGATATTCCAAGTATTATTATTCTTCACGATCCCAGCTGCATTCGGTCTTGCTAGTATCGCTTATGATGCATTCCGCATGGTTTATGTAGATCCTAAAATTGCACTTGATGGATCACAATATTTAATTTCATTTGCACCTTCTGCTATATTAAGTGCAATTTTCACAGTTTCAGCAGCTATATTACAAGGAATTGATTATCAAAGAAAAACAATGATTGCATTCTCAGCCGGTATTCTCGTTAAGGTTTTAGTGAACACACCGCTCTTACATTTATTCGGTGGACATGGTGCTGTACTTGGAACAATTCTTGGATACCTCGTTTCCAATGTTATTATGTTGTACTGCATCGTTAAGTTTGCGAAATTTAAAATTGGCGAGACAGCAAAAACAGTATTTCTTATTACGATTTACTCAGCGGCGATGTCTGCTGTTGTAATTGCATTAAAAGTAATTTTAAAATGGTTAATCCCTGGACAATCTTATATCGAATCACTGCTTATTGTATTTATATGTGGCGCTGTAGGAGGGGTTGTTTACCTTTTATTCGTATTAACAAGTGGACTTGCTTCACATATTCTTGGTGATCGTATTCAACGTTTACCTGTATTGGGGAAATTAGTAAAATAAAAAGAAGAGATGTAACTCATTGTTACATCTCTTCTTTTTATTTTGCATATTGAATATGTTTTTGTTGCTCAGCAATATTTAATTCTGGAGCATGGTGTTCTACTAAATATAATACCTCTTTTATTAACATTTCTAACTCCTGCACACTATACTCCGGTTTCTCCATCAACGTATTCGCCATACGCTCATATAAGTTTTCAGGCTTAATACTCATTCGTTCCACATTATACTGCATCCATTTAAATGCAGGATGATGCACATACATTTTATTCAAACCAAATAAGGTCCCAAATATATTTCTTTGCACTTCACAAATAACATCATATAGCATAAGCCAATCTTTTCGTTTTAAAAGAGCCTCTCGATTATGCCAACGATTGCTTAACCAAAGATTTTCTGAAATCATCCGTTTCGCTAGATCTTCTGGATATGTTACAACTCTCTCTTTTAATTCATTCACTTTCTCTTCTCCATACAAACTAACACCATCATGAACCGATGATACAATACATTGTTTCTCATAATTTATATCATAACGTTCTACAACTTCTGAAATAACATTTTCTACGGTCACTGTTAAAAAATTACTAATATCCAATTTAATTCCTTCTGTCGTCAAATACGTTTCCGACCACTCTTCTTCCTCATAAGGATGATAGGACAAAACTGTCCCTTCAATACTATTAATAGGAGCCCTACGATCTTCATCCGCTGGTGGTTCTGACCATAAAATATGTAATTCAATATCTGAATGTTCATCTTCTAATTTTCTTGCTACTGAACCCGCTAAAATAATAGACTCCACTTTCGGATTTCCTCTATAAATCTCCGACATTTCTATTGCTTTCTCTTTTAACCCCACTTCATTTCCCCCTAAAATTGCAGTACATCATTACTTTTTCATTTATCTATTTCGATATTACCTTTTCAAGTTCCTACTAGATCATATTTCTATCCAATAACGCTGAACAATTTCGCCTGTATGAGAAGAAAACACTTCATCTTCTAACACACCGCCAACCTTTTGAATCGTTTTAGCCGATGCGATATTAACTTTATCACAAGTTATTAACACTCTCTGCAACCCTAACTTTTGCGCTTCACCTAATGCGAGTTTTAATTGTTTTGTCGCATAACCTTGGCGACGTTTATTCGGATGGACACTATATCCAATATGACCACTTTCCCGCAATAATTCTTCGTTTAATCGATGTCTAATATTCACAAAACCTATAAGTTCCCCTTTTTCAAAACTTAAAAATTGACTAGATGGTACTCGATTAGCTTGTAAGTTTTCTCCTACTTCTTGTATACTCACTTTTTCAAACCATCCACCAAGTACATCAAAATTTTGTAAAGAACTACTGCCATGTGGTTGTTCATCAGCATGTAAAAACGCCTCTCGATACTCCATAATTTGTTCACTATATTCATGCATTGGTTTTAATAGTTTCATTGTCATTCTCCCCCTCTTTACACCCTAAAACAAACAGCTTAATCGTGACAATTTCACGATTAAGCTGTTTCAATTATTTTCATTCAAATAATCCCATACTCAAATAACGTTCACCTGTATCAGGTGCAATACATAAAACTTTTTTACCAGCGCCTAATCGTTTTGCAATCATAATTGCTGCGTAAACAGACGCCCCTGAAGATGGCCCAACTAATAACCCCTCTTGTCTAGCTAAGTTTCTCATTGTCGTTAAAGCCTCTTCGTCTGCAATTTGAATAATTTCGTTATACACTTCTGTATTTAAGTTTTTCGGGATAAACCCTGGACTTGTTCCTACTAGTTTATGAGGACCCGGAACACCGCCTGATAAAACAGGTGATCCTTTTGGTTCTACTACTGCAATATATAAGTTTGGTAGTTTCTCTTTTAACGTTTCCCCAGTCCCTGTAATCGTTCCACCAGTTCCTGCCGTTGCAACAAAAGCATCAAGCTCTCCATCCATTTGTTCGTAAATTTCAAGTGCAGTCGTATAACGGTGAATATTCGGGTTTGCTGGATTTTCAAATTGTTGCGGAATAAAACTATTTGGAATTTGCTTTTGCAATTCTAACGCCTTCGCAATTGCTCCTGGCATTCTTTGTTCTGCCGGTGTTAAAACTACTTCTGCTCCGTATGCTTTCAATAAATTTATACGCTCTTTTGACATATTATCTGGCATAATTAAAATCGCTTTATACCCTTTAGCGGCTGCGTTCATCGCTAAGCCTATTCCTGTATTTCCACTTGTTGGCTCAATAATTGTATCTCCTGGTTTAATAAGACCATTCTCTTCTGCAACGTGCAGTAAATTATAGGCAGCACGGTCTTTCACACTACGTGACGGATTAAACATTTCTAATTTCACATACACATCTGCTGCGTCTTCTGGAACAAATTTAGATAATCGGACAACAGGTGTATCTCCTATTAATTCTGTTACGTTTTCACATAATTTCATAGTGCATCCCCTATTCTATCGTTTTCTTATCATTTGGTAATAGCCATGAAGTAAGTCCAATTAATGGTAGACAACTACATAGTAACATAATGAATTGTAGACTATATATGTCCGCCAATTTCCCAAGAACTACAGATCCTAAAGCTCCGAGTCCAAACGCAAGCCCTACAATTAATCCAGATACCATCCCTACTTTTCCAGGTACAAGCTCTTGCGCGTATACAACAATTACACTAAAACTACTTGAACTAATAAACCCGATACATAAAAATAACGGTACGACCCACACGAGAGAAACATGAGGTAGTAAAAGTGCAAGCGGCGCTGAACCAAGCATTGAAAATACAATAATTGTTTTCTTTCCAAATCGATCTGCTAGTGGACCACCAAAGAAAGTTCCTAACACACCGGCAATCATAAATGCAAATACGAAATACTGGGCATTTTTTATAGATAGACCATAATGCTCAATTAAATAAAATTGATAGAAATTCCCAATACCAGCACCGTACCAAGAACGTACAAAAGTAAGAAAAACAAGAAGTAAAATAACAAATTTAATATGTGTACTTACAATCGCATTTTCTGCCTCAAGTGCAGCTCTCTTTTTTCTTCTCACAGCGCCAGTTGCTAATTCATTCCTATACCAATTTGATACGAAAATTAATAATACAATTCCTACCGCTGCAAATGCAGTAAAACCTAAAGATCCAATTTGACCGAGCGGAACGAAAATTAATGCTGTAAAAATAGGAGCCAGAGAATTCCCTGTATTTCCTCCCACTTGATAAATCGCTTGTGCTAACCCTCGTTTTGCACCTGCTGCCATATAGGCAACTCGAGCACCTTCTGGATGAAAGACTGCGGAACCTAATCCAATAAATAAAACAGAAATAATAACAATAATAAAATTCGGTGCAAACGCGAGTCCAATCATTCCAAGCATACTCGAAAACATACCGAGCGGTAATAAAAATGGTGATGGCTTCTTATCCGAATACATACCAAAAACCGGCTGCATAATGGATGACGTCATATTTAACGCAAATGCAATCCATCCCACTTGCATATAGGATAAATTCATTGTTTTTTCCAAAATAGGAAACAGCGCCGGTACAACTGCTTGCATCGAATCATTTAGAAAGTGTCCGAAACTAATCGCAAATAATATTCGGTATATTGTCGGTGTTTCTACTGTGTTTTTTTGTGAAGCTGCCTGCATATATGAATCGCTCCTTCCTGTACAAAATATATTTATTACATTAAGTGTAATAAAATAAAACTTTAACCATAATAAATTCTGACTTTTGAAACATTTCTATTCTATACTGGTTTCGTTTCTTTTTCCAGAAATATCACTTCTGAAATAACATATTTTTCACATCTGTTTCATCAGATTTTTTTCATATAAACTCTTTTATACTAAGTTAGGACAATAGGTAAGCTTGCATCTACGCAAAAAAGGCGATCCTAAAACATATCAGGATCGCCTTTTTTTATATCGCAAAACGCTTATACTTTTCGTAATCACTCGTCTTACATTCTACTTCTAGTTTCGTACCTTCGTTTTCATAACTCGTAGATAGAACGTGCGCATGATTATTGAAATAAGAAACCACCTGTCCTTGATCATATGGAATTAACATTTCACACTTCGTATACTCTTTATAAATGTGTGAACGAATCATTTCAACAAGCTCTTCCATTCCAACATGTTTCTTAGCTGATAAATAAACACGGTCTTCTTGTACTTTCGGAATTTCAACATCTACCATATCTGATTTGTTATAAGCATAAATGGTTGGGATATTTTCTACTCCAATTTTCTTTAACGTTTCATTTGTAATCTCAATTAATTGTTCATAATTTGGATTTGCGTAATCTACAACGTGAATAAGTAAGTCTGCTTCCGCTACTTCTTCTAATGTTGAACGGAATGCTTTCACAAGATGATGCGGTAATTTACTTACAAATCCAACTGTATCTGTTAATAAGAATGATTTGTTATCTGGCAAATCAATATTTCGTACAGATGTTTCTAACGTTGCGAATAACATATCTTTTTCAAATACTTGTTTTTCTTCTGTACCATTATAAATTTCAAGCATGGCATTCATCGTCGTTGACTTTCCTGCGTTCGTATAACCTACTAATGCTACAACAGGAATTTCATTTTTCTTACGTTGCTTTCGCTGCGTCTGACGCTGTGCAACAAGTGCTTCTAAATCTTTATTTAAAACTGAAATTTGTTCTTCAATTTTACGACGGTCTAACTCTAATTTCTTCTCACCGACACCTTTATTTTTCGTACCAACGCCGCCGCTCTGTCTTCCTAACGACTCACGAAGACCGATTAAACGAGGCATCATATATTGAAGATGTGCTACTTCTACTTGTAGCTGCGCTTCTTTCGTTTTCGCACGTTGCGCAAAAATATCTAAAATTAATATGGTACGGTCAATTACTTTACAATCTAAATCCGCCTCTAAATTTCGAATTTGTGAAGGAGATAATTCGTCATTAAAGATGACCATATTCGCATCTACTTCATTAACATAGGCTGCTACTTCTTCAATCTTTCCTTTTCCAATATAATGTGACGGATTTACTCGTTGTAAATTTTGCGTTACTTGCCCAATTACCTCTACATCACAAGCTTCTGCAAGATTTGTTAACTCTTCCATCGAATAAGCAAAATCATCTTCATTACCTAAATTTACTCCAACTAAAACTGCTCTTTGTAATAATTCTTCCATATATTAATTCCTCCATTTCGATTACGTAAAATAAAAAACACAGGTCACTGCCTGTGTTTTCGTAAACGGATAAGGGTTCACCAAACAAACAGGAGAAAGCTATACTTTCATCCTATCTCATAGTCAATAAGCCTCAAAATCATATACGTATCCACAATAAGTGTTCACCTATACGATCCCATTCTATTTATAAAGGCAAAACAAAAAGAGGGCGTATTCGTCCCTCCCTCTTTTTCACATATAAGCTTAATAAAGGGTTCCTTTAAAATAGGCAGACCAATCCCGTTCACTCTGCACACAGACAGAGCCTTTGAGCGCTATTCAATTATTGGCACAAAGTATTGAGACGTAATCTGATTAAGATCAAAGGAAGCCCCTCCGTTCATTTTAAGTTACATAAAGTGTAGCATAAGTAATTCGCTTTCACAAGGATTAAACCACCTATAGAAACAGAAAGAAAATCTTTATATATTTACTTTAATCGTCATTTTTTGCGCGTTCTTCTCACAACAAAAATAACAAAAGCAATGATTAATAGACCAACAGAAATGATAGCAATTTGCCACCAACTTAAACTGCTCACCATCCCATCTTTTAAATCCACTTTCTTCGTCGGAACAGACTCTTTTGCAATATGACTTAAAGCATTTTTCTCAATCTCTGCCTCATCTAATCTCTTCGTTCCACTGCAGATAGATGTCTCTAACTTTCCTTCTCCTCTATAAGAAGAAAAAACTAAATACTCTCCTCCCTCCGCAAAAGGAAATGTACAGCTACTAAAACTTGTATATACAATAACTTGTGAAGAACTTGTCCCTTTCCAAATTTTCTTCACTTCAAATAATATTTCCATTTTTCCGTCCTTCTCTTGAACTTCTAATACCTTACCTTCAAACACTACATCATTTTTTTGTAACCTCTCTTCTGGTGCTGCTTTCATACACTCACAAGCGTAAGACTTCTCTGGTAAAATAAAATAAATAAAGCTACAAATCAAAACTAGAGACAATACATATATGATTCTTTTCAAGAATCTCAAACCCCTTCATTATCAATTTTAGGAGCTTTCCGTATTTTATTTGGACATCACTCCTCAAATCCCTTTTCGTTTTATTAGAATATAATGATTTCATTAAATGAAAAATCCTAATTGACATTTTTATAACCTGATATTAGTATCAGGTTATAAAAATAAGTTAGGAGATGTTCCTATGCATTCTAAATCTCGTATTACTGCAATCGGTACTTATGTTCCAGATCAAATATTATCTAATAATGATTTAGAAAAGATGATCGATACGAATGATGAATGGATTGTACAACGAACAGGAATGAAGGAAAGAAGAATTGCTTGCGAAGACGAATACTCCTCCCACTTAGCCATTAAAGCAATTCAAAATTTATGTACAACATTTAAAAAGAACTTAGAAGATATCGACTGTATCATCGTCGCTACAACAACTGCTGACTATGTTTTTCCTAGTGTCGCGTGTCAAATACAACAACACTTCAACATACCTCATACACTAGCTTTTGATTTAAATGCGACTTGCGCTGGTTTCACATATGGCTTGCACGTTGGGAATAGCTTGATTACTTCTGGATCACATGAAAAAGTACTTGTCGTAGCGACAGAGACATTATCTAAAGTTACTGATTACACCGATAGAACGACCTGTATTTTATTCGGTGATGGCGCTGGAGCTATTTTATTAGAAAAAGATGAAAAAAAACCAAGCTTTATCGCCGCTCACATGGGAACAAATGGTGACGGCGGAATTCACCTATACAGAACAAACTTATCTACTACTATGAATGACACACCACTGCAAACAAATGAAAAAATCGTTCAAAATGGAAGAGAAGTATATAAATGGGCAACACGCACGATGCCAGCAGGTATAAAAGAACTATTACATACCGTAAATATGCAAATAGATGATATAGACTGGTTCATTCCCCATAGCGCTAACTTACGAATGATCGAATCTATTTGTGAGAAATCTCAAATTCCAATGCAAAAAACATTAACGAGTGTGGAATTTATGGGGAATACATCTTCCGTCTCTATTCCACTTGCACTAGATTTGGCTAGTAAAGAAGGAAGATTAAATAATGGAGACACACTTTTACTATATGGATTCGGTGGTGGGCTTACGCATTTAGGGCTTATTGTAGAGTGGGATTTAATTTAAGTGTATAAAAAGAGGTTCTAGTCAGTAACTAGAACCTCTCTTTAATTTCTTGCCCCTTTTTGAGACCATATAACAACAGGAATAAGCAATAACGCTAACACTCCTCCAGCTAATGACAATGCTGCATAACTTGAATTCGCTACTACCATTCCTGACATCGCTCCGCCTGAAGCTCCCGCTAACGCAATAAACACATCTATCTTCCCTTGTGTTTTTGCACGTGTAGAAGGGATAGTTGCATCAACAATTTGAGCCGTACCGCTTATTAAACCGAGGTTCCATCCTAATCCAAGTAAAGACAAGGCAACAATTAATAGTATTAAAGAATCACTCGGTGCTATCGCAGCTATGACACCTGCTGCTAGTAAAATTACTCCACCAGCTATACTCATCGTAGTTCTTCCAATTTTATCAATTAACATTCCCGTAACGAGAGATGGAAGATACATTGCACCTACATGAAAACCAATTACAAGACCTACTGCACTTAAACCGTGGCCATGGTGTCCCATATGAACTGGCGTCATCGTCATAATGGCAACCATCACAATTTGAGTAAGTATCATTACGATTGCTCCAACGGTAATGCCTCGTTTATTTTCTTTCACTTCTTCTGTTACCGGTTGCCCTTTATATGTATGTTCTTGTTTATATGCTTCTATCATATTAGCAATAAGTAACGGATCTGGACGAAGCATAACAAAAAGGACAAGACCCGCAAGTATAAATGCTGTTGCTGATAATATGAATGGACCAGCAAGTTCAGGAATTCCAATTGAATGAGCAAACCTTCCCATTACACCTACTAAATTTGGACCTGCGACTGCACCAAAAGTCGTCATGACCATCGTAATACTAACAGCAGTTGCTCGTTGCTTCTTATTCGCTAAATCTGTACCAGCATAACGAGCTTGTAGATTTGTAGCTGTACCTGCACCGTATATGAGTAAAGAGACTAATAAAAGCATAATACTATTTGTTATAGCTGCCAATACAACTCCAATAGCACCTAATCCACCTACTATAAATCCTGCTGCAAGCCCTATGCGGCGACCATGTTTTTGTGATAACTTTCCTACAATAAAAGCTGCTACTGCAGATCCCAACGTAAACATAGCTGCCGGTAATCCTGCATATGCATCTGTGCCGAGCATTTGCTGCGCAAGAAGTGCACCTACTGTAATTCCAGCAGCTAACCCTGCCCCGCCGAACATTTGCGAAATACTTACGATTATTAATGTTCGTTTATATAGTTTTTGTTGCTCTTCTTCTGTATACATACGATTACTTTTTAAAGCCCCCGCCTTCTCCAACAATTCCTCATCCCCCCTTTAAAATTAAACCCTCTTGTTAATGTACTATGTTTAACGTTACATATTCAATGGCATTTGCCATTCTTCTCTTTCATTCTAAAAAACTCTCTAACCAAATTCGTCTTCTCCCATGCTATATTAAAAATATTACTATTCACAATATGCAAGGAGAACACAATGAAAAAACACCTAAAACTATGCGAAGCTTGCAAACATAATCCGATACATAATGCCATAGATTTCGACAAATCAAACCAATCTTTTAAATTATGTAGTCAATGTCACAATCGTCTTATCTCTTTTAAAAAGAAACCACAAAACTTTTTAGTTATGGATGGCACCGTACAAATTCATGAAAATAGACTGGATGAGTACGTACACTTCATTAATACAAACAACTTTACCGATATTTACATTAATGATCTTAGGTATAGTTTGAACCATATTAATTTTCTAGAACACTGCCCACAAATTGAAAGCTTACACATTGGTAGTACATATATTACTGATTATTCAGCTTTATATAAATTAAAAAACTTAAAATCTTTAGCACTAGACGAACCTCAAGTCCCACTAAACTTAACGGAACTAGAAAGCTTTACAAATTTAGAGGAACTTTACATACAGTGGAATAAAAACATTACAGGGTTCGAATCTTGTCCTAACTTAAAAGAACTATACATTTGGAAATACAAGCCGAAACAAAAAAATCTTGAAGAATTAATACCTTTACGAAAACTTGAAAAACTAAGAATTACACAAGGAAACATTAACTCCTTAAAAGGATGTAGAGCATTCCCTAAATTAAAGCAATTAGAACTCAATTATTTAAGAAATTTAGAACATATTGATGAGATTGAAAAAAACGCTTCAACATTAAAATACGTCGAATTCGATCATTGCAGTAAAATGAAAAATCACGACTATTTATGTTATTTAACAGATTTAGAAATACTCATTCTATCAGGTTGTGGTAACATACAAAATCTACAATTCATTAAAGAGCTACCTAAATTAAAGCATTTTAGCTTCGTGGATTCTACGATTGTAGACGGCAATTTAGAGCCTTGTGTCGGAATTGATTTTGTTGGCTTTAATAATAAGAGGCATTATAGCCATAAGTTTAACGAATTAAACCCAGATTTTCCATACTAGCGTAAAGAAAAACAGGCTGCTATTAGCCTGTTTTTTACGCTTCCTCTACCACTCTTCCCCTTCTCTTTTTACTCAAAGTCTTTCCTTCCCAAAATAACAAACTTACTAAAGCACAAACTAAAATAATTGGTACACTCGCTTTATATAAATCTGTAAAACTCATCGCCATCTGATTCTTAGCATAATGCTTCACGTCATCTGAAAATGCGAGTGCCTCTTTCTTTACAATTTCCTCTTGCTTTTCAACTTCCTTTATCACTTGATTCATAACTTCTTCTCTTTTTATGTCTCTATATTCTACTGGAACAGCATTTAATACTTCATCTACTTTTTGGTGAATTAGTTCGTCTTTTTTCTCTTTATTTAACCCTACAAATGTTTCATTTTGATGCTTTTCTACATTCGTTTCTATACTTTGATTCTCTATTTTTTCTTTTGTCATTTGTAATATCTCAGTTTGCTGAGTACGATCCACATGAATATTTCCTACTTTTTCTTCTGCATAACGATATACATTCTCTTTATTTACAGTTAAGTTGTGAGTTAAGTTAGATACAAATATTGCGACCGCTAATACAATTCCTACTTGCCGCAACATTGATACGACACTTTGAGAAGCAGTTAACAATTCCCCTTCAAACGAAGATGCGCTTAAAACAGTAATTGGTCCCACTACTAAACCATATCCAACGCCTAATATCATACATGGAATAATAATTTCTATATTTGTTGAATTGACGTCAATCATTTGGAACCAATAGTAGGAAAAACCCATAACAAGAAATCCTGACAAAATAATAGTTACTTTGCCAAGCTTTCTAATTAATGTTGCTGCAACTGGTGAGACAAAAAATATCATTGCTGAAATAGGTGTCACTAAAAAAGCTGCTTCAATTTCCGTTCGACCTTGTATTTTCGTCAAGAACGTTGGAAGTAATACAGTTACTCCAATTAAAAATAAATTACTTAATATTACAACGATAGATGCTCCAACAAACATTCGATCTTGAAATAACTTTAAATTCACCATTGGATTATGAATCTTTCGTTCTACTAAAACAAATAGAATAAGAGAAATAGTGCTAATTACATAACAAGACAAAGCTATATTACTTTGCCATCCCCATGTATTGCCTTTTACTAATATGAGAGTAAAAGAAAAAATTGCTGTGCTACTTAATAGTAGTCCTATCCAGTCTATTTTTGAGATGATACGTTCTTCATTTTTTATTTGTAACATAATGCAGCATAAAATGATTCCAAGAATACAAATTGGAACATTAACGAAGAACACCCATCTCCAACCGAAATTTTGTGTAATAATTCCGCCTATTACCGGTCCCATCGCAGCTGATAGTCCTTGCGTTACCCCTAAAATCGCAAGTGCAACATGCCTCTTAGCTAATGGCATAGCTGATACACCAATTACCATACTAGTTGGAAATAAAATCGCTGCACCTACACTTTGTATAAAGCGAGAAAAGATAAGAAAATCACCCGTATTAGCAAAAGCACAAAGTACTGATCCACCACCAAAAATTATCAAACCAAGAATATACATCTTTGCTTTCCCAAAAATATCAGCTATCCGTCCTAACGGAATAGCAAGTACTGCAATCGTCATTGTATATACATTTAATACCCAAGACATCTTTTCTAATGAAGTATTTACATTCGATTGTATTGCCGGTAAAGCTATATTCATAATTGTCGTATCAATCATACAAAGAAAGATACCTAGACACATTAAAAAGACAATCTTAATACCCTTTGATTGTTCCATCTTTATTTACCCCTTTATTTCGAACGTGTTTTTCATTCTTCCTTTTTATTGTGTTCTTTTGCTTCTAATTTCTCTAGTTTTCTTTTCAATGTCTCCACTTGTGCACTATACGATGCAATACCTACATCGAGGGAAATTTCCTCGACAAAAGTAATACCTACTCTCCACTTTTCATATTTCAATCGAAGATCCGCAATATATGCTTCTTTCCTTTTAATTTCCTCTTCAATCCATTTTTTTATCGCCTTATCATCGCTATAATTACCGAAATACATCCTCATTAAAAAATCTGAACGTAAAACGTCTTTCTCTACATCTGTTTGCATGTATTGATAAAACTCTTCACGACCTTCATCTGTAATAAAGTACATTTTCTTATTCGGTTTCCCTTCTTGCATAACAACTTCTTTTTTTATTTTCTCCTCTTTTTCCAACTGACGTAACGTTGGATAGATCATTCCAAAACTTCCATCAAAGAAATGAGTAAATACATCTTCAAACACAATTTTAATATCATAACCAGACATTTCTTTTCCCATTAACAAGCCTAAAACAACATCTCTTCCCTTCAAAATAAAACCCCCACACAGTATATAATCAATAATCATATTAACATTGTTAATATGATTATTGATTATATACCTTATTCTGTTAATTGTAAAATGTTTCTAAATAAAAAACCATCCTGTAATTTGGTTTCTCAAATTTCCAGGATGGTTCTTCGTTATATTTCATATTCAAATTTCGTACTATTTTACAATTACATCTTGATTCATTTCAAAATCCTCTACCTTACCTTCTTTCATTTCATAATAATAAGAAGGCAATTCTATACCATGCTCTACAAAATAATCCTCAATCAATGAAATAATCACTTTCAACGTTTTCACACGAGCATATAATTTATCGTTACTTTCGATAATATGCCAATTCGCATTTGGCTTATTTGTTCTTTCAAACATGTCTTCCGTTGCTTCAACATACTCGTCCCATTTGTCGCGATTACGCCAATCTTCGTCTGTAATTTTCCACCTTTTTAATGGGTTTTTCTCTCTATCTTTAAACCTCTTTAATTGTTCATCTTTACTAATATGATAGAAGAATTTTCCTATTATGTAATGATCATCGGTTAATAATTTTTCAAAATCATTAATCTCATCATATGCTCTCATCCATTCTTCCTGTGTAGCAAAACCTTCCACACGCTCAACTAACACACGGCCGTACCACGAGCGATCAAAAATAGTAATTTGCCCGTACTGAGGAAGTTTCCGCCAGAAACGTTGCAAGTAATGGTACCGTTTTTCATGAGGTGCAGGTGCTCCAATCGGAGTTACTTGAAAACCACGCGGATCAAGATGCTCCGTCACTCGTTTAATCGCTCCACCTTTTCCAGCTGCATCCCAGCCTTCCATAACAAGCATAACTGCAATTTTTTCCTCTTTTACAATTTGCTGAAGTGCTAATAAACGTCTCTGGTATTTTTCAAGTTTCTTATTATACTTAGATTTTGATTCGATTCTTTTCGTTAAATCTATTTTAGCAAGATGTCCATTTTCCATAAAACAAATCCCCCTTGTTGTATGACAATACTATTTTAACATGTATTTGGTAATTTTTTCATATTACAAAAAGCTGTTTAGAAAAATCTCTACACAGCTTTCATGAAACATATAGCAGTTAAAATAACTGTAATAACCGCACCTACTACATAAGACGTATTTAGTGAAATCTTAAAACCTATTTTCGCATTTAAAATATAAATGACTGTCATGAGCGTCATAAAGATTGCTGGAATTAAGAACACAACATATGGTTTTCCTTTTATAAATAAATACATCGTTCCAATCCATAAAGCAATTGCTGCAGTCGATTGGTTAGCTCAAGAGAAATATCTCCATCTTATTCACGAAGAGAGACTATACTTTTCACAATTGAATTATGGTATATCCTCTTACAAAGAGAAGATAATAACAAATAAATCCGTTAAAGAATGGGAGCTCTCTAACAATGAAACGAAAAATATTTTCTCTCTTTGCACTAACCTGTTTAGCACTACCAATACAAGCTAGTGCATACACATTTCAATCACTACCAATTGCGTCAAAGTCTAAACAATGGTATATCGAAATTGATAAATCGTATAACTCAAACAAGCAAGAAGTGCAGCCAAAACAGGGTGTATATGGTACGTATCGTTTACTCGTAAAAAACATCGGTAATGATGTATCAAACGTAGCTGTGGAAATACTTAATAACACTCCTACCTCTAAAGCTACTTTTAATCCTACTACATTAAATAACAACGTTTCAAAAAGTCATACAAATTTTGACTACATAGTATTCCCTTTAGACTTTAACAGCCATAATTTCAAAGTCGTCATTACTTGGGAAGAAAAGAATTTCTCTTACAACGGCCATCCCGTAAATGAGGGTAAAAAAATGAAACAAACATTTGTATTTAATGAAGACTAAGTTCTGAACTTAGTCTTCATTTATGAAACCTGATTGGATTGCTTCTGTCACTTCTTTTGTAATTTCTAGTTCGGTTGCTTCCGTACTAATTTGCTTGTGCCAAATATGTACGGAAGGCTTTTTATTATAAAAATGCTTTAATAATAATAATCGATTATATACTATATTATTTTCTATATGAGTAGCGATATAGACCGTGAAATTTTTTGCTTCAAAAACCTTTTCTTGCAAAGTGTATTTGCTTTCCAATTGCCTTACTACTATATCTTTCAAATTTTCTATCGTCATATACGTAGTCCCCTTCCTCCTATCATCAATCAAATCGACGAATACTCCGCACAGACAATGCCATACCTATTGTTATAATCACTAATATCGCTAGCAATACAATCGTTATCTCGCCACCTATTACATTCGCTAGCCAACCAACAACTACGTATCCTAATGGCAATAAAGCGAAAGAACCTAACATATCAAGACTTGCTACTCTTCCGAATGCTTCTTCTGGTACGAGTTCTTGTAAACTCGTTTCCCAAATAAGTCCAAATATCATCATACCGAATCCTTCGATTGCCATTAAGAAAATTAAAGCAGGTGCCCAAGAAATGAAAGGCATAATTAGTAGAGCGATGCCACTAATTAAAACACCTCCATAGGCAAGTAATCCTCTTTTATGCCATCGTTCCCTCCCGCCAAATAGTAGTGCGGCGATTACGGCACCACCACCAGAAGCTGCCATGCCTAGTCCATATACGTAAGCTTCAAAATGATGGTGAACATTAAACAACCATGGAATTAATACGACGATAATGCCGGCATAACAAATGTTTACGAAAGAAAACACTAAAATTGTAATCCATAGCCACGGATGACTTTTTAAAACTAAAACCCCTTCCATAAACTCTTTTTTATAATCGACCTTACTCTTTTCAATCGATTTTACTTTTTTAAATTTAATTTCTTTTAAAAATAATAAACAGAAAAATGATAATAAATACGTTGCTGCATCGAGTCCAAACCCTATCCCAGCAGATGCAACTGATACAATTAACCCGCCAAGTGCTGGTCCGATTAATCGTATGCCTTGATTACTCATTTGCGTGAGTGCATTAGCTGCATTACGAATTTCAGGTACGAATACTTTTGCTCTTACAGCAGAATATGCTGGCTGAAAGATCCCTTCCATAAGTCCGTATAATGCAACGAGGACATATAAAAGTGTAATTGTTAATACATCCATCAGTATAAGCGATCCAAGTAATAGCATTAATATACAGCGAATGATATCTGTAAATAACATTAATTTTACTCGGTCAATTCTATCTACAACTAACCCCGCAAACGGTAAAACAAGAATATTAGGTAGCATGTACATTGCCATCGTCATCCCCATTACAACTGTTGAACCAGTTAATGAGTAAACAACGACTGGCAAAATAACCATCGTTATAGAACTCCCTAAAGTTGAAAGCAATTGTCCAATCCACAAAAATTTAAAATGCCGTGACACTTTAACTGGCAACAGTAATTTGCCAACATACCCTAAACCTTTTTCTCTTTGTATTTCCCCTTGCATTGCCCTCTCCTCTTTTCAAATAATTATAGAATTCATAAAAATAACTAAAAATTCCTAATATTATATTTTTAATTATATAAGATACCATTATGTTATGGTAAATTTATCAAATAAATATATAAAGGAGAATACATCATTATGCCTCCAAATTCACATAACATCGAGCACCAACTCTATACAATGTGTATGATCCAGCGTAACAATGAAGTTTTACTTATAAAACGCCCCGATCATCGAGGTTTTCCTGGCTACATAGCTCCTGGCGGAAAAGTAGAATTCCCAGAAAGCATCCTACAAGCTGCTATACGAGAAGTGAAAGAAGAAACCGGATTACACGTTTCTCATTTAACTTTTAAGGGATTAGACGAATACGTAAATCCTAAGGAAAATGTTCGATATATGGTATTTAACTATTGGACAGATTCATTTGAAGGTGAGCTTCTTATGAACCCTCCTGAGGGTGAATTATTATGGATACCAATCGATACAGCATTAAATCTTCCTATGCAAGATTGGTTTAAAGAAAGATTCCCATTATTTTTTGAAAAAGGTACGTTTGAAATTCAACGTGTTTGGGACAAAGACTTAAATAAACAAGTCGCTATGACAATTGCCCACACGTAAAAAAAGCTTGGAATCTCTCCAAGCTTTTCTTACTTCTCCTCTATTTTCTTTATTTCATAATCAATTTCTAAAAACTTAACTCCGAATATCCACATTTTATGGTGAGCTGTTAGCATTTGATCATTTTCCTCTTTAATAATAAATGTCTCTGCTAACGGTAAACGTACTGTAAAGAAACGAGTATGTAAATAAATCCCTTCATCGCCCTTACCATTTTCTCTTAGCTTACTAGTAATAATTAACTCATTATTATCATTGCGTAATTTTAAAATCCCCGTCATATTCGAATATACTAAAGGTAATGCGATATTCATATATGTATCGTTCTTATATGTATGCATTGAATACAAGGCTAAAAAAATAGACTTTCCTGCTTCATTTTTTCTTAGCCAAGCTCTTACATTTTCCCTTCCGTCTTTCTCATCGATTACACCAATGATAGAGCCGTGCATTGTTTCCCACTTGCCACCCATTCCTAAATGTACTTGTTCGACACGTTCACTCATTTTCTCATAACAAAATGCAAACGGGTGGAACCAACGAGTCCATTTAATATGCGATTGTAACTTATACGCTGTTGTATTTTCATAAAAACGAATAATGCTTAAAGGAATCTTCGCCGTATCAAATGACTCACTATGAAAATCATTCATTTTATCAACTAAACCGTTGTATTCCTTACTATCTACTAAATTTCTACTATGTAAAAACGCCTCACCAATTGTTACACTTCCTCTTAACCGACTCATTGGTTTTCCATAGTATTTATAATTGGGAGCACTCTTTTCCATCATCCAACCAACAAATGCCGGTAGCGCTACTCCAACCCCATTCACAACACCGTGAATCCAAACCATTTGTGCAATTGTAATTGTCATTACTTGTTTCAAATTCCCATATGAATATATGAGTGAGAACACAATCGTGACCATGAGCGTACTAGACGAAATGATTAAAAGAATCTTTGCGCTGATAGCATTAAATTTTGTGCGCCAAACATAAATCCCATAACCATAAATAGCGCATAAATATAGGAACACTGCAAAAAATTCAAATATCCTTGAGTATGTAATTCCAATCGCAACTGTCATCGGTGAAATGACTATAATAAACATAATTGCATCATATACTTTACTTCTCTTTTCTCTCTTCCTCCCAATTAAACCCGCTGATAACGGCAATAGAAATGCCGAATAATGAAAGTGTGCAGCTGTAAGTAAAACAATGTCAGAACTAAACTGCATAATCGAAATCTTTGCTACTGAAGCAAAAAAACAGAAACCACCTAAAAACAAATAAATAAACGCACTATCGATAGCCGTTTCTTCTAATGGCTTCCGTCCTCTTTCTAGTAATCTATTTATACCAAATAACGCAACGATCCCCGTATATATAAACCAAATTATCGCAAAGAAATATTGATTTGTTACGAAAGCTAGCATTGCACAAATCGCTGCTACCGGATATAAAAACGATACGGATTTATTAAATAATAAATACGATCCATTTCGTGTTCTTTTATCAATAATACAAAAAGACATCGGTATAAATAACAAAATAGATAATAATATAATTGCTTCAACAGGGTTTACATACGGCCACTCACATATTAGAAAAACAATATAACAAGCAAAACCAAATATTATATTTCTCATATCATTTATTTCCTTTCCACAAACGTTCCCTTATAGGAAAATAGCGAACCAATTAACGGATTTCGTACTTGAACATGAATTCGAAAACATTGTAGTTCTCCATCATAACTTTCAACAATTTTTGCCTCTCCGTATAAAAGCTTTGGTAAAGGGATTTTTCTTCCAAACATATAGAACCATTGTTTCTTTGAAGAAATATGCATTGCCCCTAACTCATCAATATGAAAACTCAATGTAGAGACGAGTAAATGTGGTTCACCAAAATAATCTACAATTTCATTATTCTCTTCATCCAGTTTCATAACCGCATTAAAATATCTTTCCTTATCATGAAAATAAAACGTGCGATTCCACCTTACAATTTCTATCCCATCTTTATCTAATCCAGCAGTATTATGTATTACAAAAGGCACTTTTTTTCCCCGTTCTGAGAAAAACATACGAAACCTCGATGCAATCTTTAAAATCAATTTAACGAAAAAAGAACCTCCGTAAATTTCATCCATCTTTCCTTCACCTATGAAGCTATTTTCTTCTGTAATCTCATAGCGTTTCTGTAATTTTGGATGAAGTTTTTTATAAGAATCCCCTAATAGTCTTTCATAAATATTAGCCATACATTATCCCTTTCTCGTCCTCTTGCAATTTTTTGCACTTGGCAAATCGAAGCTATTCATATAACCGACAATCGATAATCCAATTAGAAGCAGATTTAACGTAATTGGATTAAACGGCTCTGTAAAGCTTGCGATATTCGTAAATCCTGCTGCTATCGTTAAGGCTATTAACATGAAAATATGTAGTATAAATACATTTCGTTTTGGAAATGGAAATAACCATATGACACCAAAAATAACTTCTAACAGCCCAATTATTTTAAGAATAAAAATACTATTTTCAGTTGAACCAATTATGACCGAAAGCATTTTCACTTCTTCTGGATGAGTAAAAATTATTTTCGGTACAATCCCTTGATATAGCCATACAAAAGCGAATAAAAAACAGACGAGCCAATATGTCATTGTTCTTCTAATTAGCAACTTGGGATGAAGTCCCTTTTCTAACCATAATTTTAAAGCATCAAAACTCCAAGCAGTCGCAGAGCCTAATAACGGGCGAAAAACATATGAATCTATTACATTCCCTATACGGCCAAATCTTGTATCATAATCATATTGTGTTTCAAAATGAATGTATTCATCATTCGGTGTATACTTCCAATACCCACGTCCCATTTGTATAAGCGATAATTGATTGTCTGTCCAAAATTTCAAAGATGAAATCCGTTCCCCAGTTTCTTTTCTAATCTCACCTATCGATTCCCCTTCCCCAGCTATTTCAAGTCCAAATCCGATCTTTGTTTTATACAAAAATTGCTGTGGTTCTCCCTCTTTCTTCTCTAAATACGAAATTTCAGTAAAGCGAGCATCCCACTCTGTATGTATGTCTGGTTCTTGTGTATATTCCCATAATTTCTCCATCGTTGTTTCCATTTCTATTGAAACATAAATAGGTTTTTTCCTTTGCATTCTTCCACCTCCAATGCAGTATATTTTTAATGTACATGCAATGAATTTATTTTGCTACATTTTTCACAAACTTTTTCTGCAAATAGAAAGAATTTTTAAAATATATATAAAACACTTGATTCCCCGAAAAATTTAAATTATTATAAAACAAATGTTACCAACAACTTCATAAATCAAACACTCTCGCCTAAAACGTGAGATAGAGGTTGCAATACTTATAAGTATTCTAATGGAGACACAGAGATGTCTATGAAATTAGAGGAAAGGAAGTGTTGCCGAAATTGATAAACTTCTCTGCATTTATCAATTGGGGCTGTTTTCGAATAGAAACAGAACTGTCATATGTACAGACATGTACGTATGAAGAGCTATCTACAAAAAAGAGATATCATTTTCATGGTATTCCTTTTTTGGCGGTTTTTTTATTAGCTCCGTTTTCTGTTTCCCTTTTCCTGTAACAGCACCATCCTCACTTATTTGAGATGGTGTTTTTTGTTTTTCTCTCTGGTAACTACAGGAATATTGGGATTTATATATGTCCTAACCTATTCTTAAAAATGGACGAAAGAAGGAATTCATAATGGAAACGATTGTACAAAAATTTGGCGGCACTTCTGTCGGAAGCATCGAACGCATTCAACATGTAGCAAATTTAATTATTGAAGAATATGAACGAGGACATAGTATTGTCTCTGTCGTTTCAGCAATGGGAAAAAATACAGATGAACTTGTAGCTCTTGCTAACGCTATTACAGAAAATCCAAGTAAACGTGAAATGGATATGCTTCTATCTACAGGAGAGCAAGTGACTATTTCATTATTAACAATGGCACTACAAACAAAAGGCTATAACGCCATTTCATTAACAGGATGGCAAGCTGGTATTACGACAGAATCTGTGCATAGTAGTGCACGGATTACTGAAATTAACACTGATAGAATTCAGTCATATCTTGCTGAAGGCACAATTGTTATCGTAGCTGGCTTCCAAGGAGTCAGTGAAGATTATGAAATTACAACGCTTGGACGCGGTGGTTCTGATACGACTGCTGTCGCATTAGCAGCGGCATTAAAAGCGAAAAAATGTGATATTTATACGGATGTGACAGGCGTTTTCACGACTGATCCACGAGTTGTAGAAACTGCTTACAAATTAGATGAAATTTCTTATGACGAAATGTTAGAGCTTGCAAACCTCGGCGCTGGCGTATTACATCCGCGTGCTGTTGAATTTGCTAAAAATCATAATGTCGTTTTAGAAGTTCGCTCAAGTATGGAACAAGAAAATGGGACAATTGTAAAAGGAGAATGTAACATGGAACAACAATCAATCGTTAAAGGTATTGCATTTGAAGATAATATTACACGTATCACCATTAAAGGATTAGAACAAGGTTCACTTTCAACCGTTTTCTCTACATTAGCAGCGGCACACATTAATGTAGATATCATCATTCAAAGTATTACAAATGAAGGAACTGTTCACCTCTCCTTCTCAATCCATTCTAATGATTTAAGAGAAACATTAGAAGTATTGGAACAAAATCAAGAGGCACTTCACTATGAATCTGTAGAATATGAAAATCATTTAGCAAAAGTATCAATTGTAGGGTCTGGTATGGTCTCTAACCCAGGAGTTGCGGCAAATATGTTCACTACTTTAAAAGAAGAAGGTATTCATATTAAAATGGTAAGTACATCAGAAATTAAAGTATCTGTCGTTATTGACCGCCTTCATTTAGTTACAGGTGTTGAAGCACTTCATCAATCATTTATGGCGAAAATTGAGCCTTTAGTGCAGATGAGTTAATTTCCACTCGTAAAACTTAAAACAAATTATATGAATCTATTTCCTTCCTATATAAATAAAAATAGGATAGGAATGTTTTGCAAGAAAGTCAAAATTGTTCTATCGAATAACAGCTCCAGTATCAAATTCTTGAAACTATTTGAACATGATAACATTCACGAAATAAAGTTCGCGCATATTTCAATAGTAGAGGGTTTATGAGGTGTTGTTCGTTAACAAGGTGTTATATACTATACCCGAAAAGACCTTGTCACATTTTTCTACACTGTGACAAGGTCTTTTGTTTAAAAGGAATTTGTAACTTTTTAATAGTATAATTAAGAAGATGATTAGATAATACATTTTTACATATAAGGAGATAAAGACAATGACGAAAAACAAATTACTCAGAATGGACAATGTCAGCATCGTTGTAGAATCCCTCGATAACGCAATCTCTTTCTTCGAGGAGATTGGTTTGAAACTCGAAGGGCGCGCTACTGTCGAAGGTGAATGGGCTGGTCGCGTAACTGGACTCGGTTCTCAGTGCGTAGAAATTGCTATGATGGTTACACCAGATGGACATAGCCGAATTGAACTTTCGCGATTTCTTACTCCGCCCGCTATAGCAGATCATCGAACAGCTCCTGTAAACGCCCTCGGATATTTGCGCGTCATGTTCACCGTTGAAGACATTGACGAAATGGTATCTAGGCTTACTACTAAGCATGGTGCTCAGCTCGTTGGCGAAGTAGTTCAATACGAGAACTCATACCGTCTCTGCTACATTCGCGGAACTGAAGGAATTTTAATCGGTTTAGCGGAAGAACTTGGTAACAAGTAAGTGATATTTTTTAAAAAGTTGTTGGCTATGCCAAACAGAAATTCATTATAAATGAAACCACTATATTTTTAACCACGTCCTAACTTTAGAACGTGGTTATGCTTGTTTGAGCTTTTAAAAATGTATTTTCATTTTACATATAGATTTCAATACTCTATCCAAACATTTTTTTAACATATCACTAACATCCAAAAATCATTATAAAACAATTTAATTATTCACTTTACCCTTTCCTAGGAAATATAGCGGACTCTTCTCACTTCTTATCACATATATCCTTGCAATCTTTTCCTTCTAATCCGCCCTTGAATTCCCTCATAATAATGAATTCAGTTATTAGTAAAACTCACTTTTACAAAGTAAAAAAGAGAGTAACTCTATTCCTGAGCCACTCTCCTTCATAATTCTATTAAAATAGATGAATGTTTTCTTTCTTGCAAGCTTCACGTAAATCATCAGGCCATACAGAAGATTGAACTTCACCAATATGTGCTTTTCGTAAGAAGTACATGCACATTCTTGATTGTCCGATACCACCACCAATTGTTAATGGTAGTACGTCTTCTAAAATACCTTTATGGAAATCATATTCACGTTTGAAGTCATCACCTGTTTTCGTTAACTGCTCATCAAGTGATTTACTATCAACACGAATTCCCATTGATGATAATTCGAATGAAGCTTGTAGCACTGGGTGCCAGAATAAAATGTCACCGTTTAATTTCCAATCATCATAATCAGCTGCACGTCCGTCATGTTTTTCTCCTGAACGAAGTGCATCACCAATTCCGATAATAAAGACTGCACCGTGTTCTTTCGCAATCGCATGTTCACGATCTTTCGGTGTTAATTCTGGATATTTATCTTCCAGCTCCTGAGAAGTAACGAAAACGATTTCTTCTGGTAAATACTTTCCTAGGAACGGATACTTTTCAAACAAGTGATCTTCTAAATCTTTGAATATTCCATAAATTGTTTGTACTGTTTTTTGTAAGTAATCGACAGTACGCCATTCTTTTTGAACAATTTTTTCCCAATCCCATTGGTCAACGTAAATGGAATGTGTTGCATCAAGTTCTTCATCACGACGAATCGCGTTCATGTTCGTATATAAACCTTCACCAGCTTCATATCCGTATTCATGTAATGCAAATCTTTTCCACTTCGCTAGTGAATGAACAATTTCTAATTCTTCTCCTGAATGTAGCATATCAAATTCAATTGGACGTTCTACACCGTTTAAGTGATCGTTTAATCCTGATTTTTTCGTTACGAATAATGGTGCAGATACGCGGAATAATTCAAGGCGTTTTGCTAATTGATCCTCGAAAAATGTTTTAACTTCCTTAATTGCAATTTGAGTCTCTCTTACTGTCATTAATGATTGATACATGGTGGTTTCCTCCTAAAATGTTTGGATGTTGTGAAAAGAAGCCAACAAAAAAAGCCCTTCTTCCCCAAAAAACTGGGACGAAAGGCTTTGGTTCCGCGGTACCACCCAAATTAGCAACAGAGGTTGCTCACTTATACAGTACGGAGATGGAATATCTCGATACTGTTCTTCTTGTAACGGCGAAGTTCCCGGCTAAGTCTACTTTCCTATAAAGGATTTCGGTTAGCAACTCCAGGAGGTTCTTCATAATAGGCTTCGTATCAGGCTCACACCACCCCTGACTCGCTTAGACTACGTCCTACTACTACTCGTCCTTTCATAGTCGTTTTGTTGTCACATCTCTGAAACATTTTATTAATGATTATTCTATACAAAAAATAAAGAAAGTCAACAAAAATTTAAAAATATTTTTCAATTCTTTATTTTACGGCTTTATTGATTGTTTTCAATATAACATCTTCACTTCTTTTGTCTTGTCAATCCAAAAAACGTTTCACTAACCGAAACTAACATATACACAACAAGTAATGTAATCGTTCGAAATATAGAATCCGCAGTATTTCGTATTATTTTCATTTTCTTTGTAATTCCTTTCAGTTTACTTGCAAATTCATGATATACTATAGCATTCAAGCAGTTTATTTTTACTTAAAGTAAATATAGTCATTTATAAAGAGTATTTTCTAAATCATTGACTATTATCAAATAAGATTTTTATATAACGGAGTGATCATATGAGTAAAACGAAAGCAAAACCGAAAAAAGGTGTAGGACAAGGTACAGGAAGTAAAGGATGGAATCGTTGGCAATCAAGTGCAAAGAAAAAGGCAGCTGCCAAGCCATATAAAAGTAAAGGCACTAAAAAATAAATTCTGTATTATCTCTTTACTTTGTTCAAAACAAATTATAATTATTACACTAAAAAAGCTATGCTCTCATACATGTGAAAGCATAGCTTTTTATATTAAATCATTAAAATATCTCGTATTTCTTCCTCCGTGATTGATGATAATTTCTCTTCACCCGGCTCAATCACTTCGGCTATTAAATTTTTCTTACTCTCTTGCAATTCATGCATCTTTTCTTCAATTGTTCCGTGAGCGACTAACTTAATCACTTGCACTGTATTTTTTTGTCCCATCCGATATGCTCTATCAGCTGCTTGTTGCTCAACTGCTGGATTCCACCATAAATCGTATAATATGACCGTATCTGCCCCTGTTAAATTGAGACCAGTACCACCAGCTTTTAATGAAATGAGAAATAAATCACCTTCTCCTTCGTTAAAACGATCACATAGCTCTACACGCTCCTGCGCAGGTGTACTCCCGTCTAAATAAAAGTAGGGAATTGCTTGACGATTCAACTCACGACCAATAATGGAGAGCATTTTTGTAAATTGAGAAAAGATTAAAATTCTCTTCCCTGTGCTTCTACATTCCTCTAATATTTCTAATAGCTGTTCAAATTTAGCTGAACTACCTTTGTAATCATCAACAAATAAAGCAGGATGACAACAAATTTGCCTTAATCTCGTTAAGCCAGCTAAAATTCTAATTTTATTTTTACGTAACGTATCCTTGTCTAAATGTTTTAACGTTTCTTCTCTTAACTTCGCTAAATAAGCAGCATAGAGACTTTTTTGATCGGGTAATAACTCCGATGACTGTATATGCTCTATTTTATCAGGAAGCTCCTGTAGTACGTCCCCTTTAAGTCGCCTTAATACGAATGGTTTCACTCGCTTCGCTATATCTTCACGCCTTAAATCACCGAACTCTTTTCTTCCTGGCAATAATTCCGGGAATACGACATGAAAGATAGACCATAGCTCCTCTAATGAATTTTCTACAGGTGTCCCCGTTAATCCGAAACGATATTCAGCTTGAATCGTTTTCACTGCTCTTGCAGTTTGTGTTGTAGGGTTTTTAAACGCTTGTGCTTCATCAAGAAATAGCGTGTGAAACGGCCTTGCATACAATCTTATGTCCCTTCTCAGCAATGGATATGACGTAATTACGACATCAAATTCCACTATATCTTTCAATATTTTTCGGCGCTCTTCTTGACTTCCATCGGCAATAACCGCTCGAATATGCGGAGCGAATTTTTTCAATTCACTAAGCCAGTTATAAACAAGTGATGACGGTGAAACGACTAATATGGGCAGCTTCTTCTCTCGAATTTCAGGCAAGACGGAATCTATAAAAGCGATACTTTGCAGCGTTTTCCCAAGCCCCATATCATCTGCTAAAATACCGCCAAAACGGTAATGAGCGAGTGTTTTCATCCACTCGAATCCATACACTTGATACTCTCTCAGAACAGCGTGTAAAGTATTTGGCACAGCAAACTTTAATTTTTTCGGATTTTGAATGTTTTCCACTAACTCTTGAACAGACTCGTCTAAACTTAAAACGTTTCCTTCATGAAGTCCGTTCATCCATTTTACACTCCGAATAAGTGGAACATTTACTTCTTCACCATGTAAAAACTCTTTCCGAATACCCGATTCTTTTACAAATTGATTAATTTCATTAAACTCTTTACTCTCCAGTGATAATAACGAACCATTCGCTAATCGATAATATTTACGTTTCTCTTCAAGAGCCGCTAATACACCTTTAATTTCAGCTTCCGGTATTCCTTTTATATCAAAACGAAATGACAACCAATCAATTCTTTCTTTTCTTCTTACTCTAATAAGAGGAGCTGTATCTCCTTTATGAATTCGTAATTTGATTGCTGTCGTCGCATAAATATCTACTAAACCTTTTAATGTTGGAACGACGTGATATAAAAAGTTATATTCAGCTTCTTCATTATGCATAAAGTAACCGCCTTCTGTTTTCGCAAAGGCGCTTTCACTCATCATGTCTATAATCTCTTTTTCCTTCTTCTCATCACGATTAAAAACAGACGGCTGTCCGTCCTCTTCTAGCGGATTAATCACAACGTTTCCATAGTGGAATTCGAGACCGGCTAACAAACGATTTTTCACTCGATCTAAATACAACTTCGCTTTTAGTGACGGTGTTTCAACACGATCTGATATTACTTCATCAATTCGAACTGTTCCGAGTTTCATTAACCCTGGCACAACTTTCGCTACGAAATGTTCCATCTTATTTTCAGGAATGTAAAACTGATTGCTATTTGAACGATTCATCATCTTTTGTAATTCAATAAGCCGCATACACTCTTCTATATGTAAATGATATAGTTTCCCGTCATAAAGTGCATTGTTATACATATCCATAACTTGTACACGGTTTAATCCATCTATATGAAGTGTAAATCCACCATTATTCCCTTTCGCAAACTCGAAATGTAACGGCAATAACCCTTTAGAAACTTGTAAACCGTGAAACAGTTGTTCATGTTGTTTCAACTGTACAGACTCGACTTTAGAAAGTAAAGAAAGCATGTCATTCCACGAAGCTGGCGGTATGAATATCATACTTTCATCTTGTTTTGCATGTACTTCTAGCGCATCTTCATACATTTTTTCATTATGATAAATTTTAATAAGCTGCTGAATAATTGCGTCCGTCTCTTGTTTAAAACTATGTACATCTGGTGTGTATATAAATTCATTGGAACAATGAAAAGCCTCTCTTTTTTCCACTTTAGAAAGAAAGTCTCTAATATGATTTATAAAATATGTTTTCGCAAGTTTTAACTGAATTCCAAGAAGAGCCCCACCGCTTTTCGTCGCTACTGGTGAACATATAAACGTAACATCTAAGATTTCACGTGTATCAAAACGATGTTGTTTACTTTTTGGCTTCAGTGGTTTGTCTGCAAACAATTGAAACATCCCGCTCGTTAATTGATCATTCTCGCTCATGTTTTCACTACTAGTAAGGGACCTTCCACCCATTTGTTGCTGTTCATTTATTTGTAGCAGTACTGCTGCAACATGTTGACAGTACGTTTGAAAAGAAGCTAATGAAGGACAACTACATCTCGCAACAACATCACCTTTTTTAGCTTTTTCTACTGTAACATGAAAATCTTCGCTCCCTTTTACCGTCGCCTCGCAAATTTCTTTATTTACATCATAATGATTCAAGATTACTTTATTTGCTTTATAATAAGCTTCGCCTCTTTTATATGAAGTCTCGCCACATACTTCTTTAATAATCGATTTATTTATATGAAAACTCAATGGTTCAACTCCTTACGTCACTCATTTCATTCTATAAATATTGTACATGTATACTCCATTAAGTAAAGTCGTACATACGAAAAACAAAAACAAGCGCCTTTCGCTACATAACGAAAGGCGCTAATCTTTTAATTAATTGATGTCATCTAAATACCAAGATCCATCTTTTTTCACTAAATCATACGTATACGTAAATGATTCACCTTGCTCACCTTGAACTGGTACACTTACTTTCACACTTAATGTTGAAGGTGTTTCACTTACACTTGTGAATGTTTTCATTGCCTCTGTATTATAAACATTCGTTACAGGGTATAAATAATACGGATTTAATATCCACTGTCTATTATACTTATAAGCTTTTTCAAATTGCTTCCCTGTAAATTTTGGCTCATAAAACTTTTTCATCTGTTTTTGTAAGTCTTCAAACTTTTCTTCTTCCGGCGATTTTACTGCCGCTTGTAAAATGTTATTTGCGTGCTGCTCTGCATCTAATATTAATTGCTGAGCACTTTGTAAAGATAAACCTGATAGTGCTCGCTTATCTTCCTCACTTCCCGAAACTTGAGCACTAACCTTACCTGTCAATCCTTTATAAGCGACATTAATTTCAGTCGTATCTCCGATTTTCGCATCGTCTTTTACTGTCACTTCTCCGAGTTCATTCACGATAACGAAATCTTTTGAACTTTTGAAAGTAAGTAGATTCGGTTGTGTTACTTTTTTATAATATTGCTTCTCTACCGGTAATCCTGCTTTTTGCCTTTCTTCAATAAGTTCTTCAGGTATTGCTATCTCTAAAAATACCTCTAACTGTTCTTTTTGTTTTTTCATTACAAATATCTTTTCAGGGCTTATTTTCAATTTTTTCGGTTTTACAATATATACTGGTACTTTTAACTCTTTTATCACCTCTTGATCGTCTAAAAGTTCAAAAGTAATGTCTATTTTTTGATTTTCTTTTATCGTTGATTTTGCATGAACCGAAAATTGATTTTCCCCCTTTTTTTCCACCCCTACTAAATCATTGTTTTCACTTTTAACTCTTATTGTCTCATTTTTTGATAATCTTTTCGGTATTAATTGTATTTCACTTTCATCAAATACTTTTTTCACAACATCTAAATCCCCTATTTCTCCCTCCTCTAACAATAGATGCGCCCTATTAGACTCTAGTTCTGTATTTTCACAAGTGCTCAAGCTACCAAAAGGCTCATTTTTAGCTAGCAACGTTGTTTTTAATGAAAGGCCATCGTATATTATTAAACTTGCTTCCAATCCAGCTTTTGCATAAATTGATAATGACCCTTTTGCACAAAACGCAGTTCTTGTATCCTCAAATACACTCCATCCATCTACTATCGCCGAACTCCTAGCCTCTGCCTCAACTTTAACTCCTCCCTCTACATAAACTCCAACTAAAACTAAATTTGCAATTGTCAAACCGCCTTTTATCTTTATCCCTGTCTCTCCTACAAGTTTGGCTTCTCCTGCCATCTGAAAATGTGGTCCAATCTTTCTTTGTTCCTTTATTATTGTCCCTTTATCCAATCCAATTGTATTAACCTCTGCTTCATTAACGCCGAACTCTACTCCAAGTGTTAAATCTGCTTTTATTACCAAATACCCTTCTACCATTACTCCTAAACTTGGATTTAACGGATGTTTCACATAAAAAGTAAATATCGGTTTTGCTAGCGGATCTACTTTTGCAGATCTTTCTTTAATTAGCTCTTTCCATTCTGAGTATGGTTTTTTCAACATTTCTTTAGCTTTTTTATCTAACTCTGCTTTACATGCCTTGTCATCTATTGTACATTCAGTGTGCTCAGCAGTAATTTTTAAATTTTTCTCGACTTTATTTGTCAAAATTACTTTTAAATCCGATAAACTAGTCGCATTTTCAGCTTCATATTCAAAATCCTTAATTGCTATTTCACCCTTAATAGCCAAATCCCAATTGTTCTCTTCTTTTTTCGAATTACTTATTGTAGCCAAATCTACTTTATCCTTTTCTCTCTCTTTACTACCTAATTTTAGATCTACTTGCATTCTAAACTCAGGCTCAAACTTAGTAGACTGTTTAGGTTCATCAAGCCATTTATTGGGGGCGAAAAATAATGCTCCTTGCGCTTCCTTGCCAATCGGAATTTCATTAAGTTTGTTTTTATTTTCAAACTCGCCGATATTTTTTTGAAAAGGTGAAAATTGATTTACTAGCGTAACACCTTCTGCCAAAAACACTGCTTTAGTATTTTCAGGAGTAAGCTTCACCTTTCCTTTTACATCCACACTCTCAACTACTTCTTTAGCCTCTGGTTGTACTGCTTTTACAACCTTCTCCCCATCACTTCCATCAGTTACAGAGATAATTTTAATAACAACCCCAAGTGGATTATTTGGGATTGGTGGCAAAATTAAAATGTTATCATTTTTCAACTCTTTTAATTTTGCTGCTTCTTTTTTGAATGTGAAAGTATCTGTTTGAGTTTGTACTATATCATCCTTATATTGCTCTTTCACTTCATATACGTTCTTTTTGTATACGATACTTGCTTTTTCACCGTTTCCTCCATTACCCGTACCGCCACCGGTATCACCATCCCCAGTAGTTGGCTCATCTTTCTTGTAATCAATCACTTTACTCACGACCGCTGTCGACTCTGCTCTCGTTAACGTTTGTTTCGGTTTAAACGTCCCATCTGGATACCCTGAAATAATTTTCGCATGAATTAATGCAGCTATTAATTTAGGATTTTTCGTAAATTCACCTTTATCTTCAAATTTTATTTCCTCATCTACTTCTTTTAACTTCAACACTTTCGCGATAATGATCGCCATTTCTTCCCTCGGGATTTCTTGCTCTGGTTTGAAGTTATCTCCATATTCTTTCTTTTCAATAATTCCTTCTTTTATCGCTGTTTCGACGTACTGATTTGACCACTTACTTTTCGGTACATCTTTAAACGTCTCTTGGTCTTTTACAATCTTATATCCTTGTTGTAACACAATCATCGACAAAAACTGTTCTCGCGTTAGGCGATCTTCTGGACCAAAAATTCCATTTCCTTTACCAGATACAATCTTCATCTCTTTTAATCTCTTTATATCTTTATACGCCCAGTAGGAAGGTGGTACATCATCAAATACATATCCATAATCAAGTAATTTAACGATGACTGCTGCCGACTCGGCTCTCGTTAATGTTTGTTTCGGTTTGAACGTTCCGTCCGGATATCCTGAAATGATTTTTGCATTTACTAATGCAGCTATCAATTTAGGATTTTTCGTAAATTCACTTTTATCTCCAAATTTTATTTCTTCATCTACTTCTTTTAACTTTAAAACCTTTGCGATCACAATCGCCATTTCTTCCCTTGAAATTTCTTGTTCTGGCTTAAAGTTATCTCCGTATTCTTTCTTCTCAATAATCTCTTCTTTTATTGCAGTTTCAATGTATTGGTTTGACCACTTACTTTTCGGCACATCTTTAAATGTCTCTTGATTTTTTACAATCTTATACCCTTGCTGTAACACGACCATCGACAAAAATTGTTCTCGCGTTAAGCGATCTTCTGGACCAAATAGCCCATCTCCCTTACCAGATACAATCTTCATCTCTTTTAATCTCTTTATATCTTTATACCCCCAGTAAGAAGGTGGTACATCTTTGAATACAAGCTCGTTTTTATTCTCAACTGCACTATGAAACTGATTTGTTTTTTTATTTACCTCGTTAGCAGCGTACGCTATTGCACCATCAAATATCAATGTTATAAATAGTACAAACAGTATACTCAATTGAGCTACTTTTTTAAGCCAATTTTTCATCCCGTATTCCCCTTTTGCATTCAAAATGAAATAAAGATAACCGCATCGAATTATTCATCAATTGTAGAAAGAACAGTCTCTATGTTTATACCGTCTCCAGCCTTTTTAATGAATGATTTTCCAATATTTAAATCTCCTGAAATTTTAGGTAACAATAAATAATCAAGCCATACCGTTTCCCCTGACGGAATAGAATTAACAACTCGCTTCAACTCTGTTCCTGGTGTATAAACAAAGTTTTTCTTTTCTTCTTCATTTAACTCTACTTGTAAGTCATAAATAACGTTTGGCGATTTATTTTCAATCCCTACCCTAACTACATATGGAAGACCTCTATATGCTTTTTTATCTACTTTAATATGCATCTTCACTCCGTCTTCCCCGTACACTTCAATTGGCTTAGCTGTTTTAAACTCGGCAGAAAGTCGCTCATCAAATGGATATAATGTAGATGAGAAATTAGCATTCAAATGATATTCACCTTTTTTATCTCCACGAATATACCACTCAGCTTTCTTAACCTCATTTCCCCCTATCGTTCCTAAATGGATTGTGTCAGTTTGTTTTTCGGAAATCGGAGCTAAACTTAATCCTTCTGGTAAATTTAGTGATACATTTGTATTCGTTAATTCAAATGGTTCGTCTGCGAAACTTTGAATCATCACTTCCACTTTAAAGAACTCTTTCAGCCAACTTACTTTCCCTGGGACTACCATATATCCAACTGCAGGAGGCGCTTCTTTTTCTTGGAAACGTTCATTTTGAATAACAACTGGGTACACATTAACCTCACTTGCACCACTACCAATCGACACGTTTAAATCACCTTGTATAACTTTACCTACATTATTAATAATGTAATCAACTTTTTTATCCTCATTATCTATTTTCAAATGCAGTTCAAACTTATACACGTGGCGATTATCAGGATGATTGACATCAATACCAGCCTTCTCTATTTCTTCTTTCGACATTTGAGTTACGTTCATCTTTCCATCAAATAACTGTGAAGGTTCTAATGTGACTTTTTGCTTCGTCCGCTCATCATTCTTTACAACTACGTCTACAGCAACTGGTTTATAGCCTTTTTTATAAACGTATACTTTATAAGCACCTTCTTGTGGTTTTAACGACAAAGTACCATTGCTACCTGTTATTAACTTTTGTTTATTTTCTTTCGAATCTTCTAACACAACATTAACACTATCCATTCCGCGTCCATTTCCATCTTGTACTTCTAATATTAAACCAGTCTCTTTTTCTGTTACTTCAACAGGAATGTTCAAACTTTGTTTATCTTTCGTTATCGTAACAGTTGCAGTTCCTTTTTTATCTTGAGCTACCAACTTCCCAGAAGCATCTATTGCTACTACAGATGGATTAGAAGATTTAAAATTCGCACTTTTCGTAACATCTTTCAGCGAACCATCTTCATATACTCCTGTAACTTTTAGTTCGTATGCCTCTTTCGTTTTTAATGCAATTTTCTTCGTACCAACTTGTAATGCCACAAGAGGATTCTCTACTTTTACTTTCACTTCCTTTTTTATATCTCTTACAGATACTGTAATAATAGATTCTCCTTCTTTTTGTGCTGTTATAAATCCATACTTATCGACTTTCACGTTGTCGTTGTTACTAGCAAATGTTGCTTCATTATTAATTGATGAACGGTAGTTCTCTTCATAAACTCCTGTTACTTGTAACTTTTTCATATCACTAATAAGCAACGTTATATTTGATGCTTCGAATTCAATGTCTTTCAGACCGTTTTCAACGTATACCGGGATACGTATCCTTTCTCCTCTATAATCACCAACAAGAGTCGCTTGCCCTTGTTTAAGCCCTCTAACCTCTCCATTAGCTGTAATTTTAGCGATATTCTCATCATTTATCCAAAAACTTACTTGATCTGTAATATCCTTCTCACTATTGTCATACTTTGCTTTTACTACAATTTTATCTTTAGAGCCTTCTTTTAATGTAAGCTGATTTTTATCAGTTACTACTTCTTTCAATTGTTTTTCTACCTTTACTGTCCCCTCTATTGTTAAACCTTCATAATTTACTTTAACCTTTGTTTCTCCCTCTTTCTTTCCTTTCACATACATTGAACCATACATTGAATCATTTATTAATTCAGCAATATCTTTATTAGCAACAGATATTTCAGATTTTCCCGTAACATCTTCACGGTACCAATCATCATATGATGCTACAACAGCAAAATGATAATTTTCTCCTTCTATTACTACTGGATTAATAGTAGGAGCAACATAAATTTCTTTCAATTTACGATTTGATTTTTTCACAGTTACCTTTGCCGTTTTCTTAATTCCACCATACTCTACTGTAATAACTGCCTCTCCTTCATTTACAGCTCGAAAACTATTAAAACCAATGATACGCGCAACATTTTCATCTGAGCTTGTTAATTTTACATTCCCATATATACTTTCCACTAATCCACCATCATAAATTGCTCTTACATCGATATATCCTACATTTTTATCTACTAATACAAAATTATCTCTATCTAGCTCAATATCTTTTAATGTTTTTTCGACTTCTATCGTAGCCCAAGTGCTCTCTTCACCATACTTTATGTCCACACCCGTTACTCCAGCATTTTGTGCTATTATTTTATTTTTCGGATCTAACTTCGCAACACTAGTATCATTTACTACTATTTCAACATTCTCAGTAATATCTTTTTCTTGGCCATCATTGTACTTAGCCACTACTTTAAACGTTTTCTCTTCACCAACTTTTAATTTCATCCGTTGGGGTTCGATAACAATTCTATACATAAATATACTAATTGAATCCTGAAAAGTAGTTGCTCCATCTCTCGCTCCATGTAAAGAAAGTTGCAAATCACGATCTTGTTTACTTACTTCTATTTGAAGCGTTTTCTTAAGTTCGCCTTTCTCAAAAAATACTTTCCCCTGATTTTTCGTTACACTAGCACCTTTCTGAGGAAGAGTTAATTTCCACTCCACGCTATCGTCTTTATTTGTATTTCCTGTTCTTACAATATTAACACTGACTTTTGCCTTATCAGTACCTGTATCCTCTACTCTCCATCCATCAACGTAAACGTGATCATACTCTACTGGGGAGGGTATATCTTCAAATATAAATGGTTTAACAAGTACATTTGAATCTACGCCATTATCCTTTCCATCCGCTATTACTAGCTTGATCTTATTCCAATCTTTTACTTTTAAGTTAGAGCTAGTATTTAATACTGTAGTCATTCCGTCCATTTCCGTATTTTCTGAAGCGTCTGTATTCGAGATATAGTACTCTCTATTACTCCACTTGTTAACACTGGAAGTTGTGACTGAACTCCTAGTCCAATTGTCTATAACCGCTATATTTTTCTCGTTAATAAACATCCCTATCGCATCACTATAATCCGAAAATTCCTCATACTCCTCTGAAGCAAGCGCATACTGTACATTCATTATTTCTTTCGTTGGCTTAAACTCAAACTCTAAAACACTCGCATCAAATGTTTTCGTTCCATTCCCTAGCAATCGTTCTACATGACTATCACCGGGCTGATTATTAATCTGTGTGTAACTTCTATACTTATTTGGTCCTATAATACCTTTCGCATTACCTGTACTTAAAATAACTCCGTCTTCAATTCCAAAAATATTTCGCTTCGCTTGCACTGTGCCAGCTGCCTGATTTGCACCTTTATATTTCACATTTCGAATTTCCACTCCATCACCAACGAGTTTTTTCGCTAGCTGTTCCGCTTTCACATTATCATCTAATGTGGATACTGAAATGTCTGGGTTATTACTCTTACCAGCCTCTTGAACACTTTTTATTTCGAATTTTCTTTCTTCTTTAGTTGTTTCTTCCCCATTTGCCTTTACATAAAAACCTGGTAACTGTAAACATAAAATAGCAATTATACAAATTGTTAATACGTTTTTTAAATGCTTATATTTTCCTCCCAACTACTTATCCCCTTTCTTTTTTTCAAATACATACGTTTCCGCTATTAACTCCTTTCTTTTCATTTTTTTGGAAACTCATAAATATATTAATCTATTCCTATTATCAAATTCAATAGCGTTTTTCACAAATTGTTCATTTATTCAGAAAATACTTTTCGACACAAAATAAACCAAATCAATGTAAGATTTGGTTTATCAATGTTTATACCCTATATCGTATTTTTCAATCTATCTCCATCAACCGTTTCGCCTCAAAATACAACACTTGAATAAACTTTTTCGTGTTTATCCGCGTATGACCTGAAACTGCAAATTCTTCCTTTGTCATTTCTGTCATCCGTTTTCTAACTATCGTAAAATCAAAAAATTTCGGAGCATAGCTTTCAAATTTCGGATTTGAAAAATCTGTTAATCCTAAAGAAGCCAAATGATTTAACGACTGATAAATCGCTCTGCGCACTCTTTGTTCAGATGCTTTTTTCTCTTTATCGATATCCGTATGTAAAGCTCCGTCTCCTAATTTTTTTATCGTAATATAGTGGAAAATATCTTTTAACGCAGGAAATCCAAATTCAAATGTTTGCGCCTTTTCTTGCCCATATAAATATTCCAGCATACTAAGTAAATCCTTACTTCCATTTTCTCCTGCGATACCGAGTTCTGATAGTAAGAAACGTCCTGAATCTGCTATCTTTTTTGCTTCTTGCACCGGTTCATTGCGCATTTGCGGCTGCTCCCACTGAAACACGTTATTCAATGATTTTTGAATATCATGTATGGAACGCTCTAAGCGAATCCGTTCCATTACTTTTCGTACGACAGATTCAACTTCAATTTTGTTTAGTGGTTTCGTAATATAATACTCCACACCAAGTGTATACGCCTCACCAATGAGCTGTTTCGATTCAACTTGGGAAATCATAATAATTTTCCCATTGAATGAAGGCGCTATATGGCGAACTGTTTCAATGCCGTCTCTCATCGGCATGAGTAAATCAATAAATAAAATATCTACTTTTTTATAATTTAACTGTTCCGCTTCAATAAACGCTCCATCTTCCGATTCTCCAATTACTTCCCCAAGATCGCCATCCTCAATAATTTGCGAAAGCATCGAACGGAAAACTTCATCATCATCTACAATATAATAAAACAACCCTATTCTCCTTCCCGCTTTAAACTATCCTCTGGTACACAAACGATGAACTTGCAGCCTCTTCCAGTTTCATTGTCTTCTAATCTTACTTCTCCACCAAGCTCTGTTACCATTTCGTGTATGTAAGAAAGTCCAATTCCTGTGGATGGTGTTCCCGTTTGATCATACTTTGAAGTAAACCCAGGCTTAAACACTAATTTTTTATACTTTTGTGCAATACCAGGCCCATCGTCAATTACCTCAAAGATTACATGTTGATCTCGTTTATATAAATTAATACGAATAAGACCTCTATCTTCAATTGCTTCAACTGCATTGGCAACTAAATTATTGAAAATTGATAACACTGTATACACGTGATATGCAGCGTGCTCACCTTCTATATGTTTAGAAAAATGTATATCTTTTTCTAACATTTCAGCATACTTCTCATTTATTCTCACAATCATTTCTGCAAGTTCATGTCCTTCTACATACTCAGCTACATTTTTATCTAATAATAGTTTAGACAATCCTGCAAAGATTCTTTGATTATCTTTTTTTATTTCATGTACTTCTCCCGCTATTTTCAATGCTGTTTTACCATTCGAATCATTGATTACTTGCAAGTTCCGATATAATTGATATGCTTCTTGTGTAATTAACTCCGCATTTTGTAACGTTTTCTTTAAATGAACAGATTCTACATATAAATTAGACAGGTGCATTAGCATATTTTCATTTTCTTTTCGCACTTGTGATTCTTTTAATTTCGTTTCATATAAGTTCATCATATTTAAAAAACCGAGTGCAAAGAAACTACGAAAAATAGCAATAATAATTAACTTATTTACTTCAGAAACCGTTATTGTTGTACCGAGCACTACCATATGATAAATCGCAAGTTCTGACATACTCGCGATAATTTCAATTGTAATTCCAAGGCACCCAATAACGATTGGCTTCTGATGAAACTTATTCACTCTACAAAGCGAAAAAAGACTTCCATAAATAAAATAATAGAAGAACACAGGATAGCGCAAATAAAATGATTCTGTCATATGAAATGAACCTTGCAACACCCAATCAAGACATACACGGAATAAGACTACACATATACCAACAAGAATACCTGCAGCAGCAGCTGGTACTCTTCTTAAAAATAGTAATAGAAAGAAGAATAGCGGTGTCCCAAAGCTAACACGAAACGTATCGTTAAAAGGATGAAAATTCAGCTCTCCAGCAATCGGAACAACGACCATTAATATAATTAAAAGAGACATATCATTCTTCCATAATTGATTCCAATTCAAAAGTGCCACTTCCTATGCATTTTTTCAATCGTACAAATAAAGCCCGCTTATAATAATAAACGGGCTTTATTTCTATATTCTAACCTTTTCTACCGCTTTTATTTGGCGATACTCTGGCATCCACATTGCTTCTTTCACCGCAATCTTGATATCATTATCACTTAATTTCTCTCTAGCAACACCTTCTGCAACTGCAACTTTCGCTACTTCAATTGCAACCATTTCGGAGATATTACGTAACTCTTCAACTTCTGGCAAGATAGGTGCTCCTGGCTGACTTGTATCTACCATGCTTGCAACTGCTTCAGCTGCTGCTGCGAACATTCCATCCGTCATGACGCTTGCACGCACAACAATTGTTCCAAGACCAAGTCCTGGGAAAATAAGTGCGTTATTTGATTGCCCGATAACGTACGTTACACCGTTATACGTAACTGGTTCAAATGGACTTCCTGTTGCAACTAATGCTCTTCCTTCTGTCCATTCAATTAAATCTACTGGTTTTGCTTCAGCAAGTGGCGTCGGATTCGACATTGGTAAAATGATTGGTCTTTCTACGTGAGAAGCCATTTCTTTAATAATCTCTTCTTTAAATGCGCCCGCCACAGTAGATGTACCAATTAAAATTGTCGGTTGTACATGTTTTACAACTTCAGCAAGTCCGATTACATCATTTTCTTTCCACTCACTTACTTCTGCTTCTTTTCTTGCATATGGAATTTGGAAATCAAGAAGATCTTCCATGTTATCTGTAACTAATCCGTTTCGGTCAATACACCAGAAACGATTATGTGACTCTTCTTCTGATAAGCCAGCGCGGACCATTGCATCTCTTACTTGATCTGCGATACCGATTCCAGCTGTACCAGCGCCAAACACAACAACGCGGTGTTCACTTAGTGGTACACCAGAAGCTTTCACCGCTGATAATACAGCAGCAAGTGAAACTGCACCTGTACCTTGAATATCATCATTAAACGTACATACGTCATGACGGTATTTATCTAAAATTTTTCGTGCATTGCGAGAACTGAAATCTTCCCAATGTAAAAGTGCTTTCGGGAATTGTTTATTTACCGCTTGTACAAACGTATCAATAAATTCATCGTAAGATTCACCCGTTATACGTGGATGACGATTTCCAATATAAAATGGATTGTTTAATAGTTCCTCACGGTTTGTACCTACATCTAAAATTACCGGTAATACACGGCTAGGATCGATTCCAACTGCCGCCGTATAAACAGCTAATTTTCCGATTGCGATGTTAATGCCACCAACACCCCAGTCACCAATTCCTAATATGCCTTCTCCATCTGTTACAACGACTAAATCAATGTTTTCAGCTGTTGCACCGATATTATTGAATGCTTCTTCAATACCTGAAGGGTCGTTAACTGATAAATAAACGCCGCGTGGTTTACGGTATTCATGACTGTATCTTTGAATCGCTACACCAACAGTAGGTGTATATACAATTGGTAACATTTCACGTAAATGATCTGTTAATATACGATAAAATAATACTTCATTTCGATCATGTAACGCTGTTAAGTATACATTCTTTAATAAATCATCCGGCTGGGAACAAAATTGTTCGTATGCCCGGCGCGCTTGTTCTTCTAACGTTAAAACCGCTGGCGGTAATAACCCTTTTAAACCTAATTCTTCTCTCTCTTCTTGCGTGAAAGCTACCCCTTTATTTAAAAGTGGTGTTGATAATACTTCTACTCCTCTTAATGTCGTTTCTAATGAACCATTAGAAGCTACTGTAAACTTGCTCATAACATCCCTACCTCTATTCATATATAGCATTTCTATATTGTAAACAAAAAAGAGGGGCTTGTCCCCCCTCTTCTTTTAATTTTTCTTTAAAAGAGTTGCTCCAGCAATCCCTGGATGTGTCATTTCGAATGGATCTAGAATTAACTCTAAGTCTTCTTGTGACAACACACCATTTTTCACACAAAGTTCTCGAACGGATTGGCCTGTTGCAATTGCTTCTTTCGCAACACGAGCTGCTGCTTCATAACCGATATGAGGGTTCACGGCTGTAATAATTCCTACACTCTTCTCAACATACTCTTTTAAGCGATCTTCATTCGCTTCAATTCCTTTTAAGCAATTATCTGTAAAGGCACGGAAACCGTTATTCATAATGCTAATCGATTGCAGTAAGTTGAAAACAAGCACTGGTTCCATAACGTTTAATTCTAATTGGCCTGCTTCTGAAGCAAGACAAATCGTATGGTCGTTACCGATTACTTGGAACGCAATTTGGTTAATCACTTCCGGCATAACAGGGTTTACTTTCCCTGGCATAATAGATGAACCTGGTTGACGAGCTGGTAACATAATTTCCGCTAAACCAACACGTGGACCTGATGCCATTAGACGAAGGTCATTCGCAATTTTAGACATGTTCATCATACATACTTTAAGTGCTGCAGATACTTCAGTATAAGCATCCGTATTTTGCGTCGCATCTACTAAATCTTCTGCACCAACAAGTGGTAATTCACTAATTGTAGCTAAATGTTTTACAACTGCTTCAATATATTCTGGATCTGCATTTAATCCTGTACCAACTGCAGTCGCTCCCATATTTACTTCATATAAATGTTGACGTGATTGCTTAATACGTTTCATATCACGTTCAAGTACGCGAGAGTACGCTTTAAACTCTTGTCCAAGACGAATTGGCACAGCGTCTTGTAAATGTGTACGACCCATTTTAATAACATGGTCGAACTGTTCTGCTTTTAATTCAAATACATCATGCATATAGCCCATCGTTTGTAATAGGACTTCTAATGCATTTAATGTTGCGATATGAATCGCTGTTGGGAATGCATCGTTTGTTGATTGCGCCATATTCACATGACTGTTTGGACTAATATAATGATAGTCTCCCTTTTCCATTCCTAATAATTCAAGGGCACGATTGGCAATGACTTCATTTGCGTTCATATTCATTGAAGTTCCTGCACCGCCTTGAATTGGATCAACGATGAAATGATCATGCCACTTTCCATCAAGAATTTCTTGAGCAGCTTCTGCGATCGCGCCGCCCTTATTTAGTTCCAATCTTCCTACATCTGTATTAGCAAGTGCTGCAGCTTTTTTTACAATTGCGAACGCTTTAATTAAGCCTTCATGAATTTTGTACCCTGTAATTGGGAAATTCTCCACTGCACGCATTGTTTGTACACCGTAGTATGCATAATTAGGCACTTCTTTTTCACCTAAAAAATCTTTTTCAATACGTACTCCATTTTTCACTTCAGTTAATGTTGCCATGATTTTTCACTCCTTAACGATTTCTTATGCTGCTTTTGTTTCTTTGACTGTTTCTACATATTGTTTTGCTTTCTCATGATCGAATTCGCCTTCCCACTTCGACATAACAATGGCAGCTAATGCATTTCCTAATACATTGACAGATGAGCGAATCATATCTAAAATACGGTCAATTCCCGCAATTAACGCAATACCTTCTAACGGTAAGCCCATTGAGCCTAACGTTGCTAATACAACAACGAATGATGCACCTGGAACTCCCGCCATACCTTTGGATGTTAACATGAGAACGAATAATAACGTTATTTGCTCCGTCAGTGACATGTGTATACCGTACATTTGCGCAACAAACAATGCCGCTAACGCTTGATAAATAGCCGATCCAGTCAAGTTAAATGTATAACCTGTCGGAATTACGAAAGAGGCAACTGCCTTTGGACAACCGAACTCTTCCATTTTTCTCATTATATTAGGTAAAACAGCTTCTGAACTTGCTGTCGTAAATGAAAGAATAAGTTCTTCTTTTAAAATTTTCATTAATGTAAAAATGTTTACTCCAACCATTCGTGCATTAATACCTAATACAATCACAACGAATAGTATAACAGTTACGTATACAGCTAGCACTAGTTTTCCTAACGGAAGTAGTGTTGCTACACCAAATTTTGCAACTGTAACGGCAATTAATGCGAATACACCAAATGGTGCGAATTTCATAACTTGATTTGTAACCCAAAACATTGCTTCGAGCACACCTTCAAAGAAGTTAAAGACAGGCTTTCCTTTGTCTCCAATTGCCGCAACACCTAAACCGAATAAAACTGAGAAGAATATAATCGGTAATAAGTCACCTTGTGCAATAGATTCAAATACGTTTTTTGGTACAATATGAACAATTGTGTCAGCAAAACCTTTCTTCTCTGTTGCATCTGCTGTTTGTTTATAAGAAGAAATATCACTTTGCTGTAAATTATTCATATCCACACCAGTACCTGGTTGGAATATATTCGCTGCAAGTAATCCCATTAAAATAGCAATCGTCGTAATAATTTCGAAATAAAGAATTGTTTTTCCGCCTAGTTTCCCAAGCTTCTTCATATCACCTACACCAGCTACCGCAACAATTAATGCTGAAATAACAATCGGTACTACAATCATTTTAATTAAGTGAATAAATATATCCCCAACTGGTGTGATATAAGAAATCGCCGTTTTATTTCCATAAAAGATTGCCCCTACCACAATCCCTAAAACAAGCGCGACAAAAATTTGTGTTGCCAATCCGAATTTTTTCATTTATGTTCATCCCCTTTATGCGAACGCTTTCATTTCGTATTTATAAAAGCTACTCACACATCATATAAGCGAACCTACAAAATCATACAAAAACCTACAAGTTCGTCACAAAAAATTCGAATTTTTTTCTTATAATATTCATTGACACATATTCCGTAAAAAGAAATAAAATATACTTGATAAAACATCAGATTATTTCGTATAATCTAAAAGATATACGTATTCAAACTAACAAGGATGAAAAGGAGTGGATATTATGAAAAATCATGCGAAGAAATTCATTATATCTATTTCTTTTCTATTTCATTTTCATAAAAAGGAACAAGGGCATTCGCCTTTGTTCCTTTTTTATTGCGATCTATATAGGGGGAATTGTTATGAAGCCATATAAACGAGTCTTAATTAAATTAAGCGGCGGCGCACTTGCTGATCAATCCGGAAATAGCTTTAACTCGAAACGATTAGAACATATCGCAAACGAAATTTTATCCATCGTTGATTTAGGCATCGAAGTCTCCATCGTAATTGGTGGTGGTAACATATTCAGAGGTCATTTAGCTGAAGAATGGGGAATTGATCGCGTAGAAGCTGATAATATAGGCACATTAGGAACGATAATTAACAGCTTAATGCTTCGCGGCGTTCTAACTAGTAAAACTGATAAAGAAGTACGCGTTATGACTTCCATCCCTTTTAATGCGGTAGCTGAGCCATATATTCGCTTGCGTGCAGTCCACCATTTAGATAACGGTTATATCATCATTTTTGGAGGCGGGAACGGGCAACCGTTTGTTACGACAGATTATCCAAGTGTACAAAGAGCCATTGAAATGAATAGTGACGCCATATTAGTCGCAAAACAAGGAGTAGATGGTGTCTTTACAAGTGATCCAAAACATAACAAATCAGCGAAAATGTATAAAAAACTAAACTATAACGATATTGTTAGGCAAAATATACAAGTCATGGACCAAGCTGCTTTACTGCTGGCCCGGGACTACAATTTACCAGCACACGTCTTTAACTTTGATGAGCCTGGCGTGATGAAAAGAATTTGTTTAGGTGAGCATGTAGGGACATTGATTAATGATGATGTTTCGATGTTGGTGCATGAAAAATAATATTTTTCATCGGAAGTTTTGTTCATCTCCACGAATTATTAGCCTTTTACAAGCAGCTGATCTCCCACCTCAAAATTTGCCTCTTTGCTTCAGCCGAATTTCGAAGTGGGAATCTTACTGCTCATTAATGCAGGATAAATAGTCCCCTACTTTGTATAGCAAGGGGACTTAAGTTTTTATCTTAATTTTTTTCAGGACCATTTATAATTTTAGAATTTATTTATGAGAGCTCTTCTGAATCCCACACTTCAATAAATTCAAAACCTTTTAATTCACTTTGTCCAATAAGAATCTTCAATTCATCTGAAATAAAAACAGCTGTGGGATGAATTTTCCCATTTATATAAACCTTAAAAATCATCTCATTTTGAACAGTATTACTATCAAATGCGAATTTTTCGCATCCTATTATTAAACCTGTAATCAGTTTTTTAAAAATTGCTTTATCACTATCAATTGCATCTAGTACATTCAACACATGAACCAAGTAATATACCTCACTAGTTGAATCGCGTAAAAGTGGTAAGAATTCAACATTATCACCTATTAAAGGTTCAAGTACTTGCTTGGCTTTTTCACTAATCATTGGTGCACCAGTTCCTCCCCAAAATTTAGGGAAATCACTATGAATATCTCCTTCAATACACTCTATATATATATTTCCCCATGAATTTGCTAAATGAGTTATCGAATTTATTTTTCCATCAATATATTTTTTATGGTCTTCTTCAAAATTTAATAACTGGAAAGACTGATAGTTATCTAATACACTCTTTAATACCCATATTTTCATGCTTATTCCCCTTAACTATTCTTTTATCTTCTAAAATAAAATAGAATATTAAGTAACAAAAAATCGTTTACTACTATTTACTTTGTGATTCTAAAATATATCTTGAATATGAATTACTATACTTATTCATAATTAAAGGCTTATACAAGTGCATAAGCTTTTTATTTTTTACTCTCTTAGATATGGGTTCCCATTAATAATCTAATTAAATTAGATTTCTTTACGCACCCTCTTCTGAATCCCACACTTCAGTAAATTGAAAACCTTTTAATTCACTCTCTAAAATTGCATTTTTGAATTGATCTGATACTAAAAGATATTTAGGATGTACCTTCCCATTTATATTCAATTTAAAAATTGGTTCATCCTGGACAACATAAGGAATAAATACAATTTTTTTACACCCTATTATTAAACCTGAACTTAACTTATCAAAGATTGTTTTATTAGTATCAAGTGCTTCCAACACTCTTAAAACATGCATAGCATAGTATTTTTTATTTGTTTGTTTATGAATTAATGGTAAAAATTCAATAGTATCTCCTACTATAGGTTCTAAAACATTCTTGGCTTTTTCACTAATTATTTGTACACCAGACTTTCCCCAAAAAATAGGAGAATCGCTTAACTTTCCTTCATCTGCTACCTCAATAAACTTAGGCGTCCATGAATCTAACAAACTCACCATAGAATTAAAACTAATTTTAAAATATTTTTTATCCTCTTCATAGTTCAATAATTGAAAGGTTTCATAATCATCAGTCGAGCTTTTTAATTGCCAAATTTTCATATATATTCTCCTTTATTACCATAATAAAGTATAAAACAAGAAAGAACCTTCTATTTTTGAAGGTTCTTTCTTACTTCTTCTTTGCACTCACTTTATTCCCATTAAATTTTCACAAATAAAAATCCACCAACCCTGCCAACTTCTCCTTACAACGCTCCCAAAAAGATAACTTCTCAAAAAATTCTTTCGTCATTTCTTTTGAATCATGAATATCTTGCGCTAATGCCTCGTTCACTTCTGATACGATAGTCCCACCATGAATATACAAATTCATCTCATCATTAATATAAAAGCTACGTGCAGTTATGTTCGTTGTACCAATAACAGTTAATTCATTATCAATCAGCATTAGCTTCCCATGAAACATCCCTTTTTTATAACCATATACCGTAATCCCGTTATTAACAGCTTGACGTATATAAGGATATGCCGCCTCTTTAATAAGAGGAATATCTGGTTTATATGACCAAAGTATTTTTACTGTAACGCCACGTTTTTGTGCGGCGATTAAAGCGTTCATTAACTCTTTATTTTTCGCTATAAAATACGGTGTCGTAATGACAACCGAATGCTTCGCTTGGTTTATTAACTCAACATATTTTTCAGCGACGTGATGCCCATTGTAACTAGCCATCGTATGTAACGTGTTCCCTTTACTAGCTTTATTCGTACTTCTCTTTATATGTTCTTTCGTATCTCGTTTCCAGTCTAGAGCAAACTGTTCTTCTAAATCTTTTGCTCCTTCTCCTTTAAGCCGCACATGATAATCACGCCAATATCCGAATCGCTTATCTTTCCCTAAGTACTCATCTCCTATATTAAACCCGCCTGTATACCCAACCTCCCCATCAATCGTCGTAATACGGCGATGATTACGATGGTGAAGTGAATAAAATCCGAACGGCAATTCCGGTTTTCTACTATATGTAAAATGTACACCACTTTCCCGCAATTCATTTATCATCTTTCTTTCAAATGATAAATCATTAATGCGATCAACTGATAAATAGACGTTTACTCCTTCTTTTGCCTTCTCTTTTAATAAGTTTAAAAAAGTATGGCTACTTTTATCATCCGACAAAATAAAAAAATACGTGTAAATAGATTGTTTTGCTTCTCTGATGTCAGTAAATAACTGTTTATAAAATGACTTCCCTTCTACATATAATTGAAAGTCACTATAATGAGGAGCGTACTCTGTCGGCATATTTTTCCCGGCTTCTATTTTTCTTCCGAGTGTAACGTCAATTTGCATCCAAATTAATATAAAAATAAACATAGCAATAATAATAGAAGTAACTCGCAATATTTTTTTAATCATTTTAATTTCCTTCCGCTCGTTTTCTTTCCACCTTTCTATTTTGTCATTCAAATTTAGATTTCATGCTTCATACAAAAAAGGATGTGACTTAACGTCACACCCTTTTTATATTAAACAAAGTTCCTCGCATCATTATTTCTTCCAAACTTATAAATAGCAATTAAGAAGAACGCAATGGCAAAGGCAAATAAAATTAAAATGTTTAAATACAACTCCGAGAACGGGATTCCTTGTTGTAGTTTCGATACTGTATCTAACAACCAGCGCTGTGGAAGAAAATTAGCTACTTTCTGTACTGCATTTGGCATAATGTCGTACGGGAAATAACATCCAGCGAGCAAACATGTTGGTACTATCACTAAATTTTGCATTGCATTTGAAGCAGCTGAACTTTTTGAAAAAGACACAATGACTAATGATAAACCAATTGCTATTAAAGCGAATATCATAAGCACACCAATCATTACTATGAAAGGCATATTAATATTTGTATGAAAAACATTCGTCATAAATAATACTGCAATGACAATTTGCAATGTTAATACCATCATATTTACTGCTACATTGGATAATATAAATTTCTTTCCGTCAATCGGTGTTGATAATAATCTAAAGTACGTTCTATTCTCTTTTTCTTTTAAAATAAATCCTGATAAGTTCACTGCTGAAAACAGCATAAACATAATAAGGTAACCCATCGTTTGGTTTGTCATATCTTTATTTTTCGAAGTATCTTCAAGCGTCTCCGTTTTCATTTTAAATGAACTTTTTTGATACCCTGCGTACATATTATCAAATGCACTTTGATCTGTTCCTGCCACTTTACTAATAGCTGCTACATTATCAATATAGTTGTATAAATATGATTTTATAAATCCTGTTACTTGATCACCTTTAATCGATGAAATTTCAATATGATCTGGTTTCCCTTCTCGAACACTTTTTGAAAAACCAGAATCTAATGTAATCACTCCATCAAGTTTTTTGGAAGTGAGTTTATCTTCTACTTCAGACTCCTTAACCTTACTCACATTCACATGATTTAATCCTTCTAAAAACTTTATCGTATCGTTTGCTATCGGCTCATTTTCTTTATTTACAATCCCGATATTTAACGTTCCTTGCCCTGCATTTCCGTATATCGAAAAAGAGATGAGCGTTCCGATTATTGGCAAACTAATAATAATGAATAACCCTTTTTTATTTTTCAAAAGTACAGATAACGTTTTTTGTATGAGCCATAAAATATCTTTCATACTATAGCCCCTCCCGTCTACGTAATGCAATAATTGCAATTAATAAAAAGAGTGCTGATATTCCAAGGTTTAAAGAAATAACTGGTAGTGCTGCCCCTACATCATTCGCATAAATAATTTTCATAACAGCTGTATTTGCCCACGTTAATGGTGATAAATTCGTAACGAAATTTTCTTCTATTACGAAATATGCACCACCAAAAATAGAAGCTAATTGCACTACTACCATAATAATCGCTCTTGATGCTTCAGCTGTTTTCGTAATATATCCGATTCCTAAACCGAAGCTAATTGCTAGAAAGACTTGTGTTAATAAAATAATAAATATGATTCCAAGATGCTCGCCCCAATTCGCTTGAAAAACAAATTTACTAAATAACATAACGAGTAATATGCACAGGGCGTTTGCTACTAGACTACCAAGTACTTTTCCAATGAATATTTCAGCCTTACTTATTGGTGCAGCAATGAGACGATCTCCTGTTTTACGTATTCGTTCTCTTCGAATTAAAGAACTCGCTCCCATCGCAGCATATAGTGCAATCATCGTCGTCATTACAACCGCATAGTAATCCATAGAACCTGGCTTTTTCGCAGCTTGTAAAGATGTTTCTTTTATATAATCATTATGATTTCCATTTGAAATAACTGCGTTCACTTTACTAGGATCAACTTTTGCAACTTCGGCTGCTACATTGTACTTATCAACAAATGTTGTTAGCATGCCTTCCACAATACTTCCCTCAATACTACTTTTGTCACTTCCGTAAAATTTCGCACCATCTTTCTTTAATTCTACATAAGCAGCATATTTATTTTGCTTCACTTCTTCTTTCCCATCTATACTGCCGGAAGCTTTTTTAAAATGAATACCTGATTTATCGACTTCTTTCGTAAATGCTTCAAATGATTGAGAAAATGTGCTACTCGCTTCATCTTTGTATAGCACTTGTATATCCTTAATCGATTGACTATCGCTATTAAATGCATTACTTAACGCTGTGCCTAAAACAAGCATAAGTACTATCGGAAATGCTAACATAAAAACTAAAGTTCTTACGTCCCTGAAATCTCTTTTAATATGCATAACTGCAATATTGAAGATGTTCAATTGATGAACCTCCCTTTACCTGTTCTTCTTTTACCTTTTATTTATCTCGTAAGTTTCTTCCAGTCAACGTAAGAAATACCGTTTCTAAATTCGGAGCCTGCTCCTCTAATGAACGAATTTCAATATCATGATTAATGAAATGCTGAATAATTTTATTTAAATTGTTTAATCCTGCATCCGAGTTCACTTTAATTACGTTCTCTTCGATTTGAACAGCTTTTACACCGTTTATTTCTTTTAATTTTTCTACATCTAAGTTCTCCACCGATTTCACTTCAATCCAAATATCTTTCGTATCAGTAATAATTGCTTTTAGTTGTTCTTTTGTACCCTCTGCAATCACTTTACCGTGATCTACTATCGCTATTTTCGTACAAATCTCTTCTACCTCTTCCATGTAGTGACTCGTATAAATAATCGTACTTCCCATCTCATTTAATTTACGTACTGACTGCAGAATATAGTTTCTTGACTGTGGATCAATTCCAACTGTCGGCTCATCCATAATAATTAGCTTCGGTCTATGCGCAATTGCACAAGCGATATTCAATCTTCTTTTCATCCCGCCAGAAAAGTTTTTCGGATAACTTTTATGTTTATCACTAAGCCCTACAAATTGAAGTGCTTCTTCTACTCTCGCTTTCAGTTCTGCTCCTCGTAACCCGTACAACCCAGCAAAGAATTTCACATTTTCATAAGCAGTTAACTCTTCATAAATCGCAATATCTTGCGGAACAATGCCGATGTTCATTTTCGCAAATCGGTTATGTTTCTTTATATTTTTTCCTAGTATGCTAATTTCACCTTCATTACTTCTTAGCAAACCAGCAATCATATTAATCGTCGTACTCTTACCAGCACCATTTGATCCTAAAAAGCCAAATATTTCTCCTTCTTTAATAGATAAAGACATATTATCAACTGCGATGAAATCACCAAATTTTTTCGTTAAATTTTTAATTTCTAATGTATTCATCATTTCACCCCTATTTCGGTTTCTCTGCTGTTTATTATAAACAAAAAGAATGAACCTGCTCAGTGCAGAAGTTCATTCTTTTCACATGAGAATATTCACTTTTTTCATATGAGATGATTCATCCTCGTCCCATTTTCTTATATCGGTAACAGCATCGTTACTGAAAAACCACTTGTCCCATCTACAATAATTTTTCCGTTTACAGACGCTGTTCGCTCCTCCATACCCATAATACCGAGACCTTTTTTAACAAGATCCGCACCTTTTCCATTATCCTTCACTTGTACTTTCACCATCTTGTTAAGTACATGAATATCGATTGAAATGACTGTCGCATCCGCATATTTCATCGCATTCGTTAGTGCCTCCGTAATATTTTCACCAATGATTTTCCACTGAATTGGTGAAATCATATCTAAATTCCCTTTATAAACGAAAGGAATGTTCACATCATGCTTACCAGCAAATTCCTCTATGAATAATTTCATACGATGAATACCAATTTGCTCTGTTGGTGGCTTCATATTTTTTAACGTAATGCGAATGCTTTCAATTCCTTCTTTTGAAATATGAATTGCATTTTGCAATAACTCCGCAGACTTTTCTTTATCTATGTCCATTAATCTCTTCGCTGCTTCCATTTGAATGAGTGCACCTGTCATCGAGTGACCAATTTTATCATGAATTTCTTGTGATAGCCGATTTCTTTCTTCTAACTTAAATGTGTATTCTGACTGCCTTATGTACTCTTTATTTTCATTTAGACTTTTCGTCAATCGCTGCATATCTTTTCGCATCTTATCATTTTGTGATTCAAGCTTTAATACACGTGATATATACCGTTCTGCCATAGTTAATAAGATGAAAGAAAATGCAACAATTAATCCATATGTCATTCGAATACTTTCATCTGCAAACATAATAGGAATCATCATAATGATAAAGAGTTGCCATTTCTTCTCTATATAACGAAATGTAATTTCATATAAGTTCAATGGTAAAAACAAAATAAAAAACGGATGAATTTTCCATGTAAATAACATAACTACACCAATTGACACAGAAGTTAATATGCTTTTGTACGTATCTTTTTTACATATAGAAATTAGCACGTTTACAGAAAGATATACAAGTAAAGTAAGTATAATCCATGGTAAGTTCGCAACATTTAAATAAATGTAACTAAACACAATATATATAAAGACAATTAATTTACTTACAATTAACCAAAATTCCATATCTTTAATCTACTTTCCCTGTTAAGTAATAAATCGCAATTTGTGTGCGATGCTCTAGTCCAGTTTTCCCTAAAATAGATGTAATATAATTTGCAATTGTTCCTTCTGATATGAAAAGTTGCTTCGAAATTTCTTTGTTCGAAAACCCTTTTGCAATTAATGCGATAATACTAAGCTCTCTTTCAGTAAAAAGACTCTTGTCTATTTTAGACTCTTCTCCTTTACTTTCCACTAAATTACACTTAATTTTATCAAGAACAACATCTTGCATAACAGTTTGGCCGTTATATACTCCTTTTATTGCATCACGAATACGCTCTGGGTCATTATTTTTTAATAAATAACCTTTCGCTCCGTTTTTTACTGCGTCCAAAATATATTCATCATCATCGAACGTCGTTAAAATAAGTGGTTTCGTTTTCGTCTCTTCACAAATAAACTTCGTTGCCTCTACCCCATTCATATTCGGCATACGAACATCTAAAAGAGCGATATCAACGTCGTTCTTTTTGCAATATTCCACTGCTTCTTTCCCATCATTTACTGTATCTACCACTTCGAACTCTTCATATGTATTTAAAATAATTTTCATGCCTTCTCTAATAAAAGAATTATCATCTGCTATTAATATTTTAATTTTCATGTTTGTTAGTATGGATCTTTCCTACTAACATTCACATCCTTTCTCCTCGTAACATTTCCTACTTGCTCATTATATACTTCTCTCTACCATTTTTTCACACCTTTTTCATATAGCCTCCCTGCAAGAAATATATTATTCTTTTTTTACAACATGTGTAGGGTGACTTATCATTCTTTACGTCTATATAATAGAATGCGTCAAAAAGGAGGGAGAGACCCATTGAGGAAAAACAATTAATTGAAAAAGCACAGCAAGGAAGCGAACATGCTTTTCGTATCCTTGTGCAAACATATCGTCATTATATTTTCCAAGTTATCTTTTCTATTGTAAGACATGAAGAAGATGCGAAAGATGTTACACAAGAAGTATTCGTAAAAATTCACACCTCTCTCCCAAATTATCAATTTCGCGGATTAAAAACGTGGATGGCGCGTATTGCTACCAATCACGCTATTGATTATAAGAGAAAGAAAGCTAGAGAAAACGAAGAACTCTCCTTATGTAAAGAAACTGAGGGAAATATAAAATCCTCTCATAATATTGAGGATTTATTATTGACGAAAGAGCAAAAATTACTCATTGCTCAAAAGCTGAGAGAACTTCCAGAAAATTACCGTGACGTCGTTCTCGCACATTACTTAGAAGAAAAAAGCTATCAAGAAATTGCTTTACAGAAAAACATTGAAGTAAAAACAGTCGAAATGAAACTGTATCGGGCAAGAAAATGGATTAAAAAACATTGGAAGGAGGAAGAGTTTCTATGATGCATTATTCAAAAGAAGATTGGAGCAATTATACATTAGATACTATAGCAAACAATGAACGTGAATCTATGGAAGAACACCTTTATGAATGTGATCATTGTTTAGCACTTTATATGGAAAGTATTGATGAGCAACATGAAAACCTTCCAATGATAAATGATGATTCATTTACAAACGAAGTTATGACGCAAATAAATTTTGAAACGCTACAACCTAATGAAACTATAAAAACAAACTCACTAAAGCGCACGATTATTCATTACATAATTGCGACTGCGGCTACCATTATTTTCATGGTAAGTGGTTTATTCCAATATATTTTCACAGCGACATCAAATTTTGAGAAATCTTCCAAAGAAAATGAAACTTCTATTTCACAACAAATTGTAAACAAAGCAGCGCATACATCAAAACAGGACGGAGGTTCAAATCATGAATAAAAATCCCTTTTTAGCACTTGTATTAGGGCTAATTCCCGGGCTTGGACATTTATATTTAAAGAAGTTTGGACGGTTTATTTTATATAGTGGAGGAGCTTTATTACTATTTTCTTTTGCAGTTTTTTGCGTAGTAGAATTAGGAGAGCGCACCATTGTCTTTCTCCCCCTATTTTTACTAGCTGTTCTATGGATAATTAACTTACTAGATTTAATTATCACCATTATTAACCAAACGAAAAAACAAGAAGCTGGAGAATTGATAAATCCCTCTAAAGAAAGCGAACGATTTTATATCATTCTCCTATCCATCATCCCTGGACTTGGTCATTTTCAATTAGGACTTATGCAACGTGGACTTACATTTTTAGTAGCTTGTACAGGGATTGGAAGTATGATTATATTCGTTTCACTCTTAACATCTCAAGGGAGTTTCCTTATCTTCCTTGTTACGTTACCTGTTTTATGGATTTATAATTTCTTCGATGTTGTTCAACAACTCCAGAAAAAAGAACGTGGTGAGCAGCTAGATGATCGTACTATTTTCGAAGAGTTTGAAGAGCACCGTGAACAAGGAAAGAAAAATAAAACATTCGCTTCTATTTTAGCAATGTTTCCTGGAGCAGGACATATGTATTTAGGCTTACAACGTCGTGGTCTTCAGCTTATGGCAGCCTTTTTACTTTCAATATACTTACTTGACTTATTAAGGCTTTCTGCATTTTTATTTTTAGTACCAATCATTTGGTTTTATAGCTTTTTTGATGCGTTACAACAAACTGCAAAATACGGAAAAGAACGCGTACATGACGAACCTATTATTGATTATTTCATAAATCATCAAAGATGGATCGGTATCGGATTAATTATACTCGGTGGTTATTATTTATTAGATCAAACAGTCCTTCCTATTTTGAATGATTATGTTGCAACTATATTTAATATTCACCTTAGCGAACTATATTATCGCTATTTCCAAACCTCTATCGTTGCACTCCTCTTAATTGGTGGCGGCTTTAAATTGTTACTTGGAAATAAAGAAAACAAAGGTGGGACAAACGAATGAGAACATGGCGTGTTGGAACATTCTCAATGGGGCTTTCTATTATTGCATTAGGTTGCTTCTTACTATTTTCAGTTATTAAAGGCACTCAAGCATTAGATTCTTTAACAGCATGGTGGCCTGTTTTACTTATTATACTTGGCGTGGAAATTTTACTATACCTTCTATTTTCTAAGAAGGAACAATCATTTATTAAATATGATATTTTCAGTATTTTCTTTATCGGCGTTTTAGGAAGCGTTGGAATTGCTTTTTACTGTTTACTATCAACTGGATTGCTAGAAGAAGTTCGTTACGCCATTAATACAACTAGACAAACAAACACGATTCCAGAAAGTAAACTTAACATTCCTGAATCTATCAATAAAATTGTAGTCGATGCAGGTACAGATAACCATCCTCTAACGATAGACGGAAGAAACTCAAATGAAGTTAGCCTTCTTGGAACATACGAAATGACGACAAAAGGAAATGAAAAACCAAATTTAAAACAAGAAGATTTTCTTTCAGTTCAAACGACTGGAGAAACAATGTATATAACATTAAAGGCGTTACCGTTTCATCAAAGAATGTTTGGTCACGAACCACGCGTAAAGCCGACGCTTGTACTACCACAAACGAAACATGTAGAAATTCGTGCTTCTAATCGAGATCTTTCTCTTTATCCAGGTCAATTACAAAACAATTGGTTTGTACAAGAAAGCTCAGGTGTATCTGTTCATTTAATAAAAGAAAGTGACGTATCTCTAACAGCAGTAACAAATCAAAAAGAAGCATACGGAAACACACCTTGGGAACAAGTAGAAGATTTAACGAAAAAAGAAAATAATTCTTCAGAAGAAAATCCGGAATTAGACAAGCAAGAACATTGGTATAAAAATTCGATTAAAACTGGAAATGGGACGTACAAGTTAAACATTGAGAAAGCTTATAATTTAAACATGAGTGTTATCGAAAAATAAAAAACCTTCCACAATTGTGGAAGGTTTTTCTTATATAATCGCTTTAATTCCCTCTAACACTAATCCAATCATAAATCCGCAAACAGCCCCGTTCACACGGATCCATTGCAAATCTTTGCCGACATTATTTTCAATCATTTCGATTAACGTTTTATCATCTAACTTATCAAGGTTTTCTTGCACAAGCTTTCCGATTTTCGAATGATTCTTTTCAACGAGTGTGACAACTTGCTTTTGTAACCACTCCTCTATTTTTTGAACAGTTTGTTCATCTTCTTTTATTTTATTCATTTGTGTTTGTAAAAATGGAATAACATACTTATCCGTAAATTCTTCATTTTTCACAAAAGTAATTGCCCTTTGTTGTACTTGCTCCAGCATCTCTTTAATTTTGTCAGTAGCATCCCAATTGGCAATCCATTTTTCTTTCCAATTTTCTAATTCCTGTAGTAAAGCTTCATTTTCTTTTACATTTATAATTTCTTGACGAATTTTTGTTAAAATAAGTTGTCTTGTACTATTATCAGCATCTTGTAAGCTGTTAATATTGCTAATGATAAACTTCTGCAAAATGCCACCAATTTTATCTTCATCTACAATATTCATAAATGATTTCAAAGTAAACTGCAAGAATCCATCTACTTTTATATTTTCCATAGCCTTCATTCCTAAGCTTCCAAGCTGATAACGAGCTTCATCTTGCGCTGTCCAATCTTTCCCCTTTACTAATATGTAATCAAGTGTCTTCTCATCATATTCTTGCACAACTAATTGATCAACAAGCACTTGTAAGATGTTACTTGTATTAATTGTATGCAAATACGTTTTTAATTCTTTTTCAATAATAACAGCTAACTTTTCCGTATCTATTGTAACAATCGCTTTCTCCGCAATCGTTACAATCCCTTTTTTCACAGCATCAGACTGCATTTCTCTCTCAGCAATTTGCAGCACCATTTGCGCTAGCTGCATTTCTTTTACTTTATTCGTAATACTTTCTTTCGTTAGCCATTCATTTTCTAACGTATTGATGAGTCCTTTCGTTACTCGTTTACGGTTTTTAGGTAACAAAGCTGTATGCGGAATTGGAATTCCCATCGGGTGACGGAATAAAGCTGTAACTGCGAACCAATCTGCAAGTCCGCCAACTAACCCAGCCTCAAATCCTCCTTGAATAATCTCTCCAGCTACCGTTCCTTGAAAAGGGATTGAAGCCGCAAAGCCTACTCCCATAACCCCAAGCGAAATACCCGCTATATATTTAGTCTGTAATGACATCGTATACACATCCTCTTATTATGTAAAATAAAGCTTTTTGTTGTATTTATTCAATATTAGTTATCCTTTATATATACTATAAAGAACTATTATGAAAATAACAAAGATTTTTATGTACATGAAAAAATGAGGCTACAATTAGCCTCATTTTTCTTATCGGTGCTTATTCCGAACCTTTCTTATAATATCCATTCATTACATCTTTCGGAACCATACTACCGCCAGTTCCCCACACAATATGAGTACCTGTCTTCATCTTCTCGGTTAACTGTTGCTTTTGTAAATACTCATCTTCGTTACATACTTTCACTGGTCCTATCATACCCGCTAATGCAGAAGGTTCTAAGTACATGTTTTCTGTATCAGCTAGCTCTTTTAATAATCTATACAACTCTTCATCACTTACTGTGTAATTGCCACTTAAAAATGGTTCCATCGTTTTACCCACAAATCCAGACGCTCTTCCTACCGCAAGTCCATCCGCAGCTGTTACATTATCAATCCCAATATCTTGAACAGCAATTTTATCATGAAGCCCTGTCATTAAACCAAGTAACATACACGGAGAGTGTGTCGGCTCTGCAAAGAAGCAATGTACGTTTTCTTTAAACAAGAGCTTTAAGCCAAATGCTACTCCGCCAGGTCCGCCCCCTACTCCGCAAGGAAGGTAAACGAATAAAGGATGTTCTTTATCTACTATAATCTTTATCTCTTCTAATTGCTTTTGTAAACGTGATGCTGCGACTGCATATCCCAAAAATAAATCATGGGAGTTTTCATCATCGACAAAATAACAGCTAGGATCGGCATCCGCTTGCCTTCTTCCTTCCTCTACTGCTTTACTATAATCAGCCTCATATTCAATAACGTTTACACCTTTACTTCTTAATAAATCTTTTTTCCATTGTTTCGCGTCTGCTGACATATGAACAGTCACATTAAAGCCTAGTTTCGCACTCATAATCCCGATGCTTAGACCTAAGTTACCTGTCGAACCTACTGCAATAGAGTATGTTGCAAAAAACTCTCTACATGTATCACTATCTAAAATGGAGTAATCATCTTCTTCTGTTAATATTCCATGTTGCAATGCTAATTGCTCAGCATGTTTCAACACTTCATAAATGCCACCTCTAGCTTTTATTGAACCTGATATTGGAAGGTGACTATCACATTTTAATAATAGTTCTCCTAGTACAGGTTTCTCATATCTTTTCTCTAAAGATTGTTTCATAGTAGGTATTTTCACTAAAGGTGATTCAATAATGCCGTTTTTTTCTTTCGTTTCAGGAAAAACTTTCGCAATATATGGTGCAAAACGCTTTAATCTCTCTTCCGCATCTTTTACATTTTCTTCATTAAGTGGTGAAGCTTTTATTGCTGTTTCATACTTTTCTATATTCGGGTTTATCCAAAACACTTCTTCTGTTGCAATAAGTTTATTAACTAATGGATACTCTGCTTTTAATTCCCCTATTTCCTTCATTCCGTTTCCTCCTCATATCCTTGTAGCTCACTATACAATAAATTATAATTAAATTAATTTTAATATAGTTTAACATAAAATACAGTTTTGGTTAATTTTAATTTAATTTATTTAAATATAATTTAACAATTATAAAGGAGAATGTTTTATGGAAAATATAGATATTGGTAAAAAGATTGAAAAGCAAAGAAAAGAAAAAGGTTTAACTAGTAAAGAACTAGCAAAGATGGCTGAAATTACACCATCTATGTTAAGTCAAATTGAACGTGGTTCTGCTAATCCTTCTATTCAAACATTAAAGGTACTCGCAAAAGCACTTGATGTTCCAACATTTAGCTTTTTACTTGAAGAAACAAATACAGATGATTTAATCGTACGCTCACATAAACGTAAGAAAATGATTATCGATAATTTATCATATGAAATGCTTTCACCTGATTTCACAGGAAATTTAGCAACGGCAATTATGACTATCCCACCGGATACTGCCTCATCAGAAAATGTTCTAGAACATAAAGGAGAGGAACTAGCCTTCGTATTGGATGGAACTATTACATTGCACCTAAATGAAGAAGAATACATATTAGAAACTGGTGATAGTGTAAAAATACCTGCTTATTTAAAGCATAAATGGGTAAATCAATTTGAAAAAAATGCGATTGTCTTATTTTCTGTTACTCCGCCAATTTTTTAATATATATAATAAAAATAGCCATGTACGGATACATTCCGTACATGGCTATTTTTTTGGTATCAACAAAATCCCTAAACTAATAACAACAAAACTCATTATTTGCTGTATGGATAGACCAAATAAAATCACATTTTGTTCACTAATTAGCGAAATCATAACGTGTGCAATTCCCTCAAAAATAAAAAAAGAACTTATATTCTTTCCATTTCCTAATCTTTCATTTTTTAGCCATAACCAGCTAATTATACAAAGAGCGAATATGATCTCGTATATGAAAATAGGATGGTATAAAAATTTAGATTCATATATTTTCATTCCCCAAGGTAGTGTCGTTTGTGCACCTACTTCTCGGTGGAATAGAAAATAAAAGATAATACTCATACACAACCCAAAAGGCAATGCATCAAATAAAATACGAAGTGAAAATTGATCCTTTTTACTTTTCCAAACAATGTATACACTCGCTAGTATGCATCCTACCATAATATGCTGCATACTACCTACAGCTACTAACGCTTGCACCGGCGACCTAAAAGCCCATACAGGATTTAAAATGGCCGGTGCAAATTTCCATACAAATACGATGATAAGGAAGGCATTTGTTACTGCATCCATAAGTTTTTCATATGACACACTTTGGTGCATCATCTTTCGTTTCATCAACATAAACCCAATTAAACTTCCAATTATAAGAGATACGGGTTGTAACCTCATGATCCACTCCATCACTACGTAATCCCCTCTTAATTCTCAATTAATTTCTTAAATTTCTCTTCTAATTGATCTGGAGGTAATACACCTCGTACATGTTCTACTATAATGCCATCTTTATTAACAAAAAATGTCGTTGGTAAAGAGAATACTTTATAATCTAATCCAGCTACTCCATCCATATCTAATAAAACAGGAAACTCAAATCCATGGCGATCCGCAAATGCACTTGCTTCTTGTACCGGGTCACTTACAGTTGCATTTACTGCAAAGATTTCAATATCCTTTTTATATTTGTCATAAAAATGAACTAAGTCAGGTGCTTCCATTTCACACGGTCCACACCATGACGCCCAGAAATTAATCACATATGGTTTTCCGTTTGCATCATTTAACGAATACAACTTTCCATCTAACCCTTTCAATGTTATATTCGGTGCTTTAAATCCTACTTGTGGTAATATTTCTTTCTCTTGTAATTCTGCTTGTTTCGCTTTTCTTTCTTTTTCTTCTTTCTTTGAATTATAAAAGTTGACTCCCGCCCACACGAGCGCTCCTACTAGTATAATAGCAATTAGCTTCTTCACTTTTCTTCCTCCAATCGCACTACATAAAGTAGTGTTAATTCTTAAAAAAAGAGGCTATATGCACTCTCCCACAATAAGTACAATCGATAGACAGAATAAACATAATGTTACATATACCGAATTCGTATGTAACGGCATATTAAGCTTAACAACTTTTTCATTTAACACTTGCTCAATTCGTAAATTGATTGCTGTTTTTGCAAATGAGGCTGTAACACATTGATTTTCCACCGTCTTTATTTTCATTAATTTTAATAACGCACTACCTAACTCGAATGAAGATTTCATTTTTTGCATCGCATATTTATCTGCTGCTAACTCTTGATACGCCTCATATCGTTGTAGTAGCCCTTTTAATATCGGGATGTATATCATGCCCTCTGCTAACAACGTAAAGCAAAATAATTTTAGCGGATCTCGATTGTTTTGATGATATTCTTCATGGAATACAATCGCATCAATTTCTTCCTCTGAAAACGTTTGAAGCATCCCTTCTGACATGACAACTTTCGGACGAAATATCCCAATTGTAAATGCTGCTACTTTCGTAGTCGGCAATATATATATTTGTTTTCCTTTTCTAATGAAAGGGAACAGTACTTTTTGCAATTTTTTACTATAGAAAAATTGCCGCCAAAGTCTTTTGCACACGATCAGTACAGTAAGTAATAACAATCCAGCTATTATAATACGAATGAGCGATAATTCTTTCATATGCTTTTCTAACTGAAACAAGCAAAATTTCGAAAGAAAGAACGCCTTATTTTGAAAAAGAAATGGATATGTAACGTAATACACTAACATGCTGAAAAAGAGAGTACTTACAATTACTGCTAACAATACGATTTTACGCGTTTGCCATTTCATTTTATCGATCCTCTTTTTTTAATTGGCTCAATTTGTCTTCTAATTTTTTGATTAAAGTCGGATCAGCCTGCTCTAACTCATCTAGCATATGATTGACAACTAAATCTCCAAATTCCCCCATTAATTCCTGTGTCATTTTCTTCGTTTGATTGGATAAGAATTCTTCTTTTGTTTGTACTGCACGATATATGCCACTTCTTTTCACAGTCTGTTTTTCTAAGTGGAACTTCTCTACTAACCTGTTCATAACTGTCATAACAGTATTAAAATTCACCGGTGATTCTTCACTTAATTTCTGCTGCACTTCTTTAATGCTAATACCTTCAGTAGACCAAACAATCTCCATAATTTTCGCTTCAAGCGGTCCAAAGAAGTGATTTAAGCCTTGCTCATTTAACTTATAGTTTTGAGTAAACATAGTGAAGCTCCTTTCACACTACGAATTGTAGTATAAATTAAATGAAAGGTCAAACTTGAATAATACAACCGAATATCCACTAATTATGAATATGGATTCCATTCCACTCATTGTAAACCTAACTTCTCTCCAAATGTATCAAAGAGATAATACTCTAATATTTGCACACCAAACTTTTCATTACGCCCAAGTGCAAATAATTCCTTATCTTTCGCTACGATAGTATCTAACGGAATAACCACATTATCCACTATTTTTGTAATTTCAATTATATTACTTTCTACGTTTACTTCTGTTTTAAATTCAATATTTTCTAATACTATATGTGAACGTCTTCCTGATGCAAAAAATGTAAAGTTAGGATTTTTAAAAATGCCAATCTCACTCTCTAACGGATATAAATATCGAAAAATGATATCTCTGTGTCCATCTTTTATTATTTTTTCATCTTTTTCATCATCCAAATATTCTTTTACCTTCGCTGCAAATTCAAATCGAAAATCCACTCTTTCACGCTCCCTCACTTCATTTCGTATTAAATAAATATATTTAAATAATTTTACCATATTGTAATAAAAGTTCCCATAAAAAGTAAAAAACTTTTTTTGTGAAATCATTACTATTTCCTAGGATTATATATACATACTCTATATTCAATGATTTTTCGTAATATTCATCTAGATGACTTCTATATTTTGTAACGATATGTATCTCATATTATTTATCAACCTATCGTTTCTAATTCCTTACGATGTAAAAAACACCGCACCTCTTACTATTTTTATATAATTTTTCTCTCTTCCTTCCATATCATCATTTATTTATGGAAGGAATGTAACTCTCTTCTATCGAATTTTTATATAACAAAAATGATTAGGTGGTGCTTTACTATGAAATTAGCTGTCATTGGTGGCGGTGATTTACAAGATCCCAATCACTCGCTTATTAATGAACGACTTATAGAATTAACAGGTAAACTGTATCCAAAAGTATTATTTATCCCTACAGCTAGTTATGATGATGAAAGCTATATAAAATTATTTTTAGACACGTTTGAAAAACAATTACATTGTGACGTACAAATTTTACGTACTATAACTGATACACCTTCGAAATATGAAATAGACGAAATGATTCATTCAGCTGATTTCATTTATCTCGGTGGTGGAAACTATATTCACATGCTTACACAATGGAAAGAACATAGATTAACTGAAAAGTTACTATCGGCTTTGCAACGCGGCACACTTATTGCGGGGTATAGCGCTGGGGCTATGTGTTGGTTTACATCTAGTATCCGATCGGATTATGAGGGGTCTGGCTATATCGAGAGTAACGGATGGGGTATCGTGAACAAAAGATTTTGCCCGCATTATAACCAATTAAACAGAATGAACGCCTTTCATTCCTTTTTACAAAATCATCAAGGTAGTATAGAAGGGATTGCACTAGAAGATAATTGTGCTTTATATATTACAGAGGAATCCTTTGAAATTATCGGCGAGCCGGAAAAAGCGTGGGAGTTTTATATGAGTGATAAAAAACTCATTAGACAACATTTTGATATAACTTTAAAAAGCTATTTGTAAACCCACACTTACACAAAAAATGTCCCTAAGTGTAATAACTTAGGGACATTTGTATGATTTAACTAACTAATCGTGTAATTCGTTTCTTCTGCCATGAAAGCTTATAATATGCATACTGTAATATTAAACTGACAATAAACGCTGCCGGGTACCCAATCCATATTCCTTCTATTCCAAGGCTTGTATGGTAAGAAAGGTAATACGCTACAGGCACCTCAACAAGCCAAATTGATACAACACCGATAACGGTTGGCCATAGTACTGTACCACTTGCTCGCATTGTCGCACTAATAATTTGCGCATGCCCGAAAATCAAATAGCTCCATAATGTAATCATAACTAAGCTATGAGCAATATCAATTGTAGTTTGACTCGTCAAAAATAGCGATAAAATGTCTCTTGAGAACAAGTAAATAAGGGATATTAATACACCACCGATGACATAATTCATAATAATTCCAGCCTTTACAACTTTCTGCAATCGATCAAATTGATTCGCACCAATTGATTGCGCCGCAAAAATGGAGACAGTAATACCAAGACTAACGGCTGGCATCTGTACATAACTTGCAACTTGGTTCACAACACCATAAGCAGCTGTTGCATCCGAGCCGTAACGATTTACAAACGCAATTACCGCGATTTCAGATAATGAAACTAATATCATATTAATACTCGCTGGAATACCAAGTCGTAGCAATAACTTTAATAACTCCCCATCCATCCGAAGGTATTTCCTAACCGTGCCATCCAATTGTAATGGGTGATTTTTCTTCTTTAAATACACTAACATGACAATAAACGTAATAACTGTAGATATAACAGAAGCATAGGCTGCTCCATACACATCTAATTTCGGAGCTCCTAACCATCCAAAAATAAGAATTGGTAATAAGATCATATTTAGCGCTGTACTTACAATTAAAAAATAAAATGGCGTTTTAGAATCTCCTGTACCTCTCATAAATGTTGTGTATGCGAAATATAAAAATAATACTGGCATCGATATAAATAATATTCGTGCATAATGTACACTTATTTCTATAATGTTTTCTGGCGTTCCCATTAGGCGCATAATATCCATCGCAAAAATACTACCTATTATCGCCAACACAACTCCAATAATAAATGTAAACGTAAGTGTCGTACCAACGATCGCTTTTAAACGATCTTCGTTTTTAGCACCAAACGCCTGACCAATTAATATAGAACTTCCTGAACCAATACCAATTACGAATGAAACGAGTAGGAAAAATAACGGAAAGAAAGCTGATATAGCTGCTAAATCATTTACACCAAGCCATCTTCCCACTACTACCATACCAAATAATTGTCCAACTGATTGTAATACATTACTTAATAGTAACGGTACTAAAAACACCGACATTGATTTCCATATCGGTTTACTCTCACTTTCTAACTTGTGTGACTCCGCACCTTCTTTATTATTCTCTGTAGGTGGTTTCAAATTTCATTTCTCCTTTTATTCAAAATCTATTTTCAAACTCTATCTCTTTGTATAGTTGTTATAATGATGTGCTACTATTCATTTTCTTTTATGCATTATTATAACTTCACCCAATATTGGCTTCCATCAGCTGTTCTATCTAAAAAACCATACTCAATTAAATATCTTCTCAAAGTTACGAAATCTGGGTATACATTTTCTATCACTGTATTTACTTCTTTTTCAGTATACTTTTTATTACTATCAAACTTCTTCACTAAATGGCGTAATATAATCAATTTACGCTTTTGCTTTTTTGGAAATTTAGAAAGCGGTCCATCTAATCCTTCTGTAAAATGCGCTTTTAATACTTCATCATTTTCTTCTTCCGTAATATTGTAGCGATCATCTACCATTGTTGCTGTTCTATGAATTGGTACAAATTTTGTTTGTACTTTTGATTTTTCTTCTGATAATTCCATTAACGCTAAAAATACTTTTGCTTGCTTCATTTTCTCTCGTAATGTAAATCGATGATTGCGAATTGTTGATGTGCTTCCGCCATCCATCTCTTTTACAATCTCTTTATCATTCAGCCCCATATGGAAAAACTGCACCATTTTCTTTTGCAAATCCGTTAAACCAGTAAATTTCTTATCCATATTTAATAAATAATCAAACATAGATGTATGCTCATTCTGAATATGCAATTGGGCAAACTTCTCTGCTTCATACAAAACTTGATTATCTTGATAAATAACGCCTTTTATAAACGTTTCTCCGCAAGCTAAACAAATATATTCTTCCGCCGCTGCATCAAACACATATCCTTTCTTCAATTCCTCCACCGATGCATCCCAAAATTTCTCTGAAATATCGCTCATACTAAACACTCCTTCAAAACGTTTATTTTAAAAACAAACATTTCATAATATCGTTTGTTATCACTTCATCATCTTAACATACCGAAAATAAACATTTCAATGTTTCGTTTGCCTATTTTATAAACTTTTAAAAAAACATCTATCGAAACACCTTAAAACACGAAACAAAACATGACTATTCTTCAATACCCTTGGTTTATTGTGAAACAAATTTATAGTTCACATCATACACTAGGGCTTTTCCTATCATATTGAAAGAAGTAAAATACGCTGTTCAACATTTAAATGAGAAAGACCTGATTAAACATGGAACCGGCATTTACTCATTCCAAAACTTCCTTACTCATTTTCAACTACAAAAAAAGTGTTTCCGCACATGGAAACACTTTTTAGCTTCTATATATTTTATAAACAACTTCTACTAAAACTTTACTCGCTTGAACAAATACATGTTTGCGGTTTCCATCCTCAATGAATTCTTTTGAACAGCCACCATTAATCATTATACAACTCATTATGAATACTATTTTCACTCTTTTCATGCCCGTCACACTTTATGCCACTCCACTATTAAAAAACTTTTTTACATGTATCCCATCAAAAAAGTTTACACGAATAACGCAACGTAAAAATATGCAATACTGCATATTTTTACGTTACATTATAATATTGTGATTTAATTTATATAAAGAACACGTATACCGAGGTGACTAACTTGAAATTTAAAGCGAAAAAAAATCCATTTCACTTCATTTTCATTACATTATTTATAATGATTTTTTTCATTTCACTATTCTTCCAAAATGAACATTCTATTTTTTTCACTCTCATGATGCTGTTAAATGTCATAAATCTTTCTTCATTTTATTTTTCTCACTACAACATAACGGAATCATCTCTTATTGTAAAATACGGTTTCATATTGCGTACTGAAATTCCATTTAAAGATATTCGGTACATTAAATACTCTGGTAACAAACTACATTCAAAAAAATGGACTAGACAAAAACTGGAGATACATTACAATTTATTTAACTCAGTTACAGTTTTTGTACCTCAAGAAGAGGAAGCGTTCATTTCACTCTTAAAAGAAAACTGTCCAAATATGAAAGTAATGAATCGATCACTCCATTAATTCATGCAAAACCATTCATTTGTAATTCATTTCCAACAAGGGCTTATAAATAAATATAAAAAAGCCAAGATTCTACATTACAAACCTTGGCTTCTTCTATTATTCTTTCGGTGCGATCATTTTCTTTGGATCTACAATTTCATCAAATTGCTCTTCTGTTAGTAATCCAGATTGCAATGCTGCTTCTTTTAAAGTTAATCCTTCTTTATGAGCGTGCTTCGCAATTTTCGCTGCATTTTCATATCCAATATGCGGGTTTAGCGCTGTTACAAGCATTAATGAACGATTCACATTTTCATTAATCACTTCTTCATCCGCTTCAATACCAACTGCACAATTGTCATTAAACGAAACAATCGCATCTGCTAATAAGTGTGCTGATTGTAAGAAGTTGTAAGCGATAACTGGTTTAAATACATTTAGCTCAAAATTACCTTGGCTCGCAGCAAACCCGATTGTTGCATCATTCCCCATAACTTGCGCTACAACCATTGTTAATGCTTCACTTTGCGTTGGATTTACTTTACCTGGCATAATAGAGCTTCCTGGTTCATTAGCAGGAATAATAATTTCCCCAAGACCACTACGTGGGCCACTTGCAAGCCAACGTACATCGTTAGCTATTTTCATTAGATCTGCAGCTAATGCTTTTAATGCACCATGAGTATATACAACTTCATCATGACTCGTTAAGGCATGGAACTTATTTGGTGCAGAAACAAATTGTTTACCTGTAAATTGGCTAATTTCCTCTGATACCATTTCACCAAATTTAGGATGCGCATTAATACCAGTTCCAACCGCAGTACCACCGATTGCTAACTCTTTCATATATGTATTGCTCTCAGCAATCATACGCTCTGTTTTTTCAAGCATACGGTGCCATCCGCTAATTTCTTGCCCTAATGTTAACGGTGTTGCATCTTGTAAATGTGTACGACCAATTTTAATAATGTGTTCAAATGCAGTTACCTTTTCTGCTAATGTTTCTTTTAACTTCGTAATCGCTGGTAATACGTGATTTTCTACTGCGATTACACAAGCTACATGAAGCGCTGTTGGAAATGTATCATTTGAGCTTTGAGACATGTTCACATCATCATTCGGATGAATATGTACGTCAGATCCCTTTTCTTTCAAAATTTGATTCCCACGATTTGCAATTACTTCGTTCACATTCATATTCGATTGTGTACCACTACCAGTTTGCCATACGACAAGTGGAAAATGCTCATTCCATTTCCCTGCAATCACTTCGTCAGCTGCTGCCACAATTGCTTCTGCTTTTTCTTCTGATAACTTCTCTAATTTTTGATTGCTAAGCGCTGCACTCTTCTTTAAAATTGCAAATGCTTTTACAATTTCAAGCGGCATTTGCTCTGTACCAATCGGGAAGTTTTCTTTACTACGCTGCGTCTGAGCTGCCCATAATTTATCAGCTGGAACTTTTATTTCTCCTATTGTATCTCTTTCAATTCTGTACTCCATTTTTTCATCCCCTTGAAAATATAATACCTACATTTCTTATATTAACAGACTTCCACTCAAATGATAAGAATTCTCACTCGTATATATAAATATTTCAGACTTATTTTTAACAACCTCTTAACATGAAGTGTGCCGGAAACAACGTGAAGCATTAATATGTGAGGTATCCATCCCCCCTATGAGTAGCAGCCTACACCAATCGGACCATTCTAGATAGGGTACGCTCCGATAAAAAAAATCACCTTCCACATTATGTAGAAGGTGATTTTTTATTTATGATGCTTGCTTTCCTTTATCTGCATCATCTACATACCAAATGAATTTGCCTGTGTATCCATAAATAACCGCTAAAATTAACGATACGAAGCTTAACCACATAAATGGAACGTATGAGAACGTTGCTACACCTAAAATACCAGCCATAAAAATACCATTATCAGACCATGGAACCATACCTGAAGTTAACGTTCCACCTACTTCTGAGTTACGCGCTAATACACGGCGGTCTATTTTTAATTTATCATAGCTATCTTCCATAATTTTCGGTGTTAAAATTAGTGATACATACATCGCACAACCAAATACATTAGCTAAAAATGCTACGATTAATGTAGACAATGTTACATTACCCGCAGAATTTAATTTCTTCTCAAATTTTGATACGATTACTTTTAAAACACCTAGTTTTTCAAGTAATCCACCAAATCCTAAACCGAAAATAATTACGGCTACTGAGCCAAGCATACCGTTAATTCCACCACGGTTTAATAACTTATCAACAAACTCAACACCAGATTGAATTGAAAATCCGTTATACGCTGTTCCAATCGCCTCCCCAAAGTTCATTCCTTGGAAAAGAGTTGCCCAAATTGCACCAATTAAAGCTCCCATTGCAATTGTTGGCATAGACGGTTTCTTCATCGCTAATAGTGCGATAACAATGACCGCCGGAACAAGCATCCATATTTTAATATCAAATTCCTTTAATAAAGCTTCTTTTAAAAACTCTACTCGATTCAAATCTACATTATCGCCGCCATACATCCAACCAGCAACAGTAAACATAATGCTAGTAATAATGTAAGCCGGAACATCTAATACGAGCATAGCTCGAACGTGAGCAATAACATCTACTTTCGCCATAGAAGCTGCAAGAACTGTACTATCAGAAAGTGGTGATAATTTGTCGCCGAAATAAGCTCCTGAAAGAACTGCACCAGCAACAAGTGGAAGTGGTAAACCAAGTCCTTCACCAATCGCCATCATAGCAATACCTGCTGTTCCAACTGTTCCCCATGATGTTCCTGTCGCGATAGAAGTTATCGAACAAATAATTAATGTTGCTAATAAGAATATGCTAGGGTGAATAAATTCTAATCCATAATAGATTAATGTTGGTACAACGCCACCAGCAATCCAAGTTCCAATTAAAGCACCTACTGCAACTAAAATGAGTATTGCTTCTAATCCGTTAGAAATCCCTTTCGTAATTGCATCTTGCAATTCTTGATAACGAAATCCTAATCTTAATCCAAGCGCAATTACTAAAAACCATGAAATAAATAGCGCCAATTGAATTGGGAGATCAAAAATCGTTTGGAAGGAAAAGACAACAGCAAGAAATAGTAATAAAAGAACTATGATTTCTAGCATTGATGGTAATCTTACACTTTTCATTTTTTCTCTCCTTACAAGTCGATAACATGACGTGTGTCGTCTTACATGTATGTAATATACAATTAGCGAAGACAAAACAAAATTTTCATATTATTTCGATTTATTTTTCCAGTATAATATAACACCTTTTCTATTGTAAAAGTAGATGTTACTTTTCGCAATGGAAAATATAAAAAATGTTACATTTTTATATAGAACAATCCAAGAATAACTTTTTTAATATTTGCCACAATAAGATTTTTTACTATTATCCTCAGTTTTTAAAAATCACCATTTTTATCCACAAAAAAACACACATCATTAAAATGATGCATGCTCCACTTTTATTTATACATATTTTGTATTTCTTCTTTGTTTTTAAGTAATTCCGCAACCTTATCACTACAACCTTTTGGAAATAATATTCCAAGTCCATATGAATGCTCAAATTGAAAATGAGGGTGCTTCTCTTTTACCTCATCCCAAAACTTATACACACATTTTTAACAAACCAAATTACTCTTATCTTTACTTTTTTGTCATTGTAATTATGATTTTATTTCATAAAAAGATGAAGAATTAGCCCTTTTTTATTGAGGTAAACTATCATATACATATGGATCTGTTGGCTTATTAATCTTTTCTACTTTACTTATTTTCAAAAGTGGAAATAGCGTTCTTTTATATGTCGTTCCATCTAATAAACCTGTTATTTTCACCCATGTTTCTTCTGAAAATTTTTCGACATCTTGTCCTGTAGCAATCATCCCCCAGACTGATGCATCCGCAATACAACAAGTTATGCCGTATCGAGCTACTACCACTTTATCACCCGACACATCTTTATCATTATATATAAACCCTGAGAATGTAATTTCTTTCCCTTTAAACCCATTAACATCTTGTCCAATTATATTCATTACCTGAACATAATCCTTATCCTTTACTTGTATTTTGTGCTGCTTTAACATACTTTTTGTTAATTGTTCTTCTGATTGATACGTTGTTGATAAGTTGGATGTTTCATCTTGATTAACTAATACTTCTCGCCAATCAGAATTTTCTTCTCTTCCCTCTTTTTCGTTCTTTTCCATACTTCTCGCCTGTGCACTTTGATTCAGGCCCCTTTTGGCTGCTAAACTTCCGTCAATTGTTACACCTGCAAATAGAAAAGCACTAATAATTGGAACGACAAATAAAGCATATACAAAAAAACTTTTCATTCTGGATTTTGATGTCCTATGATTTTTACAACAATTACAGTCATCTTGATCCTCTCTTCCATCTCCCCAAACTTGTAAGGAACCAAGAAGTAAAATGAATACAAAAGCTATATACGTAAATTTAATCATTTTTGGAGCAATAAAATTATAAATATTTCCTGTGACAAGTAGTTTAAATAAAAGCATTGCTAAACCAATTAAAATAATGCCACGAATATAGCGGTGATATACCTTCTGATTCTGTTCCCCCATTCTTTCCTCCCCCTATAACATTGTAATTTGCAAGATAATATACACCGATAAAATTACAATTCCAATCAAAAAGAATACAAACCTCTTTTGAAAATATGCAAATAGCATTAACGTATTTTTCAAATCAAGCATAGGTCCAAACACAAGAAATGCGAGAATTGATTTTGTCGAAAATACATGTCCAAAAGATGCCGCTATAAACGCATCGGCTGCTGAACAAATTGATAAAACATAACCAAATCCCATCATAATAATTGGGGCAATCACTTCGTTATGTGCTACTGTATCAAGTATATTCCGATCAAAAAACGTTTGAAATACACTCGCTAAAAAAGCACCAATTAATAAATATTTACCAGTATCAAAAAATTCATCAACAGTGTGATTCACAACATCCCTCCAGCTCTTTTTTTGTTTTTTCTGAACTGGAACCTCTACATGTTTTAAAATATTTTTGCCGCGATAGCAATAATACACGAGTAGACCTATGAATAGAGCGACAAGAATTGTTATACCAAAACGGGCATATACAATCACATCATTTTTTGGAAACGCATATACGGTAGATAAAAGAACAACAGGATTCATAATAGGTGCACTAAGCAAAATGACAATTCCCACATGAAGAGGTAAGCCTTTTTGAATCAGCCTTCTTACAATTGGTACAATAACACATTCACACATTGGGAAAACAATCCCAACAAACACTGCTGGCATCATTGCAACAATAGGCGTTTTCGGCAATACTTTTTGAATCATGTCTTCCGTCAAAAATACTTGAATAAGAGAAGAAATAACTACGCCTAATAAAATAAAGGGTATTGCTTCAAAAGTAATACTTAAAAACACCGTATTCACATTCAGCCATTCTTGTGGAATACTTTTATGCAAATTTGCTAGACTTGTAAAATCCACAAAAAATAATAAAAAGATAAATATAGCAATAAGAGCTATTCCTATTAATTCTTTTGAAACTCTATTAAAGATCAATACTATCTCCCCGCTTTATTCATAATTAAATAGTGTGCTTGTCCAAATATTTCATACAACTACAACACAAATTGTATAGTCTATTTCTATTCTCAAATCGTAATCATTATGATTTATTATTGATTTTTTCTTTTTCATCATTTAATATAAAACGTAATCATTACGATTTAAAGGAGAGATATTATTTTATGAAAAAAGTACCTATTACCGTATTAAGTGGATTTTTAGGAGCTGGGAAAACCACTTTACTACATCATATTTTGACTAATAAAAACAACTTAAAAATAGCTGTTATCGTTAATGATATGAGCGAAATAAACATTGATGCGTCTCTTATAAAAAAAGGTGGTTTTTCACGCACGGAAGAGAAACTAGTAGAAATTCAAAATGGCTGTATTTGCTGTACACTACGAGAAGATTTAATAATAGAGGTGAATCGTCTTGTCGAAAATGGCGATATTGACTATATTGTAATTGAGTCTTCAGGTATAAGTGAGCCTATTCCAGTTGCCCAAACGTTTACTTATACCGACGAAGTTCTTAACATTGATTTAACGAAAAATTGTCGCCTCGATACGATGGTTACAGTTGTAGACGCAAATAGATTTTGGGATGATTTTGCAGATGGAGAAAGCTTACTAGACCGAAAACAGGCAATCGATGAAAATGATAACCGGGAAGTTATTGATTTATTAATTGATCAAATTGAGTTTGCGAATGTCATTATTCTTAATAAAATCGATTTATTAGAAAAAGAAGATAGAAAAGAACTTCATCATTTACTAAAAAAATTAAATCCAGGTGCAAAAATTATTGAATCTTCATTTAGCAGAGTACCCTTACAAGAAATCTTAAACACTCGTTTATTTAATTATGAAGAAGCTAGTCAATCAGCAGGATGGATTCAAGAGTTAAATAGTAAACATCATGCACCTGAAACTGAAGAATACGGTATTAATTCCTTCGTGTACCGTCGTAAATATCCTTTCCATCCTGAACGCCTTATGAATTGGTTAGAGAAATGGCCTTTAGATGTTGTGAGAGCGAAAGGATTTTTCTGGCTTGCCTCTCGTAATAATATGATTGGCCTTCTATCTCAAGCAGGTTCCTCTATTACAATTCAAGGTGCCGGTGAATGGATAGCCGCATTACCTGAAACTGAAAAAAATCAAATCATTACAGAAGAACCCGAAGTATTGAAAAACTGGGATGAACGATACGGAGATCGAATAACTGAACTCGTATTTATCGGAATTAACATGAATCGTTCTTTAATTGAACAATCATTAGATAGCTGTCTATTAACAGAAAAAGAAATGAAACAAGATTGGGGTATATTTGTTGATCCTATTCCAGCTTTTACTTACACTTCATAATCCAAAATAAAAAGGCTTCCGTAAACGGAATCCTTTTTATTTTATTGTTCTCTTATTTAACAAATTTTCTTTAATTTGAATAACAACTTTACATTAAGTAAGAAATTTCAGTTTATTGATGTTTCTTTCTGTGATATATTGCATATTGTATCCAATATATGTTTTTTTGAAAGGAGGACTATATACCTTATGGATCCAAATCGTTTAAAAGGAATCATTATGGTTGTAATTGGTGCTTGTTTATGGGGCTTGTCCGGAACCGCTGCACAACAACTTTTTCAATATGAAAATGTTTCTACTGAATGGTTAGTTACAATCCGTTTACTTATATCCGGCACTATCTTACTCTTTATTTCATCATTTGGAACGAGAAAAAAAGAAATATTCGGCATATGGAAACAAAAATCTGATGCTATTAAAATGATTTTGTTTGGCCTATTCGGTATGCTTGCTGTACAATACACGTACTTTGCTTCTATTAAAGAAGGAAATGCTGCCGTTGCAACATTGTTACAATATTTAGCCCCTATATTTATCACTGTATACTTACTATTCAAATGGAACATTCGTCCATCAAAAATTGATTTCATTTCAATCTTCCTATCATTAGTAGGAACTTTCCTCTTACTAACAAACGGGTCTGTTTATAACTTAGCTGTATCTACACCAGCTATTATTTGGGGGATTTTATCTGGACTGTCTCTTGCATTTTATAGTTTATATTCAAAGGAGTTGTTAGAAAAATGGTCTTCATCCGTTATCGTTGGATGGGGCATGATCATTGGGGGGATTAGCGTAACGATATTGCATTTTATTTCCACAAACGAATTCATTTTATTATCAACTATGAAATATGTAAAACTAAGTACCCTCCCGCTCATTTCATTTGTCGTCATTTTCGGGACACTCATCGCATTTTATTTATACTTAGACAGCATAAGATACCTTACTCCGAAAGAAACAACATTATTCGGTTGCACAGAACCGCTTGCGGCTATTATTTCTTCTGTACTTATATTGCACGTACCGTTTCAATCTTTTCAATTATTAGGCGCTTTTTGCGTCATTATAATGGTGCTCATATTAAGCCAAAAGCCGGATGAAGGAAAATCAAAATTAAAACTTGTTCATGCGAAAAAGGAAAATATACAATGAAAGGATTGAATTCACTATGCCTGTCCCTCAAAATTATAAAAAACCAGGAAGAGTTTCGGCAAAATCACTCGTTTTAAATCAACTACAAGATTGGATTATTGAAGGTGTACTACAGCCTGATGAAAAAATTAATGATGGGGAATTGGCTGAAGCACTTGGAGTAAGTAGAACGCCAGTTAGAGAGGCGTTACAAATTCTAGAGCTTTCTGGTCTAGTGGAAATGGTACCTGGGCAAAAAACGAAAATTGCTCCGATTAAATTAGAAGACGTATCTATCATTTATGAGACGATGGCTGGTCTTCACTCAATTATTGGAAAGCAAGCACTTCAAAAAATTACAGCTACTGATATTAAACTATTATCCGAAATAAATAATTCTTTTCAACAATCTATAGAGGAAAAAAACTCAAAACGAGCTTTACAACTAGATATACAATTCCACAATACAATTACTTTTATTGCTAAAAACCGATATATTGAGCCTTTTCTAGAAAATATGCAGCTTCATGTTTTACGCCTTGAATATTTGTTTTTCCAAAACTTTGTTCCAGCAAGTCAATCTATTGAAGAACATCACTCTATCATTCAAGCATTGCAGAAGCAGGATGAAAAACAAATGGAACAAATGATGTCCCAAAACTGGCTCCGTCCAATGAAAGAAATACAAAAAATAATTTCTACGAAATAAAGTGAAACTTTAATCAGTGGGGGTTTTGTTCATCCCCCACTGATTATTAGTTGAACCAATCGGGCTTTTACGGGCAGTTGATCCCTCACCTAACTTCTTTGCTTCCGCTGAATTTTGAGGTGGGGGTCTTACTGCCCGTTAATGCGGGATAAAAGGAGAGCTGGTTACACAAAATCGTAACCAGCTCCCCTTTTACTAATCTATATAGTTATGCCTGAATATCTGCATAATCTTCCATATCTTCGTACTCTTTTTCCAATTCCTCTAAAGACAGCTCGTATAATTGTCGGTCGCGAATTTTAAACACACCTGCTCCAATTAACTCATCAATTAAATGCCTCTTACGATTTTCAACAGCAAAACGGAGTTGACTACTCATCTTTTAAAAAACTCCTTTCTACGATCATTGAAAATGATAATCTTTATCAATTACCACTTTTGATTATAAAAGATGATTCTTAATAAGTAAAGTAATCTTATGAAATATTTACCTTACAAAGTATTTGTGGCCACATTATATATATGTATGTCGTGCGAAAAATGTTATGACACTTTTTCGTATCCTTTTTCTTTCATACTTTGCAAGTTGTCTCACTATGAGCGAATTCACCATCAATTTCTACTTGAATGGTGACATGTTCTACATGAAACTTCTCCTTTAATACATCCGTAGCTTCTTTTAATACACTTTGCGTTTCATTACCTTTAATAATCAAGTGGCAAGTTAATACTTGAAAATCCGATGTGACAGACCATATGTGTAAATCATGAACTTCCTTTACAATCGCAATACTTAACAATGTCTTTTTTACTTCTTCAACATTTATGTGCTGCGGTGCACCTTCCATTAATATGTGAACCGTATCACGTGTTACACGCCACCCACTAATAATGACTAAAATAGACACGAGAATACTAGCAATCGCATCTGCAGCAGTCCATCCAAAAAATTTAATAAGTAGTGCTGCAATAATCGCTCCGACTGATCCTAATAGATCACCTAATACGTGTAAGAAAGCACTTCTTAAATTCAAATTACCTTTCACATCTCCGCCTCTCATTAATATCCAAGCTGATAAAATATTAATCAGTAGACCAAGTACAGCAATAATAAGCATCCCATTACTAGCAATCTCAACTGGTTCTTTAAAGCGACGAATAGCTTCAATAAAAATGTATACTGAAATGACAATAAGAACGACACCGTTACATAACGCAGCTAGCATCTCGACTCGCTTATATCCATATGTCTTTGCGGCAGTTGCCGTTTTTTCTCCAAGCTTAAACGCAAGTAAACTTAAAGCTAAAGATACCGCATCACTTAACATATGCCCCGCGTCAGATAATAGGGCCAAACTATTTGTTACAAATCCCCCAATAACTTCAGCAATCATAAAACTTGTTGTTAATACAAAAGCAATTAGTAGCGCCTTTTTATTGTTAGAATGACCGTGATCATGTGAATGTCCCATACGAATGCTCCTTTAAGTACAATATCTGTACATTAGTATGGAACAAACTCCCCGTCTTTATCCCATATTAGCTGCCGTTAAACGCCCACTTCCTCTGTATACACACTTCGCTACTTTTTAAACAATCCCTTTTTCTCAAATAAAAACAAGACTACTTCTTTTTTATTTTCATATTGTTTACTAATAAAAGAATTTTTAAGGAGGTTACTAAAATGAAACGTTTATTTCTCTGTATGGAACGTGAACTTGTTGTAGTGAAAGAACAATATGGTAACTATGAAACAGCGTATCACTTGCAAAATATGCAACCTACCTGTATCGCCGTTGATCCATTCCAACAAAACCGTGTATATTGCGGAACATTTGGACGAGGTCTCTGGTTAAGTGACGATAGTGGAGATTCATGGAGACCGATTGGAGATTCTTATCGTTACTTTGATTTTCCAAAAGAAGATGGTATTTTACATTCTTCGATTACTTCCATTACGATAAGCCCTAATGAACAAGTTAACGGATATGGCGTCGTTTATGTCGGCACAGAACCGAGCGCTTTATTCCGTTCAGAAAACGGTGGTGAAACGTGGACGGAACTTAAAAATATGAAATCATTATTATCTTCTTATACGTGGGCTTTTCCGCCTAGACCTTTTACCCATCACGTACGCTGGATTACAGTGGATCCACAGAATCCAAATACTATCCACGTTTCAATCGAAGCCGGTGCCGTTATTCAAAGTAACGATAAAGGACATACATGGATTGATAAAAAATTCGGTGCTCCTATCGATGCTCATCAATTACTCATGCACCCTGAGGCACCAAATCGCCTTTATGCATCATGTGGTGACGGATTTATGGGCGGACCTGATCGCGCATATCTTGAAAGCTATAACAGTGGAAATAGCTGGATTTCATGCAGTGACGGACTTGAGCATCATTATTTATACAGCATGGCTATCGATCCAGCTGATTGTAATACAATTCTCGTTTCTGCCGCACCGAGTGCTGATCTCGCTCATCACCGTGTACCTTATGAATCTTATATTTATCGTAAAACGAAAGATACTCCGTTCCAGCAAGTACAGCAAGGACTACCATCAGCAATCGGTACAGTCATTTCGATGTTTGCGACAAATCAAGCAGAACCACATACGTTTTACACTTTAAATAACAACGGCGTGTTTCAATCTAATGATAGCGGCGAATCTTGGGAACAACTAAACATCCCGTGGAAAGATGAGTATAAAACACAACATCCGCATGCGTTACTCGTAACTAGTTTTTAACGAAAAAGAGACTGCCTAATGTTTTTAGGCAGTTTCTCTTTTATTTCTTTAAATCAATTACGATATCATCTAATATAATATCTTTCTTTTTTGCTTCTTTATTCGGCACTTCAATTTTCTTCTCGACTCCATTAATAAATTCCACTCCTCCATGATTTTCAGGTGTATGAACTCTTAAATGAACACGAGGTGTAACGATAAGCTTTGTTGCATTTTCGTTCAACTTTTGGAATGTGGAACTCCAACTACTTTTATGCGGTTCTGCTACTGTACTAGTTCCGCCATTTCCTTCACCTGCATATTTATTGCCTAAATCATCTTTTATTTCTAATTCCACATCAGCGCTATCCCATATACTTCTTAATGCCTTAGATTCTTCCTGATTATAAAAAACGATAAAGGACATCGGGGTTACTTCCATTTTATCTATATTTACTTTTATTAATTTATTTTCAGAAACCCCATTAACTTTTACTTCCTTACTATCCATTGCTTTTAAACTAAGTGCAAAATTCCAGTTCCCCTTTATTACATTCCCTTCATAATCCAACTCAATTGCCTCTATATCCCACCAAACATTTGCAACATCTAACCTTTCACTACCATGACCACTCATCGTAGTCATACCTACATATTTTCCCTCTCCAACTTTTGTAACGTTCGAACTACCTCCTCCACCATTAAAGCCCATCACTTGCGGACTTCCAAATGGGAACGGTTTCTCTCCTAAATCTTTTTCGCTCTCAATAGAATATGTGATTGTAATTGTTCTACCATCGAATACAGCATCATTAATTGTAACCTTAACCCCATTACTCTCTCTCGTCATATTCAACTCAGTCGAAAACTCTTTATAATTTTCATATAACCCTGTTCTACCATTATCTAAAAATCGGAATATGTCACCTACAATTGGCAATCCCCCGGCATATGTAGGAAACCCGATACCAAGTGTTGCAACGGATAATCCTACTAAAATAGATGCCGCAGCGACACCTTTTTTCCAACTTTTCATCTTTTTCTTCGTACGTATCGATTGTTTTACATTACGTTTTACTTTTTCTTTTTCAATTTCAGAAGTCTCAATTTCCTCAAGCTCTTTTTCATCTATATCAATGTCATTTAATAGTTCATAAATGTCTTTCATATTGCACTACCTCCAAAATTAATATTCGTAGCATTTTGTTGTAGTTTCTTTTTCCCTCGGTACACTCGATTATCGATCGCTGCCCGGGTTAGTCCTAACTTGTCACCTATTTCCTCTGTCTTCATACCGAGAAGGTATTTCATAATGAACACCTTTTGATCTAGCGGTTCTAATTGATTAATAAGCTTTAATAACTCTTCCCTATCTTCCATAACGATTAATTCATCTTCAGCTGACTTTTCCGTACTGATATGAAACTCATCTGAAATAATTTCTACTTTTTTAGTCGCTTTCCGGTAATAATCAATCGCCTTAAATTTCGCGATTGCCGCAACCCATTTCTTAAAATCATTCGGCTCTCCATGAAATTTATTTGCGTTATTCCAAATGGAAAGAAATATATCATTTACACACTCCTCTATGAGTCCATCATTTTGAACTGGAAGAAGAACTTTATGCGTTATTCCCTTTATGAGTGGTAAGTATGTATCGACAACAAATTCTAGCGCATCTTCTTTTTGTCGCTGTAATCTTTTTATAAAATTTTTCTCATTTGATTTCATGTAGCGATTCCCCTTATTTTTTTGTAAAAGCTTTTACACCCTATATAACGTCTAAACAAATATTTTCTCTCATCTTTTTTATTATTTTTTGTATGCAATGGAATACTTTTCCTTAGCCATTGTCTCACATAACTATGTGTTCAAAGAAAATTTTCTCAAGTCTGTAATTTAATTCATGTAGTACACTATTTATATAATCACCATTTAACTTAGTGTACATTTTATTTCGTTAATATACTTTTAAAATTAGGAGATGAGATGTGTATGTGTGGAATTACAGGTTGGGTAAATTGGAATAAGGATCTTTCCAATGAACATGTTATTTTAGAAAAGATAGTAACTATGGTTCTGTTGCAAGGTTTAAAAAAGCATAAACAGATATTGATAAATGAGGGGTACCATTTAGGCAGTAACTAATAATTTTTGTAATTCCTTGTACGTTGAAAAGCCGCAGTTTGGCTGTAAACTGCGGTTTCGTTTATATAAAGCATGGATGGTTTCATTCGCATTCATATTGATAGATGTGCCTGTTCCCCCTTGAATTGGATCAACGATAAATAACCATAACATGAACATTCAATTTCATCATTTCCCCATAAAAATCCGGTTAACGTATTTCTTTCCTTCTTCTGTCACAACACACCCCCTAACCCCTTTATTTACCTGGATCAGCTGCTGAATCCGTAACGTATCAATGATGCTCTTCACTTTTCCTTCTCCTATTTTCAAGCCTCTTTGTGCAAGCTCTAGTGCAATTTTACGTCGACCAATTCCAAATTTTAAATAAATGATCATCAGTACGTGTTCTTCTTCTGACAGCATGCTGTCAGACAATTTTTTTCCTTCTGGATTTTTTTGACTAGCGGCTTCTTTTAACACATAATGGGGCAAATCGCTTATTCCAATTTTTTGATCTGCCATTTTTACATTCACCATATATTCCACTACATTGACAAGCTCTCGGACATTCCCCGGCCACGGATGATGCTGCAGAAATTCGATTGTATCTTTTTCCATATACTCGTTTACATGATAGACCCCGCCATTACTGAACTTGTTGATGTAATAATGCAGCAATAGTAAAATGTCTTCTCTTCTTTCTCGTAACGGTAAAGTTTGAAGCGGAAGCACATTTAATCGATAATATAAATCTTGTCTGAAAGTTCCTTCTTGCACTTTTTCTTCCAGATTTACATTTGTTGCGGCAATGATGCGAATATCGATGGGAACTTGTTCATTTCCACCGACTCTTCGAACCACACCTTCTTGCAGCACCCTCAATAACTTCACTTGCAAATCAAGAGGCGCATCCCCAATCTCATCCATAAAAATCGTTCCTTGATGTGCCTCTTCGAACAACCCTCTTTTGCCGCCTTTTTTGGCACCTGTAAACGCCCCTGCTTCATATCCGAACAGCTCGCTTTCCAATATGGAAGTGGAAAGCGCCGCAAAATTGACAGCAACAAATGGCTGTTCGGCACGTAATGAAGCATTATGAATGGCTTGTGCCAATAGTTCTTTTCCTGTACCGCTTTCTCCTTGAATGAGGACGGTCGAATCCCGTTTGGCCATTTTTTTTGCAAGTTCCACTGTTTTTATCATTTTGGTGCTTCGTGAGTATAGATGAGTAAAGTCATAGCGCGCAATAAACTTTTTATTTTTTAATTTCGAACGAATAACCGTATCGATTTTTTTTAACGTATCGTAATTTTCAAACTCTATTAGATAGCAAATCGTCTCTCCTTCTTTTTCAACTTTATCAATAGAGACGATATATGTATAATCATGTAAAATAAAAATTTCATCTTCATGATTGTATGTTGGTTGTAACTTAAAATCCCGGCCTAGTAAGTCTTTTATATTGGCATTCAATAACAAATAACCATCAAACATCCGTTTTGTTTTCTCGTTAAAATATGTAATCATTCCTTGATCATCGCAAAATAATAACGCTTTTGGAAATTTATCAAAAATCGTTGTTAGTAAAAGATTAGAATGGTCCAGCTTATAATTTAATACAGACAAGTACTTCGTCAATCCGATAATTTCACTTACAAATTCTGAAGAAGCCACTGCTCCTCTTTGAGATAAAAGATTTAATTCACTCAAGATCTCCGTTATGGTTGTAATGTCCACTTGTCTATTCCCTATGTCAATAACCTGCGGTATATCATTTGGCACAAGATGACATTCTCCTGGAGTGATAGCTACCGAGCACGATTCATATGTTTTGATCCCCGGATAATATGGAAAAAAGGAAAGCGATTGAAATCCTTGCCCTTTTAGCTGCTGAATGGTTTCCAGACAGCTTTCTTTTGAGTCATTAACCAATAAAACCCGCGTTTTTTCTTTTAATGTAAACAGTTGTTCAATGTTTTCGTATCGTAAAGCCCTTCTTGCAATGATCACTTTTGAGGCATCCCGAACTTGTTCAGATGTAAGCTGCAATACGGGTTCTCCCGTCATTAACACAACTTTCCCAGAGAAGTCTCCATCAACTCCTTCTTCTATTGAATATCCCTTTATCGTCGCTTCTTTTCCTATATAGCGTTTAATCTGCTGTATGACACTATGTAATGTATTGTTTCCGAATGTAATCACAATCAACTCTTTCATCTTTTTCCCTCCTTATAAGGCCAACCCCATAAAAACTCTAAATTTTCTGTCTTACTATTATGATAGAGAAGGACCTTTGTGTCCAAGGAAGAAAAAAGGAACTATCCCATAAGTTCAAAATAGGCGACTTGAAATATTTTCATTAATAAAATTAGACATTTTCTCGGACTTCACACATCAGGTCCTATCAAGGGGATGACTCAAAAGAATAATTTTTCACCTTTTGAGTCACTCTCTTTCAAACCTCTTATTCAAACATTCCCTTTTTGATAACCTCGTAATCTTTCACAAATGGAATTCCGCTTGCAAATACATCACGAACATTTAACTTTTCGTCCAGCAAAACAAAATCGGCATATCCATTTTCTACAATGACGCCCCGCTCATGACCGATACCTAACCCTTTAGCTGGATTGATCGTGAACGGCCTTAACGCTTTATCAAGCGACAGCCCTTCTTGATTGACCAACTCTCTCAAGGTATGTAGAGTTGGTTCGAAGCCTGCGACTTCAAGACCGATGAATTGGCCACCTTCATCAAAGATAGGCATACTTCCATTTGCATCGGAGCTAATGGTAATTCGATTGATGTCAACTCCATGATTGAGTAAATACACAAGCACCTTGCTCGGTGTTACCGTTTTCCCCTCCCTCATCAAATTGATATTGGATGTAATATCGACCAGACCGCCACGTTTTGCAAATTCGATGGAAGCATCCAATAGACGTACATTTCGATTAATATGAGTAGGACTAAAAAGACTGATAGGCAAATCTGTTTCATCTATTAGCTCATAAATCATCTCGTATAGTCCTTGTCCATCCCCCATATGCAAATGAATGAATCCCGGCTTTTTCGATAGCATGGATGCTACTCTAACATGAGCAGCCAATCTCTTGAGTTCTTCCTTCGTCACGTATGAAGAACGATGATCCTCAATAGCGAGCTTCAAGCCAAGCACTTCACCAAAAAACATGATGTCATCTCTTACATCACCCGTGATAGTGTTCGGCGGATAGCCGTAACCGCCTGTCAAAATGTAGGCATTCAGTCCTTCTTCTCTTAGTGATTTCGCTTTGGCCAGTAAGCTTTTGGTATTCCTCGCCAAATCATTTGTACCTAATAATCCAACAACAGTTGTGATGCCCTGTTGAACGGCTGTGCTGATTTGAACCTCAGGTGTACTTGACGAGAATCCCCCCTCACCACCGCCACCTGTAATGTGAACGTGACGATCAACAATTCCGGGTATACACTTTGTATTGGCACCCTCAATCATTTGAATGTCAACGCCGATTATATTAATTTCATCCTCTATTTTCACAATACGATCATTTGCTATTAATATATCCTTTTTCCCTTCGTATTGCGGTGTATAAAGTTCTGTATTTTTGATTAGTTTTAACAACATAATTCCTCCTGTGAATATCCTCAACTGATGTTTTCGTTTTCTGTATTATCATTTGAGGAACTATTGATTTTTTCAATCGTAAAACCTGTATACCCATAAATGATGGCTATGATAAATCCAAGATAACACATAATTGCCCATGGTAAATATTCAATAACCGGTACACCTAACGTACTGGACATATAGACACCTGCCATCGACCAAGGTACGAGCGAAACAACGATGGAACCGGAATCTTCTAACGTCCTTGATAAATTTTTCGGGTGTAGCCCCCTTTGTGCATAGGCGTCTTTGAACAATTCACCAGGAATTAATATCGCCAAATACGAACTTCCTGTCGTAATGGCCATTATGATGCAAGACAATACGGTCGTTAAAACTAAACTTCCTGTAGATTTCACTTTTTCATTGAGTTTCTCCAGTACAACTTCTAAACATCCGATTTTACTGATAACACCTGCAAACGCAAACGAACAAAAAGCAATCAAGGTCGTTTGCATCATCGAGTTCATTCCACCACGGTTTAAAAGTTTTTGCACTGCCTCAGGTGTTGCTGCGGGATCAAACCCACCTGCTGTTACCATGCTGACATTAAACCCTTGAACAGTAGCCAAAAAACCATTTTCCAGTGACATCGATTGCACAACCACCCCTAGTATGATAGCCGTAATAGACGAAATAATCATAATCGGAATGGTCGGATACTTTTTGATTGAACCGATAAGAACAATGAGAATAGGAACAATAAGCAGTACATTCCAGTGAAACATGGCCGTTAATGCGGATGTCATAGCCTCAATCTTCCCTTTGTCAAACGCATTACTTGTGTAAGTCGACTTACCGACAATAAAATAAACGACTAAGCCTATTAAAGAAGCCGGAATGGTCGTATACAACAGATGCCTAATATGCTCATAAAGATTACTTCCTGCTACTACAGGAGACAAATTCGTCGTATCCGAAAGAGGTGAAAGCTTGTCGCCGAAAAAGGCACCTGCGACAACTGCTCCTGCCGTGATTGGTAGCGATACACCTTGTACCATCGCAATCCCCATGATCGCTACCCCAACCGTCCCAGCAGACCCCCATGATGTCCCCGTAAAAGTAGAGATAAGAGCCGTCACTACAAAGGCTGTTACGAATAAATAGTTAGGATTGATCAACTCGATTCCATAAAAGACCATCATTGGAATGGTTCCAGAAAACATCCACGTTCCTATTAACATACCCACCGTAATCAAAATCAAAGTGGCCGACATGGACTTCGTAATTTTCTCGACGATTCCCTCTTGCATTTCTTCCCATGAAACCCCCAAAATTTTCCCGAGGACTGCAGCTACAATAACGGCAGTGATCAATAACGGTTCTATCTTCAAATGGAATACGCCATAGCCGATTCCCAATAAAAGTAGGATGGCGAAAATTGGAGCAGTAGCTTGCAAGAAGCTTGGTCTTCTTTTCATTTTTTCATTTCCTCCTTTTCCTTACATAAAAGATACGTGTTCATCAGCGCTTAATCGCTTACAATAATGACCTTGCAATTATCGTACCAACTTTTCCCCGTCGAAATAAACAGATTATTACGCCTTTTTAAGTCGTTAAATGATAAATCATCCCTTCAATAAAACGGTGCATTAAAGGGATAATAAACAAATTAAATACCATTAATACACCGTTAAAATACAGTGGGAATTAATTAGATCCATTCAAATTTATTTGTATCTTCCATGGAATCGATTTTTAACATAAATCAAGCCGATAAAATCGGGTTGATTCATGTTAAGAAAATCCTAGAATAAAAAAGAGTTCAAGGACAAAATCCCTTGAACTCTTTTTTATTCATTAGCGCATTGTTTATTTTCAGTGTCAATTGACCATCCAATAATTGTGGCACAATCTCTACCTTTCCACTGCAGTACATTTGTTAATACTGGCTCAATCTGCAAGCAACTTCCGTCGTGTAATATTTCTACTAAAGATTGATCATCATCAAACCTTCGTTGATCACACTCTAAAATACCGTCCGTTGCCATTACAATGTGATTCATTCCTTTTTCTAATCCTCTTACACCTGACGTAAAGCAAGGTGTATTTGCTGCAAAAATATTTTTCCTACCGATATATTCGTAATTCTTCCGTTTATTTAATCGCCCTTTACCATTCTTCGTTTTCTCAGAATGGAATAAATAAGCGAAACAATCACCAACTGATAGCCAATATAAAAATTCGCCTTTTCGTAAACAAATTAAGCAGGCAAGTTCCTCATCATCTTGATCACATTTTTCAATAAATAACTCATCTGTAAATAACGCTAATAAGTACATATGTGTATGGTGAAAAGCTAAATGTATCGGGTAAGAAAATAGCTCTTTTAGCTTCTCTTTTCTTTCCGAAATTGCTTCTATTATGTAATCTATATTTTTTGTTTTGTGGTGTGTATCAAAAATCATAACAAATTCAAATTGTAATTTCGGATCCCACCAAGCAAGTACTGCATCTCCTCGTTCATATGCATCACTCTCTTGATTTCCCCCATATACGCCGACTGAAAGAGGACCACATTTTTCAACATGTATTTCATCTACATACATCTGTTCATGACTCATCCATTTGAATGTATTCACAGCTATCATCCTCTCTCTTGCTAAATGTATACCTTTACACATAGATTACCTTATATTTCAATAAAAATAAACTTTTTCAACATTTTTTATCCAAATGAAAGGATTTTGATTCTTAATTAACGAATATATCTTATTATGCGACACAAAAAAACTGGGGGATTTATCATTATGAAAGACATCAATCAGCATTGGGAGGGTATTTATTATCACTTACGATATGAATATGAAGACAATCTTTCTCACCAAGCCATTCGTATTTTACAAATCGTTTCTCGTGAGAAAGATATAACAATTGGAAAAGTCGCTACTGAGCTTAGCCTTTCTCATAACACAGCTTCTGAACACGTCAAGCGCCTTATTCAAAAGGGTTTCATCGTTAAAGAAAGAAATAAACAAGATGAAAGAGTCGTAAATCTTACATTAACAAGAGAAGGAATTGAAGTATTAGAAAAGCATACTTTACTAGATAAAGAAAAGATAAAAATATTAGAATCACAGTTATCGAAAGAAGAGCAACAATTAATTGAAAAAGCCTTTTCCTTATTAGCGAAGGAGGCAAAGTATGCATTTCCTCGTTAAAGTAATCGTTTCGGCACTTATTATCGGCGTTATTACTGAAGTCGCTAAACATTATAGTGCGATAGGCGGCTTTATTGCTGCCCTTCCTCTCGTAAGTTTACTGAGCCTATTTTGGATTTCTTTCGAAGGCGGGAACAAACAAGAATTGAGTCAATTTGCTTTAGGTGTATTATATGGATTCCCTGCATCAGCACTACTATTATTTATCGTTTATATCGGTTTAAAAAACTCATTCGCACTTAGTACATCTGTCCTATTTGGTATCGGTGTTTGGTGCATCGCTTTCGCTTGTCAAAAATTATTTCAAGCTTAGGAGGAATTATTATTTATAAATTTGTAGAGATATTAGGCCAAAATATAGAAGTACATATAAAAGGAACTAATAAACAAACTGTAGTCATTCAGACCGGAATGACTTGCTCATTTTATGATTGGCTTCCTATTATAGAAAAGCTTTCGCAGCAATTTACAGTCGTTTCATACCATCGCCCAGGTTACGGAAAAAGTGAATTAGGAAATGATTCACGTACTACAAGACAAGCGACAAAAGAACTACATATGTTACTACAAAAACTGGATATTCACGAGCCTATCATTCTAATTGGTCATTCCTATGGAGGGTTATGCGCACAACATTTTGCGATGTTACATGAAGATAAGTTGCAAGCACTTATTTTAGTTGATTCCACTTCTATGAACTTACACCGATTAGATGAACTTCATTTACCAATTTCTGATCAAACGGATTCTGATGATATGTGGCTTCAAAAATATAATACGTACTCCAAAATGGATGTAGACACACTTTATAATGAACTAAAGCCTATGCTCGGCGATCAATCAAGACAACAAATTGAATTTCTCACTTCTCCTTCATTATATAAAGCGACAGCTTCTGAACTATTGGAATGGAAAAAATGTGCTCTTTCACTAAAAGAGCTATATAAAACATTAGAAATACCATTAATCGTTATCGGTAGAGATCCTAAATATTCTATTACTCAGTTGACTGAGAATAACATGCCAAAAGAGGAAGCCAAACAACTTGAATCAATGTGGCAAGAACTGATTCATGAACAATTACACCTTTCAATCCATAGCCAATACATACTTGCCGAACATGCTGGTCACGGAATAGAAAATGATCGACCAGATATTATTATTGAAGCGGCTCATTCCCTAAGAATAAAAAAAGGAAGCAACTAAAGCTGCTTCCTTACTTATCTATTCATAATCTTCTTCATCATCGATTTCTTCATAATACGAATTCCCATTACTTACATATATAGGACCATTCGCAACATCAATACGTAGTACCCATGCCCATGGCACAGCTAAACGTTTATGTATTGCTCGCCAAAAGCTCATTGATTTTCTTTCGTACTCCTGGAACTCCTGAAGTAACTCTTTATAGGAGGAACCGTCTAACTGAACATTTGCTTCTAATAAACGAGAATGGGCATAGTATTGCAGCTCTAGTTCAGCAGCAATTTCCATTTCTTCTTCCGTTGCCATACCTATAATTGTTCCATCTACTGGTGCAATTTCATATACGTTGTGAACTTCAATAAGCCCTTCTTTCTCTTTCTCAAACATGTAAACAGCCTCCTTTAACATATATTTTTTTGTTACAAAGTCATACTTCTACAATAACTTCTCTCTTTCCTCTTTTTTTGATAAACTTTTACAAATTATTTATCTGATGACCCGTATTCTCTATCCTTTCGGCAGAAACTAAATCTTCATTATGAAAATTCAACTTAAATATATCGGGCATACGAAGTGTTTTCCAAAATCGAAAATCATATTTTGAATTAAAATAATTCATGAGTAATACCATAATATTTCCATGAGTTCCTATTACAATATTCTTATCTTCATATTTTTTTAATATATTTTGCATGCATATTACAGCACGCCTTTGCGCTACATCATTCGATTCTCCGCCTTCGTATGCAAAATCCCAATCTTCCCACACCTTTTGGACCGCATCATTAAAATCTGTTACTAGCTCTTTACTTAATAATCTTTCCCGTAAATTTTCCTCTATTTGTATCGATACATTATATGTATTTGCAATTCCTTGGACAGTTTGAATCGCCCTTTTATACGGACTAGAAATCACAACATCAATATGCTCATCTTTTAATAAGCGTGTTACATTCTCTGCATCTAATTGCCCTTTTTCAGATAGCGGACGCTCCCTTTCATCTTGTGTATATGTAGAGTGGGCGTGACGAACGAAATATATTGTAGTCATGATTCAACTTCCTTTCTTATTTTCAATCTATATTCAATAATAAGATTGGAAAATCCTGTATTAAAAAAGAGCACTTTTCATAAGTGCCCTTTTGTTTACATAATAAAATTATTTCATTATAATTTTCCTTCTAAACTCTTCATCTGTTATAGCATCTTGAATAAAATAATCGATATTATTTCTCAGTTTTTGGTATGCAACTTGATCTTCTATATCGTTAAACATAATGACAACCTCTACCTTATTCCCCTTTTTATCTGTATTATACAAACTTTTTGTCAATACGAATGCGGTAGAGCCGCCTTTTTGACCAGCAAATTCTAACTTACTATTATCAACTGTTCCTTTGAAAATATTCTCGATTTCTTCTTGCATTGATTTTGGAAAATAATTTCTACTATTTATCTTTTCCATTATACTCATATAATCTTTAGCATTTGCACTCACTAATCGATCTGACCAAATACGTTGGAATTCCATATCTACTTTTAATGGAATATCCCGCTTTTTCCATTCTTCTTCATCTTTCATCCATTCCTGTATTTGTAACACATGTTTATCATATTCATCTTTTGACATGTTACGTAACGTTTTTAATGACTGATTTTCTGGCACATGAAGTTCTTTTTCTACGTATCCTCTCATATATAGTGCAGCCGTATAAGACGTAAACTTATCATGACTAGTAAGCTCTAACTCTTTTATACTTTCATTTACTCTTTCTATTCCAAGCTTTTCTAACAAATATGTTGTATTTGCATTAGAACTATAATGAATCATTCCTTTAGCGACTTCTTCTAAAGCGATTTGTCCATTTTTCACTAACTCTCTAGTTTCGGCGTCTTCTAACCAGGCAGGATGTGCTCCACCATCAGTGTTTTTAACGTAATACTTTTCTAATTCATGCAATGAAATTTGTTCATCTCGGCTTATCTTTCCTTCTGACACTTGCTTAGCAAACTCAACTGCTATTACGATTTTTGCCGTACTCGCTAATGGCAATTTTACATTTTCATTTATAGATGCTAATACTTCCCCATTTTTTCTAATCAGTAATGAACAGGTTTTATCACCTTTATGTTCTTTTATGTACTTTAATACGTAATTAGGATCTTCTTTTGACAAATAGTACTTCATAATTGCAAAGAAAGCTATAACAGCTACTATAACCACTCCTGCAACAATTCCAATAATCTTTACTATATTCACAATATGCCCCCTAACAAAATTTCTTCTACATACTAATTATACTGAACTAAATTACAAAATTATACAAAATAGAGTAACTCTTCCTAAAAAGAAAGCATTACTCTATTTCACACGAAGTTATTTGTCCATTTAACGTAACTACTATATTCGAGTCATTAGTCTGCTTGTCACTTTTAGAACGATTTAGTGTGGGTGGTCCAATTACAACCGACTCTTTAATTGGTGAAAAGTCCTTCAATAGTTTCTCTGCACTTACACCATATGCAGCTTGAAATACTTCTGGGGGTGTCAATCTTAGTACGTCCGATCCTTCTGCTGTTTCAAACTGATCGTTATTGAAAAACAAATGTAATTGTACTTCTTCTGTTACTGCTGTAATCCAATGCCACCAACCCATTGGAATGAAAACCGTTTGTCCAGGCTTTATATGATAATTTTGCAATTGATTCGTTTCCGGATTTAAAATGGATGTAACTGCTTCCCCTGATACAACAACGTCTAGCTCCCACGCATTCGGATGCCAATGTGGTTCTCGCATATGCCCTTTTGTCATAAATAAATCAACAAAGGCTCCTCCTATCATCGCCGGTAACTGCGTTGAAGTGACTTCATATGCAACGTTTTTCTCATCTCTTTTAAAAAAGACATTTTTTCTCGAATCAAAGAAAAGGTTTGGAGTTCCTGAGCCTTTCTTTAAATTTTTATTATCTGTAACATAACCTGAATTACTCATTCTATCCCTCTTTTCCGCTCCGAACATTTCTGTTTTCACACTGTATCGTATGGGGGAAATTCATAAATGTGCCTATCATTCACATAACAAAAAAACATGCTTCATAACGAGAGCATGTTTTGTGAATCATTTCACATTTTTAAATTAAAAAATGACTGTTTTACTTACCATGATGTAACATTAAATCACTTAGTTCTTCTTCAATGTGATTTAATTTCGCAACGCATTCTTTCCATTTATGAATATAACGTGAAACCCCAACGAAAAATAAAACGATAATTGTAGAAAGAATAATACCATACACGATTGCTACAGTACTCATAGTTACACTTCCTTATAATTAGTAATGTTGTTATTAGTTATGTTTTTATTATAAACCTTTTTCTTTTAAAATACTTCGATTTCAACTTTTTGTAACAAAATTGATTTTTCTAATATTTCATTCGTGAAAATGGCATATTTTTCACAAATTATACAAAACTTCACCATATGTACTATTACCATATGAGTTATATTATTAAATAGAATAAAGGGGATGATTACTATGACGACTTGGTTTATTGTAATGTTAGTTGTATTTGGGGCATTTAAAATTATCGTTTCTAGCCTTCCGAACTCTGTTATTGAGTCCATTATTAGCAAGTACGAAACACACCCACAACTTGAGGAAGAGAATGTAACTGTTACAATTAATGGAAATACCTTAGAAGGCGAAATGAAATCCAAAATCATTCATGATTTTAACGAAGGTTTATTTTTAGATCGCTATTATGCGCCACCACACAATGAAGGTACTCCTTTAATTATTAACGCAAAACGCGGCAAAAAAGATTTTACATTTTATATTTATAGCCACGAAGAGCATGTTGATGTTGTCAAGCAACATAAAAAGAAAGTAGTTGCTTATAGTTTACGCTCTAAAAACCTTCAAAATAGTGATATGTTCGTGTCTGCTGATTTAGCTTAATACTTATGGTTTTCACATACCGAAAAGGAATCCATGAACAGATGGATTCCTTCTATCCTATACCAATCTCCGTTACATTTTAAATTACTTCTATACTTTCCATTGCAAGTGAATATACATTTTCATATCCGGCTGTACTGAGCTTTTTCTGCAATCGATCCGTATCCTCTTTCAGTGCGTGTACTAACACCGTATGTTCTGGTAATAATGCATGTAACATCTCTTTAACATCACTAATGCTTTGATGAACCTTATATGGGACTTGCTCCACCCTACATTCTCTATTCACACGTTCTTTCATCACCTTTTCTGCAAAGCTCCCTTTCGCAATATGTCCAGTAAAGATAATAGCATTTCGCTTTTCATGTCGGAGTTGTTCATAATACAACTGCGTTCGTTCCATTTGCATATTCGCATCACTCATTACAACTATTCCATAACTATTTTGCATGCACATGTCATAATCCATAACTATTATGTTTCTTTTTAAATTCTCTATCATCCATTCAAATTCTTCACTATTTTTTATCCATTCTTTATATACGAACATCTCTTCAAATCCATCCAAAATTTCTTGATCTACTATAATGGGAAGTTCTTTATATTTTTTATATAAATACAATACGATATCTTGCGCCCTACCAAGCGGGGGCAACGGTAGTAACACTATTCCTTTATGTTTCGCAACTCGTTCAACTTCTGCACATAGTTCGTCTATTCGTTCATTTTGCGAAACATCATCAGTGTGATAAGCGGCATCTACGATTGCAATTTTTATATCGTGGTGCAATTTCTCAGGTAAATTAGCTCGTAGTATATTAGACTCCGCTGAATAATCGCCAGAATAAAATACGTATGTATTACACATATCCACTAAAAACCAAACAGCTCCTAATACATGCCCACTATACCCCCATTGAAACCGCAATGTAGGAGTAATCTGTATCCATTCATTTGGATTGCTAATCTCATCAATACATACATAGTTTAAATCATTAATATTTTGTTCGTTATAAGGTAATTTCCACCCTTTCGTCAGATTGTAGCTTCTCCATTTTTCAAAATAAACTGGCAGTTGTTCCTTCGTATAACGAGTCGTCCAAATTGTTTTCTTATATCCATACTTCGCTAATAAAGGTACCCCCATCGTATGATCTTCATGAATATGCGATAAAAATACCGCATCCAAAAACGGAACAGCTTCCCGCACAATTGTTGGATAACTATCCTCGTATGATCGATTAATACCACAGTCAAATAATATTTTCGTTTCTTTATTTTTAACGAAATAGCAGGAACGACCGTATTCTCCCGCTCCTCCCCATACTTCCACCCTCATCATGCTACCTCTTTTCGTTTTTGCTCCATATGCTGCAGAAGTAATAAGCACATTGTTGTAAGTCCGACAGAAACAACAGCCATCGCCATTCCTATCGACACTTCTCCTTGTTCAAATTGAGAAAAAATAAACGTTGCTGACGTTTCTACCGATGGAGGTAGTACGAGAAGCGATGCTACTAACTCTCTTATCGAAATCGTAAATGTCATCGCCCACCCAGCAAGAATGCCTGGGATAATAAGAGGTAATATTATTTTTCTAAAAATGTAAATATAATTTCCAGAAAAAATACTTCCTGCCAGTACAAGGGAATCATCAATTTGTCCGAGTGATGCTTTTACATATTGCACCGTATAAGGTAGAAAAAGAACAACATACGTTACGATAACCATGACTGGTGTGTTGTAAATCGACAGAGGCATATATGGTGAATTCCAAAATAAAATAAGGCCTACAACCATCACTATTCCTGGGACCATATTCGGTAATATACCGCACATATCAAGCCATTTTTCAGAGGAATTTTTCCCCTTCCGAATCATAATCGCCAAAAACACTCCAATAATTACAGCGACAATTGCTGTTACAAGCGAAAACAGAAAACTATTCCATAAGGCTTCTAACCCTGGAGAACCTATTGTAAACAATGCTTCATAATGGCTTGTTGTGAAATTATTAAGATGTAAGCCGCCCCCTCTTAATTTTGACAAAGAAGCAATAAGTATAGAAAAATATGGGATTCCAATTGATACGATTAATAAACCAATTACATAAATCCATGCTACAAAGCGTGTAAATATAGACAAAGTATATCTTTTGGATTTCACACCTTTTCCATTTACCATTGCATATGAATATTTTCGATTCAATACATTTTGCATATACCAAATGAGCATACATGCACTAAGTAATAAAGAAGACAATGCTGTTGCACTACTAAAATCAATTGGCCAACTCGAAATAAATTTATGAATCTCTGATGTTAATACATGAAATCCAATTCTTCGTCCGAATGTAGCCGGTGTTCCAAATTCAGCGATCGTCTTTACGAAAATGAGTAAAGCCCCCATTACATAACTTGATACTAGTAACGGCAATATTATTTTTCTTAAACGATAGAAGAAGCTTCCGCCATGAACCGCTGCTGCCTCTTCTTTACTACTCCCAATCTGAAGTAACGTGTTTTTCAACATGAAATAAAGGAATGGGAATAAATGCAGACTCATAATTAAAACCATACCTCCTAAGCTAAAAAACGAAGATGAAATCGTCTTTAGCATCGGAAAAAACTGTTCGAAATAGCCGTTAGGTTGCATAAACAAAATCCAACCCATCGAGCCAATATACGGCGGTGTCATAAATGGAATCATAAAAACAACATCTAACTTACTATACTTTCCAACGTCTGTTTTGCTCATAATGAACGCCAATGGAAATGCAAATATAGTAGCCCCGATTACAACGAGTACGCCTAGAAGCATCGAATTTAGAAAAATCCCAGCTAATCCACCACTCTGCATCACTTCAAAAGGCTTTAAAAAATTCCAACTACTATTTTCATACACACTAGAAAATAAAATGAGAAAAAGCGGAATGACGATTAACATCGCCACAAGTAACAACGCTACCGCCATTCCAACTTGTCTTACTAACCCAAATCGATTTACCATGTAATCACCATCTTATTGAAATACTTTTTTAAATTGTTTTCCTATTTCATCTTGTTCTTTCTCAACTGTTTTCCAATCAACATTTAATACTGGAATTTCTTCTACATTTGGTCTATTTTCAGCTTTTATATCTGTTCTACCAGGCAATAAATATGCTTTAGAAATTTGTTTTTGTACATCATCTGATAATAAATAATCAATAAACTCTTTTGCACCTTCTACATTTTTACTATCTTTCATAATGCCTGCTGCGCGTGGGCTAATAACAGTTCCGCTTTTTGGATATACGATATCAACTGGTTCACCCTTTGCTTTTGCACTGTACGTCATATAATCAACACCCGCAATGACCATATCTTTTGCACCTGTTACTACTGGGTCTAACGCTTCTTGATTCGCCCCTGCTACTGTAACTTCATTTTTCTTAAGCTGTTCAAATAAATTCCATCCATCTTGTCCATTCTTTTTCACGTACCCTGTTACAAAGTCTAAAGCTGAACCTGAAAGTGCTGGATCTGGAAGATTCACTTTCCCCTTCCATTCTCCTTTTGTTATATCGCTCCAATCTTCAGGTGCTGTCTTCACATTTTTTGTGTTGTACACAATTCCTAATGCTGAAGCACTATACCCGAAATAATGTCCTTTATCATCCGACCATTCTGTGCGAAGCTTATCAGCTTGTTTCGCCTCTTTATAAGCTAGCGTTTGACCATCTTTCTTTAAGCCCTCCATCGCCGGTAATGAGGCAAGTACGACAACGTCAACGACTGGATTTTTCTTTTCAGCTTCCATCCTCGCTAAAATCTTACCTGTTGTTCCTTGAAACATTTCCACTTTTATACCCGTTTTCTTTTCAAAATCCTTTTGAATGTTTTCTGCTAATCCTTTTGGCCCTGCACTATAAACAACAATTTTCTTTTCATTCTTATTTTTACTTTTTGCATCTGCACTACCTGTCTTCGAACTACATCCTGTTACTACTGCCGAAAATAGTAAAGTGCATACAAATAAAGATTTAAGCGAACTGAATTTCTTCATACAATTCTCCCCCTATATGATAGATACAATTTTTTGGTACATATAATGATACCGTTTTACCGATGCTTAGCTTACTATTGTGATAAGTTGTCCATACACCTAATGGTCCCATGTTTACCTTCACTTCATAACGCTCTCCTACATATGTAACGTGCTGAATTTCACCTGTATACCTTTCGCCCCCGTCATTTTTTATCCAGCTCACATGCTCAGGACGAATCATTTTTTCACCCTCTACAAGCCAATTTGCCTTGCCAACAAACTTCGCAACAAATTCATGAGACGGTTTCATATAAATGTCTTCTGGTGTTCCTTTTTGTAATACTTCTCCTTGTTTCATGACAATAATTTGATCTGACATTGACATAGCTTCTGTTTGATCATGTGTTACATACAATGCCGTTAAACCGATGGAATGAACAATATCCATAAGCTCTAATCTCATTTCTTCGCGCAAAATTGCATCAAGTGCACTTAGCGGTTCATCGAACAAAATAAAATGAGGTGTAGTTACAATTGCCCTAGCAAATGCGACACGTTGTTGCTGTCCACCAGAGAGTTCATGTGGATATCTTTTTTCCATCCCTTGCAAGCGGACTCGCTTTATTGCATCTTCTACCTTCTCCCGTAAATGATTCGTTTGTTTTGTAGCCCTTAAACCAAATGCAACATTTTCAAAAACAGTCATATGTGGCCATAATGCAAAATCTTGAAATACCATACCGATATTACGTTCATGAGGAGATGTTTTTATTCTTTTTGCACCAGAATACATGCACTTATCTCCAAAATATATTTCACCTTTATCTGGTTCTTCCAGTCCTGCTATCATTCTGAGCAAAGTCGTTTTCCCACATCCCGAAGGTCCTAAAAGTGTGGTGAATTCCCCTTTTTTCATTACAATCTGCAACGGCTTTAGCGCTTGTGTTTTTCCAAATGTCTTTTCTAATCCATTAATTTTAATATCCATCGTTTCACCTCTTTCCCCTCATTCTTAACCTGCTTTCATTCTATCTGGAAGATTTATACTGAATGTTAATGTACTGTAAAGATTAAATTAAAAAAGTTCTAATAAACTATTTATTTCTATAGATTTTTTCTATAGTTAAAATAAAAAAGGCGGCAACTCATAATGAATCTCTTAAAATTAGAAATTGTAGTGCTTATTAAGAAATACAAAAAGCTTACGATTGTTGCAGAAAAACTTGGCGTTAAACAACCTACTATTACATTTCATATAAAAAGCTTAGAAGAGGAACTCGGTGTATCTTTATTCGAATTACGTTCTGGAAGGTATTTTTTAACAGAGGCTGGCGAGGCATTGCATCATTATGCATGTAAAATAGATGCACTTATGAAGGAAGCTAGGCGCGTCACACAAGAGTTTAAAGATTTTAATAAAGGCGCTATAACGATTGGCGCTAGTTATGTACCAGCTACTTATCTTTTGCCAGAAGTTGTTCACCAATTCCAATGCGAATTTCCTAATATAAAAATAACTCTACTGGTCAAAACAGCTCCTGAAATTCGAACAATGCTACAAAATCATGAGATTGATCTCGGGGTAATTTCTGCGGCACCGTTTGATGAACCACTTTTAAAACAAACGAAAATAATACCTGATACACTTGTTCTCGCTTTTTCTAAAAAGCATCATTTTTCAAAAAAGGAAAATGTATCATTACAAGATATCAAAAAGGAACGTATATTATTGCATCGTAATCCATCTACAACGAGAGACTTACTTACACAATGGACGTTAGCACATAACATTACATTCCAATCTGAAATTGAATTAGATTCATTAGAAACAATGAAACAAATTTTAAAATATGGTAATGGTGTTGCCTTTATTTCTAAACTTGCTATCGAACAAGAAGTACAACGAAATGACCTATGCTATATACCAATCCCAGAATTTGAATTTCAGCGTAATATTTACACCATTCATCATGAAGACAGGTGGAATTCTAAAATAATTTCTTTTTTACTACAGAGCATCAATTCTTTTGCATCCCAAAATTAAAAGGCTGTCGTTATTCACGACAGCCTTTTAAACTATAACTCTATTTATTTTTCTTTTCCTCAATTTTGGCTTGCGCCTCTTCAGCCTTATCTAATGCTTCTGAAACTTTTTTCTCTTTTTCTTTCACGTCATCTATACTATCTACAGCTTTAATAAGTTTATCGATTCCTGCTTCTTCTACCTTTTTCCTTTTTGCCACTCTTTCATTTACTTTCTTTTCCACATCTTTTGCTTTTTGAAGCATATCCTCGGCATTTGATGTTACAGCTTTTTCAAGTGCATCGTCTTTTTTCTTTTGTAACACTTCATTTGCAATGTCTTTCGCTTCTAAATACTTACCGTCTCTTAATGCTGTTGCTCCGTGATCCATGATCTCGGCAACTTCTTTATATGATTTCGCTTCATTTCCTGATTTCTCTTTTTCTGCTTTTTCAAACCACATTGTTGCATCACTATATTTTTTATTTTTCAATGATTGCATACCTGTTTCAATATACGTGTCATAATTGCTACATCCAGTCATTACGACTAACAGAAAAAGCATAACAAAACTTATTTTTTTCATGATGTTGTCTCCTTTTCTTTGCCTGCTCACTTTACTGTAACATACATGAAAAAGAGTTTCAAAAACTAAAATACTAATTTAGTCATTTTTATATTGTTAAAATTTTCTTTTAGGCCGGCACATCCACTTGTTTTTTCGCCATATGCTGTTTTATTCCAACTAATACAACTAACAATAAGCCTCCGCCTAATGTCATCATAACAATGCTAGTTGGCAATATATCTAATAATAATCCATATACAATCATGCCAAGCGGTGCGATTGCAGTAGCAATTGTTTCAAGTAGGCCAAATACACGCCCTAAATAGTTTGGATCTGTCGTCTTTTGCATATGCACTTGCATCGGGATATTTACAACCATCATTGATATACCAGTTAAAACCATAAAAACGATATAGTAAATAAAACTTGCTACTTTCGGAATGGTAACTAACAATGGAAAGACTGTACATATACTCAAACCCGCAAATAAAAACAGCCCAATATAAACAGAGCGAAACGGATTATTCACTTCTTTACGTACTGATAAAACAATTGCACCAATTAGCATCCCGACTGCTAACATTCCCTCTACAACACCGAGTTGCTTCGAGGATAAATGCAAATTTTGAATAATAATATATGGAAGTGAAACGAAAAGTGCACTCGCAAAAAAGTTTACCCATAATGCAATTTTCATTAAACCATATATTTCATGCTGTCGTTTTATATATGAAAAACCTTCTTTTATACTCGTCAAAAAATGTTCTTTACTTTCAGCCATTTCTTTTTTATATAGATCAAATACGATAAACAATTGTATAACTCCTGCTAAAAAAAATGTAATGCTATTCAGCAGGAAAAACGACTTAATTGAAAAGAAACCAAATACAACGCCGCCAATAATTGGTGCTAAAATATTCGATAAAGATGCTGCTGTTTGGTTTAATGCACTTGCTTTTTGAATACGCCCCTCATCTACTAAATTAGGAATAGACGAAGTTAATGCTACAGAATAAAAACTTGCACAAATTGATAATAATGCTGCTGAAACATAAATAAACAGAAGTGACGGCCCAAAAGTAGTCGCAAGAATAAACATAATAAGCATCGTTAAACTACTTAATAAATCTGTGCCAATGACAAGCCATCTTCGATTGACGCGGTCAGCTACAGCACCAGCAATTGGACCACAAATCATCCTTGGAAGTGAACCGCAAATGAGCGTAGTAGCAAACCCCATCCCTGAGCCAGTCGTCTTTAATACGTATAATCCCATTGCAAACGTATAAATACCCGCCCCTAACAAAGACGTCATTTTTCCGATCATCATTAAAATAATATTTCTCGTTGCAATCTTCATTTTCGAATCATTTTGACCTATACTTACATCCCCCATAATGACATTCTCCCCTTAAAAGTTAAATTGTGTTAAACTTATTATATATTCAGCCTTCCAATTTTTACAACAAAAAGTTTAATTGTATTTAACTTTTTAACTATAAAGGAGCATATGATGGCAACTCTCGGAGAAAAAATTAAAGCATTACGGAAAGAAAAAAAACTTACACAAACAGAACTAGCAGGTTCAGAACTGACAAAAAGTATGCTAAGTCAAATTGAAAATGGAAAAGCTACACCTTCCATGAAAACATTACAATATATCGCTGATAAACTTGAATGCGAAACGAGTTTTTTATTAGAAGATGATGATGATGAAATTGTAGAACTCATTCAACAAACGGAGAAACTAATTAAGGCAAATAAATGCGATGAAGTATATGAGACTTTACTGCCTATCGTTCAAAAAGAGATGCCCCTTACTTTAAATACAGCTCGTTTATATAAACAATTTGTATCCGCTGCGGCGATTATGAAAGATTACAACATTGAATCTTACGTAGAAAAAGCTGTTTCTATTTTTGAAAAATATACTTTATATCGTGACAGTACGGAAACAAAATTAACCTTTTCATACGCGCTATTCTCACGTAAAAAGTATGAGGAATGTTTACAGCTAATTGCTAGCATTCGAGATGATTATGAAGCGAAACATTTAGAAATGGATCTTATTATACACATTCAATTATGTTTAAAAGAGGCCATCATTTTACTTGCATGTGGCGATTATGAAGAATGTGAAAAAATCATCTTAGAAGCACTCTCGTTTTCAAAAAAACATCAAGTGTATTATAAAACAGATGAATTTTACCGCATATTATCTTATCAAAAAGTCATCATGGCTGATAAAGAACAATATTTACACTACATAAAGAAATCTGAGCAATTCGCTATTTTTACTGAAAACACTTTATCGATTGCAACTATAGATATATTAAAAGCATATTACTACAACACAATTACTAATGAATATACAATCGCATTAAAACATATAGAACAATTTCGAGAAAAGCTAAAAGATGAGCCAATTTTTCTAGAAGATGGTCTGTATTATCTTGAAAAAGGAAAATCTTTGTACGGATTAAAAAAATATGAGGAAGCCCTAAAAACTTTACAACGCGCTAACATTCCTGATTATATGACGCATCCACTTGATCAATCGTGGCTTATAACAGCAGGTGCATATCGTGCCCTTTGTTATGTAAAACTTAATGATAAAAAAAGGGCTCTTGAAGAAGTAACAAAGGCAAATCAAATCATAGAGTCCTATCCAACTTCTATTTTCTCTTCATTCATTAAAGAAACATTACAAATAATACAAAAACTTTAAGAATGTCTCGAAATGGTATATTATCCCTCCTTTTTAGCAAAGATAATAATGATGGGAGGAATATAAATGAATATAGAACGTGCAAAAGAGCTTTCTGTATCAGCGGAACATGCCAATGTCAGTTTTCAAGGTATGCCTGTTATGATTCAACACGTCGACGAAAGCAGCGAAACCGCCCGCATATATGAAGTTAAAAACCCAGGACGCGAATTAACAGTTCCAGTTAATAGCTTAGAGGAAATATAAGCAATGCCACTTCAATTTTTTGAAGTGGCATTTTTCTTTTTTCTATAAAGAAGCCTCGTGCTTCTTTTCTTTTTATTTCGTGCTAAAATTCAAACTATAAAATGATTTTAAAGGGGACATTTGAATGGAGAATACTTCACAAAAAAAGAAGCCTTATTATGCAGTTATATTCACTTCTAATTTATCAAATAATACAACAAATTATAGTACCGTTGCAGACAAAATGGAGGAACTTGCAAAGCAGCAACCTGGATTTTTAGGGGTAGAAAGCGCACGAGATCATTCAGGGCTGGGAATCACAATTTCTTATTGGGAATCACTTGAGGCAATTGAAAATTGGAAACAGAATGCCTTACATAAAGAAGCGAAAAAAAGAGGCCGTGAGCAATGGTATGAAAACTTCCACCTGCGCATCTGCCTTGTTGAGAAAGAATTTAAATTTCATAGAGGTACATTATAACTATGAAAAAAAAATTAGCTCTTGTTATTGTTCATGAAATATATGGTGTGAACGACCATATGCATCACGTTACCCACCACTTCACTTCATCTCAAATAGATGTATTCTGTCCTAATCTTCTACAATCACAACACGCATTTCATTATCGTGATGAGGAAAAAGCATATGAACATTTTGTAAATCATATTGGATTTGATGATGGGAAACACCAAATTGAAGAATTCATCCATACTCTTTCAAGTAATTATACACATATTGGACTTATCGGCTTTAGCGTTGGAGCTACCATCTCATGGCTATGTAGTAACAATCCGAAAATAGATTTTATTATCGGATGTTACGGCTCTCGTATACGCGACTATATTCACATGAAGCCTACATGCGCTACCTTACTTATATTCCCTGAAAAAGAAGCTAGTTTTTCAGTATCCTCTTTCATTCAAACATTGCAGCAACAAAAGAATCCTTTATTAGAAATACAACAACTACACGGTGAACATGGTTTTCTAAATCCGTATACTGAAAAATATAACGTGCACTCTACAAAACAAGCATACAATTTAATAGATTCGTTTCTTGTAAAAACACTCTTATAAAGGAGAGTTAAATGACGCTTACATTACTCTTACTTATTTTCATATTCATTGCCTTTTTCTCAGCGCTAACTATCATTTTTGTAACCGTAAAAAAGGGGGAGTTTTCAAAACGTCCCTACTTACAATCTATTATCATTTCCATTTTATTTTTTGCAAATTGGATCTTATATTTAACATCTTTTTATACGTTACTCCCTGAGAAAGTTAGCGAGTTTCTATTCCTGCCTATTTGGTTTTTCCTTTGCATTTTAGGTTTTATCACTTTCTGGCGCGAATGGAGAAACAATCGTGTGTTCTCCATATGTATCGGTTTTCTTTCCTTTATTAGTTTTTTATTTGGGTTATTGTTGTTAGTTCTTTCGGGGATGTGACTGTTATAAAGAGGATAAAAGACCTCTTTATAACAGTCTTTTTCGTTCCATGACGAAAGGAATTATTAAATATAGAGCATACGCAATAACCATCCAAATGGTAAATGATATGATTTGCTGTGAGGAGTATTGTGAGAATATACTAGAAGAATTATATAAGATGTAAGAATCTAAAATCAAACCGATTGCTGTACCACATATACCTAACTTAATAACTGCATATTTCGTAGTATCTAGTTTTTGGTATAACCACATTACAAAATATAAAGCTATAGCCGTTCCTAATTCAAGAAACGTCATTTGTAGAAAAAATCTATTTGAAGTGTATTCTAATAAAACGGAAGAACCGAAAATAATGAAGAATGCTGAGGCAAAAAACCAAACGCCAATAGAAAATAAAATAGTGAGCCAAAGTCTGTTATTCACTGACATTACCTCCCTTTTGTAGCACTGTAAACTTTTCCAAAAGCATATACAAATCACCATATACTTTATCTGTAGAAAAAGATGGATTGAATAATGCTTGCAATGCCAATCCGTCAATTAATGCATTACATAAAATGCTCCACGTTTCAGTTGAAATTTGAGATGTCATTGCATCTCCTATTTTTTTATTTAACACTCTTGTTAATTCTTGGTTTTCATAATGTAACAATCCACCAATTTTATTTTTCATCGCATCATTTTGTAATCCACTAGCTACTAATTGAAAAAACAAATGATGATACATTGAATCTTTCACACATCTACTTTCAGCAGACTGTAAAGCCTTTTCTAACTGTACATCCTTTCCTATTTGTTCCCACGACGCTTTACAAAACGATTCAGTTACTTCAAGTAATAATTGATCTTTCGTTTTAAAATGATAATATACGGTACCTTGTGTAACTTGAGCACTCTCTGCAACTGCTTTTAATGTCAACTTTTCCATCCCGTTCTCTGCAATAATTTCTTTTGCTGCTTCAAGTAACTTCTCTTTATTAACAACATTCGGTTTTGCCATTTCTATAACCACCTTTTAAGTTAGTCAGCTAACTAACTTAAATTATACAGAAAAATCAGATAAAGAGAAAGAAAGAAAAGCCAACTTTCAACTTTTCTTCCTTCTATGTTTACCTTTAGATTTTACTGTCACTGATTCACAAGGTGTATAATAAATTTGAGGTGTCGCTCTATCAACAAACATCATAAACGTAATAAAGCCGATAATAAAGAAAATAAACAACGTTAACAAAATTGCTCCTATCGTTAAAAGTATCATAACACCACCCCTATATTTTTCATGTTATTACACCTTTCGCTATTATATGAGCGTAATCCTTTTTAGAAAAAGAAACGTAACAAAATAATCACAATCACTCCTGTTAATACTGTACCTAATAGACTACGAGTATATATCGCTACAAGAAATGTTGGAATTGCTGCAATCAAGTAATCCCACTGCATCGTCTCATGCATAAATAAAACTTGCGCTAAAAGTGCTGCTAATATCGCAATTGGTATGTAATTTAACCATTTTAAACCCCAGTCCGGAATTTGTAGTTTGCTAAATACGAGTAGAGGTAAAATACGTGGCACGAGTGTAACAGCTCCTGCTGCTAGTAAAAGTAATATTACGTCCAATCTCATTTCCATTTTTCAATCATCACTCCAATCGTCGCAGCTAGTAATGTTGCAATAATAACCGCTATACTATCTGGCATAAATAAGTGTGAAACATACGCGATAATAATTGCTATAATTGCAACACTTAGATGAATTGCTAGTTTCGGTTTACTACTTATGAGCTGAAGTACAAATAACCCGATAAACATTGCTGGTAATGCATAATCCATGCCGTACGTATGCGGATCTGGTATCCACTCACCAAATAGCCCGCCAATAATAGTAGCAAGAATCCAATTTAAATACGCCGTGACATTTAGCCCGATCATCCATCTTTCACCTAAATATCCTTTTTGCGCTGCGTGCTGTATTGCAACACCGAACGTTTCATCTGTAATTTGTGAACCGATGAGTAAGTTTTTAAAGAGAGGAATTTTCGTAAAGTACGGTGCAAGTGCTGCACTCATTAATAAATGACGTAAATTAACAAAAAACACGGTAAAAATAATTGCGGAAGCTGGAGCACCAGCTGCATACATACCAGCTAATATAAATTGGGCAGAACCTGCATAAATTAAAGTGGACATAAACGCAATTTCAATGATAGAGAAACCTGCTGTTTTTGCAATTACACCAGCTGCTATACCAATGCTTAAATAACCAAATACAGTTGGTAAACAATCTTTTACTCCTTGCTGAAATGTATCATCGCTCTGCAAAGCTACATGTGCCTGAGCTTTACTCATCCTTATCATCCTCCATTCCTTCTAAAGTTCGTTTTCCTGTTACGACATGAACTAAATCTATATTTTCACGCCATAACGTATCTAACTTATCAGCTCCAAATTCCTTTGTGATTTCTTCAACCATAATATCGTGCCGCACATACTCTGTAGCAACGAGAACGAGTGCTGGGTCGTACGTTGTAACGGCCCATGAAGTACTATCATTTGAGAAGTTCGCAATTAATACTTCTTCCCCATCACGCGCGATAACAGTTAAATGACCACCCATCCGCTTTTCAACAACGTGAGGCGTCATATAATTGTGGTGAAATGTCGCTCCTATTTTAGTTTCTGGAGCACCAAATAAAATTGAAAATATATGTACTCCTTCCTCTTCTTTTTGATGAATGAATGGCTCAATTTCATGCACTTGATCTTCCCATACAGAAATCCATAACTCTTCTTTTGCTCTATTAATTATATTGCATATTTCTTTCAAAACACGATCATTTGAGCGAATATGCGAAATGACATCTATTTGTCGCTCTTGTTCTAAACAATTTAATTTCTCATCTAAAAATTCAAAGGACTTCTCAAAATCTTTTCGCATTCGATTCATTAATTCGGTAGCTGGTACTGGTACATATTTCACAGGTTCTGACGGAACGATATGCACCGCTCCTTTATCCATTAACTTACCAAGCACTTCATAAATCATCGAACGAGGTACCCCTGTTTGTTTACTCACTTCATACCCAGTTACTGGGGAATGTTTCAATAGTCCAATATACGCTTTACATTCGTACTGTGAAAAACCTAACTTTTGTAATTCCTTTATAATTTCATCCATCTGTAACACCTCACATTCTATATAACTCTCATTTCAAAACGATGCATGTATATTAGTAGTTATTAGTATACCTACTAATATAAAAAAACAGACCCGCAAAGTCAATTGATAATTCTGAAATTTACCCCAAAAACAAAAAGCCTTCTTATGAAAGGCTTTTTCTACATACTATTCTACTTATTTTAGCTGCAACGTATTTGATAAGTTCTCCTCCATGTGTTCACGTAAAGTAGAACCTGTATACTCTTCTCTAAATACACCGGCCTTCACAAATAAAGGAATGACTCTACTTAAGAATAAATCCAGTGACTTTGGAGGTCCTCCTGGAATAGCGATAAATCCATCTAATGCTCCTGCCTCAAACCTATCCATAATTTGATTCATAACGTCTTGTGGTGTACCAACCACAACCCAATGAGCTGATCCAACAACTTCTGGTCGTTCTAGTATTTGTCCAACAGTTGGTTCATTTTTGATAATGAAGTTCCGTAATAATTCTGCATGTGTTTTACTACGAACAGTTTGATTCCGACTTGGCAGCATCTCTTCCGTAATCTTACTTTCTAGCGGAATTCCTCTAGCGTCTAGTCCGAGAACCATTTCGAGTAACGCATACCTCTTCTCTTTTGTGAGATGTTGATGAGCTTGCCTATGCATTTCTAACGCTTCTTCGTATGTATCGCCTATAAAGAAATATAACCCCGGCAATACACGTATATCATCTTGGTTTCGGCCGTGTTTTTCTGCTCTTCTTCTTAAATCTTGACGCAGTTCAATTCCTGACTCTACATCTGGCATCGCGGCGAAAATCGCATCCGCAACAGAAGCAGCAAAATTCCGGCCTGCCTCTGACGCACCAGCTTGGAATACTGGCATTTCCCCTGACATATGCTGCGGAATATTAAGTGGCCCTTTCACCTTAAAGTATTCACCATTATGCTCGATAGGCTTTACCATCTCTCTAATAACATCAGGATTATCTACTTTCAATACATCATTAGGGTGACTCCCCCAAAGCTTTCTTACTAACGCTGTGCATTCTTCCGCTTTCGCGTATCGCTCTTCAGATGGTGGCATCTCTGTCTCACCAAAGTTTTCAGCACCATCAATGGATGTAACAATATTCCAACCTACTCGTCCGTTACTTATCCAGTTTAAAGATTGTAATTGCCTCGCTAATATATATGGTGGATAAAACGAAGTTGAGGCAGTTGTAACGACTCCAATTTTTTCTGTTGCATACGCAATAGCAGTAAACAGTAACGTTGGATCTAAAATGACATTACCTTTATTACGAGCGATTAAATCCGGGTGTGCCACTAAATAATCTGCCTTAAAAACAAAATCTAACTTCGATTTTTCTGCTCGTTTCGCTAACTCTACTTGTTCGTTAATTCCCGAATCAAATATACTATCTTCTTTCTGTCTAGAGATTAAACATAATCCAATGCAAAGTTGTTTTTTTGTAGACATATACACACCATCCCCTTGTTTTAATTCACTTAGTTAAACAAATGTTGCTATCATTATGAAATTCCATTCTTATGAAAATGAATAAAACGATATTGATAATCATTATCATTTTATGATGTAACTGTAATAAAAGCAATAAAAAAAGACCTCCGCTAATGGAAGTCCTTTATCTCAATATTTCATTCGCTTCTTTTTCATAAATTTTATCAAATGAAGTCATAATACGTTGCGATGCTTGAATCATTTTTTGACTCGCCATAAGATCTGCCATCTCTTTCGTCATATCTACATTTGAGTTTTCTAGCATATGATTTTTTACTATCCCTGTACCGTTCGGTAGATCAGCAATATTTCCTTCAGCTAGCGTAAAGCTTTTATTTTCACGTTGCACAAGACGATTATTCGTTTCTGCATCTACTGTTTTCGTTTGCAAGCGGGCGATATTATTTTGTGTTATTTCATCATATAATGTACCATCTGCTTGTACAGCGACCTTTACTCCTTCTGGAATACGAATGCGCTCATTATTCTCTCCCATTACGAAAGCACCTGAAGATGTTTGCAGGTAACGATCACTATTTACTGTAAAACTACCATCTCTCGTTAAAAATGTTTCATCGTTTTTAGATGTAACGAAAAATGATGTTGTGCCGGCTACACCGTCATCTAAAAAGAAATCTGTAGCACTATTTGTCATTTGTATATTTCCTTGTACTAAATTCACATGAGTCGCGGCTGGCACTACAGCATAATCAACCTTACCGATATTTGTCGTGGCTCCATCGCCACTTCGATATGTGTCTTGTACATCAAATACTTTAGAAGTCATATTTTCCGCTTTAAATCCTGTCGTTTGAGCATTTGCAACGTTATTCGAATGAACATTAATACGCTGCATGTAATTCATCATACCCATAGAACCTATATAAAGACCGTTCATACTCGTTTGAATAAGGCAAAGGCCTTATTCTTCACCTCTTTTCTACGATGTTTGTAACATTTGTTTTGCTAAATGTTCAGCTGTAGCGATATGGATATGTTGCTTCACGTCTTGTCCATCTGTCATTAATACAATAGGAGCTGATGATACTGCTGGAATTTTCAACAATTCGCCACTACTTGCTGTTTCATCAAATTTCGTAAATACAATTCCATCTATATGAATATCTTTAAAGTTCGTAATGATTTCAATCATATCTTTACTTTTCATAGAAGCTGATAACGTTAAACAAATGTAATCTGGTTCTACTTGTCCCATCGTTTCAATCATTTCTTCCACTGTTTCTGACGTACGATAATTTTTTCCAGCTGTATCAATTAAAATATAATCGACGCGCGCTTCTTCTTTAAAGTACGTAAGTGCTCTTGCCATTGCAGATTCATCACGCACAGCGATTACTTCTGATCCAATTGTCTTTACGTAATCTTGCAGTTGCTGCACCGTCCCAATACGCGAATGGTCTGTCGTAATAAAACCAACTGTTTTTTTCTTGCCATGAAACTGCCATGCCATTTTCGCCAGTGTCGTCGTTTTCCCAACGCCGGTTGGGCCGATTAAAGCAATTGTTTGTACTTTTTTTTCAAAAACATTCTCGGTATTGAAATGAGATTTCATATCTTCCAATATATATTCGATTACTTCTTCTTCTGTAATCATCGTTGCCTTCTCAAACTTCACTTTTAACTTTTCCGCATATGCATGAATGAAATATTGTTCTACATCATTTTGTTCTAACATCCGAATTACTTTTTGAATAATAAACGGTACAGATTGTTGTTTTTCTGTTTTTACAACTTCTTCTTTTTTAGCAGAAACGACTTTTTTCACAGCATGCTGCTTTTTCGTTACTTGCGTTTCTTCCGTCTGCTTCACAACGACGATTCCTTTTTCAAACAGCTTTAATAGCTTCTCTTTCTTTCTTGTCCATTCTTCACTATTTCCTGTTTGCATCGCCGCGTATGACATAGAAGTCGTCACATTTTCTAAATTGTGCAGTACCGATTGAATGCCGTTCGCCTTCACAATTTGTTCCGTAGTATCACTTACAACATCCATTAATTGTTCATGAAATTGAGCTGTGCTTTCATTCACTTCTTCCCGTTTATCCTCTGGAAAAGCAACTAACATTTCATAATTCTTTTTCCAAAAAAACGGGATATTTCGTTTTACACTTTCATCGACAACGTAATAATAATCTGTACCATACTGGTCAAATAACTTTCGATACAATTCATTTTTCGAAGCTGCTTTTATTCGCATTAACGCTTCTTTCTTTTCTGTACTTTCCATTACTTCACCCCCTACTATTCAATATAGGCAATTTGATCTACAACAATTTCTGGTGCTAATTCACTAATACAAAGCACTTGTGCTTCTATTTGATAACGCTCAAGTAGTCTTACAATCGCAAATCTGAAATCTTTTCTACGCGTTAATAATACGGGTTCTCTTCCCATTAAACGAGCTTGTTTAAAGACGCGCTGTACTTGCTCAACGACACGCGTTTCTAAATCTAAATCCCAGTTTAATAAATAACCTTGATAAGAATTGTTCACAACATCCGCATCTAACTCGATTGAATCAGAGAAGAGCGCCGCATATATTTTCCCATCAGGATTTTTTGCATGTTCACAAATAACTTTTGAGATACATTCACGAACGAATGATGTTACACCATCTACATGGTTTTGATAAACTTCTTTTCCGTCAATAATACCTTCAATAATTGTTGGTAAATCGCGGATGGAAATTCCTTCTTTTAATAGTTGTTTAATAACATTTTGAACGAGTGATAAATCAATTTCTTTCTTCTTAATCTCTTCTAATAAAACGCCATTATCATTTTCAAGCGAGTTAATTAAGTCTTTCACATGCTGACGCTGAATTAACTCGTGAAGATTACGTCTAACGACAACATCTAAATGTGTAATTAATATGCTAAGTGGCTCTAACACTTGATAGCCTTTCATTTGCGCATCTTGTACCATATGCTCTAAGATCCAATATCCATCTTCACCGAAAATAGGATCTTTCGCTGGTTCTGCATCTAAATCAGCCATTACGTTCGGTGTTTTCAGTGCTAATAAATAACCAGATTTTAAAACACCTTCAGCCGCCTTCGCACCTTTAATACGAATAATATATCGTCCGCGTGGCCTGAAACTCGTATTATCTTTAAAGTTAATGCCAGGAACGTTAATACCAAGGTCGGTAATAATCGACTTCCTCATAAGCACAACTTTATCACGAGCTGTTTCCCCGTTAATTTTCTGCTTTACAAGTGCCGCTAAATCTAAACCGAGCTCTACGATAATTGGATATTTATCTGTAAATACTCCGAATGAATCTTCTACTTGTTGTAATTGCTCTTCATCACCTTGAATCATTTCTAATTCTTTTTGAAGCTCGTCTTCTTTCTCTTTCTTTATTCGCTGTTTGTTACGAACTCCTAAGAAAATAATTGTGCCTCCAACGAGTGCAAATGGTAGAAATGGTAGTGGTGTAAATATCCCCATTGCGATAAATAAACCACCGAGCGCATAGACAACTACTTCATGTGCTAATAACTCTTTAAAAATACCTTCTGTTACTGTATCAGGTGAACCGTCAAATACACGCGTTACGATAATACCAGTTGAAATCGCAAGCATTAACGAACCGATTTGGTTTACAATTCCGTCCCCGACAGTTAACTGTGTATAATGAATAGCCGCTTCTGCAAAGCTCATCCCTTGCTGCATCATGCCGACAATTAAACCGAAAATGATGTTTACGAATAAAATGACAATCCCGAAAATAACGTCCCCTTTAATGAACTTCCCGGCACCATCCATCGCTCCGTAAAACTCTGTTTCCATATTTAACTTTTTTCGTTTTGCCTGTGCATCTTTCTCTGTAATAATGCGCTGATTTAAGTCAGCATCGATAGACATTTGTTTCCCTGGTAAAGAATCAAGTGTAAAACGAGCCGCTACTTCCGCTGTACGAGATGCACCGTTCGCAACGATAAACTGGAATATGATTAATACTATAAAAATAACGATACCAATTAATAAGTTCCCGCCAATTACGAACTGGCCGAACTCTTCAATAACATGCCCTGCATTTCCATCTGTCAAAATCGCTCGCGTCGTCGAAACGTTAATCGATACGCGGAAAATCCCGATTAATAACAACATCGTCGGAAATGACTTTAATTCATCCCACTCGTTAATACTTGTCGCTCGCATATAAATAAGCACTGACATACTTAGTAGAAAAACGATAATGATATCAAGTATAAATGGTGGAAGTGGAATTAGAAGCGCCACAACGAATGACGCTGCTAAAAAGATAGAAAAATAAGTTCTTGCCGAATCTATCTTAAACAAAGAGATCTCCTCCAAACGCGCTATTACACTTCAAGTTCATTCGTTTGAATTAAATAGCGCATAACTTCAATTACAGCTACGTATAAATCTTCTGGAATCGCCTCATCTTCCTCGACTTGATAATATAAAGAACGAGCAAGTGGACGATTTTCCACCATTGGTATTTCTTGTTCACGGGCAAGTGTTCGTATGTATAAAGCGAGTTCATCTTCCCCTTTTGCAACGACAATTGGTGCTGCATCAACTTGTTTATTGTAACGAAGTACGACCGAAATGTGCGTCGGGTTATTTACAATAAACGTTGCGCCATCCATCTTCTTCGCAATTGTCCCTTGCAATATGGCGTGCATAAAGTTTTTTCGTTTCCCTTTTACTTGCGGGTCCCCTTCATTATCTTTATGCTCTTGTTTCACTTCTTCTTTTTTCATCTTAATATCTTGTTCGTACTCCCATTTTTGATAAATAAAATCAATAATAGAAAGAACGATTAAAATAATTAAAATAGCTAAAAAGATAAATTTAATTTGCCTAATAATTTCAGTAAGTGACGCGGTCCAGTTAAAACCAATCATACTTACAATTGTCTCTAAATTCTTTTTAAAGAGAACGTACGAAACGTAACCGATTAATCCCATATAAAACAATGATTTCAAAATATCTACTAAACTTTTACGACTAAACAGTCTCGTAAAATAGTTTTTCGGATTAATACGTGACGCTTTCGGCTTAATAACTTTAGAAGAAAATAAGAAACCGACTTGAATCATATAATTGAATAAATGAAAAGCGTATACGAGTATTAATATAGGAGCTGATACTTTTAGTAATAATATCCCCATTAAATAAAAATACTCAGTCGAATCTGTATTTTTCCCAATTTGATCAAACAGCACCGCTACGGAATTTGCAATTTCAAACCCTAACCAATCTCCGAAAAAATACACGACAACTGCTAATACGAGAATGGAAAATAAGTTATTTAAATCTTTACTCCGGGCAATATTCCCTTCTTCACGCGATTTTTTACGCTTCTGCGGGGTGGCCTTTTCAGTTTTATTATCCTTTGCCATACGCGTCCCCCTACTTCGTTAAGAAAAAGTTAAATAGTTTCATATATTCCTCAAGTAATACATCTGTCATATTTTTAAATACATAGCCGAGCATCGGTACACTCATCGCAATAAACAAAATACCACACGTAATTTTAATGACATACGCATTCATAAAAACATTTAATTGCGGAGCGTTTTTTGCGATTAAAATAAGAACAAAGTTAATGATGAATAAACTCCCCATAAGCGGAAGAGCAATTTCAACCGCTGATGTAATCGCAAATAATAACGTTGCGAGTAGACTATCTAAAAAACTAGTCGTCAGCAATTTTGAAATCGCCTCTGTATATTGAAACGACTTTAAAATCGTGGCAACGAAATAATTAATGCCGCCAAGTGAAATAAAAATAATGAGAAAAAATATGTCAAAAATGGTTGATAGTAAAGTAGACTGCGATCCTGCATTCACATCAAACAAACTTGCTTGTGATAAACCGATATCAAAGTCTAAAATATGCCCGGCCATTTTTGGAATGTTCCATAGCATTTCTACAATTTTCGCAAGAGATAATCCAATTACAATTTGCGTTCCTGCATAAGCGGCTACATCCCAAACTGTCTTTATGTGAGAAACATCCACTTGATCCGCAACTGTAATAGAAAGACCAAGTCCAAATGTAACCTTTGCCATTGCTGGAATCGATCGACCTGAGAAAAACGGTAAAAAATATAAAAATGAAGTAATGCGGCAAAACGCAAAAAACGTCGCCGCCCATAATTCCATATTCATTTCAATTCACCTATCTTAGTACGAACGCAATAGCGATGGAATTTTATCAAATAAATCTAAAATGAGCATCGTTAACTCTTGAAACATCCACGGACCTAAAATGATAATAACGAGCACAATACTCGCCATTTTCGGTAAAAACGTCAGCGTTTGCTCTTGAATTTGCATCATCGCCATAATGACAGCGATAATAATAACGACGATCATACTAACGCCGGCAACCGGCATTAAAATCATAACCCCTTTATAAAAAAAGGTTTGAAAAATATCTATAATTGGTGACGTATTCATTTATATGACTCCTATCACATAGCATCAAACGCTTCAGGCGACCGTTTTAAACATAATGTCGACGATTTTTGTATATCCACCTAAATATACGAAAACGAGTATTTTGAACGGTAAACTTAAAATCATCGGCGGTACCATCATCATCCCAAGGTACATTAAAAGTGTACTAATAATTAAATCTATAAATACAAACGCTAAATAAATGAACATCCCCGTTAATAATCCTTTTTGAATTTGTGTTAACGTAAAGGATGGTACGAGCGTAAATAAGGAAAGGTCTTTCAAATCTTTCGGCAATTCTTCTCCGCGCACTTTCAGCATCATTTTTAAATCATGCTTATACGTATGCTTCGACATATAATCTTTCATAATAGGTGCTGTCGTCTCCGCAGCTTGACTTACTGTTATTTGCTCTTTCGTCATCGGATCCCACACATCACTCTTTAACTGTCCAAGTACAGGCTGCATTGTAAAAAGTGATAAAAATAAAGCAAGTCCAACAAGTACTTGGTTCGGCGGTAAATTCATTACCCCAAGTCCTTGACGTGTAATGCCAAGAACGATCATAAAATAAGTAAAATGTGTAAATAATAGAACGATAGAAGAAGATAATGATAAAAGAGTAACAAGTGCAAATAACTGTACACTGGAATTACTCGTAAACTCTTTTCCATTTTCAAAATTAATAAAACCGTTCGGGGCTGCATACGCTGGATTTACAAAAACAAATGAAAAAATAATAGAAAATACGAAAATAGCGGTACATAACGATAACTGTTTCTTTATTCTCATGATGGATCCTCTACTTTTTTCGTTTCACTCTTCACCGCATCTTCTAGCGCTTGTTGAAACTGATTTCCTGTTCCTGTTAATTGCACAGATTGTACACCGTTATTACTAATAACAGTGAATACTTGCTTTCCGTCCACTTCAAACAAAAAGGCGCTCGTTTGATGATTTAAATACACGCCGTCTTTCACTTGAATATGGCCATTTTCACCTTGCTTAAAAAATTGCTGTTTGCGCGTCTTTTTCGTCATATAATATGCACCATAACCGAGCGCACCAAACAGTAAAACGACTTGAAATAAGGTCGTCATATACGACATATGACTCCTCCTCTACTCTTTATCTTGCATTTGCCTTTGCGCTTTCATAAGCGCAGCTTGTTTCTTGTCAGCTTCAATTTCAGAAATAATAATGCCAAACTTCTCATCCATTACGATTGCTTCACCAATGCCGACTTTCATATTACTTAAATACACATCTACTTTATGTCCTAAGTTTTTCTCTACTTCAAGAACATCGCCAACTTTTAATTGCTTCACGTCACCAAGTGTAATAGATGACTTCCCAAGCTTTACACCTAAATCAATCGAAATATCTGAAACAGTATCAATATGTGCTTTACCTGCTTCATTTCGCTTTCCTACAAATTCTTCTAACCCCATTAATGACACAGGAGATACTTCATGCTTCATATAGACCCTCCTACTCTACAAAACTTTTAAATAGAAGCGCCTTACGCGTTCCATCTTTCCCGATAAAACAATTAAATTTATGTTTTCCATCGACATAACCGCGTAATTGATCCGAAACTTTCGTATGCAGCGGAATAATATCGCCTTCTTCAATTTGCTCAATCTCACCCATTGTCATCTTCTGCTCACCAATCGCAACGTGAACAGGTTTATACAGTTGATTTACTTTCACTTCCACTTCAGACGTATACCTTTTACGCTTATCCGAAGAATGTTCGACAATATTTTCAGACGTTAACTTATCCATTATCTCTTCAACAGATAAAAACGGAATCCCGATACGAACCGTCGTATTCCAAAAATCCGTTTTCATATTTACGTTCAGCAATGAAATAATATCGCTCGCCGTCGTAATTTTAAGTGCATTTGGATCCGTTTCTGTCGTTACAAATGTCGGTTTAATCGCAACAACGCTTTCAAACGATTGTTCTAAATTTTTACAAATAAGAGCGAATATATTATCAAGTGTTAAAAACTCAAATGCAGTAAGCGGTCTACGCATCGTAAACGTACGCTTACTATCTCCGCCAAGCCAACACTCATGAATATAAATGACAAATGCTAAATCAATCTCAACAACAATTTCTCCAAGCTCTGGAAGCCCAAGATCAATCACGCAATATAAATAATAATCTTTCGGCATTTTCTCCACATATTCACTCGTAAATGGAACTTGCTCAACAGTCGACGGCTCTAGTTCAATGGGAATACGCATACGAGCGGAAAGCGCTTGTGACGTCTGTTTACCAAACGTAGAAGCAATCGCTTGCAAACTACGTAAATGCTCAACACCGAATTTTTCCGGTCTATTAAAATCATACTCTTGAAATTTATCTTGCTTCCCTGCTCCTTGTGCGAAAGCTGGCATTTCCTCGCCTTCATTCACCGCCTTCAGCAGGGCATCAATTTGTTCTTGGCTTAATTTATCGCCACTCATGAAAATCCCCTTCCCTACCTTTTCAATTCAACGATTTCAACGTACATCTTCCCATTCTTCGTCAAAATCTTTCCGGTTCCAATCTCTTCATTCTCAAGCATAATACGCACCGTATTTTTCGTTGAATTTTCAAGACGATACAATGTACCCTTCGTAATATGAAGCAGATCTTCAATTTTCTTTTTCGTATTTCCGATTTCAAAATAAATTGTTAACGGAATATCATCTTGTAATTTCAAACCTAGCCCACTCCCATATCGTGTTCACAAAAATTTTCTATTTTATATATAATGAAGTTCCTTATTTTGAAACATCGATATTCAATATTTTTTTAATATATCCTTGCGTTTCTTTAAATGGCGGTACGCCTCCGTACTTTCTCACATTACCAGGACCAGCATTATAAGACGCAAGCGCAAGAACAAGATCACCGTTATGTTTCTTTAAATAACCGCTTAACTCTTTCACGCCGCCTTCAATACTTTCAGCTGGTGAAAATGGATTCTTCACACCCATCTCCTTCACATTCGCTGGCATAAGTTGCATAAGCCCCATCGCCCCTGCATGTGATACCGTTTTCGGATTAAAATTAGACTCAACTTCAATCATTTTTTGAATTAACGTTTTCGGAATTCCGTATGTACGACTAACGCGATCAATAATATCCTCATACTTCCCTTCATTTGAAGAACGTATTTTCTGAATATTATATTTATTAGTTAATCCCCACGTATCGACAGCCTCATTTTTGGCTTCTGGGAAGCGTCGTTCAAACTCTTTTTGCGCAACTTGCACTTCATCTACTTTCTTCGTTTCAGACTTTTCTTCAGGCTTACTTGCTTCCTCTACTTTACTAGAATCACCTGTATTAACGAGCGTTTCTATTTTCGTAGATTGTACCGGCTTACTCATATCTTCTACTTTTTCCGGCTGACTAGTAGCTTTCGTCTCCTTCGCAGGTTCGCTCTGCAACTTCTCTTGAAAACGACTACTAACGAACGCCTGCGGACTACTTAACTTTTGCTGAAATTGTCCTTTTTTATATGCAAGCACTTCTTTTACTACATTTCCAACTACCATAATATCACCTTTTCGGTAAACAAAGATATTCTAATATTAGAGTTTTTTTTAAAAGTTTGCAATAATCCTTTGTAATAAAAAAACAACTAAATTGTTAAACTGTTATTTTTTTATATTTATTAATTCAAATTTTAAGTTGACACTTGATATAGCAAGGATTACAATAAATTCGAAATTGATTTTTTTGTATATTACCGTTTAGAAATTCACAGAAAAATCAAAATCAAAAAATGGGGGTTCTAAATATGAGAATTAATACAAATATTAATAGCATGCGTACTCAAGAGTACATGCGCCAAAACCAAGCAAAAATGAGTAACTCAATGGATCGTTTATCAAGCGGTAAACGTATCAACAACGCTTCTGACGATGCAGCAGGTCTTGCAATCGCAACTCGTATGCGTGCACGTGAAAGCGGATTAGGTGTTGCAGCTAACAATACACAAGACGGTATTTCTTTAATCCGTACAGCTGACTCAGCAATGAACTCAGTATCTAACATCTTACTTCGTATGCGTGACCTTGCTAACCAATCTGCAAATGGTACGAATACAGATAAAAACCAAGGTGCATTAGATAAAGAATTCGCTGCATTAAAAGAACAAATTGATTATATCTCTAAAAACACAGAATTTAACGATAAAAAACTTTTAGATGGTTCTAATAAATCTATCGCAATTCAAACATTAGATTCATTCGATAAATCTAAACAAATCCAAATTAACTTATCAGATACTTCTACAACTGCTTTAAAAATTAATGGTTTAACTATTGCTGATGCTGGTACTGCTGCTGGTAGCGGTACTAAATTAACTGGCGTTGATGATACTGCTGCTGTAGAAGGTTTAGCTGATGCAATTGAAGCTTTAGATGCTGGTACTACAGGTAAATCTGAATCTCAAAGAACAACTGCTGTTGACGCTTTCAAAGCTGGTTTTGAAGGTATTAAAGCAAATTATAATAAAGATGATGTTGCAAAACTTGAAGCTGCCATCGAAAAATTTGAAGCTAGCAATACATTAGAAAATGCAAAAAATATTAATACTGTATTTGATAAGTTTGCCCCTGCAGTTACAACAGGACAAGTTAGTGGTGCAGAAGCAGCTGCAAAAGCTTTAGAGGATTTAAATACTACTGCTGGCAGTGGTCTAAACCCTGCTGACAGAACAAGTAAAATGAATACATTTGTAACTACATTCAACGCAGTTAAAGGTGCTATGAATCAAGATGATGTCGCAAAAATCTCCACTGCTATTGACAACTTCCAAAAAGTAGATGGTTCTGGTAATACTCTAGAAGCTGCTCGTGCAATTGGCGCTATGTTTAAAGCTGCTATTGAAGGTAATTCTACTAGTGGAGCTACTGGTGGTACTGGAAATGCATCTGCTGCAGTTAAAGCAATCGATGCTGCATTAGAAACTCTTGCTTCTAACCGTGCAACTCTAGGTTCTACATTAAACCGTCTAGACTTTAACGTAAACAACCTAAAGAGCCAACAATCTAGTATGGCATCTGCTGCTTCTCAAGTAGAAGACGCTGATATGGCGAAAGAAATGTCTGAGATGACTAAGTTCAAAATCTTGAACGAAGCTGGTATCAGCATGCTTTCTCAAGCGAACCAAACTCCACAAATGGTTTCTAAATTATTACAATAAGCCATTTGAGTTAGTTTCATGAAATAAACCTCTCTGCTTGCAGAGAGGTTTATTTTTTCTATCATGCCTTTCGAGAGGACTCCCACCTCTAAACGTAAGTGAAGGTGGCGAGGTGAATCGAAAGAAATATTTTATTTCCAAGAAAAAAAACGGAAACATACGTTCCGTTTTTTTTTGCTATAATATCCTTAACAAGGAGGTGAATAAAATGACAAAGGAAAATCCATCAAACTATAAAACTCTTCAAATTTGGATTAAAAAAGGGCATCGTATGTATTCTTATTTTCAAGAATCTTGTCATAATGCTAAGAATATGTACAACACCACAAACTTTTATATACGCCAGGTGTACACTGGATTAACACAAGAAAAAGAGTTGCAACCTTTGCAAAAAGAAGTTCTGGATAATATTCATAAAAATATTGGTAAGATGAACGACACACAACTTCTTGCCTATCAGAAGAAATTGGAAAAAGAGAAATTAAAACCTAAAGAAGAACAGAAAGAG
>NZ_MACI01000077.1 GCF_001884105.1 Bacillus luti | reverse complement strand
TTGTGAAATGTAACCATTTATTTGTCGTTCTCGTTTATGCCAAAGTGCAGCCATTCTATTCGTTACAATACGTTTTGAAATTCCATTGTCCACATTTTTCTGTTGCAGATTACGTATCATTTTGTTGAAGTACTGGTTAATAGATTTTAGTTTTTTTCCATCAATTAAAAATGTATCACCTATATTTGTTACGCAACTTAATAATCTATCTACACCTAAATCGCAACTCAAAGCGTTACTAGTGGTCGTGGGTGGTTTCTTCATTTGAGAAACGTGCAT
>NZ_MACI01000076.1 GCF_001884105.1 Bacillus luti | reverse complement strand
GGAGTTAGCTCGGCTGTCATAGGACAAATTCGTTAGCTATCAAAAGTAGCGATGAACCGAGAAGCCCCCACTTCAAGTAGGCTCGTAAGAGATACTAAGTGGTGGGTAGTTCACAGTCAAATTCATTTGTTATATTTTTCAATGAATAAAGGTTTGTTCCATCTACACTTGTACGGGGAAGCAATATATCCGAAAACGTAAAACGCATGAAGAATATGTTGCGGAACTATTAGAAAAACGCGGGTACGATATGCCGCAGAGGTTTTAGAAGTTCATGGCGATAATATCGAAGTTATAGGAACATACAAAGGCGCTAGAAATACCACAGAACACAAATGTAACTCATGTAAAAATATATGGAAGGCAGCACCAACAAATATTTTAAAAGGAAAGGGAGAGAAACATTATGTCAAAGTTATTACGTGAATTATCTAAACCGGATAGTGAGGCCCTGCGTTCCGAAGCACTAGAACAGTTGAAAGTTACTTCAGGTAAAATTGTTGCTTGTGATCCTCTTATTTTTAATGAAAATCACTTCGAACAAACAATTCAGCCAGGTACATATCCAATTGTTGCTTGGTGGCATAAGGAAGATGGAGTCATTGCTGGTGCTGAATTGAAATTGTCGGAGTCAAAAGCGGTAGGATGGAAGATGGCAACAAAACCAGGACAAAATGTAAGTGAACTGGAAGACGGATATATTTTTGGTTACCCAGTTGATACAGGCTTAGGGTGCTTTGCAGATGTTGAAGCAATTGGTAAGTTAGAAGAAATAGAAGATAGGTTACAACAAGAACTAGGAGAAGAATTTACTAGTTTGTATGATGATCTTATAGATGACATACTAACAGAACATGATGAAGATTGGGGAAATTGCGTGGTGTGTGAGGAAACAGGAAGTAATATCATTATATTCCGTTCAGGTTATGGAGATGGATTTTATCCTTCCTATTGGGGAATTGATGAAGCAGGAAAAATCGTTTCACTTGTTACTGATTTTCAAGTACTACATGAGGAAAATTGAGGACAACATCAATAATGATATAAGAGTCAATGTTTTTTCTTTTACAGCGCCAAATATTCCTCGTCTAATATTTGCAAATAACCCGTGGGATAATCTCCTTATATACTACTGGTTCTAATAAATAGGGTTATATTCTTAAGTGAATATAACCCGTCATTAATTCTAGTTGTATATTAACAGTTTTTTATTTAAATAATTTATTAACTCTACTGATGTAGAGTTAACGTCAAGTAACTCCAAAATATACATAATGGTTGATTTTAGAGTTACTAGTGCACTGTTTTATCACGATACAGGTGAACTTCAGATACTCTACGCTCCGAAATTACTTTTTCTATAATTTCCTGACGGTTATATTCTACCTTCACTGTTTCACAGTTCCCCTAATTATTATCAAATTCATCCGCTAGTTTTGCTATAGCATATCGATCCCCTCTCTCTTCATACGCCTCCCGAATTGCATGAAATAATTCGTTATACTCCCAATCTTTCATACATCCTTCCTCAAAAAAATCCCCACGCTTATGTGAAAACAATCTTTCAACACAAATATGAGGACTTCCTTATTTCATTACTATATTTTACACATTTTATTCGTTAGAATCTTCTTCTTTCAATTTATATACCCTATCTCTTGTTTCATCATTTTTGATAAAAATAAGCTTTCCTTCTTTAACAAAACCTTCTAATAGTAAGCATACTTTCCCATATGCTTTAGGCTTATTCGTTGTGAACCTTTCATCTGATATTTTACCAGCTCGTATTAATTGTTCGCACAGCTCAAGTGCACTTATTTCTTCAGAATGAAGTAAGTCTAAAATATCCTTTTGTAAGGGCGATAAAGGTACTGGGATCTCAGCTACCTCCACCTTTTCCTTTTCTTTTTCTTCTTCAAATAAATCTTCGAATGAAATTTGATCCATTACACCTTTTCCTTTCTAACAATTGGTTTATATAACATGAACTGAATCCTATATGTACTGGAACTTTAAATATTATTTATTGTTATGTAGTACTTACCTTATTACATGAATTTCAAACTCATGTACATCATTTCATATAGTATGTTTTGATTATACCAAATATACGTTCTACCTTCTATTGTAGCATTTGTTATAACAGAAATAAAAGTACTAGTGAACATTTCCCTATTTGTTAGTTATATAGACCGTGTGAAAAAACAGAAATAACATTCGTAAATTTGTATAACGAAATGAAATTTTAGTTGTTTCCCTTTATTTGAGCGACTAATAATCACTAATCGCAAACTCTTAAAATTTTAAGAGTTTGCATTCTATTATAGGAAACGCTACAAAGGATTCATTGATTACTCCTGCTCCTAATTCGGAAGCATATGTGGTGAAACTATATAACACAAATACCCTAGCTCTTCGCTAAGGTGTTCCCAGTTTTATCCATAATACAACTCTTCTTGGCTTTTATTTATACAATGTATTTGTGGCATCATGTTAATAGAATCTTATAGCGGGAGGGTGTCTCCATTTTTCTATTGCTATTTAAATCGCGACATCCTGGTAACCTATCCTAGTTACTCTTTCATTTATTAAACGAATACCTAATCCATTTTCTACGTCCCATGTACAATCAAATGTTAATCCAATATATCGTCCTTCAAAACGTCTAGCAGATGGAACATAAATACCAACTAATTTAATCCTTTCAAAAAGCTGTTGAATTGTTTCAATTAAAGGATAATTTTCATTATAGGAAACATCATATCCGAGCTCATATCGTTTTTGTTTATAATAATTTAAAATTGATTGCAAAATAATTTGTTGAAGATACTCCCAATTCTGTATTAACGAATTATAAGAAGCATACTGTTTTTCACTAAACTGACCATCTTCGTCACCATCTATCATTAAAGCAATGGTGATTTCTTTTCCACAGAACTTAACAGTACTATCTCTACTCCAAACATATTCATATTCAATTTTACCAAAAAATTCATCATTTTTTATCATATGAAAACTCCTTAATATAATAAATTCTACAGTTCAGTCTTAGCTACAATTATCTTATATTTGTATATCATTCACATTGTCTTTCCACGGTTTCTACAATTCTTATTTATTTTTATGAACTCCTTGTAATTGACTAAGAACCTCATTGGCAGTACTCTCAAATCTTTTAGGGTTATCAGCAATAATTTCATTAAGTAAATTAATTACCGTTAGTTGTATATCATGATTCATTCCTACAAGTACTTTAGCATACTCACTTCTACATAAATCACTATTTAAAATTCTTTTGTTTAGTAGCATTGCCCACTCTTTTGCACTCTCAACCATTTTTGGTAAAGCTTTAGGCATCTCTGTTAAATATTTTTCCATTTCAAAACTTTCAATACAATGAACTAGACCAAACATAACCTCTTCCGCTTTTGTTTCATCCTCAAATACTATACACAACTCTTTAATAAGCTTCTCATCAGTACAATCTGCTAAGTTTTCTAATACACTGTCAAACTCTTCACATTCCGATTGATTTTTTAAAAATCTACAACTATATAATCTCTTAACCTCAGATTGAGAGTCCATATAAATTTCTCCTTTTAAATGAATTGGGTAATTAAATTAATATGATCATTAGTTTTCAACTTTTCTATTACATCAATATATGGCTTCCATCTCAAGTGTACATTTTTAAATATTCAGCAATTTCTACTTGTCCTCTTTCAATAGCGAATTCGTAAGCTCCCATCTCTTTCATATTATCCCCTGTATACTTTACAGTACTATCAATACCATTCTGAACAAGATACTTTACAATATTAAGATGCCCACCATAAATCGCTGAGAATAGAGGATTTCTATTTGGGTCACTAACATCTAATATTGCACCATTATCATATAAGTACTCTACAATACCAATTTCACCTTCACTAGCTGCCTGTGCAATAGGTGCTGACTTTGGTACACCTTCATTACGGTTAATATCCATACCAGATTCAACAAGAAATTTTATCATATCCAGTTCACCAGCTCTAGCTGCAGCATGTAGCCACGTTCCATAAGGCGTTACAAAATCAAGCAAACTTTTATCAGTAATAATGATCTCTTTCGCTTGTTCTATATCACCTTTTTTAATGAAATCATAGATTTTTATCGCTTTTTCCTTACTTTCCATAGAATCCTCCTGCACTATTTTCATTTAGCTTAAACAGTTAGACATTGACTACGATACATTTAGCTAAGTGCTACTGAGAGAGCAGATTTAAGCATAGTATCAAAATCGCAAAAAGTTTCCATATGCTCGCCTGAAGGCTTGTCTAGTTCAACAAATTTCTTTTTGGAAACATTATAACAATACCAAGCTATATCTGAATCTCCGAAAAAAATCAGTTCATCTTCGTCTTTAATTGATTCCCATATTTCATTAGCATCAAAAAAACTATCTACCTCATTTATTGGCTTAAAATCTAAAAAACTTTGGTCAATCCCATATATTATTAATCCATTAAATTCAATTCCATTAACTGTTTGTAAAAATTCATAGTACTGCTGTGGCAGGACATCTTCACCAAATTTTTCTACTACAGATTTGCGAAATTTTGATAACTCCTTTTCGTTGATAGGTAAATTGAGTTCTCGATTTCGTTTCTCTCTTATTTTGGATATATGACTAATCTTCTCTCTCCACATAACTTCACCTTCTAATAAATATTCAATCCTTTTCTAGGCTAGAATTACACAAAGTAATCCTCAATAGTACACCCCATTACAAGGATTGGTTTCAAATTTCCCATTGCTTTTAGCGTTCTATTCAAATATTTTTCGAAACCACTCTAGCTAGTATTAACAATATGATTTATCTAGAAATGAAACATATTAAAGCTATTTTCATGATCCTACACGTAAACTTTAGAGTTATTTTATAATTAAAGTATTAAATAACCTCTTTACAAATCAAATCAACTTTTTCAAAATATTGTTGTGGTTGTTTCTCACTTATTTCTTTCAAAATTTTAATAACGTCTTCTTTATTTGTAGTTTTAGCCTTCTTCAATACATTAATAAATGGAATAATAAAATCATCTGAAGCTAGAAGACTTCTATAGAACCTTTTAGCACAATATTTAGCTTGTGGCAAAACAATGCTTATCCCTTCAATAATTTTATTTAAACCATCTTCAACTCCATTTTTTTCGATTATATAAAAAATCGATTCAATTAAATCACCAACAATCGAAGGTTCATCTATTTCATCATGAAATACACTGCACAAACCAATAATTACTTTATTATCTGCCGTTTGCAATATTTCATTTAAGATTTCCTCAAATAGCTCAATACTATCATCTTCATGCTCCAGAAAACGTATTCTTTTTAAAATAGATATCTTTTTTTCTAATGACATTTATTTCCCTCCATACTTTGAGTAGAGTTTATTCAAGAGTTTCAAAAAATTTATAGTTTAATAAGTTGCCATAACTTCATAATAGCTTTCCTTATTCTCTAACATTGCAAGAATTATATTTTGCTTTTTGTAAAAAACGTCTCCCCTATTTTATCACTTCTTGTTTTTTCTCTATTACTATCTGTTAGTTAATTCTTTAATTATCGTTTCAGCCTTATGTAATTCTTCTAATAGTGTATGTGGATAGTCATTGTAACTGTCCATATACGCACGCACACCACCCACAATGGTTATTCCCTTAATATCCTCGTTATTCTCTAATATTTCTAATGCTTTTTTATATCTTTTATATATTAGTTGTAAAATGCCACTATTAATATCTTTAACATAGTCTTTCTCTAACTTATGTATCACGACTTTTACTTGTTGAATTAACTGACCTTTCTTGTTCACTATGCCCTCCTATTTCTTAGCACGAATTTTATTTTTATCAGTTCAGTAGGCTTCCATTATTTTGAATACCTTTATTTTTTTATGCTTCTATTTAATAATCACTCTAACAATACTTTTTCCTCAACTATTACTTGTATCTAATTCTATACATATATTTCTTAGTAACATTTAGTTTACCAACCAGTATGTTACTAAGAAAAGACCCTCTTTTGAAAAAACGAATCAAAAGAGAGCCTTTCTTTGTGACTATATGTTCAATTTTTATAAAAAGTTTAATCCAAACACATGTAAGGTTCTGTATTTGAAAATATAACATCGTGACTTTATTCCATATCCATATCTTCTACCTAAAAAACTATTTATTATGCATTTCTACGTTTAATAAATAATATGGCTCCAAGAGTTAATAACAAAAGACCCGCTCCGACTGAGAACCACGTAAAGTACATATTTCCACCTGTAGCTGGTAATGTTCCTGCTTTTGATGTTTTTCCTGTTTTAGGTTGCTCTGATTGCGGTTTTTCTGACTGTGGCTTTTCTGGCTGTGGTTTTCCTAATTTTTTCTCTTTAAACTTCACTGTATGGCCCGCATCTTCAATGTCAACATTGATTGCTACTAAAATATCAGATTGATATAGCTCTTCAAATACTACTACTTCTTTACCTTGTAGCTTAGAAGCATTAAATGTGAAATCAAGTGTGATAGAACCATTTTTCTCTTTTGCAGTAAACTTAGATTCTACTGCTACTTCTTTACCATCAACTAGTAAAGGTTTCTTTGTTGCTTTATCCATTAGTTTACCTTTTGCAACATATTCTTTACCTACGATTAAGTCTTTGTATTCCACTTTATCTTGGATCGTGACAGATTCGTTTGCATACATCTCTTTTCCACCATCTGCTTTGTTTGTTGCTGTTGTTTTGATTGTTGGTTCTACGAATCGAACTGTTTGCCCTACATCATTAATATCAGATTGAATTGCCACTAAAACGCCATCTTGATATACCTCTTCAAACACTACTACTTCTCTTCCTTGTTGTTCTGCACCTACGAAAGGAAAGTCTAATGTTACAAAACCATTCTTTTCTTTTGCTGTAAACTTAGTCTCAGCTGTTACTTCCTTTCCATCTATTAATAATGGTTTGTTCATTACTTTGTTCATTAATTTACCTTTTACAACATATTCTTTTCCTACGATTAAGTCCTTATATTCCACTTTATTTTGGATTGTGATGGACTTTTTTGCATGCATCTCTTTTCCACCGTCTGCTTTGTTTGTCGCTGTTGTCTTGATTGTTGGTTCTACAAATCGAACTGTTTGCCCTGCATCATTAATGTCAGATTGAATTGCCACTAAAACACCGTCTTGATATACCTCTTCAAACACTACCACTTCTCTTCCTTGCTGCTCTGCACCAACGAAAGGAAAGTCTAATGTTACAAAACCGTTCTTTTCTTTTGCTGTAAACTTAGTCTCAGCTGTTACTTCCTTTCCATCTATTAATAATGGTTTGTTCATAACTTTGTTCATTAGTTTACCTTTTACAACATATTCTTTTCCTACGATCAAATCTTTGTATTCCACTTTATCTTGAATCGTGATGGAATCTTTTGCATGCATCTCTTTTCCACCATCCGCTTTATTTGTTGCTGTTGTTTTGATTGTCGGTTCTACAAATCGAACTGTTTGCCCTACATCATTAATATCAGCATGAGTTGCCACTAAGACACCATCTTGATACAGCTCTTCAAACACTACTACTTCTCTACCTTGCTGTTCTGCACCAACGAAAGGAAAGTCTAATGTTACAAAACCATTCTTTTCTTTTGCTGTAAACTTTGTCTCAGCCTTTACTTCTTTTCCATCAATTAATAACGGCTTATTCGTAACTTTGTTCATTAGTTTACCTTTTACAGTGTACTCTTTACCAACAACTAAGTTGGTGTACTCAACTTTGTCTTGGATCGTGATAGACTCCTTTGCATGCATCTCTTTTCCGCCATCAGCTTTGTTTGTAGCTGTTGTTTTCACTGATGGAATCTTTTCAATTTCTGCGCTAGCCTTTGGTAACATTAAGTTAAAGAAAAGAGATATGACAGAGAGTAAAGCTAGAATCCTAATTACATATTTCCTCCCCATATTTACAACCTCCTGTTTGATTTACATTACAAACATTTAAAATATTCTTACCAAACTGCAATTCCATTATAAAACAAAAATTACATACTTTAACATTTTGTTTTGATTTTTTAAATTTTAATTATAGGGATTTATCCATAACTTGTTTTAAAATAAAGTGAAACTTTAATTAGTGATTTTTTGTTCATCCTTCACTAATTATCAGTCTTTACCAATCAGACCTTTACGGGCAGCCTGAATTTCACCTCACTTCTTTGCTCTAGCTGAATGTTGAGTTGGAGTTTTACTGCCTACAAATAGCAACGTAAATATTGATTACACACTGGAGTAAAGTTTTATATCTTTTTATTATTTTATAAAAAAAATTGATTATTCCAGTAACTATAGTTTACGATATTTATATCTACTAAGATTTGGAGGTTAAAAGATGATAAGAAATGAAAAAGAGTTGAAAACCCAATTGAATAAGTTAATTAGCGATCCTGATTTCTTGCGCTTACAAGAATCTTTTGAAAAAGAAAGCTTGTTTCAATTATTGGGTTTTGGACACCGCGAAACGATGCATAGTTCTTTTATCAGTTGGTTACTTTCACCAATGTCTTCATTGAATTTAGGTACTTTCCCACTGAAGCGTTTTCTCTACTATATTAGTGAGGAAAATATATCAAGTAAGAAAACCGATTTTAATTTTGCTTTAATCGAATCGGATCCATCACTTAAACTAGAGGAATTAGAAGTGGCAACTGAGGTAGCGGAGTCTGTAGCTATTCCAGAAACAAACCAGGAATTGCGGGCTCGATTTGATTTATATATGACAAATGATTCGATGAGAATCATTGTGGAAAATAAGGTGTTAGCAAGAGAAAACAAAGACCAGACTGAAACCTATACGAAAATCTTAAAACAGATGGAGGACTCGTATCAGTATGAACTAAAGGTCTTTTTATCTCCAGATGCCACGATAAAACCTAAATGTCCCGAATTTATTCAAATTGATTATCAAGGGCTATATGATTTTGTTATATTGCCTTGTGTGAATCACCCAAAAATTACAACAGCAAACAAAAATATTTTAGAAGAATATATCCATAATCTTCGCATGGTCTATAAAGGAGTGAATAAACCGATGGCAAGAGTAAACAATGAGTTGTGTGTAACTATATATGATAAATATAAGGACGTATTAGATGAGATATTCGATGCAGTTAAAAATGAGACACCTGAAGAAAGAAAGGCCAAAACGTCTTCTCCGATTCGTAAATCAAACATTTCTTGGAAAGAGGTATATTCAAGATTAAACGAAGACGAAAAATACCTAGAAGCTACTTATGGAGGTTCCATAACAAAGGCAGAAATCGACTTAACAAGCGGCAAAATCCTTTTTGAAGGGAAAGAATATAGTAGTCCTTCAGCTGCTGCCATTGCGGCAGTAAATTATGTTAAAGGTGATGAAAATTACACAGATCGTTACAATGGATATGCTTTATGGAGTATTGTGTATCCAAATGGAGAAAAGAAGAAGCTGTCTGTTGTACGTGATGATATCTCTTTATCATTAGCCCAAGAGGAAGAAGATTAGAATCTTTCCTAACTATAGAAGTATTACCTGAAATTGTAAAAAGCCAATAAAGTTATTTAATCTTAAAACCTAAAACGAGCATAACTCCGTTCTAAACTTAGGGCGTGGCTATGCTTGTTTTATTTTCAACATAAAACACGTCACTGTATTCATAAATATAACAATACGTACCATCATTATTCTATTGGGCCTATAAATTGAGTAGTTAAATAAACATGCTCGATAAGTTTAACCTTTTGTAAGTTTTCTACTTTTTCTGATCCACCTAATGCAAGTAACGGTGTGTAACCAAAGCATTCATCAATTTCAAGGCTTCCGTACCTGTGTATTGCCTGCTCGTAAGGTATCCAATCCAATACTTTCTCTAAAAAATAGTCATCTTTCGTATTTTTAAAGAAAAACTTAAATTTCCCACCTGCTACATCAACCGTACCTTTTCGATACTTAAGTAATAATAAATAGTTATTTTCCCACACAAGAATATCTCCCATACCTGTTGTAAAAATCGGGATAGCCTCTTCATAACGGATATAACTTTCCTTTAATATATCTAAATATTCTTCTGGGTTTACCAACCTTAAATATCCGTTTAACATACTTCCAAATCCATATTGTTTCCATAAATCTATTATTTGTTCAGGAACTTTACCTATATACTTTTCAACAATCTCTTGCGACGGCTTTTCGAAACATATAAAATCACTTATCTTTTCCATAGTATCCCCTTATCACAATTTCTCTAAGATTGAATTTACTTTTTCTAAATATAAATCTGGGTCGTCCTCCCTTATCTCAAGAAGAATCCCTTTAATTATTTGCTTTGTTGAATTATTTATATTTTCTAAAACATTCATATACGATACGACTAAACCTTTTGAATGTAAAAGAGTCCGATGAATTCTTTCCGCCCAGAATTCTGCATGAGGTAACATTTTAGGAATACTAATAGCTAATTTGTATAGCCCTTCCTCTACCCCGGAATGTTCAGCAATATAAAAAATCGTTTCAATAAGGTAGTCACCCGCTGATGGCTCAGCAATATCATCCTCAAAAATTATACAAAGATCAGAAATTATATCATTTGTCCCTTCATTCGCTAATACATTGAGAATACTCTCAAAAACTTCAATATCATCCCCTTCATTCTCTAGAAAACGCATTTTATATAAAATGGCTATTCGCTCATTAAAATCCATCGATTTCTCCATTTTCTACTCCCACTCATTATCTATTTAACTAAGATATAACTATTACTGTACCGCTTTTAAAGGTTATTATTTTTCACTTCCTCAAACCACTCATCAGCAAAATCATCAGCCGTTTTTATATCATCATTTGTATGGATTAAATCATACTCATATTCAGCTCTAAACTTACCACTCTTAGCATCGTATATTAATTTCATCTCAGTTGGCATATCTTTTTCGTATTCTTTGCATAACATTTCAATTCCTTCAATATCTTCACTTATAATTTGTAGAACCTGAAACATTCGTTCTGGAGATACATCATATCTTTTTCCCCCATTTTTCAATGCATCATTAACCTTGTGACACTCTACATACTTATTGTTAATTAAATAAAAGAAACTACTAGAAATCATATCTTCTTCACATGAAGCGTACACATATACTTTATCAGCTCTATTTTCAACATATTCCATGCATATAGATATCATATCAGCTTGCAATTCACTAAACTTTTCCTCAAATTCTTTCATACTACTTTTTCACTCCTTAGATTAAAAGTTAAATAGCAACGTCTTGATACCCCACTTCAGTTACTTTTTCATTTAGTAGACGTATTCCTAGTCCATTCTCTGCATCCCATGTACAATCGAAAGTTATCCCAATATCTCGTTCTTCATGAATATCTCCATATGGGACTACAATTCCAACTAAAGTGATCCTCTTAAGTAATTGATCAATTGTTTCGATATGCGGGTAATTTTCATTAAATTCAACAGCATACCCTAATTTTTGACGCTCTTGCTTGTAATAGTCTAAAATCGCTTGTAAAAAAACTTGCTGCAGTCGTTCCCAATTTTGCAATAATGAATTATAAGCCCTATATTGTTCTTCATCAAACTTACCGTCTTTTTCAACTTTCACTATCAATGCTATTTCAACTTCTTTTCCACAAAATTCAACGGTAATGTCCTTAACCCATCCATATGTATACTCAATCTCACCAAAAACTGCATCATTTATGATCATTTATGACTCTCCCTGTTTACTCTCTTGGATCCATATCGATTTCTCTATTCGTATGAAAGTTACCCTCTAATATTAACTGTTTTTTCCAGCCACTTCTATACTCAGTATAGTACTATCAATTGCTAATTTTTCAATGAGTTTTTTCGCCTTACCGTATGGAAATCTTTCTACTAATATATAAGGCAGATTTTTTGAACCCTTTAGCAAATCTACCGCGGAAATCTCAAGCCCTAATACGTTCTTTATTTTTATTAAATCTTTCAAACCTTCACTAGGAGTTCTCACTAACACTATATTACAAATATCAGACGACTTATTTATTGTTTTCTGTTCTATTTCACTTACGCAACCATTATTTACCCACTTTTTAAAATCAGCGGTAATTACAGTAGCATAGCTTGGATTCATATCCCCAGAACCAATTACTAACATCTCTTTTTCCTCTGCATGTCGAGCCATTAAAAATACATTACCCCCACCGTCATCACCAATTGCGACATACCCCCTCGCATACTCATTTACTTCCCAAACCTCGTTCCTTTCTGCAATATGCCCCGTGCCATAAATAAGTAACCCACCACCGATTGAAAAGCCATTTGTACATCTCAATAATTCCTTATATACATTAGGTAATGTAACATTCATGCGATTTTCTACTGCTTGAATTTCAATATCACTCGCTGCTGACTTTTCTATCAAATCTGGAATATTAAATAGATTAATCATTTAATAATCCCTCCTAAACTATCAAGATATTTTTACGTATCACCCGTCATCTCTCTATAATCGTTCCGCAATAGATTTCATGAAATTCATAAAGTATGTCGGTATGTAAGCCTTCATTTTTCATTTGGTAAGTAGACAATCATTTTCCCTTTAGGGTACTCACCTTTCCATCCACAGGGCCATCCTCCCATTTTATACACCTTAAATACCTTTTCATAAAAATTATCTACTTTTCCATTTACTAAACGATTTAGTGCACACATCTCAAGGTCTCTTTCTACTTCTTCAAGAATATTTATATGATCAATAGAAATAAAGTCTAATCAAAAACAACTCTTAATCCTAAATTTTACAATAAATAAAAAGAATCCATTTTGAAAAAAGATTGATCAAAATGGATTCTTCTTCAGCAGATTTTTTGTTTCGGCCTTATAAAAATTCGAGCATTTTCTGCCTGTATCGCTCCATCATCGTGCCTGATTATTCTCTTAAAAGTGAAGAGTTACTATTAAACTTTCTTAATATACTCATACACTTCTTTAGGTTTTATATTAAGCATGTGGGCAATTTCCGTTATTTTCTTTCCCTCTTCCTTCATCTTTTTTACTTTTATCTCCAATGTTTGCTCGTATTCTTCTGCAATATCAAATAATGGACTTAATAAAGAGTGCCATATTTCAAAATCAGCAAATTTATTTCTTTCCAAAAACTCATTTAACAATATTTCCAATTCTTTAGTTTGTATCATTCTATTACCTTCTAACACTTGTTTCTCAGTAAGAAAATCACCTATATCTTTCATAAAATTAATAAATGAGTCCATTGAATCTGCAAGAAAATCGCCACCACTCCAACTGTCCATTCCATGCATGATTGAAGATATAGGATATCCTTCCTCATTTAAATCAATAATAATTGGATCTCCACACATAGTTTCATATGCAATAACAATCCAATTTGCATCCCAAGTATCTTCCTCATCGGTTACAAGGGAGTTTCCATCGGTGTCAATGCTGTATCCTACTTGAAATTCATCTAATTGCTCAAAAGAACATACATCAAAATTTACATACTCTCTAATTTTTTTATGTTCTAAGTTCATAAGTTCTAAATTTCTCTTAATCTCTACTTTTTGATGATAAGAATTAAATTGTATCATTGTCATTTTTACTACATCCCTATTCATACTTTATATGTATTCTTTTGTATCTGGCTGTTTACTAACAAACTAAGCCAAGAATATTAATAATAGATATTGTTATTTTTTCTTTACCTCACATAAAGATTCAATAGTATCTTGAAAGTGAAATTGAAAATCTAAAAATGCAAGTAACCAAAAAGGAAGGCCACGAATAATTCCTGGCCTTTTTGTTTTCTAAACCTAAAAATCTCTTTAAGTTTATAGACTTTGTATCAAAATTTTAAAAACCTTTTATTCAAAACCAATAACAATCCATTCATCTACAAAATTCCAAAAGTGAACATTATATTTAGGCTGACTCTTAGCTGACCAAAAAGTAGCATTGTTATTCTTACAATTTTCATAATCTATAGCTATGTAACTCCCCATACCATTACTAAAGAATCCAAAAGATGTTTTTAAATTAATCCTTATCGGTTCTTCCAATTCATCTATAATCCCCCACTCTAAGTCATCATCCCCAAAGTAAGTTATAGCTTCTAATGGCATCAATCCCATCGATTCACTTGCGTAATCATAAAATCCATTATGAACATTTTCGTAAAAGTCCCTAATAGATTCAGGAATTTCTCTCCATGAAGATTCTAATTCCTCATTATTAAAACTATCTTTAGGATTTCTTCCTTCATAATATAAATCTTCTCCACCTTGATTTTTTATTGTATACAAGATTGAATAGGTGTCCTCACTTACCATCAGTTCAATATCCTCAAGGTATTCTGATAAGTAAGCAATAGTATTAGATAAATTATTATTCACATATTTTTTCCATATACTTAAAATTTTCTTGATTCTCTTTTCTCTATCATGTTCACTAAATACTTCCACCCATAAATCAGGAATTAAAGATGCGTTTATATTCTTAAATTCATTTGCATTAATCAATTGAATATCTTCATTATACTCTCTTAATATATCTAACTTAGAACTCATTTTTTTCCCATCCTTTTTAATATTATTTTATATTATTCTTTGTTAAAATCATCAATTTGTTTTTGCAATATTCTTTCAAGCTGTTTTTCTCTTGTAATCATCTTGCTCCTAAAGTCAGGACTAACTTCTATCTCATCTGGTGTTCCCTTTTTGTAATGTGTCCATTCTTCATACGATTTAGATTGCTTTGAAGTGTTTGCAGATTTACTTAATCCTGTAAAGTTTTCTGGGTTATTTAATACTTCTAACTGTTGTTTTTCTGTTAAATTACCAAAACCATCCATACTTGCAATTCTGTCCATAGACACAATATGATCTGCTTCTAGTGAACCTATAAAATTTTTTCCAGGAAGAGCTTGATCTTCCGTTTCTATCTTTTTATTGTGGCCTTTATTTACTTGTTTTCTTATTTTTGCTGTCGGTGTTTTTTTCTTAATGCTTTTCTTCATCTGTAATCTCTCTCTCACCGTACCTAGGAGGAATTCCACTTTCA
>NZ_MACI01000075.1 GCF_001884105.1 Bacillus luti | reverse complement strand
CTCCAAATTCGAGATCCTACTCTGAATACTCGCCTTTGAGGCATCATGGGCTTCTTGGAATTTCCCGCCATAATTCGTTCCAGTTCTAGCGACACTTCCATCTGGCAGTATTTCTACACCTTTTACGAATGGGGTTACGGAGTCCACACCTTTTGCTAATGTACTTTCAATTATATAATACTAGTAATTTCTGTTAGCCTTAATTTATATAAAAAGCACTTGTTGCCTTTCATAGACAATCAAGTGCTTTAAACTCATATGTTTTTAAGTAGTATTAAATTTGTAAGTTTTTTAGTAACAGTTCGACAGCCTTTATATGTTGTGACAAATACTAGGTAAAACTTACAAGTTTATATAAATGCATCCTACTTGTAGTTATTGCTTAATAAATATAGAATACACTGTTTTATTCTCCTATTAACTTCTTCCTCAGTTTATGTGTTTCTAAATCTGCTAATCTAACAGGAATAGGTAAACGACTTTCATTATTAATACAGTTCATAACAATTTCAGTACTTGTATCTAAATCAATCCAGTTCCCACAAGAAACAAAAATAGGTTTAACATTTTTTGTCGTTCTTAAAGTTCGAACATAGATTTCTATTGTTCATCCTTAAATCTTAATTGTGAAATTAGACTTTCTAAACTATTAGTTATTTGTTTATAATCATTCAATTCAAAATCTTCAACTAAAATTTCACCTGTATTGTTGTCTAGCAATATTAACATCCCATTTGATTCAAAACCAATTGGGATATATTTAAAAATATCCTCTTTAGATTCTGCATAGTCTTTGACAAGTGAAATAAAATAATCTGGTTCAATCCCTGGAATAACTGGGTGCAAATTAATATTATAAGAAGAAATCCATCCCGTTTATTCTAAAAACCAATACGAATTGAAATACTGCTTCACCGAATCATGTAATTGAACGTTATATTGACTTTCAATTTCATCAAAGGAAAATTCAACTCCCTTCTCTATTGGTTTCCAAGAAATATATCCATATTCATCTTCTTCACCCGAATATATAAATTCATCTACATCTTCATTCCACGCTATTTGCGGTAATGAATTGTTGTACTCCATCCATTTATCTATAAATTTTTCAAAATAGCCTTTCATAACCTCTTTCATATTAGAAATCACTCCTTAATAAGTTTCTGTAGTAACTCTGAATAAATTTTATCTTTACCCCATATCCCTGCTTCTTTTTCTATATTATGAATTCCACCGGATCCTGGGTGTAGTTTTTGGGCACTGGAAATGCTTGTCCACCTCCACCAATATGATGATGAACTAATTTGTCCCCCCTAACACCTTTAACATCATATTGAGAGAAATATTCCCTAAACACCTTATCATTAACAGGACTATCAGTAAACGGATTCCTACCTTCTATTATTGCTCTATTATTCGGGCTGAACGCTTCTGGATGTCGATCAAGGAGTTCACTCCAAAAATACTTTAAATCACGTCTCCATCCTTCTGCATTAGTGTACTTTTCGCCTTTCCCAACAAAAGGCATCTCAACGACTGTACGTTGAGATGCAATATAAACTGGATCTATATTTTGAAGTTCTACACCACGATATGTTCTAATAGGATTATCAATTTCACCCGTACCCTTAGCCACACTACCTTCCTTACTAACTCCTGAGCCACCACTACCCTTAGCAAGTTGATAAACGTCATCCTTAGCTGCCGTACTTGCCTTTGAAAACTTTCCAGCTACTTCTCCAACAGTTGAAGATTCTATATAAGGAAGCTTCATTCCTATTCCAGTATCCACCATCCTAACTGCTACTGGAATAGGAGTATTTTTCATCGCATCTAGTGCATTCTTTAAAGTCTTATTTTCCTTAAGCGATTGTACCACATTATTTCTACGCTAAAATGCAAAAAAGCACTTGTTGCCATAATTGACAATCAAGTGCTTTAAGTTCATACGTTTTTAAGTAGCATAAATTTGTAAGTTTTGTAGTAACAGTATGACACCTTTTATATGTCATGACAACTACTATGTTAAAACTTACGAGTTTGTACGAGTTCGTTAATTTAATATACATTCCATGCGTTTATATTCATCCCACAGTAAAATGTCATCTCGCCTAAGCTCGTACTTCTTTTTCTATTCTATCCTTGCACGTAATACTCTATTTAAAGCAGTTACATAAAAACCTTGATAAGTATTCAACTTATCAAGGTTTAAGCTCTATAACTTATAATTTTCCCATAGTTTTTTTCTCATTATATGTGTCTCTAAATCTGCTAATCTAACAGGTATGGGTAACCGACTTTCTTTATTAATAAGTCTCATGACAATTTCAGTACTTGTCTCTATATCAATCCAGTTACCACATGAGATAAAAATGGGTTTTACACTTTTGGTTGTTCTTAAAGCTCGACCATATATTTCATTATTAATGATAATATCCGTATACGATCCCTCTTGATTTTCAGGCATAGTAAAATCTACATCTTTAATCTTTAAATAACTTTTCGCTACACCAATTGTTGGTTTATTTAAATAGAAAGAAGCATGTGTTGCAATACCCATGTGTCGATAATGCAAATAACCATTCCCATCAAACATATAGATATCTGGTTGTTTAGTTAGTTTTTTTGCTGCAGCTTTAATTAAAGGCAACTCACGAAAAGCAAGAAAACCTGAAATATACGGGATTGTTATTTCTCCATAACTGTACACTTTTTCAACAACTTCATTTGTACTAAAATCAATGACTACAATACAGCATGTACCATACATTTTACCATTTATTTCCCAATACGCTAAATCTACTCCTGCAACAAATCGTATTTCTTCTAATTGAAAGGTATTTCTAAGTTGTACTTTTGGTAAGAATGCACGCTGCTCATTTTTAAATTCCTCTATTAAAGGTTTTAATTTAGAATTATCCATTGCAATCACAGCGTAAAATTTTTTCAATAAATAGTAAATTCTCTTTGGTTGATTCAAGCTTTTGTTTTTTTATATATTCTTGTTGATCCCGCTCAGCGCAACATAAACATATCGCCGTATTTAAACTCCTCTTCATATTTCCCTCTCCACTTTCATACCAAATTTAGTGCATACCTCCTGTATGTCTTCTAACCATACTTCATTTGATGAATTACAACTCAACATTTCAACTGATTTTGTATAGTATTTACTTTATTATACTTTTGGCTCCCTACTGAATTTTTTAGCATATAATAAATCTGATTCACTTGGTTCTGTTTTTTGTTCTATAATATTCCCTTGTTCATCATACTTTTTAAAAGTCATCTCACGTCCGGCAATACATTCAGACTCATACTTTTTCGCCCTGTTTTCAAAGAATTCAACCTGGTAGCCTTCTGCCGAGTTTTTATTCATATTTCCTATCCTTTTTATATTACCACTCGGATAAAACTCCACATATTTTCCTTGTTTAACACCATTTTCTACGTAGAAATAACTTTCTATATTCCCATTTTCATAAATATCGTAAGCTAATCCAGTAAATAATTTTTCTTTTCCATCATCAGTATACTCTACTATTCCTAAATCATAAGGCCCCCCGTATTCTAAGTACTCCTCAAACTCTAGGCCGTTCTGTATTATATACTCCTTCGTTAATATATCATTTAACATTTTTTGAAACCTCCGTGATTATTTCAAATTCATCTGTAAGATAAGCACAATGAGGACACCTTAGAAACATCATTCCAGCTGGTTTTGTTCTATTTTGCCCCGTACGAATTACATTGATAACAAAATTATCCAAACCAGCACTTGGATTAGCCTTTAATGCTTTATTCAAGGCAATTACTTCAGCGTGTGAACCTGCACCTTTTGTAAATGTATATGAATCAATAACTTCTTGTGGCATAGAATCATATCTTGACTTTATTAAAGGATGGAAATCGGGCAATATTCCATCGTAGTCATTTATCGAATAGTGAATTTTACCAGTTGTTTTATCATACACTCCAGCAAAGGCTGGACCAATTTTTTTCTTACTTATCCCCGTATCCTTTAACTTTTGCAATTCCTTAAGTGTTTCACCGCGTAAGTTAATCCTATAATTCAATTCTTTTGAAGTAAATTTTCCATATTTATTACGTAAATAATCTATTCGACTATTACCCGTACCCTTAACCCCACTACTCTCCAAATTCGAGATCCTACTCTGAATACTCGCCTTTGAGGCATCATGGGCTTCTTGGAATTTCCCGCCATAGTTCGTTCCAGTTCTAGTGACACTTCCATCTGGCAGTATTTCTACACCTTTAAAGATTGGGGATACGGAGTCCGCACCTTTTGCTAGTTTAATTTCAATTATATAATACTAGTAATTTCTGTTAGCTTTAATTCACAAAAATAATTTTTTTAAATTTATAGTATACCTTTCAATTAAAAAGCACTTGTTGCCTCAAATAGACAATCAAGTGCTTTAAGTTCATATGTTTTTAAGTAGCATAAATTTGTAAGTTTTGTAGTAATGGTATGACACCTTTTATATGTCGCGACAACTACTACGTTAAAACTTACGAGTTTGTACGAGTTCGTTAGTTTTATGTCCATTCCATGCCTTAATATTCATCATCCAGTAAAATGTCATCTCGCCTAAGCTTGTACCTTGTTTTCTATTCTATCATTGCACATAATACTCTATGATGGTACAACCATCATGGAGTATCTATTTTCAAACACCCTATTATTTTTTCTATCCACTTCACATAAAATTTATTTTTCATTCATCATTATATTTTTCAATCGTGTAATTTACTTAAAAAATCAGTAAATATATCTGCAATGTAAAATACATTTTCTCTTGCGATTTTCTCTGCTTCTTCTGCCGTAATCCCTTCACTTTCCATCAGCGCTTCCTTTTTCCATGCATCTTCATGTTCCCAAAAAACAACAATTGGATTTTCTTCATGATTTTTATAATCAAAGCAAATTAAATTTCCTGCTGGGTCAAATGCAAATGGAATTAATTCTTTAGGTAATGTATCACTAAAGTCATTATATACTTCAACTATATATTCGTCACTATTTTCATCAAAAGATAATAAAGTCCCAAAAACTCTCTCATGATTATTCACATTAAATATTTCTGGTTCCACATTAGCACCATTATTCACAGCTACACATTTTATATAATCGTTTGGAAATTTAACACCTATTTCATTACCAATTTCCCCTACAAAATCTTCACTTACAGTTGCATCAGCAAATTGCCACTCTACTTTTCTCATCTAATTCCATCTCCCCATAATTTATTTCCACCTAAGTGATTTACTTTATGTACTTTTGAAATAACTAATTGCATCTTGCCAGGGACTTGATGGTGATGCCAAGTTAATCCTTTTATTCTTGCCTTACCAGCATTTATTTGAGCTAATTGATCTGGAGAAAACAATTCTTTTGGAATCTTGCCTGAATCAATCGCTTCTTTTAATTTCCTTGTACATTCCTGAAACTGTGCCTCATCTGGACTAATATGTAAATTCTTATCTAGTCTCATTGTAAATTTAACATCGTCCCCTTTAAATATTGGGAATCCTAAAATATCAAAATCTACTCCTTTTTTCACATGTGTTCCTCCTGCTAAAGGCTTATTTAATATATTATTTTTCGTTTTAGTATTCAAATATGTTTCTGTTAGTCCCACGACTTCTTTAAACTCTTCAACACTATCATATCCCTTAGGCACAATTGATCTATTAATCAAATTTCCGTCTTTATCGTAATTATTTTTAATTACTTCGTCAATTTCAGATCTATGAACAGGATTACCCGTACCCTTAACCCCTCCACTACCCTTAGCAAGTTGATAAGCGTCATCCTTAGCTGTCGTACTTGCCTTTGAAAACTTTCCAGCTACTTCTCCAACAGTTGAAGATTCTATATAAGGAAGCCTCACTCCTATTCCAGTATCCACCATCCTAACTGCTACTGGAATAGGAGTATTTTTCATAGCATCTAGTGCATTCTTTAAAGTCTTATTTTCCTTAAGCGATTGTACCACATTATTTCTACGCTAAAACACAAAAAAGCACTTGTTGCCTCAAGTTGACAATCAAGTGCTTTAAGTTCATATGTTTTTAAGTAGCATAAATTTGTAAGTTTTGTAGTAACGGTATGACACCTTTTATATGTCGCGACAACTACTACGTTAAAACTTACGAGTTTGTACGAGTTCGTTAGTTTTATGTCCATTCCATGCCTTAATATTCATCATCCAGTAAAATGTCATCTCGCCTAAGCTTGTACCCTGTTTTCTATTCTATCATTGCACATAATACTCTATGATGGTACAACCATCATGAGTCATTATTTTCAAGCTTCTCATTGTTTTCCTGTATCACTCAAAAATCTTTTTGGAGTTCCTTTATCTAATTTTAATCATGTGATTTGTCTAGATAGATGTATTAGTGAAGCATACCCATAAATTCATCGAATGTATCTGCAACATGATGACTTACTGGTTCAAGTTCAGCAGAATTCTCATGATCCCACACACAAACTTTCGGGTTACTTCTTGATTCTCTAAAATCTAAACATAAAAAATCACCGGCAAATAATACAGCAATTGGTAATAAAGCTACTCCCAGTAAATCTCCATCATCTGTAAGTCTCTCATCTAGCTGAGTCCATGTTACATCAATATCAAACATACCTATTTCAATATTTTCTGGGGCTTCAAGAATACATAAAAACCTAATAACTGCATAGCTATGGTTATTACACACAAAAGATTTCTTTTCTTGGGAACCACCATTATTAACTTTTATGAAATTCTTATAATCTACCGGTAGTTGAACTCTCCAAAATTCTTCTTTCTTTAATATTAAACTATCAGACGGTAACGGATAAATTATAGATTCTTTTTTAATTTCCATTCAAAACACTCCTTTTTTATTATCTTGGCGCATCTGCCCACATTCCTTTAGTCCTTCCACCATTATGAACAGTAATACCATGGATTCCGTAAGGAACTAGTTGCATTTTCCCTGGTACTTCAGTATGATGCCACGTATAAGAACCATTTTCCACCATAGCCCTTATATCCTCTGGAAGCCTGTTATTCAACCAGTCAAATTGCTCCACATCTCTTTTTAACCATAAATCTTTTGGAAGTTCATCTTTATGTACTACTAGACCCAGTCCTTCAAAATCAGCAAATCCATAGCGCATACCTTCTACTTTTTTCACTTCAACTTTCGGGATAAGACCTAATTCTTCAGCTCTTTGTTTTATCATTTTCCTTTTATTACTTGTTAATTTGTTCCCACCTTTAATATTATTGGCCCAAGACCAGTTTTTAATATCTATTACCTCAATATAATGTCGAGCATAATCATCTAATACATCATCAAAATTCTTAGTTCCGTTAATAAAATCAGCTATATTATTTAAATTAACTTCACTTGTTGTCTTACTTCTATTCCCCGTACCCTTAACCCCACCACTCTCCAAATTCGAGATCCTACTCTGAATACTCGCCTTTGAGGCATCATGGGCTTCTTTTATACTTTCATTAAGTAATACTTCTTGCTCTTTAATGAAGAGAGATGGTTCACATCTTTTGCTAGTTTAATTTCAATTATATAATATTCACGAATTAGTCCATCCATCAAACAATTCTTAAAAATAATCTATATTGACTTCTACTTATTTATCAATCTCTAAAAAAGAGCACTCGCTACCAATCATAGGTTTTCGAGTGCTCAAATGTATATAATCCCCATCATATTTAAATCATTTTTAAGATTTGTTCCTTCACATTTTCATCAAATTTGGCTCCTTCTACCTTTGCTCCCTTCCAAACTACATTGTCAAGTTTAGCACCGGTAAAATTCGCATCCGTAAAATTCCCATTTAAAAGGGTCGCTCCTGTAAAATCTGCATTTGTAAAATTTGCACTTCTAGCATTTACTTCTGATAAATTTGCATTTCCTAAATATGATTTTTCAAAATTGCCTTCTGTAAGATTCGCACTGCTGAAATCCGTTCCCGTACAGTCGGCCTGTTTTGCATCTATTTTATATAAATTTGCTCGTCGAAAAGTAGCATGATTTAATATCGTTCCAACTAATTCTCCATATGAAAAATCAACTTCATCAAAACATGTTTCAAAACAACTACTTATATTTACCTTTGCATATTTCATATTTGCTTTAGAGAAATTAGCTTCACCAAATCTACAATCTGCAATATGTATTTCCTCTAAATTACAGCTCCTGAAATCAGCAAACTCAAAATCACAATCAAAAAAAGATGCTCTCATTAGTGAAGAAGCTCTTAAATGGACTTGTTTTGCCATGATACCCTCTGCCATCACCTCTGACAAATCAGAAAAAGTAAGGTCTAAATTGCTCATATCTAGCCCATCTATAATTTCATCATTGTATTGAGATCGATTTAATATTTCCATGACTTTTATTCTATCATTATTTTTCTCATCCATGATTACAAATTCCTTTCATTTAACTTTCCAGATACTCCTTCCAAGCAACATTTGGAGAATAAGTTACAACCATTCGACTTTCATGAAAACTTGGCATGGCCATTACTTGAGCTGGTTCTAAGTATTTCATCACATGTAACCAACTATCAAGTAACATATCTATATCGGCTTCTAATGGATTTTGTAAAAGGTCTATACAAATCCCACCCCAATCCAGCTCTGATACGACAGCTGGGCTATTTAGTAATAATTCCTTATCAAACATGTCTAAAATATGACCACTCAAATATGTTCTAGCACCTACCCCCAAAGGACCGTTAGGAAGAAACCTTACCGGTATAGGTAAGGCAGACATATTCATCCACATATGTAACCGTTCACGTTCCGTATTCCATGGATAAGACGCTTTCCAAAAAATTTGCGACACCCCAAAACGTGGTTTTACAATTTCTGCGATTTGATCGGATAACTCAAAAAAAGCAGACCATAAACTTTTAGGTATTGATTTATGAAACTCAAACTCAAGATATGACCTATGACTCCAGTTAACTTTAAAGCTTCCTCTATAGTGCACTGCTTTATCACGATACAAGTGTACTTCTGATACTTTACGTTCCAAAATCACCTTTTCAAGAATTTCCTCACGATTATATTCTACCCGTACGGTTTCACTGTTACCCCAATGAGTAGGAGCAAATTTTTCATTCGAATCAAACACGCTCAAAAGACGACCTAGTATCTCTTCCTGATTAATCGATACTGTAGGATACATTGCAATTGTAAAATAATTAGGTTTCATTTAAATCCCCCTTAATACTAAAAAGTAAAGTTACATACTTATCTATATTTTTATCCATATACCTCCACCAGGGATATCTGGGTGCGCTTCCCACTTATGTGTCACTTTACCACTATTTGGATCAGTATAGAAAATGTCACTCTCTTTCGCTAAAGGCCCACTTGGTCTTGGATGAGGAGGAATCCCATTCAAATCAGGTTTATCACTTGATATTGTCACAATATGACTTCCACTTTTATCTTCGAGCATCTCTCTTTCAGCTCGCATTTGACTGTCATTATGAATAACGTGTTCTTTGTCACTTATTTTGTGTTTGTGATCATGAACTAAATCGATTTCATCCTTAGCATTACGACCTATACTATCTGGACGCGTAAGATGCCCTTCACTGGATGTATACGTAACAACCTTGCCAGAGTTATTGTCTTCTAATGTACGATTTAGGTGTTCTCCCAAAGCTTTTCTCCCTTTTATTTCTTCTTCTCTTCCTCGCTCTTGACTTTTCCTTAAATTTTCACGCTTAACATCCCACTCTTTACGTTCTAAAGGCTCTTTTGTTTCTTCACAATGACGATTATACCTAATGTTATCTGCTTCCTTATAATCCCCTCGCGCTTTGGCTTCATCTATTTTCATTCGATAGTATTTTTCTCTTTCCGGAGTTAGCTTAATTTTGTTTGGATTTGCGTTACTACCATTACCCGTACCCTTACTAGCAAGAGAAGCCTCTACACCCTTAATCTTATCATCTATAATCTTATTACTTTCTGTATGATGCTTATTCACCCAGCTTTGGAAATCTGTACCACCTTGTTTAGATATTAGTAAGCCATTGCCGTCAACTTCAAAACTTGCCGATTTGGCTGTCCTATCATCTATGCTTTTGGCTATTTTTTCGCCAAGTTGATACATCTTTTCATTTCCAGTTTTCTCCATTTTAAGGCTCGTTAGTTTCAAACGGTCAAGCATAATAGCTTTATTATCACGCAATGATTGTACCACATTTCCACCCAAATTTGGATTAAAACCAGGCATTCCTTCTTTGAATTTTAATAATTTTGCTAAATCAGCTAATTCACTCGTGCCTTTGAATGCTTTTACTCCTTTTCCTACTGCTCCCACAACTGGGATTGCATCTAATCCACCAAAAATGATGTTTGCTGTGCGTTCTTCTTGGCTCAATTTCCGGTGTGTTCCCCAGTCTTCTCCGTCAATACCACTTTTGATTTGTACAGCTCCGTATACTACTGCGGCAGCGGCCCCGAGTGGTGGACAAAGGATTGTTGTGATGATGATTCCTACGCCTATTCCTATGTCTCGCACCATTTCTAGTTTTTTCTGTTCATCTTCTATCGATTTGTATTCGAATCCTCGTGTGGATGGGACTACTTTCTTGTATTCTTCATAATTTAGTTTTGCATCTGGGTTTTGTTTTTTTAGTTCTTTGTACTCCGTTCTCAGTACGTTATCAAATGCAGGTGAATCTTTAAAAATATCTTCTACTGTTATTTTATCTTTCTTCTTCTGTATTGTTTGTGGTACACTTCCATATCCTGCGTGCGCACCTGGTGATGCTGTCGTTGTTGTAGAGCCAATTCGGTTATTTGTTTCAAAACTGAGAATAGATGTATCTCTCATTTTTTGAGCGAATTTATCCATTTCTACTAAAAAAGGTTTATCTATATGTTCAGAGACTACTCGCCCTGCTTCTCCGCAATATTTTTGTAATGTCGTATAACTATCAAGTAATTCCCCGATTTTTTGCGATTGATCTTTAGGACTAAAATGTATGCTACCATCCGAGTCTAAATCTCGTATTCTTCCATCAATACTTTTTAATAATACATTTGCTTCCCTTACTTTCATGAGTGCATCTTTTGTAATTCGATTCATACCATCTCCCATGTTTTGCCATGGTTCAGGTCTATATTTCACATCCATCTCGTTTTCATCCCCCAGCCGTATGGTGATTTCTACAACTTACTTAATATTTCACGTAATTGTTCGTCCTTTTCAAGCATTTCTACACATACATTTCCTACAACTGTCGCTGACCTAGAATAGTGTTCAGCCAATTCTAGTGTTTTGTGTAATATATCAGGATATTTTTCAATTACTCTCATCGCTTCACCTTTTTGATAAAAATCACAGCTTAATAAACTCTCAATATTCGTTCCAATGACGTCTACATGGATTTTATATATGTTTTCTAACTTCATTACTATATCAAGTAGTTCTTGAAAATTAACTAATACTTCTTCTCCACCACCAGAACCACTATCTCCCATTGATACTTGCATTATTGAATACCTCCTAACGAGAATTGTCTCGGGTCAATTAATTTTTTATATGGCATTTTTAACACGTCATACAATTTCTTATTAACCGCATAGAGGCTCACCCAGTCATATCGATTACGATCTACATCTATTTGAACGAAATCTTCTTCTTCAGTGAAATATAAGAAACATTCCCATTTTCCTTCTCTATTACTTCGAGGCCTCGTATACGTTTCTATCGCTATAACGTCTTTATTTGATAAATCTTTTCCCTCAAATGTTTGTTGTTCTGCCTCTGTCATTCTCTTTGAGAAAAATGTATCTTCTATCTCCCTTGGTTCTCTCAATAAGAAGGGAATGCGTGTTAATAATGAAAAATATACGTCCGGTTTTGGTATGTAGTCGATCTCGTATTTTTTATTTGGTTCTATTTCTGTTAATACAGCCACTCGGTCTTTATCCTCTTTCAAAAAGCCAATTAACAAGTTATTAATTCTCGTGTATTCGTGACAATTTTCATATTCCTTTAATAGTTCAATCATTTGAAAAGCTGCAGGGGTAATTCCGTTTTCACTTGTAAGTAGGCCTTTTTCTTTTAAACTCGTAGTTGCTTTTGTCACACATTCTTCATCAAGTAAAATAATTACGTCACGATTCGGCAATCCAAATATATCTGTAACTCCAGCTGCACCTGCGAGAACATATAATTCAGCAGGTGCAAAACTCATTTCTTTCCCCATTCTTTTATCCCTCATTTCTCCATCACAATTGTTTTATCGCCCTTACTTCCGGTCTATCTCCGTACGTTTGAATACTTTTATCTAACTCTTTCAAAGCTTTCGTATGCCCTTCAAATGCCTCTACCATTTCTGAATTATATTGAATAATCAAATCAAGATAACTTAAAAATGCATCCCTCGTTTTTCCATTCCATTTCGCACCTGTGACATATGCTTTTAAGTCTTTCGCTTGGTTTAAAGAATCCTTCATACCATTTTCAATGTTTTGTGCGTAAGAAATGGCACTTGTAGTGTTACTTCCTATAATTTCAACCTCTTTACCACTCATGTTAGTTCCCCCACATTCTGTGTATGCTTAATGGATAAGTTTTTCAAGTTCCTTTTTCTTTTCTTCAAAAGCCTTGGTCGCAGCAGCGTATGCTGACGCTTTCTCAGATTCTGCTTTCGCTTTATATTCCAAATACTTTGCATAAGCTGTACCTTTTGCAGATCCAACATCGCTTAATGCACTTTTAAAATAGGATACTAATGTATTTAATTCTTCATCCTTTTCATGACGTTTTTGTTCAAATTCAACTGCTGGAATTTTATTAGCTTCTAAACCATTACTTTTACTCTCATACTCTCTCTTTGCTGATTCAGCATCTTGAATTAATTGTTGTAACTCTCTTTCTTTATCTTTTAAATAATCATGTAAATCATCATACCGATCTCGTTTCCTCGCGCTTTCTGTAAAACCCGACGCATTTAAAAAAGCATTGTACAATTCATCTAACATCTTTCTCCCCCTTTAGCACAATAACTATGTAGTTAAATTCGTATATTTAAACATGAATATTCATTACATTAAGAATTAACAAATAATTATTTTTACATATCGCTATTTTATCAAAGCAATTTTAACATTTCCATATTTTATAAAAAGCTTTCGTATTTTTCTTCAATTAAATAGCAATAAATATTTATCATCTAAAAATTATAGTTTTATATAGATTATTGGAATTTTATCTATATTAAGTTAATTAATGACAAATATTCATCGTTTACATGTTATAATTGCGATGTATACATTTAATTGTATTAGATGTATATGTGTAATACGTATGTTTAATAAAGTTAAATTAAACTGGGGAGGCTTTCGCTAATGGGCAAGAAAACAAGCAAAGCTAAAAAAATTTTCGGATTCGTGATCACCACAGCACTAGCAACTACAATGATGGTAGGCACAGCAAACGCACAAACAACTACGAATAACTATAAAGTAGCTGGCAATGCGAACACTGTATTTACAGATGTACCAAAGGACCACTGGTCAAAAGATGCTATTGATTACTTAGCAGCAGCAGGACTTTTTAACGGATATGGAAATGGCAAATTTGGTTTTGGGGATAATATTACTAGAGGCCAGGTAACTTCTTTAATCGCTCGTCATTTAGGTTTAACAGCAAACAATGAACAGAGCAATATGTTTAACGATATTAAAAATCATATGTTTGAAAAGGATATTAAAGCTATTGTACAGGCTGGAATTATGACAGGTGATGGAACAGGTGCTTTTCGTCCAGATGATGCATTAACTCGGTATGAAATGGCAGTAGTATTACAAAAAGCATTTCAATTACAATCAAAAGGCCAAAGTAACTTTAAAGATGTACCTCAAGATCATTGGGCCTATAAATTTGTAAATACGCTACGTAGTAACCGAATATCCTACGGTGATGAGGCAGGTAATTACAATGGCAACACGCTTGTGAAACGTGAGGAGTATGCACAATTTTTATATAATTCAATAGCAAAAAATAGAGATTATAATTTCAACATCAATTCAAAAGAAGAAATGAAACAAATGTTAACAACAGCTTTACAGAATGGAACGTTTGGTCCATTTACATTAAATTCATTGGGTAAAGATCTATCTGACGTAAAAAAAGAATATGGAGTGCCTGATGTTTTGAAAAAAGCACCATGTACAGAATGTGATGCACCTAATATAGCGGTATACGGCGATTATAATATTGACATGTACCCTTCTGACGCAAGACATATATGGGTAAAAATGGATATAACTATCAATGAATTAAAAGAGTGGTTTGGTGAACCCGATGAAATCGGAGGGGATATGACTAGCGAAGGCTTTATATATAATCGAGGAAGCTATTATCTTTATTTCAGCTTCTCTGATGGTTATATTCAACGCGCTGAAATATCTAATCATGAATATAATTAATAAATATATAAAGCATAAAAAATCCTTCAAGAACATGCCTTTTCTTGAGGGATTTTATTTGTCTCTATCTATTTAACAAAATCCAAAGCTATAAAACTTCTACTGATTAAACTTTATTTTTCTTGGTGCTCCGCATTCCATTCACTTAAATACGTTGCATATTCAAATTCATCTGGATCATCATCTAGTATAGAAATAAACTCTAATTTATTTCCATCACAATCTAAAAAATATACGCTTGCAGCTGGCATCCACCTTTGAACAATCGGCTCTTCATTTCCTTTCCCCTGACTTCCTATCACCTCTATTCCACGCTCCTCTAACCACAATTTAGAAGTCTTTAAAAACTCTAAATCTACACGAAAAGCGAAGTGTTTCGTCTCAAACTCTTCATTTGTATGTACTTCCCATAATCCAAGCATTTGTTTTTTATTTTCTCCTACCCAAAAGAATGCAACTCGTCTTTTCAATAGTTTTTTTGCTAATGATAAACCTAATTTATTTTGATAGAAATTTATCGCCTTTTCTAAATTTCTTACATGTAAATGAGTTTCATATATGCTTTGTATCATTATATTCATACCCCCTTTCATATTTTTATAATACAAATACATATGTTTTAAATCATCCTACTTTTGTATAATTGTTCGTTCCTACAAAGGTATAAATATGTGTCTTTATAATTCATGTCCCCGCGCCGAAATTCTATCCATTACGGACTTTTCAATTTACTTTTACATTTTTGTATAGTAAACCCTTCCGCATGAGCTTATTTTTTGTGAATTGTAAAAAAACCACCCAACTCAAATGAATTGGGTGGCTCTATACCATAAAAGAATTTGCTATTCGGATTACTTCAATTTCCCCTCAAAAACAATCTTTCTACCGCACGGTTCCACTTCTGTTTTGCCGTCTTTCTTCACTTCATGAAAGATTGGTTCTTCCATACGACGTGACGGTGCGTAGCCTTCTTGTTCCATACGTGCTAAGCAGTCTGTAATTGTTTCGTTTTCGAGTACTTCAAATTTCTTTTTATTAGGTTGTTTTGTCATGACCTAACCTACTTTCTATTTTTCTTGATGCGAATTGATTCTTCATGTAGATTATATATACCATTGCGAGAATTCCCATTATAATCATAACCGCAATAAAAAAGCTTGTATACTGTATTTTTTCTATAAATACGCCTCCTAATACAGGTCCTATAATACTTCCTAAACTGAAGGCGATTCCAGATAATATATTACCTGCTGGTAGTAAGTGTCTCGGTAATAGATCAGTCATAAATCCAAGTCCTAAAGAGAAGCACGATCCGATGACCATACCAGCTAAAAGCATACAGGCAAAGACGATCCAGTAATATTGATCAAATACTGCCGCAAGCAAGAAAATACCCGTACTTATGCTGAACGTCCACGTTAATATACGGTCTCTTCCATATTTATCACTCAATATACCGAGCGGAATTTGTGTAATAATACCTCCAATCGCGAATGCTGGTATTAAGAAAGAAACATCTGATACAGACCACCCTTGGCGAAGTGCGTATACTGGTAAGTTACTATTTAACATTGCTTCAAGCACACCATATGCAAGTGGACCAATAAGTGCAATCCCAGCTAATCCAACGACTTGTTTATAACGAGAAAATGATGATTCACTTTCCGTATTCGTTTTATCTTGTGCTGGGAATGCATTTTTCGTTGGTAATAGTAAAATCCACCCTATTAAGCACAGTATAGTAGATACGATAAATGGCGTTGCTAGGCCGTACTGAACTGTACTTGCCAAATAAGGGCCAATTGCAAAACCAATTCCGCAGAATACGCCGTATATCGATACTTGTCTGCCTATTTTACTAGGGTCCGATGTTGTTGTAATCCATGTTTGTGTTCCGACATGAAGCATATGATCTCCAACGCCAACTAAGAATCTAAGAATAAACCATACCCAAAATGAAAATATTTTTGTGAAAAAGAATAATGAAATAATAACGAGAAAAACACCAATTACGATAATTGGTTTCATTCCAAACCTTTGCATCGGTTTTTCAAGAAACGGTGAAATAAATAATATCCCGATGTATAATGCCGTCGCATGAATACCGTTAATACTTGAACTAACTCCTTCTTGTTCAAAAATCATGGCGATTGTAGGTAGTAACATTCCTTGCGATAAACCAGAAATTGCTGCAACCCCAGCCATAATCCAAAATGTAAAACGCATTGACATCCTCTTCCCTCACCTTCTTCCGCTTTCCATTATAAACTGTTTCTGCAAATGCGTGTACAAAATATTCACAATAATAAAAAAAAGAAGCTAAAAGAATGAACCTTTTAGCTTCTTATCCTTCCCAAACTTGTGCTTTCACATTGTAATGAAAGTGCTTAAAATATGGATTCTCATAAAATGATGGTCCATATAAGTAAAGATGAGCATGAGCTGTTAGTAGATGCGGCACTTGCATAGGAACTACAGTTGGTGAAACTTGCATATACATCGGATCAATCATTATTTTTGTATATAAATGATGATTATATGGTGACTGTGCAATTAAGACTGGATGGTGCATTGATATTCTCCCCTTTTACCTACAATGTTATAGTATATGCAATACGTTTCATTTCGGGGATTATTTCTGTTCTAACCAATCCTCTACATGCTTGATAAACACATCTAAACAATCAATAAACGGTGAATGACCACAGTCTTCTAATACCTTTAACTCCGCATTCGGCAAATGTTGCGCTAACTCTTCACCGACTACTTGCGGTACGACGTAATCTCTGTCACCTTGTATGACGAGTGTAGGAGCTTTAATGCGATGAATTTGTTTATTTCCCTCTACAACTCCATTATGTTCATTCGAAATATTAAATGTAATAAGCGCATAATTCACATCTACGAAATTACGCTGCGTTAACATATCATCTAAATACTTTTCATAACGATCTGGTTCAGGTTGATTATGTGTGTATATTAATAGATTCCATACTGTACGGTAATATAATTTATTCATATTTTTTATCGCGTCTAGTACTGGTGCAATTTGTACCGGATCTTGCGCAATTTCTTCTTTCGTTTTTAATAAACTAGTGACGATCGGTTGTCCGTTAATATCTTTTTTAAAGATTGGGTACCCTTTCATCCCTACTGATTCTACTAAAATTAGCTTTTCTACAAAATTCGGGTGATTTGCTGTAAATTGCATCGCAACACCACCGCCCATTGACCATCCCATTAATGAAAATTTCTCTAGTTTTAATTGATCGATAAATAGCTTTACATCTTCAGCAAAGTCTTGTAATGAATCTATCGACTGATTATATGTTGATTTTCCAAATCCTCTTAAATCAAGAGCGTAAATATGATATTGACCTTGCAGTTTTTCAATGACTAAATCCCAGTGTTGTGACGATGTCATGTTACCATGAATGAGTACAAGAGTTTCTGTATTTCGCCTTCCAACTTCCTGATACGCAATCGTTTCTCCGTTCGATAGTGAAACAAACTCCATTGTTGCAGGCTTAATCATCACAAGTTCCCCCATTCTTTTCAATAGAAAGAAAATTCTTTATTTAATTAAAGAATACCATGTAGAATGTATGTTCTCAACATAAAACCTCTACGAAATTTTTACATAAATCAACATGTCTATTACTAGACAATAAGAATAAAAAGGTATATAGTTAGCTAGGTAACTAATTTGAAAGGATCAAACTATATGGACGAAAAACAACATTTTTTTCACATTGTCAGCCAGACTTCTCGAAAGTTTACGAAGAAGTTTAATGAACGCGTATCTCCAACTGGGTTGTTTAGTGCACAATGGGCTGTAATTTTTCGCATTAATCAAACTGGATCTTGTACCCAAACAGAATTGTGCCAGTATTTAAATGTTGAATCGCCAACGATGACTCGTACGTTAACACGTATGGAAACGATGGGTTGGATTATTCGTACAGAAGGAAAAGATCGCCGTGAGAAACTCATTTCTTTATCAGAAACAGCGATAAATATGATTCCGGTGTGGCAAGAAGAAGTTGATTCTTTCGAAGAAAAGACGCTAGAAGGTATTAACGAAGCTGATTTACACCAAGCATTTCAAGTGTTACAACAAATTATTAAAAACTTAGATTAAATTGGAGGGATGACGATGCAAAGTGAAAAACTTTGGACAAAGGATTTCCTCGGAACTTGTTTTAGTAGTCTATTTCTCTTTTTAACATTTTACATGCTTATGACTACTCTACCCGTCTATGTAATAGACGGCCTAAAAGGAAAACCTGAGGAAATTGGTTTAGTTGCAACTGTTTTTCTTATTTCATCTGTTTTATGTAGACCATTCACAGGAAAATGGCTCGATGATTTAGGAAGAAAGAAAATATTATTTATTTCACTTTCATTATTTTTAGCCGCTACTGTTATGTATTTCGGTGCGCAAAGTTTATTTTTATTACTTGCCCTTCGCTTCTTACATGGCATTGGGTTCGGGATGGCAACTACTGCAACTGGTACGATTGTAACTGATGTGACACCAGCTCATAAACGTGGTGAAGCACTTGCTTATTACGGCGTATTTATGAGTCTGCCAATGGTAATTGGTCCTTTTTTAGGTTTAACAATTATTTCCCATTTTTCATTTACTGTACTATTTATTGTTTGTTCGGTATTTTCATTACTCGCATTTTTATTAGGATTAGTAGTGAATATTCCTCATGAGGAACCAGTAAGCAAACAAAAACGAGAAAAGATGAACTGGAAAGACTTAATTGAACCATCCTCTATCCCAATCGCTCTAACAGGATTTGTTTTAGCCTTTTCTTATAGTGGCATTTTATCCTTTATTCCTATTTATGCAAAAGAGCTCGGTTTAGGAGAGGTTGCTAGTTACTTCTTTATTGTTTACGCACTTGTTGTTGTAATTTCTCGTCCATTTACAGGAAAAATCTTTGATCGTTTCGGTGAAAATGTACTTATTTATCCAGCTATCATTATCTTCACAATTGGAATGTTCGCTTTAAGTCAAGCGCAAACCCCGTTTTGGTTCCTAAGCGCAGGTGTATTAATCGGTTTAGGCTACGGAACATTAATTCCTAGCTTCCAAACGATTGCAATTACTGCCGCTCCAAACCATCGACGCGGTTCTGCGACAGCTACTTACTACTCGTTCTTTGATAGTGGTATTGGCTTTGGTTCTTTCATTTTAGGTATCGTCGCTGCAAAATCAAGTTATCATAATATGTATTTTATCGCAGCTATTATCGTTGCGTTCACTTTACTTTTATATTATGGATTACACGGACGAAAACAAAAATTCAAGAAACAACGTACAGACGGACAAGTATCCGCTTAACATAAATAAGGAAAGTAAACTTCCCCGTTTACTTTCCTTATTTTGTATTTCTTTCAATAGAAGCGTATACTTATAATAGAAATAAAAAGGAGGGACCTATATGAAACTAAAAAAATCTCCCCTACTCTTACTCATAATTACATTCATATTTGTAATTACAGGGCTCGGTTTTACATACTTCAAACATAATAAAACAATCCCATCGAAAAATAACGTAACGAAAAAAAATTGGTTAGATGATCCGTACTTACGCTGGTCGTATACACATATGAAAGAATTCACCTTAATTAACGAGGTAAATAATAACCCTAATCAAATTTCCCACTTCCCTACTGCATTGCAAAACTTAGACGATTTTGCTGTGGAACGTAGATTCGGAAATACAACGCCTCTAAAAAAGCTTTTAGATGAAAACAAAACAGATGCTTTCGTCGTTGTACAAAATGGACAACTTGTTTATGAACGATATTTCAATGGATATAAAGAGAGTGAACCTCATGGTATGGCATCGTTAGCAAAAGTATTTACCGGGGCAATTATACAATCTCTCGCTGAAGAAAACCGTATTGACTTAGAAAAAACAGCTGACACATACATAAAAGAATTAAAAAATACACCGTTCGGTAATGCCTCGTTGCAACAATTAATGGACATGCAAGTGTCTGCAGAGTACCCTACTCACGGATACGAACATCCAGCGTTAGAAAATCAAGATGCACAACTATATTTAGCGAGCAATATTTTACCTCGAGGTAAAAACTACGACGGTCCGATGAAAATTTATGATATGTTACGAGAAGCAGAAGAAACGGCACCACCTGGTTCCGATTTTTCTTACGATAACGGATCAGCGGAAACGCTCGCTTGGGTTATTCGAACTATCACTCATAAATCATTAGCGGAAAATGTTAGCGAACGAATATGGTCTCAAATTGGTATGGAAGAAAACGCCTATTACGTTACTGATGAAACAAAAGTAGAACAAGCAAGCGCTGGCTTAAATGCAACTGCTAGAGATATGGCTAGATTTGGACAATTACTATTAAACAACGGGGAATATAACGGAAAACAAATTCTCCCTTCTTCTATTACTGAAAATATAAAAAATGTCCAAGAAGGTGAACTTGCGGTTGGCCCTGGAGCTTCCATTTCTTATCATAATCAATGGTGGATTCCGCACAATGAACAAGATGCTTTTGAAGTGTTAGGTAGTTACGGACAAACACTTTACATCGATCCGAAAGCAAATATGGTAATTGTCCACTTCTCTTCTAACGCTACGCCAAGTAATGAAATACATTCAGTTTATTCCAATATGTATATTGATATTGCACATCATTTAGAGAAGCTTCCGCAGTAGTGGGAGCAGGAGTTTAAACCTTGCATTTATGACTATTTGATTGAATACTCGATCTGTTGTGCTGAAACATGAGTATATCTAGAAAAGGATCTCTCTTAATAAAGAGAGATCCTTTTCTTATTTCTTCTTCTTTTCTGTCGGTTGACTTTGTTTAGCGAAATTAGATGAATCATCGAAATTTGGTTGCTTTTTGCCAGCATTATTACTTCTACCTTTTCCCATATGTAATGCACCTCCCCTCATCCTTACTATTCCCAATAAAAAATTCCTCTTGCATCCATGAAGATTTTTTTATTGTCTCTTATTCATAATGTCCAACAGTTCTCGTAGTACTTCCAACACTCCCGGTTCTGCCATACCATATTGGATACTTTTAACCATAGTGTTGATAGTGGTCATCATGCTGAGCTTGATAAAGAACAGCTTGCGGATAAAAAATCCCTGTACATTCCATACATGTGAAAGAAGTTTTAGTGGCATTTTGACTCACCCAAGCACATAAAGTAACTAAATACTTGCTTGGTACCTACCTGTTTGTTGCACAAAACCAACATCTCTAGCAATATCTCGTAAGATATTTGGAGATAAGAATCTTTAAAATTCTTGAGCAAATAATTGTAATTCATCAGATACAGAAATAGACATAAAAAACGCTATCCTTTCCTATGTATTTACAGAAAGAATAGCGTTTTTTTATTTTAATTGTATTACTATGAAAGCTAATATACAAATAACATCAATAAACTTGTAACTATCCCAACCCAAATGCAGAGAATGAAACAATACCCCATAATGTCTTTAATTTTCAATCCCAGCACACCTAAAAGAGGTAGTGCCCAGAACGGCTGAATCAAATTTGTCCATGCGTCTCCCCAGCCTACCGCCATAGCGATAGTAGCTGGATCTACACCTAACTTCAATCCTGCCGGGACCTGCAGTGGCCCTTGCAAAGCCCATTGTCCCCCGCCAGATGGTGCCAATAAGTTCACCAATCCCGCTGACCAATATGTAAATATATCAAATGTATCCTTTGACGCAATGGATGCCATCCATTCAATGATTGAGCTTCCCAATCCTGAACTACCTAAAACAGCGATAATCCCCGCATAAAATGGAAACTGTAGAATAATCGGAGAAATGGATTGCGCAGATTCTTTGAATCCTTGTGCAAAGTTACCAAGAGAACCATGCAGGAGCAAACCAAGTGACAAGAAAAACAAATTAATGATATTTAAATCTAAACTACGACCGTTCACGAATTCATAAACACAATACAACGTGCCAATTGCACCTAATACTATTCCTAGAACCGGTGTCCATTCTAGTTTTTCCGCAACAGTTAAATTCTTTTGAGGAGGTTTTACAAAAGAATTTGTATCAGTTTCAGGTGCTTTATAGCTGATAATCCCACTTTTTGGAGCCATAAGTACAATAATAATTGGCATCGTGATGAATAGAGCGAAAAAAATAATTAGAGTAGAATAACTAAAGATTGTTTGTGAGGTAGGAATAATTCCAATCATATCTACAAGAAAATGATCCTTTGTGGCAATTGTCAGGCCAATAGAACTTGAAAGACCTGCGCTATATAAGGCTGTCGGAGCATAAGCAGCTGCTACAAGTAATGGAAAATGTGCATTCGGATTCTTTTTCGCTACTTCCTTCGCAATGATCGCTCCCACAACTACAGCTAGTCCCCAATTGATATAGTATGCAATTGCACTGATCAAAAATGTCATCGTATAAGCCTTTTGAGGTGTATCGGCTAACTTTGCAATAGACTGTAAGCCTCTATTAATAAACGGGACAGAAGCTAGCGTCATCCCTGTAACCATTAGCAATACCATTTGCATTGTAAACGTTAAATAAGTCCAAAATCCATCCCCCCAAGATTTTACGATTTTGTACGGATTTGAGGGATTCATCAACAAAGCTATAATGAAAGTAAATAAAGTGAGCAGCACTGCGATAACAAAGGCATCTGGGACATATTTCTGAGACCATCTCGAAAATACATTTGCACATCGTGTAAGCAATGATTCTTTCTTTCCTGGTTCTGGATTTGTCTCCAATAAGGAATGTTTCATAAATATTCTCCTTTCTAAATTTTAATAAGGTAAATATAAATAAAATTCCACAAAAGAAAATAAAATCCTTTTACACTTGCTGCACACGAATCAACTAGATCCACATTCGAATATCTAAATACCGTTACTTTCAATCTCTCATTTACGATTGATTCCTACGGACGTGGTACCCTCGTATTAATACATATCATTTTATGTTCATTTCCAATTAATTTTATTAATGAAACATGTTGCTCAGTAGTAAAAGCTCCATTTGTACCTAATCCAATAATGACATAGTTTCCTAAATTCGCTTCATTTTTTAACTCTTCAACTACAGGAATCTTTATTTTAAATATCCAGAAATAGATAATTTTTTCATTTTATGGTTCGTTGACTACTAATAATGATTCACGTTAACCTGACGTGTATAGAATATACACTAGAAATTTTATTGGATACGCACACAATCTGAATTATTATATTTAATTTTTAAAAAGGAGATTAACTGTTATGAACTCATATTTTTCCAAACAAAAGAAATGCTGTCGTAGGCTTTTTCCTGCTTTCCCTCCTGTTGTTGTAATAGCTAAATTTCTTTATGTATCTAGTCCTTTCGATAGCACGGTAGAAATTTATAATATTTCTGATCCTACAGCTCCTATACGCGCGGGAGAGTTTGGTGCAGAAGATTTAAATGTTCCTAATGGACTAGCTGTTTTTACGTTATTCAGCTAGTAAGGTACGTTACAACGATTCAACTACCAATAACCTTGATTATGTGAATACAAAAGCCCTCCAGATTACTTAACTAGAGGGCTTTTGTATTCTCATAAATATTCGTTATGCTAAGTTAACTATTGATATATATAGTATTCATTTTTTATTCCTTATCGATTTGCATTCATAATCTTTAATTTCCGTATCATCCACCACATATGGGCAAGGATCTTCTCGAATAAAACGTACTGCATTCAATCCTATCATTTGGGCAGGGATTGACGTATTGCCGTCTGGCAAAATTGGAGAAATGGAAAGATCAGCGACTTTCAGATTTTTGGTTCCAAAGACATTCAGGGATCCATCAAGAACTCCTTCTTTAATATTTTTACCCATCTTACATTGCCCTCCGAAGTGAGTAAAAAGGGAATACGAAGCTCTGACAAAGCCAGCCAATCTAGTCCGCTTTTCATTCTCATCCGGAATTTGGAATATACTTTCATCAGGAAAGACTACCTGATAGATGCCCCCCGGATCGAGTTCACGCGCTCTAACAATCATGTTATACGTCTCAATATATTGATCCACCATGAAGTTTAGATCATCTGGATTTGCCAACGGGTTTAAATCAATAGTTGGATATGCCTCTGGGTCGCTATGGGAAACCATGACAGTACCTCGGCTTCTTGGATTTACATCTACAATTCCAATACTCATAATATTACTAGGTTCTGTCTCATTAAAATCCCAACCATTTATCGCAATTTCCTGACTAGGTACAAAAAACGGAAGTGGGAGGCCTAATAATTGAAGGCGCCGGCCACCAATAGGGTTATTGACTTTTTTAAATGCTCCAAATGCTCCTGGCTGATTAGGATCAGCAGCCAATATCTGAAGAAGTCTTCCTGTTTCCACCCTAATCCCCATACCGACAGAATAATGTGTTTGGAAGTTATATCCGACTTGAGGGCTTTCTACTAAAGTTGATATGCCAGCTTTAGCTAAATCTTCAGGATTACCAATACCTGAGCGTTGAAGTATGACAGAGGAGAATTGGCCTGCTGAGACAATGATTCCTTTTCGAGCATAACTTCGTTGTGACACCCCATTCTTAACATATTGAACGCCAACAGCAATATTAATTCCTTTTTTTTCTTTAAATAGAATTTTATCCACTGTTGTCTTTGAAAAGATGACCAATTTTCTCTGATCAACTCCAAATTCATCAGCTTGGAATTCATTTCCTTGCGTAACAATTTGATTGTTTAAATAACCGGTTGCTGTCGAGGAACGAACCAATTTTCCGTTTTCCATCTTTTGAATATATTGACCTTTTAGGGTCGTAACATCTCTTATCCCTGTATTGTAATCCTCTTCAATTGGGATATTAAAAACTTCTGAAGCGGCTTGTGCTAAGGTTTGGATTAATCCTTGATTAGGAATGTTTTGTTGTCTAATAAAAATAGGTCCGTTACTTCCACGTTCTTGAGGGCTTTGTGTCATTCCTGTATACGTTTCATTTTTAATAAATAATGAGCGAATACTATCATAATTCCATGCGTTATTATCAACTAATTTTGCCCATGCATCATAAAGATCACGACTGCCACGTACAGCTAACATCTGATTATGTTCAGAACTTCCACCAATGACACGACCACTTGACGTTATTAACTGACGACCAATCGTTTGCTCAACTATAGTAGTGACATTAAATGAATGCCTATTATCAGTAGCATTTAAAATAGAAACTATAAGATTAGGACTGCTTAATTCCTCTGTCATGTTTGTTCCTGCTTCAAGAACAAGAACGGAAGTACATTTATCATCCGTTAATTCTTTAGCAATTATCCCTCCGGCAGTACCGGCACCAATCACGATGTAATCAAAAATATATTGTTTTGACATCCTATTATTCCTTTCAATAAAAAATTTAAAACAATAAATTCCTATACAATATACTATGAACATATCGTACGGACTGCCTGTACTTTTAATAGAGGTTAATAGTTTTGAAAATTACCCGCATTAGCGATAGCTGGTTTAGGCGCTCGTGATATTATGGGATTTTGCGTTGTGAACTTATTATATGCAGGTTGTATCATTAGTCTATGTTTCTTATTTTTTTAAACGAAAAGCTAGTTTTATACTAGCTTTTTTACATAATGAATCACTTATTTCCCACGCAATTTATAATGATTCGCCACTCTATCTCCGTAAGTTGTAATGACTCAAATGCAAAAAAATCTTCGCAAATTTTTCCGATCAGGTGTGGATGTTCCCTCAAAAAATTCCACTGTAACGCTTTAGGAAGAAAATGTATTTCATATTCTTTACTTCCCCTTACTATCTCATCCACTTCTCTTTCACAAATCCCTCTTATCAAGTAGTCATTTCTTAACTCTATTTGAATTTGCTTAAATGTTTCACTACATTTTTTCAATTGAAGTAAACATGTAATATACGTTCGCAAAAGTTCATTATCATACCCACAACAGTTTATAATACGATCGATTTCATTCATAATGTACGAGCCTTTTCTTCTATTTGTAATAACCACTTTTCCCGCTTCTCTAGTTTACTCGTTTTCACAGATTGAAATACTGAACGTTTTATATCGCGAATGCCGCAAAAACGTAAAACGCCTCTCTTCATTACAATCCAATCTGCTGATCGGTATAATAAAGCGACGTACCATAAAGGCGAGTCCAACGTATTAATAACCCACGCTTTCTTTCCGTTCAATAATCCTTTCGGCAGAGCACCTTCATATTTATAAGCAAATCCAGCTACGAAAATACGGTCAATAAATCCTTTTAAAATAGCAGGCATCCCCCACCACCATATCGGATAGATGAAGAGAAGGGTATCTGCCTCTTCCACTAATTTTCTATATCGCGCTGTCTCTTCCTCATTTACTAAATCACGCCTTTTCTTCTCTTCATTAAATACAAGCACTGGATCAAATTGTTCCTTATATAAATCAAGTACCGTAACCGAATGATTTGTTTCCTGTAGTCCTTTTTGCACATGCTCTAAAATGGCCCCGTTAAAACTTGAAGGATTAGGATGGGCGTATATAATTAGTACGTTCATTGTAAAACCACTCCCTCTATAGTTAAAGCTTCCCCTTCTCTAACATCTTCTCTACAACTTGCACGTTTTTCGAACTTTGCAACAAACGATTTAATACTGTGAGTAACTCTTCCTTTTCTAAATCTTTCAGTTTCTCTTTAACTGTACTCTCACCTACATGTTGAATATCATAAACGACCGCCGCCATATGTTTACAATAATTTTCATATGGACACTCACAGCTACTTTCTGTAAAATCCTCTAAATCAATAATTACTTCGTAGTTCCCTGCATTTCCAGTAACGAAAGCAAATATTTTCGTGTCTTGTATTTCGACATCTTCTACATGTCCTTCTTCATAATATTCATATCCTTTATCCATAATGTACTTAGGAATCCACTTCGTTATATCGTTTAATAAGTAAGCGTACATAACAACACCTCTTCCTTTAATTCCCTTTTGACTTCCAAAACCGTGCATGTTATTCTAATAACTGTCAAATAGCAAGTCTATATGACAAAACGACTGACACCTATTCGGCGGAGGTGTCTCTTTTCATTTGCAGCCGATATGAAGTGCCTCTTTCAGGCACATTCAATCTTTGACACTACACACTCAACACCATTCCCTGTATCAGGCTGCTTAAGCAGTCTTTTACTCTACATACTTCAAAAAAAAGAGAGCTTAGCTCCCTTTTCCCGCCTTATAAAATACCCCTTTTTCAGCATAGAGATATTCATCAGCTAATGTAATTTTCCCATCCAGTTTCAGTTCATCTAATAGTCTTGATAAATAAAATTGATGTAACATCTTTTTCGTGAATTTTCCTTCATGATGCGAAACGATATGTTCTTGAATATCTAACAATGATATTGGCTTATCTTGCTCTATCATATATTCATAAACTGTACTACGCAGTTTTACGTATTTTTCGAGTGTCACAGTACTTCGCAACCCCTTTCTTCTTAATATAAATTTTCGTAATCGGTTTTTTTGCAACAAAAAAACCTCTCCGATAAGAAGAAGTTACGTATATCTTCGTCTTATCTCCCAGAACAAATATGTTCTGCTGGAATTAGCACCTGCATCGCGGTTGCTGGGTTTCATCGGGCCAGTCCCTCCACCTCTCTGGATAAGAAAATATTCACTTAATTCCTACTATACGTAATTTCGTTTTAATTGTCAAATAAATATAACAAATTATATTTTGTTCCTTACTGTTCATACTATACATATATGAATATGCAAGGAGGATTATGAAATGCACGAAAATGCTCGCGGATATGTCCAAAATTCTTTTCAATCATTACAAGAAGCAAAACATTGTTTAGAAGAAGCGCTACAGACTGTTGAAAAAGATTTTAATCGCGCTCGTATTGAACAATCCCTTTATGCGATCGAACAAGCTATTCAACGCTGCGATTACACCGTTCACATTTTAGAACAAGATTGAAAAAACTTCCCATCAATTTGGTGGGAAGCTTTTTCAAATGGCATACTTCATTATTATTGCCGTTATGATTAAAAAATATACAGAATTAACAATTTCTAAAATCCCTACTTTTATGATAGAAATCTTTTTGCCATACAACACTATTGCTCGAATGACACTTGGTATAAAAATAAGAGAACACCACGGATTGATAGCAAATACGATTATCGTTAACACAATATGATAACCCCAAGATATAAAACGATACTTCGGATTATTTTTCTCACGTATCATCGTTTTCACATAAAACGTACTTCCTAAAAAATATAAAAATGAAATAAGCGCAATGAATAATGCTGTGTTATCTATAAGTTTCATTGAAAAATAATAACTGACTAAACCACCGATACAGAAAACAATAATCGCGCAAATGTCATTTAGTAACGCTCTTTCATTCTTTTGACGAGCGTAATACATATTTACAATAAATAATGGAATCATGACTACTACGAATAAAAGAATTCGCCATTCATATAATAAAGAAATCATCCCAAATACGAATGCAATAATAAAATATAAAATTGCGGCATGTAAATACTCTTTTTTTCGTTTTTGTTTTATGTACGTAAGGAATGGATACGTAGCTAAATAGATGAAAAACCAAGCTAAAAACAATGGAATATGATACAGAGTAGGTTTCCCAAGTATAGCGCTTAATAGAAATGGTATAACGAGCATCGCCCATGCACCATGTTGCTTCGGAATAACTAACTTCATTAACTATACACCTCCCTTTTGAAAATAATTCTCACCTACTATTATACAAATAATTTCATATAGTAACGGATATATATTGGACTATTTTTTGACAATAAAAAATGCTCCTTACAATATGTAAGAAGCATGAAAGAGGCAAACGAATATGTAAGTCGCGACCCTACCTTATATAAATATGCTTTTCTATGCCATGTTATGCTTATCTAATATGCCATATTTCCTTTTAAATCTTGTAAGAATCGTAATCCAAGAAGTACTAAATAGTAGTAAGAACACAACATTTGAAATCGCATGACTCAAATCGAAGTAAAAACTTGCGATATAGTATGAAATAACTGTTTCCCACGTTGCTTCCTGTATAAAACCGAGTAGTCCCCAGAAATTCATGATCCAGCCAAATAAAAAGCCAACGAAAAATCCATATAGTAGTCTTCCCCATAACTTTTTCATTAAAAATGTATTGCGTAATAATCCAGCTATGAAACCAATCATCCCCCATGAAAACATTTGCCACGGCGTCCACGGACCTTGTCCTAAAAAGATGTTAGACACAATCGCCGCTGTTGCACCGATCATAAAACCAGTCTCACTCCCAAACACGATTGCAGAAACAATAATAACGAATGAAGTCGGTTGTACACTCGGTAAAATCGAAAATGGTACGCGGCTAACTGCTGCGATTGCTGCTAACACAGCAACGAGAACAATTTCACGTGAAACAAACGCCTTTCTTTCAAAGCGGATATAGAATGGTAACATAATAACAGCTAATAAAAACAAGCTACTTAACAAGTAATACCCGTCCATAATAAGTGTAGTAAAGAACAATGTGGCTATTATAACTGCAAAAATACATATTATGAATGTAACATATCGCTTGGACACGCTTCGTACACATCCTCCCACGTTAATGCATATGGCAATTCTTTTCGAATGAATCGATTGATCGATGTTGTATAAAAGAAGTTACCACTAAAAAATTCTTTCGGTGCATCATTCATAATAACTGCTCCGTCAAATAACATCATACATTGATCCACATATTTCGCCGCAAATTCAATATCATGCGTTGCCATTACAATTGTTGTACCTTCCTTTTGCAACTTCTTAAATAACTCTCCTACTCTTTCTTTCTTCCATGGATCGAGTCCCTTTGTCGGTTCATCCAGTAACAATAACGTTGGCTTTGATAATAACGTTGTACATAATGCGAGTAATTGTTGCTCTCCCCCACTACAATCATGCGGATGGCGTTCTTTAAGTGCATAGAGCCAAAACTTTTTAAGCTGATTTTCTGCTATTTCTCTTCCTTGTTCTCCGTATAATTCACGTGCACGTTCATACACTTCATCCCACACTGTATCAAATGTGAAATGATAATACGGATGCTGCGATACATACCCGATACTTTTAAATCGTTCTTTCGAATCAATTTTATGTATCACTTTACCGTTCCACTTCACTTTTCCTCTTCTCGCTTTTTGTAACCCCGCTAAAATCGTTAACAGTGTAGATTTCCCAGTACCATTTTTCCCAACGAGCGCTACCCATTTTCCTTTTTCAATCGATACGGTTAAGTCTCGTAAAATAAGCGGGCTATTTTTTTCATATTGGAACGAAATATGCTCTGCACTTAAAATGACTTCTTGCTTTTCACTTTGTACTATTGGCTCATTTACATATGGTATCGCTGAAAAATCATTCATTTTCATTTGTGCTTCTCGCACTGTAAACGGAATATCTTTCGCATTCCACTCTAAAAACAATCTTGGAATTTGCGGAATAAATGGACGGAACTTTTCTACTTCCCACATGTTCGCTACAACCGTTTTCGGACTACCATCATACACGATTCGGCCGTTATTCATACAAATAACGCGCGTTGCGAGCGGCATTACCTCATCTAAACGATGTTCACTTAAAACGATCGTAATTCCAAGTTCTTCGTTAATACGCTTTAACAATCCTAAAAACTCTTTCGCAGCAATTGGATCTAATTGTGCTGTCGGTTCATCTAATAATAATAATTTCGGCTGCATAACTAATACCGCAGCTAAATTGACAAGTTGCTTCTGCCCGCCAGATAACGTATGAACAGATTGATGCAATAGATCTTGAAATCCTAAGAAACTAATAAGCTCGGCTATTCTCTTTTGAATAATATGAGATGGTAACCCGATATTTTCTAAAGAAAATGCTAATTCTTGAATTACTGTATCCATTACGAGCTGATTTTCTGGATTTTGAAATACCATGCCAATTTCTTGGGCAGATAATAAATCTGGTACTTCCTCTAATAAAACGTCATCATAAAAAATTTCTCCTGAACGTGTACCAATTGGAAGTAATTCCTTTTTAAAATGTTTTAATAAAGTCGTCTTTCCAGATCCTGATCCTCCAGCAAGTGCAATGAACTCTCCTTTTTGAACAGAAAGAGAAATATGCTGTAACGCATATTCGTTTTCATCAGCATATACAAATGATAAATTGTTTATTTCTGCATGCGCCACCATAGCCATTCCCTTCCTTCCATTATAATTGGTAAACTAATAAACATCGTAAATACGACAAACATTATTCCATCATATTGCTGAAATAAAATCGATTCGACTTTCGGATAAATAATTAATTTTCCTCCGCCATAATTACTAAAGATGACCGCGGCTATGAATAGAATCGTTAAATAACTGAGCGTATACCAATCGCGTCTTTCCATTCTATATCGAATATACGTCGTACGCTTCGTTACACCAAATCCACGAGCTTGCATAGAATCTGCCGTTTGCAGTGCATCCTCTAACGAACAAATTAATAATACTTGCAGCAATTGCATACCATTTTTCACACGCTCAATAATGGAACCTGCATCAACTTGTATACCTTTCGTTTTTTGGATGAGTGTAATTTTCTGCAACCGCCTAATAAACAACGGCACAAACCTTACTGTAATCATCGTTAACAATGCAACTTTCGGTGAAATTCTAGAAAACAAATATAAAAATTTATGACTTGAAATAATATCATTATACGACGCGAACGTGAACAGAACTGCAACTAACAATAACCCCATTACTAGTCCGAACATAATTGCCTCAAGCTTAATACGGCTATCACCTAACCAAAATAACGTAGTTCGACCTCTATGCGTTAATAACGAATTAAATAAAATCACCATAAAAAAGAAGACGATTGTGCTCGGTAACATCTTTCTTATCTTTTCGCTATTCCCTTGCATCACATTTAACATAACGATTAATAGTATTGCTCCAATTAAAAAAAGAGGATGAAGACACATCATACATAGTATCATCACCCCGATATAATAGAAAAAATTCACAAAAGGATGTAAAGAAGAAAAACTTATTTTCATAGTCCTTTACCGAATACCTTTCTTATTTTAATACAAACACCCACTCGATTGTATCTCCTGGTTTTACTGTAGCTACACCTGCACTATAGTTTGGAAACGCACCGTTCACACGATATTTCCATCCACTAGTAGCCGTAACATCTTTTTCATATAAATCATTAATACCCTTTACATAAATATCACCTTTAGAACCCATTGCATCCACATCTAATCCCGTACGCTGCAATACTTTATAAACAGTATCGCCTTCTTGTACATCAATCTTTTTCGCACCTAATAAGTATCCTTCATTACCTTTTACTGAGATCGTAACTTGTTTTGCTTGCGGCACTGGTTTTGGTTCAGGTTTCGGTTCTGGCTTTGGTTCTGGCGGAACCGGAACAGTTACTTGTTTCTCTTTATTAGGATCAACTTTTTGCTCCTGCTTCGGTGTTTCTTTTGGCTGATTGACAACCTTCGCTTCTTCTTTTACTTCTGGTGCTTTCGGTTGCTGCTCTTGTTGTTTCTCTTCTTGTGCTTTTTGCTGTTCTGGTTGTTTCGTAGCAGCCGGTTGTTCCTGAGGTTTTTCTTCTTTCTTAACTTCTGGTTGTGCCTGCTGGTTTTCCTCTTTCGGCTTCTCTTCTACTTTTTGTTCTTGTTTCTCTTTTTGCTCTTCTTGCTTATTTTTCTCTTGTTCAGCTTGTTTTTCCTCCGGTTTTGCTTCCGGTTTTGCTTCATCTTTTTTCTCTTCTTGTTTCGCTACCTCTTCTTGCTTTGGTTCTACCTTCTTCTCTGGCTGTACAGCCGCCTCTTCACATCCAGCAAGCAGCCCGAGCGAAAGCATTAAAGAAATGAACCATTTCACCTTACTCATGTTATCTCTCACCTTTCATACGAAAATTAGGAGCAAATAATTGCTCCTAATTTTTGTTAAGCTGCTTTACGTCTCCATAATACATATGCAGAAGCAATACACAATACACCCATACCTACTTCTGTAGCTGCACTATGAGAAGATACTCCTGTTTTCGGTAGTGTGCTACCGTTTCCGGATTTTTTATTTTTAACCGGTTCGTTATCAACAACAACTTTTAAATTGTCATCTTTTGTTTCTTGTTGCACTTGTTTTTCTTCTTGTGGTTGTTCAATAACTTCTTTTTCTACTACAACTTTTTCTGAATCCACATTAGGCTTTGTATCGATTTCAGTAACAGATACATTTGACCAATCATAAATTGACTTTCCAAGTTCTTTAAACTGAATTAAAGCTAATAATGCTTGCTCTGTAGCCATTCCGCTACCGTTTTGATCACTTGGTAACCATTTGAATTCACCATTTGGAAGCTGATATGACAATAGGTTTTGCACTGCCTTATGAAGACGATTTTGATCTACATCTTTCACAAGTGATAACCCAATAATTGCTTGCGCAGTACTATTTGAATTTTCTTGTCCATCTGCAGAAAACCCGCCATTTTCTAGCTGCTCTTTATATAAATACGCAACAGCTTTTTGCACAGCTGGTTTCACATCTAGTCGCTCTTGATAAGGGGCTAATGCTGATAAAACCATAGCCGTAACATCAACGCTACTAGCACTTTCTTTACTGCTTGCACTATCATAAGTCCAGCCACCATCTGTGTGTTGCGTGTTTAATAGTGACTCTACTAACGCAACTCGATTCCATTTTGATTCAACTGGGATCTCATACTTCTTCGTATCAAATGCAAGTAAAGCAAATGCATAACCTGTAACAGAATTTACTTTATCTGATTCATACAATTTTTGAACTAAGTTATGTTCGCCTACCTTTTTCGGATCAGCATTCATTGCATTCATCATAATAATCGTTCTAGCTAAATCCGTTGCTGAAAAACGATTCACACGCTTTTCTACTTTTTCTGTTACTGCTTTAACGTAATTTAATTGTGCCTCAATCGGTACATTCTTTCCAGAACGAGCAAGTCCTAAAGCTACCCAATCACTTTCAATTCCATCTTGTAACATCTTTTCAGACGTTTTAGAAATTGCTTCGTTTACTTGTGCTGCTGGAACTTGAATGTTCTCTTGCTTTGGTTGTTCTGGCTTTTCTTGTTTTGGATCATTTGTCTTTGGTTCTTCTGGTTTTTCTTGTTTTGGATCATCTGTCTTTGGTTCTTCTGGTTTTTCTTGTTTTGGATCATCCGTTTTTGGTTCTTCTGGTTTTTCTTGCTTTGGATCATCCGTTTTTGGTTCTTCTGGCTTTTCTTGTTTTGGATCATCTGTCTTTGGTTCTTCAACAGTTTTACAAGTTCCAAATTTATCTAATGTTTGCTGTAATGTTTCTTGACTCATATTGCTCCAGTCTGAAACAAAGCGGAATACAACAACATCTCCAGACTCTAATTTATAACTATCTGCTCCTACTTGTGCAGCTTTATCATTTACATCATACAACCAACCGCTTGTGTCCCCAGCCATTAAGCCGTCGATGCCTTTTACATACGTTCCAAACGACATCGTTTCAGATACTACTTTGTCCCCCATGACTTTTTGCAGCAAACTTAAAGCTGTTTCCCCATCTTTAATTTGCTCTTCTTTCGGACATAACATAATGCCCTTTTGTGATTCACCAACAATTGCAAGTTTCGCTGTATTTCCTTCAGCAAACGTAATATGTACTGTATTCGCAAAAGAAACAAATACAAGTGTAACTGCCATTAACGACGTAAGCAGCCATTTTTTTAACATTGCCATCCCAAAATTTCCTCCCTTACTACCATTTACACAAAAAAAGGCCCTTCAAGGGCGTGCGATTGACACTCTCTTTTTGTAAAAGTGCCGAACAAAAATGCACAACACCTCCTACCCGCATCATTTGCGGCTATATTTGTATAGGAAAAATAATTTCGTTCATGAACGTATCATTGTGATAACATTCACTTTTCTAGGCAAAACTAACTTCCATTTAAGTTATCGTAAAACGATAAACCTATACATTCTGTAAATTTTAAATTTCTGTATTATTTTACTATTGACAAAGGATTTTGTCCATGTTTTATCGGATTTATTTTCTAAGAATAATAACTTTTTAATCTCTTAACTATGCAAACTCTTTTCACTAATAATGACGCCATCTTCGTCCACATACACATAATCATTTGGCTTCCATTCTACTCCTCCAAATTGTAATGAAATATTCCTGTCGCCTTTTCCTTCTTTTACACTTCTATTTGGCATCGTACCTAACGCTAAAATACCAATATTAATATTCTTTAGTTCACTAGAATCACGAACATATCCATTCACAATAATCCCTGCCAACTTTCTTTCCTCTGCAATAGCTGCTAAATTATCACCGAGTAACGCACAATTCGTAGAAGCTCCTCCATCAACAACTAATACCGTTCCTTCCGGTAATGTTTGCAATCCTTCTTTCACTAGTACATTATCATCTTTCACTCTTACCGTTGCAATTTTCCCGTGGAATTGTTCTTTCTTCCCAAAAGATCGAAAAGACTGGCGACATATTTGTAATTCTTTTTCAAACTCATCACATAAATCTGTAGTTTTCCACATCATTTTCCCTCTTTTCTTTTTCCTTCTATATAACATATTCTTGGATTATTTTCGTTTCCCTGTCTAATGTTGCAATAATTTGTATGTAGACGAACGATCTTTGAAAACCAGATTGCAATTTTCTTCCGCAAAACCTTCTATACTATTGAAACGTTACGAACTACTTCAGTAGTGAATAAGAAAACAGCAAATACCCCGAAACAAACAACTTTTGTCGTTCATGTCGGGGTTACTTAGCCTTTCTTTACTAGAAATAATTTTATTTACTTGGCAACGTATCGATATACTTTTTAACTACTTCATATACATATTCTTGATTTGCCGCTGCTGTGTTTGGATTGTATTTTCCGCCGTTCGTTTTATTGTTAGATAACACTCGAATTCCTAAAAATGGTACGTCATACGCTTTTGCGATTTGCGCTGCTGCAGCGCCTTCCATTTCTTCAACAGATGTACCGTATTTTGTATGGAACCATTTAATTCTATCCACTTCATTATTCCAAACATCTGCTGAACCAATCGTACCTTCAACTACTTTACCTTTTGTATATGTGTCTTTTACCGCATTCGCTGCTGCAAGTAAATCCTTATCGCCCTCATAGTATCGGACCTTCTCAGCATTTGGATCTTCTCCTGCACTTCCTTCAGAAGCCATTAAGTCCATAGCAATCCATTTTGTCGGCTCAATCCCTTGATTCTCATCCATATTTGTTGTTTTTAATGACCCGATGTTTGCTACTTGTTTTCCTAAAACGATATCAAATACATTTAAATTTGGATCATGTCCACCTGATGTTCCTTGGTTAATAATTGCCTGAGGCTTATATTTTTCAATAGCTACTGCTGTAGCTGCAGCTGTATTTTCCATTCCTTTACCTGTTTTCGCTACGATTACAGGATAATTGTCGACAGTTCCTTTATAAAATACGAAAGTTCCAGACTTTTCTTCTTTCACATTTTTTAACCTTTTTGCAAACTTTTCAGCTTCTATCGGCATTGGCCCTTGAATTAAGATTGGTTTTTGATTGCTTTTTGCCTCAACTTGTTTCGGACTCGCATTACATCCCGCAAGTATCGAGAATGACAATGCAACAGTAGTTACTAGGGCAGCACATTTTTTCAACGTATTCTTCTTCATAAATAATCTCCTCTTTCTCTTGTTGTTTTCTATACTCGATACTTTTGGTCCAAACAAAAAAGTTCTAGAAATTGTAGAAGAACCTCTACTTTCTAGAACTACGGTAGTCAAAGTTAATTAAGCATATGCAAAATTATAGATCGGTAGCGCACATTACATAGAGCGACCGAATACTTTAACCCGTAGTCCAGTTCTTTCATTGGGAACTAGGTAGAAACGCTCGGACCATATTACCGAGTATATACGAGTGATGTTATTCAAAATTATTATATGGATAATATAACAAACTATTAGTGTGCACGCAATAAAAATATGAACGTTTTTTAGCTAAACTTTAAAAATATTCGTTTTTATAGCCGACAAACAACAAAAATCCTCATTAAAAAATATAAAATTGCACAAAAACCGAAAAAACCTATATACTAAACTAACCTAAAACGGTCAATATTTTACAGACAATTACTCTTCCTTCTAACTCCAGTTCAAATTTCTATATAACTATTAAAAAACTGAACCACAAAAACAGGCAATGGAGAAAATGCTGTCCATTGCCTGGGAATAAAGTGAAACTTTAATCAGTGGGGGTTTTCTTCATCCCCCACTGATTATTAGTTGAACCAATCGGACTT
>NZ_MACI01000074.1 GCF_001884105.1 Bacillus luti | reverse complement strand
AGGAGCAACAGGAGCAACGGGAGCAACAGGAGCAACAGGAGCAACAGGTGAAACAGGAGCAACAGGAGCAACGGGAGCAACAGGAGCAACAGGAGCAACAGGAGCAACAGGAGCAACAGGTGAAACAGGAGCGACAGGAGCAACAGGAGCAACAGGAGCAACAGGAGCAACAGGAGCAACAGGTGGCGGAGCTATTATTCCATATGCTTCAGGTACAACACCAGCTATATTAATTAACCTGGTAGCAGGAACTATTGGTACAGGAACTCTCCTTGGATTTGGTTTTAGTCAGCCTGGCGTATCTTTATTGGGTGGAGGCGATATCACATTAGCGTTAGGTGTAGGTGATTATGCATTTGTAGCACCACGCGCAGGGACTATTACGTCATTAGCAGGTTTCTTTAGTGTAACAGCGGGAGTTATATTATTAGGAACTACTCAAGTTCAAATGCAAATATTAATTGCATCTGCAGGAAGTAATACGTTTTCACCAGTGGGAGCACCTCTATTATTAGCACCAACATTTGCCGGAATAGTGTTTGGTGCTACAGCAACAGGAATCGAACCTCTTAATATTCCAGTAGCCGCTGGGGATAAAATACTACTATATGTTTCATTAACAGGAGCTAGTGCAGCAGCTACACTTGAAGGGTTTGTAAGTGCAGGTCTTAATATCGTTTAATTCGTTACAATGTTTAGTGGGAAATTAAACTGGTATTTGTATATAGCCCTTCCTAATAATAGGAAGGGCTATATTTTTTGTGGAAACTAAGTAATAAATCAATTGGAAAATTCTCTTTGTTAAGTTGGTAAAAAAAATTCAAATTATGATTTACACTTTATAGTTTATGGAATAAAAAATATAATTTAAAAATTTTTCTATCAGCAAAAAAAAGATAAATTCTATTAAAAATAGAATTTATCCTTTAAATATACTATATAGTAGGGTAGCTTATTGTTTATCATGCGCGGTGAAATGTAGTAATAAATTATTTGTTTTTATTACAATTACACCCTTTTTTCTTTACATAACCTTGTTGAGCTAAATCTCTTTGCGATTGAGAATTGGAAGATTGAGAAGAAGTTGAAGAACTACTATTTTTGTTATTAGAATAGTTTTTTCGATAGTTGCTATAATTACTCATAGTATCATCACCTCCAATTTGATATATAAATATTATATGTATAAGCTCTATTAATCGTTACGATAAAGAATGGAATTTTAAGATGTTGATATAAAAAAATCTCCAGGGGTTTTCCAAGGAGATGAATTATAGTTTTCTAGTAGAAATGACTTGAATCAGTAACCCCAATATGGAGGAAAATAGTATGAATCTTGGTAATATAAATTTTGTGGTTGAGATGGGGGTTGAGTTGCTGGGTTTATCTTCCCGCGGTTTTGATTACAGTTTGCGGGAGGACCAATTACCGTAGTGGATTGAATTGGTGATACTGCTTGTTTCCATTGTTGTTCATTGAGACAATAAGTATGAGCCATCATATTAGCGGGAGTTAATCTTAAAATATCAGAACCAAAAATGACTTCTGGGGTTGGGGCATCAAAAATGGCTAATAAATGAGTATGATCTGCTGTAGCAATTTCGTAATGCCACCACGCTTGTGGAATATTAGCAACTTGCCCTGGCTTTATCGGTAAGTTTAATATTTGATTCGTAAATGGATTAAGTAAAGAAACAACAGCAGATCCTGAAATACAGTAAACAAGTTCAGCGGCATTTTGATGAATATGTGGCTCTACAACATTACCTGTACTTAAATAAATATCTAATAAAGAAGTATTTTCTAAAGTGTTTAATTGTTTGGTGCTAAGAACGTTTATATAATTTTGGGCATCTTTCTTAAAAAAATTACTTTTACTTAAATCATAAGTGAAATTAGTTGAGGGGGAGGTGTAGTCAATATGAGAAGTCATTCGTATTACCCGCCTTTCTTGTGCTGGATTGCAATCTGAAATTAGGGTATGAGTCTAGTTATTGAAATGTGAAAGGGCGCTGCTTTTAGTTTGTTAAATCATATTGTTATTAGTTCGTATACAGTATAATTGGATTAAGAAGAAATAGTATAAAATTAGTTTCATTGCGAAAACAAGCGCTATTAATTACAATTAATGTAATTGATAGCGCTTGTTTATTATGGAATGCAAGGGGAGTGTAGAAAATGAATCATACTTTTTTAAAAGAGTTGGAAATTGAATTGAAAAATTACTTTAAACCGTTTTTGAATGCACCTGCAACAATAGAAGAAATTCAATATGCCGAAAGTGAAATGGGGATTTCATTTCCAGACGAATTACGTAATCTGTATCTTGCTCATAACGGTGAGGTTAAATCAGGACCAGGATTATTTTTTGGTTTGCCATTTCTCTCGTTAGATGAAGTTTTGGATGAGTGGAAAGTATGGAAAAGTATTGAAGATGATGCGTTTTTTAATTTTGATGCATTTTCAATACCAACAGAATGCATTAAGGAAAGATATGTGAATCGCAATTGGATACCTATTAGTAAGGATTATGGAGGGAATAATATTGGAATAGATGTTGATCCGGGTGAAAAGGGGAAAGTGGGACAAGTTATTAATTTTGGACGAGATGAAGAAGTAAAATATGTAATTGCGAATAGAATTTCAGATTTTTTACTATTTATTTTACAAACGCTAAAAAATAAAAATTTCACGATTCACCAAGAGGAAGACTATTTATATTGGAGTTATGGCGCTAACGATAATATACATTTTTTAGACGCGTTATTTAATATTGAATTACCTGTTTTACATCCTCAATTTATATTTCAATCTGAAAAAAACGTTAAAGGTTGGTACGATAGTTTAGATGAGAATTGGAAAGATATAGTGGGGCCGTCCGAACGTGCAGACAAGTTTATTAGAGAGAAGAGGTTATATTTAGGTGGAAATGAGTTAATAGATATTAGTCCACTACAGATGTGCACAGAAGTGAGAGAACTAATTTTATCTGGAAATGAAATTAAAGATTTAACAGGATTAGAACGAATGAATTCTTTAAAGAAGTTATATTTAGTTAATAATCCGGTACAAGATTTAACACCAGTATTACATTTGCAGCACTTAGAAGAAATGAACATGAAGAAGACGAGTGTAAATAATTTATCGGCACTTGTAGAAATGCCATCATTAAAAAAATTAGATATTTCACATACTAGTATTCAAGATTTTTCGTTACTAACGCAGTTTAAAAAGTTAGAATCGCTTACTGTACATATTTCAAATCGCGAGCAGCTCTATGCAATTTCAAAAGTAGATACTTTAAAGCATTTGTATATTTTAGGTTTAGAAAATGTAAGTGAATTGGATTTGCTTATTTTACAAAATTTAAATAAGTTAATAACAATTGAATTTGAAAATAGCATCATTTCTAATTTAAATTGCTTTCAACACAATGCGTCAATTCAAAATATAAAGTTGACAGATACAAAGGTAAAGGATGGAGCGGCATTAGGTAAAATGAAAGGACTAAAGGAATTAGAATTAGATGGCGCAACAATTGATAACCTTGAAACGATTTGTTGTTCTCATTCATTAGAAGTATTTACAGGATCGTTTGAACAATTTTATATGTTAAAAGAATCATTTGATAGAAAAATAGATTTTTCAAAAATAATAGGAGGGATGAGTGAAGAAGAAGGAGAAATTTGGCACCAGCATGTAATGAGTTAGAAAATAATATTATTATGTAAACAAATTCATTTGTAGAAGGTATAGCTGTTACAATTCCAGAAAATGTTCACCAACACTTTAAGGGATATAAATTAGTTTTAAGCCACTGTTTGACAGGTGATACTGCAATAAAGTGGTTAGGAAAAATAAATTATGTGTAACGGAATGTCACATCCCTCCTTAATCGTTCGTCTTGTATGTAGAACCGATAAGGAGGGATTTTATTATGAAAAATTTTGATGTAGCAATTATTGGTGGTGGGCTTGCTGGATTAACAGCATCTATATATTTAGCGAAAGCTGGAAGGAAAGTTATTGTATTAGAAAAGTCCAGTCACTTCGGTGGTCGAGGGATGACTATAAATAAAAATGGCATTTATATGAATCTTGGTGCACATGCTTTATATCGAGGCGGGGCAGCGTTTATAGCTTTTAATGAACTAGGTATGAATCTTCCAGGTGGAATCCCATCTACAAAAGCACACGGAATATGGAAAGGGGATATTTTCACCATCCCAACAGATTTTCGCTCTATTTTATCAACACCGTTACTTTCATGGTCTGCAAAAGTACAGTTCTCTCGTCTTATGATTCAGTTAGGGAATTTAGATGTAGGAAAAATTCCTAAAATGAGTCTAACTACATGGGCAGAAAATGAAATTAAAGATCCAATGGTTCGAAATATATTTTATGCATTATGCCGAACAACAACATATACGTATGCTCCAACAATACAATTAGCATCTTCAGTACTAAAGCAAATACAGCTTTCTATGAAAGAAGGAGTACTTTATGTAGATGGTGGTTGGGAGACGATAATAACAAATTTAAGGGATATAGCGAATACGAATGGTGTGCAATTTCTGACTAAAAAGCATGTTTTGAAAATAGAGCATTGTGAAGGGAAACAAAGAATATACTGTTTTGACGATGAAGTATTTGAAACAGATGCAGTCATTGTAACAATTCCACCGAAAGAGGCTTGTAAAATGATAAAAGGTGCTGAAGGAACAAGTTTGCAAAAATGGAGTGAACAATCTATACCAGTGACCGTGGCAGCGTTAGATATTGGTTTAAAACAATTGCCGAATCCTTTGCATCATTTTGCATTGGGATTAGATCAACCTATATTTTTTACGAATCAATCAAGAGCAGCTAAATTAAGTGAAGATGGATCAATTGCAGTGAGTTTAATTAAGTATCATAATCCTGTGTTAGAGATGAATCATATTTATGAAGATAAAGAACAGTTAGAAAATACGATGGAATTGTTACATCCAAATTGGAAAAGGGAAGTTATTGCAAAGCAATATTTACCGAAAATAACGGTAGTACATGATTTTCCTCATATTGACCGTGTTGAAAAACCGGGCCCTAATATACCTGAAATGCCAGGTGTTTACGTTGCAGGAGATTGGGCAGGGCATGATGAAATATTAGCTGATGCTGCGGTAGCAAGCGGAAAACGTGCAGCCTTACACATTTTAAAGCAATCCGAAAGTGGGGCAGTTTATCATGGAAACGGAGCAATTATATGAAACGTATCAATCATTATTATTTTCGTTAGCATACCGAATCCTTGGGAGTGTTATGGATGCTGAGGATATCGTCCATGATGTATTTATATCGCTTAATAATATGGAGGACGTTCAATCTATAGAAAATATGAAAGCATATTTATGTAAAATGGTAACCAATCGCTCAATTGATAAATTACGTTCAGCAGCACATAAACGTAACGTATATGTCGGAATGTGGTTACCAGAGCCATTTGTAGAAGAGAGTGATGACCCATCAGAGTCCTTTGTAATGAAAGAATCAATTTCTACGGCATATTTATTACTTTTACAACAATTGTCTGAGGTAGAGAGGGTTGTCTTCATATTAAGAGAGGTTTTCGGTTATGACTACGAAGAAATCGCTTCGATTGTTGATAAAAGTAGTGTGAATTGCAGAAAGATCTTTCAACGTGCACGAAAAAGCATTTTGGAGAAACCGAAGGAATCACAATTAAGCACAAAGAAAATGGCTGCTTATGTTGAAAAGTTTGTATCTTCCTTACAGTGTGGAGATGCACAAGGTATGTTAGAAGTATTAAAAACAGATGCGATATTCAAATCAGATGGTGGCGGTAAGGTTACAACGGCTATTAATCCGATTTATTCTGCGGATAAAATTATACGTTTGCTCTTTGGAATTGCAAAACGATTGACAGAGGAGTATACAGTTGAATTCAAAAAGGTAAATGGTACACCAGGAGTTATAGTTTCAATAAATAATAAAGTGACTTATGTACTTTCATTTGCATTTGAGGATGAGAAAATTTCAAACATTTATATGATGGTTAATCCTGAAAAACTTATGCATTTAAATATAAAATAAAGACGCATTTCAACTGAAATGCGTCTTTATTTTATTACTTTTCTAACATTTCAAGAGGTACATCTTTTTCGCCGGCTACCTCAAATTTAATTTCCCCGTCTTCTTCATAAATACGTGTAATAATCGGTATAGTAATCATTAATTGTTTATGCTGCTTTCGTTTTCTAGCAGCATCTAAGCTAATCACGTTCATAAGTAAGCATCCTTTCCTCTAAGAAATATATAAACAAAAGAAAATGCGTCCGAAAAGGGCGCTTAATTGAATTTGAAATACCGATTCATTTAAATGGGGTTTATATTATTTTATAACTGCAATTTCAATGTGAAATAATATGAATGGAATAATTGCACGTAGAAATTAACTTTACCAAAAAACGAAACAATATGCTATAAAAAATTATAAATCTTTGTCATATAACGGGAAAAAGGTTTTTGTTTCGCATATAATAAAAAGTAGACGGGCAGCAAGAGCTTTTTCATCATATTGCTTGGAAAGGCGATGAAAAGAATGGATACTTTAGATACATTATTATTGCAACTTGAACAATATGGAGAAGAACATGATCGGAATAAAAGAATACGGGAAGAAAAATTAAGGAATGTTTCTCGTGAGATGGGGCAATTTTTATCGATTTTAGTTAAAGGGAGTAATGCAAAAAACGTTTTAGAAATTGGAACTTCTAATGGCTATTCTACACTTTGGATAGCAAGTGCGGTAGAAGAAACTAATGGAAATGTAACAACTGTCGAGCTTTCTTCGGAACGAGTAGGAGAGGCACTTGTAAATTTTGAAAAGGCAAATCTTTTACAAAGAATCGATGTTCATAATCAAGAAGCGGGGGCATTTTTAGATGCACAATTAGATCATTCATTTGATTTTATTTTCCTAGATTCAGAGCGAACACAATATATGTGGTGGCTTGAGCATATTAAACGTATGTTACAACCAAAAGGCCTTCTTGTTATCGATAATGCAACTTCTCATGCGAGTGAATTAGCTGAGTTTATAAAAATGATCGAAGAAGATGATACATTTGAAACAGTGTTATTAGCGTTTCAAAAGGGAGCATTTGTAGCGCGCAAGAATAAATAGAAGGGAACGTAATATAAGTATCACATTGAAATCGGATAGATGTCAAAAGATGAGCACTGCATAAGGGTAAGAACGCAAATTATATAGGTAACATACGAAGAATCCGTCTTCAGCATGTTGTTCTCTAGGTCTTAAGTCTGAGGAAAATTATGTTGATTACAGGTATACTTATAGTAAGAAACAGGGAATGACTGCATAAACAGGCATTTCTAAAAAATCGATTTCAAGCAGTCAGAATGTATATGAAATACGATATAATAGATGAAATATAGTGCATATAAATTCGCACATATAAATAAAGGAGCGATTTTGTTGACTGAACTCGAGAAAAAAGAACCTGTATCGATTGTGAAAGACAATAATGTAGAGGTAGTAGTAGATACAGTTATAAAAGATGAAGAACTAGAAGAACTGAATAAAGAAGCTGATCTTTATGTACAAAAGTTAAATAGCGAGCAAAATACAGATTTATCAAAAGTATTGTCTCAGCTAGGAGATTTAGGAGATAAAGAGCAACAAGCAGCAGGACAAACGTTATCAGCGTTAAAACGTCCTGTAACAGCGATGATGAATGGGAAAAATGAAGAAATTCCAAATACATTGTTAGAGTTACGAAAAGTAGTATCTGAATTAGATCCAAACTCATTAAAAGCAAGTGGTATGAAAAAAATAATGTTTAAAGTATTTAAGAAAAATCCTCTTGAAACATACGTGCATAAATATCAATCTATAGATAAGCAAATCGAGGAGATTATAAGATCACTTTTAATTGGCCGTGATAACTTACAAGAAGATACAGTTGGTCTTGAGATGCTTAAAGAGCAATCGCACGATAAAATTCACGCTCTTGATAAACAAGTATACTTAGGGAAAAAGCTTGCCGGCATGCTCGAAGCTGAGAAGCAAAATCCAGAGCGTCAAAGAGATATTCCATTAATTAATGATGCATTAGAAAAGATACTTGTACGTACACGTAATATGCAGCAAGCGAAAAGTGTATTATTACAATCTATCGCATCTGTAGACATCATTAAGAAAAATAACGAAAAATTAACAGAAGCAATTCGTAATGCAATTACGATGACGCAAAACGTTGTAACAGTTTCAGCTGCTATCCAACTGGCATTAACAAATCAACGTAAAACAATTGATGCTGTAAATGCGACAAATGAAGCAATTGAATCAATGGTATTAAGTAACTCACAAGCTTTAAAACAAAATACAGAAGAAACAACAAAACTTCTTGAAAATCCTGCAATTAGTATGGATAAATTACGTGAATCATTCCAAAACGTATTCGCTGCGATTGAAGCTTCTGAGAAATCATCAGAACGTATTATCGAGTCAAGTAAGAAGTTTGTTATTGAACTAGACACATTTAACGATGAGATGAAGCAGAAACTCATTCAGCGTCCAAGGAAATAGCAGATTATTAGAGGAGGTGAAAAAATGAGTTTCATTCAAACAGTACTAGTACTGTTAGGTACATTACTTTTAATCGCATTTACTGTCGTTGTATTAGTTGTATATTTCGGACGAAAACTGTATTTTTCATGGACGAAACCATATAAAAGAGCAAACGATTCTTTAGATAAGTTGTCGAATAAATCATTACCGTTTCTACAAGAATTTACACAACATCCACTCTTTTATCGCTGGATTCGTACGGAAGGGAAGAAAGAACAGCATACATTAAATACTCTTTTCTGTGCATCAGGACAACGTACGAGAGAGCAAGTTTTCTCAATGTTACCGAAAGAAAAGCAGAAAAAAGTACATGTAATGGCAAAAACAACAAAAAAGCTTACAAATGAAGATATAGACTTAGCAACTATGAAAGTGAAAGATTTCTTAAGACAAGAATCACAACAAACAGTAAAACCGACAGACCTATCGTTTTATAAATTGTATTTTTATGATCGTTATCCAGATGCACTAAATACAATTCAAGCGTATAAACGCTCAATAAATCCTTCATTACAAAAAACGGTTGATGATATTACAATCTCAGTATTGAATGCACTGCCGTACTATCAAGAGCAGCGTATGTTTGAACAACAACATAAACTTGAAACGTTCTTAATGAAAGATTTAACAGCGATGTTATCTTTAGTCGTACAATTACCACCATCACAACGACCAGAAAAAGAAGAAGAATTAAAAATCTACTTGCAAAATTTCCAAAAAGAACTGGAAGAAGTAGAGCGAGATATTCGCGATGCCATCGATCATGATTTGAATGTGAAGATGAGAGCAGCGACTGAGAAGTTTAAGAATAAATAAAAAGGCGCCTTAAAAGCTATAATATTTAGCTTTTAAGGCGTTTTTTATTAGCTGTTATTTTGCTTTAACAGTAGTATGACTAGAAGCAATACTTTCATTATGCAATCGATCAACCGCAGTTACTACATACGTATACGTCTCTCCAGAAATAACTGTTTTATCTACATAAATTTCTCCAAGTTTTGTTTTTCTTACAGTAGTAAGTAAATTTTTCGGATTTTCTATATCCACTTCATTTTTTCCATTCACGCGGTAAATGGCATAATAAGCAGTATCATTCTCTCTATCATCAATGATACCTACAGCAATACCTCCCTCTCTTGGAATAGCACCTTTTAAAGTAGGTTGTTTTGGTTGTTTTGGTGGTTCATGATCAAGCCAAGGCATAGGCGGGATTAATGCAGGATGTTTATATATGTCTTTTGAGAGTCTATCTTTCACTCCTAGTGGGTTGTTATTAATATCTTTTAAGCTAAAATGCATACTTCCTTTTATTTGAGGGTATAGCCGGTTTAATGTAATTTGTTTTGGATATTCTTCAGGATCAGACCAAGCGGGGACAGAGTTATTATTAATTTTATAAGCCGCCTGACCGATGTATAGGTGGATCGGTTTATTATTTGTTTCTTTTACCCACCAATCTACTAATATGTCATATGCAGCTGGTGTGAAACCAATATTCCAGTAAATTTGCGGTGTAATGTAATCTATATATCCTTTTTGTATCCACTCACGTGTATCAGCGTAAAGGTCATCATAGTTTCTTTGACCTGCGGTTGTGTTAGAACCAGTCGGATCGTCGGCTATATTTCGCCATACGCCAAACGGACTTATGCCAAACTTTACGTATGATTTTTCTTGTTTAATAGCAGTATTTAAACCTTTGACAAGTTCATTTACATTGTCACGTCGCCAATCCTCTATATTTGTAAAGCTACCGTTATTATATGTTTCGTACGTTTTTTGATCGGGGAATTGTTCGCCCGCTACTTTATATGGATAAAAATAATCATCCATATGAAGGGCATCAATGTCATAATTTTGCACGATCTCTAAAGCACCTTCTGTTATAAATTTTTTCACTTCTGGAATACCGGGATTGTAATATAACTTTCCGCCATATGGTACAACCCAATCGGGATGTTGTCTTGCAGGGTGATTGTCTGATAATCGATTTATATCAGTATGATTCATCGTTATTCGGTATGGGTTAATCCATGCGTGGAATTCTATATTTCTTTTATGTGCTTCTTCAACCATAAATGCGAGTGGGTCGTATCCAGGGTCTTTTCCTTGTGTACCTGTAATGTATTCAGACCAAGGACCGTATTTGGAAGGATAAAAAGCATCAGCAGTTGGTTTAATTTGTACAACCACTGCATTCATACCAGTGTTTTTTACATCGTCTAGCAATCTAATAAATTCTTGTTTCTGTTTTTCAATAGGTAAGCTAGTTTTTGAGGGCCAATCAATATTAAGAACAGATGCGATCCATACAGCACGTAATTCGTGTTTTTTGGACGTAGTATTTACTTCAGCATAAGTAGAGTGAGGGGAAATGAAAGAGAAAGGAATAAAAAAGATGACGATACAACATATCATTAATAAACGTTTCATGATCATTTATACGCCTCCTTATTATATGGTTAACTAAAATAATATCCGAGGTGAGGTTGTTCTGACAATTGAGAAAAATAAATATTGAAACATTAATTTAATAGGAAAAATATTTTTGGTGAAATTTACTTTCATCACAACTAAATTCTTTCACTACTTCATATGCTTGTTAGTAAAGTGAAACTTTCTTTCATTTGAAGGAAACAATTTATAAGTATAGGAGGATTCAATAATGAAGGTTTTATTCGTTTGTTCTGGAGGAATGTCCAGCGCAATTGTTGTAAACGCTTTAAAAAAAGAAGCGGAGAAAAATGGTGTGAACATGGAAGTGCATGCAATTGGAACAAGTGAGGTAGAGGAAGAAGTAAAGAATGGTTGGGATGTTGTAATGGTTGCACCTCAAATTAGACATCGATTTGATTCAGTAAAAAAATTTGCAGAAGAGGAGTCTGTTCCTTGCGGTATCATACCGCCGCAAGCATACACACCGCTTGGTGGACCAACATTATTGAAAACTGTAAATGAATTAATGAGTTAGGGGGAAGCGTTATGAATAAGTTTGTCACGTTTCTTGATAAAAATTTATCTGGACCGATGGCAAGGCTTTCTGAACAGAGGCATTTACAAGCAATTCGAGATGGAGTTATTTCGGCGTTACCATTTATTATCGTAGGAAGTTTCTTTTTAATAGTAGCATTTCCACCATTACCGAAAGATAGTTTCATATCAGTGTGGGCATTAAAGAATCAAACAAGTATATTAATACCATATCGGTTAACGATGTTTATTATGTCTTTATATATAGCATTTGGAATAGGATATAATTTAGCGAAAAGTTATAAGTTAGATGCTTTATCAGGAGCACAGCTTGCAGTATGTTCACTGTTATTAACATTAACGCCTGAATTAATTGATAAAAAAGGATTTATGCTTCCAATGACAAATCTCGGAGGTCATGGATTATTCGTGACGATGATTGTTTCTATTTTATCAGTGGAGATTTTAAGGTTTTGTAAGAAGAAAAACGTCACAATCAAAATGCCAGAACAAGTGCCGCCATCAGTATCTCGTTCGTTTGAAGCACTTATACCTGCCGCTTTCGTTATTATCATTATGAGTCTTATTACTGTCGTTTTTAAAGTGGATGTACATTACGTTGTAGATAAATTAGCCGCACCGTTAGTAAAAGCTGGTGATAGTTACTTTGGCGTTATTATACCCGTATTTTTAATTACGTTTTTCTGGTCTTTCGGAATACATGGTGTATCTGTTGTAGGAACAGTGGCGAGACCGCTTTGGGATGTATATTTAGGAAAGAATGGTGAAGCTGTGGCAAGTGGTGCGAGTCACTTTCCATTCATTGCACCGGAGCCGTTTTATCAATGGTTTATATGGATTGGTGGTTCGGGAGCAACGTTAGGGCTTGTGTTAGCTATGATCGTATTTGGTCGATCAAAATATTCGAAAGCATTATCGAGAACCTGTATTGTGCCTGGAATTTTTAACATTAACGAACCGGTTATTTTCGGTTTGCCGATTGTATTGAATCCAATTTTAATTATTCCTTTCGTTATTACACCGCTAGTAACGGCGACTGTCGCTTATGCTGCAACTACAATGGGACTTGTAACACCAACTCATATAATGCCGCCGTGGACATTACCAGCCCCAATAGGCGCTTATTTAGCTACAGGAGGAGATTGGCGTGCAGTTGTATTAGTTTTAATAAATATAGCAATATCATTCCTTATTTATTTACCATTCTTTAAAATGTACGACAAAAATATGCTTGAAATTGAAAAGAATGGTGACGGAGAATCTGTTAATTCGTAAGTTTTATGTTTTATTTTTTAGTGATAGGCATTTTGCCTATCACTTCTTTCACATGAAATCCAGAGAGGGTGAAATGGGATGCATATAAAATTTAGTTATAAAGGTGTATTTTTATTATTATTTGGAGTAATATGTGCGAATTTACTTTTTGTACCCTTATTAAGAATGCTTAATCTATCACAAATGCATAGTATATGGCTCGTTACAAGCATTGCGGCAAGTATTTTACTTACTGTAGTTGTTTCTTTCATTGATGGCTCGTTTGCATCAAAAGCTCAGTTGTGTTTTCGATTTATATTATTTTCAGTTGGTTGTACGTTTTTCACTTACATGATTGTTTTTTAGTAAATAGGAGGTCATGCATGTTATGTATATTGCAGGGATAATGTCCGGTACTTCATTAGATGGAATAGATGTAGCGCTCGTTCATATAGAAGGGAGTGGTGTAAAGTCTAAGGTCGAACTTCTACATTTTACTACTGTTCTATTTTGTGATGAGATAAAAAAGGAAATACAACAATCATTATCGATAGAAGGTTCAAATGTCCAACTCATATGCAGTTTAAATTTTAAGCTTGGTTTATGTTTTGCCAATGCTGTAAAGGAAGTTTGTAAAGAGGCCAATTTTTCTTTGGAACAGTTAGATTTAATAGGTTCTCATGGACAAACGATTTATCATCAACCAAAGCAAGATGGTAATATGATACCGTCCACATTGCAAATTGGGGAACCAGCAGTAATAGCATACGAAACGAACACGGCAGTTATCTCTAATTTTCGAACGATGGATATGGCAGCAGGGGGACAAGGTGCACCACTTGTGCCGTATTCAGAGGTCATTTTGTATCGTCATCAAACTAAAAATAGGCTCCTACAAAATATTGGCGGGATCGGTAATGTTACAGTGATTCCAAGTAAAAGAAGTAATGAGAGTGTAATTGCTTTTGATACTGGTCCAGGGAATATGGTAATTGATGAAGTATGTCAAAGGTTATTTCAGTTGCCGTATGATCAAAATGGTGAGATTGCAAAACAGGGGGTAGTTGTAGATGAAATTTTGACATATTGTATGAATCATCCATTTTTGAACTTGAAACCACCAAAATCAACAGGTAGAGAACAATTTGGAAAAGAGTTTGTAAGTGAATTATTAAAACGATTTGAAAAGTATAGTAAAGAAAATATATTGACCACTGTCACGATGTTTACAGCAAGTTCAATTGTTCATCATTATAAGGAGTTTATTTTGCCGTATTATGAAATCGATGAGGTGATTTTAGGGGGGGGCGGCAGTTATAATCGTACCCTTGTTGAAATGGTGCGAAATGGATTGAAGGAAGAAAAGTGCGCAATATTCATCCAAGAAGATATAGGCTATTCTTCAGAGGCGAAAGAAGCAATTGCCTTTGCAATTTTAGCGAACGAAACGCATCATCGTAATCCGAGTAATGTGCCAAGTGCAACGGGTGCAAAGCAATCTGTAGTTTTAGGGAATGCAACATTCCCTCCAATAAGATGATGAAAATGAGGCGAACATATGAAGTATATGATTGGAGTAGACGGCGGGGGAACAAAGACAGAAGCAATTGCATTTGATAAAGACGGAAACGAACTTGTAAGAGCTACAAGTGGATTTGGAAACATATTAATAGATTTTGAAGAAGCGCTTTTTCATATTATGGAGGCGATTGATCAATGTCAAAAAGGTTTATTAAATGGATATTGCGTTTGTATTTGTTTAGGATTAGCAGGTGTAGTTGGAGCACATACGAATGAATTAACAGAATGTCTAAAAAAGAAGTACGGAACACAAATTGAAATTTTTAATGACGCAATGGTTGCACATGCAGCTGCTTTACAAGGAAAGGATGGAATTTTAACAATTGGCGGCACAGGCGCGATTTGTCTAGGAAAGAAAGGAGAAGTGTGCGAGTATAGCGGTGGATGGGGACATATTTTAGGTGATGAAGGAAGTGGATATTGGATTGCGTTGCAAGGTTTAAAGAGAATAGCAAATCAATTTGATCAAGGAATTCCACTTTGCCCATTAAGCTTAAGTATTCAAGACCAGTTTCAACTTTTGACATCGTCTCACATAAAAGGTCTAGTATATAGCTCTTCAAAAGATAAAGTTGCAGCAATTGCACCATTCATTATTGAGGAAGCGAGAAATGGGAATGATGACGCACATGAAATTATGATGCAAGCTGGAAAAGAATTAGCAAGAATTACAGTAGATATTTATAACAAGATGCAGTTTGATTTATCCACTCCAATTGCAGTAAGTGGCAGCATATTGCGTTTCGTGCCTGAAATATACGATGAATTTAAGAAATGCTGTGAGAACAGTATAGGAGAAGTTACATTTATATCACAATCAGAATCAGCAGTGAAAGGAACATATCATTTAATGAAGGGTTTATATTTTAAAAAATAGAAGCATGAGAATTTTTGTATGATTTGTAAAAATATGATGTTAAAATGTATAAAGGGATGTAGATAAAAAAGTACAATATATATAGTCATTGAATATTGTATATGTATTCCCATATAGAAAGTGAATGATTACATGATTAATAGTATACAGTTTTTATATTTGGTGGCTTCTTATTTATTTGGCAACATATTGACCGCGTATATAGTAACAAAGTGGAGACATAACGTTGATATTAGAGATGAAGGAAGCGGAAATCCTGGCGCAAGAAATATGGGGCGCGTATATGGAAAAGGATATTTCGTTGCTACATTTTTAGGTGATGCAATTAAAGGGACGATTGTAGTTTCTATTGCAAAATACCTTTTTGAAGATTCTACATTTGTAATGTTAGCTTTACTGGCTGTTTTACTTGGACATATCTATCCAATTTTATTTAAAGGCAAGGGCGGTAAAGGCATTTCGACATTTATTGGAGGACTAATCGCATTTGATTATTTGATAGCGCTTACTCTTGTTGCTGTTTTTATTATTTTTTATTTAATCTTTAAAGGATTTACGAAGCCAGGTTTAATTACAATCGCTTGTTTGCCAGTTTGCATGATTTTGTATTCATACTCTATTGTTACGACTATTTTAAGTGCTCTCATAATTGTACTTATTTTATATGTAAACCGAGAATGAAATGAACTTTTAATAAGTGGGGTTTATCTCCACTTATCATTTTATTAAATACACAAAGGAGACAAAACATGGGGTTAATTTATAAAGTGGCTGATCAAGCTTGGGAATTTGAAAGTATACATAAATTGAATTATAAAACATTTGTAGAAGAAATTCCGCAACATGAAGAAACGAAAGAGCGTCTTCGTATTGATCGTTTTCATGAAGAAAATACATATTTAATTTGTTTAGATAATGATACGTTAGTAGGTATGGTTGCATTGCGAGGAAAACGACCATTCTCGTTAGATTATAAAATTTCAAATCTAGATTTTTATTTGCAAGAATATGGAGAAAATGTATATGAAATTCGTTTACTTTCAGTAGAACGTGAATATCGAAATGGGAGAGCGCTGTTAGGATTAATTCGTTTTCTACATCGTTATCTGCTTCTAAATGGATATGAATTGGCACTCATTTCTGCTACAACACGCGAACTACCTTTATATGAACAAATGGGATTCAAACCTTTCCATACGTTAGTAGGTACAGAAGAAGCTGCTTTTCAGCCCATGTATGTAACACCTGCTATGTTTGAACAATCTAGTGTGGGAAGCATTATGATGAAAGAATATACGTTTTTACCTGGCCCAGTAGATATTGAAGAGCATATTCAAAAGGCTTTTGCTACGAAACCTATTTCTCATCGTTCTAAGTCATTTCAAGTGACGATAGGTAATGTAAAGAAACGATTACTTCAGATGACAAAAGCAAAGCGTGTACAAATAATGTTAGGAACAGGGACATTAGCGAATGATGCAATTGCTTTACAATTACGTTCTTTAAAAGGAAAAGGACTAGTATTAACAAATGGGGAATTTGGTAATAGATTAGTTGGACACGCAAAACGCGCGCAATTACATTTTGATATGTATAAAAAAGAAATGGGAGAACCGTTTATTTATACAGAATTAGAAAAAATAGTGGCAACTGGAAATTATGAATGGCTTTGGTTCGTTCACCATGAAACATCAACTGGAATGTTAAATAATTTAGAAGAGCTAAATGCTCTTTGTAACACGCATCAAATGAAACTATGTGTAGATTGTATTAGTTCGATTGGAGCAATACCGATAGATTTAAAGGCTGTGTATTTTGCAAGCGGTGTTAGTGGAAAGGCAATTAAATCGTTTACTGGAGTATCTTTCGTTTTTCATAATCACAATGTCAAAGTAAACGAGACATTACCGGCCTATATGGACATTGGTATGTACGAAGAAAATGAAAGCATTCCATATTCTCATTCGTGGAATTTAATTTATGCTTTGCAAGAAGCGTTGAAGAGATTTGAAGATGAAAAAGCATTTGTAAAAATTAAAGAGACATATGATTTTATGGAAGAAGCTATTACGAGTATAGGATTAAAACTTGTTTCACTTAAAGAACATGCTGCGCCAATTATACTTACTATTGTATTAAGCGAAGGTCTCTCTTCTAAAGCAGTAGGAGATGCGTTAGCGTTACAAGGATATATTGTCCATTATGAATCAGCGTATTTACAAAAGAATAATTGGATCCAAATTGCATGCCTGAATCATTATAAAGAACGTGATATGAAGAGGATGTTGAATTGTTTGCAAATGTGTATATTACAGAGCTGGGTTCTTATATAAAGAATTGTCTTTAACATAGATGGTTTCGTATAAAGGAGCTGCGACTTACGAAAACTTAGGAATAGAACATTAGAAGAGGTGTTAATATGATAACTAAAAAACTACCATTACATATAGCAGACATTAAAAAAGCTCAAAACATTTTAGACAGAAATGCCCGTAAAACGCCATTAGTAAAATCTTTTTATTTGACTAGTAAAACGGGCGGAGAAATTCACTTGAAATTAGAAAATATGCAATTAACGGGTTCTTTTAAATTCCGTGGCGCATTTAATAAAATGTCACAGCTTACAGACGAAGAAAAAGAAAGAGGAGTTATTGCATGTTCAGCAGGTAATCATGCGCAAGGAATTGCTTTATCTGCTCATTTACTTGGTATTAAGAGTAAAATTGTTATGCCGATTTCTGCACCTCAGGCGAAAGTTGATGCAACTAAAGGATATGGATCTGAAGTAGTTTTACATGGTGAAACCTTTGATGATGCGAAAGCAAAATGTGAAGAGATTATTAAGGAAACAGGTGAAACATACTTACATCCATATGACGATGTAGAAGTAATGGCTGGTCAAGGTACAATAGGATTAGATATTCTTGATGATATGTGGGATGTTGATACTGTCATTGTACCAATTGGCGGAGGTGGAATTATTTCTGGTATTGCTGTTGCATTAAAATCTTTTAATCCATCCATTAATATAATTGGTGTCCAAGCAGATAATGTTCATGGAATGAAAGCATCTTATGACAAAGGTACGATTGTAGAACATTATGAAGCGCCGACTATAGCAGATGGTTGTGCGGTTAAAATACCAGGAAATTTAACTTTTGAAGTTGTAAAAGAATTAGTAGATGATATTGTAACAGTATCAGAAAAAGAGCTGGAAGTAGCGATGAAAGACTTATTACAACGCGGGAAAGCTGTTGTAGAAGGTGCAGGCGCACTAGCTACTGCTGCACTTCTTGCAAGAAAAGTTGATAGTTATATAAAAGGAAAAAAAGTAGTAGCTGTTATATCTGGTGGGAACGTAGACTTACAGCGCATATCAAGTGTATGTGAGCACTTTTTTGTCGCTAATGAAGTGAAATAGTATTTATAAACATTAATTTTATGAAAGAAGAGCTAAGAGAAATTATCTTAGCTCTTTTTTTATTATGCTTGTGTGGAAGTAAATAATGACTCCATTTTCAATTTACTCTTTTCTCTAATTTTAGCATCGGCATGGCGCATAACATATTTATGCGCTATAGCAATTGCTAAAACATCATCTAATAAGCCAATCCCAATAATAGCAGCTATATCTGGAATGAAATCGATTGTTAATACGTAATAAGATAAAGCGGCTAATATTATGAATTTCGCTTTAGTAGGTAATTCTTTCTTTTTCATTGTATAGAATAAAATAATACTCTCATATACGCTGGATTTACCGAGGTTTACAGAGCTTTTTTTGAACTTTTTCCAAAGTGTCTGTTTCTCCATATAAACACTCCTTTTACAAAAACATAGATTTTTTAAAAGGATGGACAAAGAAGTGAGAGATTAATCAATTTTATTGTTTTTCTTAATTATATACTTCCATAAAAATAGGGGAATACCTGTTCAAAATAATATAATGTGGATTATTTTGAACAGTGTTCCGTTACATAGTATGTGTTCGTTCCAAGTAAAGGGACTACGCAGGTAACGTTTGGTGGTAATACGTATTAAAGTTCATTTTTTACATTAATCTCTGCATTCGTACAATATTGAATTACTTCTAAATAATCTAATGGTACATCTATTGATGAGAACTTTTGTAATTCTTGAATAGCCCCTTTACTCGCTGGTGATTCATAAGCTCCTAATGTAATTCTGGTATTAATTGCAAGATTAGCCACTTCATCTAGCATTTCAGGTGTTAATTTGTTTTGAACCATTTTTCCCTCTCTTTTCTCCCATCTTCTTGAAAGTTGTCACTTCGGTGATGGCCTTTTTATTTTCTCAAATGAAGCCGATGAGTTTGAGTTTTAGAATTTTATCGTGGTATTATTTATGTAACAAGGGGATGTTGTAAGAAAAAATACAATTTGAGGGGAAGATGAGAATGGGGATTTATAACTATGAAGCGAAAGAGGATTTGCAAGTAGGGGAAGTTTGTTTAGAACGAGATATTTATGAAATTATTAATTTTTATAAGAAAGGGTCAATAGTTTTATGTGATTCAGTATCTCGTTTCAGTGCGAATTCAGACAGGATGTTTGAAGTGATAAATAGGATAGAAACATATATGCATAAAAATGAAGACTATACATATCAGGTTTCGGATAGACCCAATTTGATTTATGTAGTTGAGCAGGTAAGATAAGGAAGTATCCATAACGGATGCTTTTTTCTTTGGTATATAGAAATTATGCATTAAACATGAATTTGAACTAAGTGGATATTTGGATTCAAATTATTTGTTGATATGTATAGTAAAATGTATGTGTATGATTTAGTTATTATTATGCATGTTATAAGCGGTATGGGGGAAGAAAAATGAAAATAATAGAACTACCAATTGAATTCGAATTTAACGGGCAAAAACAATGTATTTATCCAAGTTTAATTATATTACATAATGAATTAACGTTAGTCGATACAGGATATCCAAGTTTTTTACCTTTAATTGAAAATGCAATATTAAAACATGGATATGAGATGAAAAACTTAAAAAATATAATTATTACCCATTATGATGACGATCATATAGGATCTTTATATGATTTCAAAGTGAAATATCCTCACATTAATATTATTGCTAGTGAAATTGAATTTAACTACATTAATGGTGAAATAAAATCGGAGAGACTAGTTCAAGCGGAAGAAATGTTAGAACGTATGCCAAATGAAGAAAAAGAATTTGGTAAATGGTTTATACAACAGTTAAAAAATATAAAACATATTTCCGTCGATGAAAAAGTACATGATGGTCAAATGATTTTGAATAATGAATGTCAAGTAGTGGAAACGCCAGGACATACCTCGGGGCATATTTCATTATATTTTCCGAATTTAGACTGTGTAATTACAGGAGATGCAGCGGTTCAAGAGAATCGAGAGTTAGTTATAGCTAATCCGAATTTTTGTTTAGATATAGAAAGGGCGGAACAGTCTTTAAATAGGATTAAAAGTCTTAAAGCAGCGCAGTATTATTGCTATCATGGAGGAAAGTTTACTGTATAAAATAATAAAAAACCGATCTTTCCCATATCGAAAAGATCGGTTTTTTAATTCATAGATTCTGCAATTTGAATTAAATCCTTTACGTTATATTTTCCTTTTATATAGCGTTTGTTACCAATTGCAATTGTATATTGAAAACCATTCTGCTGAAAGATAAGCTCATATGCTGAATCAAAATGAGGATTATATAATGCTTTTATATTATTTTTTAAGCTGTAGAACTTAGCTCCCCTAAGTACATAGAAGCCTAATTTGTTTTGAACTGGTGAAACAGTGATTTTAAAAATTCCATTAATATCTTCATTGTAGTATTGGAGGTTTAAGTAATCGTTATAGATGTACCCTTGAAATTCGTGAATTTCGAACGGGAATTTTGTAGGAGTAAGTATATGTTCCTTACACTTCATTTCATATTCTTTTACGATAGTAGCTTCTTTCATAAGTGGATTCCCATCATAAATTTGATTCATTTGAGATATTTTATTATTTTTTGTTACTATTTCTAAAATGAAACCGATAGTAAATTCATCATTAGTGCCTTTAAAATAAGAAATAAGAATTGTAGTATCTTCTTTTGGAGATGGTACTAATTTAATTTCATGAATAGGTTTATTTGTTTGGAAATTAGGTAGTTCAATCCCTTCAGTTACATATGACTGCATTAATTTTTTATCATTTTTGAGTAAAGCATGTTTGAATTCACTGATTACATCTGTTTGAGATTTCGCCATTATAATTGTGGTGGATTGAAAATAAAGTAAGAAAAATAAGCAAAAAATTTTTATGAATGTAGTGGTCAATTTCATCACCCTATAACTATATTTCCGTAACATTGAAATATATATGTATGGGGGAACTTTTATACTTTAAAAGAGGTTATAGGAGGGGAGAAGATGAGTTTATTAGGGGAAGATCATGATGAAATCGATAAACTGATAAAATACCAACTCATCGATCATGCACTAGACACAAGAAACGAAGAACTGTTCCGTAAGTTGATTGTGAATTAAGGGGAGGTGAAAGGATGGTTGTCCTTTACAAATTCAAACTTACTACCATTTTCGAACATTGGCCAAACGAGAAAGTGATAGTTGCAGAAACGGAAAGCAAAGCAAGTTATCTGTATTGGCAGCAGTTCAGAACGAAATTTAAAACAATGTCGATGGTTGAATTCATGAAGTTTGTAAAGTGTGAGAACGAAGGTGTTTTTGATATCAAGCGGATGTACAGCGTAGAACAAGCATTTAAGAAAATGCAAAACTTGAGAAACCTACACTGTGCTTACATGGGTATGCGAGTAAACGTAGCTGGCATGTGGGGTACGATCGTTGGAAACTGGAAAACTAATTTGTTCGTTTTGTTCGATGGGGAAATTGAAAAGCACAACTGCCATCCTTTTTGGGAAATTGCTTACTACGATGATAAGGGGAATGTGATTCGAAGCTATCAGAAGGAGAGTATGCGATATGAGTAAAAAAGGACGAGCAGTTGTACCTGCTGTCCTTTAATAGGAGAAAAATTATTCTGGAATAGAACTACGAATAACAAGAAAACGCGCTTTTAACCAGTGTTGTCAAAGATGTAATAATCTATGCAACAAAAAAGCTTAGTCGGAATTCAAAACACCAAAATGGCTTGCATTGGTAAACAGGCTCAAAAGTAGTATATGCAAAATGAAAAACTCTATACAAAAAGCAGACAACAATTTTGGTTGTCTGCCAGTAAGTGGAATGAGTTAGTCAATTGTGATAAATTGCTGTCCCATTACAAGAAGAGTGAAGCTGCTAGTTCAAACAGCTTGTAAGTAGTCTTTTCGATATTTTAAAAAATATACAGAGAAAGCAGATAAGTGAAGAACCAACCTGCCTACTACTGTAACAAAAGAAAGAAGTACCAGCCGTGGATTAAGCGGCTTGAAAATAGTATGTATTGGTTTTGAAAAAATATTCAAGGACTGAAGGGAAATGGAATGGGTACAAAATGCTGTCTATGAAATCACTCAGTTAATCAGTAAAGCAAAAGAGAAAAACAATGAGTAAATATAACAATAAAAAAGTTGAGCTAGATGGTAGTATCTTTGATTCAGAAGCCGAGTCTAAATATTATGAGTTGTTAAAAGAAAAGCAGGGTGCAGGTGAAATACAGGCGATCGAATTGCAAGCATCGTTTGTTCTACAACCTGGTTTTAAAAAGAATGGCAAACGATTTGATGCAATTACATATAAAACAGACTTCATGATCTATTTGCCAAACGGTGATATGGAAGTCATTAATGTAAAAGGTGTAGAAACCGACACCTTTAGTATTAAAAAGAAAATGTTCGAATATAAATTCCTCCATTTGTCGCTTCTTCTTATTGGATATAAAACAAGGCATAAGAATAGAAAGATGATTTATCATTTCATGGATTTTGAAGAGTTAAAGAAAATGCGTAAAGAAGCTAAAAGAGCTAGAAAACAAAAATAGATGAAAAATAAGAAGACCAATAAAACCAGGTTGGTAGTGTGCCAATCTCGTTGTACTACCTGACTTTCAATCTCATATGGGATGATGGATTGAATAAACAGGAGAAACGGCAAATAAGAGTGGAAATTTCAGTGTTATTAGATAACTACTGCGAAGGATGCATTGATGTTCCGAAAGGTGCTAGTCAGGATAGACGCATTAAAATTTGGAGTAATAGGAAAATTAAAAAGTTCATTTTGTCTTCTACTAACATGGCAGCATTAATAAATTCGGAGGAAAAACAAATAGAATTTATTCATCTCGTACACGATGAATATAAAAAAAGAAGATAAGAATTTTTTTATTTTTCATATTTGGCGAAACAAATGGTACAATGAAAGCTAATGTGAAAAATAAGGAAAAGAAGTGGTCTATTTGAAAAACTTTTTAGAATTAGGAATTAGTGAAACTTTTAATCATACATTACGGGAAAATGGAATTACAGAAGCAACACCGATTCAGGAGAAGGCAATTCCTGTTATTATGTCAGGTAAAGATATTATTGGGCAGGCGAAAACAGGAACGGGTAAAACGTTAGCATTCGTGTTACCGATTTTAGAAAAAATCGATCCAGAATGTAGTGATGTTCAGGCTTTAATTGTTGCGCCAACAAGAGAACTAGCGCTGCAAATTACAACTGAAATTAAAAAAATGCTTGTTCAAAGAGAAGATATTAATGTCCTAGCGATTTATGGCGGACAAGATGTAGCACAACAATTGAGAAAGTTAAAAGGTAATACACATATTGTTGTTGCGACACCAGGACGATTATTAGATCATATACGACGTGAAACAATTGATTTAAGTAATCTTTCAACGATTGTACTAGATGAAGCGGATCAAATGCTTTATTTCGGTTTCTTATATGATATTGAGGATATTTTAGATGAGACACCTGGTAGTAAACAAACGATGTTATTCTCAGCAACGATGCCAAAAGATATTAAAAAATTGGCGAAGCGTTATATGGATGAGCCGCAAATGATTCAAGTACAAAGTGAAGAAGTAACGGTAGATACAATTGAGCAGCGTGTCATTGAGACGACAGATCGTGCAAAGCCAGATGCACTTCGTTTTGTTATGGATCGTGATCAGCCATTTTTAGCAGTTATTTTCTGTCGTACAAAGGTTAGAGCAAGTAAGCTTTATGATAGTTTAAAAGGACTAGGTTATAATTGTGCTGAACTTCATGGTGATATACCTCAAGCGAAACGTGAAAGAGTTATGAAGAGTTTCCGCGAAGCTAAAATTCAGTACTTAATCGCAACGGATGTAGCAGCTCGTGGACTTGATGTAGATGGTGTAACGCACGTATTTAACTTTGATATCCCTGAAGATGTAGAAAGTTATATTCACCGCATTGGCCGAACAGGACGTGCAGGTGGATCAGGTCTTGCAATTACATTCGTTGCAGCGAAAGATGAAAAACATTTAGAAGAAATTGAAAAAACGCTTGGTGCACCACTGAAAAGAGAAATAATCGAACAACCGAAGATAAAACGTGTTGATGAAAATGGAAAACCGGTACCAAAGCCGGCTCCAAAGAAATCAGGTCAATATCGTCAAAGAGATAGCCGTGAAGGTTCAAGAAGTGATGCAAGACGTGATTCGAGAAATAGCTCAAGAAGTGATTCAAGAAATAGTTCGAGAAATGAAAACAACCGATCATTTAATAAGCCAAGTAATAAGAAAAGTAGTACAAAACAAGGTCAGCAAAGACGTGGTCGTTAAATAGTTATAATTGTAAAAGAGTCGCAAAATATTGCGGCTCTTTTTTTGTTTGTATAGAACAAGGGTGATGGCAAGAAAAAACAAAAATTTCATTCACCGTATTTAAAAATCATAAAGAAAGTTTTATAGTCCAAAACCACTAGAACAAGGGTATTACTACCATGTCGCAATTCAAGAACAAGTGCAACTTACGTATGAACAATATTTAATCGGAAAAAATCGAGAGAAAGCAATTCGTACTACCCCCCTGATGATGATACGGATTATGAAAAAAAACAATTGGTATAACGATACGAAAACATCTTTTGCAAACGAAGAATTGGACGATGGAGTGAAAGAAATTCGTAACACATCCAAATGGTACGAAAATGTTATACTGCAGCAAAAAGAGAACGGAACTTATTATGTCTACTATTTAGGCATAACACTTTTGTTGAAAGAAAAGGTATTGAAGCGAGCGAATATTTTTATTACACATTCCGCAATTATTGAAATGGAACAAGAGAAGTTTATGAAGGATTAAACTCGTATTGGGGTACGATCGTTGGAAACTGGAAAACTAATATGTTTGTTTTGTTCGATGAGTAACTCGAGAAGCACCACTGCCATCCTAATTGGGAAATTGCTTACTATGACGATGAAGGTAATGTAGTGTGAAGTTAACAGAAGGGATAGTATACGAAATAAGAAAAAAGGACTAGCAGTCGTACCTGCCGTCCTTTAATAGGAGAAAAAGTAATCTTGTTTAGAACTACGCATAAACAGAAAATCTGCTTGTAATTAGTTTTACCCGTAAATATACGTGTCTATACAAAAAAAGGGATAAGTAAAAAATACTTATCCCCGGAAGGGAAATCCCAAGCATCAAAATGGCTCGTAGTGGTCTGCAGGTTCAAAAGTAGTATATGTAAAACGAAAAATCTCATACAAAAAGCAGACAACGATTTTGGTTGTCTGCCAGTGTGTTCAATGAGTTAGCTAATTGTGATAATTTGCATCCCCATTATGAGAAGAGTGAAGCTGCTAGTTCAAACAGCTTGTTGGTATTATTATCGATTTCTTAAAAAATATACAGAGAAAGCAGATAAGTGAAGAACCTACCTGCTTCTGTTGTAACAAAAGAAAGAAGTATTAGCCGTGGACACGGCGGCTTGAAAATAGTATGTATTTTTATTTGAAAAATATTCAAGGGGTGAAGAAACATGGGGTATTTAATAAAAGGGGTTTGTGAAATTAATAAGCTAATTAGTAAAACAAAATAGAAAAACAATGAGCAAATATAACAATAAAAAGGTAAATGTTCAAAAGAGCGATGAGTATAAGGTAAAACAAAATAGTTATATTAAAGCTTGATTTTCATGAAAAATAAAGCACACATATAAGTGTGCTCTTATGAACGCTTTAGATTAGTATGACTAGATAGTCACCATACAATAAAATATGCTTGTTTGATATAAATGTGTGTTAAATCTATAACATATATTTTGGGGTGTATAAGGAATATTAAATGTTAATTAGCCAAGCATATTGTTTTTATTAACGAATTTGTGCAACTGTTAAAGCGGCAGAACGAATATCTACTGTACCAATTACTTCAACCGGTACAATTTGAATTAAATCACCAGGGTTTAAGTTTATTAGAATGACACCGCTGGATACATCTACTTGACCAGTGCCAATGATATTAGAACGGACTGCGGTTCCAGATCCTGCAATAATATTAGTTGATGAGTTTAGCGTCAAGAAAAAGCGCGCTGCTTCCGGGGCTACTGGAACATTATCGAGGCTGATTGTTAATGTATAACTGATTTGATAAATACCAGCTACTTGAATTCTAATACCAGTTCCTGTACTAATTGTATCATTGATTACAGGGACAGTAATGTTTGGATTTGGGCCCGTACTAGGTAGTAGTAGTGGCGTGAATAGTGTTGCAAATTGAGGTGAAGTAGCATTAAAAGCAAAACCGAGAGCTGGTAGAGTACTGGGGGCTTGTACGCCACAATTAAAGTTTGTGAGCTTACGACTAGATGAGCGCATATTTTCACTCCTTTTTTTCATTTAGATTGCGTGAGTAATAACCTCACGTTTTGGACAAGTACAATACAATATATAGAAATTTGTGGTGGATAGTGCAGAGAGCTACTGTTATGAATAAAACTACCTGCCTGTTGTACAAAGGAAACACTACGCTTACAGAAATAGTTTGTAACCTAAAGTTGAAAAAATAGTATGAACAGAGTTAAAAATGTTATTTAGAAATGAAAGAAAACATAATAAAAAAGAGCACGCATATAAGCATGCTCTTTGACAAGAATGGTAGATTTTTATGAGTGGATTCCTCCATATAATAATATATGCTTGTCCGGTTAAAAGGTGAAAAGGCTTAATCAAATCATTATTTTAAAATTAAAGAGCATCTAAGGGAGCGCTCTTCGATCACAACAATATTAAAAAATACTTGATATTATATGTAATCTTTTTAGCTTTGTGATTAATTAAAAGTTTTTCGAATTGCTTTTAGATGGTAGTACATGCTGTTCTATTTTTTCGTAAAGATTAAGTAGTTGTTTGATGAATGTAATTTGTGGTGTTAACCAATACGAAAATAGTGCTGAAATAATTCCTATTAGAGCTCCTGTCATGACATCGAAAGGATAATGAACTCCTACCCAAATACGAGAAATAGCTACGCAGAATGCAAGCACAAGCCATAACCATCTAGCCTTTTTATGAACAAGCCAGAATGAAAAACAAATTGAAAAAAATAGAATCGTATGATCGCTAGGAAATGAATTATCAACTGCATGATCGACAAGTTTATTAACATTAGGTAAAACTGCAAATGGTTGATAATTTAAGTGTAATTTCCCTGCTAATTTTCCAATAATTTCAGCAGTTATGAAAGCAATCATTGCTTGAATAATCACCATTTTGTTTTGTCTAGATTGAGTAAACCAATAAGCGATAATAATTAAACCTAAAAAATACACCATATATTCTGCTAAAAATATCATAGTTGAGTTTAGAGAGGGATATTGCTTCCCTAAATCATTGATAGCTCGAAAAGCATCAATATTTAATTGAGAAAAAGCCATTTTTAAATCGCTCCTTATATTGTGTCTATAACTTTATTACGTGAAAAAATTTTTAACTGAGGCTTAACAGTCTCTTAATTAATTCTTAGTTATTTCTTAACAATTCTTGTTTGTGTATAAGGGAAATTATAGTAAAGAGTTTATAGTGAAAAAATTGATTTTAGTGACATTAGTATTACAAAACTGTAAGGATTAGCTCATTAAAGATTATTAATAAAATAGTTATTTTGGAGAAAGGAAGAATGAACATAGAACGAATTGAAACTGCTGAGGAATTATTTGAGGATATGAAGGAATGCTTTTTGAATGGAACATCTTTAAAGGTGATTTTAATCTCGTATCTTCGTTAATTGAAAAAGTGAAGCGTATAACAAAATAAAAATTTCATTTTGTAGAAAAGGGGAATAGATATGTGTACTTATTGGGAAAATGCAGTTAAAGAATTCTTCCAGAAGCAAGAGCAGGAACGAAATAAAAGAGCAGCTAGCAAAAGCTAACTGCTCAATACAAGGAGATACAGAGAAGACTACTTTAAATGAATGTTGGCATACAGCCTACATTCAGTATTGACCGAATATTTATTTTAAATTCAATTTATTTTAGGAGTTTTTTCTTTGTTTGAAAGTTCGAAAAAATATATAATAATTTTCTGACTATTAAATTTGGAGGGATACAAATGAAAAATGAAACGTTACATATTCAAGAAGATATTATTGAAATGCTTGATTCATTATTAAGACCGGCAGAACCATTTTGGAATGAATTTTATAAGAATAGAGAAAAGGATGTTCCGTTTTTTGAAAATGTTCCAGATGAGAACCTAGTTTCGTATATACAAAAAAAGCGGGTTTCAAAAGGAAAAGTACTAGAACTTGGATGTGGTCCGGGTAGAAATGCAATTTATCTAGCAAATGAAGGGTTTGATGTAACAGCAGTAGATTTATCTATAGAGGGCATTAATTGGGCGAAAGAGAGAGCGTTAGCAAAAGGAATAGAAATTGATTTTATTTGTGATTCGATTTTTAATTTAAAGGGTCAAAATGATTTTGATTTTGTATACGATTCGGGCTGTTTACATCATATTCCACCACATAGAAGGATACATTATGTGGATTTAATTAAAAACTCATTGAAATCGGGTGGTTATTTTGGAGTAACATGTTTTGCAGCAGGCGATTTAGATGAGAGAAATGGCTCAGAATTAACAGATTGGGACGTATATAGAGGATGGAGTCTACAAGGTGGTCTTGCATATTCTGAAGAAAAATTAAAAGAGATATTTAAAGAATTTGAAGTGATTGAAATTAGAAAAATGAAACAGATTGAACAACCAAATACTATGTTTGGAGAATCATTTCTTTGGACAGCATTATTTAAGAAGAAATAAATAAGTAGATAATTGACAAACTTTTCGTTTTTATAGACAATATATTTATAAGAATATACGTTCGTTTTTTGTTGGCTGATGTATGTTTCGCATAAATACATAACAAGGGGCTGTCTTTATATGAGTAACACAAATCAAAAAATCACTACGTTTTTAATGTTTGAAGGTAAAGCTGAGGAGGCGATGAATTTTTACACGTCGCTATTCAATCAATCAGAAATTGTAAGTATCTCTCGCTATGATGAAAATGGACCTGGTAAAGAGGGTTCTGTCATTCATGCAACTTTTACGCTAAATGGCCAAGAATTCATGTGTATCGACAGTTATGTAAATCATAATTTTACATTTACGCCAGCTATGTCTCTTTATGTAACTTGTGAGACAGAAGAAGAAATTGAAACTGTCTTTCATAAGCTCGCGCAGGATGGAGCAATTCTTATGCCTTTAGGTGCCTATCCGTTTAGTAAAAAGTTTGGCTGGTTAAATGATAAGTATGGTGTGTCTTGGCAGTTAACGCTTGCGGAATAAAAATTTAAAAAGAAAAAGCGTAGCCTATTTATAGTTACGCTTTTTCTTTTTAAGAATTTTGCTTGCCGAATCTTTCACCGAGTTTAGCTAACAATTCAGGCTGATCCCCTTGGCTAATTACAACTTCAACAAAGATAAGTCGATTCATATTAAAATTTATTTTAGTTAAGGCTTCTACTAACTCTATTTCATTTTCTACTTTAAATGTTTGGCTTTTTTCTTCTGTTCCGAATACGTTTGCTAGTTCAGTGTAATCCCACATTTGTATGTCATTATACGATTGATTTTGGCCGTGGATCGCACGTTCAACAGTATATCCATTGTTATTGATTAAAAATATTATCGGTTTTAAATTTTGCCGAAGTATAGTCGATAACTCTTGAACAGTTAATTGGAAAGAACCATCACCAATTATTAAAATGTTGCGCCGCGATAAATTAGCGAGCTGTGTACCGAGTAGTGCGGGTAATGTATAACCGATTGATCCCCATAATGGTTGTGCTACATATGTAGTGTTATTAGGTAAAGGGATAGCGGAACTACCAAAGAAAGGTGTTCCTTGCTCTGCAATTAAAACATCGTTTTCTTGTAAGAAATGGTATATTTGTTGCCAAAAACGTTTTTGTGTAACCATTTGAGCTTTTGGATTGAACTCTTCTGTCATAGATAGTGATTCTGAAGTAAAGGGCTTAATTTCAAGTGTTTCCTCTATGCGATGTTCGATTAAATCACTTAATTGTTCTAAAACATCTTTCATTACAACGGGTCCATATGTTTTATCTATAATTTTCACAGTATAGGGATGGATTTCTATAACTTGTTCTTTCGTAAAACCCTGTGTGAAACCTCCAGTAATAGTATCAGTTAATTTTACGCCAATACTAATAATACAGTCAGATTCATCAATTCTTTTTCGTAAGTAGGGAGAACTAACATCACCAGTATAAATTCCTATAAATTGAGGGTGTTTTTCAGGGAATATTCCTTTCCCCATACTTAATGTTGCGATAGGAAACCCAGTTTTTTCTACAAATTGATGCATATATTCTTCCGTGTGAAAACGAGCCACTTCAAAATCAGCTAAAATAACAGGTTTTTTGGCACTATTAATTTTTGAAGTTGCATGTAGAAGCATTTTATCCAGCGTTTCTATATTACTTAAAATCGTTTTATGTAAAATTGGTTCTGTAGGTTTATTAATTGGTTTATTATACACATCAATCGGTAATTGAATATGAACAGGGCGTTTCTCATGCCAACATGCACGTAACACACGGTCAATTTCCTCAGCAGCATGCTCAGGTGTTAATTTTGATTGTGCTACTGTGATTTCTCTATACATATTGGAGAAATGATCGAACTTTCCATCACCTAACGTATGATGAACGAGTGCTCCATTTTCCATTACTGTTGTTGGTGGTGTCCCCGTGATTTTTATAATAGGTACGTTCTCTGCGTATGAGCCAGCAACGCCGTTAATGGCGCTTAACTCTCCAACACCGAAAGTGGTAATAAGAGCGGCGATTCCTTTTATACGAGCATATCCATCAGCAGCATATGCCGCATTTAATTCGTTACAATTGCCAATCCATTCAATATTTTTATGTGCGAGTACATCATCCAAAAAAGCCAAATTATAATCACCAGGAACACCAAAAATATGCTCAATTCCTAATTCTCTTAGTCGATCTAATAAATATGTACTTACAGTATATTGCGTTTTCAAATGAATCATCTCCTAATTGTGCAATGTATATTTCAATAAATTAAAGAAGTTCCAATGCGTTGATTAAAATATTGATTACTGGATTGTGGTATAATTTACATACAGGGGGAAAGTAGATGACACAACATAAAGAAGAACAGATGAATGAAGCATTAGCATTATTTTACTTTGCATATAAAACATTTACTGAAAAGCCAGATGAAATTATAAAAGAGTATGGCATACAACGAGTACATCACCGAATTTTATTTTTTATCGCACGATTTCCAGGGATAAGTGTAAATGAGTTATTATCACTGCTAGAAATAAGTAAACAAGCTCTTCACGGACCACTACGACAACTTGTGGAAAAGGGCTTAATTGAGAGTAAAGAAGCTACACATGATCGCCGTGTGAAACAGTTATCTTTAACAGAAATAGGTGTAGATTTAGAGAAAAAATTGAGCGATGTTCAAAGACAACAGATGAGTGCTATTTTTTCAAAATTTGGTGAATCGTGTGAAGAAAATTGGCATCAAGTTATGAATGAAATGGCAAATAGTCGATCAGGTTTTGATGCTTGGATATCAAAACGAGAAGTTGTAATCGATCAAAAATAATAAGAAATATATCTGTTTTTATAGTTTGAAAAAGAACAAATTTTATCCATACATTTGGCAACTATGGATTGGTCATAGAGTGAATGGATAAAAAGATACATTACTAGATACTTTATACGTGTACGCAATGGAACAATAAAATTCACATTTCCGAGAGGGGAATTATTATGATAAAACTTGTACTTATTCGTCACGGACAAAGTTTATGGAATCTTGAAAATCGCTTTACAGGATGGACAGATGTAGATTTATCAGAGAATGGATTAAGTGAAGCGAGAGAAGCAGGAGCGATATTAAAGAAAAATGGATATACTTTTGATGTAGCTTATACATCTGTATTAAAACGAGCAATCCGGACGTTATGGATTGTACTTCATGAGATGGATCTTGCTTGGGTACCAGTACATAAATCTTGGAAGCTAAATGAAAGACATTACGGTGCATTGCAAGGGTTGAATAAAGATGAAACTGCGAAAAAGTATGGTGAGGAGCAAGTTCATATTTGGAGAAGAAGTATTGATGTAAGACCACCTGCTCTTACTGAGAATGATCCTAGATATGAAATGAATGATCCAAAATATAAAGCACTTAAAAAAGGTGAGTTTCCATTGACTGAATGTTTAGTGGATACGGAGAAAAGAGTACTTGATTATTGGCATTCAGAAATTGCACCGTCATTAAAAAGTGGTGAAAAGGTAATTATTTCATCACACGGTAATACGATTCGTTCGCTAGTGAAATACTTAGATAACCTTTCAAGCGATGGTGTTGTTTCATTAAATATTCCAACGAGCATTCCACTCGTTTATGAATTAGACGATGGTTTACGTCCGATTCGTCATTATTACTTAAGTATGGACGGAGAAGTACCAGAAGGGGAAATTCCGAAACATATTTCTTTTTAACATGAAAATTTGAAACGCATGCTTGTCTACATATACAATGTAGATTCATGATAAAGTGAAACTTTAATCAGTGGGGGGGTTATCCCCCATTGATTATTAGTTGAACCAATCGGGCTTTTATGGGCAGTTGATCCCCTACCTAACTTCTATGCTTTTGCTAAATTTTCAGGTGGGGGTCTTACTGCCCACAAATAGCGGGGTAAAAGACGTGGCACCTTCTAATGTATATGCGATATTGCTAAATTTAGAAGCTTGTCCACGTCTTTTGTCATAAAGAGAGCTGCTTGTGCATGTAATGATATCGTGAGTAGTTTTTGAATGGAGGGTGATGTGATTAATGATCTCTAACATTCGAATTGGCTTATTTGTTTTAGCGATTGTCTTTGTAGTCCTTGTTTTCTTTTATTGGAAAAATGAGGAGTTGTACGAGGAGAAAAAGCAGCGTTTTAGAAAGTCTTGGTATGGTTTGTTTATAATATCTGTCACTGTGTATTTCATGATAAAAGGAATCGATTTAACCCTCTGGAAAAATCTTTTGATGTTTACTGCAATGTTTATTTTTGTTGATATTGCGTTCATTTTAACACCTAATATTTCAGAAATATGGGGTGCGAAATTTAGCGATATTGGCAAGACAGTTCAATCAATAAAACGATCATTAATTGCATCTAAAGCGAGAGGAGAAATATACACGACAATTATTCAAAATGTTAATCCATCAGTATTTGGTACGATGGAATGGCATACGGAAGAGGAATATACAAAGAGCTTAAATGCATTTTTAGATTCATATGGGGAAAAGATTGGTGCGAAAATTGTTGTTTTTGAAGCCGCGAAGGAATTAAATACAAACTTTCGTGGTATTCGCTCACAATTTAGTATTATCGTTCCGTTAGAACATATCGAGCAATTGAATGAGCAGAAAGCGGTGCAAGTAGAAAATGTCGGGATTATACCAGCAAAAATAGTAAGTGACGTTTTCATTATTATTGATGGAAAGAAAAATAACCTGCAAGATCGGGATTTTGAAAATGTATATAATTTAACAATACATCATAGTTATTTTAGTAAATAAGGGCAGAATCTATTTCTGTCCTTTTCTTCTATACATAAATTAAAAACAAAATCCAACAAAGTTGAATAAAATTGGACAATCATTCCTACACTAGCATGTAGAGGTGATTGTAGTGGTAAAAGATTATGACAATGATTTTTTTAAAGAAGATAACGAAGATACAACAGACTTCTCTTTAATAAAAGGAGATACTTTGCAGCAAGTAGAAGAATTAGAAGAAGAATTAAAAAGAAAATCATAAGTGTACACGCTGTCTACATTTGCTATATAATATAAATAAAAGGTTGTATCTTTTTGAAAAGGGGGAGAAGAGATGGCTGAAGTCAATGTACAAAAGTCTTCGTTTTTTAAAGAAAAAAAAGAAGAACCAAATACAGATTTCTCTCTTGTAAAAGGTGCATTAACAGAAAATATAAATCGTTTAGAGAAACTGATGAATAGTAATAGTTCGAAATATATACGAGTGAAAAAAACAAGAGAAAATGCATAGAGCATTTTCTTTTGTTTTTTATTTAGTATTTAACTTTTCTTTTACTTTTGCAGGTAAGTCAGCTTCTTGAACCTCTTCATATGACTTCACTTCAATTGATGATATTTCATTTTTGCTCTTATCATCTTGATCTACATAAAGACATAAAAATGCCTTTTCATTTAATTTATGTTCGTTTGATGCTTTCTTACTTCTAAATGTAATTTGTTTTTTTACTCCGTCTTCGTCATATGCGGGCAACGTGTAATTTCGTAAGTTTTTACCTTCTACTTTTTCAATCGTCCCTTCTCCTTTTATCTGCACGTAATATACATCTTTACCAATTCGATTTAGTGATGCTCGCTCACACCCAATAGTAATAGTAGAAAATAATAAACATAGTGTAATAATTGATAAAAACTTTTTCATTTTCTTTATCTCCTTCAATTTGTTTCTTTACACAGTATACAGCTATTATGAAATGAGAAAAATCGATATAGATTACAACACCATGACAATGTTGTAAGGGTATTGTCCATAAAATGAACAATATATTAAAAAGTTAAAAGAAAGGTAAAATAATGAATCATGGTATAATGATTAAAGACTTACATATTATTTTTTCATTTTGAGAGGAGCTTAAAAATGTATTCTACTTTAGAACAATTAACAAAGCACCCTGTATTTTATCATTTTGCAGAAATTTCAAAGATTCCTAGAGGATCTGGTAATGAAAAGGAAATTAGTGATTATTTAGTTGGTTTTGCAAAAGAGCGTAACTTAGAAGTGATTCAAGATGAAGCAATGAATGTCATTATAAAAAAAGACGCAACTACTGGCTATGAAAATGTACCAGCTATTATCATTCAAGGCCATATGGATATGGTATGTGAAAAAAATCAAGCAACCGTACATGATTTTGAAAAAGATCCAATTGAATTACGAATCATTGGGGACATGTTATATGCAAATCAAACGACTTTAGGTGCTGATAATGGTATTGCAGTTGCGTATGCAATGGCTTTATTAGATGCATCAAACATTTCACATCCAGCACTTGAAGTAGTTATTACTACTGAAGAAGAAACGACAATGGGCGGGGCTTTCGCTGTTAATGCAAATCACTTTGAAGGAAAGATTTTTATTAATATCGATTCTGAAGAAGATCATAAATTACTTGTAAGTAGCGCAGGTGGTGCGAAAGCTGTAGAAACAATTCCAGTAATATGGGATGAAGCGCCAGCGAATACGGATGCATACCGTCTATATGTTGGTGGTTTAAAAGGCGGACATTCTGGTATGGAAATTGATAAACAACGCGGTAATGCGAACAAAGTATTAGGACGAGTATTACGAGATTTATCAGCAAATATCCAATTTGGTATAAGTGAGGTTCACGGTGGATTAAAAACAAATGCAATTCCGCGTGAAAGTGTAGCTACTATTGTATTACGTACGGAAGATGTAGAGAAAGTAGAAGAAAAACTAGAATCATGGACAAGAGTATTACAAGAAGAAATGCGTGCTGTTGATCCAGATGTTCATGTTACACTTACAAAATTGGATGAGAAAGTAGAAAAAGTATTTGCTAAAGAGACACAAAAGCAACTTATTTCATCATTATTCTTAATTCCGAACGGTATTCAAAGTATGAGCTTGGATATTAAAGGTTTAGTAGAAAGCTCAACAAATTTAGGCGTTATTGAAACGTTGCAAGATGAAATTAAATTACGTAACGAAGTGAGAAGTTCTGTAAGTAGTTTAAAACAACATGTTGCAGATGAAATTAAATGTATTGCCGAGTTAGTTGGTGCAACATTTGAAATAGAGTCAGAGTATCCAGAATGGCCATACAATCCAAATTCACAAATTCGTAACTTGTTTGAAAAAGTGCATCAAGAAAAATACAATAAAGAGATTGAAATCTTCGCTGTACATGCAGGTATCGAATGTAGTGCATTCGTTCAAAAGATGCCTGAATTAGATGCGATTTCATTTGGTCCAGACATTTTTAACGTTCATACACCAGATGAACATATTAGTATTTCTTCTGTTGTGAATAATTGGGGATTCTTCGTTGATGTAATGAAGGGTACGAAAGAATTAGCTAAATAATATGGATGAAATGAAAAGTAGCCTATAAAACTTTATAGGCTACTTTTTTGTATTGATCTTTATTATGAGTTTTTTAGTTGATAGTTTTTTTCTTATTTCTAGAGGAGATTGTACCAAAGACTGCTCCAGATATTGCACCGATTAAAGTCATAAAAATTGCACTCCATGCTGCAAATGACATTATTACACCTCCACATAATAAATTATTGTTTCTTAGCCTTTTGAATAGAAATGATAATTGCAACAACTATTAAGAAAATAAGAGGAGACCAAGAATAGAAAGACATGTAATATTCTCCTTTCAATATTAATTTTATAAATTATTATAAATAAATTATCGCATTTTTAAAGAGTAAACATATATAATATGCAATATTGCATATTGAATTGTAGAACTTAAAGAGGTGGAAACAGTTGTTGAATAAAAATGATAATTTATCCCGCTTTAATGGGCAGTAAGAC
>NZ_MACI01000073.1 GCF_001884105.1 Bacillus luti | reverse complement strand
GGAAGCAAAGAAGTTAGGTGGGGGATCAACTGCCCATAAAAGTCCGATTGGTTCAACTAATAATCAGTGGGGATGAAGAAAACCCCCACTGATTAAAGTTTCACTTTATATAGAAAGTAAGGATTTTTTAACCCTTAAAAAGGGCAAACAATGAAAAAACTCCTCTATCTTATATAAGGTAGAGGAGCTTTTAAAATAGTTTTTATCTAATAACAATAGTATGCAATATATATTTACTGGTTAGATAAACGTAAATTATTTTGAGATTTTAAAGCTGCCCCCATAATAATAATTTTCTCCAAGTTTCATAACGGCTACGTATGTTCCTGGATTATAAACCGTAGTAATAGGTGTTACAAATCTACCATAATTATGTTTTAAACCTGAGTCATAAATGGTTTTATATCTATGCAAGTTTATTTCATCATTTTCATTTTCGCTTAAATTATATATTTTTACAATACCAGTATCTTTGCCACCAGTATATATAGTAACATCGAATGTATCTCCATGTTTTAAGTCACCAACTGCCAACTCTTCTATAAAATCTGCATTATGGTGTAATAAAAAATAGCTTTGCCACCGCCAATTATCTAAAAATCGTGATTCTTTTTGTGTAAGTTGCGATTCAGCAGACACAGGTGGGATCGTACCAATTGTATTCGAAAATAAAAATCCTCCAACAGTCAATGCACCAATAATTGTTGATTGCCTTAAAAGTTTCATGTTCTAAACCTCCTATTTACTTAAGGATTCAGAAATCGTTTTTTTGAAAAACTAGCTGTGAAATCTAATGGATGATAATATCTTCTATAATCATATTAACATTTATTGATTTATCAGACAAATCAATAAAAAATAAAACTATATCGAGGGAGTTAAGGCTAATTTAAGAAAGAAGTTAGATGCATAGTTAAGAAATCTGTATTATATGTAATTGGGATTTGCTATTTGAAAACTCGATTGTTTTAATGCTGAAATTTCAATTCATACTTTAAGTTACAGTACATAATTTTACAATTTGACTTATGTAATTTATCACGTTATGATTTTTTATTATAAAAGAAAGGCTTGAAGATAATGATTCGTCGTTTGAGAAAGCTAAAAAATGTCGCAGTCGTATTAAGCTTCTAAGTAAATTGCAAAAAATATACAATACTTAGAAGCGGGGAATAAAGTTATGAAGCATCCATTATATAATCATTGGTCAGAAACGAAGTATTTAAAAGATATAGTAACAAATTCACTTATTGAAGTAGGTGAGTACTCCTATTATTCCGGATATTATGGTCATCAAAATTTTGAAGATGGCTGTGTAAGGTATTTGTGGGGCGATGCTAAATCCCGAGCGCTTTTCAATCCGATTGAACAGATGGGATGGCACCTTGATAAACTCATTATTGGGAACTATGTTTGTATTGCCAGTGGAGTAGTCATTTTAATGGGTGGTAATCATAATCATCACTCAGAATGGATTACAGTATATCCATTTGCTGAGCAAATTGAAAATTCATATGAACCGAAGGGCGATACAGTCATTAAAAGCGATGCTTGGATTGGGATGAATGCTATTATTATGCCTGGCGTTACAATCGGTGAAGGTACAATCGTTGCAGCAGGATCTGTCGTATGTAAAGATGTACCGCCGTATACAATAGTTGGTGGTAATCCTGCTAAAGAAATAAAGAAACGGTTCACTGATACGGAAATGAATATGTTAATGGAAATGCGTTGGTTTGATTGGGATAGAGAATTAGTTGAGAAGGCAATTCCTTTTTTATCTAGTTCATCTATTGAATTATTATATGATTTTTATAACAAGGAAGTAAAAAATAGATAGATCTGTGAGGGAAACTACATTCTATATAGGATGTAGTTTTTTTATTATAAAAAATTAATAGTCTAGACTAAGGAAAATTCATCTCTGGTATGAGTATAGTAAATAGCGGAATTAAATAATTAAAATCCTTGATAGCTAATAAAACCAGTGTGTCTCGATATTTAATCGGGATACACTGGTTTTATTTTTTGTAAATATGGAACAAACGCATTATTTAGATTGTCTATTTATTGTAATCCTAAAAAATATATTGGAGGTAAGAGGATTGAAAGGTATGTTTTACAAAAAATTCATTGTAATAGTAACAGTGCTTACACTATTTTGTAGCATAATTGTTACATCTGGAAGAGCAACAGCGGAAACAGTCCCTGTTTTAGATGTAGAAGCAGGATCAGCAATTTTAGTAGAAGCGAATTCCGGAAAAATTTTATATGAAAAAAATGCGGATGAATCACTAGCAATTGCTAGTATGACAAAAATGATGAGTGAATATTTAGTTCATGAAGCGGTGGATGAAGGAAAACTTAAATGGGATCAAAAAGTTAAAATCTCTGAATATGCACATAAGATTTCACAAGATCGCTCATTATCAAACGTTCCATTAGAAAATGGTGGCTCTTACACAGTAAAAGAGTTATATGAGGCAATGGCAATTTACTCTGCAAATGGTGCAACAATTGCTTTAGTTGAAGAAATTGCTGGAAAAGAAGCCGATTTCGTGAAAATGATGAATGATAAGTCAAAAGAGTTTGGAATGAAAAATTATAAATTTGTAAACTCTACAGGCTTAACAAACTATGATTTAAAAGGATATCACCCAGAAGGGACAACTCCAGACGAGAAAAATAAAATGTCCGCAAGAGATTGTGCGATTTTAGCACAACATCTTATTCAAGATTTTCCAAAAATGTTAGATACAGCGAAAATTCCCAAAAAAACATTCCAAAAGGGTGGCAAGTATCCAATTGATATGGTGAATTTTAACATGATGTTAAAAGGTTTAATTAAGCAATACGAAGGTGTAGATGGGTTGAAAACAGGAACTACTCCAGAAGCCGGTGATTGCTTCACTGGTACAGTAGAAAGAAACGGTATGCGTCTAATATCTGTAGTGATAAAAGCAAACTCTCATACAGCACGTTTTGATGAAACAAAGAAATTATATGATTATGGATTTGCGAATTTTGAAGTGAAGAATATCTACGGAAAAGATTCAGTAGTAAAAGGGCATGAAACTTTGCGAGTTGCAAATGCGAAAGACAAAGATGTAGTAGTTCAAACGAAGCAAGCTATTTCACTTCCAATGCCAAAGGGCAATAAAGATGTTTATAAAAAAGAATTTAAAGTATCGAATAAAGAACAAAAAGCTCCTATTAAAAAAGGTGTAACAATAAGTAAAATGATTATCTCGCCTAAAGATAATACAGATCCTGGGTTTTTATCAGGTAAATCATTACAAATAGACCTTGTAACAAAATCTGATGTAGAACAAGCAAATTGGTTTACACGTTTTATGCGTAAAATCGGATCTTTCTTTAATGGTATGTGGGATAGTGCGGTTGATATAGTAAAAAGCTAACATGAATTTGTTTCCATAAATTAAAAAACGCTATTCTTTTTGTAGAAATATACAGAAAGGATGGCGTTTTTTATGAATCTTTCGATTTAAAGGGTTCAGGTGCAAGGTTAGTTTAATAAAGTTACATGATGAAAAACCACCCACTATTCCATCAAATGACAATAAAAAATTAATATCCGGTACGTATTTCTGTAATTAGATTTTATAAAAATTTAATAAAATCTTTTCTTTGTATTAAATATTTTGTTTTAAATTATGTATATAAAGAAATGGAGGTCAAATTAACTCTGTACTGCTTATATTAGGAATTTAAAGAAATAATATGTACAATTCTCCCACTACAGTCGTATAGTGGCCTTTATGAACAGCAAAATTTACAATTTACAAGGAGAACATTTTATGAGTAAGAGAATAAAAGAATTAGATTCCATACGAGGATTAGCAGCACTTACTGTGGTATTTGGACATTTTTGTTTAATGCTACCATCGTTGCCTAATGCTATTAAATTTTCCCCGCTTAGGTTTTTATGGGCGGGTGGGGAAGCTGTTATCGTTTTTTATGTACTAAGTGGTTTTGTGTTATCTATGGCACTTTATCATTCAAAAACAAATTATTGGGGATATTTAATTAAGAGATTTGTAAGAATCTATATTCCTTATTATTTTTGGATAATCGTTACCTTTGCTTTATTTATTTTATTTTCGCCGTATGAAGTGGTAGGACTACGTGATTGGTTCTATGATAGGTGGCAAGGATCTATAACAAAATTAGATATTATAAACCATTTTGTGCTTCTTACTAACTTTTTTACGGAAAATTATAATCCGGTTATCTGGTCATTGGCTCAAGAAATGCGTATATCTATTGTATTTCCTTTCTTATTCCTTCTTTTTTATAAACTGAGTTGGAAGAAAACGATACTATTTGCTTTGAGCTTTTCTTTAATTAGTGTTTTTCTTAATATGTTGCATATTGGGAAAGCTGAGGGGTTTTATAATGGCTATGCTGATACACTGCATTTTACATCTATGTTTATGGTTGGGATGTTACTTTTTAAGCATCAGGAAAAACTTATCTACTCATATAGGAATATGAAAAAATTTAATAAAGGATTTCTTATTGCACTAGGGATTATTTTATATTTATATTCCATTTTAATTTATGGTATTTCCCGTAATGATACTACTTTCTTATTAAAAGATTGGGGTGTCGTAATGGGTGTTAGTATATTTATTATAATGGCCATGAGTAACCTTAAAGTAAAAGCATTTTTAAATAAGAGTGTGTTTGTATACTTAGGAGAAATTTCATACAGTATCTATTTGTGCCATTTTCCAATCATGATGGTACTATTTAAACTTTTGTATACAAAGATATCTATCTTATTCCTTCTTACTTTGTGCATTACAATGACACTACTTTTTTCTATAGTTTCGTATTATTTAATCGAAAAGAAATGTATCAACTGGGCAAAACAAAGAACAACACATTTTTTGAAAAAAGTATAATACCTAGAGGGATTTTATTTCTTTAGTAAACGAATATGACCGATTCCTGAGTATATTTGGAATCGGTCAATTTTGGATTCTAAATGTAAACATACTAAAATGGAATGTAATTGAAATCAAAAAACACTTAGAAATAACAATTACGTTGAGAGCTATTGTATAGTATAGATATGGATAATAATAAAGGGGGAGTACATATGTGGAAGCGATTTGTAGCGATTGGTGATAGTTTTACAGAGGGGATAGGGGATGAAGTAGAGGGAATTGCATTAAAAAGCTGGGTAGATCATTTTGTTCAACTGTGTGTAAACGATATAGAATATGTTAATTTTGCAAAACGTGGGTTAGTAACTAAAGAAATTCGCTTGCAGCAATTGGAAAAAGCATTAACTTTTAAACCAGATTTGGTTAGTCTAATTGCAGGTGCAAACGATGTATTAAAAGGACGCTGGAATCATCAAGCATATAAGAACGAAATGGAATTTATGATAGATAAATTAAGTAAAACAGATGCTGATATTGTTATAGCAAACCTTCCAGATTTTACAGTGAGGCTTCCTTTTTCTTCTGAAAAAAAACAAGTAATACAAGAACAATTATTAGAGGCAAATGATGTTATACGTTCACTGAGTAGAGAATATAAGCTTCATCATATCGACTTTTGGAATCATCAGTTAGTTAATGACAATACGCTTTGGTCTACTGATTTAATTCATCCAAACTCAAAAGGCTATGTAAAAGTTGCTGAATTGATTTTTAATAGTTTGCCTGTACATGACTCTTCTAAATAAGCTTTAGAATGAGCTAAACCCCTGTCGCATATAGCGCAGGGGTTTTTGATGCGAAAAGAAATATATAGGGTACCTATAAATTATACTTTAAGTAATTCTTTTTATTGTTTATATTTTTGATATTTTCTGTTGCAGAGCCTTAGTATAAGGGTTCTTTTTTGTATCAAATATCTGCAAAAAAGATACGATCGGAAAACTCGAACTAAAAAGTATTTTAAATAAAATTGTTAAAACAAAACTAGTAATGATGGTCATTGCTAAATAGATATACTTCTTTTGTTTGTAAGAATCTTAAAATCTTCCTCTTCAAATGAAACTTAAACATAAACAAAATTCTTTTATAAATGTGGAACAATTTCATTACTTATACTGTCTATTAAGAGTTAGAACATTTTTTGTTTAATATATCAAAAAAGGAATAAATATTTTTTAACTAAGGGAGAAGATTGAATTGAAAAAATTATGGATGCTACTTTTCTTTTGTTTTGTAGTTATGTTGGTAGGATGTAATAAAAACGAACCGCCAAAACAAGCATTTGAAGAATATATCAATTTATGGAATGATAAAAAATTTGCAAATATGTATGATCATTTATCAGAACATGCTAAAAAAACGATTTCTAAAAAGGAATTCACAGAGAAATATCAAAAAATCTATGAGGGTATTGGAGTTAAGAATTTAAAAGTTAAAACGAAAGGAGAGAATACGAACGATAAAGGGCTTTTTCTTTTTGAAGTTAAGATGGATACGGATGGAGGAACAACTTCATTTATCCATGAAGCAAAACTTGTGAAAGATAAAGATACTTGGAAAATAGATTGGACACCAGATTTCATTTTTCCAGGTATGAAAAATGATTACAAAGTACGTATGCAAACAGAACATGGAAAACGTGGAGAAATATATGATCGAAATGGGAAAGGTCTTGCAACGAATGGTAAAGCGACTGAGGTTGGAATTATTCCGGAGAAACTAGGCGAAACGGCGGCGCAAACAAAAGAAATAGTAGCACAGTTACTGGATATGTCTATAGAAGAGGTCGATCAGAAGCTTACAGCGAAATGGATAAAACCAGACTCTTTTGTACCAATTGGTATTTTAAAAGAGGGAGCTAGACAGAATGATTATATAGAATTAGAAGGAGTATCATCTCACCCAGTAAATATTCGTACGTATCCATTAGGAGAAGCAGCGGCACATTTAACTGGATATATAGGAAAGGTGAATGCAGAAGAGTTAAAATCACTTCAAAAAAGAGGTTACCAAGCAGATGATTTAATAGGTAAGACAGGTTTAGAGAAAGTACTGGAGAATAAATTGCGTGGTGAAAAGGGAGGGCGCGTATTTATAGAAGATGAGAATGGAAAAGAGATTAAAAACGTAGCAAAAAAAGAAGCAAAAGCAGGAGAAAATGTTACGTTAACAATTGATGCTGCAATTCAAGAAAAAATCTATAATGAGATGAAAAATGAAGCAGGCTCTAGTGCAGCGGTCAATCCTAAAACAGGTGAAACAATCGCGCTTGTAAGTAGCCCTGCTTATAATCCAAATATAATAGTTAGAGGAGCATCAAAAGCCCAACGAGAAGCATGGAATAACGACTCGAAACTACCAATGATGAATCGCTTCACACAAGCATTCGTACCAGGTTCCGTATTTAAAACGATTACAGGTGCAATTGGTTTGGAAACAAATACAATAAATCCTAAGGAAGAATTTAAAATTCAAGGATTAAAGTGGACAAAAGATTCATCTTGGGGAAATTATTATGTAACACGTGTGAAGGATGCAAGTCCAATTGATTTTGATAAGGCAATGAAGTACTCTGATAATATTTATTTTGCTCAACAAGCTTTGAAAATGGGGAAAGATCAGTATGTAAATGAATTTAAGAAATACGGATTTCATGAAAAATTACCAATCGAATACGAATTTCCTATTTCAATCATTGCAAGAGATGGGATAAAAAATGATATTCAACTAGCAGACACGGGATACGGACAAGGACAAGTATTAATGACACCACTTCATTTAGCACTAACATATGCACCGATTGTGAATGAAGGGAATATTCCGTCGCCTCATCTTTTAAAAGAATCGAAAGTTACGGGGAATTGGAAAGAAAATGTGATTTCTAAAAAGAATCAAGACATATTAAAGAGTGCATTAATAAAAGTCATTAATGACCCTGATGGCGCTGGTAGAATTGCTAAGGTTGATGGTGTAACTCTTGCTGGTAAAACAGGTACAGCAGAATTGAAAGAATCGAAAGAGGCAGACGGAAAAGAACTGGGATGGTTTGCGGCTTTTGATGCAAATGAGCCAGACATGATTGTAACCATGATGATTGAAGATGTAAAAGGAAGAGGAGGGAGCAATGTTCCAGGCGAAAAAGTGAAACATGTTTTTCAGAAATAATACCTTATTATAAGTTGAAATCTTCTAGTAAATTCACTATAGGTTTGCTTAACTCAAAGGTATAAATTGCGTGAAATATAGAACAATTATATTTAAAAAAAGCATTCTTTTTAATCGAGAATGCTTTTTTACTATGGCTACAGAAAGTTGATAAATCATCTTTATTTTCATTTTTGAAAGGTTGACGTCTCCGAGAAAAAAGGTGATAAAAGTGGAGTGTTGCGTGAAATTCACAAATAATAATCAGATTTTTATGAGTGTATTTTTAACATCGTATGCTTTACTTGTTTTTTAGGAGCCTGTTATTGCACACCTTTACATTCTCAAGAGGATTTTTCTATCAAAAAAAGATAAACAATGGAACAAATGAAACTTGTATCTTGTCTATATATTGAAACCATAATAAAAGTGAGGGCAGTTTTATGTTTATTCAAATAAGTTTGAGGTGTGGAAATGGAACAGACGTTTATTGAAAAGTGTAATCATGATGAGCTGGACTATATTATAAAAGACTATTGGCAAGATGTATGGAATTATTCATTTATTATTACGAAAGATCCACACTTATCGGATGATATCACGCAAGATGTATTTATAAAGGTATTTAAAAATTGGAATTCATTTCGAAAGGAGTCATCTATTAAAACGTGGATATTAAAAATTACAAGAAATACGGCAATAAACTATTTGAAATCCTCCTATTTTAAAAGGATTTCTTTAATAGGATTTTTTAGTGACGATAAGCAATCCCAGTCGGCAGAACAAGAATTTTTTAAGCAAGAAGAAATGAATGATGTGTGGAAAGTTGTATTAAAACTACCTAAAAAGCACCGTGAAATAATAATATTGGACGCAAAATATGAATTATCTTATGAAGAAATGGCTGAAACACTAGGAGTATCCATTGGAACTGTGAAATCTAGATTAAGTAGGGCAAGAAGTAAGGTTTCAAAATTAATAGAGGAGGGTAGTAGTGATGAACAATAAACAAAATCCTGACTGGTATAGAAAATTAAAAAAAGGCCCAATGGAACACCGTAAAGATGAAGAAGAATATATTTATAAAATAAAGAAATCTATATATCAAAGTAATGAGGTAGATTCTCCAAAACAGACAAGACCATTTCGTAAAAAGGCATTGCCAATTGTAGTGGTTTTAGCTTGTACATTTTTATTTTTTATTGTTCAACAACCTTGGCTTGATGATAATAAATCACCGGTACAAAGTAGTACTCAAATTAAGCCTAAAACTAAAGATGAGTCTGCTCAAGATCCAACATTAAAACAATTTATGAACGATTTATATCAAAGTACAAATGCAAAAAATGAAAATGACTTGTATAGAGCGTTAAATGATGAAGTTTTATTTAAAGGGAAGAGTTATAAGAAGGATGAATTGAAGTTTGATGAAGATATTTTTCATGAGTTGCAAGTCGCTCTTACAATGGGGGGAGAGTTTGCAAATGATACAAAACAAGTATATAAAGTACCAAGTGGATTGACAGAAAGTAACGAACCGAAGCAAGCCCATTTTATATATGCAACTGTCACTGGAAATAAAACAAAAATTTTAGCTGAACCAAAGCGAGAATCACAAGTTTTATATGAAGTATCTAATGAAATGGTAAAAGCTTGGATTCCAGAAAAAGTGCAGAATGATGGATATATAAAAATATCGACAATTAACGGTAATACTGGATATGTACAAAAAGAGTATGTTTTAACTGATATTAAATATTCATTTATGTTTGAAAAGAATAATGAAGGTGTGTGGAAAATTATAAATATAGATTCTATATGGTAAAAGAGGAAGGTTCATTAAAATGAACCTTCCTCTTTGTTTTTATTTTCTTTTTGAAGAGTATTCCAGGACTCTAAAATTTCTGATGTAACGAGAGCAGCGATGTTTTTTTCTGAATTACTACCAGGAATAACGACAGAAACGGCAATCTGTGGATCTTTGGTAGGAGCATATGCAATGAAAAGAGAATGATTTATCATTCTTTCTTGCTCATTCGGAAAACCTGTAATACCTGTTTTACCTGCGACGTCAAAGGGCAGCTTTTTAATTTCCTCTATATTTTGACTCATTCCACCTTGTACGACACGCCAAAAGTTCATTGGGTAACGATTTGAACTTTCTAAAATTGGTTTAAACTTTTTTGTTTCCTTACCATCTTGACCAATAATAGCACTCACGATTTGAGGTTTATATTTATCACCTTTACTTGCCAAAGTTGCTGCATATTGAGCAAGTTGAAGAGGAGTATGCACTTCATTTCCTCCCCAAGAGGCATTTAATAAAGCTGAGATTCCATTTTCAAACTTATTAGAGGGATGGAATTCATATTGTCCGTCTTCTTCAAAGGGTAAATCAATCCCGGTTTTAGAACGTAGGCCAAATTGCATTAAATAATCTGTCCATATATTTGCCACTTTTTCTATATTGCCATTATTTTGGTTGAATAAAGGCAAAGCTACTTTTGCTGTCATAAATGTGTTAGATGAATTAATGATAGCCTGCCGTGGTGTAATCTCACCTGTTGGTGTTCCAGGTGCATTCGTAATGTTATTTTGATTATCGTACTGAAAAGTACCCTTATCTAAATAAGTATCTTCAGGCTGAAAAAGCTTTTCATTTAATCCAATTAAAATAGTAAGTGGCTTTATAGTAGAAGCCATATTTACATAAGATTCACCATACTTTAATTTTTGAATTGCCATATTTTGCGAAAGTGATTTTATGTTATCTATTTTAGGTGATATATGTGTATTTAATATATTTGGATCAAAAACTGCCGAGTTGGCCATAGTTAAAATTGCGCCAGTTTTTGCATCGCTCACCACAGCATAACCAGCTTTAGCATCAGGTGTTTTCTTAATTTGAGATCTTAATGCTTCCTCTGTTTTTTGCTGCAACTCAGAGTCTAAAGCTAGCCGGACATCTTTTCCTTTTTGTACTTTTTGAATGTTCCATAAGAACTTTTTATTATTCAATTTAAAAATAAGAGTTTTACCTGTTTTTCCTTTTAAATCATTTTCATATTGCAACTCAATCCCACTTTTTCCAACAGCTATATGTTTTGAATTAAGATCATGTTCTATATACCCAATTACCTGTGAACCAATTTCGTGTTTAGGATAATATCGAATCCATTCATCGTTAATTATTACATTATTCGGTTTGTTTTTGTTTATGAATGCAAGTTCATTCTCAGTTATATCAGAGTATAACGGTATATCATTCATAGTCTGTTTTTTACAAGACTGTTGTAATTGAGATTTTATGTTCTCTGTAGAAATATCATGTTGAAACTCGCTTGAAAATTGATTGAAAAAAGCTAATGTGTTTGCTGTATCTTGTTTCGATAGCTTGTCATCATTAGAAGTGCAATATAGAGACTTAACTTTCTTATTTGTAGCTAGTATTACACCATTTTGATCAAGTATTTCTCCTCTTTCAGCTGAAGAAGTTTCGATAGTTATTGAAACGAAATGGCTTTTTAATAAAATTATTAAAATCACACCCACAATAGAAAGAACCGCTATAAATCTCCATTTTTTTATTTTTGTATGTAACATAAAACCCTCCCTTTTTAGCCTATTCCATATTATAGTTAATTATTTTTTTTGTAAATGTGGAACAACTTTCTTATTTAGGTTGTCTATTAAGTATTACAGCATGAAGAAAGGAATAATCCGTATGAAAATTTACTAGCAAGTCTATGTGTAAGTTTAATAAGAGTCATTATACAGTTTAGCATTTCTAATACAAGCCACAAAAAAATAGAGAGAAAATAGGGAGGGAGAGTTATGAATTACGTAGCTAAACGAAAAGGAATGGAAGCTTACAAGGAGTAAGCAAAAAATTGAGACGATATTTATAACTGGTCATCGGTATCTAATATATAAGGAATGCTTTTAGTATTTGTAGCAATTCCGGAAAGGATTAAATGGAGGATTTATGAAAGAACAAAAAGGAAAGAAGCAGAAGACATATATATCAATTCGATTAAATATAATGTTCCTTTGCATATTTTTACTATTCTCAGCTATTATTATGCAGCTAGGGAAAGTACAAATCGTTGAGGGAGAGGCTTATAAGAACCAAGTAGAAAGCAGTCAAAATGCAATAACTAGTATTCCAGTTCCACGTGGACAAATTTTAGATCGAGAAGGGAAAACAGTCGTTAATAATAAATCTCTTCGAACGATTACGTATACAAGGGTAAAGGGGATTACGAGTGAAGATATTTTAAAAACAGCAAAAGACTTGGCGGAAATGCTTGAAATGCCTGAGCAAGATATAAATAAGTTAACTGATATTGATAAAAAGGATTTCTGGATGCAGTTGAATCCGAAACGTGCGGAGACAAAGATTACTAAAAAAGATATAGAAAAGTTTAAGGAAAAGGGAATAGAGGGAAAAGAGTTAGATAAAAAAATAGAAGACTTAAGACGAGCCCGCGTTACAGAAGTAGAATTGGCAGAATTAACAGCACAAGATTTAAAGGTGTTAGCTATTAAAAGTAAAATGAGTTCAGGTTATCAACTAACGCCACAAATTATTAAAAAAGATGTAACAGATGAAGAGTATGCGCGTATAAGTGAAAACCTTGCGAATTTTCCAGGAGTAGATGCGACGGTTGATTGGGAACGTAATTATGTAAACGGTAATTTGTTTCGTTCCGTATTAGGAAATATTACGAGTAGTGAAGAAGGATTACCGAAAGAAAACTTAGATTCTTATTTGGTGCGTGGATATAACCGGAATGATCGTGTAGGAAAAAGTTATATTGAACAACGATATGAAGATGTATTACACGGCACAAAAGAAGAAGTGAAAAACATTACTGATAAATCAGGAAACATTATAAACACAGAAATAATCTCTAAAGGGAAAAGTGGTAATAGTTTAACATTAACGATTGATATGGAATTACAAAAGAAAGTAGAAGAAAGTATAGAGAAAAACTTGAGAGCTTTTAAGAGTTCAGAGCCACTGCTCGATCGAGCTTTTGTTGTCATGACGAATCCAAATAACGGACAAATTTTATCAATGGCAGGCAAAAAGATTGTAGAAAAAGAAGGGAAAATAGAGGTTGAGGATTTGGCATTAGGAAACATGACAACTTCGTATGAGCTAGGGTCAGCTGTAAAAGGTGCTACTTTATTAACTGGATATGAGACAGGCGCAATACATCCAGGAGATCAATTTTATGACGCGCCGATGAAATTTAAAGGTACACAAGCTAAGAAATCGTGGAATGTATCCGGATTTGGTAATATTAATGATTTACGGGCTTTACAAGTATCTTCGAATGTATACATGTTCCAGACAGCTTTAAAAATTGCGGGAGTTAATTACGTACCAAATGGCTCATTGGATATTAAACAAGGAGCATTTGATACGATGCGCTATTATTTCAAGCAATTTGGTTTAGGTGTCCCAACAGGTATTGATTTACCGAATGAAATAATTGGACAAACGAGAAAAGTAGATAGTCAACCTGGGTTTTTACTAGATTTTTCTATCGGTCAGTATGATACGTATACGCCGTTGCAATTAGCGCAATATATTTCAACGATTGCGAATGGTGGTTATAGAATGCAACCTCAAATTGTACAAGAAATACGAGAACAATCAATAAAAGAAGAGGTTGGCAAAGTTATACGTTCCATAGAGCCTGTCGTATTAAATCGAATTGATATGAAGAAAGAACATATTGATCGGATAAAAGAAGGGTTTAAATGGGTATTCCAAGAAGGTGATGGAACTGGCGTGAAGTATTTCAAAAACGCTTCATACAAACCAGCAGGAAAGACAGGGACAGCTCAAACTGTATATGGTGGAGATGATCCAATTGGTAGAAATGCAAAAGGAGAACGTATGGAATGTTACAACTTAACGTTAGTTGGATATGCTCCATATGATAATCCAGAAGTAGCGTTTTCTATAGTAGTCCCATGGCTTCATGATGATAAAAATGGAATTAATTCTATAATTGGGAAGGAAGTTTTAGATGTATACTTTGATTTAAAACAGCAACGTATACATGGTGAAGCTGCTAGTATAGATAGTTCTAATCAAAATTAGTAAAATTTGAGTACTTTTCTCAGGGGAAGAGCCCCTATTTATATAGAGGTAATTATTATAAGTAAAGAGATGAGATGTGAAATAAGAGATAGTGACGATCATAGTCGCTATCTCTTATTTAGTTAATAACTCTCATACTAGTTATAAAGTTTTTTTGTTTATGGAACAAATTTGTTTTGGTGATTGTCTATTATGTGTACGTATAAATAGGTGTTAAGAATTTGAAAGGAATGATGATTTTGAAAAACAAGAAGATGCTAAAAATAGGTATATGCGTTGGTATATTAGGTTTAAGTCTAACAAGCCTAGAAGCTTTTAAAGGAGGGGCATTGCAAGTTGAAGCGAAAGAAAAGCCAAGGCAAGTGAAACATAAAAATCAGGCGACGCATAAAGAATTCTCTCAACTAGAGAAAAAATATGATGCTCGATTAGGTGTGTACGCTATTGATACTGGTACAAATCAAACAATCTCTTATCGACCTAACGAAAGGTTTGCTTTTGCATCAACCTACAAGGCGTTAGCGGCAGGAGTATTACTACAGCAAAACGCAATGGATAAATTAAATGAAGTCATTAAATTTACGAAAGAAGACTTAGTGGAATATTCACCTGTTACAGAGAGACATGTAGATACCGGAATGACACTAGGAGAAATTGCTGAGGCTGCTGTTCGTTACAGTGATAATACTGCAGGGAACATTTTATTCCATAAAATAGGCGGACCGAAAGGATATGAACAAGCGTTAAGACAGATGGGGGATCGGATTACTATGTCTGATCGTTTTGAAACAGAATTAAACGAGGCTATTCCAGGTGACATTCGTGACACTAGTACAGCGAAAGCAATTGCTACGAATCTTAAAGCTTTTACGGTCGGAAATGCGCTTCCGGTTCATAAGCGTAACATTCTTACAGAGTGGATGAAAGGGAATGCTACAGGAGACAAACTTATTCGTGCAGGCGTGCCAACTGATTGGATAGTTGGGGATAAATCAGGAGCAGGAAGTTATGGGACACGAAATGACATTGCTATCGTTTGGCCACCAAATAGAGAACCAATTATTATCGCAATTTTATCCAGTAAAGATGAGAAAGAGGCTACCTATGATAATCGACTAATTGAAGAGGCAGCTGAAGTTGTAGTCAATGCTATTAGATAATAATCTCTTAGTGATCTTATTTCTTTACCAGATGTTATTGAATGTATAAAATACAAAAACGATTCTTTTTCGTGTGAAAAGAATCGTTTTTGTATTCTTATTATAAAAAAAGTAAAAATATGAAACATATATTACGTATTTCATCTGAAATTTCATGTACTGCATTTTATTAACTTAAACAATTTCAAAAATGTATAATAAAATTCAGTTAACATAAAATAAGCGTTTTATGAAAATAAAAGGAGAGAATATGAAGAGAAATATTAATAGAATCATATTGTTTATTGGCACAGTAGTAGGATTGAGTATCTTTTTATCCCTTTCGGCAAGAAGACTCCATCTGATTTGTGTTACGGGTGAAACCCAACAATTCAGGTGGAGATGAATTGCCGTCAGCAGGTAGACAAAACAATTTTGTTTCTTTTGTCTTACGATATAATCTGCCCTAGATAAGGAGGGAATATATCGTAGGATAGCAAAATTAGATAATGATAATGATAATCATAATCATTTGGCTACTTGAACCAAAAAGAATTACGATGAAGACCATGTTCACATTTTGTTCCGTTCTAAATCTTGATTTGTCAAAAGTAATTAACAGTTACACAATTATTTCTTTCCTAAGAAGAAACACGATATTAGGAAAGAAATAATTATAATGAACTCTCTGAGAAAGGTGGTGAAAACAATGGCTAGAAAGAAAGCGGTAAAAATATTACGTAAACAAAAGAAAAGAGAAACCATGCAACGGTTCACGCAGAAACAGCATATCGGACGAGCTTGCCTCACAGCTAAAGAATTTCGTTTACTTCAGCGTATGTCGCATAGTTCAAAAGCGTTGCGAAATGTTGGATTGTACACCATTAAACAAAGTTATTTGAACGATAATAAAACGGCTACTGTAAAAGAAGTGGACAATGCCATGCACGCTGATATGAACTACTGGGGTGTTCAATCAAACTCTGTTCAAGCCATTCGTAGAGCCTTATTTACAGAAGTGAAGAGCTTTTTTAAAGCATTGGAACAGTGGAAGAAAAATCCTGAGAAGTTCACAGGGCGTCCTAAGTTTCCAAATTATTCTCGTTCCACTGACAAACGAATCATTGAAATCTATCAAGTTCCAAAAGTGGATGAGAACGGGTATTGGATGATTCCAATGAATGTTGCATTTAGAAAAAAATTTGGTTCTATTAGAATACGTATGCCTAAAAACTTAAGACATAAAAAAATCTCCTATATTGAGATTGTACCGAAGCAAAAAGGTCGGTTCTTTGAGGTGCATTATACATATGAA
>NZ_MACI01000072.1 GCF_001884105.1 Bacillus luti | reverse complement strand
ACAGAAAAATGTGGACAATGGAATTTCAAAACGTATTGTAACGAATAGAATGGCTGCACTTTGGCATAAACGCGAAAGACAAATAAACGGTTACATTTCACAAACTGTAGGCCTGTTGTTCAAAAAAGTGAAAGCGTGCAACATAGATACGATTGTCGTAGGGTATAACGCTGGTTGGAAACAAAAATCTGATATGGGAAAAAAGAATAATCAAAAGTTTGTTCAAATCCCATTTCATAAACTGGTGGCAGCAATTGAGAATAAATGTGTAAAAGAAGGTATCCGATTTTTAAAACAAGAAGAAAGCTATACTTCAAAGGCTAGTTTCCTGGATAAAGATCCGGTTCCAGTTTGGGCTAAGGATGATAGGACTCAGTATCGCTTTAGTGGCAAACGAATCACGCGTGGTCTGTACCAAAGTAAAGCAGGAACATGTATCCATGCTGATATTAATGGTGCGCTGAATACATTGCAAAAATCAAGAGTTGTAGAATTAGATGACAATCTTAAAGTGAAAACGCCGATTCTATTAGAAGTGCAAAAACGTAAGGCTGTTGCTTCGCGCATAGCTTGGTGGGTGCGTCAACCATCCATGTGTACTCGACTTGTCGGGGCTTGTAGCACACGCCGGATTCATCTGAGTGGTGGTTTCTTCTGCAAGGAAGAATTGCTCTTTTTCGGAAGGGTGGTGCAAGTGGGGAAACGAACGTTCGTTGCCAGTACCAACCAAAAACATACTTGGGGTGTTACCATAAGGTGGCATGAATGCTAGAGCGTCAAACAGTCTAGTAATAGACGAAAAGACCTAGCATTCTAACTCAAGCCCCCACTGAAACGTTTTATCTCAGTGGGGGTAGTTGACATGAAGAACAAAATACAGCAATGATAGTTAGTCGAGGATTAGGAAATAGTATTATTCCGCAAAGAATCTTTAATAGGCCGGAACTTGTAGTCGTACAGTTAAATTGAACTGTACGACTTTTTATGTGAAAAAGGAGAAGGTGCTTTTATATTTTGTACAAGTTAACATTACAATTTTGTTAAAAATTTTCTACGTTACATAAAGTAACAAAATTTGACCTGAAGAATTTGTTATAGTGTAAATAATCAAAAAACTTAAAAATTAGTCGAGTGAAAAGTGTGATAAGTAATCTATGTAAAAAACTTAAAGGGGTGTACACATGCACAAAGAATATGAAATTGAAGAGTATACGGCGATTGAGGAACAAATACATTATTATTGTAAATGTTTATTAGTAAGTCATCCTGATCAAATAATAAAGTATTTAGAAAAAAGGTTAGAAAAATATGCGGAAACATTACAATATGCACATTTATATCCCGACACAGTGATTTTACCGTTACAGCAATTAGTTATCGAATATTCTTTAGACGTTGCTAGAATTAGGAAGTATATGAATTTAAAAACATAAAGAAAAATATATAGTTTAAATGAAACAGAGTCGACTTTAAGAAAAGATATTCTAATGTCGACTCTGTTTCATTGTTTAAAATTGTTGATTGAAAATGAATATTAATCAATAAAGTTTGACATATAATTACGCAAGAATAAAATAAAAGTGAGTACTCACTCATTTCGTTAAAAAGGGGGATTTTGAATGCAACAATCTTCAATTATTTTGCAAGATGTATCCAAAAGTTTTGGGAAAAAAGAAGTTCTGCATAACATTTCGTTGCAAGTAGAAAAAGCAGAGATTTTTGGTTTGGTTGGCCCTTCCGGTTCAGGTAAAACGACGCTAATAAAAATGATTGCAGGTATTAATGAGGCAACCAAAGGCGAGGTACTGGTTTTCAATACAAACATGCCAAAGTTAAGTGAGATGAAAAGAATTGGTTATATGGCACAAGCTGATGCATTATACGAAGAACTGTCAGCATATGAAAATGCAGATTTTATTGCAACAATGTATGGTTTAAAAGGTAAGCGTAAGAAAGAGCGGATTAATGAAGTTTTTGAGCTTGTACAATTATCAGAGCATTTGAAAAAACAAGTACAACATTTTTCAGGTGGCATGAAAAAGCGTTTATCATTAGCGATAGCACTCCTTCATGAACCAGAAATATTAATTTTAGATGAGCCAACAGTGGGGATAGATCCGCTTCTTAGAAAAACGATTTGGGAAAAGTTTTATGATCTTAAGAAGAAAGGTACAACAATTATTGTGACGACGCACATTATGGATGAAGCTGAATTTTGTGAACGACTAGGGTTGATTAGAGAAGGGAACTTAGTTGCGGTTGGAACACCTGAAGAATTGAAAAAACGTGTATCATCAGGACGAATTGAAGATGTCTTTTTGTTGGAAGAGGTGGCTCAATCATGAGAGTTACAGGTGTAATCATTCGTATTATTCGCCAATTTTTTCGAGATAAGCGTTCGTTAGCCATGATGTTTGGGGCACCAATGTTATTACTTTGGTTATTATCTCTCGTATTTACACAAAAAGATTATATACCACATATCGCTGTAGTGGATGTACCAGCTCCAATAGTAAAAGCAATGAAAAATCAAGAAGTATCAATTTATGAATATGAAACAGAAAAGGCATATTCTGAATTAGAAAAACAAAAAGTGGATGCAGTGATACACTTAGAAAATGGAAAAATGAAACTATTATTAGAAGGCAGTGATTCATCCAAAAATCGTGCTGTACTTCAAGTATTGCAAAAGAGTGCAGAAAAGAATGATGTGTCAGTTATGAAGCCAGAAGTAAATTATTTACATGGATCTAAAGACTTTACGATGTTTGATGGGCTCGGACCTGTATTGATCGGTTTCTTTACATTTTTCTTTGTATTCATTTTGTCAGGGGTTTCTTTCGTAAGAGAACGTTTGAGTGGTACATTAGAAAGATTATTGTCTACTCCGGTAAGAAGATGGGAAATAGTTGCAGGATATATTATTGGTTTTGGAATCTTTGCATTTATACAATCTATTATTATCGTAAGTTTCTCTGTCTATATTTTAGACTTGTATGTAGCTGGTTCCATATGGCTAACGCTCCTTATTACATGTATGTTATCACTAACTGCACTAACATTAGGAACGTTTTTATCAGCATACGCAAATAATGAATTTCAAATGATCCAGTTTATACCGCTGGTCATTGTGCCACAAATTTTCTTTTCTGGGTTATTTCCAATTGAATCTATGAATAAGTGGCTCCAAATGTTAGGGAAATTATTTCCACTCACATATGGCGCTGACGCAATGAGACAAGTGATGATTCGAAATCAAGGATTTACAGAGATTGCACTAGATTTAACTGTATTACTACTTTTTTCTCTATTATTTGCAGTAGGAAATGTATTGGCATTAAAGAAACATCGCAAAATATAATGATGAAAAAAGGAGTTATATAAATGGAGAAAGATTGGCTTGAAGAACTAGTTGCTGCAACAAATACAGATAAACGAAATGAACGTCAAATGCGTATTTTAGAAGCAGCCGTTGATATGTTTGGAGAAAAAGGATATGCTTCAACTTCAACAAGCGAAATTGCAAAGCGTGCTGGTGTAGCGGAAGGGACGATCTTCCGCTACTATAAAACGAAAAAAGATTTATTGTTAGCGGTCGTCATGCCAACTTTAACAAAGTTTGCAGCACCATTTTTCGTACAAGCCTTTGCAAAAGAAATATTTAAATCAGAGTATGAATCGTATGAAGGACTTTTAAAAGTTGTAATTCATAATCGATTTGAATTTGCGAAAAAGCATTTTCCAATGATAAAAATATTAATTCAAGAAGTACCATTTCAGCCAGAGTTAAAAAGTGAAATACAACAATTAATAGAAACAGAACTCTTTTCACATTTTAAAAAGTTAATTGTAAAGTTTCAAGAAAAAGGTGAAATTATTGAGATGCCACCATCTTCCGTATTACGCCTTACTTTATCGGCGGTATTAGGATTACTCTTAACCCGATTTTTGTTATTGCCTGAAGAAAAATGGGATGATGAAGTGGAAATTGAAAATACGATTCAATTTATTTTGTATGGATTAACGCCACGGAGGTAATGTGATGCGCCAATTTGCTAAACCGAAAATTGTTGTAAGTAAATGTTTAGAATTTGATGCGTGTCGTTATAATGCAGAGATGATTCCAGATGTAACAATACGAAATTTGCAGCCGTTTGTTACATTTATCCCAGTTTGTCCAGAGGTAGAAATTGGTTTAGGAATTCCTCGCGAAACGATACGAATAGTAGAGGAAAATGGTGTAAATAGACTTGTACAACCATCGACGCGTAAAGATGTAACTGGAAAAATGGAGAAATTTTCAAAGGACTTTTTACAAACGATATCCGATGTGGATGGTTTTATTTTAAAGAATCGCTCGCCAAGTTGTGGTACGCGTGATGTGAAAATTTATGCTGGTTTTGAAAAAGCACCAGCAAAAGGAAAGGGATCTGGTTTATTTGGCGGAGCGGTACTAAAAAATTTTTCGCATCTTCCAATTGAAGAAGAAGGTAGATTGTCGAATTTTATTATTAGAGAACATTTCTTTACAAGATTATTTACAATCGCATATTACAAAATGATTAAACATAATAAAAATATGAAAGACCTCGTATCGTTTCAGTCAGATAATAAATATTTATTTATGGCATATAATCAGGTAAAACAAAAGGAATTAGGGCGTATTATTGCAAATCACAAAAATGAAAAGATTGAAGCGGTATTTGATAAGTATGAGAAGAGTTTATATGAATTGTTTATACGCACACCCCGCTATACATCGAATGTAAATGTATGTGAGCATATTTTTGGATATTTTAAAACGAAGCTGAAAAAACAAGAAAAAGATCATTTTTTCGATTTGATACAAAAGTATATAGAAAAGAAAGTCCCACTTAGTAGCTTACTTGCAATTTTAAAATCATGGGCCCTTCGATTTGATGAAAAGTATTTATTAAGACAAACATACTTCGAACCATACCCTGAAGCTTTAGTAGAGATTTCCGATTCGGGAAAAGGTAGAGATTATTAAACAATAAATTACATAATTCGACACAAAAACTCCTATGTTGTTGTAGAACAATGTAGGAATTTTTTTGTGCATTAGTACAGAATCTGTTTTAAAATTAAGTTATGACAGAATTATAACAATTATCTAACTAATATTCTTGTCTTTTAAGTAGCAATGTTTGTAGTAGAAACTCGCACGCTGTCGAAACTCAATATTCGATAAGGGGTGTGTAGCGGAATGGAATTTACTCTAACTCGCGAAAAACAAATGATTAAAGAAATGGTACGTGACTTTGCTGAAAAGGAAATCGCACCGAAAGCTGTGTATTATGACAAAACTGCAGAGTTTCCATATGAAACATTTCAAAAAATGGGCGAACTAGGATTATTAGGCATCCCATTCCCAGAAGAGTATGGAGGTTCAGGTGGCGATACAGTATCGTACGCGTTAGCAGTTGAAGAAATTGGACGCGCTTGTGGTGGTACAGGCTTAAGCTATGCTGCAACAATTTCATTAGGTGCTTCTCCAATTTATTATTTCGGTACAGAAGAACAAAAACAAAAGTATTTAGTTCCAATGGCGTCAGGTAAAACATTAGGTGCTTTCGGATTAACGGAGCCAAATGCAGGATCTGATGCAGGGGGCACACAAACGAAAGCGATTTTAGATGGCGATGAATATGTAATTAGTGGTGAAAAGTGTTGGATTACAAATGCAGAGTATGCAAATACGATTATTGTAACCGCTATCAATGGTGTTGAAGATAATGGTAGAAAACGCATTTCGGCATTTATCGTACCAACTACTAGTGAAGGATTAACGATCTCTAGTCCTTACGATAAGATGGGTGTTCGCGCTTCTAATACTTGTGAAATCGTACTTGATGGTGTTCGTGTACCGAAAGAAAATATTCTTGGTGATGTAAATAAAGGATTTAAACAATTCTTATATACACTTGATGGTGGACGTATTTCAATTGCTGCATTAGCTGTAGGTATTGCACAATCTGCATTTGAACGTGCTCTGCAATATGCGAAAGAACGTCAGCAATTTGGAAAAACAATTTCTAATTTCCAAGCGATTCAATTTAAATTAGCTGATATGGCGACTGAAGTAGAGCTAGCGCGTAATTTAGTACATAAAGCAGCTTGGTTAAAAGATAATGATAAACCTTTCGGTAAAGAAGCGGCAATGGCAAAACTATTTGCATCTGAAGCAGCAAGTCGCATTGCGAATCAAGCAGTACAAATTCATGGTGGGTATGGCTATATGCGTGAGTATGAAGTGGAGCGACATATTCGTGATGCAAAACTATTAGAAATTGGTGAAGGAACTTCTGAAATTCAACGTCTCGTAATTGCAAGACACTTAGGATGTAGATAAAAGGGAGGAATCACTATGTTTCAAAAAATATTAATTGCGAATCGCGGGGAAATCGCTGTTCGTATTATGAAAACTTGTCAAAAACTTGGCATTCGTACCATTGCTATTTATTCTGAGGCAGATGAAAATGCCCTACATGTAAAAATGGCAAATGAAGCTTACTTAGTAGGTGGACCTCGTGTACAAGAAAGCTATTTAAACCTTGAAAAAATTATAGAAATAGCTAAGAAGACAAATGCTGAAGCAATCCATCCGGGATACGGATTATTATCAGAGAATCCATCTTTTCCAATTCGCTGTAAAGAAGAGGGCATCGTATTTATCGGTCCTTCAGAAGAAATCATTACGAAGATGGGAAGTAAAATTGAGTCACGTTTAGCAATGCAAGCAGCAGATGTACCAGTAGTTCCAGGAATTACTACAAATATTGAAACTGCTGAAGAAGCAATAGAAATTGCAAAACAAATTGGTTATCCATTAATGCTTAAGGCATCCGCAGGCGGCGGAGGCATTGGAATGCAGTTGATGGAAACTGAGCAAACGCTCACCAAAGCGTTTGAAAGTAACAAAACAAGAGCACAAAACTTCTTCGGTAACGGAGAAATGTATTTAGAGCGCTATATAGCAGATGCACACCATATTGAAATTCAGCTTTTAGCAGACACGCATGGTAACACTGTGTATTTATGGGAGCGTGAATGCTCCGTGCAGCGCCGCAATCAAAAAGTAATTGAAGAAGCACCTTCACCATTTTTAGATGAAGGTACACGAAAGGCAATGGGAGAAATTGCTGTACAAGCTGCTAAAGCACTTGGTTATACAAATGCAGGTACAGTTGAGTTTCTTGTAGATGATCAAAAGAACTTCTATTTCTTAGAAATGAATACGCGATTACAAGTAGAACATCCAGTTACGGAAGAAATTACTGGATTAGACCTTGTAGAACAACAGCTTCTTATTGCAAGTGGTGAAAAGTTATCATTTACACAGGATGATGTAAAGCGTACTGGTCATGCCATTGAAGCTCGTATTTATGCAGAAGATCCAAAAACATTCTTCCCATCACCTGGGAAAATTACAGCTTTAACATTACCGTCAAATGTACGTATCGATCACTTCTTAGAGAATCATGTAACAATTACACCTTTCTATGATCCAATGATTGCAAAGGTTATTGCTCATGGTGAGACTCGTGAAGAAGCAATTTCGAAATTACATGATGCTTTAGAAGAATTAAAAGTAGAAGGTATTAAAACGAACACGCCAATGCTATTGCAAGTATTAGAAGACGAAGTGTTCAAAGAGGGCATTTATACAACAGGTTTTGTAACGAAACAACTTGTTAAAAAATAAGATTTAACAATACTAAGGGGGAAGAAATGATGACGAAAGTATATGCATCGATGGCAGGAAACGTTTGGAAGATTGTTGTAGGAGTAGGAGATACAGTAGAGGAAGAGCAGGATGTCGTCATTTTGGAATCTATGAAAATGGAAATTCCAATCGTTTCAGAAGAAGCTGGCACAGTTATGAAAATTAATGTGCAAGAAGGCGATTTTGTAAATGAAGGAGATGTATTACTAGAAATTGAATAGGGAGATATAGGGGGGAAGCGAATTGAAACTACCTAATTTTGCTGTCATTAAAGAAGTCGGGCCACGTGATGGCTTACAAAATGAAAAAAAGATTGTTGGCACAAAAGATAAAGTAAAATGGATTCAACTACTTACAGAGGCTGGATTATCGTACGTTGAAGTTTCCTCATTCGTTCACCCTAAGTGGGTCCCTGCATTAGCAGATGCAAATGATGTGTTTTCTGAGCTGAAAAGGGATCCGAATGTTACATATGCAGCGCTTGTTCCAAATCAAAATGGTTTGGAACGAGCTTTTTTGCAAAATGTAGATGAGGTGAATGTTTTTTTATCAGCAAGTGAATCTCATAATAAAAGTAATATTAATAAATCAATTAAAGAAGCATTAGTTGTAATTGAAGATATAACAAAACAGGCATTATTCGAAGGGAAAAAGGTAAGAGGCTATGTTTCTACTGTATTTGGATGTCCTTATGAAGGGGATATAAGTGTCGCAGCAGTTGACGAATTATGTAATCAACTATTTTCATACGGCATTTATGAAGTATCTCTTGGTGATACGATCGGTGTAGCGAATCCTTTACAAGTAGAGGGAGTATTAGAGTATTTATTAAAGAAATATGATGCTTCGCAGTTTGCAATGCATTTTCATAATACGTACGGTATGGCTTTAGCAAATGTAGTTAAGTCGTTAGAATATGGTATTACAACGTTTGATAGTTCTTGTGGTGGACTTGGAGGATGTCCTTATGCACCGGGAGCATCGGGGAATGTTGCTACTGATGACCTAGTACATATGCTCCATAAGTTAGGTGTCCAAACAAATATAGATGAAGAAAAGTTATTGAGAGCTAGTCAATTTATTCAAAGTAAATTAAATATCCAATTACCAAGTCATGTATATAGAGCGCTTCAACATAAAACGATAAGTAGGTGAGAAGATGCTACAATTACAAAACATTTCAGTTGATTATGTAACACCTCACGTTGTAAAAATTTCGTTAAATCGTGAAAGACAAGCAAACTCATTATCTTTAGCGTTATTAGAAGAATTACAAACTATATTAACGCAAATTAGTGAAGAGTCAAATACACGTGTAGTTATTCTAACAGGAGCTGGCGAAAAAGCGTTTTGCGCTGGTGCAGACCTAAAAGAACGTGCCAATATGAATGAAGAACAAGTTAGAAATGCTGTTCGTATGATTCGCTCTACTATGGAAATGGTAGAACAATTACCACAACCAGTAATTGCGGCTATAAATGGAATCGCTCTTGGTGGGGGTACAGAATTAAGTTTAGCTTGTGATTTCAGAATTGCGGCTGACAATGCAAGTCTTGGTCTTACTGAAACTACGCTTGCTATAATACCTGGAGCAGGTGGTACGCAGCGCTTACCGAGATTAATCGGCGTAGGTAGAGCGAAAGAACTAATTTATACAGGAAGACGTATTTCATCTCAAGAAGCGAAAGAATATGGTTTAGTAGAATACGTTGTACCGGCTGAAAGATTAGAAGAAAAAGCAATTGAAATTGCAGAGCGTATTGCTAGTAATGGTCCTATTGCGGTTCGGTTAGCAAAAGAAGCAATTTCAAATGGTATTCAAGTAGATTTACATACCGGATTACAAATGGAAAAACAAGCGTATGAGGGCGTAATCCATACGAAAGATAGATTAGAAGGATTACAGGCATTCAAGGAAAAACGCAAACCAATGTATAAGGGGGAGTAAATATGTTAGACCAAAAACAACAATCTAATTCATTTGAAGAACGAGTTGAAACAATTAAACAAGGCGGAGCACCAAAATATCATGATCAAAACAAAGCAAAAGGTAAATTATTCGTTCGAGATCGTTTAGCGCTTTTATTTGATAATGGTGAATATGTAGAAGATGCATTATTTGCAAATTGTGAACAAACAGGATTACCAGCGGATGGTGTTATAACGGCAACGGGTAAAATACATGGTCGTACTGCATGCGTGATGGCAAATGATTCAACTGTAAAAGCAGGATCATGGGGCGCGCGTACAGTTGAAAAGATTTTACGTATTCAAGAAACGGCAGAAAAATTACGTGTTCCGTTATTTTATTTAGTTGACTCTGCTGGAGCGCGTATTACTGATCAAGTTGAAATGTTCCCAGGGCGCCGCGGTGCAGGAAGAATCTTCTATAATCAAGTGAAATTATCAGGTAAAGTTCCTCAAGTATGCTTATTATTTGGACCTTCTGCAGCTGGTGGCGCATATATTCCAGCCTTTTGTGACGTTGTTATGATGGTGGAAGGAAATGCATCTATGTATTTAGGATCTCCTCGTATGGCTGAGATGGTTATCGGTGAGAAGGTAACTTTAGAAGAAATGGGCGGAGCTCGTATGCATTGCTCTGTATCAGGATGCGGAGATGTTTTATGTAAAACAGAAGAAGATGCGATTACACAAGCAAGACAATACATTTCATATTTTCCAAACAACTACTTAGAAAAGACTCCATTGGTTACACCTCAAGAACCGAAACAATTCGATAAAACGTTAGAACAAATCATTCCAGAAAATCAAAATGCTCCTTTCAATATGAAAGATCTCATTAATAGAGTTATTGATGAAGGCTCTTTCTATGAAGTGAAAAAATTATTTGCTCAAGAACTAATTACAGGTTTAGCACGTATTGATGGTAAGCCAGTTGGTATTATTGCAAATCAACCGCGGATGAAAGGCGGCGTATTATTCCACGATTCAGCTGATAAAGCAGCGAAGTTTATTAATTTATGTGATGCATATCATATTCCATTATTATTCCTTGCAGATGTACCTGGATTTATGATTGGTACGAAAGTAGAGCGTGCTGGTATTATTCGCCACGGTGCAAAAATGATTTCTGCAATGAGTGAAGCAACTGTACCGAAAATTTCTATCGTTGTTCGTAAAGCATATGGTGCTGGTTTATATGCGATGGCAGGTCCAGCATTTGAACCAGATTGCTGCCTGGCATTACCGACAGCCTCTATTGCGGTAATGGGTCCAGAAGCTGCAGTCAATGCTGTATATGCAAATAAGATTGCGGCTTTACCAGAAGAAGAGCGTGATAGCTTCATTGCTGAAAAACGTGAAGAGTATAAGAAAGATATTGATATTTACCACTTAGCATCAGAAATGGTCATTGATGGTATTGTTCATCCAAACAATTTACGAGAAGAGTTAAAAGGACGATTCGAAATGTATATGAGTAAATATCAAGTATTTACGGATCGTAAACATCCTGTTTATCCAGTTTAAAAGCCCTATTTAGGGCTTTCTTTCTCAAAAAGTTAAGGAGGGGAAAACATTGAAACAAGCAGTTTGGTTTCCAGCAGAAGAGTATAAAGAAAAAACGCGTTTATATGGTTGGATGAAATCATTGGGCTATGAAGATTATGAAACGTTTTATAATAAATCTATTGAAGAAACAGCTTGGTTTTGGGGAGAAGCTGAGAAAGCGGTTGGCTATCAATGGATGAAACCTTATACAGAAGTGTTAGACTTAGAAAATGGTACGCCGTTTGCACAGTGGTATAATGGCGGAACATGTAACGTTGTAGAATCAGTTTTATCACGCTGGCTTGCAGATGACGAAACAAGAAAACAACCAGCACTTCAGTATGAAGGGGAAAATGGAACTTCAAAATCATTTACATATGAAGAACTTGACAGCTGGGTAAGCTGTGTTGCAAACGGATTGAAACATGCGGGTATTGAAAAAGGTGACCGTGTAACAATTTATATGCCGATGATTCCAGAAACAGTTGTTGCGATGCTAGCTGTTATGAAAATTGGAGCAATTATTTCACCAATATTCTCAGGATTTGCTTCGGATGCAGTAATGACACGTGTACAAGCAGCTGGTTCAAAAATGATAATTACCGCAGATGGATTTTCACGACGCGGGAAAATTGTTTCTTTAAAAGATGAAGTGGATAAAGCATGTGAACATTGCCCAACGGTTGAAAAAGTTGTTATCGTACGTCATGCAGGAAATGATTTTACTCCGCACAGCTATGACTTCTCATGGAGTACGTTAGAAAAAGAAAAACCATTTGTACATGCTGAAGAAATGAAAAGCGACGATCCATTGATGCTCATTTATACATCAGGAACGACTGGTAAACCGAAAGGAACAGTACATACGCATGCTGGTTTCCCGCTAAAGTCTGCATTTGATGCTGGGTTTGGAATGAATATAAAACAAGGTGACCGTGTATTATGGGTAACTGATATGGGCTGGATGATGGGGCCATTTTTATTATTTGGTTCTTTAATAAATGGAGCAACGATGGTTATGTATGAAGGTGTTCCAGATTTCCCAGAAGCAGATCGCCTATGGGAAACAGTTGATAAATATGAAATTACACATCTCGGTATATCACCAACATTAATTCGTGCGTTAATGGCAAAAGGTGATGAGTATGTAAAGAAACATTCGCTTAAGAGTTTAGAAGTATTCGCCTCAACAGGTGAACCTTGGAATCCAGACCCTTGGATGTGGCTATTTGAAACAGTTGGAAAAAGTAATGTACCAATTTGTAACTATTCAGGCGGAACTGAAATTTCTGGTGGGATTTTTGGAAACGTCCTTATTAAACCAATTGCACCGATTAGCTTTAACGCTGCTTTACCAGGAATGGCAGCGGTTGTGCTCGATGATCAAGGTAATCCAATTCGTGATGAAGTTGGAGAATTATGTTTAGAGAAACCTTGGGTTGGTATGACGAAAAGTTTCTGGGAAGACGATGAACGTTACGTGAACACATATTGGTCACGTTTTGAAAATAAATGGGTCCATGGAGACTGGGTTATTTACGACGGTGAACAATACATCATTACAGGACGTTCAGATGATACGTTAAATATTGCAGGTAAACGTATTGGTCCTGCTGAATATGAATCTATTCTTGTGAAACATAATGATGTAATAGAAGCTGCTGCAATTGGTGTACCTGATGATGTAAAAGGTGAGGTATGTCATTGTTTTGTAGTAGTAAGGGACGGTGTAACATTCACAGAAGAATTAAAGAAAGAGTTAATGAGTTTAGTAAACTCTCATATTGGAAAGGCATTATGTCCAAAAGATATTCACGTTGTAGAAGATTTACCGAAAACACGTAATTCTAAAGTAATGCGACGCGTCATTAAAGCTGCTTACTTAGGAAAAGAATTAGGAGATTTATCGTCACTTGTAAATCCTGAAGTAGTTCCGTTTATTCAGGGATTACAGTCTAGTAAATTATAAAACTAGGTATGAGCTCTATTTCATTAGGGCTCATTTTTTTGTATAAAAAAATAAAAGCCAAGTAGAAAATGAAAACAAGAAGGGAGAAAGTTTTGAAATAAAAAAGTGAGGAAATAGAAGGTGGAAGTAAACAATGATACTTTTTTACTCTAATCTAAATATAAAGGTAATTTGTATGTTTTGAATTTGAAAATAGAAAGTGCATTTCGCTTTTTAAAAAAATTCTAGTGTAAATTAAGGTTGAGTTATGTTCGTTGTAATACAACTTGCTAAAAACTTATCATTAAATGTAAGTGCGCCTTCAACGGTAAAAGGCATTACAATTGTTAGATTCTTACTCACATAATCAAATCCAGTTTCTTGATTGCATTCGCCGCAATGAACTGAAGAAGATATAAGTGTGCCAGATAAAATATTATAGACAATGGTTAAACAAACCGGCCGAGTTAATCCTGGTAAGACACAAGGCAAAGTATTTTGACCTCCTTTTCTATATAATAGGAAATGTAACAGACTTGCTTTTTGTAAGGAAAGAAGAGATTAAATTATAAATTTAAAATGAAAACCAAATGTAGGTGTTGTTTGTTAATTTTGGAGGGAGAGAGGGGAATTAGAAGTTATAATTCTATTTTCCCCTAACAAATTACTTAGATTAAGGTTGTGTTAAATTCGTTGTAACGCAACTTGCCTGGAATTTGTCATTGAATATAAGAGTACCTTCACCAGTAAATGGTACTCTTATAACTAGATTCTTACTAGTATAATCGAATTCAGTTGATAGAGAACAACTTCCGCAATCCACAGTAGAAGATATTAGTATACCCGATGAAACATTATAAACAAGTGTTAAACAAAGGGGCTGTGTCAAACCTGTAACAATACAAGACATTCTATTTGCACCTCCTATGCTACTTATTAATAATAGTAAATGTAAATGGGATAACTTTTGAAACGGTATATGCGGAAAACTCGCAATAAATAGATAAAATATTTAATTCATTTCGATAGAAAGAAAGTTTTGAAGTAGATTTAAATAGAAAATTGATAGGCCTTATCAAAAAATTAGCTTTAAATTACAAATTTCTACAGGTATAAACTGGCATCTAATTATTGGAGGCCAGTTTTATATTTTTAAATAGGATCACAATTATTAAAGGAGGGATTTTTTAAAATTGCAGATATCTCCAGGATTTAAATTAGAGGTAGATACGGCAATGAATTTGTTTTTAAGTAAATAAAAGGATTTGGTACAAAAGTTTGTTTTTTGCTATCTATGTTTTTGCCTCGTACACTTTTAAGCTAGTGGACATACTTTATTAATAGAAATGATTAGGGGGTGAGGATTTGGGTTCTCGATTTAATAATTGTAGAAAAAAATGTACGTGTAAACATGATGATTGTTGGGACGCTTTTGAAGAGTGTAAAAAAGAACAAGAAGAGCAGAATAAAAAATGTGATTGTTGCTGTGTGCAAGGAATTAGAGATGAGCTTAAAAAATTAGTAAACAGAGCAGTACGCATTACTACAGGAAGTAATAATTATGCAGGAACAGTTTCTGTAGTCACTTGTGATGTTGTAAAGCTTGCTAATAGTGCTGGAGTTGTTACAGTAATTATATCAGTTTGTAAAATTGAAGCGATTGAACCATTGTTGACATAGGAAACGTGGCATAATTATGCTGTGTTTTTGTAAAGCCATTCTTATGAATGGCTTTACTTTAATTTTGTATAAAAGGAGAATATATTCTTTATATAGAAATAAGTTTAAGGCTATAAAGAAAGATATACGAAAGGAGAATGAGAGTGATTAAATTAGAGCCTTTTAAAAGATCTGATTTCGAACAATTAATAAATTGGATCCATTCCGAGGAATTTTTAATACAATGGTCGGGAAATGCATTTACATACCCTCTAAATGAACAGCAATTAGATAAATATATCGAAAGTGCAAATACACTTGCTTACAAAGTAATAGATGAAGGGAGTTCAGATGTTATTGGTCATATTTCGCTTGGACAAATCGACAATATAAATAAGTCTACTAGAATTGGAAAAGTATTAGTTGGTGATATGAAAATGAGAGGACGTTCTATAGGAAAACAAATGATGAAAGCAGTACTCCATATTGCTTTTGAAGAATTGAAACTACATAGAGTTACTCTTGGTGTTTATGATTTTAATACGACAGCTATTTCATGTTATGAAAAAATAGGGTTTATAAAAGAAGGTTTATTAAGAGAGTCAAAAAAAGTAGGAGATACGTATTGGAATTTATGGGAAATGAGTATGTTAGAATATGAATGGAACAATAAGAAATGAAGTTTTTTATAATTATATTATGTTAACAAAGGGGTTTGGGGTAAATCATGAAAAAAACTAAAGTAATTTCAATTGGAGCCGTTTCAGGGGGAGGGAAAACTACAATTACAGAAAGATTAACACATGAGTTAACGAATTCAAAAGCTCTATATTTTGATAGTTATAAATTTGATCACTGCCCTGCTGATATTTGTGAATGGATTGATGATGGAGCGAATTATGATGAATGGCTACTTACACCATTAGTTCATGATATTCAGCATCTTATACGAGATAGTAATGTGGACTATATTATTGTAGATTATCCTTTTGCATACTTAAATAAAGAAATGGGAGAACTCATTGATGTAACTATATTTATAGACACACCTTTAGATATTGCGATGGCTAGAAGAATTTTGCGAGATTTTAAAGAAGATACAATGAGTGAAATACATAATGATTTAAAGCATTATATAAAATATGCTAGAAAAGCATATTTGGAGGCGCTCCATACTGTAAAGCCAAATTCAGATATTGTTTTGGATGGATCTTTATCTGTCGGTGAAATAATTGATCAAATTGTAGATTGTCTTAATGTGAGAGAAGTGATCGTCAATGATTAAATGTATGGAAGAATATGTGCAAGTTGATGACTTTAAAATATATACGAAAATATTCCAAGGAAAGAAGTTGCAGCCTGTTATTATAATGGAATCAGGTTATGGCGATTATTCAAAGGCATGGGACCTTATTGCTGAAGAATTGACGGAATATGGGACGGTACTCACATATGATCGAGCGGGAATGGGGAAAAGTGAGAAGAGTTCCAAGCGACGTATTAGTTCTGAAATGGTAAAAGATTTGAGAAGTTGTTTAGAGCAATTACAATTGAAACCACCTTATATTTTTGTAGGACATTCTTTTGGTGGTATAAATGCACGTTTATTTGCGGATTTTTATCCCGAAGATATGTCGGGAATAGTTTTGGTCGATTCGACACCGGAAAATTATAAAGAAGATTTTTTACCAATCATGGCACTAGAATTTCAAGAAGCTTACTATAAACAGTTTGTATATGAAAGTTCTTATGAAGAGTTTATGTTTAGTCTAGGTGAAGTAGATAAACATTGTCAGTCAATGAGAAATATTCCACTTGCTGTGTTAGCTGCAGGCAAAAAAGCTTTTTACTCGCCAGATGCACAAATGAAATGGTTGCAATTGCAAGAAGAATTATTACGTTTATCCTTTTCGGCAAGAAGAATCCATCTGATTTGTGTTACGGGTGAAGCCCAACAATTCAGGTGGAGATGAATTGCCGTCAGCAGGTAGACGAAACAATTTTGTTTCTTTTGTCTTACGATATAATCTGCCCTATATAAGGAGGGAATAGATTGTAAGACAACGAAATTGAATAATGATCATCATTCGGCTACTTGAGCCAAAAAGAATTACGATGAAGAACATGTTCGCATTCTGTTCCATTTTGTTCCCGATATGGATTTGTCAAAAATAATTTTAATGAATGCTCTAAGAAAGGTGGTGAAAACAATGGCTAGAAAGAAAGCAGTAAAAGTATTACGGAAACAAAAGAAAAGAGAAACCATGCAACGATTCACGCAAAAACAGCATATCGGACGAGCTTGCCTCACAGCTAAAGAATTTCGTTTACTTCAGCGCATGTCCCATAGTTCAAAAGCGTTACGAAATGTTGGATTGTACACCATTAAACAAAGTTATTTGACCTATAAGAAAATGGCTACTGTAAAAGAAGTGGACAATGCCATGCAGGCTGATATGAACTACTGGGGTGTTCAATCAAACTCTGTTCAAGCCATTCGTAGAGTCTTATTTACAGAAGTGAAAAGCTTTTTTAAAGCGTTGGAACAGTGGAAGAAAAATCCTGAGAAGTTCACAGGTCGTCCGAAGTTTCCAAATTATTCTCGTTCCACTGACAAACGAATTATTGAAATCTATCAAGTTCCAAAAGTGGATGAGGACGGGTATTGGATGATTCCGATGAATGTGGCATTCAGAAAAAAATTCGGTTCCATTAAAATACGTATGCCAAAAAATTTAAGAAAC
>NZ_MACI01000071.1 GCF_001884105.1 Bacillus luti | reverse complement strand
TACCGAAGCAAAAAGGTCGGTTCTTTGAGGTGCATTACACATATGAAATGCACGTTTCTCAAATGAAGAAACCATCTACGACTACTAGTAACGCTTTGAGTTGCGATTTAGGTGTAGATAGATTAGTAAGTTGTGTGACAAATACAGGTGATGCATTTTTAATTGATGGGAAAAAATTAAAATCCATTAACCAATACTTCAACAAAATGATACGTAATCTGCAACAGAAAAATATGGACAATGGAATGTCAAAACGTATTGTAACGAATAGAATGGCTGCACTTTGGCATAAACGAGAACGACAAATAAATGGTTACATTTCACAAGCGGTAGGCTTGTTGTTCAAAAAAGTGAAAGCATGTAATGTAGATACAATTGTCGTAGGGTATAACGCTGGTTGGAAACAAAAATCTGATATGGGAAAAAAGAATAATCAAACATTTGTTCAAATCCCATTTCATAAACTGATGACAGCAATTGAGAATAAATGTATAAAAGAAGGCATCCGATTTGTAAAACAAGAAGAAAGCTATACTTCAAAAGCTAGTTTTCTGGATAAGGATCCAGTTCCAGTTTGGGCTAAGGATGATAGGACCCATTATCCTTTTAGTGGCAAACGAATCACGCGTGGTCTGTATCAAAGTAAAGCAGGCATATGTATCCATGCGGATATTAATGGTGCGCTGAATACATTGCAAAAATCAAGAGTTGTAGAATTAGATGAAAATCTCAAAGTGAAAACGCCGATTCTATTAAAAGTGCAAAAACGTAAGGCCGTTGCTTCGCGCATAGCTTA
>NZ_MACI01000070.1 GCF_001884105.1 Bacillus luti | reverse complement strand
GTGGGAAAACAATCGTTCGTTGCCAGTACCAACCAAAAACATACTTGGGGTGTTACCATAAGGTGGCATGAACGCTAGAGCGTCAACTGTCTAGTGATAGACGAAAAGACCTAGCATTCAAACTCAAGCCCCCACTGAAACGTTTTATCTCAGTGGGGGTAGTTGACTTCAATACAATTGGCAAGTAAGAGACGATTGGTTTAAGTGGTGTGAGCAACTTTCAGAGGAAGAATTACTCCGTAAGCGTGTTGGTGGTGTTGGAAGTATTTTAGAAACATTATTTCATATTGTAGATGTTGAGTATAGCTGGATTTGTGATTTGAAAGGAAAGGAAGTAGATGAGCCGAAATTTAAGGATTATCAATCCATTCAAAAAGTAAAGGCGTTATCTGATTTGTATAACAAAGATTTAGAAGAATTTGTACAATCGTGGACAGAATCCTTAGAAAATCAAATATTAAACGTTTCATGGACGGATAAAGAGTATAGGTATGGTGAAGTGTTACGACACGTTATTGTACATGAAATTCATCATATAGGTCAGCTATCCATATGGGCAAGAGAGTTAAACCTTCAGCCCATTTCAGCGAATTTAATTGGAAGAGGATTATAGACTTAAAAACCGACTTGCACTGTAAACGCAAGTCGGTTTTTAAATACAAAAAGATTTTTCAGTTGAAATCCTCGGATTTTTTTTGACGTATATGTAAAAACATTAATATCGTAATGATGAAAAAAATCATCATCGTTTGTATGATTAAATTTTTAAACTGTAGCAATATTGACCAAGATGTAAGGGTATCTTTAAAAGCTTGGAGTGCAGAGTAGGAGGAAGGGTCAAAACCGTACTGCAGTAATTTTTTTGTTTCGATAAAAGTACTGTTTTCTTCATCGGCTTCTAATATTACTGAAATAAGCCTTGTATTACCTAGCTTAGCTGTACTGACAAAACTATAAATACCGTTAGTTGAAAAACTAGTCTGCAAGCCATCGACACCTTGGAGTTTAATGTCTTTATTAAGGGAATAAATCATCTTGTTCGTGTTAAAAACTTGGAAATCTTTGAAGGTAAACTGGTAAGAGGTTAATTTCGTAATATTCAGTACATCTGGAAAATCTTTTACTAATTGTGTTGCTAGTTTAGCTACGTCTATCGCTGTTGTGCTAGGTTGTTTATTTGTATCGTTATTAACACCAGTAGAGTTTAGAAATGGAGATGATTGTGATAACTGTAGTTGTTTTGCTTTTTCATTCATTAACGTTGTAAAGCTATCTTCATTTCCACCAATGTGTTCCGCTAGCGCAAGTGCGGAACGATTATTTCCTGTTAAAAGCAATGCATGAAGTAAATCACGAACCGTCGTTTTATCCTTGGATGTTACTTGAATAGGGCTTCTTTCCGCTTGGAACACTTCGTTGCTTATTTTTACGGATTCATCCAACTGTATTTTGCCGTCATTTAGTTGTTCTAACACGATATACTCTGTCATTAATTTAGATAAAGTAGCTGATTGTATTAGAGTTTCTTCATTTTTTTTATAAATAACTTCCCCTGAATTAGCATCTATTAAAATAGCTGATTTAGCTTGAATAACTGGACCATTTACATAAAGATAAAAATATAAAACGATAAGTGCAGTAATGAGAAAAGATAATAATAAAACTGTTATTTTTTTTAAGAATTGCATAAGCGATCCTCCTACTATGACATCAATATTATTATTGTAAGAAGGAATGCTTAATTAGGAAGAAAGAAAAGGTAAAGAATTTCTAAAGATTTATAAAGGATTATTAAATTTTGGGTATTAATGGAAAAAGGTTCAATTTCTTATCGTAGAAGAAATTGAACCTAAATTTATGTGAAATTAACCTTTATAAGGTAATAGTTTTACAGTGAAAGTTGTTTTGGTGTCATCACTATATACTTCAATTGTTCCTTTATGCAGTTCGACAATACTTTTGGCAATTGCTAATCCGAGGCCAGATCCACCAGTGTTTGTTGAGCGTGATTTCTCAACGCGATAAAATCGTTCAAAAATATGAGGTAAATCCGTACTAGGAATAGGTTGCCCGTAATTAGTAATATCAATTGTAATCATATTATTACTTTCATAAGCTGTAAGGTCAATATAGTGACCTTCGTTTCCATAAGCGATAGCGTTTATAATAAGATTTTCAAACACGCGTACTAATTTGTCACCATCAGCTAATACCATGAGTTTTTGAGATGGGAAGGAAGGTCTGCATTCTATGTTAGCTTCTTGAACCTGTATTCGGAATTGAACAGTTAATTGTCCAAGTAGTTCTACAATATCAATGGGAGCAGAATATAAACTTAACTCTTTATTTTGAACACGTGTATATTCAAACAAATCATTCATTAATGCATTAAGGCGTGTTACCTTATCATAAATGACTTGTATATAATGACGTAATTCCACTTCATCTCTATAATTATCATGATGGATTAAATTTACATAGCCCACTATTGATGTAAGAGGGGTTCGTAAGTCGTGTGATACATTTGTAATCAGTTCGCTTTTGGCTTGTTCCGCTTGCCTTTCTTCATCAATTGAGACTTTTAATTGTTCAACAATTTGATTGACCCCAGTTGCTAATTCTTCTAAATAATTATGATTTACAATGGAAATTTTATGATTGAAATTTCCACTTGCGATATAACGAATTTCTTCGATCATTTTTTTTATACGAGTTTCATAGTACATTTTTCTTTCGCGACGATAAAAAATGTATAAATATGATGAGAAAATAGAGAATAGAAACAAATAAGATACAATTATCATCCAAAGGGATTCCTTTAGCCCTTTATATTTTTCATAGCCGAAAATTCTAATGAATTCTTTACCGAGTTCACTTAAAGTAAGCGAACTCTCAATTACACTCGTTATGAGACGATATATAATTAATTCGGTAATCGGAGTTAGTGTAACAGCTAATAAGAGCCAAAAAATAATTTTCCATTTTGGAATATCTTTTAATATATCAAATGCTTCATTTCTCAATTTTATAGCCCACTCCCCAAACAGTATGAATAAATTTTTCTCCATTCATTACGGTTTCAAGTTTATCACGTAAATTACTAATATGGACCATAACAGTTTTGTTAGAACCATAACCATCTTCATTCCATACGCGTTCAAATATTTCTTCTGAACTAAATACTCTTCCTGTATTGCTTGCAAGTAAGTATAAAATATCAAATTCAATAGATGTAAGCTTAATATACTCATTATTTACTTTCACGGTATGATGATGCTTATGGATTTCAGCAGCTCGAATACGAATGATACCATCTTCTTTTTTTTGAGTAGCATTGTTTTGGAAAGACGATCTTCTTAACAAAGCTTTCACTCTAGCCACTAATTCCAGTGGATTGAATGGTTTAATCATATAATCATCTGCCCCTGTCATAAGTCCTAATATTTTATCCATATCTTCAGCTTTGGCACTAAGCATAAGAATAGGTACAGTATTATTTTCACGAACCTCTTGGCAAACTTCTAATCCGTTTCGTTTTGGCATCATAATATCCAGAATCATAAGATCTACTTCATATGTACATAACATTTGCAAAGCTTCATCACCATCATATGCTTTAAAAATGTTATAGCCTTCATTTCGCAAATAAACAGCGAGTAATTCTACAATATCTTTATCGTCATCAATAATTAATATGTTTTTATTCATTATTTAGTTAGTTCCTTTCCAAAATTATTAACATTACTATAATATCAAACATTTATGTACTTTGTAGCAATGATTCTACATAAAATTTCATGTAACGTATTAAAAAGGTATTAAAATATTCATAGCGAATACAAAATAAGAGGGATATTTACATTCTACATTATAATGAAAGTTAGTTATAAGGAGGATTTGCTATGTTATATAATGATATATATTCATTTGCTGCAACTGGAGAAATTGAAAATGATATAAAAGAATTTCTATTAAAATACAATAAAGAAATTACATATAAACATTCCATTCACGTAGCGAATGAGGCTAGGGAAATTGCAGGAATGTTTTATGAAGATAAAGAAAAAGCAGCAATTGCAGGATATTTACATGATAGTAGTGCAATCTTTCCAAATGATGTACGGATTGCAGTGGCTGAAAAACATGGAGTAGAAATAGTAGAGGAAGAGCGAGAATTCCCAATGATCATTCATCAAAAATTATCGAGAGTAATTGCAAATGAGATATTTAAAGTACATGATGAAGAGATTTTAAACGCAATCGGTTGCCACACTACGTTGCGTAAACAGGCTACAAAGATGGATTTAATATTATTTGTTGCTGACAAAATAGCATGGGATCAACAAGGCACACCACCGTATTTAGTAGAAGTAAAAAAAGGAATAGAAAAATCTTTAGAACATGCTGCATTTGCATATATTTCATATTTATGGGAAAGAAAAAATACACTGAAAGTTATACATCCGTGGCTAGAAGAAGCATATTGGCATTTAAAAGAAATTGTAGAGTAGAAAGGATATAAAAATGCAATTAAAAGAATATATGAATCAAACATTTCGAGGTGTTACATTAGTACCGTACATATGCTCTCAGTGGAAAAATCATTTGCATTTCGATTTTGGGAAAGGTAAATACCAATTCAAAGAGGGAACAGATGAATATAATATGGATTATTTTTATCAACTATATAAGTGCAATAAAGAAGTATTCCATGATATATTTTCGAAAAAAGATACAGTTTTTTTAGTAACAAATGTTTATCGATTTAAAAAGGAAAATATAAAAACTCCACAGAAAATAAATGTATACGATAGATATATTAAGAAAAAAGATTTAAAGTTTCGTATAAGACAAGAAGCGTTACCTTTTCTATTTGAAGATGAAAAAGCAGATTTATTTTGTACATTTCAATTCTCTTTAAAATGTCTTGCGGAAGATATTAAACATGAACCGCTTATTCAAGCTGCTAATCATGAAAACTTTCCAGATCTTTATCCTCGTTTTGGACGTAAGAAAGAAATTTCTTATCCAGATGTATTTCTCATAAATGCAACGAAAGGTATTATCATGTTTATTTACGATGATAGAGGATGTGAAGTAATTGCGAAGAATAAAGAAATAATACGAGATTTATATGAGAAATACAAAGAGTGGATTCCAGACTATGAACGAGAAAGTATAGATAACTTATTTAAATGACAGTAGGGGAAGTGAATCGTGTAATGAAACGTATTGCAATCGTATCCGCATGGGAACCAGAACTTACGTATTTGCATCAATATTATCCTAGTGAACGCGTTGAAAAAAGAGCAGCTTGGGAATTTCATTTTCATACTATTAATGAGCTGGAAATTATATCAGTTGTAACTGGTGTTGGTAAAGTAAGCTGCGCTAGTTGTGTACAGTTATTAATTAGCGAGTTTCAGCCAGATGAGTTATTTATGACAGGGATATGCGGAAGTCTATCAAATAAGGTGAAAAATGGTCATATTGTAGTGGCCCTTAATGCAATACAACACGACGTTACTGCTGCTGGTTCGGGAGAAGATGTTTTTAATTTATATAATGGTAGAACAGCACCTATTGAAACAACAAAATCACTTGTAAGAAGAATAAAAAAAATGCGGTCTTATGATCCGATTCATTTCGGCACATTCTTATCTGGGGATCAACGTATTCGCAGTTCAGAAATGAGATATTTACTCCATACTGTATACGGAGCTTTGGCAGTTGATCAAGAAGTGGCAGCTTTCGCTTATGTTTGTCATATAAATAAAAAACCATTTTTATGTTTAAAAGCTGCTTCGGATCAAGCAAATGATAAGACGAAAGAAGAACAAAAAATCTTTAAAATGTTAGCATGCGAAAGAGCATGTGAACATTTAATTGCTTTTTTACGTGTTTATGAGATTACGGTAGTAAATAATAGATAGCAGAACTTATGTAACAAACTATCCATGTATTTTAAGTTAAGGGGTGGAATAATATTGCATACGTATTATGGTGAACTTTGTACAAAAATATATGAAAGTGATAAATCAATAGCGGCCGGAAAAGAATTGGAATTTTATCTTTCTTTTATAAAAGACAAAAATATGAAAGTGTTAGAACCGATGTGCGGGAATGGTAGAATGTTAATTCCGTTTATGCAAAATGGTATTGATATAGAAGGGTTCGACCTTTCAGTAGAAATGCTTAAAGTGTGTAAAGAAAAGGCAGAAAAATTCAACTTGAAGCCAGTTATATCACAAGAAAGAATCGAAAACTTCCATGGTGATAAAAAATATGATCTTATCATGATACCAATTGGTTCATTTTCACTTTTACCAGATAATTTAGTAGATATTAGTCTTCAAAATATGAAAAATAACTTAAAAGAAAATGGGAAATTCCTTCTTACAGTTGTATTAGGGGGAAGCGAAACGGAAGAGATTCTAGATTGGATAGAAACAAATAGAAAAGAAATTAACAATGAATGCATTGTTGAAAATAGAAAAGTATCATATGATGACTCGCAAAGGCTTTTAAATATTAAACTAAAATATGAAGTCATCCAAAATGAGAAAATAGTAGAAACTGAGATTATGGATTTTCCTATAAGACTATATGATTTAAAAGAGTTTGAAAATATCCTTATTCAAAATGGGTTTAGTCAAGTGGTTATTCATGAAATAAAGGATGGATATGGTGAAGGGAATTCATTTCATGTGTTCGAATGTAGTATATAACAATCCAAAGCGGAGGATTATACTTATATGATTCAATACAAAAGATGTAGTGAAGTAAGTATCGATTTAGTGTATGAAGCTTTTAAAGATGGATTCTCAGATTACATCATTAAAATGGAAGTTTCAAAAGAAGATTTTATTAAAAGATTTTTAGGACCAGAAGGAAATACGTTAGAACACTCTTTTTTGGCTTTAGATAATGAAAAATCTGTTGGCGTAATACTTGGTGGTATAAAGGATTATGAAAGTATAAAAACAATGCGTTGTGGAACATTAGCGGTTCATCCAGAGTATCGAGGGATGGGTGTAAGTCAGCATTTATTTGAACTGCATAAAGAAGAGGCGGTTCAAAATGGATGCAAACAACTTTTTCTTGAGGTCATTGTAGGTAATGATAGAGCGATTAACTTCTATAATAAGCTAGGTTATAAAAAAGTATATGATCTTTCTTATTATAATTTAAATGATGTAACTAAACTAATAAATAAAGATAATAAAAATGTTGAAGTGAAAAAAATTGAATTTCAAACATTTAAACTTGAAATTCAAAAATGGCTTAACTTCCATATAAATTGGCAAAATGATATTGATTATATTGAGAAAACAAATAACACGTATTACGGTGCATATGTTGATAATGATTTAAAAGGTACGGTATGTATAAATAAACATGGGAAAATTAGCTTTATATTCGTAGACAAAGACTATAGAAATATTGGTGTTGCGACGCAATTATTACAAGTAGCAAATGAAAAATTGAAGTTAGCAACTGTATCTATTGGGTTTCCAAATAATAGTTTACTGGAAGGATTTTTAAAGAAAAATGGGTTTGAAAAGAACGCTTTAACACAATATGAAATGTACCATTTATTATAAAAGCAGAAGGAAGTATTCTTTCTGCTTTTTATTTTTGTCATAAAAATAAGTAGGGAATAATGCCCCGTCGAATCAACCTCATATCTTCAGTTTTCAAAGAACAACCTGTAGGGAATGATTATAGTAAATGGTTATAATGAAGCCATATGTTGTTAAAATACCGTAAAAGTATGTTAATTGAGATTTATTTTTTTAGTGAAATCAAGTAAAATAATAAAAGAGAACATATATTCTGTCAGAGGCAGAAGGAGGCGTATGAATAATGATTGCTATAATAGATAAACAAAGTAATGAATACGTAGTACAATTTGATAGGTATTTTCCATATTCGATAGAAAAAGTATGGTCTGTATTAACAGATAATAATAAATTGAAGAAGTGGATGTCTAACTTGCAAATAGAAAATCTTAAAACAGGTGGAATTATCAAATTTGACATGATGGATGGTTCGTTTCTAAATATCGATATTTTAGATTGTAAAATAAATTCAACATTAGAATTCACGTGGGATAAAGACCGCGTGCGATTTGAAATACATAAAGAGGAAAATGGATCTGTATTAATACTTAAAGAATTCATCCATGAACTAACAGACCATACACCGAAAGATATAGCCGGTTGGCATATTTGTCTAGATCTTTTTTCTTCTGTTTTACAAGGTGAAGAAAAAGAATTTTCAAAAGATGAATGGAAATATTGGTTTGATAAATATAAGGTTAAGACCGATGAATTGAATGGATAGATATTATATAATCTATATTTATTATGTAATTATTATCCTATAAAAATGTTTTTCAACAACTATAAGAATAGAGGTTAATATGAAAGTAAATCAATTAATTGCGAATAATATTAATAAATTGGATGCAGAAATATCGGTAAATAAATCGTTGGGAATTGCGGGTTTGTCTGGATCTGGTAAAACTACATTTTGCCAAACGATTGGTGAAGAATCAAAAAAACGTTTAGTTTCTTTATTACCAAAAGCTGAATATCAATATTTATTTCCTAATATTATGGAAACGAATTTTAGTGCTATTAAGATGGAAGAAATGCCATTAGTACTTTTTCTAGGAAAATCATCGATTTCATCTAATCCGCGTTCAACAATTGGTACTCATACTGGTGTTTTTACAGAGGTTCGTGAAAAACTTGCTGAAGAATTCAACCTTTCTCCTGAGGTCTTTTCATTTAATAATCAATTAGGTTGGTGTACTGGTTGTAAAGGACGTGGCACTACGAAAAATATTGAATGTAAAAAATGTAAGGGGAAACGTTATAGTGAAGAAATCGAACAACATACGATAGATTTATTTGCTAAACCACATACAATTTCAAATATTAATGAATTAAGTGTTGAATCTATTCTTTTATTAGCGGCAGAATTAAATATTAGTGAAGCAAAACAACATATACTGCAAAATATTATGAATATGAATATCGGTTATTTAACGTTAAATAGAATTATGGGTACGTTGTCAGGTGGAGAGTTAACAAGGCTTTACTTGGCTGAATTTATGGCGGTAAGTGAAAATGCTGTAATTATTATTGATGAGATTTCAGTTGGACTTGATCATGAAACATTACTACAAATATTAGAAGAAATTAAACACTTAGGGTGTAAAAATCAAATTTGGCTTATTGATCATTCAGATACAGTACTAGATACAACTGATGAGCAATTGTTCTTCGGACCTGGTAGCGGAAAATATGGCGGAAAAATTGTGAAAGAATCACCAAGACCAAAACCAATATTGTGGGAAAGAAATAAAGAAATGCCAACAGACTATTATATATTCCATGATTTGTATTGTCGTAATATCCAAATGGCTGAGTTTCAAATTCCTAAAAATAGACTTGTTACGGTTACTGGTGAATCAGGATGTGGAAAATCTACACTTGTCAATGAATGTGTAGCGCAAGACTTTTTGAAACGTTATCCAAAAGATAAACTAGTTATGGTTGGACAAGATCGAAACCAATCGATTACAAGTCGATCAACTGTTGCTACTTTCCTTGATATTAAAAAGAAACTGACAAAGTATAGTGAAGAAATCGATGATATTTTTGAGCGTTCGATTGAGGATATTATTGATGAAATTCCAAATGAAGATATTGCATATAAACGCTTGAGCCTACTAATCAAATTAGGGCTGGGTTATTTAACATTAGAACGAAAAACACAAACATTATCAACAGGTGAGTTTCAATGTGTTCATTTAGTTTCTGAGTTATTTGCAAAAACAAGAAATCCACATACATTATTTATTTTTGATGAGCCTTCAAAAGGTTTATCACAAAATATTTTAAATCAATTTATAGATAGTATTAGAGGGATTTTGCAAGATGAATCAGTTTCTATCATTATGATTGAGCATAACAGTTACATGTTAGAAAGCTCTGATTATATTGTTGATTTTGGGAAAAGGCAGAATGAATCTGTAGAGCATATGGATGTTGTCAGTCATGAGAATTACTATCGTCAAAAAAGTATTATGAATAGCACAGAGAAAATACATATTTCTTCCATGCTTAAGCAGAAACAAGGAGTTCACTATTTAGAAAAAAATCATATTAACTATTTTAAAAATGCCGAAAATATTTATAAGGGTGGTATTTTAAAAAGTTTATCATCAATGGCCCGTTTAATTTATGGTGAATATGAATCGGATACAATTGCACCGGTTGTTGCTATTGATCTTGAAAGGCATTTATATAGTCAATATAGTTTTTTATATGAGATCGGTGGATTAATTAATCATATTGTAGCTGCTCATCCAACTAATAAAGATACGAGAAGTTTTGATTTCTTTTCACAGGACAATCATTGTCCATCTTGTTCTGGACGTCTTCAAATTGAAGTTTTCGATAAAGATATTACAATCCAAAATAAAAACGTTCCATTTTGGGACGGTCTATTCGATCCAGAAATCATGAAAGTATTAAAATTTTATCAATATGAAAAAATAGAATTTCTATTTGAAGAAATTAAAAATGAGCTTGGTCACGATTTGTCAAAGAGCTATAATGATATGTCAGAAGAAGAAAAGCATACGTTTTGGTATGGTTATTTTGAAAAATCATTTTATGATAAAAAAGGAAAGACACGTAGAACATGGGTAGGATTTAATACGATTATTGGTGGATATATTGTTATTTCAAAAGCAGCCATTAAAGAAGAAATTAAAGAATCTAAAGAAATGATTGTATGTCCAATTTGTGAGGGGACAGTTTTAAATCATCATAAACCGCTTAAATTTGATAACTTTGATATTCGTGAAATTATCAATCAACCAGTTGATGAAGTGTTGAAAATAGTCGATGATTTACCTGCACTTCATAAATTAAAATCTATTGTTGGTGGCGATATGAGATTGACAGAAGATGTTTCTTTATTGCCAAGAAAAGAACAAGTTGCACTAAAAATGTTTGAATTAGAACAGGCAAGCTTTTCAAACTATGAAATGGTGTTGCAAAATGTCTTACCATTCTGGGATGAAATAAAAGGAAATATCGAATCCATTAGTGTTAATAATCAAGTAACTGTTTGTGATTTCCATAATGTTTATGAAACGAGAGAAACTATTATAGATAAGTACTTCACAAATGGTAAATATAAAAAACTTACGTATGTATACGAAGCGTTTGGATACAAAAAGTTAGTTACTCAAATTAATAAAATTAGAAAAAGTAATCCATGTCCATTTTGTAAAGGAAAGAAAGTTATAACAGAAGATAATCTACATGACGGCGTGTTTAAATTAACAATTCCATGTGTAACTTGTAATGCAAGTGGTATTAATGACGAAGGGCTAAAAGAAGTTGTTGAGGGCGTGGATGTACAAACTTGGTTAACTGGAAAAGTTACTGATGTTGTGGATGAAAGCTTATTAACAGAAGCTGTTTCGCAAATACCAATTTTCAGTCGCATTCGCGAATTGGATAAACGAGATATGATGGCGGTTTATGAATGTCTTGAAAGTAATCAGTAAATTTTATTAGTTTATGTATGTGTTATCAAAATAACTAACGTAATTAACACAGCTTATATAAAACTTAATTTCTTAATAAGATTTGTATTAACGAAGTATAATTATTCCAAAGTAATAAAAAAGATCCAACTTCTTAATGGGAAAGTTAGGAAGTTTGATCTATTTATTTTTATGTCCTGCACACAATATTTTTCACTAAGGAAAGAAGCATTAAGGTTAAGGAAGGTGAAATAAATACTAAAAGGGATAAACGATTAATATGTTGTGTAATTATTATATTATAAAATCGAAAATTAAGGGTGAAAACGGTTCGTAAGTGATATGTTTTGTTTATTAATCTTTCTGTTAAATTTATCCTATGGATAGAACAAGTTTAATTAAAGGTCATTTAGAAATGTGTGTATTATCTATTTTGTCGAAAAAGAAAAGTTATGGTTATGAGATTATGAAAGAACTTGAAATAAACAATTTAAAATTGAAAGGAGTAGGAAGTATTTACCCTATTTTAACTAAGTTGAAAAATCAAGAGTGGGTTAATACTTATCAAGAGGTAACAGACAGTGGTAAAGTGAGGATTTATTATGAAATTAATGAAAATGGGCAAATACGTCTTGAGAAGAAAATTAATGAGTGGTTAGAATTGCAATCGGACATTCAAACATTATTAAAAAGCGGTTTGAAAGGAGACCTTCTGAAATGAGGAATAGATTGATAGGTAAAGAAAAGCAATTTTTAAGAGACGTACTTAAGGAATTAAAGCAATACGATATTAGTTTAGAAGAAAGGGAAAATATTAAGCGACAAATATTAGAACATATTCAAGAGTGTCGTGAACATGGTGAAGACAGTATAGATGATTTAGGTACCCCTCAATTATTTGTTAAAGATTTTATAGAGATAAATGAAATTGATTTACAAGTTAAAATGAAACAACTTCAAAATGAAAAAGGAAAATTCAACACATTTATCTTACGTGGCATATTCATCGCATTTATTACTTACCTCATCTCGCAAACTACATTTTCAATATTTTTAACTGAATCATTTAATTCAACTAATAGCAAAAATACATTTAATTATAATATTTTATATCGCATATCAGAGAATCAATGGTGGAACGTTTTATTAATAATGATTAGTTTTATGCTCTCTGTAGTAGTGTTTATTAGCTTAGTAAGTTATAAAAAAAGAAAGCTATCTAAAGTATAATGAAGAAAAATATCTATAAACTATTTCAAATATGTATTCTTTGTAATGTAATAGTATTATGTATTAATCATCCAAAAGCATATGCTCAGCAAGAGATTAAAGCTACTTTAGATAAGTATATTGAAAAATTTATAAAGGAACAGAATATTCCAGGAGCTGCTGTTGCAATTGTACATAATAAAGATGTATTCTTCACTAAAACGTGGGGGATTACTGGGGAATCTGAAAAAAAAATAACTAGCAAAACACCATTTGCAATCGGCTCAATAAGTAAATCTTTAACAGCTTTAGCTATAGTGAAATTAATAGAAGACAAAAAGATAAAATTAGAGGATTCAGTTCAACAACATCTTCCTTGGTTTAAACTAAAAGATTCTCAAATATCCTCATCTATAACAATCCAACACCTACTAACTCATACAAGCGGAATAAACACATATGAAGGCTTATTAATATCAGATAAGCAATCCAAAAGTTCTACAGCATTAAAAGAAAATGTAATGAGACTTTCAAATGTAAAATTAATTGCTCTACCAGGAGAAAAATATCAATATAGTAATGCGAATTATATTGTTTTAGGTGCACTTATTGAGGAAGTTACAAAAGATACATATTCCTCATATATGGAAAAATATGTTTTTCAGCTATTAAATATGAATGGTGCGGCAGCAAGTAAAGAAACTGCATATGAAAAAGGCTATTTAACAGGTTATCAGTCGTGGTTTGGTATACCAAGAAAAAGTGTAGTGTCCTATGATAATGCCGGGGCACCGTATGGTTATATTACCGCGAATTTGGAAGATATGATTCAATTTATTATGTTTTTGAATCGCCAAAAAGATACTCAATTTTTAAAGAAAGAAAACATCGCTCTGTATCTATCACCACTTTATAACATAAATTCAGAAAAAAGCTATGGTTTTGGATTAAGAACAACAAGTATAAATGAGAGCGAAACGATGATTTGGCATTCAGGATCAACGCCCGATGCTCGTACAGAAATATTTACTTTAAATAAAAGTGGCTGGGGTGGTGTGATTTTAACGAATAAAAATCATGTATTAGAAGAACCAGCACTTTCAGTATTAAAAAAGGGGATCATTAGTATTTTGAATGAAGAAGAACCGGTTGATCCCCATAAAAGCATACCATTTACACAAATTGTTATGTCTACAGTTATACTCGCGCTTTTCATTTCATCAATTATGTTAATTAAAAAATATAAACATAAGAAAACTGTAAAAAAACTAACTTGGTTATTCGTAGGGAATCTATTCCTACTATTATCTATTATTTTCATCCCACTTCTTACTTATTGTACAAGCTCACCATGGCGTACGATAAAAATATTTGCGGCAGATGTAGGTTTACTTACAAGTATTATAGTAATTTTATTAGCTGTGAACGGATTATTATCAATCTTTATAGGCATAAGACGCCTCTAAAAACCAACCTGTTGGTAATAAAGAAATGCAACTATCTTTTTGGAAATTTCAGCAATGTTTAAATTAGCAACAAAAGCCACCGTAATAAGGGGCTTTTGTCTTAAATAATTTAATGATATGTGTATCCCCCATCTGGAAATAATACATTACCCGTAGTAAAACTATTTTGCATTAAATATAGAACAGTATGTGCAATTTCATTATTATGGCCAGGCCTTTTTACAAGAGAAAGAGATTTATAAGATTCATAAGCAGCTAGTCTATTTTCTTTTTGTTCATTCTCTCTTTGTATCGTTCCAGGAGAAACAACATTAACTCTTATAGGAGCTAATTCAACAGCTAAAGCTTTCCCTAAACTTTCAATAGCACCATTGCAAGCTCCATAAGCAGGCGCACCCTTAAGTGGTCTTTGACTAAAGGCACCGGACATTAACACGATAGATCCAGAGTTTGAAAGAAAAGGAATTGCATATTTTACGGCGTAATATTGTGGCCAGAATTTTCCGATAAAGCTACTTTCAGCAATATCATCAGTAGCAGTTATTGGTCCAAGTGTGTAAGAGGCCCCTGGTGTAAATAAATGATCAAAATTCCCGATTTTCTCGAAAAAATTTTGTAATTGCTCTTTATTTTGATTATCCAATACGTAAGTTTGGAGATGATTGCTATTTATTAATTTTTTAGCAACCTTTAATTTTTCTTCCGAACGCCCTGCAATAATAACATGTGTGCCTTGTTTAATTGCTTCTGTTGCTGTTGCTAATCCAATACCAGAACTCCCGCCAATGATAACAATTTGTTTATCTTTTAATGAAGTAAAAGACATGATTAAGCCTCTCCCTTAATATAAAATTAAAAATAAATCTGTGTTGCTTTTATTATTCTTTAAAATAAGAGTATTGAAAAGTACGCACTTTAAATGTACATAGTCGTAAATTTCGTACTAATCGCTATTTATGCAGATAAGTAATAGGAAAAATTGCTAAATATGGTTTATGATATCTTAGGAGAGGTGAGAAAAATGGATTTAAAAGAACCGAAGTTAAAAGGGGTAATAGCGACATTACAAATAATCGGCGGGAAATGGAAGCCGCTCATTTTGTTTATTTTGCTAACAGATGGAACGAAACGTTTTGGTGAATTAAAGCGATTAATACCAGATATATCTCAAGGGACCTTAGCAAAGCAATTACGTGAATTAGAGCAAGATCAACTAATAAAACGCGAAATTTATCAAGAAATACCACCTAAAGTAGAATATAGCTTAACTGAGCATGGAAAAACAGTCAGTACTGTTTTGGATAGTATGTGTAGTTGGGGAAGAGGACATTTAGAACATATAGATAAAAGGTAAACTATAAAATTGTTATGTAAACTTAATGTAGTACGAAGTGAAATGTTGTTTTAATAATTTTTATTTTATAATATATAATTAAACAGTGTTGCAGGTTATTATACATATTTAATTTATTTTTACAAAGGGGAAGTTATAAGGTGAATGAATTAGAATATAAAAACTTTTATGACAAAGTAGGACGATTAAACGGGTGGGATTTTAGTAAATTAAAATGTGAAATAGTTGGAGAAACTTGGGATTTTTATGGAGAAGTGAAAAAGAGATGCAAACCAACAGACATGTTACTTGATGTTGGTACTGGTGGTGGAGAAAATGTTCTTAACATAGCATCTTCAGCTAAGTTGTTAATTGGAATAGATAATTCTAAGGGCATGATTGAAACGGCACATTCCAACTTGAAAAAATCAGATGTACAAAATGTTGAGTTTCTTCAAATGGGTTCTGAAGCTTTAACATTTCCACATGCACATTTTGATATTGCTTCAAGTTGTCATGCCCCGTTTCTGGCATCTGAGTTAGCAAAAGTAATGAAAAAGGGTGCCTTTTTTTTAACACAACAAGTAAGTGAGAATGATAAATTAAACCTGAAAGAAGCATTTGGCAGAGGACAATGCTTAGGTGAACGAGATGGCACTTTAAAAGAAAAGTATATGAATGAACTTATAAGTGCAGGATTTGATCTCGTGCAAGTACGTGAATATGATGTTACTGATTATTACAGTACTCCTGAAGATCTCATTTTCTTATTAAAACATACGCCTATTATTCCTAGATTTGGAGAAGAGAAAAAGGATTTTACTATTTTACAAAAATTCATTGACGCGAATAGTTCTGAAAAAGGGATTCGTACGAATTCAAAAAGATTTATGATTATCGCTGTTAAATTATAATATATTTTAGTGTAAAAGCTGCTTTTCTTTAAAAGAAAAGCAGCTTTTTGTGTAAGAAAGAATGTAGGAAAAACTTAAAAATAATAGAAATAAGTAAAGTGATAAATCAAAAAAACGAAATATGGGGGATAATTGTTTTGAAACGCTACTATATTAACAACGAAAAAATAAATGTACATATTACTGAATGGGGGAATAATGACAAGCCCGTTATCTTTTGTTTACATGGATTAGGTAGTACGAGTTTAAGTTTTATAGAAATTGCTGAGGAATTAAAAGAAGAGTATAGATTTATCTCCGTTGATGCACCTGGACATGGTAAAACACCGCCCTTTGAAAGAACAGAAGATTATGAGATGCACAATTTAGCAAATTGGTTAAATGAAATAATAAATGAATTGAGAATCGAACACTTCTATTTTCTATCACATTCATGGGGAAGTTTTGTAGCGTTATTTTATTTGTTAAATCATCCAGAAAAAGTACAAGGAAGTATTCTTATTGATGGTGGATATCAAACAAAAAGGCTTAAAGAAGAAACGTTGAAAGAAGAAATTGCTTATTATGAAAAGGACTTTGATGAATACGTTTTTAATAATTGGGACGAATTTTTCAAAAGTGAAAAAGAAGCTTATACTAGGTGGTCTTCATTGTTAGAAGTTGCTGTAAAGGACCTAGGGGTCGAAATGGATAATAAAGTATGGTGGCATGCAAGGGGGAATACAGCTAGTAATATAATAAGAGGTATGCATAAAGATGAAACGATAGATATATATGAGAAGCTGCCGGCTAATATTGTATTACTTCGAGCTACAGTCCCACAAATTTGGACGGATTATCGAGATAAGACAGTAAATATTTTTAAAGAGAAAACAGACGGTGTAGTAAAGGTAATCCCTGATACTACCCACATGTTGCACTGGGATAAACCAGACGTTGTTGTAGCAGAAATAAAAAGTAATTGGAGCTAACGTATTCATACTAAAGTTGTAGTTTCTACATGAAAAATCAATCCTTCTGTTTGATTTTATCTATTTCTAATTGTAATACAATAAGAGTAAATAGTATGAAATAGGGGGATGTAAAATGATTACACATATTTCAGATATAAAACTACAAACGGTTTCAATAGAAGGAGTAAAACAAGTTTATAAGGATATATTATCTTTTCCAATAAAAAAAGAAACCGCATCCTTCATTCAATTTGAAGTAACACCTTATACAACAATTAGTTTTCAAGAAGTGTATGAACCGATTGCACCTGCACATTTCGCTTTTGAAATCCCATATTCAAAATTTCATGAAACAGCAAAGTGGCTTAAAAAATCTGGATTACTCATTATGAAATGGAAAGATGGAAATACAATCGGTGAGGAGAACGGTCTATTCAATTTATACTTTAAAGACGGTGATGGAAATCTTCTTGAAATTATCGCACATAGCTATGTTAAAGAAGATGTATTAGTTTCGCAGTCACCTTTAAACATTTTATATGTTAGGGAAATCGGCCTTCCCGTTAAAAGTGTACCTGTATTTACAGAATGGTTAAAATCAAATCTTCATATGAAAACGATGGAAGATGGGGATGTTTTTAATTTTGTTATAGGTGGCACTGCATACATTGTTGCAACTTGGTGGCAGCGACCTTGGATTCCAATTGGAATGAAAGCATTACCACCGAAAGTACACGTTTCTTTCGGAACACCGGACCCCGTATTTTTACAGCAAATCCAAAATAATTTCAAGAAAAATAGTATTCCGTTTGAATGTAAGCGTAATGAAGTATCGTTTATTCAACAAGGATATTCATTTACTATCTTGCATACACCGGAGTTTCATTCTAATGTTCCTAAACAGTTAAACTTACCACTTTTTATTTAAGGGTAGAAAGTGGTAAGTTTTTTGTAGATTCGTTAAGTAGGTTTTCGTTATGATTACAGTGAATGTAAAGTAAAGGATAAAGTGTTATTTGAATTTATTTAAAGGAGGGAAGCGAAGTGAATCTAGGTAATCCGATTGCAAAAGGGAATACAGCGGAAATTTATCTATATGATAATAAGATTGTGAAATTATTTAAAGACTATCTCCCAAATACAGAGGCTATAAACGAAGCAAAAAAACAAAAATATGCTTATTCATGTGGGCTACCAGTTCCGAACGTATTTGAAGTGACAAAAATACAAGATAGACAGGCAATTATTATGGAATATGTAAAAGGGGACAGTATTGGTGATCTCCTACTTAATAACCTAAATGAAGCAGAGCATTACATTGGCCTATGTGTTAATGAACAAAAAAAGATTCATGCTATATGTGTGAATCCAGATGAAACGGAGCCAATGAGAGAAAGGTTAGAGCTTCAAATTAAATCTGTACATAGATTGGATGAAAATAAAAAGAAAAATATATTACAAAAATTAGATTCAATTGTATTTGATTCTAGGCTATGTCATGGAGATTTTCATCCATTCAATCTGATTTTGAGTAACGGTAACGTGAAAATTATAGATTGGGTTGATGCAAGTTCAGGTGATGTTCGTGCAGATGTATTTCGTACATACTTATTGTACGCTCAGGCATCAATAGAATTAGCTGAAATGTATTTACATATTTATTGCAGTCATACTGGCTTATCAAGAGATGAAATTTTCCAATGGGCTTCTATTATTATTGCAGCTAGATTTTCTGAGAAAGTATCTACGCAAAACGCAGTATATTTAAATGGATTATTAGATCAGTATGTATAATTAGAACATAAATATAATCTAGTGAACAAGTAAGTATCCTTATAATAACAGGGGAGTTTAAAATGAATATTTCTAGAAAAGTAGAGGTTGAGCAGTTACGAAATGCGAAGAGTGAGCTGTTTGATAAAGATGTACTTCACATATTAAACGGTCAAATGATGTATGAAGAGTTTAAAAATGAAAAGCTAATGGGTGAATCTGATTATGCACCATTTAACGAAGCAATGTGTGTAAATCGCGTTACTACACAAGCTTTTGATGAAGAGTTTATTAAAACAAGAGCAACGGGGCATAATAGTGCAGTTGAGGATTATATACAAAAGGTTATAGCTCCATTAAATAATCTTTTTAAGAATAAATATGAATGTATTGTTTTATGGTTTGGTGAGGATATGTTTTGCCAAATGAATCTACTTACAATACTTGCATACCTTGAACAGTCAGGTTATGAGGGGAGAGTGGTTTTAAATAGCTTTAAAGAGGATGAATTCAAATTCAATCAAATTGAAATAAAGTTAGAAAACTATCACTCTGTATATACAGAAGTATTGGTGAATCATAGGAAACAATCTGTAGAGTTACTTCCAGTAATGTATCAGGCTGTAGACTTATATTTAGAAATGTTAAAAGATGGTAATGATGTAATAAAATTTATCTCCAAAAATAAAGATTTATCAACGCAAGAATTATTAATAAAGTTGTTTCATCTTTTTCCAACAATCGGATATGGAGATTTTCAGTACATAGAATTAATCAATAAAATAAAAAAGAAAGCTGCACCTAAAATATAGGTACAGCTTTTTTCTTATATTTGTTCCAATAATTCTAATTCTTTTTCTACAAATGACATGAGTTCTTTAATGGTTTCACCTGAAAAATCAAAACGAATGCCGGCTGTCTCATATACTTCTTTTATTGATTTTGAGCTTCCTAGCGATAGTGCCTTTTTATAATTTTCTAGAGCTTGGTCCGGATTGTCTTTATATTGTTTATACATTTGCAACGCACCAAGTTGAGCAATTGCATACTCAATATAATAAAATGGCACTTCAAAAATATGGAGTACAGGTAACCAACTCGTTGCTATCCAGTTTTCGTAGCCATCAATATGTATGACGTTAGACTGATAAGATTTTTGAAGTTGTAAGTATTTTTCATTTCTTTCTTCAGAAGTATGACTCGGATTTTCATAAATCCAGTGTTGAAATTGATCTACGATAAGAATAACAGGTAAATATGAAATAACATCTTTAAAGAAGTTAATTTTCGCTTGTTTTAAATCTTTTTTGTCTGTATAGAAAGTTTCCCAGTAGTCAATTGAGAATAATTCCATTGTCATACTAGCTAGTTCAGCTGTTTCAGCGGGAATTTCTATATATTGTCGTAAATCTAATGGTTTGATGAGTTCATTATGAATGCTATGACCCATTTCATGTATGAAAGTGATAATATCATCTTGCGTATAGTTTAAGTTCATAAAAATAAAGGATAATTGAGAAGCTGGTAAGTACTCACAAAATCCACCAGATGCTTTTCCTTTGCGGCTTATTAAATCGAGGCAATCATGTTCATGCATTCGGTTTAAAAGTGCTGAAAATTCAACATCTAGTTTATTGAAGATGTGAGTGCTTTTTTCAATTAAATCATTTTCATTTGCAATAGGTTTAAGTACTTTTTGATCAGGGGCTACAGCTGTTACATCCCATGGACGAAGTGTATCCACTTGCAGTTTTTCTGTTTTCTCTTGTAATATTTTATCTTTAAGTGGTATAACGTACTTACGTATTGATTCGGCTAGTTCATAGCAATCTTCGGCTGTATAGTCAAAGCGTTCATATTTGTTAAACATATAATCACGATAATTATTTAACTGAACATTTAAAGCCTTTTGATGTCGGATTTTTATTAAATCATTTAATATTTGTTGTAACTGTTTTTCAACAGATATATACTGTTCAGAAATGAGAGTTTTTGCCCGTTTACGAATATCGCGATTTGGATTTTGTAAATATGATTGTAATTCTGTAATTGTTTTTTCTTTGCCGTCCCAAATTCCACATAATCCTCCTGTAATTTCAAAGTACTTTGTTACTAATTTGTCTTCTTTAATTTCTAAATCGATGTTTTCCTCACAGAATAGCGTTTGCGCATTTTTTATTTTAGCATCTAATAAACCATATGATTTAGAATCTAATTCCATTCGAAAAGGTGACTGTAAGTATGTATTATGAAATAAGTTTTGATAACGTTTTAAAAGAGGTCTTACAAACTGTTGATCATGTTCAAAGGTATCTTTTATTTCTTTATTATCTGTATTACATTGAAAGGCAATATAATGTGATCTTAATTGTTCTTCGATTTCCCAAATTAATTTAGATTGTTCTTTTAACCAATTTTCAAGGTCTTGCTTTGAAGAGATCTCTTCATGTAATAAAGTCGAAAGAGCTTTTTCTAATTCAAGTACATTACTAATATCAATCGTATTTAAGCGTTGCATTATATATCCCTCACTTTTTATTTATTCATGGAGATATTCTATTTATTAATTGTAAATCCTTTGTGAAGTCAAAGAATTGTGAAATAATGTTAAAATTCATAATTTTAGAAGGGGTTTATAAGTCATAGTACAAAGTTGTATGTAATTGCATAAGAAATCTAAATGAAGAACTCAAAAAGTATGTTAATTAAGCTGTAGCGATACAAAATTAATGAAGAAGGTGTGAGATGTATAAGTATTTACATGTTTTAAATGACCTAGAAAATATGATTCAAAATGGAGAGATAAAAGAAGGGAAGAAACTACCGTCTATTCGGACGCTTGTTTCACAATATGAATGTAATAAGGCAACAGTTATACGTGCGCTTCATGAATTAGAAAAGCGTCATATTATATATTCTGTTCCTCAAAGTGGATACTACGTTGTTAAGAAATCTAGGAGTACCATAGAAAATAACGAAATAATTGATTTCGCTTCTTCAGCACCAGATCCAGATGTTTTCCCGTATTTAGATTTTCAACATTGCATTAATAAGGCGATTGATACTTATAAAAATGACTTGTTCGTATACGGAACGCCGAAAGGGTTACCATCTTTAATTCCAGTTATTCAAAAGCAATTGGCTAACTATCAAGTTTTCACAAAAGAAGAAAATATTTTTATAACGTCAGGTGTGCAGCAAGCGCTTGCTATATTAACTTCTATACCATTTCCGAATGGAAATAAAACTGTATTAATTGAACAGCCAACATATCATCTATATATTGATTATCTAGAAATAAATAAAGTTCCTGTAATCGGTATTAGACGTACGAATGAAGGTATTGATTTGAATGAATTGGAACAAATATTTCAAACTGGAAAAATAAAATTTTTTTATACGATACCGAGATATCATCATCCGCTTGGAACTTCTTATTCTAAAGATGAGAAAGAAAAAATCGTACTATTGGCTAAAAAGTATAATGTATTTATAGTGGAAGATGATTATTTAGCAGACTTAGAAACAGATTTAAAAGCAGATCCGTTATATAGTATAGATGATTGTAACCATGTAATATATTTGAAAAGTTACTCCAAGATTATTTTTCCCGGCTTACGAGTTGGTGTAGCAGTTATTCCACCGGTGATCGCAAATGATTTCTATAAATATAAAAAGATATTAGATATTGATAGTCCAATGATATCTCAAGCAGCTTTAGAAATTTATATAAAGAGTGGCATGTTTGAACGTCATAAAAATAAAATTATAGCTTCTTACTATAATAGATCAAAAAAATTAGCAGAAGCATTAGAAAAAGTGCAAAATGAAAACCCACATTTATTTATATATAAAAAGCAAAGCACATTGGGAATACATACTTGTTTAGAATTACAGAAACATATAGTTACGGAAACCCTTATTGGAAATTTAAGTGGAAATCAAATAAATATTGATTCTATTGATAAAAATTTTGTAAAGGATTTCCCTAAAGAAAAACTATTAAAGTTAAATGTATCAAATGTAAAAGAAGATAAAATTGAAGAAGGTATTTACAAAGTAATAAAAGAAATCAAATTATCAGGACATCTAGATTTTCAATTTAAAAAAGAAAACCAAAAATAAGGAGGTGGATTGTGAGACGCAAAATAATTCTCTTACTTGTATGTATCGCTATAGTAATTGGAGCGATGATTATTACTAAATATTATAAAGAAAATGATAAGTGTATAGCAATTGCTAAGTATTCAAAAGGTATTGTCATAGATCAAAATAACGAACCTATATTTAATGTGAAAATTTATGAAGATACTATTAAAGGCAAGGAACGCAGTATTTCAAATGCAGATGGTGAATTTGAAATACAACATGGTGTTTGTGGTAAGATTGTATTACAATTTGTTACACCAGATGGAAAAACCTATACGAAGAAATATGATAGCAACCATATACCAGAAGTGATAAAACTGAAGTATAAAAAGTAAGTGGGATTACACGTTACCATTACGAGGAAAATATGTTGAATTAACACTTTTTAGAGCACTCCATAGCTGAGTGCTCTTTTAGTTTATGTCATAAGTACAGTAACTGGAAATAAACTACCAATAAATGATATTCTTAAAATAAAGCTTTTATTTTGAATAGGAGGGTGATGGAATTTATGGCGGTACGTATAGTCAATGATTTACAGCAATTATCTTTGTTACTTATGTTTTTAAGTACATTCATATTTTACAGATATTTAAAGAAAGTGAAACGAGAGAGAAAATTGACTCGTTTTGAATGGACAATGTATTTTGTCACTCAATTTGCGACATTAATTTGGGCAATGACTTATTTTATTAAACACTTAGCTGAATCGTAATTTCTATTCAATTAATCTAGTTTACTGTTATCTATTTGGGATATAAATATAGTCTGTGTCTAAATCGATGACAACATCGCTCATGCCGGCTTCTTGTAGTGACTTTGGAATAATTTCATAATGATAGTGCATACAAAATAAACGTAGAAGATCCTCATTAGATAACTCTTCATTTTTTACATTTAAATACATTGCTTTTAACTTGTTAAGAGAACAGTTACTGCCAATAACAGACTCATTAATTCTATATCCATCAAATTCGATTATCATGTTATCACTGTTGGTTGCTAGCCAACGTTATAGCTTAAATTTTGGATGAAACATTCACATTAATTATTATTATAAATAGTCCAATAGGTACTGTGAATACATGTTTGTAAAAAAAGAGGATATTTATGGAACAATATAAAATTGTCACATTCCTCACATATATTTCGTTACATTTATGATTATTAAATGAGGGGGAATGTATATGAAAATATTTATAGCAGGTGCAACGGGTGTAATCGGACGTTCTTTATTGCCTATGTTAATAAAAGAGGGGCATACGGTATTTGCAATGATTCGTAATGAATCGCAAGTAGAGGAAATGAAGAAATTTGGTGCTATCCCAGTAATAGCTGATATATTTAATCGACAGGCTGTATTTTCTGCACTAAATGAAACAACTCCTGATGTAGTGATTCATCAATTAACGTCATTGTCTACGTGGAATTTTGAGGATAATGCCAAAATTAGAATCAAAGGTACTCGTAACCTTGTTGATGCAGCTAAAAATGTAGAGGTAAAGAGAATGATTGCTCAAAGTATTTCATGGGCGTATGAACCAGGAGAAACACTTGCGACAGAAATAGATTCATTAGACATTGCTGCCCCTATGCCTAGGCAGCTGACTATTGATGGCATATTAAAATTAGAACAAGCTGTTTCGGAGTTACAAGAAGCGGTTATACTTCGTTACGGTACGCTATATGGTCCAGGTACATGGTATGCGGAAAATGGATTAATCGCAAATCAAGTTCGTAATAATGAAATTATCGCATCAGACGGGATAAGCTCGTTTATACATGTCGAAGATGCTGCTAGGGCAGCTATGTTAGCTCTTCATTGGCCTGCAGGAACTGTAAATATTGTAGATGATTTTCCAGCAACAAGTAAAGAGTGGTTACCGATATATGCAGCTGCAATTGGGGCGCCGGTTCCAATAGTTCAAGCTGGGAAGATTAGTTGGGAAAGAGGAGCTTCAAATAATAAAGCACGTAAAGAGTATGGGTGGGAGCCTTTATTTTCATCATGGTCTGAAGGGTTTAAAAACTTGGTAAGTATGTAAAATACAACTTTAATGGGAATGATAGTAACATACACCATTAAAGGATTGGGCTATTATGAATGTTATTTTAGAAAGCATTGTATTAATTCTCACTGGAATAATTGTATTAAAAATGACAGGTAGTAAATCTGTTAGTCAAATGACAAGAGCTGAAATAATTATAGTAGTATCAATTGGACGTATTATTGTAGAGCCTGTATTAAGTAGGAAAGTAGTCCCATCTATATTTGCAGCTATTATATTTGCGAGCATACTTCTTATCATTCATATCTTTGAATTGAAATTAAAGAAGGTGGAACAATTCCTAAATGGCAGTAGCATTGTAATAGTAGAAAACGGAGAGATTGTAATAGAGAATTTGATGAAGGCAAAAATGTCGGAACAACAACTTTATATGCAATTAAGAGAAAAAGGAATTCATGATTTAAAGATTTTACAACAAGTTACAGCTGAACCGAATGGGCGTATTGGTTATCAATTAATAGAAAAAGCTCAACCAATAACTTTAGAAGTGTTAGAAAAAGTAATAGATCAGTACAATACAAAAAGATAATTTCTCTTGAGAAAAGCCAATATTCTAACAGAAGTATTGGCTTTTTTATTTTTTTACAAACGTAAGGATTAATAAAAAATGGGTGGATTTTAAACCAATCATTATAATAGATATAGGCTTATAATTATGCTATATTCAATGGACCTATATTGAATGTGGTAAAAAAATTAATTTGGCATAGGTAGCAGCAACGTTAAAATTTATAAGTTTGTAATGTGATACTAAAAATGAGATAAGAATAAGGAGAAAGAAATATAATGGAATTTTGGGAATCAAGTTTTATAGAAAAACAAACGATGTGGGGGTTTGAACCTACAGATTCTGCAATTTTGACAAAGGATTTTTTCCTTGAAAAAAACGTTAAGGATATTTTAATTCCGGGTATTGGATATGGTAGAAATGCAAAGGTTTTTATCGAAAATAGTATAAATGTCACGGGTATTGAAATTTCAAAAACAGCCATTGATTTAGCAAAGCAAAACGGACTAGAGGGTATTAGTATACATCATGGTTCGGTAAACAATATGCCTTTTGATAGCAAACTGTATGATGGGATATTCAGTCATGCACTTCTTCATTTGTTGAATAAGCATGAGCGAGAGAAATTTATTAAAGATTGTTATAATCAGCTAAAACCAGGTGGATATATGGTTTTTACAACGGTTTCTAAAAAAGCTCCAATGTACGGAAAAGGGAAACAGTTGGATCAAGATTATTTTGAGGTAATGGAAGGCGTGAAAATGTATTTCTATGACTCTGAATCCATAAAAAAGGATTTTGAAAAATATGGACTTGTACAGGTGTCTGGAATTGAAGAACCACATAAGAATGCAAAAAATAAACCTTCAATACATTTTTTATTCATAAAATGTAAAAAAGCATTATAAAGAAAAGATAGTAGATGTTAATTGCCACTGTTAAATATAGATTATGTATGCAAAAATCGCAACTGGAAAACATAGGTTGCGATTTTTCTTTTGAAGGAAGTAATTAAACTTCGTATGGAGATAATTTCAAAGCCTTATTTATCGCAATTAATCGAAAAGGAATACACTCAAGCCCATTTACTCGAATGTTCAAAATCCAGATATGACAAAGTTACTACTCATTAGTAAATAATGATGATGAAATGTTAGGCCAATCTTACATGTATAGAGTATACATTTTTTTTAGTAAAGACACTGGTACAAGAAACAGATTTTTTTTTACATTTAATATACTAAATGTAAAAAAAGGAGCTTGATTATTCATGACATCAAAAAGTAAAAAATGTTTCAATCCTCATGAATTTCCTTATTCACTTTTTCCTTGTGCATTTCCGTGCGAACTTCCAGAGCCTATAAAACCAATAGACCCTGCTAAATTTGATTATATCGTGATTGGTGCCGGAACTGCTGGAGGGGTAATTGCCAAAGAATTAACGGATGACAAAAGTACTTCTGTACTAGTGCTTGAAGCGGGAACAAATATGACGAAGGAGCTAAGTAACCCTAGCGTTATTGGCGCGATTAACACAACTCGTAGTAACAGATTTAGCTTCAATGTTACTTCTGAACTAGAGTCTACTATTGCACGTACGCTTATTGCAACGAATGGTCGCACTATGGGGGGAAGCTCGGAAATTTGTGACATGTATGCCGTACGTGGGAGTAAAGAGTTATATGACAAATGGGCAAGTCTTGTTGGTAACCAATGGAGTTACAATGAGATTAGCTCCTTATTTATAAAAAATGAAACCTATACAGGAGCGACACAAGACCCTAATGAAAGGGGAAAGAATGGGCCAATTTTTAATAGGCAACAGAATATTCCCCCTGATGGATTGATAGATACGTTAGTTCAAGCAACAAATACTGTATTGGGAACACCGATTACTGAGGACTATAATACCGGTATTAGAGATTGTACATTTCATAAAACGCAAATCATTCAAAAAGAGATTGGTCCCGGTCAATTTGTTCGATCTTCAACGGCAACAGGTTATTTAAATGAACATATTGTTAGTCAAGGAGATCAGCTTCATCCAGATGAATTTGGAGTTGATGGAAGGAAATTGGTTATTTTAGCTAAAACAACCGTTAACAAAATCTTATTTAAAAAGAAAAATGGACAGAACATTGCGGTTGGTGTTGAATTTGTCAAGGATGGTGTTTCACATAGAAGATTTGCAAGAAAAGGTATTATCGTCTCTGCAGGATTTTTTTCCTCAGTCATTCTACAACGTTCAGGAATCGGTAAATCTGATGATTTAGCTAAAGCAGGTATATCAACGTTGATAGAGAGTCCAAATGTAGGCCATAATTTGCAAATTCAGGGTTATGTTGGATTAGGAGTTGAGATAGATACATCTCAACTTCTTCCGGTATTTTTTGCTGATCCCAACTTTCCACTTATCCTAGGTGCTTTCCAAGCAGAAAATCCAATGAATATACTAGAAAGTCGTCGTCTTCAATTGATAGGGGCTCCTATTCCATTTTTTCTTCCGGCTTCAGATGTGATTAGCAATGGTTGGAGTTTTGATTTAACTTTTCAAACTACGCCAAGCATTATGAGTTTTGGTATTATAGACGTTAATACAAAAAGCAGGGGTACAGTACTAGTGGAACATAGCGATCCAGAGGCTTATCCATCCCTTGACTTCAATCCATTGGGAAATCCAGATGACCTAACATATATGGTCGATCAATATAAGAGGATTTATAATATAATTGTAGAAGCTAGAAATCCGCTCAAATACCCAAATAACGGAATTGGGAAAGTTGTATACCCTTCAGAGAGTATATTCCAACTACCTGATAACGACCCTAACAAACAAAAGCAGCTTGAGAATTATGTCAAAGCTTCTTATACGAACTTTTCTTTAGGAGGACAGTGTCGGATGGGACAGACGATTCAAGAAGGTGTTGTCGATGGATTCCTCAATGTGTTTGGTACTAAAAACCTTAAAGTGGCTGATCTTTCCATCTCTCCATTTTTACCAGATGGTCAGCCGTCCGCCGCTGCTCAGGTGATTGGATTAAATGCAGTACGTTTTATAAAAGAGGATACCTCTTCATATGTAATGACAGATGAGGAACTTGAAGATTATGAAAATGAATTGAAAAAAGGATATTAAATATTTGTGCATTTGTTCTATTTTTATTTTTGTTGGAAAGGCTTGAATTTGTAAGGAATTCAAGCTTTTTACTATATGTGATAGAAAGGAATAATAATGATAATCACATTGCAATTGACTAGTTTTTGTCTAGCCATTTATATATAAAGAAAAGACACCTTGACAGTATTACTAGTGAAACTATATGTTACTCATAATTGTTAATACGTAAGAGAACGATATAACACATAATAAAAAATGAATCTGTAAGAGTAGGATTACAGACTCATTTTTAAATATTAATATTTCTGTACGACAAACGTAATAGCATTAGTCTTTAATTGAATGTGTCTTTCATTACGAACTATATCATACGTTAATTCTTTTATTTCAATTTTTAATTCTTTCCATTCTTTATAGATGCTTTTTAATAGTTGTATCATATCTTCAGTAGGAAGGTTAATTTCAATTAAAGCATCTAATTCTTCATTCGTATGTAAGTCAATTTCTTGTATGTTCGAGTTAATAATTAAACAATTGATACCACCAGTCTTTGTACCTTTTTTCATAGAATGGAGTACATTTGTTAAATCTTCTTCTGATTTAACATGCTCTAAACTGGATACTGCAACGATATAATCATAAGTGTTAGAGGGAATATAGTAGTTTTCAATTGCTACTTGTTCTGTTTTTATAACCTCGAATACATCATGTTCTTTGCTATAAATTTGTAGCTTTGTTAAAGCGGAATCAAGCAAGTCAACACATGTAACAGTTCCGCTAGTATTTTTTATCTCTTGTGCAATTGGAATGCTATTTCTTCCGATGCCAGAGCCGAGGTCAAGTACCTGTAAGTTTTTTTGTCCTGCAAAGTGATCTATTAAGTCCATCACCGTTTTAACTGGTTTGTTAAGCCAAGATCCAGTTTCAAACAGTTTATATTGTTCATAGCAAAGATCGTGATATTTCTTTTCTTCTTGTCTTATGTATTCGATACGGTTCATATTGTTTCAGCTCCAATATTTTTATTGCAAAATTCATATGTAGGACAACCTTTAATATTTGTTTGAATTCGAAAGATACCACCTGCATGTGGATAGTCCTTTAATTCGTCATCCGTCATTCTTGTTCTGGCTGTTGTAACATATAAATCTGTTAAATTAGGCCCTCCAAATGTACACGACGTTACATATAACGCTGGAATTGGGATACTTAATATTTGTTCTCCAGTTAAAGGATTCCATCTAGTAATCTTTGAACCTCCCCAATGTGCAATCCATAAACAACCTTCTTCATCAATTGTCATACCGTCGGGTAGCCCATCATTTTCGTGGAAAATGATTACATCACTTGGATTGAGAATTTTTCCAGTATACTTATCATAATGATAGCGAACCACTTTTTTAGTAGGTGTATCAATATAGTAAAGGTATTTATGGTTAGGTGACCAAGCAATTCCATTTGATGTATTTACATGTGAAACTTTTTTCTCTACGCTCAAATTATTATTTAAACAATACAAAGAACCTGCAGTATTAATACCATATGTATCTGTAGTACCTGCCCAAAAGCGGCCAGCTGGATCACATTTTCCATCATTAAAACGGTTTTCTATTAAATGTGATTCAGGGTCAAAAATATGTGTCAATTTTTCTGTATATACATTAATAGAATAAAAGCCGTTTTCCATAGCTAAGAGTAGTACGTCCTCTAAATATGGAACAACACAACCAATTTGTTGATTGAGAGCGATTACTCGGTTCGTATTAGCGGTAGGATTATATATGCATAATTTTTTCTCCATAATATCAACCCAATATAAAAGCTGCTTTTTCTCATCCCAACATGGTCCTTCAGCTAAACTTGATTTAGCATCCAAAACTAATTCTATATTACTGAACAAGATGTTCACCTCGCTTTATAAGATATTTATATAATTCGATAAAAATAGAGGTAAACCTTTAGTAAGAAGATATTAAGATTTGTAAGGTAGACAATCAATCTTCTAAAATTATTAAAAAGTGTATAAACACGGAGAGGAAAATGCATATGATGTTTTATGAGATTGTTTGCTTTTCTTGTAAGAAGATATTTCGTGTTTACGAGGGTAGTGAAAAATATAAGAGATTTAAAGAGAAATCAAAAGGGGCATATTGTTGTGATGAGTGTAGCCACAAAATTCAATTAGAAGCGATAAAGCATTTTTTTAGATAGTTATATATTCTGTTTAGAAAAGTTTGACAATAAAAGTGTTATAAATTATCATATAAAAAAACTAATATTTAAAATGGCATGGAAGAGAAGAGTAGTTAAGAAAGAATACGTACAGAGAGCTCTGGTAGCTGAGAAAGAGCAGTATACATCTTAATGAAAAAAGACTTGGAGCTGCGCAAGGAACTAATTTGTTTAGGGATGGTGCGACGGGTTCTCCCGTTATAGAGATAGGGTATAAGCATATTTTGCCGTACCTGAAGAGGTTAATATGGTGACATATTAACAAACTGAGGTGGTACCGCGAAGCTAATAACTCTCGTCCTCAAGATGAATAATCTTGGGGGTGGGAGTTTTTTTATTGCAAAAAAATGAAAATGTGAGAACAAAAATATAATTGAGGTGAGTAGTATATGCATTGGGCGTATGAAGTAGCACATGAATTAATTAGAAAACATCCAAACAAAGAAACTTTTGTTTGCGCTTCAGGAATTAGTCCATCTGGTTCTGTTCATATCGGGAACTTCCGTGAAATTGTAACGACTTATTTCGTTGTAAGGGCGCTTAAAGATTTAGGGAAAAAGACTCGTTTCATTTTTTCATGGGATGATTATGACAGGTTTAGAAAAGTCCCTAAAAATATTGATCCATCTTTTGCTAAATATATTGGTATGCCATACTGTGATATTCCAGATCCATATGGATGTCATAACTCATATGCGGAGCATTTTGAAAAAGAGTTTGAAAAGTCGCTCCAAGTATTTGGGATTGAAGTGGAATTCATATATCAAAACGCTGAGTATAGAAGCGGAAGGTATAACGGGAATATATTAGAGTCTTTATATAAAAGAAAAGAAATATATGATATTTTAATGAGTTTTAAAACTGGGAAGTGTAGTGATGAAGAACGAGAGAGTTTTTATCCGGTTACATTATATTGTGAGAAATGCGGGAAAGATGCAACAACGATTACACATTTTGATGAAGTATTGAAAACAGTTCGGTATGAATGTGAATGCGGAAATCAAAATGAATTATCAATATTAAATACAAATAAAATGAAACTGAATTGGAAAATTGATTGGCCGATGAGATGGATGATTGAGGATGTTGTTTTTGAACCGGGCGGCAGAGATCATTCATCAGAAACAGGTAGTTATAATGTATCAAAGGAAATTGCGAGGGAAGTATTCAATCGTGAAGCTCCACATTACGTTGCTTATGATTTCATTGGAATTAAAGGGAATCATGAAAAAATGTCTAGTTCCTTAGGGAATAGTATTACACCTAGCGAGTTGCTAAAAGTGTATTTGCCCGAAGTGATTCTATTTATGTTTGCAAAATATAGGCCAGACGCAGCGTTTCATATCGGTCTTGATGAAGATGTGATTCGCAATTTTACAGAGTATGAACGATTAAAAGATAGTTATAAAAATAAAATGCTCAAAAATGAAGATTTATTTGATGCAATGAAGCTCTCTAGAGCCGATAGCCGAGTTAATGAATATCCGAAATTTAATCAAGTAGCAGGAACGTTACCATTATTACATTTTGATTCATCTATTTTACAAAGTATATTAGAAAAAACAGATAGAAGTTATGCATTACCTGAAATGATTGCAATAAGTAATCGGGTGGAATATTGGATTAGAAACTTTCAATCTGAAAAATTAATTACAGTAAATCAAGAGAGAAATATAGAGTTTTACAACACATTAGATGACAGGCAGAAAGGATGGTTAGTAGAAGTTTGCAAAATACTTCGTTCTAATAACGATTACTCTAACTTAATGGAACAATTGTATTCGATTTGTCATCATGAAAATAAAAAGATAATGAAAGAAAATCAAAAACAATTATTCACCATTATATATAAGCTCATTATGAATCAATCAAATGGTCCTCGTATACCATTATTGATACATGTGGTAGGCATAGAGAAATTCATCACATTATTAGATTTCTAAAACATAGTGAGAAGCAACGCAAGTACCCAAATTTCTAAGCACTTGCGTTGCAAATTTTACTATCGTGAATACATTTTCGGACATTCATCACCACGTGGTTCATAAAAGCAATGGCTTTTAAACTGTCCTACAAACGGCTGATTATACCATTCAGGTGGACAAGCTCCAGTTGGACGGAAATACCAAAGAGCCCATCTTGCTGGCCAGCGCCATTCACCTTGTAAAACTTTTCTTGCGATTTCTTTTTCTGATTCACGAGCGCGTTGGTAAAAATATCCGTATTGTACAGCTTCAAATCCACCTGGGCTTTGATATACTGCATCATGTACGGTACGGAGTTGTTTAAAGTCTAAACAATCACAAAACACACGATTTACTACAACACATCCAACAAGTTGTTCGCCTTGCCGACCTTCGCCTTCAGCTTCAGCGCGTATTAATCGAGCGAGTAAGTCAACATCGCTTTCGTTATATGGAATAAGGGGCATAATGATACCGCCTTTCTTTACCTGTTATAGTAAAGAGTGTATGTATGAAAATAAGCTAAGTGCTTTTCTATATGTAAATTCATTAATTATTAAAAGGAGCTTTTATGAAAAAAGCTAATTAGTAATTGTAGACCAATATAAAAGGGGAGAGATAATATGTATCGAATTCAAAAAGAACATATCATTTACGCAATGTCATCAGAAAATAAACCATGTATGGAAGTAGAAATTGGGAGTCGCCTTGTATTTGAAACATATGATTGCTTTGAAAATCAAATTGATTCTGAAGATGTGGTGTTTCAAGAGTTAGATTGGAATCGAATTAATCCAGCGACTGGTCCTGTATATATTAAAGGGGCCGAACCTGGTGATATATTAGTTGTAACGATTGAAAAGATTGAAATTGCAGAGCAGGGCGTTTTAACTACAGGTGCGAACCGTGGTGTAATGGGGGAAGAGTTACATGAAAATACAGTGAAAGTCGTCTCAATACATAATGAACATGTTGTGTTTTCAAGTGAACTACAAATCCCGATTAATCCAATGATTGGGGTAATTGGTACTGCGCCGAAAGAAGAGAGTATTTCATGTGGTACACCGCATGATCACGGCGGGAATATGGACTGTAAAGAGATAAAGGAAGGGACAACGTTATTATTACCTGTAAATGTTCCTGGTGCTCTTTTAGCATTAGGTGATTTACACGCAGCGATGGGTGATGGTGAAATTGGTGTTAGCGGGGTTGAAGTTGCTGGTGAGGTAACTGTAACTGTTCAAACTATAAAAGGAAAGCGATGGCCTCTACCAATGGCTATTCAAAAAGGAAAAATAATAACGATTGCTTCAGAGAAATTGTTAGATGATGCAGCTAATCGCGCCGTACGTAATATGGTGACATTTTTATATGAAGAGTTGGAAATGTCTAAAGCTGACGCAACTCTTTTATTATCAGCAGCAGGTAATTTAAAAGTATGCCAAGTTGTAGACCCGCTGAAAACGGCACGGATGGAAATAGGAATGGATTATGTGGAGAAGCTGGGATTTATTTTGAGTGAATTTTAAATAGATAAAGATTAAAAAAGGATACTTTTGTATAAAAGTGTCCTTTTTTAATTTACGGATTTTGTGAAAAGAGGTAGTATTTATTTTGTATAAGTATATTTGAGATTGTGGAGCGAAAAAGGAGTTAAATAATGGTCAAAATAATGATTGTAGAAGACGATATAAAAATTGCAGAACTATTATCAACACATGTTGCGAAATACGGTTATGAAGGTATTATTGTATCAGATTTTCAAAATGTATTAGACATTTTTTTAGAAGAACAACCAGAGTTAGTTTTATTAGATATTAATTTACCATGTTTTGATGGGTACTATTGGTGTCGTCAAATTCGCGGGGTTTCTACATGTCCAATTTTATTTATTTCTGCGCGTGAAGGTACGATGGATCAAGTTATGGCGTTAGAAAATGGTGGCGATGATTTTATTTCGAAGCCTTTTCATTATGAAGTTGTGGTGGCGAAAATTCGTAGTCATTTAAGACGTGCCTACGGAGATTATGCACCAAAACTAGAAGAACGAATGATTGAGCAACAAGGTCTTTGTTTATATCCTGAAAGACTTGTGTTAAAGCTTAAGAATCAAGAGATTGATATTACAAGAAATGAAGCTATTTTATTAGAGACGTTAATGAAAAATTATCCGCGTGTAGTGAGCAGAGAAGTGTTATTAAATAAATTATGGGATAGTGAGTCCTATGTGGATGATAATACATTAAGTGTAAATACGACACGTGTGCGAAAAAAGTTAAAAACGTTACATATAGAAGGAGCAATTGAAACGGTTCGTAGCGTTGGATATAGAATGCATATTACTTGGGATACTGGTATGGAAAAATGATGAAGCTGTTTATACGTGATCATATACCGCTTATTTGTTTTACAGTATTGCAACTTCTCTCCATATTCCTTGTATATTGGTTTGATGGGCATAACCATATTGCAACGGCATTATATGCAATGTTTTTAGGTGTCTTTTTTATGGTAGGTTATTTAGTATTTCGTTACTTTACTCATCGTACGTTCTATGAAAGATTAGCAAATCCGTTGCATTCTTTGGATGATTCTGTTCAAAAATCAGATTTTGCTGTTGTATCTACTGCGCTTCAAGACTTACTGGAGGTACAATATCGACATTATCAAAATCAGCTGCAAATACAAGAGAGAAAAAATAATGATCATTTAACCTTTATGAATCAGTGGATACATCAAATGAAAACACCCTTGTCTGTAATAGAATTAATTACACAGGATGAAGTGGATTCGCGTTTTGAAAGTATTAATGAAGAAACTGACCGGTTGAAAAAGGGATTAGAGATGGCTTTGTATGTCGCGCGTTTAGAAGCATTTACACAAGATTTTTATGTGGAAAAAGTACAGCTACATAAAATAGTGAATGATTCCGTGCATGAACATAAACGCTTCTTTATCCGGAATTTTGTTTATCCAGAGCTTAAAATTGAGAAGGACATTACAGTAGAAAGTGATGCGAAATGGTTACAATTTTTAATTGGACAAATACTATCGAACGCGATTAAATATTCATCTGGTAGTCGAGAGAAGATTAAAGTGAAAGCTTGTAAGGAAGGTAATAACGTTATACTTGAAATCGCCGATTATGGCGTAGGGATACCGAAGCAAGATTTACCAAGAGTGTTTAAACCTTTCTTCACAGGAGAAAATGGTAGAGATTTTAAAGAATCAACTGGAATGGGGCTATATCTTGTATATGAAATTACGAAACAATTAGGACATAGTGTGGAAATCCATTCAGAAATTGATAAAGGTACCGTTGTACGAATTAAATTTTATAATGTGTAAAAAATGATTCAGGCTAAAGAACTTTTGAGATAAGTTTTTTAGCCTTGTTTTGTAATACTGATACAATTTGATAATGAAAGATTATGTACCTAAGAGAAGGTAAAAAGAATTACTAGACATATTAATGCTGATTGGTAGTAAAAGAGATTTTTTGTTAGTTGTTAATGATAGGGGGGGATTGTAATGGATATTCGGAAAATGAAATATTTTATAACAGTGGCAGAGGAATTAAATTTTAGTCGTGCAGCAGAACGTCTTATGATGGCGCAACCTCCTTTAAGTCAAGAAATTCGTAAATTAGAAGAAGAATTGGGAGTTCAACTTTTCCATCGAACAAAACGAATGGTTGAACTTACCGATGCAGGGGAAATATTTTTAGAAGGTGCGCGGCAAACGATAATTCAAGTAGATAGAACTATTAAAGAAACACAGCTTGCGGGGGAAGGGAAGGTAGGACATTTAATAATTGGCTTTGTCGATTCAACAGGAATCGTTATAGATATATTAAAACAATTTCGAGAACGTTTCCCTAAAGTTCAACTTATATTACGAGAGATGACAACAGACCAGCAAATAAAAGCACTCTATGAAAAACAAATTCATATTGGATTTATTCGTTCCAAGCAAAATAATGAAGTGTTATCTTCTGAAGTTTGTTCTAACGAACGTTTAAAACTAGTTTTACATGAAGATCACCCTTTCGTTTCGTTACCTAATATTTCTATTAAAGAACTAGTGGATGAACCATTTATTTTATTTCCTCGTCATTTCGGTACAAACTTTTATGATTTAATTATTAGTTACTTTTGGGAACATGGAGTAAGTTTAAATATTGTTCAAGAAGCGATTCAAATGCAAACGATTGTAAATTTAGTTGCTGCAGGAATGGGGATGTCTGTCGTCCCTTCATCGGTGGAAAGCTATAAAAAATCGGGAGTCATTTATAAAGAAATCAAAGAAAAAACACCATTAATAAATTTATATGCCGGATGGAGACAAGATGAAAAGTCTGTCATTTTAGAGAACTTCTTAACAGTTGTTAGAGAGGTTTATACGACTTCACATTGTGAATTTAAAAGATAAAAGCCCATCTTTATAGGATGGGGGGTGGGCATTTTAAAAGGAATGCTTCTTTATAGGTAGAACTCACTCATGTTTCAACCTGTTTTGCTAGGATCATACTCAACGAAACCTTTTAGTATCCTATCAATCTGATCCATAATTTCAGGTTGCAATTTCACACTAGAAGCAATTACGTTTTCTCTAATTTGTTCCGGATTGGAAGCGCCAATAATTGCAGAGGAAACAGCTGGATTTTGTAATACCCAAGCAACTGCGAGTTGAGGTAGGGTGAGATTATTTTCTTTAGCAATGGGATTAAGTTTCTGTATAGCGATAAGTACATTATCACTCATCCAACGTTGTACGAGTTTGTTGAAAAATGGTTTTCCTGCATCTGAATTAGCACGTGATTGGGCGGGGAGTGGTTTACCTGGTTGGTATTTTCCAGTGAGAATACCTTGTGCGAGAGGAGACCAAACAACTTGACCAAGTCCTTCACGTTGACATGTAGGTATTACATCCGTTTCGATAACTCGCCACAACATCGAATATTGAGGTTGGCTAGCAATAAGAGGGATGTTCAATTCTCGTGCAAGTGCTGCACCACGGGTAATTTGTTCTGATGTCCACTCACTTACGCCTAAATAAAGGATTTTACCTTGTCTTACAAGGTCAGCAAAAGCTAACATCGTTTCCTCAAGGGGAGTTGTTTTATCAAATCTATGTGCATAATAGATATCAATATAGTCTGTATGTAGCCGTTGTAAAGATGCATTACAATTTTCTATAATATGTTTTCGCGATAAACCTCGATCATTTTTTCCAGGTCCGGTCGGATGGCATACTTTTGTACAAAGTTCTATACTCTCTCTGCGTATGCCCTTCAAAGATCGGCCAAGTACTTCTTCGGCTACCGTGTCTGAATAAACATCAGCAGTATCGAACGTTGTAATTCCAACATCTAATGCGGCTTTCACACATTCATTTGCAGTATCTTCATTCACTTTTCCACCATGGTTTATCCAATTCCCGTATGCAATCTTACTTACTGTTAACCCACTGTTTCCGAGTTTGCTAAATTCCATTGTAGAATCCCTCCTTAAAAATGATAATTTTATTATAAGAACTAAAATGTAGTATGTATAATATATAATTAATCATAAATTTATATAAAAATTATATAAGAGGGAGTGCTTAGAAGTTTATTACTAGGGAAATCTAAAGGAAGTATTACAATCAATGTAGTTTGCGCTTGTTCAATATGAAGTAAAAAAATGATAAATAGACTTAGAAGAAAGCAATCTTTATTACAGCACATATAATTGCATTTACTCATACAGTACTATCATGGTACAATATGGTTACTAATGACGGAAAGGAATGATGGGTGGACGATGATTAACTAATCTTATTTTTAAATGTTGAAATTAAATAAATTTCAATTTCTAAAAAATAGGATTAGTCTGCCCAATTTCCATACAACGGTATTGCTATTTAGGTTGCGCAATAGCTTATTTGGGTATAAATATTTTAACGACTAATCCTGCCAAAATTACTTTGGGAGGATTTTTTATTCTCCCTTAATGAAAGGGATCGGTATTTATGAAAGAACTTTTAAAATTAAATGATGTTTATGTTGAAATAAAGGAAAATACTTTGTTAGAAAAAATGAATGTGACAGTAAAACAAGGGGATGTTATCGGATTAATTGGTAAAAACGGTGCTGGGAAATCAACGTTACTTCAATTAATAAATGGGAAGATTGAACCTTCAAAAGGTACTGTTGAATGGATGCAAATGAATATAACAACAGCATATGTTGAACAAGAAAAAGAATCTTTCGTTAGTAAGGATATGATTGCAAAAGAAGCAGAACTTCTTGCGAAATGGGGCGTGCCAACGAATGATTTTCATACTTTAAGTGGTGGTGAAAAGCTAAAAGTTCGATTAGCAAAAGGATTTGCCGAAAATCCTAATGTCTTAATATTAGATGAACCGACAAATCATTTAGATGAGATGAGTACGGAACTTCTCATTAAGCAAATTAAAAATATGAAAGGTACAGTTATCGTCGTATCGCACGATCGATACTTTTTAGATGTTGTTGCGACTAGAATATGGTCAATTGAGGACAAGAAATTAATTGACCATAGCGGTAATTATACAAGTTATATGAAAGCACGTGAGCATAAAAGAATGACGCAGCAACGTGAATATGAAAAACAACAAAAAAAGATAGAACAAGTAGAAACTCATATAAAAGAATTAAGTTCATGGTCACAAAAGGCACATGCGCAGTCTACAAAACAAGAAGGTGTTAAAGAATTTTATCGTGTAAAAGCGAAGCGAATGGATGCGCAAGTGAAGTCAAAACGAAAGCGTCTTGAAAAAGAGCTGGAGAAAACGAAAGTAGAACGTGTGAAAGAAGAGTATTCAGTCGAGTTCTCTATTCAAGCAAATAAAAAAGTAGGAAAACGCTTTTTAGAAGTAAAACAATTGAGAAAAGAATTTAATGGACGAACATTATTTGAAAACGTTAATTTTACAATTCAACACGGTGAGAAGGTTGCGATTATTGGGCCGAATGGTAGCGGGAAAACAACTTTACTGAAGATGATTATGGGGGACGAAACTGCTGAAGGAGAAGTATGGATTTCACCATCAGCAAACATCGGTTATTTAACTCAAGAAGTATTTGATTTACCACTTGATAAAACACCAGAAGATTTATTTTATAAAGAGACATTTGAAGAAAGAGGAAAAGTCCAAAATTTAATGAAACATTTAGGGTTTGAATCTTCCCAATGGAAAGAGCCAATTCGATATATGAGTATGGGTGAACGAGTAAAATGTAAGTTAATGGCTTATATTTTAGATGAAAAAGATGTACTTATTTTAGATGAACCGACGAATCACCTAGATCTTCCTTCACGGGAACAGCTTGAAAATACGTTAGGAGAGTATAATGGTACACTCGTTATCGTTTCTCACGATCTATATTTCCTGGAGAAAACAACTAACACCAAACTCGTGTTTTCAAATCATACGATACAAAAGCAACTAAAAGAGCCTATTAAAACAAGAGATGATATTGAAGAGCTACGTTTAAAGTTAGAAACAGAAAGACAAGAAGTATTAGGTAAATTAAGCTTTTTAACTTCTAACGATAAAGAATATAAAGAACTTGATGAACGATTTATAGAACTTACGAAGCAGATTAAGGCGCTTTAGTGTAAATAAGGGGGATTAACATGGGAGAAGAGAGTTTGACTAAGTTATTTAGAATAGATTGTGGAAATGTATATTTGCAAGAGTTTATGGTCAAAGATGCAGAGAGTATTTATAAAATATCCAATCAACCGGAAATAGAAAAGTTTTTACCAGACTGGAAATCGACGAAGGAACAGAGGGTTCATTGGATTATCAATGATGAAATACCAGCAAATAAAGCATTTCTAGCTGCCGTGAAAAATACATCTAACATAGATGGACACTCCTTACATTTAGGGATATTTATGAAAGGTACAAATGAGCTTATTGGATGGTGCTGTACGGCTATTAAAGAAGAACTCCCTTCACCGAATAGAGAAATTATGTATGCTATTTCAAGTGCGTATCAAAATAATGGCTACGCTACGAAAGCGACTAAAGGAATGATTGAATATTTGTTTGAAAATACAAATGTAACTATTCTTAACGCAATTGCTTTAATTAGCAACATAGCTTCAAGTCAACTACCCCCACTGAGATAAAACGTTTCAGTGGGGGTATGAGTTTGAATGCTAGGTCTTTTCGTCTATCACTAGACTGTTTGACGCTCTAGCATTCATGCCACCTTATGGTAACACCCCAAGTATGTTTTTGGTTGGTACTGGCAACGAACGATTGTTTTCCCACTTGCACCACTCTTTCGAAAAAAAGCAGTTCTTCCTTGTGGAAGAAGCCACCACTCAGATGAATCCGGCGTGTGCTACGAGCCCCGACAAGTCGAGTACACATGGATGGTTGACGCACCCACTAAGCTATGCACGAAGCAACAGCCTTACGTTTTTGCACTTCTAATAGAATCGGCGTTTTCACTTTGAGATTTTCATCTAATTCTACAATTCTTGATTTTTGCAGTGTATTCAGCGCACCATTAATATCAGCATGGATACATGTTCCTACTTTACTTTGGTACAGACCACGAGTGATTCGTTTACCACTAAAGCGATACTGCGTCCTATCATCCTTAGACCAAACTGGAACCCTATCTTTGTCTAGGAAACTGGCTTTTGAAGTATAGCTTTCTTCTTGTTTTAAAAATCGGATGCCTTCTTTTATACATTTATTCTCAATTGCTGCTATCAGTTTATGAAACGGGATTTGAACAAATGTTTGATTATTCTTTTTTCCCATATCAGATTTTTGTTTCCAACTAGCGTTATACCCTACGACAACCGTATCTATGTTACATGCTTTCACTTTTTTGAACAACAGGCCTACCGT
>NZ_MACI01000069.1 GCF_001884105.1 Bacillus luti | reverse complement strand
ATCTACACCTAAATCGCAACTCAAAGCGTTACTAGTGGTCGTGGGTGGTTTCTTCATTTGAGAAACGTGCATCTCATATGTATAATGCACCTCAAAGAACCGACCTTTTTGCTTCGGTACAATCTCAATGTAGGAGATTTTTTTATTTCTCAAGTTTTTAGGCATACGTATTTTAATGGAACCGAATTTTTTTCTGAATGCAACACTCATCGGAATGATCCAATATCCGTTCTCATCCACTTTTGGTACTTGATAGATTTCAATGATTCGTTTGTCCGTTGAGCGAGAGTAATTCGGAAACTTCGGGCGACCTGTGAAGGTTTCAGGTTTTTTCTTCCACTGTTCCAACGCTTTGAAAAAGCTCTTCACTTCTGTAAATAAGGCTCTACGAATCGCTTGAACAGAGTTTGATTGCACGCCCGAGTAGTTCATATTATTTTGCATGGCAGTGTCCACTTCTTTTACAGTAGCCATCCTGTTATTGTTCAAATAACTTTGTTTCATCGTGTACAATCCAACATTTCGCAACGCTTTTGAGCTATGTGACATGCGTTGCAGTAAACGAAATTCTTTTGCAGTAAGGCAAGCTCGTCCGATATTCTGTTTCTGCGTGAATCGTTGCACTGTTTCTCTTTTCTTTTGTTTCCGTAAGACTTTCACTGCTTTCTTTCTAGCCATTGTTTTCACCACCTTTCTCAGAGAGTTCATTACAATTATTTCTTTCCTAAGATCGTGTTTTTTCTTAGGGAAGAAATAATTTTTTAACTGTTAATTACTTTTGACAAATCAATATTTAGAACGGAACAAAATGTGAACATGTTCTTCATCTTAATTCCATTTGGTTCAAGTAGACAAATGATTATGATTATCATTATCTAATTTCGTTCTCCTACGATATATTCCCTCCTTATCTAGGACAGATTATATCGTAAGACAAAAGAAACAAAATTGTTTCGTCTACCCGCTGACGGCAATTCAATTCCACCTGAATTGTTGGGCCTCACCCGTAACACAAACCAGATGGAGTCTTCTTGCCGAAAAAGATAAAGTGAAGACTAATAATCCGTGGTGGGTAATAATGAGATGAAAAATATTGCTCTTTAACAGGAGCTATAATGTTATAAAATCATTATAAAAAAGCTTAGAGCTAAGACTCTGAGCTTTTCTTCGTACTATTTGATAAATTGTTGTTCATTGTTTTGATGTTATATAGTTATTCTTTATAATATATTGATATAAGCCATGTTGCTAACAAAGAATACAAGTTGTCTCGGCAACTAGAGATATGTAGCATTGTATTTTATGTCGCTATGCAAATAGTATAAGATAGATATACATCGATTATAGTTTGAAAGTGTATTTATTATCTGTTTTTTTAGAAATCTTACAAGCGTGTAAGATAAATGAAAGATGAATCAATATGAGCTATAAAACAATTCATTTACACTTTATAGTAAGCAGTGCAAATGAAGGGAGAATATAAATGGAAATTTTACATGCAAAAAGTATTAGTAAAGTATATAAAGGAAAAGTACCTTATAAAGCATTAGTAGATATTGATTTATCAATTCAAGAAGGTGAATTTGTAGGAATTATGGGGCCTTCAGGTAGCGGAAAAACAACGTTATTAAATATGGTATCTACTATCGATTCTCCCACATCGGGAGAACTATTAATAAATGGTACAAATCCTTTCCAATTATCATCAGACAGTTTAGCTTTATTCCGTAGAAAACAATTAGGATTTGTTTTTCAATCATTTAATTTACTTAGCACACTTACAGTAAAGGAAAACATCGTATTGCCGATGACGTTAGATGGTGTTTCTATACAAGAAATGAACAAACGAGTGGAAGAAATTGCAGAAAAATTAAATATTGCAGATATATTGAGTAAAAGAACGTTTGAAATATCAGGGGGACAAGCACAAAGAACCGCAATCGCTCGTGCTATCGTGCATAAGCCGCAATTATTACTTGCAGATGAACCTACAGGGAATTTAGACTCTAAATCTTCAAATGATGTAATGGAGATGCTAGATACTCTTAACAAAGAAGAAAAAGCAACGATGATGTTAGTTACACATGATCCTTATGCAGCGAGTTTCTGCACTAGAGTTATATTTATTAAAGATGGTCAATTATATAATGAAATATATTGTGGTGAAAGCAGACAAGCCTTTTATCAAAAGATTATGGATGTCCTTTCTTTGTTAGGAGGGAAAAGGCATGACTTTTCGTCAGTTCGCATTTAACAATATTTTTCGCAATAAGCGTACTTATGCAGCTCATTTTTTAAGTAGTGCATTTTCTATTATGATTTTCTTTACGTATGCTCTTCTATTATTTCATCCTGATTTACAAGGTGAGCTAAAATCGACAAGTGCAACAATAAGTGCAATGGGTAAAATGGGATTTACAATTTCACAAGGTTTGATTTTTATATTTTCATTTTTCTTTATTTTATATTCGGTTGGTTCATTTTTAAAAACGCGTAAAAAAGAGTTTGGCATATTAATGATGCAAGGTATGTCAATGAGACAGCTAAAAAAATTATTATTGATTGAAAATATGTTAATTGGATTTGGTTCGATTTGTGTAGGCATTCTCATAGGTCTCATATTTTCCAAACTAGTTTTGTTGATAAGTGCAAGTGTATTAATGATAAGTAATGGTTTACCTTTTTATATACCAATGCAGGCTGTAATATTAACTGTCATCACGTTTCTTTTCTTATTTTTAATTGTTTCGCTAGTTACATTTAAAATGATAAAAGTAACAGAACTAGTGGAACTTATACAGGCAGAAGAAAAGCCAAAGCCTGAACCGAAAGCTTCAATTTTATTATCACTACTATCTTTAATTAGTATTGGATGTGGATATTTTTCAGTATTTCAATTTATCTCAAGTCATAGCTTTATTGCACTTGGAATGGGTGTACTACTAGTAATTATAGGAACGTACTTTTTATATACACAGTGTAGCGTTTACATATTACATCTTGCTAAAAGAAGTGAAGCTTTCTTTCTAAAGAGAACAAATATATTAACATTTTCAGAATTAATTTATCGAATGAAAGATAATGCAACAATGTTTTTTATAGTATCTATTATTTCAGCAGTTGCATTTACAGCAATTGGTACAACAGCTGCTCTTGGAAATAAAGAATTGGTAAGGATGACAAATCCGTATACATTTCTCTATGTAGGTCCTGAAAAAGACAAGATGGTGGATAAACATCTCTCAATTATAAAAAAACACCTTTCTGATGCTAATATTCCGTATCGAATGGCTGCAACGTCATTTATATATACAGAAAGTAATGTATATATAATTAAGTTAAGTGAATATAATGGACTTGCGAGAGCGCTTGGATATCAACAAGAAACAATTGAAAAAGAAGATGAAATTTTATTAATACCTGGAATGGTATCGCACAAGCAAGAATTTAAAAATGGTGATTATAAAAAGAAAATTGAAGTCATTCAAGGTGATTGGACAAAGACATTTCGTGTGAAAAAAGCTGTAGAAAATTTAGTTTTACCACATGATACTACTGGTATTTTTATTGCGGTTCAAGATCATGTGTTTGATCGTATTCCTTTTAATCCCAATCAAGATGATGTAGTTGTTCAAGATCGTACGTACGGATTTGTTGTAGATGACTGGATAAAGACGAAAGAAATTTCAAATCAATTAAATCGTATATTCAATGAAGATGCAAAAGAAGGTAATTTCTATTTTCAAGCTTTAACATTAAATTTGTTAGAAGCAAAGCAAATGAATGGATTATTACTTATGGCAAGTGTTTTAGTCGGAATAGTCTTCTTTACTTTCGCTGCTAGTTTTATCTATTTCCGATTGTATACAGATTTGGACCGTGATCAACAGCAGTATAAAATGATTTCGAAAATGGGATTAAGTAAGCGAGAACTAAAAAAAGTTGTAACGAGACAGTTATTATTAATGTTCTTCTTACCGATTATCATTGCAGTGATTCATACTGTAGTTGCATATATAGCGCTGCAACAATTAGTCGATTTTTCTATTTTAAATAGCTCTATCGTTATTTTAATTTCATTTATATGTATACAAGGTTTATATTTCTTTATAACTCGTTGGCGTTACCTGCAAAAGCTTTATAAAACTATGGAGCAATAGAGTATTTCACCTAAAAAGATTACAAAAAAGCATAGGAAAAATGAATTGAATTATGAAAGGAACTGCGATGAGAAGAACTTTAACTATTTTGATATTAACTATATTACTTTTAATAAGTTTTAGTGCATGCTCAAAAAAGGACTCCACATTTCCTGCAAACGGTGTATTAATCATTGGAGATGAAAATAATACATCATCAATTATTAATCGTTATCAGGAAATTACGAAAGAAAATGAATTGTTTTCTGTGAAAACAGGTAAATTTGGAAACGGACAGGTATTAATTTTAAATGAATCTACCGCACAAGCATTGATTAAAGCTAATGTTTTTCGTAAACGAGATAATGGATCCAATTTTATACCTATAAATACGTTACCAAAATTCTCGAAAGAGGGTTCGTTACTGTTCGCGCAAGAAGAAGAAAAGAATTTGAAAAGTATTGAATTAGAAGGAAAAGAGATTTCTTTTACATATAATAGTGACGCTTGGATAGGTAATACGCGGAAGTATCCAACGCAATGGTATGTAATTGTAGCGAAAAATAGTGTATATAAAGAAATACAAGCAAATGAAACGACAATGCAACTTCTGCATTTGAAAAAGTCTATAGGTGACGAGAAACCTAAAATGTCGACAGATAATACATTGATTAATGAAAATGTCAAAGTAAACAAACTAATTAAAGGTTTGGAAGGAGAAGTATCTTTTCAGTTTGTAACAATTGGAGAAAAATTTTAAAAAAGAGTTCGAGTTTGATAAAAAATTTATCAAACTCGAACTCTTTTTAGTTTATCGACCAATCAAATATTATACTTTACATTACTTCATTTAATCGTGTCGCACTCGTTTCTTCAATTGCATTTGAATTTTGAACCGAATTATTTTGAGCTTCTTTTTCTTTACGAACTTTTTGTAGCATTTCAAGGATGATCCATAAAGGAACACCTTTATCTTTTAACATCTTCCATAAATCCAATTCGTTAAATTTATGCTCAGGTTGTTTCATTTCTTTTTCAGATGAACGAATATCAAATTTGATTGGATCATTTAATTTTGTATCTTCAAGTTTACTAGAAGAGATATTATTGCGCTCAAGAGTAGTAGGAGTTAATTTAGTAGGTTGAGATAGTGTGTGAGTATTTAATCCGATGTGCATATCGCTTTACCTCCTTTTCATGTAATGAAGATAGTTTTTCATAATGTATAGATTGGTTTAATATGAGGAAACTATATTTAATTATAAATTCAAATAATCAGATTTACAAGTTATTATGAAGAACATAAATGTCCATTTATACTTTTTACTAATAAAATGTTGGTGTAGTAAATATCATTAGAGTAATTGTAGCGAAACTATGACGGTTATCGAAATAAATATAATATAAAGCGCTCTCGATGGAATTCGAGGGTGCTTTATATTATATTGAAAGAGGGATTTGGTAGAAAAATATGGGGGGATATTATGAAAATTCAAGTTGTATTATCAGGATATGGAACAGTAGGAAGAGAGTTTATCAAATTACTAAATGAAAAACATTTATCTATAAATGAGACATATGGAATCAATTTAGTGGTAAGCGGTGTATTAGGTAGAAATGTTGCAATACATAATGAAGAAGGTTTATCTATTCATCACTTATTAAAGTGTGGCAGTGGTACTGCTGCAATTGAAAAATATTTAGAACATTATCCGAAAGAACGTGCAACAAATAGCATAAGTGGTACTGTATTGGTAGAATCAACAGTTACAAACCTTAAAAGTGGAAATCCAGGGAAACAATATATGGAGCAAGCGATTGAGAAACAGATGGATATAGTTGCAATTTCAAAAGGTGCACTCGTTACAAACTGGAGAGAAATAAATGAAGCAGCAAAGCAGGCGAATGTACGAATTCGATATAGCGGTGCAACTGCGGCTGCACTACCAACATTAGATATTGGGCAATTCAGTTTAGCTGGTTGTAGTATTGAGAAAATAGAGGGGATATTAAACGGGACAACTAATTATATTCTTTCAAAAATGTATGAATTAGATATGAAATTTGAAGAAGCTTTACAAGAAGCACAAAATAAAGGGATTGCTGAGACAGACCCAATATTAGATGTGAGTGGTTCAGATAGTGCGTGTAAATTGCTACTTTTAACAAACAGTTTAATGGGAGTAGAGAATACACTTACAGATATTCATATAAAAGGAATCGAGCACGTTACAAGAGAACAAATTCGAAATGCTAAGGAACAACATAAAATTGTTAAATTAATAGCATCAGCTTATAAGGATGAAAAAGGTAATGTGAATCTAAATGTTGAACCATACGAAATAGCGAAAGATCACCCGCTAGCAAAAATAAATGGGACAGAAAAAGGAATTACGTTCTTTACAGATACGATGGGACAAATTACTACAATTGGTGGTGCTTCTAATCCGCGCGGGGCTGCAGCAGCTGCTTTAAAAGATGTAATTAACTTATACCGAAAGGATTTGTCCTGCAATTTGTGAGCAGTAAAACTCCCATCTCAAAATTCGACTGGAGCAGAGAAGTTAGGCGGGAGTCGGGTTGCCCGTAAACACGCGATTAGTTGAACTTTATAAGACCGTACCGCCCATTATAGAAAATACATATGTAGTGGACCTTTTGAGAATGAAATAAATATGCAAAAATGATTGCAGGGGGTAAGAAATTGTTTAAAGATTTTAAAGTCGTCAAAGATCGACCCGTTTATATACAGCTGAAAGATTATTTGAAAAAGATGATTATGAAAGGGCATTTGTTAGGAGATCAAAAAATCCCATCAACAAGGGAATTGAGTGAATTATTAACTGTGAGTAGAAACACTGTACTCGCTGCTTATGCGGATTTAGAACAAGAAGGCCTCATTTATGCAGTTAAAGGAAAAGGGAATTTTGTTGCAAAAGTTGATATATCTAACAATTTGGCTGTTGAAATAGATTGGAAAAATAAACTTAATACAGTTACCACATTAGCGGATGAATTAGATTTAATGAAACATGGTGTTCGCTGGGAAAAAGGAATGATTGTTTTTAATAGTATAGCACCGGATGAAAAGCTATTTGATGTTGAAAATTTCAAAAGAGCTTTTCTTACTCGTATGTCCATTGAAGGGGATATCGTATTGAATTACGGATATGCAAAAGGTTATCGACCTTTAATGAATTATTTACTTCATTATATGGAAATGAAAGGTGTAGATATTTCGAACAAAGATATTTTAATTACAAATGGATTTACAGAAGGATTAGATATTGTACTCTCTTCTTTATCAAAGAAATCAGGGCGTGTTATTTGTGAGAATCCAACTCACCATGCTGCACTGAAGCTTTTTCGCTTGCATGGACTTGAAGTTCATGGGATTGATATGAATGATGATGGTATTGATACACATGAAGTAGAAAAAAGTTTACGTGAAATGGATTTTGATTTTGCGTATTTAATTCCTTCTTATCATAATCCGACTGGCATTGTTACGAGTTCGGAGAAAAGAACGGAACTAATGAGATTATTTTCAAAATATAAGATTCCTATTATAGAAGATGGATTTAATGAAGAATTACGTTATTCAGGTTCACATTTAGCACCATTATTAACTTTTGCTGGAGCTGGTAATAACGTCATTTATATTAGTAGCTTTTCAAAGGTACTTTTTCCAGGGTTACGTGTAGGTTGGATTATAGCAGACAAAGAACTGATTCATTATTTAGAAAGTGTAAAAAGGGCAAGAACGATTCACACATCTACTTTAGATCAAGCTGTTCTTTTTCAATATTTACATGAAGGATATTTTGAGAAATATTTAAAAAAGGCAAGATCTGTTTATAAGAAAAAATATGAGTTAGCTGTTGGAGCATGCAATCAGTACATTCCGTTTAAAAGAATGACTGGAGACGGTGGACTTCATTTATTTATAGAACTAGAAGAGCATATTAATGCCCGAACACTTTTACAAAAGTGTTTTGAGAAAGGAGTTACGTTTTCTCCGGGAGATGTTTTTTATTCTGACGGAGGAGGAGCAAACACTTTCCGATTAGGATTTTCACGTTTGAAAGAAAAGGAAATAGTTAGCGGGATTCAAATAATTGGTGATACATTAAAAAATGAAACTTGGAGTTGAGAAGATGAGAATTGGCGTTATTATGGGAGGAGTATCCTCTGAAAAACAAGTATCAATTATGACTGGAAATGAAATGATTGCACATTTAGATAAAAGTAAGTATGAAATCGTTCCAATTACGTTAAATGAAAAAATGGATTTAATTGAAAAAGCGAAAGACATTGATTTTGCGCTGCTCGCATTACACGGAAAATACGGAGAAGATGGTACGGTTCAAGGGACGCTTGAGAGTTTAGGTATTCCTTATAGCGGTAGCAATATGTTATCTAGCGGTATATGTATGGACAAAAATCTTTCAAAAAAGATTTTACGTTATGAAGGAATAGAAACGCCAGATTGGATTGAACTTACAAAAATGGAGGATCTAAACCTTGAAGAGTTAGAGAAGTTAGGGTTTCCGTTAGTGGTAAAACCTAACTCTGGTGGTTCGAGTGTTGGCGTGAAAATCGTCTATAATAAAAATGAATTAATTTCAATGCTGGAAACTGTATTTGAATGGGATTCAGAAGTAGTAATTGAGAAGTATATAAAGGGCGAAGAGATTACATGTTCCATTTTTGATGGGAAACAGTTACCTATCATCTCGATTCGACATGCAGCGGAGTTCTTTGATTACAATGCAAAATATGATGATACGAGTACAATTGAAGAAGTTATTGAACTTCCAGGTGAAATTAAGGAACGTGTAAATAAAGCTTCACTGGCTTGCTATAAAGCATTAAAATGTAGTGTTTATGCAAGGGTTGATATGATGGTGAAGGATGGAATTCCATATGTAATGGAGGTTAATACATTACCAGGGATGACACAATCAAGTTTATTACCGAAAAGTGCAGATGCGGCGGGCATTAATTATAGTAAACTATTAGATATGATAATTGAAACATCGTTAAAAGTTAGAAAAGAAGAAGGATTTTAAGATAATTGTACAATTAAAACTTTTGATAGTTCCACGAAGTATGCTATGATAATTACAATACGATAATTAAATATTTATCCACTAGGGGGGCCTTTTATAGGCTGAGATCAAATGAAATTTTGAGACTCTTAGTACCTGATCTGGTTAATGCCAGCGTAGGGAAGTGGGGAAGACAAGATATTTTATGCATAAATTAATATCGTCTATTTCACTTTCTTTACGCCTGTAAAGAAAGTTTTTTTATTTTACAGCTTTAATAAATGGGATAAATATTTGTGTTCTATAAATTACCTGGAGGGATTTAAATGACTTTTTCACAATTATTACGCAAAGAAGTAGATTCAATTTGGGAAGCTAGTTTTAATCATCCTTTTGTAAAAAAACTTGGAGAGGGAACGTTAGATTTAGCTAGTTTTCGCTATTATGTGCTTCAAGATTCATATTATTTGAGTCATTTTGCTAGAGTACAAACGTTAGGAGCTGCAAAAGCTCTTGAATTAGAAACGACTGCCCGTATGGCGCACCATGCTCAAAATACGTATGAGGCGGAATTATCCTTACATGAGAATTTTGCCAAAAAGCTAGGGATTACAAAAGAAGAAAAAAATCATTTTATCCCTGCGCCAACTGCATATGCGTATACTTCACATATGTATCGAGCTGCGTATGAGGGGCATTTAGGGGATATTATTGCAGCAATTTTACCGTGTTATTGGTTGTATTATGAGATTGGCGAACGTTTAAAAGTATGTCAACCTGAAGAGCCAATTTATCAAGAATGGATTTCTGCGTATGGATCTGATTGGTTCCGCACGTTAGTTGAGGAACAGATCGCTCGGTTAGATGCAATAGCGGAGACAGTAACAGAGGCAGATCGTAATCGTATGAAACAGCATTTTATTATCAGTAGTCAATATGAATATTCATTTTGGGAAATGGCTTATACTTTAGAGAAGTGGCCAGTGGATACAGACGTAAAAGATGTAATTGGATAAAGAGTAGAGGTATTGCTATACATAGGTATAGACAATACCTTTTTTTATAGTTTTTTGATAATCAAGACAAATGAAGAAAGGAAGTAAGAATTATATGAGGAAATTACGGTTATTAACATTTGAAAATATATAAATGAAAGTGTGTCATTTATATATTTTATTGTTTCCTTCCCCCGCAAAATGATGGGGCTTTTTTAATTCTATTAAAAATAGTAAAAGCTCGTCCAAACTTTTTAAATCTATCTTACATAATATATAGTAATAAATTTGAAAGGAGATGTTAGTATGTCCTATTCTTATGGTGAAGATTGTAAAGGTTACAAAAAGAAATATCATGATTGTCATAAAAGTAGTAAGTGTTATGACAAATATGATGGATATTATGAAAAATGTGATAAAAAGCATGAGGAAAATCCTTGGGTTCATGTGAAAGTGGATTGTTGTGATGATAAAGGGGAAAAGCTTGTAAGAGCGTCTGCTTTTAGAGCTATAAAAACAGAAATCCAAAATGTTCCAGCTGATACTTTCGTTAAGGTATTATTCCAAAATGAACAATTTGATTTAGCGAATGAGTATAATCCAGCTACATCAATTTTTATTCCAAAGACAAGAGGCGTTTATTCTGTTATTGGAACGATTGCTTTTATTCCGAATAACATAAACGTAAATTATAGAGCGCGGGTAGAAATTCGTGTTAATGGAAATCCAGCAATTGCAATAGATAATGACTTTTTTGGTCCAATAAACTTTGCCAACGTCGTTGCTGTTTCATCAATCATTCAGTTAAATGCAGGGGATTTAGTGGAGATTTTTGCACAAAGTAGCGTAGCTGGAGTTATTTCTAATGTAGAAAACAGTACGCATTTTGAAGCTGCAAGATTTCCGTCTCCCAAAGCATAAGTGATATGAAATTTCATCAGTAATTTTTTCTAAGGACATTCCCTAATTTATATTTGACCTGCATTTATGCAGGTCTTTTTTTCGAGAAAAAGGGGACATTTCCGGGGATTTCTCAAAATAGAATCAATATTACGCTATAGCTATACAGTTCTTTGAAAAAGAGTAAAGTGTGGATAACGTATCTATGCGCTCGTAATCGATGATCGTAGCCCTTTTATCAAAACGTTAATCTGTCGGGATGGACGGAGAATCCAAAGGACGAAAAGACCATCCCATTTAGAGACAGTCTTTTTAGTTATTATAATCTAGCATTTATCAGTTCCAAAGACATGTTCTTTGCCTTTAAATTGGCACTGAAAAACTTACCAATGTTTCCTTTTACAATGACAACAAATAAAGAAACATTTACAATGACACTTATTTTTCTTAAATTTCCAGTCATCATCACAATGGTGTTTTTCTTTAGATTTCCACCAGTCATCATCACAATGGTGTTTTTCTTTAGATTTCCACCAGTCATCATCACAATGGTGTTTTTCTTTAGATTTCCACCAGTCATCATCACAATGATGCTCTTCTTTAGATTTCCACCAGTCATCACAACAATGTTTTTTCTTAGAACTCCAACAATCATTATTCCAGGACATTCTTTTATACCTCCCTTCAATTAGGGGTCATATTATTCTATGTTTTAGTAAAAAAACTGCTTGTTTATTAACCTATTAGTATATGCTTAAATGATAGAGTGCTTTCTATTAGATATAGAATGTATAAAAAACTATGCTATTTTTTATTTTTTGTAAAAATATTGTAAATAACAAATATAATACACTTATATATTATATAATCAAAATATATAATCATAGTGATGTTAGAGGTGATGTAAATGATAATTACTTTAAACTTTTAAAAGAGTGGTTTTAATTACGTATTATTTTAATAAAATGTTTTTATTTTTCTTTAAAATACTTGGTTTAAATTGATTAGATGAAGTAAGCGCTTTCTAGTTTTGATGATCAAGCCAAATAAAGAAAGGAAGTAATTATTTTATGGAAAAATTAAGGGTATTAACATTTGAAAATATAGTAGCTCCCCTTTTAAACGAAAGTGTATCATTTATATATTTTCCTATTGAATGGCTGGACATTGTAGAAATACATTATAAGACGTTTTTATTAACGAGTAAGTTGAAAAGATTGAATGAAAGATTGTATGATATGTTTTCTGATATATTGTTTATTCAGCATAATCCGTATGTATTAAATGAAAATACACCATGGATTGTATCGAAAGAACCTATTAGACAAGAACAACTTGATTATATTTTCCAAAGTTGGTATGAGATTATTCATGATTGGAAACCTAATAAATTAATAGAACCGCCAAAATATGAATGGCATTACGATTTGGTTTCTAATTTATCAGTATTACATGATAATGAAATATATTCTAAGTGGGTGCCCGCTTTAATTTCACATATTTTTTGTGAACGTCCAGTACAATTGGAAGATAAAATTGAAGAGGAAATCTATTTTTCACCACTACGATCACAAAATATTTGTGAGGCTATGTCAGAACCAATTAAAGATGAAAGCACACAAGATTATTTCGCTTATGTATATCGGTTTGAATGTATTACTCGTGCAGGAGAGAATATCCCATTATTAAATGTTTCCGTAGGCATTCGAAGATTCTATCAAGAATATAATCATCCAGATATCCCTTTACTGTTGAGAAGAAAACGGGGCATGATATTAATTTCTACTCCAGAGTTTGCAGCAAATAATAAAAAATTAAAGTTTATAAAACTAAAAGTACAACAAGCTACAAAAGGTATGAAGTGGATTAAAATATTTAGAAATTTAAAAGATGATTTTCATATAGGTGGAGAGGTTAATTTAGATCATATTCTCCAATATCCGAAAGATTATCTAATAGGTACAAATATAAGGGTGTTATTTCCGTACAATGAAAGAATATATAAAGTACAAGGTACTAAAATAAAACTTGGTATAAAAGTAACAGAGAAAGAGTATTTATTTAAAGAATTTCAGCAGAAATTCTCTTGTTTTGCCTTACTCCCAGAATGTAAAAAGGTAGTAACAAATACTGAGAATGAATTCTTTCCTTTATTTACACCAAAAGGATTAGAGACGATAACGCTGGAAATATGGTCTGAAAAAATATCGATGGAAATAGAACAAGTATTATTTGAAAGTGAAATTGTTTTAGCTCAAATTGGTGAGTCATCCTATTTACTGAATGCAGATTCTCCAGTATTACTTAAGATAGTGAGATTTAATATTGAAAAGGTATTACAAAATCCATATAAAATGCAGTATTGCCAGAAATATAAATCCAACCTTGTCGATGATGTTGTGAAAGCTGTTTATGAAACTGCAGGAGAGCGGTCTGATGCGACATTAGCATTAATTGCAATAAAAAATTGTGATGGGCGCGAAAAAATTAATCCAAAACAAATCATTAGAGAAGGTTTTGCGCGGACAAATCGCATTTCAACATTTATTGATTTATTTATTGGTCAAAGTGTATCTCATAAAACAATTGTAAATAGTATTTTTAGCTTATTAGAACAGAGAGGGTTTTTGAAGCGTAGTTGGAATAAGATAAATTTACCTTGCACATACGTCATGTTATCAATTGAACGAATCTCGAAATTTGATTTCTTACCTATTTTTTCAAAGATAAAAGGAAAAGAAATTTTATATAAATTATATGGGGATACAGATTGGTATACGATTGATCGCTTATTATTAAATTTAAGTAATCATAATGCATTTTTACCGCAACCTTCAAAAAGAAATGATATGGGGGTTCTTTTTAAACAATTTGTTTCCGAAACTTTAATAGAAATTGTACATCATGCAAAAGAGCAGAATGAACAGGTGTATTACATTGTAGATGCGAATATGAGAAAATATTGGATACAAGGGTTACAAAATAAAAAAATTCATATAGATAGTTTACCTGAGATTGTTCCTAATGTGCTAAAGGTTCCAAATTTAAATATTATTAGAATCAATACAGATTTTGATGTACCAACCTACGGTGCGATAGAACGTGATGAGGTTACGGATAGTACCGGTTTATATGTAGATCGAAAAGGTATGTATTATAGCGCTGGAGAGTATGCGTTTAATTATAGTGAAACCTTGCATCGATATATAATTGAAATTCTACCATTAGGTGTAAAACATCTAGAAAGGGAACAAATCGTAAAAATGATTCATTACATGTGTTGTAATTCTAGTATGCTCTTGGAAAAGAATGTACATATGACGTATTCCATGCATATGTTTAAAGTGATCAAAAGTTACATTACAGATATAGATACAAGAGAGTTTAAAGAGTTTGAAGATGAATTAGATGTAGATATAATAAATATAGAAAAGAAAGATTCTGTAATTTTACTATAAATAAAGTTAACAAATCCTGTTCGTTGTACCGATCAGGATTTGTCATTTTTTCATGTAAATAATGCTATCCTTTGTCATGTATCGCTTCTTTTAAGTATTTACTTTATTAACATACAGGATTAAGATGTTTTTTAGAAATACAAAAACTATATCATATGGAAAAACGAGTTTTATTAATTTGAAAAATTGAAAGGAATGGGGAATTGTGAAGAAATTAGATGTGCTATTAATGCTACTAAGCGGCCTCTTTCCAATTGCAGGAATTATAAAGCAAATCCCACTAGAACAATCTTTATATATTGGAGGACTATTATTTTTTACTAGTTTCGGTAGTTATTTTGCGAAAAAGATATATTCACGTATATGTAGCTGGATAGCATATGCACCATTTATAACACTACTGCTAATCATTTGGAACCAGGATATATCAACAAGTTCAATAATTTCGAATGCAAAAATTGCCGCGTGTATCGCGTTAATACCGTGTTTATTCCGTTTTCGTACATATGGGCTTACTTTGGGCTTATTCTCATTATGGGGCGCTTTACTATGGGATATAAAAGAAGTACAGTCTTTAGTTATACTTGAACGAATGACGAGCTTAATGACAAGTCAGTATGTATATCTTCTATTTTTAATTGGAGGTCTTATCTTAGGGGGATTACTTGCGATGTTAATACACCGCAAAGAGAACAATAATAAAGAGAATACAAATCTATTTCAGCAAAAAAAGAAACGCAAAAGGCTATCATTTAAGGTCCGTCTTCCAAGATTACCAAAATTAAAAATGAAATTATTTAAGTTGGGGAGAAAGACGTCTAAACGTAAAAATCAAGAAAGAGTTCATAAGCGTAATTACGAAGAACCAGCTGCAACGTATGAAATGAAAGAGGACATAGATCAATACAAAGAAGATACTGTTCAAGGACAAACAAGGATGGAACGTAGAAGGAATAGGTATAATGCGTAATGAAATTTAGTAACCCTTTAATGATTTATCGTTAAATAGATAAATTATTAAGGGTTTTTTTGCGTAATGAAATATAGGTTGCGAATGAAGGCCTCATAATATATGTTAAAGATGGGAACTGAAATAAAATAAATGGAGGACAAAATGCTTATTATTACATTTATCTCTGTTTGTATATTATTCTTAGTTAGCTTTTTGCATATTTATTGGGCTTTCGGAGGTACGTGGGGAACAAATAGTGTTATTCCAACTATATCGGGAGAAAAAGCGTTTACACCTCATACAGGAATTACACTGGTCATTGCGTTGTTATTAAGTATAGCAGCAATAATTTTATTACAACAAACAAATATTGTTCACATTGCAGTTCCTAATGTTATTGTTCAAGCCGGTTCCTGGATTTGTATGATTGTTTTTTTCATAAGGGTAATTGGTGAGTTTAATTATTTTGGTATCTTTAAACGAAAAAAAGATACCAAGTTTGCTAGAATGGATACAAATTTATATATTCCACTTTGTTTGTTTTTATCTTTTACATTTTTATTAGTAATCATAAAGTGAAGTTAAATACGACGCATAATTATATAATACGCAGAAAAAATTGTAATCACATGAGGGCATCCGATATTGAAGATGCTCTTTTTTGTTTGTAAAACATGTCGAATCAACATAATAAATAGCAATATACCAATTACACTGAAAGAAACAAAAGGTATTTGTACAGAAGAAAAGGATATGAGCAATCATTTTGAGGCAGTGTAAGTTTCTAATAAGCATCTAATTAAAAAAGGATTGAACGTAAAAGAATCATGTTTAATCATAAAGTACTATCATCTTTAATTTTAAATTTATCTTTAATATTGATAAATAAAATGAATAAGATTACAGCACATATTAAGTTAGATAAGTAGAAATCTTGGTGGTACAGTAATTCAAAAGTAACGTCGAAAATGTAAAATAAACTAATTGTAGGGAGTATACATATGAAAAGATATCGCCAGTTTTTTAAAAGGTATTTGTAATTAATTAGTTTTTTCATTATGGAAATTGCTCCTATGTTTTGTTTTATATAATTATACATACAAATAAAAGGATTTATAAAGTATTTTCTTCATAAAAATAAAATACTCTATAAATAATTTGTAATTGAAAAAATACAGCAAATTTTACACACTAATACTAAAGATAAAACTTTTAAATATTTGCAATGAAATGATACACTATAGTCTATGTTACTTTTGAAATGAATAGAGGGATTTACATGATAGATAAAATTAAAAATGTTGTAGAAGATATGTACGAAGATGAAGCAAAACATTTACTTCAAAGTCTTCTAATTCAGTTGAATTTATTAGAAGAAAACTATAGTGAAGATATAATTAAAAATTTGATGGATATTCCCAAGCAACTAACGAGCAATACATCTTATAACAGGAATGTAAAAGAAAGCTCACACATACATATTACTTTTGACGATTCAACAGCTGGATGCTTAAAACATATGCTGGGTCAAGAAGAACGGTTGGAAGAGATGGTTGTCACTTTTTCGGAATTCTTTTCAATTGGCCCGATATATAAGATACATATGAATGAGGGGCAACTAGCAAGACAGAAATGGTTAGTAAACAACTTAACCGCTTATGATAATTATTTTGAAGATGAATATTTGCGAAGATTTATGGAAACTTTAGAAGATCTTCATTCAATCCCAAATGAAACACCAATTACCATTTGGAAGGCCGATAATGCACATGAACATGTAGGTCTGTGTTTTGTAATAGCGCAATTAAAAGATAAGAAAAATATTAGAATTATTAATACATCTGAAGCAAGTAGAATAATATTAAAACAAGATTATGCTATTCGTGGAACAGGGGAATTATCGCCTGAAAGTTTATCCGCTGTCCTAAGAAATTGTGTGGATTCACCATACTTAACTATAGAGAGCAGAGTAAACTTTGAAAATGAGTGGGATAGATTATCGAATAGTACGGAATTTTTAAGAGTTTGGAAAGAAAGTGACGTGCATTCTGTACAAGAAGATTTTTTTGATCAATTTATTATTGAATGCGCGAAAAGTGTAGGTGCTGATCGAGAATTCCTAAAAGCACCTAGAGTTATCGGTGAGGCACTTGGTCTTGTAGAGCAGTTAGTTGGCGATACGTTTTTAGAATATCGTTTAAAGCAATTAATTAAACAAGAAGTGTTTGAATTTGTAGGTTCATTAGAAGAAATGCGCTTTTATAGTGTGAAGTTGAAATAGCGATTAAACTAAAAATCCATTCCAATTCTCTTAAAGAGTTAGAATGGATTTTTTTGTGAAATAAAACAGAAGTTTTTCCTAAATGGAAGTTTCATATAAAAAGAAAGCTCATATACTATATAGAGTTTACTAATAATTAGGAGGAATAGTTCATTGAACAATCAATTTTGTTCATGTCAATCAGATGATACTCCAAAGTTACTACCTCCATCTAACCCTCCCAGTTTACCGTCTACATTTGCTACTCCTATGCCAATAGCTCAAATGAGATTGTGGATGTGCAATTGTCTAGGAAGATGGGGCTATTTAAGGTTATATATACCTGGTACTTTTGGGAGAGATTTATGGTTTTTCCCAACAGAAGTTCGGCGGTGTGATGTATCAGGATATACTTGGCAAAATGGTAGTCGTTTTAAGGTAACTTACCATTATAAACAAATTAGTAATTATATGTGCTTTGCTTAGTGCAAATAGGAGAGATTTATTATGAATCTCTTCTATTTGTGGTTTGCAACTTTTTTTATAAATTTAGGCTATACATAAGCTTCCTATAGAGGGCGTATCACATATGAATGTTAAAGGTACTGAATGAAAAGTAGGTGATTTGTTAAAATGTATAACCAACAAAATTATCCATATGATCAAGGGATGTATTATAATCCACAAAGCTACGGGTATGAATCTGTAAATGAAGTGAGAGATATGGAACAAGAAGATTATAGACCAGATGATGCGGAAGATGCGCCAACGTCACCACCACCGTCACAAGCGCCGTCGTTACCGTCTACATTTGCTTCTCCAGCACAAGCAGGGAATATGAAATCATGGATGTGTAACTGTCTAGGAAGATGGGGCTATTTACGTTTGCACCGTCCTGGACCTTTCGGAAGAGACTTATGGTTCTTCCCGACTGAAGTGAGGAGAAATGGGGTTTCAGGTTACACTTGGCAAGGTGGTCGCCGTCGTAAAGTAAGCTACCGCTATCAACAAATTAGTAATTTTATGTGTTTCGCATAATAAGAAGTGAGAGAGTAAAATAATTTTATTCTCTCACTTTTTTATTTTTCAATATACGAAGTAAGATTTTGTTTAAAAATTTACAATTTTCATGTTTTTATTAGAGTATAATGCAACTATTGGTTCGTTTTCAAAAAAATGAGAGTGAGGGAATACGATGTCAATGAAAAACAAAGTTGGGCTAAAAATAGAGGATGGCATTAATTTAGCTTCCGCGCAGTTTAAAGAAGATGCTTATGAAATTTATAAAGAATCGCGAAAAATGCAACCTATATTATTTGTAAATGAAGTTGAACTCGGTAAAGAATGGCTCATTACAAGATATGAAGATGCTCTGCCACTTTTAAAAGATAATCGTTTAAAAAAAGATATGACAAATGTGTTTCCTCAAGATACAACGAACATGTATCTTTCCGTTGACAATAGTGATCATTTAACAACGCACATGTTAAATTCAGATCCACCTAATCACAGTCGTTTACGATCTTTAGTTCAAAAAGCTTTTACACCGAAGATGATTACACAATTAGACGGAAGAATTCAGAGAATAGCGGATGATTTAATAAGAGAGATAGAGCGAAAAGGTACATTAAATTTAGTGGATGATTATTCATTCCCCTTACCAATCATTGTGATTAGTGAGATGCTTGGCATTCCAAAAGAAGATCAGGCGAAATTTAGAATTTGGTCTCATGCTGTCATTGCATCGCCTGAAACACCTGAAGAAATAAAAGAAATCGAAAAACAACTATCTGAGTTTATTACATATCTTCAATATATAGTTGATGTAAAACGAAAAGATCCAAAAGAAGATTTGGTGAGTGCGCTAATACTTGCAGAAAATGAAGGGCATAAACTTAATGCTCCAGAGCTATATTCAATGATAATGTTATTAATTGTTGCAGGTCATGAGACAACGGTGAATTTAATAACAAATACAGTATTAGCACTTCTCGAAAATCCGGATCAGTTACAGTTATTAAAAAATAATCCAAATTTAATTGACTCCGCTATTGAGGAAGGATTGCGCTATTATTCTCCAGTTGAGGTTACAACTGCAAGATGGGCAGCAGAACCTTTTCAAATTCACGAGCAAATAATACAAAAAGGAGACATGGTTATCATTTCATTAGCTTCGGCTAATCGTGATGAAACAGTATTTGAAAACCCAGAAGTATTCGATATTACTCGGGAAAATAATCGCCATATTGCCTTTGGTCATGGTAGCCATTTCTGCTTAGGCGCTCCACTTGCTAGGTTAGAAGCGAAGATTGCTATTACTACTTTGTTCAATCGAATGCCTGAACTACAAATAAAAGGGAATCGTGAAGAAATTAAATGGCAAGGTAATTATTTAATGCGTTCTTTAGAGGAATTACCATTAACATTCTAGAATATTTATTGTAAGACATGCATACATCGAAAATGATGTACATAGAGTATGTATGTGTAATTTAAATTCGAAACGGAAGGGTGAAAACATCCCAATGATCAACTAATTCTATTTGTAAGAGATCTTCGTTAAAAAACGAAATATTCTTCTGAATAGGATTAGTCTGTACATTTATAGAAAAGGGATGTATTTCGCTCTGCGAAAAATATAGTCTTTTCATATGATTTGTGCTGCCTCCTGTTCAGAACATGAAATAGGAGGCTTTTTTATGTCGACAAATGTAGTAACGAAACAAAATGTTGGGGTATCACAAGTATTAAAAAACCGGTTTGTGCAAGGAATCCTAGCGTCAGCATTATTTTTACAAATTGGAATATGGGTTCGAAACTTTGCGGTATTATTATACGTAATGGAAATGACAAAAGGTGATGCTTTTGCTATTTCGATGATTTCAGTTGCTGAGTTTGCTCCAATTTTTATCTTTTCCTTTATTGGCGGAACTTTTGCTGATAGGTGGAAGCCGAAGAAGACAATGATATGGTGTGAAACGTTAAGTTCTATTTCAGTATTTGCTGTATTAATTACTCTTATGTTTGGTACGTGGAAAATTGTGTTTTTTGTCACGCTTATTTCTGCAATCCTTTCACAGTTTTCTCAACCATCTGGTATGAAATTGTTTAAACAGCATTTATCAACGGAACAAATCCAATTAGCTATGTCTATATATCAAACAATATTTGCGATTTTTATGGTGTTAGGACCGATTCTTGGAACATTTATTTTTCATAGTTTTGGAATTTATATTTCAATCATCATAACAGGTATTGCTTTTTTACTTGCAGCAGCTGTGTTGCTATTTCTTCCTAAAGATCTTGAGAATGATAATGAGAAGAAAGAAATCACGCTATTACAGGAAATGTTGGATGGTATTAAATACGTAAAAAAGAAAAAAGCATTAACTTTGCTTGGACTATGTTTTATGGCAGCAGGGCTAGGGATAGGTTTAATTCAACCACTAGGGATTTTTATTGTAACTGAGCAGTTAGGGTTATCAAAAGAGAGTTTACAATGGTTACTAACAGTAAATGGTGCGGGGATGATTGTTGGAGGAGCTTTAGCGATGGTATTTGCGAAAAATGTTGCTCCGCAAAAAATGTTAATAGTAGGGATGCTCGGTCAGGCCATTGGCATTGGTATAATAGGATACTCTACAAATTTATGGGTGACACTTACAGCACAACTTTTTAGTGGTTTAGCTCTTCCATGTATCCAAATAGGTATTAATACGCTTATTATTCAAAATAGTGATACGGATTTTATTGGTCGTGTTAATGGTATTTTAAGTCCGCTATTTACTGGTTCAATGGTAGTAACGATGAGTATTGCTGGTTCATTAAAGGAGATGTTTTCATTAAGTACGATGTACGAAGGAACGGCTCTACTATTTATAATTGGATTATTGTTTATTTTACCTATTTACAATTTAAAGCCAGTAATAGCAGTTGAAAGTGAAATGAATGGTAAAGGGAGTATGCAACATGAATCCTAATCCAAATGTTAAGTACCCAATTGAAGGAAATCAAAACGTTCATTTTATAAAAAATACAATAACGAAATCTAATATACTCGTTGATGACTATTCTTATTATGATGCGAAACATGGGGAAACTTTAGAAGATCGAGTATTATATCATTATGAATTCATCGGAGATCGTCTCGTTATTGGGAAATTTTGTTGTATTGCATCTGGAGTTACCTTTATTATGAACGGAGCAAATCATCGAATGGATGGATTTTCGGCGTATCCTTTTAATATTTTCGGGAATGGATGGGAGAAATTCGCACCAGATTTATGTGATTTACCATATAAAGGAGATACAGTTATAGGAAATGACGTTTGGATTGGTATGGATACAACTATTATGCCCGGAATAAAAATAGGTGATGGTGCAATAATTGCAGCTAAATCTGTTGTGACTAGAGACGTCGCACCATATACAATTGTTGGTGGAAACCCTGCAAATAAAATAAAAGAGAGATTTTCAAATGCAATAATAGAAGAATTATTGCGAATTCAATGGTGGCATTTTGACGTTGAAAAGATAACCCAAAATATCGATGCTATTGTACGAGGTGATATAGAATCATTAAGAAAGCTCAAAAGGTAATAAAAAATGCATTCTAAAGAGTATCATACCTCCGAATTTTGTTAATGATAATAGAACAAGGAGGTGTGATACTATGGCACAAGACGTTTTATGTGAAGTAAACAATTGTAAATTTTGGGCTAACGGTAATAAATGTAGTGCAGACGCAATTTATGTAGTAAGTAATAAAGGGAAACATGCATCAACTACGGAAGAAACAGATTGCAAAACTTTTGATCCAGAAATATAAATTTTTGAAGGGTAGCCAAATCGTGGTTGCCCTTTTATTAATTATAGTATTGATAATAAATCTCATTTTCATTCATGTTTTTAAAAATTATTTCTTGACCTGAAACGCTTTTCATAAATTATAAATAAGGAGTACTTCACGAGATCAGTATGAGAACGATATCTTTCGTTTCATATGCACTCGTGTATTTATAGAAAGTGGTGAAGAAATAATGAAATTAATTGCAATTGATTTAGATGGAACTCTTCTTTCGGGGAATAAAATGATTAGTAAAGAGAATGCAGAAGCAATTCGAAAATGTCAGGAAGCTGGCCACGTTGTAGCAATTTGTACAGGACGTTCTATCGTCGACATTGAACGATTATTGTTAGAAGTTAATTTAGAGTGTCCAATTATTGCGGAAAATGGTGCGCTTATATATAAAGATAAAGAAATGATGAAGAGACATCCAATTCAAAATATGCAGGCACTTGAGATTGTTAACTATCTCGAAGAAAATGGCTTATATTATCAACTTTATACTGATAAAGGTGTGTACGTACCGGAATATGGCGTAGAGAGTGTACGTAACGAAATCGAATACGTGAAGAATACAAAAGAAAATATCGACTTGAAAGAGTTAGAAACGATCGCAGCATTATACCTTGAGCATACAGCTTTTCATAGTGCGGAAAGCTGCAAACCAATTGTACAAACAGATATACACGTGCATAAACTGTTACCTTTTTCTTATGACATTGATAAACTAAAACAATTAAAAGAGAAGTTTCTGCATAATACAGATTTAGCAATTACATCTTCCTATTGGCATAATTTAGAGATTAATCATCGAGAGGCTCAAAAAGGAAATGGATTATATACATTGGCAGAACACCTTAATATTTCAGTTGAAAATACAGTAGCGATAGGTGATGGCCTAAACGATGTTTCCATGATGGAAAAAGCAAATATATCAATTGCAATGGGAAATGCAGTTGAAGAAATAAAAGCGATGTGTCAATACGAAACGTTGACAAATGAAGAACACGGTGTTGCACATGCTCTCTATACGCATGTGTTAGCATAAAAAGTAAAAAAGAATCCTCATTGGATTCTTTTTTACTTTTTATTAGGGGTAAGGTATTCTATGAGATGCATAGAAGCCTTATTACCTATCATTATATAGAATATATTGGAATAAATGTTTAAAATTTTCATAATAATTATGAAAATTTTGTGAACTTTATATCTCTTTGTATTTTTATTCTACTAAGAATCGTTTGCTATTTTGAAATTTAACGAAAATAAAGTAAGTTAGGTTGAGGGGGCATACACATAATAAGTTGCTTCGTATGGAATGGATAAACGCTTTACTTGAGTGTATACTATTATCTATTTTTAATTGAAAAATAAAATTTGTTTGAATAATTATTCTACAGCTATATACCTATACGCACATTCTTCGTATAATGGAGAAGTATGAATTTTGGATTTGTATTAATTTTACATATTGAGGTGAAAAAGCAATGAATGCGCGGCTAATGGAACTTATTGATGTGAGTACAATAGAAACCATGGCAGAACAATTTTATAAGTTAACAAACATATCACATCAACTTCTTGATGCTGAAAAAGTATGTATATTTTCATTTGGAATAAATGAAATGGAAATATGTAAGCTTCCCAAAATTGAAATCCCCATTTTCTTATACAATCAATATTTAGGATCTTTTGTGGTATGGTGCCCAAAAAGTGAAATTTTCAATTGTCAAAAATACTTTGAAATGCTAGCAAACCTGATTTTAGATGGGGTAATAAAAGTATTTCAAAGTAAAAATGCAACGTTGCTCTCTCAAAAAGAGGAGGAGCTACATACAATTTTACAAAACATGCCTGTCATGGTCGATGCGCTTGATCATAATGGGGAATTTATTCTATGGAATCGTGAATGTGAAATTGTTACAGGTTATACCGCTGAAGAGATAATCGGGAATCCAAATGCACTTCAATTATTGTACCCAGACCATAATTATCGTCACCAAATACAAAGTAAATTTTTGACTCGTGGAAAAAATTTTAGAGATTGGGAAATGCGTATAACATGTAAAAACGGAGAAGTTAAAACAATCATGTGGTCAAATATATCAGAGCAGTTTCCTGTAACAGGATTCAGCTACTGGGCTGTTGGTGTAGATATTACACATTTAAAAGCGATAGAAAAGCAGTTGAAACAACAAACATCTGAATTGGAATTAATTTTTAAAGCTTTACCAGATTTATGTTTCTTAACAGAAGATGATGGCACAATTATAGATTATAAAGCAGGATCTCCTACAAAATTTTACGTACCCGCAGAGGCTTTTATGGGAAAAAAGTTTTACGAAGTATTACCATCTCCAGTAGCGCAGCAATTTCAAGAAGCAATTCATCAAGTGAAAGAAAAAGGAACAAATACAATTGTTGAATACCCGCTTGCAATTAATGGAAGTGTTAATTTCTTTGAAGCTAGATGCTTACCATTATTGCAGGATAAAATTATGATTATCGTACGCGATATTACAGAGCGGAAAAAGACAGAAGAATTGCTAAACAAATCAGATACATTAGCAGCGATTGGTCAATTAGCAGCGGGTGTAGCTCATGAAGTTAGGAACCCATTAACCGTAATTAAAGGGTTTATACAGCTATTTCAAATCAATAAAGAAGATCAAGAAAAATATTTTGATCTTATGCTTTCGGAAATTGAAAGAATAGAAGCGATTCTCCAAGAGTTTTTGTCGATTGCAAAAACAGATGAAATAAATACGGAAAAGAAAAATATTTATCAAATATTTAAAAATGTCGTATCATTAATAAATACAAAAGCAATTATGACAAATATTCAAGTGGAATTATATACAGATTCCAAAGAGTTAATTATTGAATGTTCAGAAAACCAACTAAAACAGGTATTTATTAATATTTTACAAAATTCAATTGAAGCTATGCCAGCTGGCGGGAAAATTTCAGTTCATATAAAAAAGATCAATAATGAGGGCGTTATTATTCATGTAATAGATGAAGGAATAGGAATACCTGAAGAAAGAATTAAGAGATTAGGGGAGCCTTTTTATAGTACGAAAGAAAAAGGTACCGGTATTGGATTAATGTTAAGCTATAAAATTATTGAAAGTCATCAAGGGACAATAAGTACTATGAGTAAGGTTGGGGTCGGGACAACTGTAACGATTTACTTGCCAAAAATTCAGAGTAAACAATCTCTATCAAATTGTGATGATAGTTGTATATCAATACGATCTACTATTAATTCTTAAATTATTAAATACCCAATAACAAAAAGCTAAACTTTTTGTTATTGGGTATTTTTATGTTTACTTTAGTAAACTTTACCTTTTCTTTACCTTTGTTTTAATTTCAATTAAGTTTTTAACATTATATTAATATCCATACGAAGTAATGTATAGAAGTTGTACATTATTTTTAATTTAGAGGTACCATTATTATTCAAATCGCTAAAAGGAGGAGGTTATGACAAAGTGAAGAAGCAAGAGAAAAAAAGTAATAGAGCAATGCCAGTGCGGTTAAACATTTTATTCTTTTGTGTATTTTTATTATTTTCTGCCATGATAATAAAGTTAGGTAAAGTGCAAATTATCGATGGAGAGACGCATAAAAATGAAGTAGAGAAGAGAGAAAATGCAACCGTGAGTCTTTCTGTCCCGCGTGGGAAAATATTTGATCGAGAAGGGAATCCAGTTGTTGATAATAAATCTTTACGCACGATTACATATACAAAGATGAAAGGAGTAAAATCAGAAGAAATGCTAAAAACTGCAAGACAACTTGCAGAAATAATTGAAATGCCGCAAGAAGATATAAATAAGTTAACTGAGACAGATAAGAAAGATTTTTGGATGCAATTAAATCCAAAACTTGCTGAAAATCTAGTATCAAAAAAAGAAATAGATTCATTTAGGGAGAAAGATATTAGTGGAAAGAAGCTAGATAAAAAAATAGAAGAGTTAAAAAGAAAACGAGTTACAGATAAAAATCTTAAAGAATTAACAGATAAAGATATAAAGGTGTTAGCTATTAAAAGTAAAATGGCTTCTGGTTATCAAATGGCACCTCAAATTATTAAAAAAGATGTTAGTGAAAAGGAATATACTGTGATTAGTGAGGGTTTAGCGAATCTCCCAGGTGTAGATGCATCAGTTGATTGGGAGAGATTCTATGTAAATGATGGATTATTCCGATCCGTTCTTGGAAATGTTTCTAATGCCGATGAAGGATTACCAAGTGAACGATTAGATTATTATTTGGTGCGTGATTATAGCCGAAATGATAGAGTCGGCAAAAGTTATATCGAGCAGCAATACGAAGATGTACTTCACGGTACGAAAAAAGAAGTAAGAAGCATTGCCGATAAACAGGGTAATACGACAAGAACAGAAACGGTTTCGGAAGGAAAAAGCGGAAAGAATTTAACTTTAACAATTGATATGGAATTACAGAAAAAAGTTGAAGAGAGCATAGAAAAAATATTAAAACAATATAAAGGATCAGAATCAATGTTAGACCGTGCTTTCGTTGTAATGATGAATCCGAAAAACGGCCAAGTATTATCAATGGCTGGGAAAAAGCTTGTAGAAAAAGATGGAAAAACGGAAGTGGAAGATTATGCTTTAGGTACGATGACAAGTTCATATGAGCTTGGATCAACTGTTAAAGGTGCGACAGTGTTAACAGGGTTTGAAACAAATGCTATAACTCCAGGAACACATTTTTATGATGCACCTATGAAGTTTAAAGGTACTAAGGAGAAGAAGTCTTGGAAAGAGTTTGGAAATATAGACGATCAAAGAGCGTTACAAGTTTCTTCAAACGTTTATATGTTTAATATTGCATTAAAAATTGCCGGCGTGGATTATGTGAAAAATAGTTCACTAGATATTAAACAAGAATACTTTGATAAAATGAGGTATTATTTCAGGCAATTTGGACTAGGCGTACAAACTGGTATTGATTTGCCGAATGAAACTGCGGGACAAATTGGAAGAAAAGATAATCAGCCTGGTTTCTTATTAGATTATTCGATTGGACAATATGATACGTATACACCACTTCAGCTTGCACAATATATTTCAACTATCGCAAATGGCGGTTATCGAATGAAACCGCAAATTGTTCAAGAGATTAGAGAACAAACCGTTCAAAAAGATGAAGTTGGTAAAGTGATGCATTCAATAGAACCAGTCGTTTTAAATAAAGTAGATATGAAAGAGGAGTATATAAATCAAGTAAAAGAAGGATTTAGAAAGGTATTCCAAGAAGGGGATGGAACGGGAGTAAGAGCGTTCCAAAAAGCACCGTATAAACCAGCTGGTAAAACAGGGACCGCACAAACGGTATACGGTGGAGAAAGTGATATTGGGCGAAATGAGAAAGGCGATCGTAGAGAATGCTATAACTTAACATTAGCAGGATATGCCCCATATGATGATCCAGAAGTAGCATTTTCTATTGTTGTACCGTGGGTTATAAATGATAAATCTGGTATTAATTCTGATATTGGTAAAGAAGTTTTAGATGCTTATTTTGAATTGAAAAGTAAGCGATTAACTGGGGAAGTGACAAAAGTAGAGAATTAAAAAATGTGAATCGTCTCTAGTATGTATAGAAACTAGGGACGTTTTAATATAGGAATAAATTAGAAAAGAGGCATAAAATAATTCTATTAACTATTCACGTTTTATAAAATAAATCATATATTGATAGCATAGGACAAGCTGAAAAGCTTATCCTAACCTCACAGAACACTCCTTATCACATCTAAGCATCTACTTATGTAGATGCTTTTTTATTGATATCGATTATTTATAAACATAATGTAGCAAGTGTATTAAGACTGTTAATGTTAATTTTGTAATATAGTAATTGCAGTCATGGACCCATAATTAAATTAATAGTTTGGACAATATAAAACATAGAAATCACACCTATATGCTTGTATTATCTAGCGAAATGCACAGCAGTATTTGCATGTAAAAAAGCAGTATCAAATACAGGAACTGTTAGATCGTTCTGGGAAATGAGCAAAGGTATTTCAGTACAACCGAGTAGTATACCTTCCGCACCATTTTGAACTAATGAGTTTGTAATTTGTAATAGCTTTTCTTTTGATGTTTCTGAAATAATTCCTCTACTTAATTCATTTAATATGACATGATGGATAAATGCTCTTTCTTTGTCATCAGGGATAATTGTCTCAATGTTATAACTTGCTAGTCGTGATGTATAGAAATCTTGTTCCATCGTTTGTTTCGTACCCAATAGTCCGATACGCTTTATATTTTGTTCTACCATTTCTTTAGCACTTACATCACCAATGTGAAGAAGCGGTATGGATATTGCCTTTTCTACTTCTTCAGCAAATAAATGGACCGTATTTGAACATATCAATAAACATTCAGCTCCGGATTTTTCAACCTTTTTTGCAACTGTGACTAATTCATTTTTCACTTCTTCATATTGGTGGTTTTGTAATAAAGTAGTTACTTCACCAAAGTCCATACTATATAAAACAAGCTTCGCATTTTGATCATATTGAGAAAGTGTAAGTGTATTAATATGTTTATAGTATAGTGATGTAGATTCCCAACTTAGTCCACCAATTAAACCAATTACTTTCATCATACATTCCTCCTGTAACAACTTTGAATTTATTATTTCATAATTCCGATAAGAATACAATGATTTAAACGTACTGTTAAACAAAAAATAAAAATAATTAGAAAAGTGTTGAAATTTATACTTCTTAGTGCCATAATACGAATTACAAATTAATACTTATCCAGAGAGGTGGAGGGAACGGCCCTATGAAACCTCAGCAACCCCTATGTAAATTCATAGGAAGGTGCTAATTCCGCAGAGGACACGATGTGTTTTTTGAAAGATAAGAGGATTCTTGAACGTGAAAGAAAATGACCTCTTATGCAAGAGGTCATTTTTTGTTGTACAGAAAGGGAGTGTCGATGCATAATTCATTTTCAAAATAAATATAGAGTAATTAAAGCTGACTAATATGAGAGGGGAATTGTAATGAATAAATTAACGACAAAGTTAGTAGTAGCAATTGGGATTGGAGCTGCCTTATATGGCATATTAGGACTTTGGGGATTCACTATTGCACCGAATACATTTATTAAACCTGGATTAGCCATTTTAACTGTTTTTGGAGCTTTATTTGGTCCCGTTGCTGGACTGTTAATAGGACTAATTGGTCATACCGTAACAGATACAATCGCCGGATTCGGTATTTGGTGGGGATGGGTTATTAGTTCAGGCATTATCGGCTTTGCAATGGGGCTCATTCAAAAAAGAGTTGGCTTTAGTGTGAAAAACGGGACATATAATAAGGGAGATATTTCTTATTTAGCCATTACTGGGTTAATTGGTATTGTCATTGCTATTATATTTGCTGGAGCCTTCGATATTGTTGTGATGGGAGAACCGTTTGACAAAATTGTTATACAAGTACTAGGAGCGACTATATCTGATGTTCTTGTATTTTTAGTTCTTGGATTACCAATTACAATTGGCTTAGCTAAATCAAATAAGAAACATACACATTTAAAAATTGAAAAGTAGGGATGTTAATATGCGACCGATTATTTCTTTCGAACAATTTACCTTTCAATACGGGCATGCTGCACAGCCCACATTAAAAGACATTACTTTTCATATATATCCTGGGGAAAAAGTATTAATTGCTGGACGAAGCGGTTCAGGAAAATCAACATTAGCTCATTGTATTAATGGGCTAATCCCATTTTCATATGAAGGGATTAGTACAGGAAACATTTCAATTGCTGGTAAAGATCCGAGGAAAGGCAGTATTTTTGAACAGAGTAAACATGTAGGAACAATTTTGCAAGATCAAGACGCTCAATTTATTGGTTTGACAGTAGAAGAAGATGTAGCATTTTATTTAGAAAATGAATGTGTACATCAAGATGATATGAAAAAGATCGTTTCGGATTCATTAAGAAAGGTAAAGATGCATAGTACTCATAAACAAAGTCCACATGAATTATCAGGAGGCCAAAAGCAAACTGTTTCTCTAGCAGGTCTGCTAACAACAAATGCGGATATATTATTGTTCGATGAACCGTTAGCAAACTTAGATCCGCTAAGCAGCTTACATACGATTGAACTGATTAAAGATATACATAGGCAATATAAGAAAACAATTGTAATTATTGAACATCGAATAGAAGAAATTTTAAATTTGGATTTAGATAAAATTATTTTGATTGATGAAGGTGAAGTTGTCGCGATAGGAACACCAGAAGAGATTTTAGCGTCACATATATTACCGCGTATCGGCTTAAGAGAGCCTATTTACATCGAAGCATTAAAGAAATTACATTACGATAGTAAAAGTGGCTTACTATATCCACTTGAAAATCTTCAAAAGGAAAGGATTAGTGGCATTATAAAAGAGTGGGTGAAAAAGCAAACTTTTGTAATGGATACTACTAAAAATAAAGAAGTGTTTAAAGTGAAAAATTTGTCATTTGCGTATCCTAATAATCAAAGCGTATTAAAAAATGTTAATTTTTCAATATATGAAGGAGAAATTGCAACACTTTTGGGCCAGAATGGAGCTGGGAAATCTACATTAGCCAATAGCCTTATTGGAATAAACAAAATAAAAGGTGGAGAAATTTTGTTAGATGGAGTAACTATTAATTCTTGGTCTATTCGTAAACGTGGGGAGAGTATATGTTATGTAATGCAAAATCCAAATCACATGATTACGCAACCGACTGTTTTAGAAGAAGTTGTATTTACATTAAAAATAAAAAAATTTTCAAAGGAAGAAATTAAGAATAGAGCTGAAGAAGCGTTAAAAATTTGTGGTTTATATCCATTTCGTAATTGGCCAATTCAGGCATTAAGCTACGGACAAAAGAAGAGATTAACTATTGCAACTGTATTAACAACAAATCCAAAACTCATCATATTAGATGAACCGACGGCTGGACAAGATTATTATCATTATAAACAGTTCATGTCGTTTATTAGAAACCTAGCTAAAAAAGGAATCTCATTTATTTTTATCACGCACGATATGAATCTAGCGTTAGAATATGCAGACCGAGCGATAGTACTACATGAAGGAGAAATAATTGCTGATAATACTGTATCCACTGTATTAGGAGATCAAGAGATACTACAAAGGGCTAACTTAAGAGAGAGTTCTTTATTCAAGCTTGTTACATTTAGCGGAGTTTCCTGTCCAAAAAAATTTATAGAGCTTTATTTCTGTGATAATAGGAGTGAGGAAGGTGCATAGTACATATTTTCATCGTATGGATGGAGCAGTAAAATTGTTTTTATTTATTTTTTGTATGACACTTACCTTTTTGTTTTTTGATTTTCGTATATTGTTAATTTTATGTTTTATTGGGTGTATTGGACTTTCGCTTGCTAAAATTCCGCTTCGTAAAATTTTAATTGTTTTTAGTGTTATTTTTACATTTAGTTTATTAAACTCTGTCATGATTTTATTAATTACGCCAACCCATGGATCTGAATTAACTGGATCATATACTTCGTTTTTACATATTGGTTATGCGACAATTACATATGAAACATTATTTTATACAGCTACGCTTTCATTAAAGTATTTTACGTTATTACCTTTTACACTTCTCTTTATTTATACGACAGATCCAAGTGAATTTGTAAGTAGCTTAAATAAACTTGGCATTCATTATAAAATTACATATGCAATAAATATCGCATTACGTTATATACCTGATATTCAATCCGAATATCGAATTATTAAACATGCTCAAGAATCAAGAGGAATAGCTTTTGAAAAAGGAGAAGCAAGTTTATGGACGCGCATGAAAAATCGTATTTTAATTTTCTGGCCTCTAATTATTCATTCGCTAGACAGAATTGATACAGTTTCAAATGCAATGGATTTAAGAGGATTTGGCAAGAAGGATAAACGTACGTGGTTCTATACAAGAAAAGCAAACGCCTGGGATTTTATTGCTTTGCTTGTAGGGATATTCATTTTGATTTTTGCAGTTTATTTAAAATTACATGTATTTCAAGATTTTTGGTATCCATTTTAAAGCACTCTAATAGGAGTGCTTTTACTTATTTTATGCAGACATGCTCAAAAAAGGGATATTTACATAATGTATAATACGAACCAGTTAAAATGATCAACTACCTATTAGTTTTCAAACCAAAAGGAGGAGAAAATATGAGTTACGGTGGTTCTTGTGGTTTTGGTGGAGGTTTCGCTTTATTAGTTGTGTTGTTTATTTTATTAATTATTGTTGGATGCAGCTGTTGGGGCGGAGGATACTAATTTTTAATTAGTCTCCAATAATGTAAACGAAAAAAACATAGTAGATACTTATGTATCGAAACAAATAAAAAAGGAGCATACTAGCTCCTTTTTTATTTGTTTTAAGATAGGTTCTTATTATATTTTGGAAAAGTGATTATCAATGTTGTACCTTTCGTAATAACGCTTCGAATTTTTAAAGAACCTTGCATCGTTTCGATGATCTTAACAGCAACCATGGTACCTAAACCTGTACCTTTCGTTTTCGTACTAAAATACGGTTCACCAAATCGATTTATTTGCTCTTGTGACATTCCAACTCCGCTATCCTCAATTCGTATTATAACTTTATTGTTATGAATAGAAGAGGAAATATTTAAGGTACCACCATCAGGCATGGCTTCAATCGCATTTTTTATTAAGTTTAAAACACATTGTTGAAAATGTTGTTTATTGCCAACAATTGTTGCCTCTGAGAAGTTTTTTATAATATGTATTGTATTCATATTACATAATGGCAATATCATATTAATAACTCGATTTAACTCTTGTTCTACTGAAATATGATCTAGCTTTTCTGATGCGGGTTTGGCAAACGTTAAATAATCATCAATAATTACCTGGGCTCGATTTAACTCTTCCAATATATGTTCAATATATTTGTCTCTTGATTCTGGAGTTAAATTTGGTGTTTTTAAAAGTTGAGTAAATCCTTTTACGACAGTTAAGGGATTTCTTACCTCGTGAGATATACTAGCTGCGAGTTGGCTAACAATCTCCATTTTTTCCATCTTAATTAACTTCGACCGCATAAATACTGCATCTTTTAATACTTCATTAAAATAAACAATAAATAGCATCAAAGTAGTTGGTAATATTATGAAATAAATAATATACAAATTATTCACTTCAAAGTCTGATAAAGTTAATACAATCACAGTTGTAAATATTGCTAGGAAAAAAGTTAAAAACATAGCAGAAGCTACTTTAACTTTTCTATTATATGTATTAAATTTTGCAGATGCAAAAGCTGTAATAATGAACATTGTGCCGTAAACAATGACAGTTAACATGTTAAATCCGTAAAATGCAAATCTTGTAATTAATAAAATAGTAAACAATATGATACCAACAGGGAATCCACCATAAAGTGTACCTATTAAAACAGGAATTTGCCTTAAATCATGAATACAATTTTCATCCATATAGATAGGATAACGCATACATAAAATAAGAGGGATAGTCGTACAAACGGTAATAAGTAGTTTTCTATATTTCTTTAAATAACGCCCACTATCATATATAAAATAAAAAACAAATATACTACTTAAAATGTATAGAAGATTATTTAATACGTTTTGATTAATATAAACAAAGTTCATAATATTTGCCTCGTTATTCTGAATTTCTATTTCATCTGTATTATACATGATAATAGTATAAACTATATATTAGTTTAAAAATATGTAGTTATATTTTTGCAGTATCAGATACATTTAACCATGCTTCATAAAACTCATTAACTGATGCATACCGTTCTACACGGCTTTCATTTACAGCACGATATGCTACCTCATATAATCCTTTACTTGCGTCCCATTTTATAAAAGCGCGATCTTTTCCACCGCCTAAAAGTGCGAATGCCATCGCCCCCATATTAAATACGTTTGTCTTCTCATCAATCATTGCATTAAGCTCAAATTCCTCAGGAGCCATAAAACGAGAGGAACCCCATAATCGTCCCATTTTATTTATATATGGTTTTTTAGAATATAAATCAATATCACAAATTTTTGTCTCATTTGTACTGAAATTATATAAAATACTGCCATCATAAAAATCTATCGCTACATAATTTTTCTTTTCTACATATGTATGGAAAGAAAAAATGGAATTTAAGGATTGAATTCGTTCCTTAACAGATAAATGCTTAAATTTTAAAAAAGGAGAGTTTGGATTTTTATATTTCTCAGTAGGTGGGAAACTCCAATGCGAATGTAGACATTCACCATCAAACCAATCGAAAATTAATACATATCCAGATTGAACTGGAAAATGTTCAATTAATCTAATAAGCGAGTCATACTTTAACTCTTCATAAATAGTAACTGAATTTTTTAACCTTTCAATAGCATCATTTGTTGTTCCTTCATATGCAATGGTTTGTGCCCCAGCATATTTAATGAATTTCTTATGACCATCTTTTTCCACACCAAAAGAAAGATTACCTGAATCTTGTTGGTCAAAAACTGCAAATACGGTCCCTAATTTTATAAGCCAATCAAAATTATGACGTTCTTTTAATTGGAAAGTTACATGATTTAACTGAATTTCAACTGGAATATCTTTCATAATTTACCTCGCATTTATTATAATAAAGTTGTATAGTTCAATATTCGACATATTTTGTTAAACTCCTATGCAAATTGCATGAAGTTTTATAAATATAATAATAAATGCTTAAAAGGGGGCAAAAAATTGGAACAACAAATTGTTATTAAACCATATCAAAAAAGCTGGCATGAAGAATACTTAAAAGAAAAAGATAAATTCATTTTTTTATTGGGAGAAGAATGTATTGCTATTGAACATATAGGTAGCACATCGGTAGAAGGGTTAGGGGCGAAACCACTTATCGATATGATGATTGGCGTAACAGATTTACATATTTCTGAAAAGTGGATTGAATCCCTATCGAAAATTGGTTATGAGTATGTTCCAAAAGAATCACCTAATTGGCGTTTTTTTAGAAAGGGAAAATGGAGAGCTGGTACACATCATTTGCATGTTTATATTTATAATAGTGACGAATGGAAAAACAATCTTTTATTTCGAGACTTTCTAACAAAAAATGAATGGGCACGTAAAGAATATAGAGAATTAAAAGATAGACTTGCAGCTACATACCCTTTTGATCGTGTGTCGTATACCCATGCAAAAGCGCCGTTTATTCGAAATATATTAGAATTGGCTAGAACTCAATAAATTTACAGATTCTTATCTAACTAGTTTTGAAATCGCTTCCTATACTTATTATAGGGAGGGGATTTTTTATAATAACCAAATACATTTTTTTAATTATTGGAGGCGGAAAATTTCATTTATTTTGATATTTCTAGTACATTGAAAATATTAAGGGGGAATTAAATAATGAAAGCTATTGTACATCAAAATAAAAAAGGATTAGAGGGATTAAAATATAAATTTTCATCTGAGATAAGTCCTAATGCTGGTGAAGTAAAAGTAAAATTAAAAGCTGCAGGGTTAAATCATAGGGATTTATTTATTATAAACAATAGAAAAGAAATGGATATACCATTAGTAATAGGATCAGATGGCTCAGGAATTGTTACAGAAATAGGAGAAGGAGTTTCAAATAGTACACTACATACCGAGGTTATTATAAATCCTAGTATTGGATGGGACCATACTGCTGAAGTTCCAGAGCTACCCGAAGTATTAGGTGGACCGAAAGATGGAACGTTTGCCGAATATGTTATTGTACCAGTTGAAAATGTAGTGGAAAAGCCATCATACCTTACTTGGGAAGAGGCTGGTGTTTTATCTTTATCAGCATTAACTGCATATAGAGCACTTTTTACAAAGGGTAGATTGAAGTGTGGGGAGCATGTTCTAATTCCAGGAATCGGTGGTGGCGTAGCAACCTTTGCCATGTTATTTGCTAAAGCAATCGGAGCCAAGGTAATTGTAACTTCAAGGATAGATAGAAAAAGAGAGATCGCAGAAAAATATGGTGCAGACATTTCTTTTAATAGTTCTGGAAATTGGGAAGAGAGTTTACAAGGAGAGAAAGTAGATTTAATAATCGATAGTATAGGTCCGGCAACATTTTTGAAATATTTTGATGTATTGAAACCGAATGGGAGAATTGTTAATTTTGGTGCAAGCTCAGGAGATAAAATAGAATTGCCTTTACGAGCGGTATTTTATAATCAAATAGACATTATGGGAACATCTATGGGGAGCCGTGAGGAATTTAATGAAATGATTAAATTTATAGAGAAATATAAGATTAAACCAATTATGGATAAAATTTATTCGTTAGAAGTAGCAATTCAAGCGTTAAGACGTATGGAACTGGGAGAACAGTTTGGGAATATTGCTCTACGTATGGAATAAAAATATGATTTAATAACTAATGTTTTTATATGGATATGTTATGTAATATATACACTTATAGTTTGTGGATCGTTTAAATTAAAAGGTTTTTCAACTCTATATATCTTTAATACATGTAAATAGTTACATAATTGTCAAATGAAAAATAGTAAAATAAATAAAGTGGAAATTTAAATGTGTGTAAATGTTGTATACTGTGTAAATCAAGTAAACTTGTATCTTTATTTCAAGTAAAACAAGAAATTATAAGGAGAGAGTAATGTGAATTACACAGTATTTCAATGGATAAATAATTTAGCGGGCACATCTATGCTCTTAGATAAGGTAATGGTTGCTATTACAAATAGCGCTGCATATGTGGCTATTCTATTCATGTTTATTTTATGGTTTCATAACGGCAAGAAAGAGAATGCGATAAGGAAACAATATACAGTGTTATATACGACACTTTCAGTAATAATTGCGTTACTAGTAAATGTTATTATACATGTAGTATATTATCATCCACGTCCTTTTGTATCACATGATGTAAATCAACTAGTACCTCATGCAGAAAACTCATCATTTGTAAGTGATCATTCTGTACTTGTATTATCGATCGCATTCATATTTATTCTTAGAGGAGAAAAGTTAAGATATATTGCACTTGTATGGGCGGTTTTAGTTTGTATATCACGGTTGTATGTAGGTGTTCATTTTCCTTTAGATGTAATCGGTGCAGCTGTAATAACAATTATAACAAGTAGTTTATTGTTGCAGAAAAAACGTATATTTAAACCAATCGCAAAACTTGTTTTCAAAATGTATGCACTCGTTGCGAAACGAATTCCTTTTTTAGAGAAATATAACCATGTAGCTTAAATTTTATAACTAACGATTTATAGGTTTGGTGAAAAATTCCCTTTGAAGATTCAGAAGGGGATTTTTTTTATTGTAGACAAGATTGAATATACTGCAGCAAGGTTAAAAAGAATGAATATCCTTAAATTTCACGTACTGTATTCTAAAAATTTAAATAAATCAAAAGCGAAAATAACAAAAACTAGTTTTACATTGTTTTAAAGGAATTAAAAAGAAAACTTCGAAACATATATTATCGAAAGCAAAAACTACATATTTTAAAGCGCATCTTTGCATTGATCAATTAAAAAAGAAAGGAGAAAAGTATGCATAAACTTCAAACAAATAAAGGCGCAAGGTATATGATGATTGTTTTTATTATTTTGTTTCTTACTATGCTTTTACGTTTTTTTTACATTCAAGCAGTAGGGGTCATACAAAATGTTGATGTAAAAGATCTTGCGAATGAACAACACAATAAAAATGGTGTTTTAGAAGCGAATCGTGGCACAATTTATGATCAAACTGGAAAGGTGCTAGTTCAAGATTCCACAACGTACCGTGTTGTTGTGAATTTAAAAGGAAAAGATAAAGTAATAAATAAAGATGAAACTGCAGGGAGATTAGCTGATGCGCTTGAAATTGATAAAGAAGAAATAATAAAAAACTTTCATGAGGGACGTACTCAAGTTGAAATCGGAAAAATTGGCCGGAATTTATCTAGAGAAATGAAGGATGAAATAAAAAAACTGAAAATACCGGGGGTTTCTTTTAGGACAGAAAAAGCAAGAGTATATACAAATGAAGATTTTGCATCCTATATACTCGGATTTGCTAGACCTGACGATAAAGGAAATACAGAAGGGAAATTTGGACTTGAAAAAAGTTTGGATAAATATTTACGCTCTACAAACGGGAATATAGAATATGTAGGTTCACAAAAAGGTATTCCGCTTACAAATGATATTAGAAAAATAGAGACTGCTAAAAATGGAAATAATGTATATCTTACACTTGATAAACAAATTAATGGATTTTTAGAAGAAGCGATGAACAAAGCACAAGAGCACTATGATCCTTCTATGTTAATAGGAATCATTGCAGATCCAAAGACAGGGAAAGTTTTAGGGATGTCTAGCAAGCCTAGTTTTAATCCTAATAAAGGTGATATAGAGTATTTTTTAAATGATCCAATTGCAAACGCATATGAACCAGGTTCAACAATGAAAGTGTTTACGCTTGCTGCTGCCATTAATGAAGGTGTATATAACGGAAAAGAATATTTTCAATCAGGTAAATATTCTGTTGGTTCATCTGATATAAAAGATCATAATGGTGGATTTGGGTGGGGATCTATTACATTTGATGAAGGTTTTGAAAGATCATCAAATGTAGCTTTTTCTATTTTAGAAGATCAGTTACTGAAACCAGATAAATTTAAGCAATATATGAATAAGTTTGGATTTAATCAAAAAACCGGAATAGATTTACCTGGTGAAAGTAAAAATACTTTATTATTAAACACACAAATTCAACAAGTTACTACTTCTTTCGGCCAAGGTTCTACTGTAACGCCTATTCAATTAATCCAAGCAGCTACCGCAATAGCGAATGACGGGAAAATGATGAAACCATATATTGTCGACAAAGTTGTAAATCCAACAAACAAACAAGTTATTATGGAAAATAAACCGAAAGAAATTGGGAGTCCGATAAAAAAAGAAACAGCAGAGAAGGTAAGAAACTTAATGGAGCGTGTTATTATATCTTCAAAAGGAACTGGTACAATGTATAAAGTAGATGGTTATCCGATTGGTGGTAAAACAGGAACAGCTCAAATTCCGAATCCTGAAAATGGACGATATATGGAAGGTAAAGAAAATTATATTTTTTCATTTTTAGGAATGGCTCCGATTGATGACCCCGAGATAATTGTATATTTAGCTATTAAACAACCGAAATTAAAGGGTGACGAGTATGGAGCTCAGCCTCTTGCTGAAATCTTTAAACCAGTTATGAAAAATAGTCTCGAATATTTAAAGGTGAAACCATATACTGACAAACAAATGGCAGACACAACGAAACAATCTCAAATAAAAGTACAAAATTATGTTAACCAAACGATGGATACAGTTGAGAACAGTGTAGAAAAAAAGAAACTTCAGCCAGTAATTTTAGGAGAAGGTAAGATAATAAAGCAATATCCACAGTCTGGTGAAGTGATGAGCGAAGGGGATCGTTTATTCTTATTAGGGAATAATGCAAAAATGCCAAATTTACAAGGTTGGTCAATGCGTGATGTTATGTATTTCTCTAAACTATTAAAATTAGATTTGAAAACTTCAGGTACGGGTTATGTAACGAATCAAAGTATTGAAAAGGGACAAGTTATACAAGAAGGCGATGCATTAAAAATAGAATTAGAACCCCCACTGCAACCGTTAGCAGATGCGAATACAAATTAATTCCGACACTTTGAAGGGCCTAGATACAGTAGGCTCTTTTTTAACAGTACAAGTAATTTCACGCACCGTAATTTTTAGAAAAAATAATAAACAAGAACAGTAATGTTGACATAATTCCAATTGACAGATTATTCTTTATTTACAGTTATATAGAACTGTGATAATATGGAAAAAATCAAATGCAGTGAAGAGAAGAGTAAATAAAATGAATTTTTCACAGAGAGCTCCATTTAGCTGAAAAGGAGCAAAAATTCTTTATTGAACCAAGCCTCTGAGCAGCGCATCGGAACCTTTTATTAGGGGGTGGTGTGACGGGAGCTCCCGTTATAGAGATAAGGTATAAGCATGAAAACAATGCAGTACCTGATAAGGTTAATATGGCGACATATTAATAAACTAGGGTGGCACCGCGATGATAAATCTCGTCCCTAAGACTAAAAGTCTTGGGGGTGAGATTTTTTTATTGCTTTAAAACCATTTGGAAAGCGGGGGCCTGAAATGAAATACGTACTTAAAGATTGGAAATATCCTTTATTACTACTATCCGGAGTTGGCATTGCGAATTTAGGTGCATGGATTTACTTAATAGCACTGAATATACTTGTCTATAATATGGGTGGATCAGCCTTAGCTGTTGCAATTTTATATGTAATAAAACCAGTAGCCGCTCTATTCACAAACGCTTGGTCAGGAAGTATGATTGATCGTTTAAATAAACGAAAATTAATGATTCACCTTGATATATTTCGTGCAATATTAATCGCCATTTTACCATTAGTTCCATCCCTTTGGAGTGTTTATTCCTTAGTATTTGTTATAAGCATGGCTAGTGCGATTTTTGAACCGACTGCTATGACATATATGACGAAATTAATACCAGTAGAGCAAAGACAACGTTTTAACTCACTGCGTACCTTAATAGGATCTGGTGCATTTTTAATTGGTCCGGCGGTAGCGGGGGTACTATTATTTGCGAGTACACCAGAGTTTGCTATTTATATAAATGCTACTGCCTTTCTTATATCAGGAGCCATTACACTGCTACTGCCTAACCTTGATAAGAAAGAAGATTTGGATACGACTAGTAACACATTATCCCTTACTGTATTAAGAAAAGATTGGAGGGCTGTTATAAACTTTAGTAGAAAACATGTGTATGTCGTATATATCTACTTCTTATTTCAATGCATAATCGTATTAGCAACCGCTACTGATTCACTTGAACTATCGTTTGCAAAAGAGGTATTACTATTAACAGATAGTGAATATGGTTTTTTAGTTAGTATAGCTGGAGCAGGCTATATATTAGGTGCCATTACAAATACAATTTTATCAAAAAAAATAGCACCTTCATTTTTAATTGGAATAGGATCATTATTCATTGCAATCGGTTATTTATTTTATGCTTTTTCAAATGAGTTTTTAATAGCTGCTATCGGATTTTTTATTTTATCTTTCGCTATGGCATATGCAAATACAGGGTTTTATACCTTTTACCAAAATAACGTTCCTGTTCATATGATGGGACGGATTGGAAGTATATATGGGCTATTAATCGCGGTAATAACTATTGTTGCAACGATTTTGTTCGGCGTTGCAACTCAAGCTATTTCTATACAACTTGTAGTTATTGTAGGATCATTAATAATGTTATTTATTACTATCATATTGTGTGTGTTTACTTTATTACCATCACAATCTAAGGTGTATTCTACTGAATCAATAAATTCGAAATGAATTTTGTGTTCTCATTAACAATTTATCGTATTCAATAAGAAGGTTCTTTCCCCTTTATATGGAAAAATAATAAGGGGAAAGAACAATATCAAAGATAAGGGTGGTTGTCGTGATAAAAATAAAAAATGAAGTGGATAAAATTATAAAAGATATTCATAAGAAAATAGATTTCTCTGGAGTAGTTTTAATAAAAAAAGAAAAAGAATTAGTCTATGAAAAAGCATTTGGTTACGCAAACAAAAGTGAATGTATAAATAATACACTACAAACAAGATTCGGAATTGCCTCAGGGTGTAAAATTTTCACTGCTATTGGCATCTGCCAACTTGTTGAAAGAGATGTGATTACTTTTCATACAAAGTTAAAGGATTGTTTAAGTATTGAATTTCCAAACTTCAATGAAAATATTACAGTACATCATCTTTTAACGCATAGTTCGGGTATTCCAGATTATTTTGATGAAAGTATCATGGAGAACTTTGAGGACCTTTGGAAACAAACTCCAATGTATCTTTTAAAAAGTTTACGAGACTTTTTATCATTATTCCAAAATAGTAATATGATGTTTGCACCAGGAAGTAAGTTTCACTATAATAATGCAGGGTTTATCATACTTGGATTAATTATAGAAGAACAAACAGGTCTCACTTTCACGGAATATATAGAAAAGAACATATTCATTCCAATAGGTATGAATGATTCTGGCTATTTCTCTTTAGATAGATTACCAAGACACACAGCTCTCGGATATATAAAAGATGTAAATAAACAAACATGGAGAACAAATGCATACTCTATACCAATAAAAGGAGGTTCTGATGGTGGTGCTTTTATTACTGCGCCAGACATGCTGAGGTTATGGGAAGCATTATTTAACTATGAAGTAATAAGCAAAGAATATACAGAGTTACTTTTAAAACCTCACATTCAAGTGAAAAATAATCAGTTTTATGGTTACGGAATATGGATTGAAACTAGACAAAACAATGTTTTTAAATATCATGTGATGGGCTATGATCCAGGCGTCAGTTTTCGCTCTGCTGTATATCCAGATTTGGGAATTACATTAGTTATTCCTTCGAATAAAGGAGCGGGACCTGAAAAAATAATGGGAGAAATAGAACAAGCTTTTTAATTGTACAAATACTTTTAAAAACCATCATTTTATTTACAAAATGATGGTTTTCTATCATGAAAATTAAAGATAATAAAATCCAAATTTACAAACATAAAAACATTTAATTAATCAAATTTACAGATTAAAGTTTTTTCAGTAATATAAAAATAATAATATGAAGGGGTGTGTTAACAGTTTGCATATGATCAACGGAAGTGTGTGTATCATTTTAGGGATTATCTGTTATTTGATAGTACGAATTATATTAATTGGAGTAATAAGTAAAGAACGTGTAAATTGGTGGACAGAATTTATTTGTTGTCTATTCGCAGTATATATTTGTATGGTTGTTGCCGTAACCTTATTTCCTTTACCAATAGGTTTTCCTTCTAGTGCTTTAAATCTTAGTCGTTCAGCTAATGTTATCCCTTTTGAATCAATTATTAAAGATATCAATCAAATTGGAAGTGCTTATGGTGGGGATTCTTTATTCATGATTGCTCTAATCGTAAGGAATGTAGGAGGCAATATTTTATTATTAATGCCTCTAGGATTTTTAGCACCAATTATATGGGATACATATAAAAAGATCAAAAACACTATTTTATTAGGATTTGCTATATCAGTTAGTATTGAATTATTACAATTACTTGAGTCTTTATTTAGTGGATGGGGACGTATTACAGATATTGATGATGTAATATGCAACGTACTAGGCTCTATTTTTGGATATTATATGTATAAAGTTTTTTTAAAGTTAGTTACTAAATTTAACATTCAAGTGCTAGAGAAAAATAATGCTAAAATGTGAAATTTATTGATAAATAAAATTTAAAATAAGTTCATCCCGTGTTTAACAACACTGTGAACGGTAATACTAATTAACATTGAACTTTTACAACAAGGGATGATAATATGATATACATTTACACAGACTTCGGCGGCACACATACAACTTCACTTGCTGCAGCCTATCATTTAAATAAATTACCAACGGATCGTAAGTTAACGAAAGAAGAAATTTTAAATGTAGATTACTTCAATAAATTGAAAACCGAAGATATGGGGAAGATTATTTTTCATGGGATAGACGAAAATGGTCACCCTGTATATACGATTGGATGTGGTGCATCAAAAGTTGTTGTACCTGCGATGAAGCATTTAGGTGAGATTTTGCAAAAACATTATCAAAGCCATGAAAAGATTGTTTTTTCTAATACATCACCAACAGTGCCTTTACCAATGACTTTTGGCGGGCTATTTTCTAGAAGGTTTCATATCGATTTTATCGGCGTACCTTTACTCGTATGGGGAGCGAAAATTTGCTGCGATAACATACAACGGCTCGTTAGTTATACAAAAGAAGCTGGACGATTAACGAATGATTATGTTGTAATTTTAGATAATGAAACTTTTAAATAGTATATGATAAGAAGAAAATCGAGCAAATTCCTTGATTTTCTTTTTTATTTGTGAAATAGACAAAAAATATTCACATTTAATATTCATCTACTATAGCCAAAACTATAAAGTCCTGTTACTATTACAGGGATATTCTCTTTTCATAACATAAATATATAGAAAAATTAGAAAAGAGGAATTGAATTAAGGGAGGAACAACATGAAGCGTGTTGCTTGGATTACTGATAGTACAACTGCGAGTTTTATAACAGAAGGAGATAACTTTGTTGTACCAATTGAAGTTATTATTGATGGAGTGTCGTACAAAGATTGTGAAGAAGGTGTACGTGAACGCGTCTATGCTGCGTTAAACGAAGGTAAAACTGTCACTACATCACAACCTAACATTGGGGAAATGGTAGAGTTATTTACGAAATGTAAAGAAGAATATGAAGAAGGATTTGCAGTTGCTATTAGCGGGAAAGTAAGTGGAACTTATCAAAATATGAAACTTGCTGCAGAAATGGCAGGGTTCCCTTTAACTGTGTTAGATAGTGAATCGACAAGTTATCCAATGGATGAACTAATTAGAAAAGCGAAATCGTTATACAATGATGGTATGACTTTACAAGATATACACAAAACATTAGTAGATGAAAAAAGAAGACCTTTTTATGTATTTCCAAAGAGCTTAAAAGGTTTATATGCAAGTGGTCGTGTAAAAGGGGTACAATTTTTACTTGGAAGTTTATTAAGTGTCAACTTAATACTAGAAGTGAAAAGTGGAGAACTTTTACTTGAAAAGAAAGTTCGTAAAATCCAAAAATGTAGAGATTACATTAAAAGTGAACTGGAAAAAGAGTTACCTAAAGTACTTCATATGTTCCATGCCAACGATAAAGATGGAGCGGAAGAATGGATTTCAGATATTAGACAATCATTCCCTGAAATGGATTTCAAATTATATCCATTACCAATTTCATTTGCTGTTCATGCGGGTGAAGGAACAATAGCGATTAGTTATTAAAGTAAAACCCGTGAATAATTCGCGGGTTTTTTATTTAATTTAATGAAATCGAAGACAATTTTACGTTATTCTCTTTAAGTCGGTTTAATAGCAGGAATTCCTGGAATACAACAAAAAATTAAAGATATACGTAATATAAGATGTAGCATTTTTACTAGTGAAGTAGTAGGACCCATTTCTATTATTTAATCTCTGTAGCAGATTCATCCTATATTAGATACTTTTTCGAAACTCATGTCATCTTCATATAAAATGATAGTAAAATATTAAAAAAGACTAATTAAAAACGCTCTCTAAATTTGACAATGAATATCATTTTCATTTAATATGAAATCGTCACATTTAATTGGACATTATTTTTGTGAAAAAATTTTACTTTTTTATTAGTGTAATAGAATCCCGTTAGGGTGTCACTTTCAAGAACTATCACGGACTTTTTATGAATTTAAACGCAGGAAGGGATAAAATAAAAATGAACTGGAAAAAAGGCGGATTATGGATTATTATTTTTTTCATTGTAAAAGGTACGATTTCTACTCTTTTAATTGTTACAGGTGCTAAATATTTTGATTTATCATTTATACAAATTTTAGTACTAATACTGATTTTATTACTGATTTCTCTAACATCTCGTAAATTACTTTATAGACATAAACAAACCAAAAAGCAAAAAGAGCTAAATATATAATAAAACCCCAGAGACCGTTGGATTTCTGGGGTTTTACTTTGACAGTCTTATTTTTCTGCGCTTATCTATCGTAATTCAGCGGTTTTTCTAATAACAATCTTGTCAATATCATCTTCTTCATCACCAATAAATAACCCGCGTTCTTTTAAATACGCTTCAAAATATAAATCTGCCTCTGCACGTTCATCATATGGTTTTACAGATAGAACGAAACCTAATTTGTTTTGTTCCTTTAAATGCGAGGTGGAGATATAGGCCGGTACATTGTGGCGTAAAAAGAGTTCTTTAACTGGAATAATCATATCTTTCATTAATTTCGTTAACATACCCATTTCAAACTCGAAATTAAAACGATCTATACTACATAAATCAGCGAATACTACACCGATAAAACCTGTATTAAATACTTCTTGATATTCTACGTCTTCGTCATGATTACCGTAAAAATTCTTTTCGATTAAATAATTTACAAAATAAGCAACACCGTCACTTTGTTCAAATGGTTTCGTTGAAAGAACAAAGCCGATTTTCTTTTGTTTATGTAAATACACACATGACATATATGCTGAAATATTATGTTCTTTAAATAGAGAACTTGTTGCCCCGGAGAGGCCATCTAAAACATGATGAACGATTTGGAGTTTTTTACGAGCGAAGTAATAGGATTTCTTTTGTAACTCCAATGTATCAATAAAGACAGAGCCGATAAAGCCTGTATTTGAAATAATAGGTGTTTGCTTTTTTCTTCCTCTGCGCTTTGCTTGAGCCATTGTAAAAATCATCCCTTCATGTACAATTAAAATAAAAAGAACGTTTGTTCGTATATTTATATTTTACTATTAAAACGCTCTAAAGTAAAGGGTTTTTGACGAAAAAACAACAAAAAAGACACCTATAAAAGGTGCCTTAAACGTTGTAGGGAAGAGGGTCCATCCCTACTATTTATATTATGATACAGAAACAATTTCTTCTGTATCTTCTACATCTAAATGACAGTCCATAGTACGAACATCTTGATCTTCATGACTTCCGAAATAAATAGTAATTTTCATATGTATCGCTCCTTTATTCTAGGAATACCTAAAATAATTACTAGTAATGTTAATATTTATTATATACCACTTTTTTCATTCCGACAACGTTATATCATTTTTAATTCTTTCATATTACAACCTGTCATATAAAGGTATTTAAAAGGGTGTTTTCAATGAAGGAGTACAAATCTCTGTATGGAAGGAGACAATTGATGAATTATCAAAAATTACTTATAGATAACTTAGAATATAAAACTTCAAATGTTGCTCGTTATGTACAAGGAATAAGTGTAAAAGAAACGAAATTTAATAAAATATGAAAAAGAATCCAATTTAATCATTGGGTTCTTTTTCATTTAGCACTAAATGTATAACTTAAATCAATCTAGTATTGAATTTCTTTATAAAATATTACATTGAGTATAACTTTTCATAATAATAATCTGAAATTAATCAAAATGTAATTAATTTCAACTACGTTTTTTATATTTTTTTGATACACTGGCTACAAGGGGGATGCCAATTAAGGTTGGTAAAAACCAAAACCATATTGGTGGAAGTAAATTTATAATGGGAATATGAATGCCGATGTTTACTAAAAGTGCAGTAACAGCACCAATATAAGAGCCTAACATACCTCTAATATGATGGTGGAGCCAATTTTTCCAACGCTTTTTTCTTGCAAGGTAACCATAAATCGCAAATGAATAAGAGAAAATTGCTACATAAAATAAATATGCGATTTTTTCCCAGTTTATAATGGATAATATAATTGCAGTAACGGTGATAACAACATAGGATGCATGATATATTTCACCCCATTCTGTATGTTTTCCTTTCTTCTTTTGAGCAACCATCGCTACAATACCGGTTATTAAACATATTGTTCCAAATAATATGTGGATGGTTAAAAGAACGTTGAAAATGCTCATAATAATTCCTCCTTTTTATTTTTATAGTATTGCAGTATAGGAGAAAAGTTGAAACGCATTGTTTATTCGCCTTAATATATTGAAATAAAGGTACTCCTAGAACAAATATAAACGGACAAATTTTTCTTGAACTTAGCGAGACACGTATTACGTGAAAAGAAGGAGAGACTTCCATGTTTACATCTATTACATATTTACAATCTGGGAATGAGAAGCAACAAAAAGTGTATGATGTTTTGGATAAACTAAACATCATGGAGGATTTAACTTTGTATAGTCCGGTTCTTTGTGGGACAATTCCTATTAGAATTGATACTCTTCGATCTGACTTAGATATAGTAATGGAAGTACATAACTTTGATGTTTTTGAACAGGAAATGAGATCTTTATACGGTTCTTATAAAGGATTCAAAATAAAAAAGAAAAAAATTAAAACTACAGAATCGATAAAAGTAAACTTTGAATTTGAAGGTTTTGAATTTGAATTATTTGCTCAGCCTAAGCCAGTACGTAACCAAAATGCATATAGACATATGATCGTAGAGCACATGCTATTAATGCAGCATCCACATATAAGAGAAAAAATAATGCACTTAAAGGAACAAGGTTTAAAAACAGAACCGGCTTTTGCTCAAGTATTAAAAATTGACGGAGATCCTTATGAGGAACTTATTTTGTTAGGGCAGGAAATGCGGTTGTGGTAAAAGATACATAAAAACTCCTCTATAGATAAAAGAGGAGTTTTTATTGTGTCATTAACATACGGATTAATTCACTCAACAATTTAATCCCGTTAGTGATTTGTTCTGGAGAAGCATATCCATATGATAAACGTATGCATTGATCTGATTCTTCTTCATAAATACGTCCCGGGTTTAAAAGAACACCTTTTGATAGTGCCTCTGAAAATAGTTTCTTCATCGGAATGTTAGGTACAATCTTTATCCATATAAAGAATCCGCCGCTAGGAATATCCCACGTTGCAACATCTGCACAATACTTATTTAAAGCTTGTATCATGATTTGTCTTCGTTCTTTTAATTGAATTCTTACGTTTGCAACATGCTCTTCATAAAACCCTTTATTTATCCATTCAGCAGCAACTCTTTGAGATAATGAACTCGATCCATAGTCTGTTTGCATTTTTATATCTGATAATCTATCAATTACAGGTTCTGGCCCGATAATCCATCCAATTCTAAGTCCAGGGGTTAGTGTTTTAGAAAGACTGCCAATATATAATACATGTCCATGTTTATCCATTGATTTTAATGGAGCTGGTGGTTGTTCATCAATCCATAATTCACGGTAAATATCGTCCTCAATGATAGGTAACTGTTCTTTCTCGCATATTTTTAATATTTCTTTCCGTCGCTCTTTAGACATTAATATCCCTGTAGGATTTTGAAAGCAAGGAATAGAATATAAAATATTTTGCTTTTGACTATATTTAATTCTTTTTAATAAGTCGCTAGGTAAAATACCGTGATGATCCATTGATATACCAGATAGGTGTATATTTGCTGATTGAAATACATGGAGTGAATATAAGTAAGAAGGTTGTTCAAGTAAAACGGTTGATTTTTTATGCAAAAGACCAATTGAAATTAATTGTAATGCTTGTAGTGCACCAGAGACGATTAATATAGAATGAGGCGATACATGTATTCCAAATGTTTTTACGTATGTACTTATTGCTTCACGTAATGGGTACAGCCCTTTTTGTTCCTCGTATCCGAAATAATCTAATTCCTCGCTTACGTTTTTCATAATGGATTGCATAGTTTCTATCGGGAAAAGATCAGGTGAAAGTTCGCCTTTACTAAGCTGTATAAGTTTTTTATTTGCTTCTGCTTTATTTATTTCTCGTACCATTAATTTGCTTGGTTTATGAATACCAGCTTTTACATATTCACTCCAATCGGGCGGAGGATTTGTCGCTAACAATGACCATGTATTATTCGTTACAATTGTTCCTGCTCCTACTTGTCCTTGAATTAAGCCATCCGCCATAATTTCATCTAGCGCAGTTATTACAGTACTCCGATTTACATGAAATAATTTTGCTAGCTGTCGTTGACTAGGAATCTTACTTCCAATGGGCCATTCTCCATTTTCAATTTTTTCTTTCATATAGTCTACTATCTGCCGATACTTAGGCAGTTTTTTATTCGTTGTCATAAAAAAACCCCCTCGTTCACTTTAAAAATGCTAAGTGGTTGGTTTTTACGATAAATAACTGGTTGAAGACATTGTAACAACTATTAAATATGATGAAAAGAAATAATTGGTAATTTGAAAATGGTTGGTTTATTAGGAAGGGAGAGACAACATGCATAATAAAAAATGGGATTTACGCATTATATATGCTCACGCTTTTACAATTCTTATATGGGGAACTGCTTTTCCGGCAATTCGTATGGGACTTGAATCGTATACACCTGAGCATCTTACTTTACTACGTTTATTAATCGCTTCATTTATACTTCTGTTGTTTTCTTTTATTTACAAGTTACGGATACCGGATTTAAAGGATATCCCAGCAATTTTTATGTTCGGCGCTTTAGGATTCACTTTTTATCATATTGCATTAAACTACGGCGAAAAAACTGTAAATGCCGGATCTGCAAGTTTAATTGTTTCAGTCACTCCTATAGTAACAGCAATCCTTGCTTCGGTGTTCTTGAATGAAAAAATGAAATTAAATGGCTGGATCGGTAGTGTAATTAGCTTTGTCGGAATTGCTTTAATATCCTTAAGTCAAGGGGATTCTATTCAATTAAATAGCGGAGGACTATTTATATTACTAGCAGCAGTTTCGGAAAGTTTATTTTTCGTTTTCCAAAAATCGTATTTAAAAAAGTATGGTTTCTTGCCATTTACGGTATATACAATTTTGTCCAGTACTGTATGTATGCTTATTTTTTCTCCAGGAATTTATCAAAAAATACTAGCGGCTCCTCTTGAAGTAAATGTAAGTGTTATATATTTAGGCTTATTTCCAACAGTACTGCCGTATATTGCATTGGCCTATATCATATCTCGTACTGGTGCTGCTGAAGCAACAAGTTCTCTATATTTAACGCCAGTAACTGCGTGCTTTATAGCTTGGGTATGGTTAGGTGAAGTGCCAACTATTGTTTCAATAATTGGCGGGGGAATTACTATACTCGGGGTTTTAATTGCACATGTATCATTAAAGAAAGAAATGCAAAGTGAAGAGTACTGCAATACAGCAGGGTAGTTTGTTTACTATTTGCAAGAGATTTTATTGAACTCTTAAATAAATTGCTTATTTGAGAAAGAACTAACATAATGTTAGTTCTTTTTATTTATACAATGATTACGAGTAATCATTGTATAAAATTGTATAGTTTAATTATTTTTTTACATATACATAATTATCATCTGCTATTTTCTATATGGAAGGAGATATTCTTTGGAAAAAGTACTATTTTTCGGAGACCCAGGTATTGATGACTCGTTTGCCATTATGTATGGTTTACTGCATCCTGAAATTGAAATTGTCGGTATTGTAACTGGATACGGAAATGTTGAACATATACATACTGCGCATAATGCAGCGTATATTTTACAGTTAGCAAATAGACAAGACATTCCTGTGATTAGCGGTGCAACAAAACCGCTTACAGAAAAAATTACAACATACTATCCTGAAATTCATGGACCAGAAGGATTAGGGCCTATTCATGTGCCAAAAAGTGTATTGTCTATCCCGATATACAATTTTGGTAGTATTACTTCAATTCTTGTAAAGTACGGAAAAGATTTAACAATTGTCGATGTAGGAAGATCTACCTCGTTAGCGATTGCTTTTAATTTATGGAATGATTTAATGTTGAATGTAAAAGGAATCTATTTCATGGGTGGTGTTTTTTTAGAAGTAGGAAACGTTACGTCATTAGCAGAGGCAAACGTGTATGGAGACCCTATTGCAAGTAAAATTGTTTTTCAGCAAGCAAAGAATTTATTAATATTTCCTTTAAATGTAACAAACAAAGCCGTTTTAACACCAAATGTATTTAACTATATCCAATCTAATTCAAAGAATCCATTCCATACGATAATGAAACCAATGTATGATTACTATTTATCCGCATACCAAAAACTTAATCCATCTATCGAAGGACCTTTGCTACATGATGTGGTTGCTATAAGTGGATTAGTTAACCCAAGTTTTTTTGAATTTGTGCATCGTACAGTGAATGTAGATACTTACGGAGATACGAAAGGACAAACATTTGCTGATTTTCGCCCTAGCTCAATATCTAAAGGGGCCCGTATAGCACTAGAAATAGATGAACAAAAATTCATTCAAGATTTTATAAAAATCATGTTATAAGCTGTTGTCGAAAAAGGGAATTATTTCACTACGTTGAATATATAAATACATTCTCTTTATAAAGGAGCTTACAATATTGAATATCCACTTAAAGGTTGTTACGAGAGAGAATTGGGAAGATGCATTAAATTTACAAGTTAAAAAAGAGCAAAGAAACTTTGTTCCATCAGTAGCAGTTTCTCTTGCTAAAGTATATATAAAACCAGATGGCGACAATGTAGAATACATACCATTTGCCATATACGATGGTGATCTTATGGTTGGTTTTATTATGCATGCTGTTGTAAAAGAGACATCAAATATGTATTGGATTAACGGATTTATCATTGATCAAACACGGCAAGGGAATGGTTATGGAAAAGCAGCATTACAAGAAAGTATTGATTTAATAAAAAATACATTTAAGGCGTGTAAAGAAATTAGATTAACAGTACATAAAGATAATATTTCTGCAAAGAAACTATATGAATATTACGGTTTTCAAACATTAGGATATGATTATGATGGTGAGGAAGTATATCGTTTATTCGTTTAACTATGAAGTAGTAAAGGTGTGAAATGAATTGTGCAATTTACTGAAGTGAAAATCGAAGTATTTATTCCTGAAGAATACATTGAAATGTTAAGGGATGCGTTAAATAAAATTGGTGCTTGTAAAACCGGAGGATATGACCATTGTCTTTCTTATAGTTCAGTAAAAGGGTACTGGAGACCGTTAGAGGGAGCATCACCTTATAATGGGGAAATTGGTCAAATATGCGAGGGGCAAGAATGTAAAATTGAAATAAAGTGTAAACGTGAACTTGTAAAAGGTGCTCTTGAAGTTATTAATAAAATTCATCCGTATGAAACACCTATGATTTATATTATACCGATACTAAATGACTATTTTGAGCAAGTTTAAATTGAATACCTAGGAGGAATATAAATTGAAAAGTAAATTCCACCATATTGTACGAGCAGTCGTGATAAAAGATGAAAAACTATTAGTTGCTGAATACATCGGACATCACTATTTTTTACCTGGTGGCCATGTTGAAATCGGAGAATCAGCAGAGAATGCATTAATAAGAGAGTTACGAGAAGAACTCGGAGTAAATTGTAGTATAAAACGGTTTTTGGGGGTCATAGAAAACCAATGGAAAGATAAAGAAGTACTTCATCATGAAATTAACCACATTTTTGAAATAGATTCACAAGAGTTATATATTGAGTTAACACCGAAGTCTAGAGAATCTCATTTAGCATTCCACTGGATAGATTATAGTAAAGAATCTTTAAATACTTATAAAATCATGCCAATGCCTTCAGTTAAAGAATTACTAGAAAGGAAATTAAGTGATGAACTACTAAATTGTTGGATTAGCAATTTTTAAATCACTCTATTTATAGTAAATTCGTCCATTGAAAGGATATAAAGAAAATAGGCTGTAAAACAAGGTACATCACCTAGTGTAAGTTCATATTTTGTTGATGTACGCATTTAGTCTATAGCCTTGTTTCTATATTAATTTTAATATTTGGACGGAATTTATATAACAAATGGAGGGTTTCGTAATGAATCAGTTTCAACAAGAACTACAATCATTAAACCTTAATGATTATCAGTCTGGTAATGTTGTGTATTGGGATCAACAACAACAACAATATCCATATTACTACATTCAGGACGATGCACGTCGCTGCGGTGGATGTGGCGGTTGTGGTGGACGCTGTGGTGGATGTGGAGGCAGATGCGGTGGTTGTGCAGGACGTTGCGGCGGTTGTGTAGGTTGCGCTGGATGTTTCAGCTGTTTTAATTGCTGGAACTGGTGGGTTATTTAATTTTATAAATCACTAATATTTCATATGAAAGAAAGGCGTAAATACTAGTTTATGCTTTTCTTTCATGCTGTGATTTGTTATGGGTATTAAGGGGGGATTTATTTGTATACATACGATAAGTTAATTTCTTGGGTAGAGAATATAAAAGAGAAAAATCATAGTTCTGCTACAGCACTATGTATTATAAAGGATAACAAAATTGTACTAGAGCATTATAGTGGATACCATTCTAATACATCTAAAAGTAAAAAGGTAACAGCATCTTCCCAGTTCAACGTTGCTTCTGCGAGAAAAAGTTATTTAGGATTAATGATTGCATATGCGCTTTATGAGGGTAAAATAAACTCTATTGATGATGAGGCGATAAAATATTTTAAAGACCTTGATCCTTTATTACTTGGTAAAACAACGATAAGACATTTAGTAACTCACTCGCACGGTTTAACGGAAATGGATGACGGGACAATTTTTCGTGAATTTGAACCCGGACAAGCTTGGGCGTATAGAGATATTAATGTAAGAATGATGACACGTCTTATTTATCAACTATATAACAAAAGTTTTCCTGAATTGTTAAAGGAGCGTGTATTTAAACTTGCCAACTTCCAAGAAACAGGGTGGAGAATTAAGCAAGATGAAAATTTAGTTAAAGTTGTTAATAATCCAAATGAACCCGCGATTAGCGAAGTGGGTTCATTAGATGATGGTACTGAAAAAAATCTGTTCGTCTCAGCTAGAGAGTTTGCGTATTGGGGTAACCTCCATTTAAATCAAGGTATGATAAATGGTAAACAAATCGTTCCAAAAGAAATTATAAAAACTGCTACGGGTATACAGAGTCCGGCGTTTGAAAATAATGAACTACCACAAAACGGGTTGTTTTGGTTCGTTCAAAATGAACCTGCACAATTAAATGAAATTGGTGAACGCGTACCAAAAGGATCGTATCAAATATTAGGGATTACGGGACCAACTATATTAGTAATACCTGAATATAATGTAGTTGTTGCGAAAATGTATAATAAAAGATATAACTACGGTGGTGAGAATTATTTATATTATTTACGTGAATTTAGCAATTTAGTCGCAGATACATTTCGTAGCAGTAATAGGGCATAATTACTCCTATATTGAAAAGGAGTGAAAGAAAATGAAAGATAAAATAAATAAAAACAAAAAGCAAAACATTAAAGATGTAAATACAGAACAAAATGCGATTTATAGCGATCCAAAAGATGCAGCTAATATGCAAACAGTACCGCAGCCGAAGGATTTTGATGAAATCGAATATTAATTTTTATCCATCCGACTATATGATGAATGAAAAATACATCTTAAGTCCCATCACATGAAAGAAATTTTTTGATATTCTATATACATAAGCATTTGAGAATGTCTTATCTTAACAAAGCTTTCTTGAAATATATCTGTATATAACCTGCAAAAAGACACTTCATTATGGAGTGTCTTTTTGTGTGCATGAACTTAATTTCCATTTTCCGCACAGTATCTTGCATTTTATGATGGTTATACTAACTGTGAAAATTCATGTCAATATAATAGAAGGGGACAGTTAGTATGAAACAAACCACTATAAATCCGTTACTAATTGTTTTAGGCACAATCATTGTTCAAATTGGCCTTGGAACAATTTATACATGGAGTTTATTTAATCAACCCCTTGTCAGTAAGTTTGGATGGAACCTCAATGCCGTTGCGATAACTTTCTCCATAACAAGCTTTTCTTTATCATTTTCAACCTTATTTGCAGGAAAGTTACAGAAAAAATTTGGACTTCGTAAACTTATCGCTACTGCAGGAATTGTTCTGGGACTCGGATTAATACTTAGTTCGCAAGTTTCTTCTTTACCCTTACTATATTTATTAGCTGGTGTAGTAGTTGGTTATGCAGATGGAACTGCTTATATCACATCACTATCTAATTTAATTAAATGGTTTCCAAACCGAAAAGGGCTTATTTCTGGTATATCTGTTTCTGCATATGGAATGGGCAGCTTAATCTTTAGATATGTAAACGGTAATCTTATCGACAGTCTTGGTGTATCACAAGCATTTTTATATTGGGGGATTATCGTCTTACTTTTAGTATTAATTGGATCGTTCTTCTTACGTGAAGCAATTGTAAGTAACACAGTAACGGAAACATTACACAATGATTATACGCCGCGTGAAATGATGAGAACGAAACAAGTATATTTCTTGTTTTTTATGCTATTTACGTCGTGTATGGGTGGATTGTATTTAATCGGGATGGTAAAAGATATTGGGGTACAGCTCGTTGGACTTAGCGCAGCAACTGCTGCTAACGCCGTCGCAATGATTGCAATCTTTAATACAGTAGGTAGAATCATTCTTGGAACGCTATCAGATAAAATTGGTCGAATGAAAATTGTCTCTGCAACGTTTATTATTATTGGATTGTCAGTCTTTACATTAAGTTTCATTCCACTAAATTACGGGATTTATTTTGCTTGTGTAGCCAGCGTAGCCTTTTGCTTTGGTGGTAATATTACAATATTTCCAGCCATTGTTGGAGATTACTTCGGTTTAAAAAACCATAGTACAAATTACGGGATTGTATACCAAGGGTTCGGATTTGGTGCGCTTGCAGGATCATTCATCGGAGCATTACTTGGTGGATTTCAACCGACCTTTATTATCATTGGTGTTTTAAGCGTTATTTCCTTCATTATTTCGATATTAATTCATCCACCAAAAGCAGAGAAGAAAAAGGAACTAAAACATTTACATCGGAAAGTAGCGTAATACTAAAAAGAGTCCTAATATAGGGCTCTTTTTTATTACAAAACATTTAATTTTCCCTTTTTCCTTATTGTGTAACCTATTTTTTTGTAGGAAGAATGGCGTTACTTAATTGAAAGTGTAATGATTTGAGAAGCAGTAAAGTTGTTTATTACTTAAGGAATCAAGTAGCAGATTAGTAGAATATTCATATTGTTTTATAAAGGAACTAAAATGTTGTTACAAAACATTTAGAAAATTAAAGTTAACCCACTTTGTAATGGAATGTGCACTTCATTCATAGACCATTATTTTTTATAAATTTATCACGAAGGTAGTTGGCTTATATTGGTTACAACTATAATTTCTTCTGTTGTGGCATTCGCTACAACAAATATTGATGATATTTTTATACTCCTTGCTTTATTTTCACAAGTAAGGACAGAAGTAATTAGGATAGAAGGTATAGCTGTCCGCGAAAAAGCTAAGATTAAAAAACTTTATATTGTTATTGGACAATATTTTGGATTTAGTCTAATTATTTCTCTTAGTATGATTGGTTCTTTGAGTTCTTTTTTCATTCCTGTTTCGTGGATTGGCTTATTAGGATTCGTGCCAATTTATATGGGTGTTAAAGGACTATTGTCGATTCGTTCTAATAAAAGTAATGAAGTCATTGATAACGTTTCTGGCTCATTATTTAAAGTAGCTTCGATTACATTAGCTAATGGAGCAGACAATATTTCAATTTATATACCAATGCTAGCTAGTCAAACCTTGGAAGCAAATATTGTTACATTAATTATCTTTTTTTCCATGATAGCAATATGGTGTTTTATTAGCTATATATTGATAAGAACTCCAATTCTAGCTAAAGCACTTGAGAAAAACGGTCATATTATTGTTCCAATCGTTCTAATTGGTTTAGGAATATTCATTCTTTTTCGCAGCGATACAATTACATTATTTAATTAAAATGTTGAACTAACGGACGCTTTTATTAAAATGGATTGAACAACGTATAAAGCCTTATTACAGATAGGGCTTTTCTTTATTTTAGTGAACTGAAACAGTGACCTACAACTTTTAAGTTAGACAGGAGATTACGATTATTAAATTGAATAGATAGCATAAAAGGAGCGTGATAATTAAAATGAAAATAGTAAAACAATGGGTCCAGGAAGATAGTGATTACATAAGAGAAAAAGTAATTGAATATAATCAAAAACATATTTCGGATGAAGAGAAAAAGCCTTCAGAAAAAATTAGTTTTATAGTTAAAAATGAAAATGAAGAAATAGTAGGTGGAATAACTGCAATTACATTTTGGCACCACGTACATGTTGATTTCCTGTGGGTTTCTGAAGAATATAGACACGGAGGCTATGGAACCAAGTTAATAAAACTTATTGAAGAATTTGCAATTGAAAAAGAGTGCAGGTTAATCAATTTAGATACTTTTAGTTTTCAGGCACCTGATTTTTATAAAAAGCATGGATATAAAGTAATTGGGGTAAGTGGAGACAATCCTAAGGGACACAATCGATACTATTTAGAAAAAAGGTTATAAAGTATATAGAATCTAAAATTGAATCAATCATAGCATAAAGAGTGTACGTTGAATAATCACTTTCAAATTCGCTCTTTTTTATTTTGTAATGAAGGACTATCGATTATTAATTTTGCTAAGATAAATGAAATACTCAATTAACTTTTTTTATATTTTAAAACGATTAAATGGTAGAATGTAACAAAGATAGAAAATTCCCATTATTAGAGGTGGACTTAGATGAAGAAAGTAAATGTTACATATGCACTTTTATACGATAAAGCTAACGAAAAGATCTTAATGGTAAAAAACAAAGGGAAGAATGGTTCTTATTACACATTACCAGGCGGCGCAGTTAAATTCGGAGAAACGTTAGAAGAGGCAGTAATTCGGGAAGTGAAAGAAGAAACAGGACTACATATATCTGTAAACGGGATTTGCTCTATCAGCGAAGCTTTTTTCGAGGAGCGAGACCATCACGCGATTTTCTTTAATTTTTTAGGCGAGATAATCGGCGGAGATACAAATATATCTCGTCCAAAAGAAATTGAAGAGATTACTTGGATGGAACTTCATATAGCAGCACCGTATTTACGTATACCAGAACATTTACTAGACATTTTACAAAAGAAAGAAACAGTACCTTACATTTTTAATGGAACAATCATTCATCAATCAACATAAAAATATCATTTCATATAAGGCGGGGGAAAAATGGAGTTTATCGTTAATCATAAACACTTCACTCAAGCACTTTCAGAAGTAAGTAAAGCCATATCGACAAAAGCTTTACTTCCTATCTTATCTGGTATCAAAATAATAGCAGATCAATCTGGAATTACTTTAATCGCAAGTAACTCGAATATTTTCATCGAAAAATTTATACCTAGTTCCATAGATGACGAACAAATTACAACTATTTTAAAAACAGGAACTATTGTTGTATCTGCAAAATACTTCATTGAAATTATAAAGAAAATGCCAGGTGATATAGTAATAAAAAGTAAGAATGAGCAAACAATTACCATCCAATCAGAAGAAATCACTTTAAACTTAAATGGTTTTTCAGCAGATGAGTATCCTAACGTACCATCAATAGATAATCATGTAGAAATACAAATGGAAACTGAACAATTAATTGAAGCGTTTAAACAAACGGCCTTTGCAGTAGCTAAAAATGAATCTAGACCGGTTCTTACCGGCGTACATATCGAGTTAGACCACAATAAATTAATTTGCGCTGCAACTGACTCTCATAGACTAGCTATACGGGAAACACTAATTTCTACTAATATGAAAGCCAGTTGTATTATACCAAGCTCAACCGTTAATGAGCTTTTAAAATTAATAAACAACAATTTAGAATTCGTTACTATTTATCTTTCAGAGAGCCATATTATTTTTACGTTTGGCACAACTACGTTATATTCAAGACTGATTGAAGGGAAATATCCTAATATATCTAATCTCATTCCAAATGAATTTCAAACGGTTATTCACATGGATAGAAAAAAGATTTTACAAGGTGTAGACCGATCAAGTTTATTAGCAAGTGAATGGGCGAATAACAACGTCAACTTAGAAATCATTAATGAATCCACTATTAAAGTTTCTTCTAACGCTTCTCAAATCGGAAAAATATCTGAGACACAACAAATAGATACCATTCGTGGTGAAAAACAATTAAATATATCTTTCGATGGACGATTTATGGTTGATGCTTTAAGAGCAATAAAAGAGGAAACTGTTATTTTAAGTTTTGGTGGTTCTATGAGACCGATATTAATTGAAGCAGGAGAGCAATCTACAGCTGTTCATCTTATATCACCAGTGAGAGCTTATTAGGAACAAAGGAAGGAATTATATTATGTACAAGCACACTTTATGTTTTATAAAAAGAAATGAAGAAATACTCATGCTAAATAGAGAATATGACCCTGTAAAAGGACTGTGGAACGGGGTAGGAGGGAAGATAGAACCAGGAGAATCACCTTTAGAAAATGCGATTCGTGAAATAAATGAAGAGACTAATATAGACGTTAAGCATGATCAAATTCAATTTAAAGGCATTATTAAGTGGGAAGATTCTTCATATTCTGGTGGTATGTATGTTTATATAGTAGAACTACCGTATGAATTTACATATGACACACCTAAAAAAGTATCCGAAGGGATTTTAGATTGGAAAAGTGTGTCCTGGATATTAAGTGACTATAATTACGGTGTAGGAGAGATGTTACCAAAATTATTACCTGAAGTCCTGCATAATGAATTACTATTAGAACACAATTTTATTTTATCTAATCATAAATTAATAGATTACAGGAATGAAGAATTGGTTAAGCAGGACGGTTCGATAGATTCTATACGTAATTTAATTAATACATAAACGAAACTGAAAATGCTTGAGGAAATAGAATATTTTAAGTTATTTGTTACAGAATTTTATATGAGGCAGATGAAAGTATTTAAGTAATAAATTTAAAGAAGAAAAAAATTAAATACAGAAAAAAGAGCGAATCTCTAATAAAAAGGTTCGCTCTTTTTTACATTTATAATTAAACTTCACGCCACCAAGCTGCTGAGGGATAATCTTTAGATTTTAACGTAATAGATTCACCGATTTGTGGTGTTGTAATATTAACTCCTAAACGTTTTGCTTCTTTCGTAACACGTTCAATAGGATCACTCCATTCATGTAATGCTAATGTAAAAGCACCCCAATGAATCGGAAGTAGTAATTCTCCTTTAACGTCAATATGAGCTTGTACGGTCTCTTCTGGCAACATATGAATAGCAGACCAGCGTATATCATATTGCCCACATTCCATTAATGTAAGATCGAATGGACCATATTTATCACCAATTTCCTTAAAGTGAGGCGCATATCCGCTATCACCACTAAAGAAGACTTTAGTTTCTTGACCAAGAATAAGCCATGAACACCATAACGAACGATCTCTATCTGTCATACTTCGTCCAGAGAAATGTCTTGCAGGAGCACAAACTAACTTAATATTATCAAACGTAACTTCATCCCACCAATTATGTTCACTAATTTTACTAGGTGAAACACCCCATTTAATAAGATATTGTGCAACTCCAGTCGGAACATAGAAATGCTTTGCACGATCTTTTAATTGCATAATACTTTTATAATTTAAATGATCATAGTGATTATGAGAAATGATAATCGCATCAATTTCTTGAAGATCTTCACGTTCTAAAGAAAACGTACCACTATAACGTTTACTATTAAAAACAGGAAATGGGGAAGAGGCATCGCCAAGCATAGGATCTAATAACAGTTTTTTACCTTCTATTTTTAAAAGAGACGCAGAATGACCAAACCACGTAACACTCTCTAAAGACTCATTATTTTTATTTGATAAAACAATAGGTAAATTTTTCATAGGACGCAGCTTAGTTTTCATTTTAAAGTAATCAGTCATTAAACCTATAATATCTTTCGGTTTAAAACTTACATCAGTGTGAATTTGATTAATATATTTCTTTTTCATTCGTTCTCCTTTTTACGTTTAACAATGTACGTATGTTGTTATTGTAGCTATTTGTAGTGTAAACTATATCATTTTATCTTTCATCTTAAATGCAGCACATTTCATAAATTCGTCAAATTCATTGCTCGTATATATAAAATGATCTTTATTCAGCAGCAGATAAAGTCAATATTAAGTAAATGTAAATTGTTTTAATTGAGTAAATTCCTTCTTAAAAGCAACGAAGAACATATGTTTCGTTGTATGTTAAAGAAGAAAATATGTCTCTAATTAGTAAAAGAGAGGAGAGAATGTAAGTGCAAATACAGGAAAAAAAGAATTCAAAATGTAAACTATCAAAACCTGAAATCATTCATCTGTATGGAGAAGGGAAGAGCACCTCAGAAATCGCTATACTTGCTAATGTGTCTGCAAGGTATATTCGTATGATTCTAACAGACAACAACGTTCCAAGGCGTGCTATAGGGAGTTGGAAGAGAAAGTATGACATAACAGAAGATTATTTTAAAACATGGTCAAATAACATGGCTTATATATTAGGGTTCATAGCAGCAGATGGTGTCATACAAAAAGAAAATCAATGCGTTAGTATAGCACAAAAAGAAAGTTCCATTTTAGAAGACATAAAAAAAGAACTAAAAACAAACCAGCCACTTTACCAAAACAAAAAAACAGGCGTATATAATCTAAATATTAATAGTAAAACAATAAAAGACGACCTTATGAACCTACATGGAATCATGCCATGCAAATCATTAAATATCAAATTTCCATTCGTACCTGAAGAATATTTACATCATTTTGTTCGTGGATATTTTGATGGGGATGGACATGTAAACTCTAATAAATATTTTGTTAGTTTTGTCGGAGGATCATATAATTTCATGAATTCTTTTAAAGATATCCTTGAGAATAATAAATTCCAATTGAGTTTTGTTGACAAAGAAAAGCAATATCGTATATACCTGAGTGGTAAAAATAATGTTAATAAATTTTCACAGTGGATTTATAAAGATAAAGGTTTGCATTTGAAGCGTAAATATAATATTTTTCAAGAAAAAGAATAATTGTAATGATGATTGAATAATTCACAAGCAAGTTGTTAAAGCAAACAAATTATAAATATACTTTAGTCAATTTCAAAGCAACTTGTTTAAATTAAAACAAGTTGCTTTGAAATTTTGTTTTATTAATGATTATTTACGGGAGTATAAATTATGAATACCAAACCTTTCTAAATTACACTAATCCAAAATCAACGAACTATTCACTAATAAATAAAGAAAAGGGAAGTATACTAATCTACACTAACATATAATAAGTTTATAACTTTTTTCTAGTAGACATAATATATATTATAGGCAGTTAAAGAAACAAAGCAATATCAGGTATCAAAAACCAAGTAAACTATACTTAATGAGACGAAACAGAGATTTTTAGTGAGATTCACATAAAATCGTATCTAAACACATTTTTGCAGTTTTTATTGTTTATGTTGCTATAAATCCATCACAGCAAATCCTGATCAATAATTGCTTAAGATTTAACGAATCCAAATCATTTTTAATCGACAAGAAATTTTTATGCAGAAAAATTATTTCTATACAAAATATAAATTAATAATTTTATTTTATGTTTTACTTGTTCAATTTATTGCTATTTACACACGTTTTACAGCTTTACTTTATTTGTTGTTATTTCTATCATTTACGCTTGACTTTTAATGCACTTATTGTTCTATACACTAGTTAACATAACGTTTATTTTTAACATTAAAAAAATCCCCCTCATCTTCAGGAAGATTTTTTAGCTTGCTAGTATTTTATTTCTATATTTTTAGTAACAATCCCAATTGTAAATAACATTGGAAAAATCTAGTTTTAACAAATCATCTTTCTTTATAAAGAAATTAGCAACACCAGAATCTCCCCACATAATATTTAATGAGTCGTCTGTATCGATTTGCAGCAATAACACATCATGCTGTTTGTATTTTTCTTGCCATTCTCTTGGATCTGTCTGTGTAAAAAATGGATAACCACCAATTTTATGCCCTTGATCTTCGCATAAATCATCATACAGTTCGCCTAATTCTGTATTGTTTTCTTTATCAACGATTTCTTCCCAATCAATGTTATCGTTAAAAATCTTTTCAAATCGATAATCTCTTGATGTTACGGGTTGATGACCCAATTCAAACTTTAGTTTCGCTGCTTCAGGTATGATAAAGTCTTCTAATTCTAAAGTGTTTAAATAACTAAAATCAGTAATAACCTTATTTAAATCTTCTGTAACTGTAGAATGATAAATAATTCGAAAGTCTTTTTGGGTTGTTAGGTGATCAAAATCTGCTCCAAAAAGATCATCGTCAGCACTTACGAAAAACTGTAATATGCCCTTTTGAGGCATATATTCAATATGCGGCATTTCTGCAAAGTTTAGCTGCGCAAGCAACATCATAGGTTGTCCATTTGAACCTTTAGGATGCTCTTGATCTGTAGGTAAATACGGATAACCACCAAACTTGCTTTCAAAAAGAGTTGTCTCCGCTAATGTTCCAGACACTTTAATATACGGTTTTATACTTTCTTCTAAAATACTACGATACTGCTCTAGTTCTTTCGGAATTTGAAGTTGATACGTATTCTTCATCACATTTGCCTCCCTTTAATAATGAATTGAAAATGCCTTCCTTAATTATATAGCACGAGATAACTTCATTGAAAATTGTTAAAAGTCCATTTTCGCCCTCGTTTTTTGCGCACTTGGTGGACAAAGTAGATTGTGTTCTAAAACCTTTTTATTAATAGTTCGAATTAAATCCGCTGCTTCTGCCGTATTTGTATGTTCTTTTAGTCTCTCTTTTAAATTATCAATTTCCTTTGAAAGCTCAATCCACCTAGGTAACACATGATTATTCTTTAGCGTTCTATACAATTGCTTTTCAGGATTGTACGAAAGATCTTTATCAAGATTAAGAGGTTTCCCTTTACCAAGTAAATTATCAAATGACCCTTTCTTTTCTGCCTCTTTAACGATAGAACTGATGTGATCCTCATACGTATAGGACCAAACTTTCTCATCTTTTACTAAAATCTCTTGCTTTTTTAGTTTTTTATCTAGTTCTTCTTGATTCATAGATTCTCTCTCCTTTTTATTTTTTAGTGTCGTTTTTGTAAGTTTTAATGCTTTCAACCCATCAAATAACTTTTCTCGCCACCAAATACCGTCATGACCACCTTGGAACTCTTCATAAGTAATTTGGTATTCTTTTTCTTTTAAAGCTTTATACAGGCGTCTATTAGCCGTTAAAAGAGGTTTGTTTTCAAGCTCTCCTGCTGCAATATAAAAATTTGGTTGAGTCCTATTAGAATGTATAGTTGAAATTTGATTTTCAATCCAAGGAATTTTATTTTCATAACCATCTTTTTTCCAATGAACGGATCCAGACATTGACAGCACGTTCCCGAAAATGTGTGGATTTTGAAGCGCTGCATAAAAAGCTGCTAAGCCACCAAGGCTGAAACCAGCAATTGTTGTATGTTTCGCTTCTTGATATACGTGATACTTAGCTTGCATCCACGGTATTAATTCCGCTGTTAAAAATGTATTCATTTTATCGTTATAAGTTAGCTCTTCTAACCGATCAACAGGATCTATAGCAACTGCAATACAAGATGGAATTTCTTTTTTAAAAATTAAATAATTGAGTGTTTTTTCGATTGAAAGGTTCTGAATAAGCGAATTCCCATCGAATGCAATGAGAAGTTCATGAGGATGGGAACTATGAGAATAATTATGAGGCGTATAAATATGGATTTTACGTGTATTATTTAAAATTGAACTATAGAATGAATAAGTCTCAATCTCTCCAGATGGATATTGGTTTAAACTGAATCGACTATCATACTGCATTTCCATATCCATTTTAAATACAGATGCTTTATTGGCACCATCTCCAAATGTATTTCCATTAAATTGGTCTAGTTTGTATTGCTCACTTCGTTTTAGCCAATCATTTTCAAAAAAATCATTAACTGAAAAATAGTAAGTTGAAATAAATGTCTTATCCGTTCTAAACGTTTTAAACCAAATATCTGTATGTAGCAACCGTTGCAGTTGATTTACAGACAGATCCCAACCAGGAAAACCACCGAATACATAAACATTTTCAGTATTTTGATTCCCTAACCATATATACGTGATAAGCTTATACCGATCATCTTCTGGACATTGTTCGATTAATGGCGTATGAATTGACCTTAATTCACGTAAAAAAGTATTTAAAGCTTTCTCTTTTCCATTCTTCAAGTGATTAATAAGTTCCTCTAACTTAGGACTAATTACTGAACGCACACCTCTTCCCTCCTTCGTAATACTCTATATGTACTTCTTTTTCATAATAAGAATTCCTATATAAACAAGTTGTTATTATTGTATATTTTATGAACACAAAAACGCACAAGTATTGTAACCTGTACGTTTTCACTTTTATTCAGTAAGGTAATAAATTAATAGTTTTCGGGTCTTCTCATGATTCATGAAATCTCTATACAAAATAGGATACTTCACAATTTTAGTTTCTAGAAAACGATATTGCGGAAACCATTCAAAAAACGATTTTCTTAGCCAATTTATTTGGTCAAAGGCAATATCCTTTTCATTATTATTAAGCACGAAACTTAAAGGTCCTGTTGTATGCATCCAATAATAATTGAAATCAGAACTGATACAATCATCTTCTTTAAACATGTTTTTGTAGTCTTTCCTTATTTTTCGAATGTCACGATAAGGAAACGGTTTATGCAGTGGACTATACATTTTCTGCAATTCATTAAAAATAACCCTTTTTCCTAATTTCAACTTTTCCCCCTCTATTTCTCCAGCCAATTTAATAAGTTTTCATAATGATATTGAGCATCCTTATACCCAAGATTATATAGATTAACGAGCTTTTCTTTATTTCTCTCTATACCGCTTATAGGAAGTTGTACACTTGGTTGAATGACATAAAAATTATCTTTTTGTTCTATTTGATTTATATAAGATATCGTCTCATTATAAAAACGATAGTGTTCTACTAAAGATTCTGCGATATTCGGATATTTTCTATATAAAATTTTAGCCAGTCCAGAAAATCTATTCCGTTGCTTTTCGTATCCTTCTGGCTTTGTCATAATTACAACGTTCTTTTCATAACCATCATTTTGAGCTTTTAGAACTGGAATCGGATCTATAATCCCTCCATCTAACAACTTTCGATTATCGTATTCTACAGCAGGTGCTATAAACGGTACAGAGCTTGAGGCACGAATGATTTTTAAAATATCATTTCCATGTTCTGTTTTATTATAATAAATAGCCTGTCCTGACTCACAATCTGTCGTTCCTATTACAAACTGTTCATTTGAGTTTAAGAAAGTTTGAAAATCAAATGGTACAATTTTGTTTGGTACTTCATCAAATAAAAAATCCATTCCAAATAATTCACGTTTTCGAATCAAATTTCGATAAGATATATAACGGTGATCTGCTACTAGCTCTGTATTTACTTTTTTATTTCTCCCTTTTTGACGTGATAAATAAGTTGCTCCCATACAGGCTCCAGCTGATACGCCGACTACATAAGGAAAGAATAAGTTCTTTTCCATAAAATATTCGAGTACGCCGGCAGTATACAAACCTTTCATTCCTCCGCCCTCTAATACTAAACCGGTATTCTTCATGTTATATCCCTCTGCTTCATTTTTCTTATTTCCATATTAGCACAAGATTTTAAGATGAGGTTATATAAACTAATTACAACAATAGCCAAAAACTACTAAGGTAATGTCGTAATCTCTAAGTTAGTAACATGGTACAATATAAGTAACTCATTCCACAGATATTAAAGGAGGAATTTCATATGGGTTTATTTAGTGGTATTTTAGGAAATGCATCAAATGCGAGTACAGAAAGTGTAGAACGTGATTTAGAGAAGATTATGCTAGACGATGAGAAAGTTGAACATGCTTATAAATTAATTCGTGATTTAATCGTATTTACAAATCGTCGTCTTATATTAGTAGATAAACAAGGGATATCAGGTAAAAAGACGGAGTATCATTCTATTCCTTATAAAAGCATTACACAATTTAGTATTGAAACAGCTGGGCATTTTGATTTAGATGCAGAACTTAAAATTTGGGTATCTAGTTTAAGTGCACCAATTACGAAAGAATTTAAAGGTGACGATAGTGTTTTAAGCATTCAAAAAGCATTGGTAACATATACGACGAAATAGTCAATTTATGAATGTTTATTCATTTTTAAAATTACTAACCCGAGTATTTTGGAAGAATATACATTGATATTGTATATTTAATCTAAAATAACATAAAAAGGTAAAGCGTATTTCAAATGCTTTACCTTTCTTTTTTGTAATAAATAAGTGTAGTTTTATCATTTAATTTCTTTATTACTTCTGTTCTTTTATACCCCATTTTTTCGTATAGAAAACAATTTCTTTCTTCTTCTAAAATCGTAGCAAGTTCAAAACTTCGTGCTTTTGGAAACATCTCTTCAATTAAAATAAGTACCTTTTGAGCGATTCCTTCCCCTTGATAAATTGGATGAATGAACATTGGACTGATCCAAAATTTATAAGGTATTTCTTTTTGGGATATACATATCGCTCCAACAAGGTTCGAATCTATCATCATCTTATAAAAATTACTGCGGGGATTATTTATCCTTAAAATAGTTTTTTCAATAGATTCATTTGCTGGGTTTGTTTCATAGTCTTTATATTTATTTAATAAAGGGTTAAATGAGTCTATTTGCATTTGAAATAACGATGCTGCATCACTTTCTGTCGCCTTCTCTAATGTAATCTCCATGTTACCAATTAAGTCGCTTTCTTAACGAGGTAATATGAGCTGTATGATGTCGGCCATGCCATGCGTATAGTCCTATTGCAGCAGCGAGTTTTGTTTCACCAGTCTCTGGATGGTTAAATGTCTTTTCTAGATCTTCAAGTTCTAAAGAATATAAAAGGTTAACCCATCTTTTATGTAATGAATCTAACATTACTAGTGAAACATCTACTGGTAATTTAGAATCAGGTAGTTCTGCCCACTTTTCTTCTTTATATGGCTTAATCGTTGGATTCTTCTCTGTTAGTGCTAATTTAAAGCGTATGTAACTATTCATATGGCTATCAACAACGTGATGAACTACTTGACGAACCGTCCACCCGCCAACGCGGTACGGTGTGTCTAACTGCTTCTGATCTAAATCTTTGATTGCCTTTGTTAGTTCATTAGGTAAATTTTCAATTTCTTGAATCCATGTATCAATCATTTCTTCCGTTATAGGACGTTTGTATGTGAATTGGCCAATTGGATAACGTAAATCATTCATGAATAAGTCCCCCTTATTATAAGCGCGAAGTATTTCTCCATTTATAATGTACAAACTTCACATGTTCTCCATTTAATTCTACAGATGTTGTATCTGCTTCGTTATGATAAGAATCAAATCCGCTTTTTTCTAGTACAATTTGTGATGCGAGATTATTAGTAGTTGTTTTAGCATGAACTTCATTAATTTCATTATTTTGCGCTACGTCTAAAACTAATTTTACAGCTGCTGTTGCAACTCCTTTTTTAGTAAACTTTTCTCCGACCCGATAACCTAACGAACTGCTTCGAGTTTCCGTATCTATATCTACTAAATTTATTCGTCCTACAATTTCTTTTTCTTCATTACGAATTAAATAAAAATAAGAATCTCCATCCGTCTGTTCTATTAATAAATCGTCTAGTAGTTTTTGGAAATATTCAAAATCAAAATATTGCGACCCACGATTTGGTACCATTGTTTCAAAAAAAGACTTATTCATAAGTTCAAACGTAAATAAATCCTTAGCATCGTTTTTCTTTAATTGTTCTATGTATATTTTCATCTCGATTACTCCTTCTATATCTACTAAATGTTATATATTCTTTTTAAATCAATTAATTTCCTGCTATTTCTTTCGCTTCAGTAACACAGCAATTAGTACTTTCGGATGAAATAAATGAAATGGACTACGAATTAAATTCATCACTCTTACTAATCGAATATAAACGTCAGAGTCAGTTGCAGATAGTTGATATATTTGTTTTGTATACCATAGCTGAAATTTTTGCTTTATTGTTAATTCTCTTTTTAGCTTAGGATGACGTGATATTTCTGTTGTAGTCATTTCCCATGGAGTTTGTATTATATGAGCGGTCTCTTTATAAAACTGCTGTGTAAATGTTTTATTAAGCTTTTGTCTCCTTTGTAAAAGTAACTGCAATTGGTGGGCCTCCATAGCAGCTACTGAAACACCTTGCCCGAAAACAGGATCAAAACGACAATGTGCATCTCCAACTACTAACAATCTTTCGGGTAGATTATTCACTAAATCAAATCGCCTACGTACTTGATAAGGAATTTTATACGTTTTGATATGTGAAATTGCCTCCGCTTTGTTTAGGAAATCAGTCACATTTGAGATTGATAGATTTTCAGCAAAATTATAAAATTCCTCATCTGTTTGTGGCGCTTTTTCATTCGCATATCCGCTGAAAGTCACAAAATAACGATTATCCTCTATTGTTTGAATAAGAACACCATACGGATTGTCAGGGAAACTTGGAGACATTAGCATATTACAGCAGTTTAATGTTTCATTTTCTTTAAGCTGAAACATTTTCGTTGTGTAAAATAAATCAATACGAACTTTCTCTTCTTGCACTTCAATGTCGTATTCTCGTAGCCACTCTATACTTTTCGAACCAAATCCACTTGCATCAACTATAATATCTGCATGAATTTCTTCTTGCATGCCTGTTTCTAAACATTTAACCTTTACTCCACATACCTTGTGAATCTTTACATCTACTAATAATCCCTCAACCAATGTTTCATATTTAATAGTAATATTTAAAATTTGATCGATTCGTTTTTGAATATGCCATTCCAGCAAAAGCCTACTTTGTTGAATCATTTGTACTTCTCCTATGAATGGCTGTTTCCATAAACCAAATTGATGCCATTTTAAATCACGAGTAAAGTTATTTACGATACTCCCTGCTTCAATTAGTTCATTGGTGATATTAGGAAACAATTCTTCAATGGCTTTTTCTCCGCCTTTTAATAACACATGAGGGTGATTACTTTGTGGAACTCTTTTTCTCGAAGCTTTTCCATCCCATTTTTCGCCAGCTTCTATAATTATTACTTCTTTAAAAGTAGTTGATAATGCTTTTGCTGCGAGTTTTCCTGCCAAACTTCCGCCAATAACAACAGCCTTATTAAACATATTTTCCCCCTTAATGAAAAAAGACCCTGCCTTGTTTGAATGAAACAGGATCTAAACAAATAGTTACTTACATTAAAACACATGGGTGAATTGCAACGTTAAAATTAAAATACCTAATCCCCATACGTAATACGCAAATACTTTTAAGGAATGATTTTTTAAGTATTGAATCATCCATGAAACGGCTATGTAACCGAAAAACGCAGCTGATAACGTTCCGACAATTAAAGATGTACTTGAAATAGATTCTGCTTTCCCTTGAAAAACATCTGCAAATTGCAAAATGATAGCTCCGGCAATAGCTGGAGTTGATAATAAAAAAGAAAAGTAAGCAGCAGTTTCACGATCTAACTTCCTCCATAATGCAGCGACGATTGTCATTCCAGAACGAGAAATAGCCGGGAAAATAGCCGCTGCTTGAAATGAACCGATAATAAATGCATCTTTATATGTAATATCGTCCATTTTTTTACGACCATTCTTTTGTTTATCTGCCATATAGAGAAAGAATCCTGTCACTAAAAACTCCCAACCAATCGTAATACCTGTTTTTGAAATATCTTCAAAGAAGTCTTTAAATAACAATCCGATTACAACTGCGGGTATCGTCCCGACAATAAGTAGCAGCATTAGTTTTGAAAATGGATTTTTAATTAAATATATAAATTCTTTTTTGTAATAAATAAACACTGCAAGTAAAGTCCCAATATGCAGCATCGTATCTAAAAACAATCCTGCTTCATCTAATTGAAATAAATGCCTTCCTAAATAAAGATGACCTGTACTACTTATCGGTAAAAACTCTGTTAAACCTTGTATGATCCCTAATATAAAAGCTTCTAACCAATTCATGATGGTCCCCTTTCTTGTTTGCTTGTACCAATATATGAAGGTTAAATTTTTGATATGAAAAAAACTATATTTCTCTATGAATTTACTTTTATTTTATGGATATATATGTAAAAATAGGTGAGGAGGCTTACTATGTGGCAACATACGAAATTCGGCAATGTATTACTGTGGGTAGGACCTATCCTTGTGTTTGTAGGGTTATGCATGACAAATGTTATTTCTGATATTCCTTTCTTTGAAGGAAAACATAAAACAAGTGGAATTGTACTTATATGTATAGGGGTATGCTGTTTTATTGTTGCTAATCATTTGAAAAAAGGAGAAAAATATGAGGATTAATTTTAAATAAAAAACAATCCCAGTATATGTGCTAGGATTGTTTTTTGTTACTTATTTATAGAATACTTTATCAACGTTATATTTTGCTTTGTATTCATTAATGATATATGTTTCGTAAATTTCTCTTTCTGTTGGATCTTCTACGATACATGCATCAATGCGGTATACTTCATCACGGTGATTTTTAATTGGTGAAACATTGTCTTCGAAATGTTTCTTAATACGTTGTCTAATTTTACGAGCTTTACCTACGAAAAGAAGTTCGTCATTAATATTGTAAAACATAAAAATGCCGCCTTTATCTCTAGGGAACAAGTGGAAATCGATAAATCCACTAATTGGAGTAATGATTGGCTCGTCTCCTTTAATAACTTGTTTACGTTCAGTAATTGAAACATCAGCTTCAGGGATATTAATTTTAATCAAATTCATTCACGTCCTCTTTTATTATAAAGATAAATAATAGCATACATGCGTAAGAAAATCTATGTTCAGAGGCATATTTCATTTTATAATTCAAATATTATAGGTGTATCATGTAAACTTTTTTTCCAAATCATATGGTCATTTGAATCTCCCCAATAATCTTTCAATATATAACTAGGCTTTCCGAATTTCTTTGTCCATATACTTTGCGCATTTTTGTACCCACTATCTAAACAGTATTCTGTTATTCCTCTGCTAAGTAATGTAAGAAACATTGTATTTAGTAGTAAACTCCCTATACCCTTTCTTTGATACTCCGGAAGTATAAATACAGTTCCTATTTCATACAACTCTTTAAATACGCCGCCTGTACAACTATTAATCAATGTACTTGCTCGACCAACTTCAATTGTTCCAATGATTTTATCATTATTTGTATCAATCGCTAATAAAAAATAACGTTTTTCTCCATTACTATCAAAATCATTTTTCAAATATTGCTTTTTCATGTTAATTTCATTTTCTATGTCATCCAATAATTGTGATAATCCTTCGTTTTTATATGTATTCGTAATAACTATACGGAAAAACAAGTGAAGTTCCTCTAAATCATCCGCATTCGGTCTCCTAATTTCAACGTTATACATGTTTTAAATCTCCATTCTATACGATTGTTAAAACCAGACTTTATATACTCTATTCAACAATATTCTACAAAGCCCTGCATAGATCCAGCAGTATAGAAAGCTCAGTATAAATATAGATAAAATAATGTTTATATCCATAGTTGTATGAATAGTAGGACCAAGTACGGGAAAACGGAAAATATCTAGAACAATCATAATTCCTATAAGTAGACAAATCGCAGAAAAGGAAACCACCCAAATTCTTCTCTTGAATTGTTTAAAGGAAAGCCCTAAGGTTATACCTAATAAGCCTGTAGTAAAGGGAAATACAATTAGTTCACTCGGCTCAATAATAAATAATAGGAGAATAGTAAGTAGATAAGAAAGTACTCCCTCACGAATGGAGTAGAAAATAGCAAAAAAAATTGGTAACGTCGCAAAAGGACTAATGAATAATCCTATACCAGGAATTAAATTCCCCGCCGCTTGAAACATGGTGGCCAAAGCGCTCATTAAAGCTGTAATGACTAACTTATTTGTTAGGGACAATTTTCTTTTGTGAACACAGTTCGCATCATTCTCTATCATAAGTTGACACCAATAACGTACAAACCGATTCATCGAAATACCCCCTAAAGATATCTAATTCATACACTTATTGTTTATTTGTTACCTTCTTCTAGAAAACAATCACTATATAATAGACAATTGTAAAAAGAATGAATCTGAGAATTTATATCGTATCAAGGAACAATTTCAAAAATAGTACCTTTGTTAAAATCAGTTACTTTCATAGAACCGTAAACTCCTAAATATAACCTAGTTTGATCCAAATTTGTTCCTAAACTCATATAATAAGCTGCTTGCGTACCGAAATCATAATTAGTTTCAATAACATGAAAGTCAGTATGTTTAACGTCTGTACCGGCTCTAGTATATGCTAAAACACCTTTAACTGGCGACCGAGAATCTTCTTTCTTAGCAAGGTCACTAAATACAACACTACCATTTAAATTCGGGATTGCAGTTCCCATATATGGCTGAACGCCTGTTAGTGAAGTTCCTCCAAACTTATCTGGTCTGGGGTCTTTATGAAAATAACTAATTAGTGGCTGAATACGCTTTGCGGATAATATTATTGTTTCATTATAATAAGCCATTGTTCTCTCATCCAAAGTAGGATTCTCAGAACAGTGCCTTATAAAAGAAGTAGGTAATTCTCCTTCCCATCCTCTCCAACCAAAATTAATAAATCCATCTTGATTGGAAGGGAACCTCATTACATGCATTTGAACAAGTTCGGTAACCGGTATCGGTTTATATTGAACAAATGAAAAAATAGACTCTGCAATATCCTGTCCGACATGACCTGTATATTTAATATATTGATTATAAAACCTTTGGAATGAAATACCGGTTATATTACGAACACCTTTCGCAATTACTGTAAGTGTTTCTTGTGTAGATAGAGGAAGTTCATTAAAGCGCGTAACTACTGGAGGATTATTTATGAATGTATCTCTACTTACATCGATTTCAATTATTTTACCTGCTATTTCTAAATCATCTTGGCTTAAATTAAATGGATCATATCCCGATCCACCATCTCCATTTGTAAAAACAAGTTTTCCCGTTTCAGGAGAAAAGTTTAACGTATTTACTCCGTTATGATTAAAAAATGGGCGTTTTATATTAAGTAATGTTCTTCGTTTTTGAGGTTGAGCATTTGATTGTAAAACCCATTCTTCAATTGTATCAATATGATCATATTGCGTATTTCTATTAGCCCACTTTAAGTTTAACGTTTTAGGGTCACACGGATTCGGTTTAAATTGTTCAGAAAGTGCACCAGGTCCTTGAGTTCCAGCTACTGAATAATGAAGATAAAACAAACCATTATGATGAAATTGAGGATGAAACGCAAGTCCTAGCAATCCTCGCTCATCATACCCACTACTAGCAACACCTTCTTCAAATGTACCTAATTTAATAATTCGTGGACGAATATTTAAAAATGTTTTTATAACTCCGTCTCCTATGTAAAAAACCTCTCCTAATTGAGTTGCGATAAATAGTCTTTCGGTCGATTCACCTGGAAGAATAGTTGTTTTCAATACAGTAGGTAAATTTATGTTATGAACGATGGGTTGTAAACGAACCTTAACTTTTGTCAATTAACTTTCCACCCCTTTTTCTTCTTTTTAATAGAAGAGTATGATTAGAGTAGTCTTATTAGTATCAATTAACTGATATTCCTTTTTATTACAATTTTGTATATAATATAATTATAAATAAACTAGGAGGACTACTTGTGACACTTTTACTACAAATCATCGTACCACTTATATTTGCACTATATTTATTTACCCTCTATCGTAATACGACTATAGGAAAAGCCGCTTTTCTTTTAGCAGTCATTATTGGGATTTTTGGTTTAGAGAACATTTTTCAACATGCTAATCTAACAAATCATGCTATTTATCCATATTGGGGCAGTTTGAAGGCTGTTGTTATCGTTTTATCAGTCGTATTTCTATTTAAAAAAGGTGGTTTAACAGGAGAATATTGATTTGTAATGCTGTATATATATTCTTGTTAGATTGCTTTTGTTTTATAAAAGAAGAAATGTTTATGGAAAACAAAAAGGACGTACTTTATGAACTTATAAAATTAGGACCGTACAAATTAGACATATCTAAAATGTACGGTCCTTTTACAATTCGAATTTCTTTTTTAGCTTCTTATAGTTTCTATACGAACGTCTAACAATATTTAACATAAAATACGGTATTTTAACAGGGAAAGGCAATTTATAAATGAAAGGCACATAAAATGTAAAATATGCCTTTTCTAGGTCTCTCCACTTACTATCTTCTTTTGTTTTTAAGAAATCAGATACATCGACTACATATCCCTTTCCTTTTTCCATCATTACATTTTTCCCGTGAACATCACAAGGAGTTAATCCTTGTTCCCTTGCATACTCTAAAGCTTCATTGATATCAAGGATCACCTGCTTAGGAATTTTAATCCCCTTATGAATAGCATCGTATAAGGTAATTTCTTTTAAACGTTTCAATACTATGAAATTTTCTCCTTTATATATAAGCTTCGAATAAGAAGGATGATTTCCGATTCTTCGGTATACTTCTGACTCTTTTTCAATTCCTTCTCCTTCTCGCGCGTAAACTTTCACTACCCAATCTTTGTACATTCTGTGCATGAATACTGCGGCATAGTTACCTTTCCCTAAACACTTCCAAAGTCTAGGAATATCTTTAACTACTACAGGCTCGAATGCATCCTCACTTCTTATGCTTACCTCTTTTAATAATTCGTCCTTTATCAATCCCACAAAACTATTTATACTCATCATTTCCACTCCGGTTTTGCTAAAAGGGGGGGGCACCCACATTTTAACGAAAATATACACTAAGCGAATTTTAGCATAAAACGAGTCATCTTTCTTCCTAAAATAAAAAGATGACTCGTTTTATTTGAACTGTTGAATACTTAATATTTATTCCACTATTCATAGCCAAAAACCATACAACATAAAAATAGTACTCTATTTTATCATCTAGGGGTACCGTCACATGCCCATCAACTTAAGAAATTGGTAGTTCCCCAAAACGAAGAAAATTTTCGTTTTGAGCACACTTCAAAATATTAGCTTAAGGGCATGGGACTGAACCCCTAATGCTTTATTTTAATAATAATTCTTTTTATAAAATAAAACCTAGTTATCAGTCTAAACCATTTTTTAGATTTAACAATAACAAGTGTACATTTTTACCTTTCAGATAGTCTCTTTTATTCTAATCTCTTCATTTCTTTCAGCCGTTCTATATCCTTTTCTGAAGCCTTTTCTATTTTATACAATTCATAGCTACCCTGTGTCTCATTTATCACTACAAATTCAATTTCATTCCGAATATAGCTTTTAGTTTTTCCTTTTTTATAACCAATAACATTATCTAATATAGTTTCCCCGCTATCTTTTTTATATAAATTATAACTAACAGGTGGACGACCAATTACATACTTATTATCAGAAAATCCGACTATATCATCTCTCCCTAATCCTGTCGAAACACTCCAGACAAAAATAATCTGAAATATAGAAAAAACAACAATACCGCATAAGAAAACAAATAGGATTGATTTAAAAAATAATTTTAAAAATATCCTGTCCAAAAACATTCCCTCCCATTTCACCTCGGGATAGCAAGAACAAAAAGTGAATTTTGTACGCTAAGTGTACGCTAAGAACCGAATTTTTATATTGTTGAACTCAATCCCCGTCAGTGCCATAAGAAAAAGGGTTACCACAGTAACCCTTTTTCTTATAATACACGCCATTTAGGTAAGCTATGGATGAATAAAGTCAATCTATGAAATTTCCCACAACCTTTTAACTTCCACCAATTCCTGCCCATTGAATTCCATTCTATATATATCTGGTTTTGATGTCTGTAGTAAAAAATTCAAATCATACTTGCTGTCATAATATCCCATCATCAAAGTCATTACAGCTCCATGAGTGCCTAATACTACTTTCTGTCCTCGATAGGTGTTTAATAATTCTTTTAAACCTTTTATAGCACGTTTCTGACAGTCGATATTCGACTCTCCTCCCATTAAAGCAAAGTCGGGCTCTAAGAATGACTTTTCTATCAAAGGGAATAATTCTTTATCCGACATTCGTTCCTCTTCAGCAATAAAAATTCTCTCTTTTAAGTCCTCAAATACTATAACTTCTTGTCCTATTTGCTTTGCTAACTGCTGAACAGTTAGAATTGAGCGATTGTATGGACTTGAGATAACAACGTCGATTCCCTCACCTTGTAATGCATCTGTTATTCGTTGAACATCTAATTTTCCTTTTTCAGTTAATCCTCTTGTCTCTTCTTTTCCAAATTTCGGTGAATCTCCGTGTCTCACCATATATATGAAAGTTTTCATAATTACCTCCATTTTTCCAACTTCCTTTACAATTCCTCCCTGATGTTAGCATATATATCCAAGTTTGTCTCTTTTAATTGACAGAAAACCGCGTGAATTCGAAATAAATTCACGATAATTGTAAGAAAGACGCGAAGTTTTCACTATCCTCAGGTATAAAAAACGTTTTTCTTTCTAAACAAGCTTGATTATTGGGGTACCGTCAGGAAAATGCGGATTTACAACGTTAAGGATTTTTCAATACTAAAAAATCCAACTTCACCGTTAATTAATAGAAATTGGGCTTTTTCATTCCTATTCCTCTATAAGGGATCAAACCCCTATAAGCCCTATAAGCATTTTTAAATTATATTCAAAAACCATGCTTTGACGTTGTCTAAAGCATGGTTTTTATTTAAACTAATATAAATCTGCTAAGTTGTTTTTTTTTAGCTCATCTAGTTATTGAATTCATTAACTGGAAGAAGTATTCAGGTTTATGAGTCTTATTTAGGTTATACCATGAATGTAATGCATCTGGTGTAAATACATCTATTTTTTTCAGTACCTCCATTGCAAATTCCAGAGGAGCTATTCCTGATGCAGTAACTAAATTCGCATCAGATACCGCAGATCCCAACTCATAGAACTTTTCTCCTTTATAATTAGGACATACCATTTTAGTATATTCTAGGTTATTACTTGTATGTTTTCTAGTATCCAAGTATCCCATATTCGCGAGGGCATCAGTTGCACCACAAATTGCAGCAACAATAGTGCCCAGCTTTAAAGCTTGGCCAATTCTCTCCAAGATAGGTTGATGAATTTCTTCACTCCAAGTAGTCCCTCCTGGTAAAATTAAAAGATCTTTACTCTCAAGAATACATTCATCAAGGGAAATATCTGGTTTTATGCTCAGTCCTCCCATAGTAGTAATCAATTCTTTATTAGCTCCTACTGTAATTACTTTTAAAGGTGCTAAATCTTTTTTGAAATATCTTCCTGAGTTTAGTTCAGCAATTAAATATCCATATTCCCAGTCCGACATTGTATTAAATACATATAGAAAAACTTTTTTTGTTTGCATCCAATAGCACTCCAATCACAATTGATATAGCTATTATATGATAACTTCCCTGACAGCTAACGTCAGGGAAGTTATCATACTTGATGAAATTTTATTAATTCCGACAGAACTTCAATAAGTCTTTTCTTAAGACTTATCGGCTCAATAACTTTAATAGATTTATTGTACGGTAAAAGTAAATAAGGTACATATGTATGAATTATATCTTTTTCAAGAAGAAAAACTGCTTGATTTGAAGTCCGTTCTTGTAAATAATGTCCTAAAAACCAATGCTGGCAAATATCAGCCAATACACTTTTATCTCCATTAATAACCAAAGAAATAATCCCTTCCTTATCTTCTATAGTTGGAAGGAGGTTTTTTATAAAAAAGTCACGTGCTGAAAAATCTTTTGGCCGGTTAAACTTATTTTCGGTTAGCATTAGACTTTCAATTCGATCTACTCTAAAACTACGGATATCATTCCTAAGATGACAAAATCCAATCACATACCACTTATTATTCCAAAAGATAATTCTGTATGGATCGACTAATCTATAATTTAATTGCTTTTCGCCACTTTTATGGTAAAGAATTTTTACTGAATACCCGTCAGCTACGGCCTGCTCCAACTCCTTCAAAAAAGGTTCTATAGAGAGTGGACGTAATCGACTTATTACTTCAAGATTAGTTAAATGTTGGTTTATCTTTGTTTCCTGCTCTTGATTTGAGTATTTACTTAGTTTTGAAATGGCCCTATTTAGTGCTTCACCTCCATAATATCCGGCTTCTTCTGCGAAAACAGCAGCGTGAAATAGTGAAGTTTGCTCCTCAAAATCAAAAAAAAGAGGAGCCTCAATAAAATTATTCAGTAAAGTGTATCCACCGTTATGTCCTGGTTCTGAAATTATAGGTACGCCACTTGTTGAAAGTGTATCAATATAACGATACACAGTCCTTATATTAATCTCTAACTTTTCTGAGATTTGATTTGCAGTAATTTTTTTACCTGAACGAAGCATCCATAGAATCGCTAACATATTATCAATTTTAGGCATATAATTTCACCTCTATATGAAATTTATTTTCTATTATATATTTCCGATATTTGGTGTAACTCATCATTTGATCACAATTTGGTTTAAAAAAACGACGCTATGAAAAAACTTGCTACATATGAAGTGTAGCAAGGCTTGTCTTAATTGTTCAATTCTTATTCCACTAATATTTTTGTTAGCTAACACTTTAATTGTTTTAATAGTCTTTTGTTTAATTCCCACAATGCTGTTTTGTTACTATCCCATTTCAAAAGCTTTACTGCTTCCTCAAAGCATAACCATTTATAATGGAAATGTTCTTTAGATAATGAGATGTTTTTTGTAGGGACTTTAACTCCAAAAGAAAATTCTTTTATTACATAAACGTCTTCTCCCCAAAGGAATCCTCCAACTACATCCTCTACTGGTAGTGAAGACACAGAATCTAATTTTATATATGGATATTCTCTTATAATACCAGCTTCTTCAAACGCTTCCCGTTTTGCTGATTCAATAGGAATCTCACCGTCCTCTCCACCACCAGCAATTCCTTGCCAATAACCATAATCACTTCGGTTGAAAATGGCATATTGAATAGAATCATCAGTTTTTATATAAGGAAATATCAATACTTGATAGGGTGCTCGCATTGCTTAACCTCCTCTCGAAAATAAGCTTTAAATAAATATGAATAAAGAGCCAACATCACAATTCTACATTAATAATGCAGGTTTATCGTGTCGGCCCTCTATTTTTAAAGTATTTTATTTTTCATAAACAGGCTTACTCTTAACGAAGAAAAACTGATTAGTACTCCATGTTATTCAATTGCGCCAGCAACGTCATAATCATTTAAATCTAATTCAATCGGTTGTCCCAGCGCTAATTTAGCAAGTTCTGACCCTAAATATGGACCTGCCGTTAAACCTGAAGCACCTAATCCGTTCGCAACGAGAATACCTTCAAAGTTAGGAAGCGGGCCAATAACAGGTAAGAATCCTGGCGTAAATGGTCTGAATCCAACTCTCGTTTCAAGCATGGTAGCATTTTCTAATCCAGGTGCAACTGTTATTGCTTTATGGAAAACTTCGTTTAAACCACCTGCAGTTACACGGTGATCGAAACCAGTATCATTCTCATGTGTTGCACCAATTACGAAATGACCATTATCAAACGTTAAAATATATTGATCGTTTGGCGGCATAACAACAGGCATATTTTCTGTTGCTGTATTTTCCATTTGCAAATGAACAATTTGTCCTTTTTGGAACGTAACTAAGAAATTAATTCCTAATGGGTTTAAGATTTCATTCGCCCATGCACCTGCAGTTACAATAACCTTTTCTGATAAAATTGTTTCATCGTTTACTTTAACTCCCGTAATATGATTACCTTCACGGACTAATACTGCATCGCCTTTTATAAAAGTTGCACCATGTTTTTTCGCAGCGCTTATTAATGCGTTGCGTAATAATCTTCCGTTTACTCGTGCAGCACCACTAATGTGAACAGAACTATATTCTTCTGATAATGCTGGGAATAATTTTTTCGTTTCTTCAGCTGATAAGCGAGTGATTTCACCAATTTCCGGTGCATCTTCACGGCGTTTATACGCTCGCTCTTCCATTTGATCTAATTTTTTCTCATCAGTATGTAAACTAATTGCACCTACACGGTTGTAACCTGTATCCGTTTCACCGTCTTCTTCTAATTGCTGAATTAACGAAGAATAGTAACGCGCACCGCCTTTAACGATTTTATACCATGCCTTATTACGACGTTGTGAAAGCCATGGACAGACAATACCGGCTGCTGCATCAGTTGCTTGACCTACTTGTTGACGATCCACGATAATAACGTTCGCGCCAGCCTTAGCAAGATGATAAGCAGTAGACGCTCCTAAAATACCGGCTCCAACTACAATATACGATTTCATTTTAAACACCTTTTCTTTTTTTACTAATTATATAAATATAAGAACATTCCTTAGTATAATGGAAGGAATACTTTTTTCAATGTACTCATCCCAATTAATTGTTGCATCATTGTGACGTTCCTAATCATTATTTTTTCTTCTTACGGAATAATTCAATTGTTTTATATCCTTGTGAAAGGATTTCAATCATTTTCTCAAGACGTTTTTCACGTGTTTTTTCTTGTTTTACAGAAAATAAATTACGCGCCCAATCTTTTTGGTATCCAGGTGTTAAACTTTGATAAAACGTAAGTTCATTTGGATGATTAGCTAATAAAGCTTCAACATCTTGAATTCGATCTGCATAATCAGCTACACATTGGCTCATTGCAGGTGTTTTCGTCGCTTTTTTCTTCTCACACTTTAAGCCTACAACAGTGAAGACGTCATCCATACTTACCATTCGCGCAAATTTAATATCGCTCTTTCCTACATACCCATCTTCTCCAACATTTAAAGCTGGAAACATTTCATCACGATGAATAAAAGTACTATAACGAGAATTACCTTTTTTCGGATACGCAAAAAATACATACCCTTTCTCAAGTAACAACTCTTCATTTTTAATAATGAAATTTGTATGCTCTACCATCTCATCAAGCGTTTCTACAAAAATAAAAACAGCATCATGTTCTTTTGAAAATGATGTTTCTTTACCTGTAAAAATGTCATAATCACTTGGTTCATTAATAACAACCATATTTGTATACTTATTTAGTTTCAATTTATCAATTACTGACATAATAATCTTCCTTTACATCCAATATTCATTTTATATACTTTTTTTATACTGTTCTAGTGTATTATATCTATTAAGAAAATCAAACTTTAAATAGTGTTATTCTGTTTCAAAAGAACAAAAATCTTTATTTAAAGGGGTCGTTTTATGCCGTATGTAATCCGAGATGAAGGACTAGTTTTACAGGGGGATGATGGAAAAGAACCAGTTTTTAATTCATACGAAGAGGCTGCAGAAACATTAAAAACATTAACTATACCACAGTTCCCTAAACACATTAGAAGAAAACCTTTCAAACCAAAAATTATACAAATAGCCGATTCTGAATAAGAACCGGCTATTTGTATATTCACAACTCAATAGCAAATAAAGTATATAAAAGCTTTCTATATTGATTTTCTGTAATTTCACGTTTCGCTTTTTCACCATGAACTATTTCAGTGAAACTAGTATTTGTTAAAGAGACATGGCCAGAGTCCGTCAATTTGACCGCAATGGGTCCTTTATTGAAAATAGATTTCTCATCTTCTACTACTCTTTTTTGAACATCATTCACTACTGCCTCATCAATGATACGATTATAAAAAGCATGACATACTTTCCACTCACCATTCGTATCTTTTCTTTCTAGAACGTAATTCCCTTTACTCGTATCTTTTCGTCTAACTCGATACGTACCATTTTTAGAAGAAACAGGCTCACCAGTAAAAGATACAGGAACTAGAGGTACTAAAGAAGCAATACCTACATCAATTACGTATCGTACGTTATCGTAATTTAGAATAATCGTTATATGCCCATCTTCAAGTGCCCAAGCGTTTATATCATTTTTATATACGGTACCTAATGCAAGTTGTACATCATAACCACAATCTTTTAAAAAGTAGTAAAAAAGAGTGTTTAATTCATAACAAAGTCCGCCGCGGGATCTAGTTAAAATTTTATCCTGTAAATTTTCCATAGTAATTGTATGCGTATTACCTGCTATAACATCTAAATTCTCAAATGGTATAGTGTGTGCAAATGCAAAGAGAATTGTATTTAATTCTTCAAACTTCACTTCAGTACGCTTTGCAATATTCAATCTTGTAAAAAGCTTATGTTGTAGACTTGTCATAGTCAGCACCCCTTAAAATGTATAAGTTAAAACAGTATATGCTGATTGTAAATTTGATGGGGTACTGAAACAATGTACATTTCATGTAACTGTACCGGTACAAAAAGTCTAACCTACAAGATTACTTAAGATAAGAAGCTATGAATACAAATTTAATAGTTTGTCTATAGGTAAATTATGATGATCACTTAAATTAACAAAATATTGAAGCTGCCACATTTGGCTCTTTTTAGCTTGGTTGCTGACAGGCTTATCCCAGATCGGATAAATCCTCATAGCCATCTTGCCTTTTTGATTTTGTGTTCTCAAGATTTTTTCCTTAAGAAGAATCTCTTTAGGGAAAATAAATTGTCCTAGTTTATTTTCATCTATACAAGTAATAACTAATAAGTCAGGAGCAGCGTCATAAGAAAACGCTTGATTTTGCATATTATCATCTTTCTCCCAAAAAGAAACAAATTGACCAATTTTATTAGGAGTAATTTTTGATTTTCTAAAACGAATGGTTTTGTTATTTAAGTGAAATATACATCCTGCATATTCTGCGTTTTGTTTTTCTTCTTTTAGATTCGTAATCATTAAATTGTTAGGTTTGTAAACTATGCTGTTTAAATTGTGGATTATATCATTAAAATTGTTCAAGAAAATTCCCCCTTTATTCATTTCTTAGTTTATCACAAACGTCAGTTCTTATATGTTGTAAATAATAAGCGATGTGAAAAAGAGGGGAATTTTACTAGGTTATTATTATTGCTTTAATGTACTTAGTTTTTCAATTGCTTGTTGTTCAGTTGCTAAGTAAAAAATATCTTTCCCTTTATTACATTCATAAATAAAATCCTTTAAGCTTTTACTAGTATACATAGAGAAATCTCCAATGATAGCAATCTTTACCTTGTAGTTTATAAATTTTTGAAGGATATCGCCCGCCAGACGTGTTTTTAGATCAAAGAAATCTTCACTTATTAAAGATTTATGGATAATAATATGTTTCGCATTTACCTCATATTGAACTGTTGCCATAGTATCTAATGCAGATTGAACATCGGATATTAATACCTTATCGTTTCTAATGACCGCAATATTGATTCCATCGATTACTACTTTCTTTATTTCCATAGTCCCACCCCTTTATAATGTACACTGTATGAGTGAAATTGTTTTACAAAACTTCATATTAATCATAGATTAAATTAGCCGCAGCTATTAAAATTGCCTCTTTTTTATTGTAAATATAGATCTTTATCTTACCAATACGGTCAATGAAATTTTTGAATATATATGAAATTGATTTTACTTGTTATAAAAATATTGTGGAGTAACATAACTTAACAAACTATCCAAAGTGTTAATCTCGGCATATGGTTGTATTTTGGTAGTATTCTTGATTTTCTGAGGGTTAAACCACACCCCTTTTATATTTACATTTTGAGGACCAGCAATATCCTTTTCTAAGTCATCCCCAACAAATAAAGTATTTTCCGGCTGTAAATTTAGCTTATTTAATGCTAGTTCGAATATACGTTTATCAGGTTTACTAAATCCCACTTCTTCAGAAATAATGATCGTATCAAAGTAATTGTTTAAATTCGTGTTAATTATTTTAGCCTTTTGCCTCTGAGTTGAGCCATTTGTTATAATTCCAACTTTAAAGTGCTTCTTTATTTGATTTAAGAAATGAATAGTATTTTGGTCTATTGAAAAACATCTAGGGAAATTATTATTCCAAAAATCTTGGATGCAATTGCGTGGCAATCTATACTTCGGCGTGAATTCATCAAACAATGATTCTAAAACTGTCGTTTTATTACTTATGCCATATTCTCTTTTATCGTATTCTTTGAATTTCTGTAACATGTTGCTTTTAGTCGCACCATCTACATTTTCATACCACTTTTCTAAAACAATTAAAAATAATGCTTCTACTGCTTTATCCCTATCAAGTAATGTATCATCTAAATCAAACAGCATCGCTTTATAACTCATCAAATCATTTCACAACCTTTCTAGCATTATATAAATCTCTCCAAGTTTGTACCTTTAAACTTTTGGTTTAGCAAGAACATTGTTATGTAGTGATTAACGATTAAATAGAAACTAGATGAAAGAAATCCAAAGTTCTTGGCACACACTCTAGTATTACAGTAGCTTCTTCTATATTGAAATTCCTTTTCCTCTTTTGGTAAAGAAGCAGAAGTATATTTTTCGAAATTTAAGAAACTACATACAATTCACGTTATTATACATTAGTTTTTCGTAAATATTAATCGTACATCAATTCATACGATAAGTTTTTTTAAGCAATTATTTCTCCATAAAAAAGGAATATAGCTAATAATACTTTTTGGTAGTAAACGTCCTATGAAGTTTACTACTGTATCTCCACATAAACTCCAGATTGTACGGCTATAATGACTACCAGAGGTGATATTATGAAAAATTATCATATCCTCGTGGTTGAGGACGATCAAGAAATTCAGGAATTAATTAAACAATTTTTAATGACACAGCAGTATACAGTGGTAGTCGCTTCAGATGGACTAGAGGGTATGACACAATTTAATAAGCAATCCTTTGATTTAATTCTTCTAGATGTCATGATGCCCAATCTTAATGGATTTGAAGTTTCTAAAATGATTCGAAGTCAGTCAAACGTACCAATTATTATGCTAACTGCGTTGGAAGAAGAAGAAGATCAAATGAAAGGATTCGATCTTGGGATCGATGATTATATAACAAAACCCTTTTCATTTCATGTTTTGATTAGACGAGTCGAAGCTGTACTTAGAAGAAGTTATGATAAAAATGTAAATAATCATTTGATATTTAAAGAAGTTCGTATCGATGTGGATGCATATAGAGTCTATGTAAATGACGTTGAAATTATATTAACGACAAAAGAGTTTGAAATTCTACAACTACTATTTCAAAATGAGAGAAAAGTACTTACAAGAGAAAATATCGTAGAGAAGGTTTGGGGGTACGATTATTTTGGAGAAACACGAATAATTGATACACATATTAAAAATCTACGCAAAAAATTAGCTATCCCTTATATTAAAACAATAAAAGGTATTGGTTATAAAATTGATGAATAGTATTGTGAAACTCATGAAGATGAAGCAAATTACTTATAAACTCTTTATGACTACATCTCTCATTTTGTTATCCTTTGCAGTATTGATTTATTTAACTTTATACTTCTTTCTCCCTACATTTTATGAGCAATACAAAACAGATCAACTTCAAACAGGGATAAAAGAAATCATTGATAAGTCTAAAGATCTTACGTTTCAAGATGCGATACCACTTTTTGATGAATATGCAAAAAAAAATAATGCGATGCTTTATCTTCAAAATAATGAGGGAATAATTAAATACTCTCCTTCATTTTCTTTTACTCAAAGTGGTTCGCAAACAACAGTAGTTACTAGAGCAACACGGTTCGAGAATGCAAGTACCCTTAGCAATTCATATAACGTTACGAAACCAATTCAATTTCAAGATGGTAGTTTAACGCTTGTAGTGTTTGCTACATTTCAACCGATTGATGAAGCTTCACAGGTTTTAGTACGCTTTCTCCCCTATATTAGTATCATTGTACTCGTAATTGGTATAGGGAGTGCTTATTTTTATTCCAGGTTTATTACAAAGCCACTTATTTATATTAATGAAGGTGCACAAAAGATGGCAAATTTAGATTTCTCCGAAAAAATTGAGGTTCGCTCTACAGATGAGTTAGGAGAATTGTCTAATAGTTTGAATGACATGTCTATTAACTTACAACAAGCTATGTTTGATTTAAAAAAAGCAAATGAACAATTAAAAAATGATATTGAAAAAGAAAGAGAAATAGAAACAAAACGCAGAGAGTTTTTTGCGATTGTAGCACATGAATTAAAGTCCCCTCTTACTGTAATGAAAGGATACTTAGAAGGGATGATATACAATATTGGCCCTTATCAAAATCGCGATCAATATTTAAAGAAAAATCATCAAATTATTGAAAGTATGGAACAATTAGTTCGTGAAATTTTAAGTGTATCGAAATTAGAACAACACACCTTCAAACTAAAAGTAGAGGAAGTTAATCCTTCAAAGTTAATAGGTACAATCACAAAAGATCTCGAATTTTTTGCTTCTCAAAAAAGCATCGAAATAATAAAAGAAATTGATTCTGATCTTTCTATTTATACAGATTGTGCTCTTTTAGAAAAAGCATGTAAAAATATTATCCATAATGCGGTTATGTATTCACCACATAATGAAAAAGTCTATATAAAGTTAAGTAGGGATTCGAAACAAGGTCAAATCGAAATGCAAATTATAAATACAGGTGTCAATATTAAAGATGAAGATATACAACAAATTTTCAAACCATTTTATCGAATTGAAAAATCTAGGAATCGAAATACTGGAGGAAGTGGTTTAGGGCTATATATTGTTAAACAAATTCTCGAAAGACTAGATATAAAGTATTCTATAAAAAATATGGAACATAGTGTGCAATTTAGCATGAGTATTCCATTATCTAAACACAAAAACAAACAAACTCTCCTTTAAATAGGACGAGTTTGTTTGTTTTTGTAGTAAGTATAAACTTATAACAGGCTTTTCGTTTAATGACGTATGCTACTTTTTACATAGTAATCATCATAAGTAGTGACAATACTGTATCTAACTTAAATATTCACCTTCTACTATAACAGCAAAAAACAAAATTCCGCTTAGCAGCAAATTAGATTCTCTTATTTGAGATGCATTTCATCTATGAAACTGAAAAGGAGGATGAAAAATGTATATTTACCTTCATTTTTCAGATTAATTTGGAATTCTTTTATGATAAGCTATATGTAAAGATTAAACATAAAGGATGATTCGTATGCAAATAAGACCAAAGGTAAGTGAATATAACTCCTATTATGCAACGTATACCAACTTGGTATCAGACGGAAATATCATACATACTCTAGAACAACAAATGAAGGAAACGAATCTTTTATTAAAGAGAATTTCTGATAGTGAGGGACTTTTCCGGTATGCTCCTACTAAATGGAGTATAAAAGAAGTAATCGGTCATATAGCAGATACAGAACGTATTATGGCGTATCGATTGCTATCTATCGCTCGAGGCGAGACAGCAGAACTTCCAGGCTATAATGATGATATGTATGTTCTTAGGGCTGCTTTTGATAAGCAATCTATGCAAGATCTTCTTGAGAATTTAATAGTTGTTCGCCAATCTACCCTGTATTTACTTAGAAGCTTAGATAAAGAAGCTTGGTCACAAAGAGGAAATGCGAATAATTCTGAAGTTACAGTTCGTGCATTAGCATACATCATTGCTGGTCATGAGCTTCATCATCTTCAAATTATAAAAGAACGTTATTTTGGTTCTGATGCATATCCAGAAAGTTAATATTTGAAGAAAAAGAATCCTATTTATGTAGGGCTCTTTTTCAGTATTTATAACGGATTAACACTTAGAATCATGGCGATTAAATGCCTTTATTTATAAAATTCACCACATAATATATATGCTATCCCCTCTTATTCTGTACATAATTTTCTTTAGGTTGATATACTATATACACAGTAGTTCTGGAAAGGTGATGATATTATGTATGAACAACAAAATAATAGAGATAGAGATCAAAAAATGATGTTTTCCATGCAAGGAGTTCCCACAAATAAAATTAACATGCATCAATTACCTAAATGGATTAGAATATTCGGCTATTGTGCGTTTGGTTGGATGATAGTATTTAGTTTAATTATGATTGTAGGTTTAATTCTGCAATAACTATACAGATACATAGGTAAACGGGACGATATTTAGATCATACATCTAGGTAATGTCCCGTTTTTTATGTGTAATTATCCCATGATATAAGTAACCAATTATAATAAAAAGAACCTGTAGAATATCCTACAAGTTCTTTTTCAAATATTATTAAAACGGGAACAACAAACTATCTTAATATTCAGTACAGGGAGACCATTTTGATTATGGCTTGATTTTATTATAAATCAAATATAAGCTTTTGAAAGGTTTAGATTTTGAAAATTATGTGAATTTAACAGCTACGATGTTTATATTAGATTTCACTTACGACCAACTTTTTCTTACTTAAATACACTGCACGATCTGATTTTTTAGCAACCTCCTGTGAGTGCGTCACAACAATAATGCATTTATTCTCTTTATGTGCAAGTTCTTGAAACAGTTCTATAATATCCATTGCGGTTTCCTCGTCGAGGTTTCCTGTCGGCTCATCCGCAATCAGTAAATCAACATTACAAGATAACGCTCGAGCAATTGCTACACGCTGTTGTTGCCCGCCACTTAGTTGCAAGACGTTACGTTTCGCTTCTACTTCTGTGAGTCCTACTTTCTCTAATAACTCTAATGCCCTTACCGTCTTATTTTTCACTTTAACACCTGTAATTTCCATCGCTGTTAAGACATTTTGAAGAGCAGTCATATAGGTAATCAAATTATAAGATTGGAAAATTACAGATACATTTTGATTACGATATCGATCCAAACCAATTTTCCGAATATCTTTTCCATTATACAGTACATAACCATTTTTAGGGACATCTAGTCCACAACCTAAGCTTAGAGTTGTGGTTTTGCCAGATCCGGATGGTCCTAAAATTGTATAGAAATGCCCTTTTTGAAAAGAAAAGTTAACATTGTCTAGTATCGCTACATTTTTCCCATTACTTTCATAATAATAATCCAAATTTTTAAATTGTAAAATCGTTTCCATATTGAGCCTCCTTATTCATCTTTTAAAAGAATTTGTTTTGGATTTAAACGTAGAATAGATAATGCTGGAAGAAGCGTTGCTATTATAGCAATAGCTAGTCCAATTCCACCCATTTTCCCTACATCTTCTCCTGTTACACTTACATCAATTTTATCAATTGGATCTTCTTTTGGATTTTGTAATGTACCACCAGGTCCAGCCATCATTACAGTACCATTTTGCGAGGTGTCTGTTTCTTCGCTTGCAGTAGCAATTTCACTCGAAAGTAAATGATCCCCGATATATTGAGAAACTTTATCCCCTGTTGTTACGGATAATCCAAATGCTAAAATAGCGACACATACTACTTCTACTACAAACTGCGCCATCAGTTTCCACTTTTTCTCTCCAATAGATAACAGAATCCCCATTTCCTTACGACGTCCTTTAATTGATAGCATAATGATTAATCCTAAAATAACCGCACCAGCAATCGATACAATATAAATAATCATTTGAGAAGTCGAAGAGATATTCTCGATAGGACCAATCATTTGTTTGTACAATGAATCATGTGCATCTAATTTATAATAATTAAAATCAATATTAGATTTTTTTGCTTCTTTTTTAAATGCATCAATGTATTGTGGATCATTCAAGAAATACACGACTTGAACACTACTTATACCTTGGTCTACTTCTAATTTTTTCATAGTTGAATGTGGCATATATAGTTTATTAGCGGGATCCATTATAGGGGGGGCTTGTTGACCCATTGCTTGCTCATTCGTTTCGTAAATACCGATAATTTCAATCTCGAGGGTTTCCTTCTTATCCCCTGATTGCACTTTAACTTTGTCTCCTACTTTCAAATTATTTAATTCCGCTAATCGTTTTTCCATTAAAGTTACATTCTGATCTTTCATCTGTTCTGTAATTGGTTTTCCATCAATGATTTTACTTTTTCCGTTTTTAAAGCTTTCTTGCAATGTTGTCTTGCGAACTCCCTCAATCATAAAAGAAGCATTCATATCTATTTCTGTACCGGAGCTTGAACCGCCTCGTACAGCCGCCATTCCCACTTTACCTTTTCCTTCATCTTCTCCCTCTGAAGCTCCTACTAGTTTAAGCCCATCAGACATTCCGAAAGTATTGCCTATGTAATTATAGTCTTTTACATAATTTGACTTCGCTAATTGATCTGCTTCTTTTGTGTTAAGCTTCGGTGGATTAGACATCTCTCCGGTTTCACGAGCTTGTTGACCTAATTTGTCGAAATCAAGACTTAAAGTAACATCTGCACCTAGTTTTTTTCTTGCAGCATCCGCCGCTTTTTTTGATGCATTTTGGATTGTGAAACCTGAAAGTACCAAATTTGTAACAATCAGAAATACTGCCATCAAAATTAATGATGTTCCTACTCTTTTTTTCATACTGAGAATTGCTCGTTTCATAAAATTCATTTTTTCTTACCTCCTTGATAACTTGTATTCTATATAGGTTATCTAGAGTTTATATGGAGCTAATCGGTAGTTTAACTAGAGATATAAGGAGTTCATGTGTAGTTATTCATTTACCTGTTCAAGAAAAGCTAGAACACAAATTCAAAAACGCAGTCGTTTTTGAATATTGGTAAGGAGTTAGTCAATTTAAGAGACTTATAGAAAAAAGAGAGAGGTTAAGCTTAATTTAATGTATGTAACATGAAAAATATATTTATTGTATAATTTCTACACGATAAATATAGAGAACCTATTTGTAAATATCTATTGTTAAGTTCCTTCATAGAGATTACATCTTTTAATAAGAAAAGAAGCAAGTTAACATTCTTTTATATGGATAAGAATATTAACTTGCTTTTTAAATTTTAGTATGAATTTTTTATAGTTTTATTTTATTGCAAGTTTTATAATATAATATAAAACTTTATGACCTGTTTTTATAATTCAAGCACCTACTATTAGGAAAAGGGGATATTTCCTAATTGATTTAAAACATAAATTTTGTCTATGTTTTAAACAATATGTATTTTGGAGGAGGTTAATTTGATTTTTTCAAAACTCATTGATCGGTACGCCTTATATGATTTACACAAAAAAAGAAGTGTAGCGTTTCAGTATACTTCCCTTTCTAACACTTCATTAAATATAAAGGACATAGAATCTTTTTATAAAGTAAAACCACCCTATATTCATTTTAACATTAAGTATTTAAAGCAGGAAAATGAATACGTGGCTGGGCAATTCAAATATAAAAGCGCGGTTCAATCTGGTTATTCACGCAACGATTCTGTAACTGGGGAATTATTCTTACATAAAAATGAAGATGCACCTCATGTCATCTTCGTTCACGGTTGGAGAATGGATTCTAACGAACGTGTTAAAAAAATATTCCACGATCATATGACCAGCCTGAAGTGGAATATGTATTATTTCACTCTACCCTATCATTTTGAAAGAAAACCCGATCAATCCCTATTCAGTGGCGAGTACATGGTAAGTGCAAATATTGAACGAACAGTACAAGCAACTAGACAAGCGGTAGCTGATTTACGAGCTTTGATCAAATGGATTAAAGCAAATAAAAATGGTCCCCTGATTCTAATAGGGATTAGTTTAGGTGGATTTATTACTAACTTAACCTCTCTTGTTGAAGAAGAAATTGATGTGTTAGCATCCATTTTCTATGCAAATCGACTTTCTTATTCTATTTGGAATACAACTCCGGGTAAATTTATTAGAGAAGACTTAGAACATCATGGTGTTACGTATGATGATTTAATAGATTATTGGCGAATCACTGAACCGAGTCAAGCATTGCCAAAAGTACAAAAAGAAAATATTTTATTAATTTCAGGTAAGCATGATCTATATGTGCATTCTGAGGATACAGACTACTTGTGGGAATCTTGGGAAAGACCTACACGATATATTTATACATGTGGGCATGCCGGGATAGTTCTTAAACGTAAAAAAATTGCAACTGATACTATCAATTTTATTCAAAATCAATTGAACTTCCCGCACTTATCCAATGTCATGTCTTAAAGTGAGAGATTACTAAGTACATAATCTTATACTTGTATTATTAGTTTTTTTACTAGTCACATTTGTAAATCTTTGCCCTTAACCTTACACGATTTGAAAATGAAATAAAATAAAAAACTAATTAAGGAAAAAGAATCTAATCCTTTTCTAAACTCAAAAAGAAATTTTTCTACTGTTCTCCTATATTAATACTTGTGTATGAGGATTTCATGAAATCATATATATGCATGAATTTTTTCCGAGTATGCATTCGAACAAGTATCACTTGGTTTAATCAGACAACTAAATGTACATAAATGCAACGACATTAAAACACTTTGCTCTTAAATCCACTACTTGTATTATTAATTGCATGAAACTCCTTCTTGAGAAAGGTTTTAATTTCCGAATATTCTGTTGACCATTATAACATATCCAATTTACAATTTAATTGTGGTGTTCTTTCACAATTAAACTACTTAGAATACACTTCATTTATTTGAAAACAATTACAAATAGAGGTGCTAAAATGAAAACTAGAGTAAATCCAGAATTATTACAAGGGTTAGAAATGTTTCCGGATCTCGATTTACGCCCGGAAAACTTGCAATCAATCAGAGAAGGAATAGCTCAAATGAGACCACCTACCGTTGTTGATGACTCCCTTTCTTTAACAGATAAAGTCATTGTTGGACCTGATGATAATCCGTTACCATTAAGAATTTATCGTCCAAAATCAAATCATGAACCTTTACCTGTCTTATTATGGATACATGGTGGTGGTTATATCTTAGGGTCTATAGATGATAACGATGATACTTGTATGAGGTTTGTAAAAGAAGCTGGCTGTGTGGTCGTGTCTGTAGACTACCGCTTAGCACCTGAACACCCTTATCCAGCACCAATTGAGGATTGTTATTCAGCTTTAAAATGGATTGCTGATAATGCAAAGTCATTAAACATTGATTCAAATCGAATTGGGGTTGCAGGAGTAAGCGCTGGCGGTGGACTAACAGCAGCATTATCATTAATAGCCCGAGATCGAAAATATCCTTCAATTTGTTTACAAATGCCACTATATCCAATGATTGATGACCGAAATAATACACCTTCAGCGAATGAAATTAAAGAGGGATTTGTTTGGAACCAAAAGGCAAATGAAGCTGGCTGGAAAATGTATTTAGGAGAAATGTATGGAACGGATCAAATCCCTGCCTATGCAGCGCCTTCTCGAGCTGAGGATTATAGTGACTTACCGTATACTTACACATTTGTTGGTCAATTAGATCCATTCCGAAGCGAAACATTAACCTATGTAAGCAAACTAGCGCAAGCTGGTGTTGATGTCGAGTTTCATTTATATCCAAATGCCTATCACTGGTTTGAAGGGTTAAATCCAAATGCCGATGTATCTATTTATGCTGTAAACGAAATAGTACAAGCAATAAAAACTGGGTTCAAACGAGTATCTAAGGTTGAGGCTTAATCCCATTACAAGAGAAACACTCATAAATAGTATACATTTGTGAGTGTTATTTATCATTTAAATATAATAGCCGATTCTCATTTAAAATCGGCTATTAATATGTAAAATTCACCTAATATATCAAGGTTGAGAAACAGATATAAGATGTTTAGGCGATTTGTTTATTTCCTCTGCTAATGCTTTTATGTTCATCATGATTTGAAGTATTTCTTCTTTTGTTGTCCTTGGGTTGATAGAGCAAAGTCGAATTACTACTTTTTCTTTTAATTTAGTCGTACTTAGCATAGCAAATCCTCTCTGATTAATTTCTTCCACCAATTTTTTGTTTATTTCATGAATTGTATCTGTAGATGTTAGCTCACATGGAATATAACGAAAAGTAACAATTCCTAACTGTGCAGGTGTTACCACTTCCCAATCTTTTTCTTTCCTTAAAAACTCTTCAACTTGTTCAGCCAACATAATGCCATGATCAATTGCCTCGCGAAAAGCTGTGACTCCAAATACTTTAAAAGAAAGCCATACCTTTAATGCCCTAAATCTACGAGAAAGTTCAATTCCACGCTCCCCAAAATTCACCTTTTCTTCTATATTAGTTTCCGTATCCTTAATATACTCTGGAATCATACGGAATGTTTTACTTAAATATTGGCTATTTCGAATGAGTACACAACCAACATCATAAGGCTGAAAAAGCCATTTGTGCGGGTCTAACGTTAAAGAATCGGCACGATGAATTCCACTTAACAACCCTCTTCCTTTTTCGCTAAGAATTGCTGCAGCCCCATAAGCCCCATCCGCGTGTAGCCATATATCTTCATCACCACATAGATCAGCCAATTCATCGAGGGAGTCCACCGCTCCGCAATTCGTTGTCCCTGCATTAGCAATAACACAGAATGGTTTTTTCCCTTTTAATCGATCTTCTTTTATTTGCTTTCTTAAAGTACTAACTGAAATTTTTAAATCTTCATCTGTCTCAATTCGGCAAATTTGATGCTGTTTAAAACCTAATACTTTAAGTGCTCGATCTACAGAAAAATGAGTTTGGTTAGAAAAATAAACAATCGCATTTTCTATGTCATTATTCAACTTGACCTGTCTCGCTACAGTAAGTGCAGTCAAATTAGCCATGGAACCGCCACTGACAAATAGTCCTTCAGCTGAATCAGGAAATCCTAGCATTGATTTTAACCAGTTAATTGTCGTTAATTCAATTTGTTCAGCACCTGCACCTACTATCCAAGCTGTAGGAAATACATTAAACCCACTTGCTAAAAAATCTGCTAATACACCAACATAATTATTAGGACCTGGCACAAAAGCCATAAAATGAGGATGATCCACATGAGTAATTTGATTAAACACATTGTTATTAAGAAAATGAAGTAATTCTTTTGGATTAGATCCGTTTTCCGGAATCGTTTCAATTAGCTTGTCTCTAAAAATATTACTATCAATTGTTTCCGAAACTGGTTTACTTTTTAAATGATTCATATGATCAACAATCAAGTCAACCGCTTGATATCCTAACTGACGCATCTCTTCGGCTGATAACTGCAAGTTTTTTGTCATTTGGTTTACTCCTATTCTATTTAAAAAGGCGAGTTCTTGCTCGCCTTTTCACTTTTTATAATTTGTAATCACCGATTGCCTGTATTGGATTTTGAAGAATCATGTTGATTAACCGATGGATGTGATTTAATATTTCCTGTATTTTCTCCGCTTCATATACGGTTTGATCATATCCAAACTTTATTGTAAGTTTTTCTTCAGGGAAGCACATAATTCCATACTTTACATGCGGCTCATCAACAACTTCGTAATCTGTGATGGCAAAATGTCTGTTTTCATTTGAAGAAAAGATTGCTGGATTAGTTGGATAGTTTTCAAAAACCCAAAGATGGTCAGTCAACTCAGCTTTTAATTCACTTTGCTTTTGTATATCAACAAATGAATAGTATGCATACTCATTACATTTCAATGTTTCTAGTTGTGCTTTTTGCAGGAGGTCCACAAAAGATTGCGTTTCTGTCCATGCTAGTCGGATAGGCAAAACATTTGTGAACAGACCGAACATATTTTCAATTCCTTCTACTTCAGGAGGTCTAATTGATACGAGATTAGGTAATACTACTTCTCTCGTTCCATTATATTTGCCAAGCAATATTCCCCATACAGCTAGTAATGCCGTATTCATAGTTATATTATTTTTAGTTACAAACGTCTGTAACTGACTAGTCAAATCCTTATCTAATGTTAAGTCCATAAATGTGAAGTTTAATTCTTCACTTTGAGTTGGTACTTTCTTTTTAGGAATACTAATTTTTCGATTGTATCCTGATAAATAATCCCGCCAAAAATGACGTGCTTTCTCATGATCTTGTGCTACAGTCCAATCTATGAATGTCTCAAAAGGTTTTACCATAGGTAACCCCGCCGTAGTGCCCGCATTTATTGTTTCATAGAGCTGGAATAATTCGTCTATCAAAATGCTGACGCTCCAACCATCACATAATAGATGATGGGAACTCCAAACTATCTTATGCTCGTTATTACCTAGTTGGAATATACAGAGACGTGTCATAAGTTCATCATTTTTGAATCCTCGACTTAAATTTTCATTCATCCACTGTTTTAGGAATTCTTGCTGTTCTTGTTTCGTCATCTCAATCAAGTTTTTTATCTCTGAAATTATTTGAACATCATATAGAACAGCTTGCCAAGGTTGTGCTTGTTCATCTTGTACAATTATTGTTCTTAAAGAAGCATGACGATCAACTAATTGTTGGAAACACTGAATAAAGAGTTTAATATCCAGCTCCCCTTCAAGTGCCCAAATTGTTTGTTCAAAATATGCATTTGTATCAGGTTCATTCGTAGCATGTTCATAAATAACTTCTTGGAAAGGTGCTAACGGGTAAATACGTTCTATTTTTATATCCGGCATTTTTTCTTGTATTTTGGTAAGTGTATGTTGATTAAGTTGTTTATCTTTAACATTTAGTAATGTAGCTTTATTATCGTTCATTATGTTTACATCATTTGTTTGCGAACTTGAAAAATGGTCTAGCTTTTTAACGAATTGAACCATGTCCCTTAATATAGGAAATGAAAATAGATTTTTTGGTTCAAGCTCAAATCCTTGTCTATACAGTCTGACGGACACTTGAATCGCTTTTATCGAATCTCCACCTAAGGCGAAGAAATGATCATTTACTCCAACTTGATCTATTTTGAGTACTTCTTTCCAAATACTAGTTAATATTTTTTCCATTTCATTTTTTGGAGCAATAAATACTTCATTTTTTTGTTTCTCTGGAGTAGGGAGCGCTTTTCTATCTAATTTCCCGTTTGGAGTCAGGGGTAATTGGTCCAAATAAACAAAATAAGAAGGAATCATGTAACCTGGCAAGTGATCTCGCAAATGCTTTCGTAGTTCTGTTGTACTAATATTTTGCTCAGTTACCACATATGCAACTAAAAATTTTATTCCGTTCTCATCTGTTTGATCAATTACGACAGCATGTTCGACTTGTTTATAAGTTAGAAGACAATGAGAGATTTCTTCTAACTCTACTCGATATCCTTGAATTTTCACTTGGTAATCTTGGCGGCCTAAAAATTCAATATATCCCTCAGAATGCATTTTTCCACAATCTCCTGTTTTGTATATAAGACCAAAATCAGGATGTGACACAAACGCTTCATTTGTTTTCTTTTCATCATTTAAATATCCTTTAGCAAGGCCCACTCCCCCGATATATAAATCCCCAATTACACCAACAGGGCACATTTTCTTTTCATAGTTCAACACATAATACGTTTGATTTGCCAAGGGCATCCCGTATGGAATACTATTCCAATGTGATTCCACCTGTTTGACCGGATAATAAATTGACCAAATCGATGCTTCTGTTGCTCCTCCTAGTGAAACTACTTCTGCAATCGGAAAATGTCGTTTTATTTTTTCTGGTAAAGAAAGTGGAATCCAATCTCCACTATGTAAAACTAAACGCAAAGAAGAATGCTCAAAATGAGAACCTACTTGATCCAATGCCAAATCCATGATTGCAGGCACTGTATTCCAAATTGTAATCCCTCTACGCTCGACGGTACGGATTAATTCTTGCATGTTTCTTGGATCACGGATCATTACCAACATTGCACCTGTGCTTAAAGTTCCGAAAATATCGTATACAGATAGGTCAAAACACATGGAAGAGATACCAATAATACGATCATCTTCATTTACCTCATATTTTTGATTTATGTCTTGAATAGTATTTGTAACCGCTTGGTGAGTAATAATTACTCCTTTTGGTTTCCCTGTACTTCCTGAAGTGTATATAATATAGGCAATATCTTCTGGACCAGCAATAGCGGGCATATCTTCTGTTGTATAAAATGACAAATGATTTTCTTCATAAAGACTAGGTTCTAATAAAAGTTTGCATGAGCTATTTTTTAAAATATATGTTTGACGATCTAAAGGATGATCGGGATCAATCGGAACATAAGCGGCACCTGCTTTTAAAATACCTAGCATATTAACAATTGTGTCAACTCGCCTTTTTGCTAACAGACCCACTTTGTCACCTAGACCAATGCCTTGCTCTTTTAAGAAGTGGGCAATTTGATTGGAGCGTTTATGAAGTTCCGAGTATGTTAACCATTCTTGTTCAAATACCACTGCTACTTCATCTGGTGTACGTTTTACTTGGTCTGTAAATAATTGATACAGAGTAGTTGAAGGTATTTTTTCTGTTGTTTCATTGTATTGCTCAATTAAAGTTTGATCCGATCCTTTCATCTGCAAAGATGTTACATCGCTTTGTTTCACCAATTGTTCCAATAAGTCAACAAATTGGGAAAACATTGCTTCTATCACATCAACATCAAACAACTCTTCAACATAGTTCCAGCTAATTAATAACTCTCCATTTTTTTCAATTACTACATTATCCAAATACACTTGTGGAGTTCGAGCATGAATATAGCGAAGAGAACCAAGTTGTTCCCAAGAGAAAGCACCTGCACCTGCTAACATCGAGGTGAAAACGATTGGCATAACTGCTTTTGGCGTCATTTGGTGATATCGAGTAAAATCTCGAATAAAGTTAACTCCATCGTAATGACGATGTTCAAGGCCATCTAATAAAGTAGATTGCGTTTCTTTTACTCTAGTAAAGAAAGTTTGCTCTGGTTTTACATCAACATCCAACAAAATAAGCGATGTGAAATCTCCCACAATCTGCTCTACTTCATCATGAACAGGATAACGGTTAAATACAGTCAAATTAATTGCCAATTTACGTTGATTACTCCAATATGCCAATACATCACTATATATTGTACAAAGTAGAGCGGAAGGAGTTACCTCTTTCTCTTGTGCTAACTTTCGTAGCTTTGTCCATTTTTCATTGTCCAGGATCTTAGTAAGTGATTGGAATTTAGGAGTAGCAATTTCTGCTGGATCCTTTTTTAACAGCAAAGAAGGTGCAAACGGAAAGTCAGGAAGCTTACTTGTCCAATAATCTTTTGCTGTTTTATATTCTTCGCTTTGTTCCATTTCATCATAGATAAACATGTAATCTTGAAAATCAAAAGATAGAGATTCTAATTTTTGATTTGGTTTATAATAATAATGCAACAAATCCTGTCCAACAATGTTCATGCTTGCTCCGTCCATTAATAAAGCATCGTATCGAAAACATAATAAATACGTGTCTTCTTTTAAAAGAAAGGCTTTTAATTCAAACAATGGCCATTGCCCCAAAGGGAATACATGGTTAGTCATTCGAGAACGCTCTTCTTGTAAGCGAGCATTTTGATTCCTATTATCTAAATCTATGAGACTCACTATTTCAATCTCGTAATCAGGAACGCTTTGTAATATTTGCTGTTTTCCCTCTGGTAAAATTACAGCTCGCAACATTGGATGACGATGAATTACCTTTTGAAAACTTTTTGAAAGACGATTGATATCCAATACTGTTTCATATTCAAAATATGTTTGAGGTGAAATACCACTTAATTCAAACTGTGAATTCCGTCCTAACATATACGCTGTCTGAACTTCTGTTAAGGAAAATGGCTTAGACAAATCTTTAACATGAGTTGGTCTACTTTCAAAATTTTCCTCTTTATGCTCTAACTTTACACAAGAACTCAGTTGAGCGATTGTAGGGTGCTTAAAAAAATCTGTTGTACTTATTTTTAAGCAGTCTTTTCTTAATAAATTAATTACCTGAAGTGCTTTAATGGATTCTCCTTTTAATGCAAAAAAATTATCATGAATACCGATTCCCTCAATCTCCATAACTTTTTCCCATGCACGCACTAATTTTTGTTCAATTTCATTGCGCGGGGCAACGTATGGAATTGATACATAATTCGTTTGTGTTATATCCAATAACCTTTTTCTATCCACTTTTCCATTTGGATTCAATGGAATCTCTTCTACCTGAATCATTTTTTCAGGAATCATAAACTCAGGTAATTTATCACTTAAATATTTTCTGATTTCACCAAAAGACACCTTGTTATCCGATACATAGTAAGCAGCTAATAATTTCCTATTTCCATACACTTGATCAACAACGATAGCTTGATTTACTTCTGGGTATTCCCTTAATTGAGTTTCGATTTCTCTTAATTCAATCCGATACCCCCGAATTTTTACTTGATGATCCATTCGACCTAAATATTCAAGTTCTCCATTAGGCAACCAACGAACGAGATCACCTGTATGATACATCATTTCTCCTGCCGTAAAAGGACTCGGTACAAACTTTTCATCTGTCAGTTTATTTTTACCAAGATACCCTCGTGCTACCGCTACGCCAGCAATGCAGAGTTCACCGGGAATTCCAAATGGTTTTAATTGGCCATACTTATTCAATATATAGGAATGATAATTCGGATTAGGTTTGCCAATCGTAACTTCTTTGGAAGTGCTCAAGTCTTTTACTGTTGCGCAAATGGTTGTTTCTGTGGGACCATAAATATTTAAAATTGTCGCTTCACTGATACAACGAATTTTTTCAACCAAATCAATGGAAAATGCTTCTCCTGCTAATAAAATAGATTTTAAATCTTTTAGAAAATTTGCCCCTTCTGGATCACTCAAAATCACTTCCATTCGCGATGGCGTTGATTCCCATAAATCCACCTTATGTTTTTTGACCAAATGAGCCAATTCTTTTGTTGCAAACTGGTCCTCTGTAGCAATTATTACTTTTGAACCTTGCGTTAAAGGAAGACATATTTCTAACAAGGAAATATCAAAAGATACACTAGCAAGAAACAAGAAGGATTGATTATCCTTTACTTTTTCTCTCATTACATTTAAAAAATGAACTAGAGATTTTTGTTCTATCATTACCCCTTTTGGATTTCCTGTCGATCCTGATGTGTAAATAACATAAGCCAAATCATTAGGATTATGTTCTCGTAATAAATTACTTTCTTCACCTTGGAAAAGATATTCTTTATCAAGATACAGTACTTCACCCGTAAATTGTGGCAATACTTCCCCTGTTCGCTTACTAAGTAAACATTTTGCTTGACTATCTTGTAACATATATTCAATTCGTTCAGTTGGGTAGTTAGGGTCGATTGGTAAATACGCTGCTCCTGCTTTTAAAATCCCCATCATACCAATAATCATTTCTAATGACCGATCTACCATAACGCCAATAATACTTTCTTTTGAAACACCTTTACTTTGAAGAATAGAAGCCAATTGATTCGCTTTCTTATTCAATTCTCTATATGTCAAAGATTGATCATTACAAACAACAGCAATTTGATCTGGAGTTTTTAATACTTGCGCTTCAAACAAATCTTGAAATGATTGAAACAAGTCTATGCCCGTTTGAAAAGTATTCAATCCTTCTAACAACTCTTTTTCTTCTTCTGCAATAATACAAATATCTTTCAATGCCAAATTCGGGTTTTGTGAAACTTGCTTTAAAACATAACAATACGAATTTACAAACTGTTGCAAAGAAGAGAATGAATGGGACTTACAAGAAATTTGAATTTCAAATTCATTATGTATTTCATTCCATTTTCTCCGTATCCATAGGGCTAAATTATTCTCTGCGTATTCTTCTAGCGAATTTTCATTATGTAATCCTTCCATCCCGATAACAATTTGAAAAGGAGTTAAATTGTGTTTAACTAATAATTCAGAGAGCGGATACTCCTGATTTTCATACCCGAATAAAGTCGTTTGTTCAATCTCATTTACTAATTGTTTAAAGGTGTGATGCGGATGGATTTCACTTCCTAAAGGAATCAATTTATTAAGATTCTCACTTTGTTCAAGATTCTTTTCAATTATAGGAATACCAATAGTAATTCTTTCTTGATCTGTATAATGTGCCAAACAAACCCTTAAAGCGGCTTGAAACCAGCTAAATAATAATAAATCTTGAGACTTACTTACTTTTTGTATACTTTTACTAAGCTCTACATTCACTATGACTTGAACGTACTCACAAGGTGTTTCTTTATTTAGTTGGTAATCGCTATTAAATACAGAAAAATCGAGAACCTCGGAAGATAATTGCTCCTTCCAAAACGCTTCTACTTCTTTATTTTCATGAATCGAACTTCGATCTTTAATGTGCATTTTTATCTTTATCCCCCTAATATTCATTTCTTCTACTCGTTAATTTTCAAACCAACTTCAAGCCCATGAAGAAACACTTGATGGTTATCCAAACATAAAAATTGCTGAATCTCTTCAAATTTCATATGACCAACTGAACAAACCCCTAAATTTAATGTCTCAGCAACCATATTTAAGGTAGCAGTGATAATGCCTGACTCAATACAAGCAAATAAATATCCATCTGAACCGTATTTCGGGATGGAAGCGTTCGCATTATAAACCAAATAAACTGAGAAGGCAGATTGAGTAAATAAATCCTGATTAATTAACTCATGATCACTTTTGATTACTTGATCAATGTTGTTTACAATCACAAGACTATTTTTTGATGGGTTATAATAATAAAACCCAGCTTTCATACCCTCTATACGTTTTGGTTTTACATAAACAAAGATATCAATGGGATAGAGCCCGCCTGCACTTGCGTAATGATAGTATATTTTTTTTTCCCTAACCTGTTTTAGAGTTGATGTGAATTGGGAAAATTCCGAAAAACTAATATGTTTTTCCATATCAAATTGACGACAAGACCTACGTTTCTTGATTATAGTGGGTAGCTCATCTGTTGTTTCAAGTTGAATTTCGGTTGACCGTGCAGTAACGTGCGTGCGATTTAATTGTTCACTAATATACTTATCTAACTCTTCTTTAGAAAAGCGAATTTGGTCGCTATATGGATTTGGAAAAATTTTTTCTTGTGAAGAAAATACTTCTCTTGGGTGTAATATGTTACTTACTAACACACGATTTTTTATCATAAGCTCTATGGTTTTTTGTGTCTCTTCTACATTTCCTAACGAAAAGCGCTCTATTAGTTCACTAATTTTCACACCTTTTTGAGCCATAAAATAAAAATCAGGAAACCACTCAGACAGAATACCTGTGAATCTCATTTCCCCTATCAAAACTTCATTATGCAGCGTCTTCCAATGCTTAATAGGAGACCAATAATAAATTTGCTCGCTCATATACTCCTCCATAAATGTTTAACTTATTTTTACAATACGCTTTTCCAAACTACAAAAAATCATCATTTCTCTCATGGTGGTTATAACATGTACTTCAAGGGAATTTTGGGATAATGAAATAACATTTTTCTCATTAATTTTTTTATTTCATCATAAAAAATGATTTTTTATTAGACATTTCACATCCTTTCCCACAGTATTCCTATAAGGTATAAACCATTTAAAACATTGGTAATATTCATTTATTTCCAATGTGAAATTATTGTAATGGATTGGAGAGCAGTTGAATATAGTTATTAAATCAAATAATATTGAGAAAGTTTTACTTATTATAGTAATAAAATTTTATGATGCGATTTATTACAAATAGATTAAGAAAAGAGTTTTAAATTTCTCTTAAGAATTTAGTGTAAAAATATAACATACTATTACATACAAGTGAGTTAATTACATATCATATTCAAAATAGAGAAAAGACACCTTGAAGGGTGTCTTTTCTCTATTTTGATTCCATATACTTTTTATGCCTTTGTTATTTTTAAACGATTTGTAGGAATTAATACAACTTGAACATCTAGCTCGTTATATGTTCAAATATATAATAAAAATTATATAAATTACGAATGGATTTCAGATGATTTTATCAATAAATGCAAAGATATCTTCTCCTCCTACTGTTATAATAGCGATAACCTATTGCTTATTTTTTATTGAATTGTAATATAATTGCAGTATGTGAAATTATATTACATTATCTTTAAAAGTAGAGCGAGAATAACCTTTACTTCACTTTTTTCATTTGCAATCCTTATTAAATTTGCTCAATTCAGTATTTATTTCCATATTCTTCGCTTTTATTTAATCGGTTTTTCTGATTTTAAAACTAATGAACTTAATGCAGGAACTTTAATTTTATTGTCATGGACAACATAAAGTGGTTTACTTCCCGCCTGCTTCCCGTCTACTAGTACTTTCCAAGGACCTTTCGATGGAAGTGTTATTTCAACCGCTTCCCTATTTGCATTGTGAGCCACCGTAAAGTATTCATTTTTATTCCCCTCTATTGTATAAGCTACAGTGTTTTTCGGGGCATCAATAAATGATACATGTGTTTTTATTTGCTCTACAGATGTCATTCGAAAAGCTGAGTACTTTTTGCGTAATTCTATTAAGCCCTTCATATAATCTACTTCATTATTAAACGATGCACGGCGCAACCAGTCCATCTGGTTAATTGAATCTGGAGATTTGTAACTGTTATGATCACCATATTTCGTACGCATAAACTCTTGTCCTGCATGTAAGAATGGAATGCCTTGTGATGTTAATAAAATCGAAGAAGACAATTTGTGCATTTGTTTTCGCACTTCTTCACTGTCACCTGGATTAGTCAACTCAAGTTTATCCCATAATGTATGATTATCATGCGCTTCCACATAAGTTAGCACCTGCTCCGGGTCTTGATAAGTCGACGAATTTGTATCGTAGTCAATGCCTGCCATAATACCTTTTCTAATACGGTCTTCCATATTTTCCTTTCCATTTACAAATCCATTTTCTTTTTCCTCAAATACGCTACCTTTCAATCCATCACGTATATTATCGTTAAAATGTGCAATCCCTTTCATTTTCTCTGCATTTTTTTGATTTGCTTTCAAATCAGCTGCAAGAGGTGTATTTAAATCCCAGCCTTCTCCATGCAGTATAATAGAAGGATCAATTCGATTAACAGCTTTACGTATTTCATTCATCGTTTCATAATCATGAATACCCATTAAATCAAAACGGAATCCGTCTAAATTGTATTCTTTTGCCCAATATGCTACAGAATCGACCATAAATTTCCTCATCATTTTTCGTTCTGAAGCAGTATCATTTCCTACACCGGTTCCATTTGCAAATGTTCCGTCTTCATTGTAACGATAATAATAACCTGGAACTAACTTATGAAAATTAGATTCAGTAGCACTATACATATGGTTATAAACTACATCCATAACAACACGAAGATTATTTTCATGCAGTGTTTGAATCATTTGCTTTAATTCAGTTATTCGAACAGTTGGCTCATATGGATTTGTAGAATAGGATCCCTCTGGAACATTGAAATTTTCCGGGTCATATCCCCAGTTATATTGTGGTTCGTTTAAATTCTCTTCATTTACTGAAGCATAATCAAATATCGGTAAAAGCTGAACGTGTGTAACACCAAGATCTTTCATATGATCAAGTCCCGTTTTCAAACCTTCAGGCCCTCTTGTTCCTTTTTCTGCTACACCTAAATATTTCCCTTTCTGTTTAATGCCACTTTCGGGCTGAATAGAAAGATCACGTACATGCAATTCGTAAATAATAGCATCTTCCGGATTTTTAAATTTTGGCTTTTTGTTTGCTTTCCATTTTTTCGGATTTGTTTCTTCCAAATCAACAACCGCACCTTTATCTCCATTTACAGAAGCAGCACGCACATACGGATCAACGGCTTCAGTCCACTTATCACCAATTTTCACCTTATACGTATAAAAGAGATCTTTTTGGTTCCCTTTAAGCTCTGCTTTCCAAGTGCCCTTTTCACCTTGTTGCATGTTTATTTCAGTACCTATTTTATCGTTCCATTTTTTATATGTAACTAACTTTGCTTCACTTGCAGTAGGAGCCCATACACGGAACTTTGTATATTGTGGTGTATATACATTACCTAAATCGTTACCACCATAATAAAATAAATTATCAAACTCCTCACTACGAATGACTTTACCGATTTCAGTATTCGTAGTTGCTAAGTTTTCAATTTTAACTTTGTATGTCTGTTTTAAATCAATTTTCTGCTCCGTAATTACTTTCACCTTATTAGTAATATTTCCACTGTTTATATCATAAGGACTAATATTCTTAATTTTAATGCCTTCAATTTCAATTTTCCGTTCCTTAATATTAAACGGGACATTAGTCGTTACAGTAATTTCATTGAAACTATCAATAGTTGCTTTTTGAATTGATAGATCCGAAGAAGGCTTAGAGTTATATACTTTTTCATCACCCGAAAGAATCCATACTTCAGCACGACCGTCCTTTATATTTTCAATCCAACGATCGCCACCATCTTTTTCCCACTCATTTGTACGAATAATAAATCCTACACGATTATAGTCACCATCTATATTCATCTTAGCGTACTTTCCAAATTCATCTTCACCAGTAAATTCATATGATTTACCATTTGCGTTTTCTCCCCAAACCCAAAGGTTCCAGTCTTTTGTATTTCCAGACTGCTCTTTGTAATGAATGATAACTTCAGTTGTTTTCGAATTTGAAACTGCCTTTACACTTTGAAAGGAGAAAACAGATGATAACATAACGATTATAGTAAGTAATAAAACTGATTTGTTAATTAATCTTTTTGTAATTTGCACCACATACACCCTTTCTTCAAATATTACTAGCGATTTATTATGCTTACACTGAATAACACTACTTAAATTAATCTAGAAATCTTTTTTAATTCACCTCCATATTGGCTATTTTCACGTATGTATTTCAATGACCTTTTAATACGAAAACGTTTGCATTAATATTTAAAAAAATAGATTTGTGTATGCCCTCATATATTTGTAAATGCTAAAAGGTCAGGGAAATCATTTTAAAGCAATCGTTTGTTATCGCTTTCATTTTATAGACTTTCTATCAAGAGGTCAATATATTATTAATTTTCTGTTTTTATATACTTTAAACCTTATTTATTTGTCGCAACTTCTTACAGATAACGCACCTAATTATTGCTTAGTCAGTTTATTTTCAACAATACATAGCTACGTAAAAAAACAGCTAATATCCTTAAAATGATATTAGCTGTTTTTCATAATGTATTAATATATGAATGATAACTATATTTCTAAATTACTTAATTTTTGCTGCATCAAATGCCTTTTGAACTGCTTGAACTTCAGCTGTATTCGCACCATATTTATTAGTTGCCACTCGAATACATGCTGATCTCAATTCTTTGAAATTAGAAGTCATGTTTAACTCATCAGTATTTGCATAATAGAAAATATCAAACATTTTATCTTCACCAATTCCTTTAACAGTTACTCCGTTATGAGTACCGCCTTTTGCAATGAGATACGCAACTTTATTAATAATACTTGAATTAAAATGAACACCGCCTTGATCCCATCCATTAAAATCGTTAAATTCACTGTAATCATCTGGATAAGGTACTCCTAGTGAAGATGGAACAGAAGCTGGGTTTTCCATATCACGGAAAACAGATCCTGTTTGTTCTCCCATTGTCCAGTTAAAGTTTCCATTATTTACGTATTTCTCAATAGATGTTCCCATAATATCAGATAGTGCCTCATTAATCGCACCAGATTCCCCGTAATATTCAAGATTAGATTCGCTAGAAGTAACAGCATGTGTAAATTCATGTCCAGCTACGTCATATGCTTTAACAATAGGATCACCATATACAAGCATACTTCCATTATTAGCACTTAATGCATTCTGCCAATTCTTCGGATCATTCGTCTCTTCAGAATCCCAAGCGTGTACAACTGAAACTACCTTTTGTCCCTTATTATCAAAGCTATTACGCTTGTATTTATCTTTATAAAAATCAAATACTTTTGTTGCTAAGTAATGAGCACTTACCGCTTTTGGATCGTTAAATGTTGCCGAAGTACTAGTCGCTAATGTACCAGGATAATAGCTTTCTTCTTTAGTAATATCTCTGTAATTCACATCATATGTTTCAATTCCTTGCCCTCTTGTATAATCAGCAAGAGCATATTTGCCATTACTTTGTTTAGAGATACCAAATGAACGAGAAATACCTAAATCATCTTTTCCTGTTCCGGTTAATGATGTAAGACTGCTTTGTTTACTTTTCTTTAAAGCTCCAACTAGTTTGTCACTGGCCTTTAAGTTAGATTCTTGTACCATATTTTTTAACATATCACCATTTTGTGCATTTACTAAATAAGTACCAGAAACATAGTTTGGTGTTGCAGCTTCAAAGGTAACTTGGTATGCATTTTTAGCTTGTCCATTATTTTCATCAACAAAAATAACCTCTTTAACTTCTGGCTCAGTAATAAACTTGATATCGTTCCCGTACTTCGTATAAATAAATTGTCTTGCTTCATCTTTTGATAGATTAATAGGTTTTTTCAATTCTTCTTGTTTTAAATTTTGCGCGCTATCACCTGAAACACTTTTAATAACACCATTATTATCTACATGTGCAGTTAATTGATGGCCATATACTTCTTTTCCTTCGTATGTTTGCTGCATACGTACAAGTGTAGTTCCATCATACGAACCACGTTTTTGAAGGACTTTATAATCTACTCCTGCTTCTCCATTGACTTGTTTTTGGGATAGAGCTTGCTCTGTTTTCTCCTTAAGTGCATCCTTTACTACATTTTCTGGTGCCTTTTGTGACGGTTGTGTAAGTTCACCCGAACGGAACGATTCCTCCTGAATTTGAACTTGTAGCTGATCTGTTTCCTCTGCATGACCTACCCCATATGGTGCCACAGCTGTTAAAGCTAATCCTGTTGTTAATGCTACCTTAGTTAATGTCTTTTTGTTTTTCATTATTTCACCTCGTATAATTTTTGAAATAGAAAGCTTGTACAAAGTATACTGTCTATTACTGTCGGAAAAAAGAGAAAATACACAATTTACGTAACATTATGCAAAATTACATAAATTGTGGTCAATATTATAAATAATGAACGGAACACATATGTACATTAATTTGAATAAAAAAAGAGTCCTTTTAGACGCTCATCCAATTGGTTAATTATTAATTATCTATACTCATTCTAATAAAAGTACACTTACATCTAAATAACAACATAAAAACCCACTCTTTACTATTTTAAGAGTGGGTTTAATGTTATTAAAATAACAATTACTATAAGAAACCTTATAATTTATATTTTTTAGTAATCCTACTAAGTTTTTTGTAAAATTCACCTTTCGTTTTTATATGCTTAAACTGATTTGGATTAATATTTACTTTTTGTGAGAGTGCTACAATCTCTTCTTTTGTAATTGAATCTTTAGTATTTATAGATGCTATATTTGTGTATTTTTCGTCTTCTGTTTTTGGAATTTCTAAAATCCCTTTATTCACAAGATCAACTACAGCCTTATGCTCTGAAGAATGTAAATCTACACCAGTAATTTTCCAATTACGCATAACTTTTGGCGTGTATACACCGTTCTTTACCTCTTTTAAATATGTAATAGCAAGGTTACGAATGGTTCCACCTGTTTCTCCGAATGCATTCTCTTGTTTAGATGACCAAATTTGTTCAAACTTACGCCCCTCTAAAGCTCCCCCTTTTGCCTGAAGAGCCTCCATTCTATATGCATTCATTCCCAGCGTCATAACATCGCTCATTTTGATTGGTTTGTTTGTACGAATAGAGCGTAAATTTGTAATTCTGCTTCCATATGGTTTTGTTAAGTCAATTTCATATTTTACGCCTCCAAAGAAATCGTTCGTACTATATTTAGACGCACGGCGGGTTTTATCAAAACTAACGGTTACATCTCCGGCACGAGATGAGTTAAAATATCCTGCTGCCCATTCCATATAGTCTTTTAAATCTTTTCCAGAAATCTTATATACTGTAATTTCTCCCAAGGCATATTGGTAATTATACGCAATATCTTTTTTCTTAATAGGACCTGTATCCAAACGGGCATAATCATTATCAATTTGATGGGCTACTACATCTGCTTTACTGTAGTAGAGCATGACTTCATGAAAGAAATCTGATAAAGGTGTTTCTTGAATCTGAACACTTGGAATACCCTTTATTTCATTTTCAGGAACAAGATTTCTACCCTTTAATTGAGCGACTACAACATTTGCATCTCCTCTCGCATATTCGTGAAAAGGTGTTAGTGTTTCTTCAAGTGTAGGATCAGATAATATCGTTGTTCCATCAGCATTTTTTACAGGTATAGCGGTAGCAGTTTTATCTTTTAAAACCAACTTCCCATCTTGCTTTGTAAAAGTAAGGTCAATACGTGAAATATGTGTTCCATATTTATCTGGTTCTGTAATAATTACGCCATTTACAACTTCTTTTTTTACAAGTTTATGCATGTGAGCCGCAAAAATAGCACTTAGTTCCGGACAAGCATTTGCAATATCTTGAACACCAGTACCAGGGATACCATTCTCATTTTCTAATCCCATATGCATAACTCCTACCATTACATCTACTTTACCTTCTAATTCCTTAATTGCCTTTTTCGTCTCTTCTACCGGATTTTTCACCACTAAACCATCTAAGTGATCTGTCCCTTTTTCAAAATCACTAATCATTGGTGTATTCATACCGATAATCCCAACTTTAATTCCACCTTTTTCTACAATTGTATATGCAGGAAGAAAGCGCTCTCCATTTTCCTTATAAATATTACCTGCTAACGTTTTTCCCTTATATTGCTCACTAACTTTTTTCAATGTATCTAATCCAAAGTTGAATTCATGATTTCCAAATGCCCAGGCGTCATATCCCATTGTATTCATCGCTACCATCATTGGCGATTGTGGCTTATCGTTGAATAATTCTACTGAGTTTCCTTGAATTGTATCCCCAGCATCTACTAATATGGTATTTGGATTTTCTTGACGGACCTTCTTTATAACCGTATAAAGCTGCGTCAAACTTCCACTCATATTTGCTCCATCAAGTGCATAATCCCACGGCATAAATCTACCATGAATATCTGCAGTACCTAACAATGTAATATTAACTTCAGATTCCTCAGCCTTAGAGATAGGTGGTTTGACTATTACTGCTGTTCCGAGCAGTAATAGAATTACAAAGTAACATACATAGTTCTTCCATTTCATTCTTTGCACAATAATATTCCTCCCCTTTTTGTACTTTCGTAAAGTTGTTTGAACTTTAAAAATGTAACTTATTATTCGGGAAACTTCAACTACAAAAGATAATTTTGAAGGTGGTTCTGCTGTGAAAATATAGAGAATAAAATGCATATCCCCCCTAGCAGAATAGTATTTACTTCTTCCTCTAACGTGTGAAGAGCGCTAAACCAACGGTAGATGTATATGTACTGTCAAAATTATGGACATAAAACTCATCTCCGGAAATCATTATAACTTAAAGATATAGTGTGTAATGCTGGTTACATTTTCGGATTTCATTGCTAATTTATTTCCTTCTAAATGAAAATGCTGAGATCACTTCCAAAAATAATAACCCCGTTCTTCATTTAAGACGGGGTTACACTTATACAGTAATTCGGATTCAGTTTTTTTGAATGTTCGTTTCCTATTCAAGAGTAAGATCTGCTAGTTTCGTATTTTCTTCTGCTTATTGGCTACTTTCAACTAAATTCATCATAATTTTAATCAAGACTTGTATTTTATCACTCGAACCCTTGATGCTATCCTAAATCGCTCAATAAATAGATAATAATTTTTACTTTTCAACTTCACAAAGCAATTTGACCTCTTTGATTTGTTCTATATGACGCTGTTCATGCAAATAGATTAATTCTATCCACTGATCAAGAAGTAATTCTCCAAGAGCTGGATGCATCACTGATTTTTTTGCCAATTTAGATTCATCTTCTATTGTACTCAGAAAACGCATCAATTCTTTTCTAGAGTCGTTTAACAAATCAACCATTTGCAGCACTTCAAATGATTCTATACTTGGTTCAATCATTTCTGGTGCTATAAATTTTATCGATCTATCTAATACAATAGTATGAATTTCTTTACGCTCATTTTGGAAACTATCCATCTTTTTTAATCCTGACGAAATAACCGTTATAACTCTATCATCTAATAAAACTAAGTGATGACAAACTTGTGCTATACTCCATTTATCCTTATCTGGTTTTCTATTAAATTGAGCATCACTTAACAAAGTAATTTCCTCAAATAATTGATTTCTCGTTTCATAAAACTTGTCCTTTACAAATATATTCATGTGAATTCTCCTTTCATTAGAACCTATATACTTAGATTCCTGCGTTAGAAATATTCTCTATAGAAAAAAGATTTTCCTTCACTACTATTTCAATCAAATCTTTTCTTGCTTTAATAGTTTCTCTAATTCACGACTAAATATATGAGTTTTCTCAACATCCTTGAAGATTTCCTTGAGGTTATCATGTGCTACAGCTACACCATAATACTTTCCACGCAATCCTTTCAATACAACTACATAAAACGTTCCTAATTATCAATCTAGCATTAAATAAGTGTAAAAAATGCCTCTATTCACTCATTTTTCATGCGTATGTATGTACATTTGTTAATTTATTCGATATATTATGTGTATTGAATGATTACGAAAAGCTTATAGGTCGCTAAAAAACACCTTATATTTTTATATCCATGAAAACTACAAAATGTATGAAATCCATTTGTCAAATGAATTTAATGCGGAAGGAGGTTTGTGGTTACTTCATTAGGGTATAATAATCAGTTTTGAACTGATAAAAATATAGGAGGCGACATAATGTTTCGTACGATTTCAAATTTCATGAGAGTAGCTGAGATAAGAAACAAAATTCTTTTTACACTAGCGATGCTAATTGTATTTCGAATTGGCACGTTTATTCCAGTTCCTCATACTAACGCAGAGGTATTAAAAGTACAAGATCAAGCTAACGTTTTAGGTATGCTAAACGTATTTGGCGGAGGAGCACTGCAACACTTCTCAATCTTTGCTGTAGGTATTACACCATATATTACAGCTTCCATCATAGTACAGTTACTACAAATGGACGTTATACCTAAATTTTCAGAATGGGCAAAGCAAGGGGAAATGGGCCGTAAGAAATCAGCTCAATTTACTCGATACTTTACAATCATTCTCGCATTCATACAATCCATTGGGATGTCTTATGGTTTTAATAATATAGCAGGTGGACAATTAATTACAGATCAAAGCTGGACTACATACTTATTTATTGCGACAGTTTTAACTGCCGGTACTGCATTTTTACTTTGGTTAGGTGAACAAATTACTGCTAAAGGTGTTGGTAATGGTATCTCTATGATTATCTTCGCCGGACTTGTTGCAGCGATTCCAAATGTTGCAAATCAAATTTATTTACAACAATTCCAAAACGCAGGCGATCAGTTATTTATGCACATTGTAAAAATGGTTTTAATTGGTCTCGTTATTTTAGCAATAGTTGTTGGCGTTATTTACATCCAACAAGCTGTGCGTAAAATACCAATTCAATATGCAAAAGCAGTTTCAGGAAACAATAATCCATATCAAGGAGCAAAAAACACTCATTTACCTCTTAAAGTAAATAGTGCTGGTGTAATTCCAGTTATCTTTGCTTCCGCATTTTTAATGACGCCGCGTACAATTGCGCAGCTATTCCCTGATTCAAGCGTATCAAAATGGTTAATTACGAATCTTGATTTCGCACATCCAATCGGAATGATCCTTTATGTTGGTCTTATCGTTGCTTTCACTTACTTCTATGCATTTGTTCAAGTAAACCCTGAACAAATGGCTGAGAATTTGAAAAAGCAAAACGGATATGTTCCAGGTATTCGTCCAGGTAAAACAACAGAACAATATGTAACTAAAATTTTATACCGACTAACATTTATCGGTGCAATTTTCTTAGGTGCAATTTCAATATTACCGCTCCTATTCACAAAAATTGCTACGTTACCACCTTCTGCACAAATTGGTGGTACAAGCTTACTGATCATCGTTGGTGTAGCGTTAGAAACGATGAAAACGTTAGAAACTCAACTTGTGAAACGTCATTATAAAGGGTTTATAAAAAAAGCGAATTAAGTAAAAAACACAGTTGGTTATTTTTCCAACTGTGTTTTTGATTCTAATGCCTCTAATTTCCCCACTAATATATCAATTCACATTTCCTAATAAATTGTTTTGAATTCCTTCTGTACAGAAGAAAATCAATTATTTTGCACGTTATAAGCATGCGATGTAGCAATGGTTTTTAATTGTATATAAAACCTAATGTTGCACTTTTTCTCAATAATTTCAGTACGGTACTTGAAATTATATTCCCTTCTAAACTAACTTTTGTATTTCTAATCCATGTCATAAATGATTTTTCTACTATTTTAGGCCGTAATACTTTCTTTACTTATCCCAAATAGTAATTCAATCTTTATGAACATGACAGCCCTGTAAATTACAGGGCTGTTGCTTTATCCAACTACATTTCCTTCTCAAATAATCTTCCTTGTTTGAAATAAGTTCGGAGTGTGGAACGATTAGCTAAAAATACACCAATCAATATGAAACAAGCACCTATTCCCATAGTAGGATTCAAAGGTTCTCCTAAAATGATATATCCCACAATTATTGCAATTAACGGTGAAACATATAACCACGTTGATGGAAACACTGGATTTGTTTTTGATAAAAGCCAATAATATAAACCATGCCCACCGATTGACCCGATAAATACGAGATACAAAATAGGCCATTGTACACTCCATGATGTTAATATAGCTACATTTGGCTGTTCCACTATGACAGATACGATTAGTAATAAACCCCCTCCATAAAACATTTGAATACCATTAATGAGAAATGGTGAGACATTTGATAAATCCGAGAGTATTTTTTTTGAGTGAATAGAGCCTATTCCGTAAAATAACTCTCCTATTACTAAAACAATACAAGCAATACCCCATATGAAACTTACTTCTTGATGCATTCCTTGTAAAGAAACAAAGATAACACCAATTAGTGCGATAACTAAAGCAACGAGTTGTTCCTTTTGTAATTTTGTTTTATTTCTCTTAGCTTGTAATAACAAAATCATCATTGGACCTGTAGCAGAAAGAACAGCAGCTAATCCCGAAGAAATATATTGTTCAGCCCAGTACAAAGTTGCAAATGTCATGAACGTTAAACAAAATCCAGCATACATAATACGTTTTGAAAATACATGTGGTGTAATCTCTTTTCGCTTTAGCTTAAATATAATCATAAGGATGACGCCTGCTAAAAAGAAACGAATTCCTGCTGCAAACAATGGTGGTGCTCCTGCTTCAATTCCAACCTTTATCGTTAAAAATGTTGTCCCGAAGATGATACATACTAAAATATAATTGAAAATGACCATTTTACTTCCCCCTTTTTACTCTTAAAATGAGTATAGAGGGTATGGTGTATAACAGTGTATCAGTGCATATAACAGTTACTTCAAGTTGTAGTTGATTCCCTATATATTTTTCGCTTTAATAAAAATAAAAAGAAAAAAAGGTGAAGCTATGAAAATTGTACTACGCAAAGAATCCAACATTCCGTATTATCAACAAATATATATGCAGATTGTTGAAAGAGTACAAAATGGCATGCTTGCACATGGTGACTCCCTTCCATCTTTACGTTCCATGGCTGAAGATTTACAGATCAGCCTATTAACTGTTCGTAAAGCGTATAAGCAATTAGAAACGAAAGACTATATACGCATTAAGCAAGGGAAAGGCGCTTATATACATAAACATGTAAAGAAAGATTTCAAACCAATTCCGTTTAAATGGCAACAAACGAAAACGATTAATGTTATGCGATCTCAATATGCAATGAATCAGCACCGGAAATATTATGATTTTTCACAAGCGATTTTATATCCTCGTTTATTGCCAAATCCGTTTTTAGCAGACGAAATGCATAAAATACTAAATAAAGATCAGATGATCCTAGCAACTTATGGACCAATTCAAGGTGATTATGAACTGCGAGTTGAAATAGCAAATTATTTAAATGAACACCAGCAATTACTGACAGACCCATCTCAATTATTAATTACAAGCGGAGCACAACAAGGAATTGATTTAATTGCTCAAACATTATTAAAGTCTGGCGATATCGTATTAGTGGAAAGTCCATGTTATGGTGCTGCGCTTGATGTTTTTGTCAATAAAGGTGTTCAAATCATTCCGGTTTCTCTTGATAAACATGGAATTCGTTCAGACTTAATCGATGATATTTGTCAAAGTAAAAATCCTGTTTTATTGTATACGAATCCAACTTTCCAAAACCCTACGGGGACAGTAATGAGTAAAGAACGGAGAATGGAACTTATAGAACTAGCAGAGCTATATGAGTTTTTTATAATTGAGGATGATTCTTTCGGAGAAATATATTTTGAGGGCGCTACTGTTCCCCCTCCGATCAAAAATTTTGATACGCATGGCCATGTAATATATATAAAAGGATTTAGTAAAACGTTAGCACCAGGATTGCGAATCGCTGCACTTATAGCCGAAGGGCCTATTTTTGAATGGCTATATGCTGTAAAAGGTTCAATGGATATCGGTAGCCCTTTATTAACACAAAAAGCACTTCTACCTTTTTTACGTGCAGAACGTATGAAAAATCATTTAGAAAAATTACGTACAGCTTTACAAATTAGACGTGATATAACGATTGATATGTTATTACCACTTAAAGAAATACACTTTGAAATACCAAATGGTGGCTTTAATTTATGGATTACACTTCCTGATTCGATAGAACCCTTTCCCTTATTACAAACGGCAAATGAAGTAGATGTCTCTTTTTTACCAGGAACAGCTTGTCTATTAAATCCCGAAACAAATAATAATCAATTAAGAATTAGCTATTCGATGTTAAATGAAAAAGATATGGTAATTGGATTAGAGAGATTACATGATACAATGCGAAAGTTTATGCTATAAAAGCAAATACCCCAAAATATTTTGGGGTATTAAATTCTGACGCGTTCTAATTGCTTTTTATTAAATACAACTCACCATATAAATAATATTTTCATTATCATTCCATTTTAATTACAATCTTACCTCTAACATGCTGACTTTCACTCAATATGTGGGCTTCTCTAATCCCTTTCTCACTAAACGGTACTACTTTACTTATAATTGGTTTTATTTTTCCGTATAAAATTAAGTTTGATAATACTTCTAATTGCTTTCCGTTTGGTTTTAGCCATAAAAACCCTGATTTTATCCCTTTTACTTTTTGAATTGGTTCATGGACAATCGAAACTAAAACACCACCAGGCTTTATAATTTGAAAACTTTTTTCTTGTACTTCCCCACCTATTGTATCTAATACAATATCAAAATTTGATAGTAGTTCTTCAAATTTATCTTTTTTATAATCAATAACAAGATCTGCTCCTAAAGACTTTAAAAACTCTTCATTCTTACTACTCGCAGTTGTCGCAACAAAAGCTCCAAATGATTTTGCAATTTGGATTGCCAAACTTCCAACTCCACCAGCTCCAGCGTGAACGAGTACTCGGTCATGTTCTTTTATTTCTGCATAATCTACAAGACTTTGCCACGCTGTAAGCCCTGCAAGAGGAATAGAAGCTGCCTCTTCAAAACTTAGATTTGTAGGCATATAGGATACTAAGTCCGATTTTACTGTAATGAATTCAGCATAAGAGCCCTGCCCTATATTTTCAGGTTTCGTATACACCCTATCTCCTATTTTGAAACACTCTACCTCTTCCCCAACTTCTTCAATAACTCCAGCTACATCTAACCCTAAAATAATCGGAAATGAAAACTGTAACTGTTTTTGTAAGTCTCCCTTTCTAATTTTCCAATCAACAGGATTAATAGATGTTGCGAAAATCCGAATTAATACCTCGTTACCTTTAACAACCGGTTTTAAAACTTGTCTTTCTTGTAATTCTTCAACACTACCGTATTGCTCAATAACAATTGCTTTCATTTCCTCTCCTCCTTGCTGTTTATTTTAATAACATACAAATATTTCTCAAAATTTTTTGCTTTGAATTATCATAAACTTATTTTTGGGGGTAATTACGTAAGAAGCATTATGCATTCCAAAACGAAACTTACACACAGCTAAGAATCATTCAAAATTGTATTTTTAATTAAATTCAAAAGAAATGGAGAGAACGCTATGACTGAAAAAATATTTAAAATAAACGGGATTGATATATGTACAGAAAGCTTTGGGAACCCTAAAAATCCAACTATTTTATTAATTATGGGTGCTACGTGCTCAATGGTTTATTGGGATGAAGAGTTTTGTGAACGGTTGGCGAACACAGGGAAATTTGTTATTCGTTTTGATAACCGTGATGTGGGACGCTCTATCGCATATGAACCTGGAACTTCTAATTATTCCGTTACGGATATGGCTGAAGATGCGATTGGGGTACTAGATGCGTATCATATTGATAAAGCACATCTATTTGGTATGTCATTAGGTGGTATGATTGCTCAAATTGCCGCTGTAAAACACCCTGAAAGAATATTAACGTTAACTTTACTAGCTACAAGTGTAATAGGATCTGATAACAACACTCGTGATTTACCCCCAATGGATGAAAGAATTTTAACACATCACGTAAATGGTAAAAATATAGATTGGACAAATCAAAATGCTGTAGCAGAGTATTTAGTCTCAGGCTCTCGTCTACTTTGCGGATCAAAACGAATCTTTGATGAAAATAGGGTTTATAAACAAGTAAAACAAGAAATAGAACGTGCTAACAATCTATTGAGTATGTTTAATCACGCTTTACTTCAAGGTGATGATGCTTATGAAGGTATACTCCACTTCATACAAGCACCCACATTAGTCATTCACGGAACAGATGATACAGCACTCCCATTTGAACATGGTCTGGCGCTAATTGATGCAATTCCAAAATCAGTACTATTAACTCTTGAAGGCGCGGGACATGAAAATCATCCTGATGACTGGGAGGACATAGTGCAAGCAGTTATAGAACATACATCAAAAATATAGATAGAACCAATAAATAGAAGGGGCACATCTAGTGCTCCTTCTATTTATTGGCTATACACAAACAAAAGCCCATCACTGCATCCGTATGTATAGTGATGGGCACTTCATTAATTTTTCTATGTTTAAAAAAAAGGACAATCTAATTGATCAACAGAATCCCATGATTTTTTTTTTGTACTTTCGGTGGATTTATTTACTTCCAGTGGTATGTTTTTAAAAGGATTTACTTCAATCTTTAATAGTGATGTTGGCTCTATATATAATGAGAAAACATGGCTACTTGGTATAGTTTTTGACACATCAATATCTCCTACTTGTTTAAATAATTGCTGTGCTGCAAAGAAAAAGAAATTAGTTGGGTTTGATTGTTTATTCAGCCACGCAAGCATTTCAGGTGATACTGATTTATGAATATTGATTTTTACTCGATCACCACGTTTATATCGCCTAGATCGCATGTTTCCACCAACTAACTTATCGTTAAGTTTGTAAATCCTAACTCTTTTTGTTTATGTTCTCTATACTTTGGCGAACAAGTGTAGACTAATAATCCTCTTGCATTTGTAAATAATGGATTATCTACAAAGATTACATTCGTTAAACGTCCTTTTTGTTTTAAAATCATTTTCAAGCTATTTTTAATGATAACTGCGCCCCCACCATAAATAAACACGTATGGATCGTCTTTCATATCATCAATTTTGTTTATAATATCCGTTGCGACACGCGCTGCTAAACCTAATAATGCTGGTTGTGACTCTTCAACTAATAACGCATTTCTTGGATGCTTTTCATTTAAATAAATTTGGTTAAACTCTGTAATGCTATCAATCGTCTTTGTTGGATACTTCCGGTTCCATCTCGTAATTACTTGTAGTAATGTTTCTTTCACACCGTATGATAAGCCTTTACTTAGTTGCGGTCGAAAGTTTACACCTAGTGAAACTACTTCTTCTGTCGTCCCTGCGCCAATATCAAAAGATAATAGTGTTTTATCAACAAAATCAATTTCTGAAACTTGATTCGGTTCACATTCTATTTTATGTTTCACAACATTTCCTTCTTCATCATATACAATGCCCCACGTCCCAGAAGCGCCCTCAGGTAGGCATTTACAATATTCGATAGAAATATTAATTGTCACATCACGTCCGTTTGGATAATGGAACACAACTTTATGGTTACCCATATAACGTTTTGCATTTTCCGCAGCTATTTCTTGCGTAATAAGTTGCATAGGAAGAGCAACAGATAAATCATATCGAATGTTAATATGACTAGAAGTTGGACTTTGACGCATAGCACTTACCGCTAAACCTGATAGTATTGTAATAACCATTAACTCATCCGTCGACTTATTCGATTTTTTCTCAACCTCAGTACCTTTTAATTGATCTTGAATGACTTTTTCTCCAACGATATACCTCACGTTATTTAACATTAACGATGGAGAACTAATGGTCACGTCAATGTGATTTTCTAATTCAGATAATGAAACATCTCCCTCATCTAACAATCCTGTAGGCTCTCCTATATATAAAGAATATATACTCGGAATAAAAATAGGATCTTGCCCTTTCACCATTAACTTCAAACCGTTATTTCCTGCATCAGCACCAGCTTTTAAAAGAATAGACATAACTACCCCCTAAATTAATCTGACATCCCTTCCAAATATATGCGAGCCCATTCTTTTACATTCAAATGTAATGTAATTTTTTATTTATCTTTAAAACAAAATATCATATTCTCGCCCTTTATGTAAAAAGTATTTGACATAGAACTTTTCCAATTTTATACTATTAGTGTAAAGAGTTTTTTACAACTATGGAGGTGTCATTTCTAAATTGAAGCATAAAAAATTTATTTTCATGATTATCGTTTTTTCATTAATCGGAGTCCTCATACATGGCGCATATAAATATGTAACAGAAGGTTCGATTTTGGGAGGAACAATATTCGCTTTTTCGTTAATACTTGGTAATTTAATTAATCAAATTACTTGGGGAGATCCAAATGGAGTATCGGAAGAAAGCCAAGATGAAATGGGACAGCAAATCAAATATAAAAGCTTTAAAATTGCTTATTTTGTACTTATATGCCTTATGTTTTTTATTTTAATATTATCAGAAGGATTTGCATTCCTATTACTTGATGAAATAAAGAATCTACCTCTTTTTATCGCACTTTGCTCTTCATTCTTTATTTATCCTATTGTCGAACTTATAGTCGCAAAACAATATAAATAAAAAGATGAGATTTTCTTTATACAGAAAATCTCATCTTTTTATATTTACATCGCCTCAACCATCGCTTTTAATTTATTCACAGTCCGCCAATTTCTTACTGTAGCTAGTATATGTAACTTCTGCAACTGGTTCATTAATTTAGAATTCCGAATGCTATTTTTGAAAAATAAGTACACAGCTTTTTCATGTATATAACAATCTTCAGTCTCATTTTTTTGAATAAGCAACTGATCTTGTTCTTTTTCAGAAAGTTCATTCGCTAAGAAAGCAACGTGTAGACTTTCTCCCTCTAGCAATGAATGAGCTTCATAAGGACACCTTTTTATAATATTTATAAATTCATCATATGTTCTTAGCATGACTGGAACATCGAAATCGAAAACGTTTTTAATTTCAGATTGTATTCGTCCCTTTAGAAAGTCTATATCTTCCTCTGATTCGAATACGATATTACCGCTTTGTATATATGTTTTTACTTGTTTTAATCCTATTGATTCAAACACTTTTTTCAAATCAGCCATTTTAATTACTTTATGTCCACCTACATTGATTCCCCTTAGTAGTGCGATATAGATTGTCATATCATTACCCCTTACATTTAAATGGACTTAACAATTTCATTTTATACACATATATTTTACACCGAAAGTGATTATAATAAAAAAACTTACTACATGATTATTCAAGAGCAAGTTTTCATCTCATTATTTCATTATAGGTAAATGCATTATGATTTGTTGGCCAATGGGGCCCATTCTTCTTAAACCTTTATCTTGGAAGCCAACTTTTTCATATAAATTTTGTGCTGGAATATTCCTTTCATTCACAGCAAGTACAACTTCATTTTTTATTGGGAAATAGTGTTTTACAAACTCTGCTAATAGTAACAATGACTTTTTAGCGTATCCTTTCCTTTGACGATTGTGATTTATAGAAAAGGATGTTAAAAGTAAAGCATTCTCATTATTTGTAAATTCCTGTACTCTATCTCCCGTTTGTAATGCGAAAACACCTACAGGTACCCTGTTGTAATCTAAAATAACAATCACATTTTTCGTGCGATCATTTTTGGCTTTCTCCAGTAATTCACCTGGATCGGATGTAAATTGAACTTGTTCACTTGGTAAAGTAAATGATTGTATTCTTTCTTTATATTGCTCTTTATATGGAACTAATTGAATTTCCCCTGTATGTATGTTCATGCTAAACTCTCCTGTTTTTTATCTTTTTAACTTAAACCTTGTTGTGATTTAGAATGTACTATTCCATCTAGAAATGTAATTTCAACAATTGATTTAGGACTGCTTCCCTTCCAAGCAAAAATTTGTTTAATTTGTGCAGAATCTTCTACTCCTTCTTCTATGAGTAAATCCCCTTCATAACCGATTAAATCCTTCACTTCCATATAAGTCATTCCTTCATTTATTTTCGTGAAATGGTTTATATTTATAGATTCTTTCTGCTGAATTTCCGTCACAGTAGAAGAAGTAGCTGTTTGCTGTTTCACTTCTTTCGTCTGTTCACACGCTGTCATACTGAAACTGAGGCATAAACTACATAATATCAATGCACTTTTTTTCATCATAACAGTTGTCCCTCCCATACATAATTAAACCATATATTCCCTTATAAATAAACTGAATATTTAATAATAAGTAAAATAAGCCTCGCACAATGTAGTACGAGGCTCATTTTACTTATTTAAGTGATTATTCGATTGGTCATCTTGTTCTTTTCTCAATTCTTTCTCTTCATCTTTAGGTAATTGTTTATCATTATCTTTAATTGGATTCGTTTCTCGATTTTCAATCATGTCATTTGGAACTTGTGGCATTACTCGGCCAACAATTGCTGCTAACTCATCAAGTATACCTTCGCCTGTTTTTCCTTTTTTAATTTGCTTTCCAATTTGTTTCAGTCTTTCATACGTATCAACATCTGCTACAACGACTGCATTCGCACCATCTGGATCGTTTTTTAAACTTTCTGCAACAGAGTACTTAATTGACTCCACTCGAGTTCGGTCTAGTTTCGCTTTTACGTCAATACCTACAATAGCATATTTCCCAACTACTACTGCTGTCGCATCATTCACACCAGGCACGCTTGCAGCTAACGATGCTAAATGATCTGCTGCTTTTTCATTTGGCTTATTTGATTTATTTGTATAATTAACATTTTTCATTGAGACATTTTTTTGTTCTGGTTTTTCGTTTGGATTATCTTTTTTTCCGATACTACATCCAGTAATAACGAAACAGAGCATCAATATATATATTAGGGTTTTCACTATTTTCACCACTTTACTATTAAAGTTTAATCATAAATTTTTTCAACAGCTTGCATTTTTTTCACTTTTTCCTCTGCACCGTTATTAGCATTAATGAAAATTTGGTACGTGTCTTTTCCTAAAGTACCAACAAATTCATAGCAAAGCACTTCATTATGCAAATCGTTTACTACCATTGCTTTTCGCTCTTCCATTACCTTTACATCAGGATTGATTTTCTTTCTTGCTTCTGCTGCAGTTAGCTTTGCCGAAGGGATTGTTCGTTTTTGATGTGATGCTAAATATTCTTTCGCCGAAAATCCAACGATAGAACCGTCATCTAAAGCAATTTTCATTTGGATTGCTTCTGGATAAATACGTACGTCGTTCTCATTTACTACATACGTAAACACACCGATATTGTCGTACTGAGAACTATCATACAGCTCCATATTTTTAAACTTATGATCTTTCAAAAATGTCAATCCTTTACTTCCTGCGTCATTTAAACTGATTTTTTGCTCTTTAATTTCTCGATTATTCATTACCCAAATTGGATATCCACCTTTACCTGTAATATCCATATAATACTCATTATTTGTTGCCGGATCTTTAATTTTCACACTGTAGAAAGACTCTTTTGCACCTTTTCCACTTTTCTCAACATCGACTTTTTCGTTTCCTTTCAAATTCAAAAACGATTTTGCAATTTTGGCAGCCTCATCTTTCGAAATTGCTTTCCCTTCTGCTTCAAATCCACCTTTTTTATTTTTTTGTGCACTTGTAAAGGTCGGTCCGAAGTTTGTAGAAGAATATGATGTTACGTTTTTCTCTACAGTTTTCAATCCATCAATAATTGTGTTATCTGCTGGATCTCGGTTTGATGCCAGCGCCATTTCTACATCCATCCAACGTAAATTGTTTTTCAAAACAAGATGTTGTACTTTTCTTAGTTCATCTTGTATATTTCCTGCATTCGAATATAAAGTTTGTAACGTTTTATATTCTTGATTATTTAACGGTTCTTTTTCTAAATCACGAATGGCTGCACGGTAACTAAAATCACCGATATTCGCTAAAAATTCTTCTGTTTTATTAAATGGCATTAATGTTAAAGGAAGTTGTCCTACATCTGAACGAGCCTCAGATGTTAAACGCCACACATCCGCTAATGCAGGTGATAAAGATGAACGCGAATTCATCGCAAGTGTTGTGCCAATTTTATCGTGTAATAAATCAACTTCATACGCTAAATCATGAAACGCACGTTGATAACTATTTTCCGCTCGAATTAATACTGCATTCTTCTCTTGGTGTTCTTTATAACCCCAATATCCTGTTCCTACTACACCGACTGTTAATAATACAATGATAATACCTCGTAACATGTTGCCACCTCCGCTCTATTTACAGAAAATATGTTTACCGATCTTTTTAATTTGTGGACGAGTCCAAATCCATTTACTTGTTGCGGTATCCGGATTGAAATAATATAATGCGTTTCCTGTTGGATCCCATCCGTTAATCGCATCGAGTACAGCTTTTTTCGCTGTTTCATTTGGTGTTAAATATATTTGCCCATCTGCTACCGCAGTGAACGCTCTTGGCTCAAAGATTACACCCGAAACGGTATTTGGAAATGATGCGCTTGTAACACGATTCAAAATAACCGCAGCTACTGCAACTTGTCCTAAGTACGGCTCACCACGAGATTCTCCATATACTGCGTTTGCCATAAGTTGAATATCATTTTGAGAATAACCATTTGGAACATTCGTCCCTTTATTTTGTGGTGGTTTATTTTCTTGTGCAGTACCACCACTATTTCCTTTATTCGTTGTAGTACCCTTATTAGCAGTTGACTTGTCATACTTCGTTGCCTTTACAAGCATTTGCTTCGTTTTCGTCCCTGCTAAACCATCAACTGGCAATCCGAATTTTTGTTGAAAATTTCGCAGTGCCCAATATGTACCCCATCCGAAAACACCATCCACTTTTCCTGTATAAAATCCGTTATATTTCAAACGAGACTGCAGTTCAATGACATCTTCGCCAGATGCCCCTCTTTGAATGACTTGATTAGAAAAGGCTTCTACATTTTTTAGTTGTATACTACTAACCATCAAAGATAGTCCTATGAATGCAAGTAAAACTGCTATTTTAAAAATAGCTTTTTGACGCATAATTTTCCCTCCTTAATTACGGTAATGATTTCTTGGTTATGTTTTGTAAAAGCCTCGCTTTTATGTAAAGAAGACAAAAAAATCCAAACTAATATCGTTGAAAAAATATGTAAACAATATACAAAAAGAATAAAAGGAGTTCATCATGAAGAAATTGTTAAAGCGTGTCGCACTCGTCATTCTGTTCATAACAACATGTTCAAATATATATACCGGCTCATCAATTGTTCATGCGCAGCCACCTTATGCGAAATGGGGTAAACTTGCTGTAGAAAAGACGAAAGAACAATACCCAAAAGCAGAAATTGTCGATTATCTTCATATAGGTAGAAAACCAAAAACCGTTCAAGTAACAGTTGAAAAATTTAAATTGTGGCTACGGGAAGATGGAAAAGAATACGGTGTTTTTGTTGATGTAGAGTTTGATACGAAGACAGAGAAATTTATAAAGATGTCGTTCCAGAAGACAAGTAGATAAAATGAAAGAACCCCACTGTTTACATTTTTAACAGTGGGGTTCTTTCATTTCTAAAATTCATTTTTAAAATTTCGATTCCCTAAAAATCTTACCAATATACAAATAGCACCAATCACAACTGCTATCCCGATACTGTATAAAAATACTCTACCATATCCACCTATTCTCGGATCTAAAAACGGATAAGGGTACCAATTCACAAGTGGACCACGCATTAAGCTATATACAACGTAAAAACACGGGAATAAGAGCCAACTTGCAGTTTGTTTCCAAGTGATTTTCTTACTCTAGGTGGATTTAGAATCCAATCTAAAAGCATTGCAATTGGCATGATATAATGTAGCACCGTATTTACCCATGGTATTGCAGTTTGAAGTGATTCTTCTAAACCTCTTAATAATAAAAAATAAATGAGTCCAGTCGTAAGTATGTATACAGTTGCCGCACCACGAAGTATACCAAACTGTTCTGAACGACCAAATGTGGCTGTTCCAATACTACTTAAAAGGAGAATGCATGCAACTAAAATATTACTTTCAATTGTAAAGAAACTAAAGAAATTAACTGGATTAAACGGTTTCACTTGTGCCCTTATTAGAAATTGCGTAATAAGGGCGCTAAATGCTAAAAGGCTTAAACATAGTCTAAATAAAGATAACGTTTTTACACCTTTCATACATTCTCTCCTCTCCTTATATAAACTTATAATTCTCTTGTACATGCTCAATAAATAACTTTAATGGAACGAGCCCACGTTTAGGCATATGACTACTTATTATAGCTACGACTTCTAACTGCGGCATGATAACGATGTATTGCCCGCCATATCCCATAGCAAAGTACATACAATACGGTATGTGAAATCTTTCGTTATTCAATACCCACCAGTGATATCCATATGCCCCGACATGTTCATACGTTTCAAATAGAGCCGTACTTGATTCTTCTAACCATTTCGATGATACGATTTGATTCCCCTGCCAATATCCATTCTGTAAACACAATATTCCTAACTTTAATAAATCTTTAGATTTCATTTTCATACCGAAGCCACCGACATGTACTCCTTGTGGATCTTGTTGCCACTCATATTCGGTAATTTCTAATGGATCAAATAAATATCTTTTCGCAAACTGCTCTGTCGTCATTCCAGTAGCTTTTTGGATAATGTAACTAAGTAAATGCGAAGAACCAGAGTTATAATTCATTTTTGTAGTAGGCTCTTCAATTATTGGCTTTGCTAATATGTACTGAATCCAGTTCTCTGATTCAACAAAATCATTTGGGAAAACGACCCCATTCCCAAACTCCTTCCAGTCTTCTCCTGTTGTCATCGTTAATAAATGATAAATTGTTAATTCACTTTTTTCTTTTGGTACATTTAGAATCCATTTTGTTATTGGTGTATGTATATCATTTATATATTCTTTATCTATTGCAATACCTATTAATATAGATACAATGCTTTTTGTAATCGAATTTATTTTATATAAATTACTTGCACTTTCTATCGTTTTATAATATTCATTTGTTAGCTCACCTTTTTGATAAACGAGAAATGTATTTACTTTTTTCTTTTCAAATTTATTTTCTAGTTGCTTGAAATCCAAAACTTTACCTCCAATTAAATAGTTACTTGATTTATTATATCTTGTAGGTTTAATTAAAACATACTTGTGTTCAAATAAAAAAATAAACCTGTCAGTTTTAGCTGACAGGTTTATTTCGATAATTTCGTACGAACATTCCAAAGCTCTGGGAAGAACTGTTGATCAAGTACTCGTTTTAAATATGATACACCAGAAGAGCCACCTGTTCCCATTTTATGTCCGATAATTCGTTCTACCGTTTTCATATGACGGAAACGCCATTGTTGTAGCCAGTCTTCAATATCGATTAATTTTTCAGCAAGCTGATATAGATTCCAATATTTCTTCACGTCCGCATATACTTCTATCCAAGCTGCTTCTACAGTTGCATCTTCTTCGTAAGGCTGCGTAATATCACGATTTAACACATCTTTATGAATTGGGAATCCTTCTTTTACAAGTGCTTGAATTGCCACATCATATAAACTTGGTGCATGTAGCGCTTTATGAAGGCGAGCATGTAATTCTGGATCCTTTTCATAAATTTTTAATGCATGTGGTGTTTTATAACCAAGTGCATACTCAATCATTCGGTATTGATACGATTGAAAACCTGAAGCTTGACCGAGCGAGTCACGAAACTCAATGTACTCTGATGGCGTTAATGTGGCCAGAATATCCCAAGATTGAATAATTTGAGACTGAATTTTTGAGACACGTGCTAACATTTTAAATGCTGGTTGTAATTTATCTTGCTTAATTGATTCAATTGCTGCGTTTAACTCATGTAAAATAAGCTTCATCCAAAGTTCACTTGCTTGGTGAATTACGATGAACAACATTTCATCATGGTGGTCTGATAACCTCTTTTGAGAAGATAGTAAACTATCTAATTGTAAATACTCCCCATACGTCATATTCTCTTTAAAGTCCGTATGAATTCCTTTTTCCATAATTACCTTTTCGTTTTCTTTCATATTAGCCAAACGCCCCTTTATATATATTTCTACTTATATTGGTCTAATAACTGCTCGAACTGGACTTCCATCTGCATCTGTTAAGGCAAGTGGTAATGCGATTAGTTCGTAATCGCCATCTGCTACATGATCTAGTACGACATTTTCTAAAATATGAATACCGTGTTTAAATAATTGATGATGCGCTGCTAATTCTTTATCATCTAATGGATCAACTGATGGTACGTCCACGCCGATTAAACGTATACCTTTCTTTGAAAGAAACGGTGCTATATCTGCACGTAAATGCGGAATTACATCTGGGAATTCATTAGCTTTACCATGTGAAGATGTGCGTAACAACAATCGTTCTACTCCTTCTAAATGAAAGTTTTCTAGTTCCTTTTTCCCGATGCTTTCAAGATTAGAAACGTCAATAATCCGCGCAGGTCCGACGTAAACTTGAATATCTAAATCTATTACTTTCTTTCCCTCATTATCAAAATGAAATGGCGCGTCAATATGAGTACCTGTATGAATACTCATCGTTAGCTTTCCGACATTTACTGAGCCACTCTCTTCTTTCGACCATGAAACTTCATATGAGAAGGGTGTATCTCCTGGCCAAGTTGCAATATCATTACTTAGCGGTTGTGAAATGTCAATCCACTCTGATGTTTTCATGCTTATGCCACAACCTCTCGCTTATTTTCAAACTGCTTATACTCTTCATTTTTCATTATTTTCTTTAATATTTGTACAGATTTCCATACTTCTTCGTATGTGTTATATAAAGCGACTGGCGCGAGTCTTACTCCATTAGGTGCTCTGAAATCAGGAATAACCCCATTTGCTTTTAACGCTTTACATATGCGTGCTGCTTCTGCATGCTCTAAATAAATATGTCCACCTCGTTTTTCATCCTCTAATGGATTTCCAATTGTAAATCCGAAATCTTTTAATTCATGCTCAATTAAATCAAGCATGTATCTTGTAATATGTAAGGATTTTTCACGTAAACGTTCTATACCAGCATCTTTAAATATTTCAAGTGAACCGATTAAAGGTGCAGTACTTAATACGTGCGGTGTACCAATTTGATACGCACCTGCATGATCAGCAGCTGTTAATGTATGTTCCATATCAAACTGCTTATCTTTTCTAGAGCTAAACCATCCAGATAATCCTGGAAGTCTATTAAAATGTTTATTATTTATATAAAGGCCTCCAACACCACCAGGTCCTGCATTTAAATATTTATAATTACACCATACAGCGAAATCAACATCCCACTCTTTGAAATGATGTGGAATAGATCCAATTGAATGACATAAATCAAATCCAATATGAATGCCTCGTTTATGAGCTTCCGCTGTTAAACGTTTCATATCAAGAATTTGACCACTTCTATATAAAACAGAAGGTAATAAAATTAAAGCGATATCGTCTTCCATTGCCTGGATAATATCTTCTTCCGATAATGTTCTACCATCTCGGCTTTTCACTCGTACTAAATGTTCATCTGGATCTAATCCTTTTAAACGAATTTGACTCTGAAGCGCATAAATATCTGATGGGAATGTTAATTCATCAGCAAGAATTTTTGTACGTATTCCTTTCGGCTCATAGAAAGTTGCGATTACTTGATGAATGTTCGTTGTCGTGGAACCGGTTACAATCGTTTCTTCTGGTAAAGCTCCAATAAGTGGCGCCGTTAGTTCACCTAATTTCTCCGAAAGGAAAAACCACGGATGTTCTCCTTCTGTCCACCCATCAATGCCATACTCTTTCCATGAATCTAGTAAAGTAAGTAATGACTTCTCTGCCCTTTTTGAAAGCAGACCTAATGAGTTTCCATCTAAATATATCGTTCCTTCTTTTTTATAGAATTCAGTTTGAAAATCTTTCAGTTCATCATGTTTATCACATTCAAGCGCAAATTCATAAGTTGGTTGAAATGGTTCTTTATACATGGTGTCACCTTCTTTTAATTTTCTTTTTATTCTAACTAATTGAAATATATCACCTTAATTGATACAACGTCAATGATATTATGTCAGTTGACATTATATGTGAACTTCTTTTACAATACAATTATATTTTCAGACATTTCAGTATAAAGAGGTGATTCTTTGAAAAACTCTACACTTTCAACAAGAAAACACCGCTCCTTAGAAACAAAAAAGAAACTATTACACTCTAGTTACACTATTTTTATTAATAACGGATTTCAGAAAACAACCATTACGCAAATTATTAAACATGCAGAAACTGGTTATGGAACGGCATATGTATACTTCAAAAACAAAGATGATCTCCTCATCGTTTTAATGGAAGATGTCATGAATCAATTTTATGATATTGCTGAGCGCTCTTTTTCTCCTCAAACAAAAGAAGAAGCACGTAATATGATTCAAAATCAAGTTAGAGCATTCCTCCAACTAGCAGAGAAAGAACGGGCTATTTTACAAGTTGTAGAAGAAGCGATCGGGTTATCAAAAGAGATACGTCAAAAATGGGATGAGATTAGGGAACGTTTTATAAACGGTATTACGCAGGATATTACATACTCTCAAGAAAGTGGATTAGCACAGCCTGAATTAAATAAAGAAATTGTAGCGCGTGCTTGGTTTGCTATGAATGAGATGTTTCTTTGGACGATTGTGCAAAATAACAAAGAGGTAGAACTAGAAGAAATAGTATATACGTTAACTGAAATGTATACGACAGGGTTGTATGCATAGCACACCTTTAATAAGTAAGGTGTGCTATTTTACATCTATAAAAATATATTATCTGGGTATGGTAGTGCTAAAGGAGGCTTTTCAGATAATGAGAAATATTATAGTTTTAAGGATTCACCCTCTATCGATTTTAACTCGCCACTGAAATCTTCAAAAAACAAACCGCTACTCAGCATATTGAGTAACGGTTTCATCTCATTTCACATTAAATTAAAGCTTCATCTTTATGGTACGCAGCTTCTACACATGCTACTAAGCGTTCAAGTTCTTCTCCATACATTTCACGTGATACCCATTCTGTTAACTTATGAACAATCTTATAGTAAAAATTACTCGGTTCAAATTCTGAAATGAGTGTAAGTACTGTACCTTCATCAGATTCTTCTAAAAGATAAGTTGTGGCCCCATAACCTTGCTTCATTTCACTACCAACGGAAACAAGATGAGGTGCAGCATATTCTAATATTTCTGCTTCAACTTCAAATATTTTCTTCCCAATTTTTTGAACAGAAATATATGTATCCCCCGCACGAGGGTTTTCTAAATCAATATTTGTAGGATAACGATTTTCAACTATAAACGTATTCCATTCTTTTATTTTTTCCTCTTTATCTATATAGTCAAACACCATTTCAATTGGTGCGTCAATTACTACTTCTAATGCAAAACTCATTAAGCTTCTCCTCTCAAATACCCTATATATGTCTAACTCATTATGTCATATTTTACATAGTGAAATACAAGTGTTATTTGAAATTTTATTAAGGCATTATTATAGAGAAGAAAAATAAAAGAATACTATTTTTTAAACAATTCATTTCGAATCTTTTACACTCTTTAAAAGGTCTTCATGACGAAATTGTATCGAGTGTAATACTGTTCGTGGAAAACTTTCATGTCAAAAAATTCCCTAGCCAATATTACTATGTATTTCATTATCCTTTAATCTCATTCAGTCTACTTACAATTCCAATTATAAATTTATATTCAATCCTCCTCTTCTTAACCTTCTTAAACCCTTCTTTCGTATCAAAAATTAAACACGTTTTCCGAAACCACATTCGTACATATAAAGACTCAAAATAAATAGGTTTTATAATTCCTCGTTCTTCAAATTCAGTTCCATCTTTATTTTCGGTTTCTGTTCGAACAAACCACTTATTTCCGATGCCAATTTCAATATACTTCACATAAGTCCTCCTTCCGGAAATTATTTTCTAACTATTCTATTATTTCCCCGGTAAGCGCATATTCCGACAGAACATGAGCCCACAAAGAAAAAGTAGATTACAAAAATCTACTTTATAGCTTATATTTTTGCATTCGTTTATAAAATGTACTTCGAGGTACATCTAAAAGTTTTGCAGCTAACGAAACATTTCCATTCGTCTTTTCTAACGCTTCAATCATGCTATCACGCTGTATTTTTTCACGGAAATTCAATGTGTTCTCTGCTTTATTTTCTGCTTGCAATTCAAGTTGATGTTGATTTCCCATCATTGTTTGTAATAAAAAAGAGATTTGTTTTTCGCATATTTCCCGTCCTTGCGACAAAATGTAAATGCGTTCTAATACATTTAATAATTCTCGAATATTCCCTGGCCATGTATGCTGAGAAAATTGATTACAAATACTCTTTGGAAATACAACATTCCAATTCTTTCGTTCGCAAAAATGTTTTATGAAGTACGGAATATCCTCTTTTCTTTCTATTAACGATGGAACATATAAGGGATAAACATGTAAACGATAATATAAATCTTGACGGAATTTCCCTTCTTCTACTAATCGCAGTAAATCTTTATGTGTCGCAGTAATAATACGAATATTTACTGGTACCTCTTTTGAACTGCCAATTGGAGTTACTGTTCGCTCTTGTAAAACACGCAATAATGCTACTTGCATCTCTGGCGGCACTTCACCAATTTCATCTAAAAATATTGTTCCTCCGTCTGCTTGTTCGAATTTCCCTTTATATCCTTGGCGCCGCGCACCTGTAAACGCACCTTCAGCATAACCGAATAATTCACTTTCCATTAATTCTTTCGGTAATGAACCGCAGTTAACAGCTATAAAAGGGCCATTTTTTCTTGGACTATTTTCATGAATCGCTCTTGCAACATATTCTTTCCCTACACCTGTTTCACCACAAACATATACACTAGCGTCAGTTGGTGATACAAGCTTAATTTCTTCTAAAGTATGTTGAAATGCACCGCTCGTCCCAATAACTCCAGGGAAAGTAATTCCGTTTATAAATGAGGAAGTATAGAGTGAATTTTCTTGTTTATTTTCCTTTAAATAAATACATTTCCCAATCATTCTGTTATTACTGTATACTGGTACTTCTAACTTAGATTTCAATCCATTGTGCATTAAATCTTCAAGTTTCATTCGTGACCAATTACATACTCGTTCACGAATTCTCTTGCTCGCAGAAACGATAATATCACGATGATTACAAATAACAACTTGTTCATCACTGTCAATTACATCTAAAAAACGATGGATTAAATGAAGTTCATTTTGATGCACTCGAATACTACATTCACGTTCAATCGCATGTGCAATCGAAGTTACCATCCCGAGCATATATGGATGCGAAAACTCAATCGGACAAGAAAAATCTAAAACGCCTATTAATTTCCCATCATCATTATGAATGGGAGCGGCCGCACAGCTCCAGCTATGAGATGCGACAGAATAATGCTCTGTACCACTTATCATAATAGCCTCTTCAATTTCTAAGGCTGTTCCGATCGCATTTGTGCCAACAGCTGCTTCCGTCCATTTTACACCTTCAATAAAATTAATATGTTTCGCTCGTTTCAGCGTTTGCTGATTTCCACTTAACGATAAAACGTAACCGTCTGGATCAATTAATAATGCCATCATTTGCAGTTCATCAATGGTTTTTCTCATATTTTGTATTTGAGGTATTGCTATATCTAGGAAGATTTCACTCTTTTTCTTTTGGTCTTGAAAAATATTAGTAGACAAAATTTTCTGACCTTTATTCATATGAGGATTCACATTTGCTTGTTTACATCGATGCCATGACTCTGAAATTCTTTCGTTTATACGGTTTGAATCAAGGACTCCTTCATCAACAAACTTTCTCCATGTATGTAAGTAAAACGGTGAAGCTAACATTGTATCATCTCCCTTTTAATTGTTTTGGAGATTTATAAAACATACTTTTATTATAAAACTGAATAAAAGCGTTTTCAATAAAACTAGAAAGACGACACAAATATGTTAATAATTTGAATATCTTAATGCGCTTCTTTGTTCTTTTTTAGTAACACTATATTTTGTATAATGGATGCAAAGAAAATACATAACCAAACCCACTTTTGCGGAGTATCATTTATTAAGAAAACTATCACCGCTATTGCAAATAAAATAGTGGATACTAAACTAAAATATAATTTTGTTTTAATTCCCATTATCCCTCACCCCTCTATCACTTTATAGTACATACTAACTCTTCATTTTTCACCTCTACTATGTACTCCTTTAAAACATATTCTTTCCCGCCATATTTTTCATACCAATCATGTATTCTTTTAACATGTTTCTCGTCACTTCTAATTTTTGATTCAATTTCTTTATACTGTTCATAATTATTATATTCCCATATGGCAAATATTTCAGTTGTACCATCATTATTATCTTTCATCCAGCGTCCTATTAGCCTAGCGCCATGCTTTAACTGATTAGGTAAGTTCGTGTTAGTAAAATGCTCGTTAAATATTTCTGTAAATTCATTCTTTACTATATAGTACTTCCTTCTATAAAACATACATTATCACCTCTTTTATGAACAGACTGAAATACATCTCCCCATTACTACCGTATTATAATACTTCCCATCTGACAGTCTTTTATCATTTTTCAAAATGCCTTCTACTTCAAAACCTAACTTTTGATAAAGCTGAATGGCTTTTTCGTTTGTCTCTAATACTTGTAATGATATCTTTTTAATCTCATTTTCATCAGCCCAATAAATAGATTGTTGCAATAGACTCTTACCCATTCCATATCCCCAAAACTCTTTTAAAATACAAACGCCAAATTCTACTTTATGAGATAATCTCTTTAGATTTGACCCTTCACATCTTGAAAATCCAACGATTCGATTGTGCACTTCTGCAACTAAAAACAAATTCTTTGTCTCTTCACTATCTGTTTTTATTATTTTTTGAAACCCTATCTTATCTATAAATCCCTCTCCAGCTTCTCTATCCATATTTTCAGTTTCGCCATCGATCTGAACTCTAATCTTCGATAATTGCTCAGCATCTGTTTCAGCTGCAGAACGAATCGTATAAGCTAATCCATTTATATGAAACTCTCGTCTTTTTATAATCATTTCAAACTCCTTTTAAATGCAGTCTATTGATGCTATTACAATTTCTTTACCTTGTTTCTCAAATTCTTGAATCGTTTCTTTATTAGCGTCTCCATCTGTTATTATAAGGTCAATTTCTATCAGTGACTCTCCTTTTATAAAGCAGTCTATTCCGAATTTAGTATGAGGAGCTAAACAAATGTTTCTTCTAGCAATCTTACTTACTGTTTTACTAAAATAAGCAACTTCCGGCGTTGCAGTACTTATACCATTCAATGAAATGCCGCCACTTGTAGAAAAATACAGATCAATTGAGAATTGACTTATCAATTCTGAGGCAAGTGTATCTGTCATATTTCCTGATGGTTTCACCTTTCCTCCAATTAAATACGTATCAATGTTCTTATATTCCCGTAACGTACTAGCAATTTCTATAGAATTTGTAACAACTGTAAATGATGTTTCAGGTAAATACTTTAACATCGCATAATGAATAGATGCCCCGCCAATAAAAACGGAATCTCCTTCTTGTATGAATGATGCAGCAACTTTCGCAATCGCTCCTTCATCTAGTGAACTATCACGATAACGTTTTGATGGTTCGGCAGCTAAATTCCTTACTCTAGCAAGTTCGATTGCACCTCCATGTGTTCTTTTTAACAAGCCATCCTTCTCCATAATAGACAAATCTCTTCTTATAGAATCAATAGACATATCGAAAATTTCCGCAAGATCTTTAGCAATTACCCTTCCATCTTTCTTAAGTAACTCTAAAATTTTCCCTCTACGCTCTTCGGTAAACATGTTCACACCTCCGTTATTGAAGATTCAGAAAATTAATCTTTATTTTCATTATATGCATACTTTTTCTGTTTTACAATATTTTCAATTCTTATTCTTTCAGCTTTGTACAGGTTTTCTCCTTCTTTCTATCCCATTACATTCAACACCGAATAAATATATATTTGTATATTCTATTAAAATACTTCCACTTACCTCCTTGTTGATGTAAAATTATTCCTATGTTTTACTTTTTAACACAGAAAGGAATTACTGTGAAATCTATAATTAAAGTAACTTGTACAGCATTATTATTTACAGGACTAATGGCAGGATGTAATGGGAATACTGCACCAAAACAAGAAAAGAGCGCTCTTGAAAAGAATGCAATGCACTATGGGGAAATATTTAAAAACGAATACTATAGAGCAACTGTTGAAAATGCTAAATTCGAAAAAATAGACAAAGAGTGGCGCCTCACAGCTCGCGTTACTATAAATAACGCTCGTGTTGACGGACAAACGATAGATCTTTCAGAAATAAAATATTTCATAAAAGATGACAAAACGGGTGAAAAATACGAAGGTGAAGTTATACAAAATGAAAATGCTAAAAAGGTTCCATCTGAATTCTCTTTAACTACCGACATTGAATTTAATATGAAAACTTCACCAAAAGATTTAAATAATATGTATTTATATATAGATAGCAAAGCTGCGCCGTTAACAGAAACATATTGGAAACTTGATAATTTAGCATCTAAATAAAAACAGTCATATAAGACTGTTTTTATTTGTAAAGTTATAAAGTATACTAGTTACCTATCTCCAGCAATACATTATTTGCACAAATCATCACTTCTTCAAATGGACAATCAAATAAAACCCCCAGTTCAAAACCATCTCCAGCAAGATCTATTTCATGACATAACCACCAAGCACCTTCAAAATTTTCCGGAATAGAACATTTCGTTACTCCTGTAAAAGTTACTTGCAGTTTATCAAATTCACTGAAAGTACCACTGCAATCTAAAATAATAATTAGCGTATCTTTTGATTTTTTCTCTACTGATTTGACTACACTGTCATGTAGTGAGTATTCATGTAGTTGAACGACATTCTGCGCGAGCTTATCTTTTATAGTATTATAATTATCTATATACGCTTGTTCCAAATCATTGATTCTTTTCTCATAATCTATTGTCCACTCAAGCATAAGTTTCTTTAATTTTTCCGATGGGTATTCTGAATTAATTGTATTGTCATGAATGTATGGATGTAATGACTTAGGTAGAAACTTTAATAAATCTTCTTTCTTTTCTTCCAGGTCTTCTCTTAAACTTTGCTTATAATCCATTCCTATTTTTTTACTCTCTCGCAAAATATCTTCCCATTCCTCCAATGTTTCTGGGAAAATTAAAAATCCAAACACTTGCATTTCTTTATACCAATCTTTATTGAAATACTTCAAAGGCTTTCCTCCTAAAACATTTTAACATCCAATAAAAGCGATATATCTATTTATTATATCATTCCAATAACTATTTTTTCTAAAGAAAAAATGTAAAACTGTAAATATTCTGCCTTTTATTTCTAAAACTTCAGAATATTTACAACAATCAATAATTAGAATACATTTTACTAGTACAAAGATTCACCTGTACAAAAATCTAAACAAAAAGGGATGGTTATATGTTGAAGAAATTAGTAGCAGGGACATTAGTAGCGGGTTTTGCATTAACTGGAGGACTAGGAGTAGCAAGCGCTGAAGAAAAAAGTAATGTAATTAAATCATTTGATTATTTAAAAGTTGATGAACAGAATGTTACTTCTTTTGCAAAATTAAGTGAGCAGGAGAAAAAAGACATCCAAATTACTATGGTATTACCAGAGCAAAATGAAAATGGAGATTGGTTAGCTTATGGCTTTACTAGCCGAGAAACATTGGATGCTTATATTGAAAAGGATAAAAAAGTACTTAAAAATAAAATTAATCCTTTAGGCAGTGGTGCTGGTAGTACTGATTTTTATGAACATATAAATAAAGGTGGCCAATATATTTACTGGAGCAGTGGCTTTAAAAACTTACCATCTAGCTGGAACGACAGAATTTCTTCTATAAGCACAGCGTCACCTTCTGCAAGTTATTCAACGACACTGTGGGAGCATACTTCTACACAAGGATATGGAAAAGGTGTTGTATTTAAACACGCTGATTGGTATGGTAAAACTGCTAATTTATCTGATGAATGGAACGATAAAACTTCAGCTATTGACGTTAAAAAGTAATAGGGTATTTAATTTCTTCTATAAAAATTCAAACCACTATTCTCTCATTCATTTAGAGAATAGTGGTTTATTATATTTTCATTTAAGCATGTACAGCATGTCCTACAGCTTGCAATAACGCTTCATGAATCGCTTCAGTTAAAGTGGGATGCGCTGCAATAAAATCTCTCATTATATCAGCGGTAACTTCTGTATGAATCATTACAGTGCCTTGTCCGATTAGTTCGGTTGCACGAGGACCGATAATAGAAATCCCTACAATTTCTTGATATTTAGGTTCCACAATGACTTTTACTTTACCCGTTTGTTCTCCAATAATAAGTGCTTTTCCGTTCGCTGTAAAAGGAAATTCTCCAATAAGTATATCACCATATTGTTCTCTTGCTCCTTTTTCTGTTAAACCGACGCTAGCAATTTCTGGAGCCGTATAAATACAGCGAGGTACAGCATGATAGTTTACTTTCACATCTTCTCCGCTCGCGTGTAATGCTGCTGTCGTTCCTTCATGGAAGGCAACGTGAGCAAGCTGTATTCCACCAATCACATCACCTGCTGCGTAAATATGTGATACATTTGTTTGCATATGTTCATTCACAGAAATTCCTTTATTTGAAAATTGAATTCCTGCTTTTTCTAAATCTAATTGTTGTACACGTGGTTTTCGGCCGACAGAAACGAGAACAAATTCTGGATTAACTTCTTGGATACTTCCTTCATATTCAAATGAAGCTTGTTTTTTATAATTATTTAATCCTTTTAAAGCTGCTCCTGTAAATATTTCTACACCATCTTTTTCTAGTTTCTCTCTTAAAATATGTGCGATATCTTTGTCTTCACCAGGTAGTAATTGCGGTGCCATTTCAACAATCATAACTTTTGTTCCAAGTCGACTATAAATACTTGCAAACTCGCAACCTATTACACCACCACCAACGATTAATAATGATTTTGGTATTTCTTCTAGAGACATCGCTTGGCTACTATTTAAAATCCACTTCCCATCAAATGGAGCAAAAGGTAATGCAGTTGGTTCTGAACCTACCGCTATAATGAACTGTTCTCCATCTACTACAGCTTCTTTATCACCTTGTGTCACTCGTACACGGTGATCCGTTTCGAATTTCGCTTTCCCCTTTATTACTTTAATTTTGTTTTTCTTCATTAAATATTGAATTCCTTGAACGAGCTGCATAACAATTTGTGATTTTCTCGTCTGTATTTGATTCCAATCAATTGAAATACTTCCTTCGTTAAGCGTAACTCCATACTGATTCGCTTTTTTCACAATATCATGTACTTCTGCACTTTCTAACAATGATTTCGTAGGCATGCAACCAACATTTAAACAAGTCCCGCCAAGATCAGCTTCATCAATAAGAGTGACATCTTTTCCATTTTGAGCCGCGATAATTGCCGCTACATAGCCAGCAGGTCCGCCTCCAATAACAACTAATTTATTCATTCTCTCACCTTCTCTTTATAAAAGAATTGTTACAGGTTCTTCTAAATAATCTTTAATTGTACGTAAAAATGCAGCTGCTGGTGCACCATCTAATACACGATGATCGAATGTTAAACTTAAAGGTAACATACTTCCTCTTCTTAATTTTTTCCCTTTATATACCGGAACATGTTCAATTGCACCTACACCTAAAATACCAGTTTCGGGTGTATTTAATACTGGCGTGAAATATTCAATACCGAAGCTACCTAAATTACTAATTGTAAATGTTGTCCCTTGCATATCATCACTATTTAAACTGCCTGTTCGTGCCTTTTGTGCCGCATTCTTAATTTCTTTAGACAACTCTACTAAAGATAGATTATTAGCAAAGCGAATAGCTGGAACGACTAACCCTTTTTCTAATGCGACTGCCATGCCTAAATGAACATGTTCAAATTGATGAATTGCATCATCTATATAAGCGCTGTTCATTTCTTTATGCTCCCCAAGTGCTAATACAACAGCACGAGAAACAAAATCTGTAATCGTTAATTTATTGTCATATCGTTTTTGTACAGTATCAGCCATATTTTTATGTAAATCTACTAAGTCAGTAACATCTACTTTCATCGTTAATGTTAATTGCGCACTATTTTGTAAGCTTGCATGCATACGGTTTGCGATTGCTTTCCGCATACCGGTAACAGGAATTATTTTACTGTTTTCTTTTTCTTGTTCAGGTACTTCTGGAACGTTCACTCTTATTTCAAGCGCTTTTAATACATCCGCCTTGGTAATTCTTCCACCAGGACCTGTACCAACTAATGCCTTGATATCAAGATTTTCAGTTCTGGCAATTTTCTTCGCTACAGGTGAAATTTTAATTCTTTGCTTCGCCACTTCTTTCGCGTAGGGTTCTGGATGTTGTACATTTTGTACTTCTATATTAGATGTTTTTTCTTCTACAACATGTGTACTTTCATGAACGTCTACTTTTTCATTCGGTTTACCGATGTAGCAAATTACAGTGCCAGGTGGAACTCCTTCATCTTCACTTACAGCTATATCAAGTACAGTTCCATCAGCGGGTGCTTCTATTTCAGTTTCGATTTTTTCTGAGTTAATACTAGCAATTAATTCTCCTTTTGCTACATTATCGCCTGTTTTAATATTCCAGTTTGTAATAATACCTTCTTTCATCGCCATCCCTAACTTCGGCATTACAACTTCTACAGCCATATTTCTCTCTCCCTTCTCATCGTTCATTACACATGCAATAAAGATTGGTCTCCGATCATTTCTGATACCGTTTCAATTACTTTCTCTGGCGTTGGCAAATACAACTTTTCAAGCGGTGGTGAGAACGGAACTGGTGTATGTGGTGCTGTTATTCGTTTAATAGGTGCATCTAATAAATCAAATCCTTTATCCGCTACGATTGCTGCGATATCAGTTGCTATGCTACATCTTGGGTTTGCTTCATCAATAACGATAAGACGATTTGTTTTCTCAACAGATGATAAAATTGTATCTTCATCTAGTGGTGATAAAGAACGCGGATCAATAACTTCTACTTCAAGCCCCTTTTTTGATAATTGTTCAGCAGCTGCAAGAGCGGTATGAACCTGTTTTCCAATTGCGACAATTGTTACATCAGAACCTTCACGTTTAATATCTGCTTTACCTAAAGGAATTGTATAATACCCTTCTGGCACTTCACCTTTCATGTTGTAGAGTGTTTTATCTTCAAAGAAGATTACTGGGTCGTCATCTTCAATTGCCGCTAACAATAAGCCTTTTGCGTCATACGGAGTAGAAGGAACGACAACTTTTATACCTGGAATGCTCGTAAATAATGCGTATAAACTTTGTGAATGCTGAGCTGCTGCGCTAAAACCAGCACCATGCATCGTACGTACTGTAACTGGCACTTTCGCTTTACCACCGAACATATAGCGGAACTTTGCGCCTTGGTTTAATACTTGATCAAGACAACTACCGATAAAGTCATTAAACATTAATTCAGCTATCGGACGTAAACCAGTTGCAGCAGCAGCCATTGCCGCTCCCATGTAACCAGCTTCTGAAATTGGTGTATCTAAAATACGATTTCGGCCAAATTCTTGTACTAGCCCTTTCGTCACGCCAAGTACACCGCCCCAAGCTTCATCATCTTGTAAATGATCAACTTGCGCACCGCCTGCAACGTCTTCCCCTATTAAAATTACATTTTCATCACGACGCATTGATATTTTCATCGCTTCATTAATTGCAGTTGACATACTTACTGTTCTAGTCATTATTTTTCACCCTCCTCTTATTTGTAAGAAACGTATACATCTTTTAATAATTCTGCATCCTCTGGATATGGACTATTTTCACTAAATTCAATTGATTTTTGTACTGCTTCATCTACTGCCTTTTCCATATCTACAAGTTCAGTTTCTGTTAATAATCCTTCATGAATTAAATGCTTACGGAAATGCACAATCGCATCTTTTTCATTTAAATGCTCTTCTTTTTCTTCTGAAGTTTTATATGTTTGCGCTTCACCTTCAAAATGACCGTAGTTACGATATGTCATACATTCAATAATTGTTGGCCCACCGCCATTACGCGCACGTTCTATCGCTTCTTCCGCGGCTTTATATACTGCAAGTAAATCTTTCCCATCCACTTGAACACCTGGAATATTGTAAGCTTTCGCTCGATCTGCAATGGAATCACAACTTGAAGCATATTCAAATGTCGTTGCTTCACCGTAACCGTTATTTTCTGCAATAAAAATAACTGGTAACTTCCAAATCGCCGCTAAATTAACCCCTTCATGGAATGTTCCTTCATTATTTGCTCCGTCACCGAAGAAACACACACTCACATCTTTAGTCCCTTTATATTTAGCTGTTAATGCTGAACCGCAAGCAAGTGGGAAACCACCGCCTACAATTCCATTCGCACCAAGCATTCCTTTATCTAAATCGGCAATATGCATTGAGCCGCCTTTTCCTTTACATAATCCTGTCGCTTTCCCAAAAAGTTCAGCCATCATACCGTTTAAATCACAGCCTTTTGCGATACAATGTCCATGTCCTCTATGCGTACTTGTAATACTGTCGCTATCTGTTAAGTGGGCACATACACCAACTGCTACCGCTTCCTCACCTGCGTATAAATGAACGAAACCTGGTAGAACACCTTGCGCGAATAATTCATGTACCTTATCTTCAAACTTACGAATCTCTAACATTTTTTCATACATCCAACGTGCTTGTTCTTTCGTAATTTCATTCCCTTTACTTTCAGTTGTTTTTAACATGTCCAGCCCTCCTATTTTCTTGTTCATCTTTTATATTGCAAGTACCGTGCCAATTTCTAATCCTTAATTTAATAGCTTTTCTCTTTCTTTTAAAAATAAAAAAGTGGACAAAACGAGACTAATGTCTCATTTTGTCCACTTTTGTTCCCTTAATAAGAGAATCATTACTTTATTCATTCTCAAAACTCTTTTGTAATTTACGAATGTAAATAATTTGACCGATATGATATGCATTATGAGTCGTGACATTCGCTAGCACTTCCCACCACTTTGCAGAAACTGGAAATCCTGTTACATCACTTTCAACCTTTTCTTCATTTATGAGATTTTGCCATTGCAACAGCTTCTCTAATAGTTTTTCTCTTAATTCTTCAAATGTTTGATTATTTGATAACATAAAACTTTTGTTATTATCTCCAATAGCAGGTACGGCATTAACATTTGATTCTTTGTACCTAGTTTGCCACGTTGAATTCCAGTACAGTAAATGTTGTACAATTTCTGCTATACTATTACTCTCTTCATTCGGTTTCCAAAAAGCTTCTCTCTCTGATAAATCCTTAACTGCATCTGAAAATGGAATATACCAACTAGAATCATTGGCATTTGCTAATAACTGATCTGCTAATACATCTTTCACATGGGCCATTTTTTTTCCTCCATTTCATCAACTTTTATATTATACTCTCTACTCTATATACGGTGATTCTGCACAATTCCCTTCTTTAAAAGCATTCCATACATATGCAAATTAAGAATAGATAAGTACTTACTTGAACCATACATCAGTTCCTACAATTTAAAAATAAAATGAATATATATGGAAACAATATGTAAGATTAATAGATTTTCTGCTTACAACTCGTTATGATAAAAGAAAAGAAAGCGAGCGACCAATGAATAAAAAAATCGCGGTTATTACAGGGGCTTCAAGTGGATTCGGACTATTAACGACACTTGAACTTGCGAAAAAAGACTATATAGTTATCGCTACAATGCGAAATGTTGAGAAAAAAGTAGACTTACTATCTCAAGCTACTAAACTCAAGTTACAGCAAAATATAAAAGTTCAACAATTAGATGTAACAGATCAAAATTCTATACATAACTTTCAATTATTTTTAAAAGAAATCAATAGAGTAGACCTTCTCATTAACAATGCAGGATATGCAACTGGAGGCTTTGTAGAAGAAATCCCAGTGGAAGAATACCGTAAACAATTTGAAACGAATTTTTTTGGCGCTATATCAATCACTCAACTTGTCTTACCATATATGAGAGAACAAAGAAGCGGAAAAATCATTAACATAAGTAGCATTAGTGGCCAAGTCGGATTCCCTGGTTTATCTCCATACGTATCTTCAAAATATGCATTAGAAGGATGGAGTGAATCCCTTCGTTTAGAAGTAAAACCATTTGGAATAGATGTTGCCTTACTTGAAGCAGGTTCTTATAACACGAACATTTGGGAAATTGGTAAACAACTAGCTGTAAACCAATCTGATACTGCTTCTCCGTACAAAGAATATATGGATAAAATACAAAAACATATTAATAGTGGTAGTGATACATTTGGTAATCCGCTAGATGTTGCTAAAAAAATCGCAGAAATTGCTGAATCTAAGCGTACGAATTTACGTTATCCAATCGGTAAAGGTGTAAAATTTATGATCTTTGCGAAGAAGATTCTTCCTTGGAGATTGTGGGAATACCTTGTTTCGAGAAGCTTTAAGAAAATGTAATTACCTGTATTAAAAACCATTTTGAAAGAGGTGCTAAACAAATGCTAGGTTTACCGTACGGGAAAGTATTTTTAGTTCCATGGACTAAAGAATGGGCAATTGAGTTTATAAAAGAGAAACAATTCATTGAAGAACAAATTGGCGAACATATTTTAGCGATACACCATATTGGTAGTACTTCTATTCCACATTTAAGTGCAAAGCCAATTATTGATATAGCAATCGAATTAGAAAATTATAGGGACGGTATACATTGTATTAAAAAGTTAGAACTACTAAACTATAAATATAGAAAAGATGTATTGCCTGAACGATATTATTTTAATAAAGGTGAGCCAAGAACTCATCAAATTCATATGTATGAACGAGGGAACCAATATTTAATAGAGCAATTACAATTCAGAGATTACTTAATAAATAATAAAACTGCTCGTATGCAGTATGAACAGTTAAAGATGCGACTTTCACAAGCAAACCATAACAATAAACATAAGTATGCGGAGGACAAAACTAGTTTTATTAAATGTATATTAGATAAAACAAACATTTAAAAATATTCCTATTCTCAAAACAAAAAGCAACCATTTATCACCTAACAAATACATGGTTGCTTTTCACTCAATCCCCTTGTTTTCTTCTTTACGTTAAAAGCGGCTGGAAGTAAAGTAGTAATGAAATCATAATAATAAATGCAACTAATCCGATTATCGAAAGAATGTATTCTCTCGACTCCCTATCATATTTCCACTCCATCCATGCCCGTAACGTCCATAAAGTTCCGAAAAAAATGAACATAACATATCCTACATTTTCGTTATTTACATAAGTAAAACAAGTTATGAAATAAATAAAAAATAATACTATTTCCAATTTCACATGCAAACTATTCACATGCTTATACCCGAAGAACCCTCGCTTCTTCATATTCAATTTTTTTCTTAAAAACTGTTCTAAAAAGTAACCACCTATACCTAGTACAATAATAATAATAGTAGAGGTCCCCATTGTGCTCCCTCCTATTACCTAATTTATTTTTTGAAATAAATTCGATTATATTATGATTACTTTTTACTAAACAATTTAATATTCCATCAATTTATTAATGTACCCTCAATAATTATTTTGTCATGTAGCAGGAGAAACGAAGTAAAACATCATCGAAATCATAAGGATAAATGAAGATAATCCGAATAACGAAATAATATACTCTTTCGATTCTCTATCATACTTCCACTCCATGTATGCTCTTAAAATCCAGGAAACCCCTAAATAACTAAAAATAACATAAGCAATATTAGTGGTTTCTAATTTATATATATAAATAAAGCTAGTTATTAAATAAACAAAAATTAGTCCTATTTCTAATTTTTTATGTAAGCTATTTACATGTTTATTATATCCCCATAAGCCTTTCTTTGGCATATTCAACTTTCTTCTTAAAAATTGTTCTAAAAAGTAGCCAACTATACAAAAAACAAAGATTATAATCCAAAACGTATAGGTTCTCATTTCCATTCCTCCTATTACTCCATTGAATTATGTAAAATAAAGTGGACTATATTACGGTTATGATTTTCTAAGTAATTTACAATCCCTTCAGGATATGTTGGTTTTTCCTTTAATTCATTTAAACTTTTCCAAGTTAATATAATATCCTCATGTTCTTTATGCCTTATTGCATTCGTAACTATTTCTCGAGTAGCTCCCCAATGCATCAATGTACAATGATGACCTTTTTCGTTATTCCACGTAAAAATATGCTCATTTACAACAGCTAATTGCTCAACAAAGACTTCTAAATCATATTCTTCCAACAGTTCTCGCATGATAGCTTCTTGGGCCGTTTCACCAAATTCAATTGACCCGCCGGGAAAACGATAAAACGATTCGTTCTTGTCACATTGAACGAATATTCTTGAATGATCTTCATTAAAAATAATCGCTTCTGCACGTAATAAAGGGCTTTTCATTTCTTCTCTCCTTCTTTCTTTAAATTCATATTATATTAAAGGAAGAAATGTAGTATGAATCCTGTTATTATTAATGCTACAATTCCTAATAATGAAATCAAAAACTCCCGCGATTCTTTATCATATTTCCACTCCATATATGATTGAAATCCATATAACGTAATAAAAAACAATAGAGGTACATAGCCCATAAATATACGATTTGGAAGAAAAGTGCTTATAGCAATAACAACTATATAAGAGAAAATGATAATTCTATTTCCCCACTTATGTGTATCATTCACATATTGGTTATTCCATCCTTTTTGTTTCGGTATATTTAACTGTCTTCTCGCTATTCTTTCAAAAACCAATAAAGATAGTACCCATAAAATTAATAAGGCTATTTTTGTAATTGACAGAAAACCCCATCCTTTTTATTTTCTCACTTTAATTTTCTCCGGCTGATTACTCGGATACGTAGCATATGTATCATTTTCGCAGTCCCAACTTATAATTGTCGCACTATCACGTCCTAATTGATGATGAACGTGCTCTAATACATTTCGAACACACTCTGTTAGCTCTTCCTTATTTCCATTCATATCTTCATACAAATTGGATGACTTTTCATATCGGCGCTCCCCGCACTCTAATACCCCATCTGTTACCATGACAATTCGATTGTTAGCAGTGCGCAATTCACGAACTCCTGACGAATAGCACGGAACGGGTAAATCAAATGTGTTAACATTACCAATCCACTCATAAAAATGACGTTGATTCAAAGTATATTGTCCTAATTTATGTAACTCTTCATGAAATACATAAACTAAACAATCGCCAATAGATAGCCACCATATGTAATTTTCTTTTCTTATACATATTAAGCAAGCTGTTTCACCTTTTACTCTTTTGCACTTTTCTTTAAATGATTGTGATTGAAAAATTGTAAGCATATGATTTTCAACAGATCGAAAAACTGTTTCAATTGGTTCTTTCATAATCGTGTTGATATTTTCATATTCTTTTTCGATTGTGTGTACTACTAGCTCAACACTTTCTGCACTATTATGTCCGTCTAAAATGGCTGTAAATTCCCAATCACCATTAGATAGAATGAAAGCACCATCTTCATTCTTTTTTGCTCCAGCACTTATATTTCCTCCATATTTACCAAGTACAATATCCCCATATTGCTTAACTGAGATTTCACCTAGACACATTTCCCTACTTCCAACCCATGAATATTGTCTATTATTTGTTGTATGCATATTTACTCACCATATACTTTCGTATTCTTTCGCATAGTTTTTTGATTTTCTCTGCGTCACCATATGGCGCATCTGTCCATTTCGCTACTTCAGTCGGTGACCAAAACTCTTTGGGTGTATTTGGATAACGCGGTATGATGTGCATATGCATATGTGGTACACCATTCCCTGAAACAAAAGTGTAAATATGTTCTGCACCTTCACTTTCTTTTAGCGCCTTACTTACTCTACTTGTTATAAGTCCGAACGCTTTTGCTTCTTCATCTGTTAGTTCGGCAAGGCCAGGTACATGTCTTTTTATATCTATCATTACATAACCAAGGTATGTTTTTTCACTATCCCAGTGGACATGTCCAACGTAAACGAGTTCATCTTCGTAAATAGCTCCACCTGGAACTGTAATGTTTCCTATATGTTTTTCGCAAATAAAGCAGTTTTGTTCTACCTGATTGTTTGTTGACATATCCATCACCATCCTTTTATTTATAATATCATAAAAAAAGGAAAAATAGGTTTTTTATTCCGAAAATTCAATCTTTTAATGAAGGAATTTTTGAATTGAATTTACAACTCATTATTTCTTCAAAAACGCAATCCCAATTACAATTCCAATAACAATTCCGATTACTAAATTATCAGTAAACAATCTAGGTACTACACCGATTACAATACCTATAGCGATACCGATCGCCATCGCATCATTTCTTTTTTTATTATTAGCCACCACAGCATCTCCTCTCATAATTTCTCCCCATACAATACCCATTTACATGAACGTCGCTGTTTCCTAATATATTCTCTATTCAACTTAATAAATTCCAAAAAATGTACTTTATTACTTTTCCATTCCCTCTACATAATCCTCTTCATTTGAAAAGATTTTCAAGTCACCATTACATATACATAGGCATTTACTATAGGAAAGATTAGTAATTTATTGAAGGAGGAACGATTCAAATGCATCCTCATTGGCATCCAAATTTAAATCAACAATATACTTACTCCCCGCATCCAGTAAGAAATACACTGCACCATGATTCTCAATATATGATGCAGCGCATCGCAAGTCTTGAAAGCCAATTAGCGAAATTAATCTCATTAATCCAAGAAAATAATCAATTAATAAAATCAATGGAGCAACAACAAAACCAAGTTTGCGCACCAGCTGGCGGTTCTGTTATTGTTCGTATGTAATCTTTACGAACAAAAAAACACACTTTGTATACTAAAGTGTGTTTTTTTTTCATCTTCTTTTTTGATGAAATCCTTGTGTAATGCGGTCTAATATAATCGCAATCACGACGATAGCTAGTCCCGCTTCAAATCCCATTCCGATATTAACTTGTGTAACAGAGCGATATACATCGACACCAAGCCCTGGTGCTCCTACAAGTGAAGCTGTTACGACCATTGATAATGAGAGCATAATACTTTGATTTACACCCGCCATAATTGTTCCCGTCGCAAGTGGTAATTGTACTTTAAATAATTTTTGTGATGCGGTAGAGCCAAATGCATTCGCTGCTTCAATTAAATCTTCTGGAACTTGTCTAATTCCTAAGTCCGTAAAACGAATTGTCGGCGGCATTGCAAAAATAACTGATGCAATAATACCAGGAACAACACCTACCCCAAAAAATGTAATCGCCGGAATAAGATATACGAATGCGGGCATTGTTTGCATAAAGTCTAATGTCGGTTTTAAAAATTTTGAGAAGCGTTCATTTTGAGATGCTAATATCCCAATTGGAATTCCAACAATCACTGAAATAATAACAGATGTAAGTACGAGTGCTAATGTTTGCATCGTTTGTTCCCAGTAGTTAATATTTAAAATAAATAATAATCCGATAAGCGTAAAAATGATTAAAGATACTTTTCTCGTCGTGTACCAAATGAGGAAACATAAGATAATAATCATCAATATAGCCGGTATTATTATTAAAAAATTAGTGAGTAAATCAACGAATCCATCGATAATATAAGAGAATCCTCGGAACAAGCTTTCAAAGTGCTCATATAAATTCGCAACAAATGAATCGACCCATTCCCCTAATGGAATACGAGGTATGCTATTCATCGTCTTTCACCTCTTCTTCAATATTTCCTGCAAGAGCTTGAATGACACTTTCACGTTTAATAATTCCTCTTAGTCTTTTCTTCTCATCAATTACGGGTAACGGATATTTCATCTCGGCCATTTTCGCATAGGTCTCTTCCAGTAAAGTATCTAAATAAACATGTGGAATATCGTTAAGTAGTAAATCAGCAATCGGCCACTGTTTTTGCACTGCTTTACTCGCGTCATCTGCAGTTAATATTCCTAAAAACTCATACTTCTTATTTACAACATATACTGTAGAAACACCCGCATTCCTCATAATTTGAAGCGCTACACGTGGTCCACGATCAATTAATAATGTCTCCGGTCGTTTTAATATAGATTCCGCCGTAATTACTTTCCCTAAATTCACGTCCGCAACGAATTTCTCAACAAACTCATTAGCAGGACTCATCATAATTTCTTCTGGCGTTCCAATTTGGACAACCTCTCCATCTTTCATTAACGCGATCCGATCACCAATTCGAAGAGCTTCATCTAAATCATGTGTAATAAATATGATAGTTTTCTCCATTTTATCTTGGAGTTCTAATAACTCATCTTGCATTTCTTTTCGAATAAGTGGATCTAATGCACTAAATGATTCGTCCATTAGTAAAACATCCGGATTATTTGTTAATGCCCTTGCGATGCCAACACGCTGCTGCATACCGCCACTAAGTTGACTTGGATAATTATCTTTATGATGATCAAGTCCTACTAACTGCAGTGATTCTAACGCTTTACTTTCACGTTCCTCTACTGGAACTCCTTGTATTTCTAATCCGTACGCAACGTTTTGTATTACTGTACGGTGCGGGAAGAGAGCGAACTTTTGAAACACCATACTCATCTTTGTTCTTCTCACTCTCCGCAACTCTTCTTTTCCCATCGTAGCTATGTCTTCACCATCTATGTAAATATGACCTGCTGTTGGTTTGATTAATTGATTTAGCATACGAACTAACGTAGATTTCCCGCTACCAGATAACCCCATAATCACAAAAATTTCTCCAGTATATACTTCAAACGTTGCCTTTTTCACACCAACGTTCATTCCTGTCTCTTTCAAAATTTCTGATTTACTTTTTCCTTCTTTTAATAAAGAAAGGGCTCTTTGCGGATGTTTCCCGAATACTTTTGTTACGTTTTCAACACGCACCTTTGTATTATCCATGTCACTACTCCTTTTCTACCCATCTATTCACATAGTGTTGCGATTTTGCAAAGAAATATTACATAAAAATGACATTCATAAGATTTCTTTAAAATTCTCGTTTCCGTTCATAATAAGAATGCTTACTTATACATTTATTTAAAATGGCAAACGTTTCTTAGGAGGTTTTCGATGAGAAAGAAAATATGGCTTATATGCCTTGCATTATTTATTACTATGATTTTCACTTCATGTAATGCAACAAATGCAAATTCGAAAGGGAAAATTAAACTTGGTGTAACAAGTTGGAAAGAAAATATTGCAACTGCAAACATGTGGAAAGTTTTATTAGAAGATAAGGGATATAAAGTTGAACTCATGTATTTAGAAAAAGCTGCGATTTGGACTGGTGTTGCTCGTGGGGATGTTGATGCAAATTTAGAAGTATGGCTTCCCGTTACGGACAAACCATTAAATAATCGTTATAAAGATGAGATTGTCTTAAAGTCAAAATGGTACGAAGGGACTGGTCTCGGTTTAGTCGTTCCTTCCTATGTGAAAAATGTTAACAGTATTGAAGATTTAAATGCCCATAAAGATGAGCTAGATAACAAAATCATTGGTATAGAACCTGGTAGTAGTCTTATGAATTTAACGAATAAAGCTATGAAAGAATATGATATTAAATTAAAACTTGTCCAATCTTCAGAAGCTGCGATGATGAGCGAATTAAAAAAAGCATATACGAAAAAGAAACCAATCGCGGTAACGCTTTGGAATCCACATTGGGGCTTTTCAGAATTTGACTTAAAATATTTAAAAGACCCTAAGAAAGTATATGGTGAAAAAGATGATATTTATTACTCATTACGAAAAGGTTTTGAAACGGATCATCCAGAAGTTGTGAAATACTTTGATAAATGGAAAATGAATGATGAACAGCTTGGTACGCTAATGATCATGCTCAATAAAACGAAAGATCCAGAAGAAGCTGCGCGAAAATGGATTAAAAAGAATCAATCGTTAGTTGACGAATGGATAAAAGATTAAAAAACAGGCTAGAGAATAATGGATATTCTCTAGCCTGTTTTATGTTATTTTTTCGCAACAACATCATCTACAATCCCATATTCCTTTGCTTCTTCAGCGGTCATAAAATAATCTCTTTCTGTATCATGAGCTACTCGTTCAAGTGATTGCCCTGTTTTTTCTGCAATCATTTTATTAATATCATGCTTTAACTTTAATATTCTTTTTGCAGTTATTTCAATTTCCGTTGCCTGCCCTTTTGCACCACCGAGCGGCTGATGAATCATAATTTCACTATTAGGTAACGCAAATCGTTTTCCTTTTGCACCTGATAATAATAGCAATGCACCAAATGACGCCGCAAATCCCATACAAAGTGTTTGCACATCCGGTTTAATTAGATTCATCGTATCTAATATCGCAAAACCAGCTGTCGTTGAACCGCCAGGACTATTAATATACAGGAATATGTCTTTTTCTGCATCTTCTGCCTCTAAAAATAATAATTGCGCCACTACACTACTCGCTACTTGATCGTTAATTTCTGAACCGATCATTATAATGCGGTCCTTTAATAACCTTGAATATATATCATAGGAACGTTCTCCTAATTTCGTTTGTTCTACGACGTATGGAATTGTATTCATTTTTATCCCTCCAATAATTGTTATGCTGCGCATAGCATACAACTGTAGGAAGAAGGCTTTTTCGCATTAAATAATAAGACTGGCTGTTTAGATGGTAACTTAGTAAAATCTATTGTCGGAAGAAGTTTTGTTAATAATTCCGGGCTTTCTTCACGAATAGACGTTACAACAATATCAATATCATCTGTGAATTCGACTATCTCAATTCCTTCTTCACTTACAGTTTTTAGTCTGTTTCTACTCCGAAATAAAGAAGCTTTCACTGCACCTTCCGATACAGCACATACTTTAGCAATATCAGCGATACTATATTGAAACACATCTTTTAATAATAAAATTGCGGATTGCTGTACATTTAATGAAGTCAATACTTTCCCTACCATTTCATGTAGATCTGCAATCTTCTCATGTGGCTCTTCAAAAGTAATCTGTTCCTTTATTTTTTCATAAACTGATTTCAACTTCATCTGGTCTAACCAGCGATTTCTAGCTATTTTATATAGAAGCGTCATGCAAATATCTTTATTACTATATTTTTGAAGAACTTTACAAACTGTTTCTTGGGCGAGATCTTCACCGTCCCACTTGTTTTTCGTTAAAAATGTGCAGTACCTTTTTAGCTCTGTATAGTTCTCAATTAAAAAGCTTTTATTTGAATGATTCATATCGATATGGTTCTTTAAAATCTGAGTTACTTTTGTGCACAAAATAACCACTCCTTTTCAGCGCTTACTTTATAAACGATACAACTAATAAAAAAGTTACGGGGCATATAAAAAAATATGTTTATGTTCAATAATTCGCGGTCATAAATATGTTATGTACAATTTTACGTGAGGAGGAACAAATTTGCCAAAATTAACAATTGAAGGTGCGGGAACTTTTGATGTAAAAGAAGGCACAAAGTTAGTATTAGCAATTGAAGATAACGGTGTACACATACTCCATCGTTGCGGTGGAAAAGCGCGTTGCACAACTTGTAGAGTAGAAATAATAGCGGGTGACTTCTGTGAAGTAAGTACGAATGAAAAAAATGCGATGACGGAAAAAGGGATTGAAGATCATTTGCGACTATCATGTCAAATGCGCGTACATAAAGATATAGTTGTTCGTCCGGTGCTTACAGTCGAAAATTCAGGTCTTGATGCTGGGCCACGTCCGGTAGAGTGACATGATAAATTTAAAACAGTTTGCAGGTGAATACGCCGCTAACTTTGTACAAGATGGAATGAACGTTGGGCTTGGTACAGGCTCAACTGTATATTGGACGATACGAAAGTTAGGACAACGTGTACAAGAAGGTTTATCCATTCAAGCTGTACCTACATCTAAGGAAACTGAAGCATTAGCACAACAACTAAACATTCCGCTGATTTCGTTAAATGACATACAAATGCTTGATTTAACAATCGATGGAGCTGACGAAATTGATTCAAATTTACAGCTAATAAAAGGTGGCGGTGGTGCTTTACTTCGGGAAAAAATCGTTGCCGCCTCCTCTAAAAAACTGGTTATCATTGCTGATGAATCGAAACTCGTTACGCATTTAGGTACTTTCCCATTGCCTGTTGAAATTATACCTTTTTCATGGAAACAAACGGAAAATAAAATTCAGTCTTTAGGATGTCAAACAACGTTACGTTTAAAAAATAACGATACATTTATAACGGATAACAACAATATGATTATCGATTGTGTATTTCCTAACCATGTATCTAATCCAGCTACTTTACACGAACAATTAAAAATGATTACTGGTGTAGTTGAAACAGGCTTGTTTATAAATATGACGAGTAAAGCAATTATCGGAACTAAAAATGGGATAAAAGAATTATCATGAAAGCTGACTGTTTGAAGTCGGCTTTTTAATGTGTTCTGCTTCTCTTAATAGCGTCTTAGTATGATATACTATGAAAACATACGCACATCATACTAGAAAGGGCTGAACATTTTGCAATCCAAACTCATAACAGAACTTACAGATTTAGAAATTGCCTTTCATATTCGAAAAGAAGTATTTGTAAAAGAACAAGATGTCCCTCTTGAAGATGAATTCGATACATTTGATGAAATCGGTGAGGCATGTAAACATATTTTAGTTTATTATAACGAGCTTCCTGTAGGTACAGGTCGTATACGATTTGTTGATGGCATAGGAAAATTAGAGCGCATTTGTATTTTAAAAGACTATCGTAAATACGGACTAGGGAAAGTAATCATTCAAGTATTAGAAGAGATTGCTCAAAACAAAGAAGCAACAAAAGTGAAATTACATGGGCAAACACAAGCAGAAGGATTTTATAAAAAATTAGGCTATCAAACTTCTTCTGATGTATTTATGGAAGATGGTATTCCGCACATCCTTATGACGAAAATATTATCATAATAGAAAGGGTACTAAATGATTACGCATTATAGATACATATAGTACCCTTTCTTTATTATTCTAAATATCCAGTAGCATCTAATGCCTGTAAATATTTTTTGAACAAAGGATTATCTAAGTTACATTCTTCTTTTTCTACTCCCATAAGGACAGTGAGTTTATGATACAATTTCTCCGAATGTCCTAATAGGTTGAAGTAATTCATATATGTCCCTTCCGTACTTGCTAAAAATATAACGATTAACTTACCTTCTTGGATTTGCTGATTAAAGAAATCTTGCTCATCATACTGTGTGCTTTGCTCAGATTGATTGAATTGAATCATTTCAGCAAAATTACTTTTTTCCTCATTGCTAAACAAACTCGATAAAATATCTTGCTGATCAATCTTGTAACATTTTATTATCTCCTCAAAATTTGTATACGGATCATGCATCATAGAACCAATTTTGTCTTTGTCGATTTCGGTAGCCTTATACTCTTCCTTCAAAATCCGATCAATTTCAGTTATTGAAAATTCATTTGGGATGCTACGTATTTTATACTTTTCGTATAGTTTATTGATCATTCATTACTCCTTCTTAACAGAATAAGCTACTTACATTTCTGTTAAATCAAAATTTAATCACGATCTGTAAATGTGAAAATCTCATCAACTGCTTGTTTATACCCACCTGATTTTTGGAAAGACTCTTTCATATTCAATGCAGCTTCCTTAAATGATGAATTATGTAACACATGCTCTACACTTTCACATATTTGTCCTTCAGTTAATTCTTTCATTTGCAATGTAACTCCTGCCCCGATATTCTCCACTTGCTTTGCAATTACTGGCTGATCGGCACTTTGCGGGATTACAATGAGTGGAACCCCATTATAGAGTCCTTCATGCGTACTGTTCATACCACCGTGTGTAATAAATAGTTTCGTATATGTAAGCAGTTCAGTTTGAGGTACATAATTTTTCACAATAAAGTTTTTAGGGATATCGCCTAAATCACTTATTTTCGTGTTACTACCAATAGACATAACAATTGTATGCTCACTATTCTCAAACACCTTAATACAAAGTTTATAAAAATCAATCGCTTCATTAAAAACAGTACCTAATGAAATATAAATTGAGCGCTTTATTTCAATTGAATTAAAATCAAAGTCTTCATTTTTTACTTGTGCAGCGATAGATGGTCCCACAAATTTAAATGTGTCATCAAACGTATCTCCAAAAGGTTGGAACTCCTTAATTGTATACACAATAGTGAGTGGTGCTGGATTACAGAAAACTTCATATGGAGATTTTATTTCAACACCATATTTTTCTGCAATTCCTTTTGCTAAGTTTTGAAAATCATTATGTATCCTATCATGGACTTCCGCTGGGATATTTTTTGAAAGATGATCTAACATTTGTTCAAATGATTTTTCATCCTGCGCAAAAGATGTACAGGAATTAATTGCTGGTAGTTTAAGAATTTGAGCAATTAAACGACCGCATCCAAACATAGAATCGTGAATGATGTAATCAAAATGTTCCCCTTCAATTCCCTCTAAAATACTGGGGATTGCAACATCTGCTGTATGTAGAAGCCCGTTTATTCTTTCATGTAAGTAATTTCTACCACCAGACAGAAACGCTTTTAAAAATTTTTGATCATCAATTGTTCGCACTGTAGCACCTGTCTTTTCAATACGCTCCCTGAAAGCCTCTATTGAAAAATAAACGACTTCTTCACCGCGGGAAATCAGTTCCTCGACAACTCGCAAGGTTGGATTGATATGCCCTTCTGAACCGGTGTTAATGAACAAAACTCTAGCCATTATAAACACTCCTTAAGTTAAATCATTTCTATATCGTTAAGAGTACAGATACCCATTTCTTCGTTATTTGTGTTATTTTCCTACTAAATTGACCTAGCAAGCCTAAAACCAAGATCATCTATGTGAAACGTAGGATGGCTACGCCGGCGACAAGTAGCACCGCAACCTCTAGCTGCTTCAGCCCAACTGCCTCCACGAAAAATTCGGTACGATCCGTACACTTTTTTATCATACAAATCATAGCACCATTCCCAAACGTTCCCTAACATATCATATAGTCCCCATGCATTCGGTTCTTTTTTGCCGACATCATGAATTTGTCCATTTGAATTTTCATTATACCATGCTATTTTCTGAAGTTCCCCGTATATATATCCCGCTGTACCTGCTTTACATGCGTATTGCCACTCTGCCTCAGACGGTAATCGGTAACCGTTAGATCCCAAATTACAACTCACCTTTTGATCACCATTACTAATAGAATAATACTCTGTTAATCCCGCTTTTTTAGAAAGTAAATTACAAAATACAATTGCATCATTCCATGAAACATTTACAACTGGCTTATTACTATCTTTATAACCATTTGATGTACTATTCGTAATAGCATAATATAATTCCGCTGTTACTACATACTTTGATAGAAGAAATGGTTGAATTTGAACTTGCCATTCTTTTTTTATACGATCATCTCGCAATACTACCTCTCCTGCTGGAATATTGACCATTAATGAATCGATCATGTGAATTAAATCGTTAGTCATTTTCTATTCCTCCAAGCATTCATTTTTCATAGATTAATTATGATGTACTCATTACAAAATACAATTCGTAGTAAGTATTAAATTTATCATAATAAAAAACGATTAGTTTTATTAAACTAATCGGTAATATCCAAAAGGATTTGTTGTGCTACAGTTTATTATTTTATGTGCTTTAAAAACTCCCGAACCTCATTGGGGGATTTTAAAATAATAATCTTTTTCTCTTTGGGCAATTGCTCTAATCCTTTTAAAATTGTAGGTCGCTTCGCCTTTGGATATTCCCATATCCATTTGAAAAATGGTAAATCAAATCTTTCTTCACATCCCGCGCCCATATCTGGTCTTGTTTTATTTCGATATTGGATTATCCTTTTAAAAGCGCGATAAACACAAATTGTTCTGTGAATATCAAGAAAGATAATAGTGTCAGCTGCTTTAAGTCTTATATCCATCGTCCCGCCGTAATTCCCATCAATAATCCAATTTTCTTCTTTAATTAATTCATTTTGAACTGTTCTTTGTTCCTCTTTCGAAACACCTTCCCAATTTGGTTTCCAAAATAGTGCATCAAGATGATGCACCTTAATATTTAATTTAGCTCCTAACTGCTTTGCCAATGTAGATTTTCCTGAACCACCGGAACCAATTAATATTATTTTGTTCATACCTTTACAATGCCTCCTATTGCTTCTTCAATATCCTCCTTATTAGCAAAAATCCATAAGAACATCTCTTCATTTAGCCTTAATAAGTCTGGTAATTGGACAAAATAAGTAACAAAGATTACTTGAATTGAAAGCATAACGTACCAAATGGCATTTATTTCTTCATGTGTTAAATTATTTTGTTTATAATACCCTTCAAAAACTTTGCTGACTATATGTAACCATTTCCCTCTTAATGTTTCATCACTATATAACTCACTTAAAATGCTCGTACAACAATAGCATATATCAAATACTCTTACATTGTTTTCTAAAAGCTCAAAATCTATAAATCCTTGAAATTGATTACTTTTAAAGATTACATTCGATAAGTGCATATCGCGATGAATGATTTGTTTTGGTAATGATTGAACGGTTTCCTTGAAAGCCGTATGTAATTGTTGCATTCGTTTAATTACACCCCTATGAATATGCTCTTTCTTTTCTAAAATTGGTAAAGCCCACCCATACACTACTTTGTATAAATCTCTTTTTATTAACTCATTTGCACGATTCACTGAATTTAATGCTTGATGTAGATTAGCTATTTCTTCTCCAATTATGCTCCCTAGCTCTTTCAGATTTTCTGTATCTTTTATTTCTAGTACATTTCCAACAACATACTCATACAAACAATAATACTTCTCTTTATAAAATACATACCTTTCATCACTTTTCGTTCGCACTATTTTTTGTACTTTTATTCCTTTTTCTTCAAGCCTTTCTAATACATCTAGTTCAACTAGAAGCTGCTCTATCAATCCCTTTTCCTTTAATATATACACTTTATTATTACACGTAAGCTTCGTGACTTTCGATTGAATGACTGTAGCTATCACTTGTTCATTTTGAAACCAAAACTTTGCAATTTTCAATGCATTCTCCATATACAAATACCCCTTTATTAATTCCTATTTCTTTTTTAACTTAAGCTCTAAAAGTATTCCTATCCCCACACCAATTGTATAAGCAACTAAGTCACTCCACAAAAATCCGTAACCTAATATGAGTCCACCTAAAGTCGTTGCACGAATACTATCAATCCATGGTGAATGGTACAATTGGCTCATTTCAATCCCGTAGCAAAATAGTAAACTAATAAAAGTTAACTTCTTCGTTTCTATTTTAGGAAATAAAAATCCAAATCCAGTAAAAATCATTAATGCCCATAAAGCATCACCTAAGTAAGCATTTAATAGATCCGGTAACGCAAAAGCAAACTTTCTTGAACTCAGACCTAAAACAATGACGATGATAGTAAAGATTGCATATAGCATTCTATTTCTTTTATTTTTCATTACAACTTCTCCTAGTTTATACTTTTCTTTATCAAACTAAAACTAAAAATAACTTGCAAAATAATTTCACAAGTTATTTTTGAGCATCTTCACTTTTCATTTCATCCATTAACTCTTGCTGCTTTTTCTTTGAAAATGAGTGCAGTATTAAATCATACGACCAATCTATCATCTTATTAATTTGTTCTTGTCCTACATCCTTATGTATGTACACTGTGTTCCAATGCTTTTTATTCATATGATACCCTGGAATAATTGTTTCAGGATAATCTTCTCTGATTCTTAATGCGAGTTCTGGATCACATTTTAATGTAATCGCAGCTTTTTCACCTTCTTCATGGTTCAATATCGCAAATATTTTATTGTTTAACCTCATACACGTTGCGCTCCAGCCATCTGGAGAATCCTCTGTCGCTTTTCTTTTCGATAAACAATATGCTCTTGTTGCATTCATTCTAATTGGCACCTCTTATTCTTTCACGATTTGATTACGGTGCATCACAATTTGCTTCGTCGCTTGAAATTGCTGTTCACCATAAAACTGCAGTAGTTTCTCTTCGCAAAATAGACTAACAATATGAATATGAGATATTTCCTCGAGTAACATTGTAAGCATCTTCTCTCCAATACCTTGATTTCTTACACTCTCGTGTACGACAACATCTTCTATGTATGCTCGAAAAACACCATCAGAAACGATTCTAGCAAATCCAATTAATTCGTTTTCTTTCCATACTCCAATTGCTATACTATTCTTTAACATTTTTTCAATATCTATTTCTTTTCTTTCTGGCCACCAACCGACAGAATCATAAAGTGTTTTTATTTTCTCCACGCAGATCGGTTGTTCGTGTTGCAATTTATAAGTGTACATTTTAATACTCCCGCCATCTAGTCTACATAATATTATTATAATCTCTTTTCGAAAAAGTGTTGATTATGCCCTTTCGGGTGATCTTCAACAACACCATATTCTCTGTAACCATGCTTTTTGTAAAACTCTGGCGCTTGGAAACTAAATGAATCTAATAATATTAATCTACACCCTTTTTCCTGCGCAATTTCTTCGATTTTATGTAGCAATTGACTGCCGTATCCATCATGGCGAACTGATTCATCAACCCATAAAAAATCGATATGAAGATGATAAAAATACATCGTTCCTGTTACACCACCAAAAATTTTCCCTTCTTCATCTTTCACTACAAAACTTACTTGTTCCATCTGTTGTTTTACTTCCTCTGTTAAGATGGACATGTTATATTGAATTACTTTATTTTTTATGTATTCTCCTTCATTGCGAGTACCACTTTCTATATGTTTCATATATATCATCCTTTCAGCTTAGTAAGCTACATTTTATTTTTTCTCTTTAAAATACTAATAAATACGAATCCACCATATGTAACAAAGCATGAAAAGCCAATTATCCCTGGTACAGAGACACTGCCTACCCTTATGTAACTTATAACTGCAAAACAAGCGATAGACAATAAAATAGATGACCAAAATATAAGAGTTGTTTTTCTTAGTCCTTGTTTCGATGTATTTTCTTTCTCTTCAGAAACACGTGTGCCAAAAAGCAATACAATACAAATAAGGATCGCTGCAAAATAAATTGTATCTAATGACAAATTGTGATCATATAGTGCGATTCCAACTTCAAGAGCAATAATTGTTACAATTAAAATGATAATCGTTGAAGTTTTTAAGTTTCTCTTCAATTGTTCACCTCTAGCATGTTTTCAATATATTCTTTGTATATGTGGTTCAAAGCTGCTGCAAACTCTTCATCTACCTCTTTATTTTCACGTCGATTAGGTAAATCTTTTCCTCCAATAACATAAAGAAACGGGAATTCATTAAACATTCCTATTATACCAATATTTATTGTAGCTGTGGACAATCCACCCGTCATATGAGCTAAATGATATGAAGGTATTCCATCATATTCACCTTGTTGTCTTACTATCCCGTTTACAATTGGTTCCCATAATTCTGGTTCTGTTTTATACCCTTGAAAAATATGAACTAAAAGCGAAAGAACTTGATTTAACTCTCCAATATTTTTCTCGTCTTTAGGGTTTTCCTGGATATAAATCTTCGAAAAGTATGTTAAAACATATTCTCTGACAGTATTCCATCCTCCGCAATGCATTACAATTGACTGCGCAACATAACTGTCATGACAAGCTATCATCACTTCCACCGCTTTACTAAGTGTTAATGTAGTTCTTCCTTGTAAATGTGGATATAGCTGTGCACTATCTTCACCTGAATTAAACTTAATGTGATGAAGTATATCATTCCAAGAAACTTTTTTCTCCCTCACCATCTTTGCTAGTGCAAATCCAATTGCCACTTTAGCTGCTGATGCTAATGGAATATATAGTTCATCATTATATGAAGCAATTACACGTTCATTTTTTGTAGAATAAATAGCTACTCCTACATGACCAGATTGTATCTCTTTTATTTTTTGAATGACAGTTTCCATTTCCATTCCTCTTTTCACATCGTAATATCACCTTCTAATAATTCAATATAGAATATAAAATTCCTTTCTGTAAGATCATTTTTGCTATTACAATAAGAAAAAGGTAGCACGGATTATTCCTTGCTACCTAAAAATAAATTTCACGAAAAACTTCTATTCTTCTAAAGGATTTACAGGTCCATTAAGCTCCAATTGATAAAAGGCTAAATCTAGCCATTTATCAAATTTATAACCTGCTTTTTTTATTGTCCCTGCATGAACAAATCCATAGTTTTGATGCAAAGCAATACTTTTCTCGTTTTCCGCATCAATTCCAGCAATTAAGGTCATATATTCTCTTTCTTTTGCAATTTCGATTAATGTTTTCATTAAAGAAGTCCCAATCCCATTTTTTCTATATTCCTTATCAACATACACCGAATGCTCAATTGAATATTTATAAGCAGGCCAAGCTCTAAATGGTCCAAATGTCGCAAATCCTACTACTTTATTACCTAATTGGTATACGAAAATGGGATAACCGTCAGCCTTTTTTTGTTCATACCAATCTATTCTATTTTCAAGGGTCACAGGTTTATATGCATACACAGCCGTTGTATACAGTATCGCATCATTATAAATATCTAAAATAAAGGCTAAATCTTTTATCGTTGCTTCCCTTATCATTGTTTTCTTCCTTTCATAATCATTATCTTATTGGAATTTCTGATTCATTTTCACATACGAATACTTGCTTTTCGGAAACCATCAAATATATTTATTGCAGCAGATAATGTGTAAATGAAAATTCCACCGCCAATTAACCACGTTTTAAATTCCTCTGGGGAAGTAGTAAATGCATTTGCCAAATACGTAATGAATCCTTCGTTAAATAAATGAGGATTTACTACAATTACAATAAATATGATTGTTCCTACTACTTGAAGAATCGCATTTCCAATTGCTAATCTTTTCGTCCATTGTCCCTGTACTAACTTATAAAGAGATATAGCTACTTCGAAAACGATTATAACCAAAACGATTGGCCAGTATTGAAGTAAAACATCTTGATTAAACGTCGGCGCGACAAACTTCAGTCCATTTTCTGTACCATGATATACGCCTACAAGATGATTCGAATAAAAGTAAATTGTAGCCCATATTGCCGTCCACATTAACCCTCCAAAAACTTCAAACTTTGAAATCGCCTTTTTCTTCGGGATATACGAAACATTTTTCAAGTCATCTGGTGTCCATTTTTTTAAGCTTGTTGTTAATGGGTGTGGATCCTTTTCTTTATCAGTTCTTTCTAAAACAGCAAATACAAGTGTTAACCAGAAAAATACATGGAGACCCACCTCAAAAATTTCCCCAATACCTTTACCTATCAATTGTAAAATAACATTTAATACCGCTTGATCACCATTATAGCCTATAAAATTTTCTGCAACCATTGAAATGAGCGCAATAACAGCTGCAATTGGTATAATCATTTTTAATAGCGTCGTATATACATCAAAATAACGTGGTCCAATTAAATGCATTGGTCTATCCAAGTACCCATTAGCCAATGAAACTGGACTTCCCAATTTTTCGAGTACGCCCTTCACATCTTCCTCATTATAATCGTCTGGTAACATATCCTCTATTGTTGACCGTAGTTCAAGTGTAATATCTTCACGATTTTTTTCAGGTAATCTCTTCGCAACTTCATGGACGTACATATCAATCAAACTCATTTTCATCCTCCTCCTTTAATAAGTTATAAAGTTCTTTCGAATCCTTTACCCACTGCTTTTTCAATTGTAAAAATATCTCTGATCCATAATTACTTAAAACATAATACTTACGAGGTCTACTCTCCGTTTTATCCCAACTACTCGTCACTAACTCCTGCTTTTCTAATCGGCGAAGTAGTGGATATAAAGTACTTTGATCGATTACGATTCCTGATTTCTCTAATAGTTGGACAAGTGAATATCCATATTGCGGCGTTCTTAATTGGCTTAAAACCGCCAATGTTAAAGTCCCTCTTCTTAGCTCAGTAATTAATGAATTTAATAAAGCATCCATTTATTCACCTCATTTCCATTACTATATGTCATACAGTATATGTTTTATACTATGTATCGTACAGTATCATTGTGACAAAAACAATACTTATTTACAAAAAAAGGATAATAAAAAGCACAAATTATATAATTTGTGCTTTTCTAGCTAACTTAAATAGCTAAAACACTCTTAACTTTGTACCTCTGGTAATATAAACTCTCCTTTTTCTTTAGGAAATGAGCTAACCTCTACAATCGCCTCAACATTGATTACTCCGTATACATGCGGGTATTCTTGACCGTTTGAAGCAAGTTCATATTTAATTTCTGCTTTTACTAGTGATGGATCTATTGTAAGTAATAATACATCTTCTTCGTGAATGAAATGTTTTTCTGCAACTTTTAGGGTTTGGTCTAATAATGAACAATGAATAAACCCCTCATTCTTAAGAGAGGCTTCATTAATTTCTCCAGCTGCTTTTGCGATTTCCCAATTCCTTTTTGTTATTACTTTTGTAATCATACTCATTTTCCCCTTCTATCTTTCTATAGAAAAACAAGAGAATTTTCTGTGCCTTACTAGAAAATCCTCTTGTTTTTTATTTATTTTATCCTTTAATTAACGGAGACGCTTGCCCACTATAAAAAATCCATAAATCATGAAGTGATCTCGTACATCCGACGTATAGTAACTTCGCATCATGTTTTGTATTTGTGTAATGTTCATCATCCACATCGATTAATAATACAGCGTCAAATTCTAAACCTTTCGCTAAATAGACAGGTACTACAGAAATACCACCTTCATATTTACTTTGATCGGCTTCAATTACATTCACTTTTAATCCTGCGTTCGTTAATTTCTCATACATTTCACGGCATTCATCATCTGTTCTACCTATTACCGCAATTGTTTTCACATCTTCATTTTGCAGCTGTTGCAACGTTTTCACAATTTCAGTGAATTGATCTTCTGTACCAATTACTTTCACATCTTCACCACTACGGAAAACTGGTGTTGCAAGCCCCACAGGAATTTCTGCATTTTTAATTATTTCATTTGCAAATTCAATAATTTCTTTTGTAGAACGGTAACTTCTTGTTAATTCAAAGTAACCTGTTTCTTGGAATACGTCCTTAAAAGCACTCCAGTCTTCAATTCCTTGATAATCATAAATCGCTTGCGATAAATCACCTAATATAGTGAAAGAATTACCTAATGTAATTTCTTTTAATACATACACTTGGAAAGGCGAGAAATCTTGCGCTTCATCAATAACGACATGATGAAACTTCTGTCCGATTTCAATTCCTGTCGTGCGGTGATGTATGTAAATTAAAGCAGGCAAATCTTCTACATACACTTCTTTTTTACGACAACTCTTTTCTGTTTCTTGAACAAGTTCTTCAGGTAGTACGTCGAGTATTTCTTTACTTTTCAACATTGAACTGTATAGTGAAAGCGGGCTCATTTTTGGCCAAAAATTCATATAGGTATTCAATCTCTTTGTTGCTTCTTTTTTTAGTAACTTTTTCTCGTTTGTTTCTCCATACTTTTTAAGCTCAATTTCAATCCAGCGTTTCATACGGCCAACTAAACGTTCTCTTCTTTTCTTTAATGGATAATGTTTATATTCCACTTGCATCCATCTTTTAACGTCTTCCACTGGAATAATAGCTTTATCCCACGCCTCAAAATCTTTTGTTGGCACTAAATCATTTTCAAATTGAATCATTCTTTCTTCTATAAACGTCTTAAATTCCAGCGTTCCTTTTAATTTACCGAGCATTACCTTTTTTTCATCGCGATTAATTGAAAAAGCTTCTTTCAATTTTTCTTCTGTTTGCTTTAGTTTCACCGAACCCTCTAACGTACGTAACGCCCAATCTGGAAACGTTGTTTGACTAATATTTCCTACCCCTAATTCAGGAAGTACGCTAGAAATGTAATCTAAAAACAAACTGTTTGGAGCAAATACAATCATTCTCTCCGCTTCTAATTGTTCACGATATTCATAAATTAAAAAAGCAAGGCGATGTAAAGCGATTGTTGTCTTTCCGCTCCCTGCAACCCCTTGGATTAATAATGGTAAGTTTCTTTCTGCACGAATAATATCATTTTGTTCCGATTGTATAGTCGAAACGATATCTTTCAATTTATTATCTTTATTCTCACCTAATCGATATAGAAGAAAATCATCGGCATGCGATACATCTTCATTTCCTTTTACATATGTATCTACAACACGTTCAAGCTCTCTTTTTCGAATAGAAATGTTTCGTTTTAAATAAACATCGCCTTCTACCAACCCGTCTGGTGACTGATAAAATGCTAATTCATCACCACCGGTAAATGAATAAAACATACTTGCGACAGGTGCTCGCCAATCTATAACCATCGGTTTCATCGTATCTTTATCTGAAACACCTACTTTACCGATGTAAATCGGCATAACCTCTTCTTTGCCATCCTCCTGAAAGTCCAATCTTCCAAAGTACGGCTCTTGTACACCGATACGTAAGTTTTGTCTATTAGACTCCCTCATACTTTCAAGAATTTGCTCTTTAAAATCCTCCCCATAATAAACCGGGATTTTTTCAAGCTGTTCTAGTTGCTCATCCATCGTACATAAAATATCTTTCATTTTCTGTAATTCTTCTTCAAATATGTTACTCATTTGATGATTCCCTCCTGTCCGTTCCAATTTTTTCAGTCGAAATATAATTGTATTAAAAATCCATTCATAAAGTCAATAGTTAAAATGAGAATTTTCCGAAATAAAGAAAAGCATAAAAAATATACTTTTTCACTTAAGATATCCTAAAATAAAGTGAAATTTTAAGTCAGTCTAGTTATCCGAATCATTCCACTGACGACTCATTTCAAGGCCATAATCCATTTCATAAACTTCTTTTATAGCTTTCACTTTTTCAAGACTTTCATCGCTAAATACTGGTTTATTTTCAAATGAATGCAGAACGATTCTTTCCAGAAGAACACCCAGTGAAATATCATGATATTCTGCCATCGCTTTCAAAACTTTTACCATTCTTTTTTCCATCCTAATTCCAGTCTGTACACGTTCAACTTTCATTTTTATGTTTTTTTCATTTATTTGTTCAGTATTTTGTTTCATAATTACACACCCTCACCACATAATGTTATAATGTTACCTTTATAACAAAGTAACATTATAACACCGCTTTATATTTTGTCAATTTTATCTTTTTATTATTAATAAAACAAAAACAGATAATGAATTATTCCATTATCTGTTTTCCAATTTTTCATAGCTATTTTTATTTTATTTTTTGATGTACGAGCCAATCCCCAGAATCAATACTTTTCTTTAACATCTGTTTATCCTGAGCAATATACACATATGCATATATTTCCTTATCAGCAGTATACACTGTTTTCGTTATCCGATCATATAAATCAGTCTCTGCGTTACCCGTATATTCTTCAAGTTCATCTAATTTTTTCAAAATGGCATCATTTACTTCATAAACTTCCCCATATACCTTTTCTTCATGTGAACAAATCATCGCTGGATACCCTTCGTTTGTATCAAATAATTTTCCATATGCCCATGCTATGTCAACGATGCATGTCGCACCTTGCATATAATGGGCATTCGTTTGTCCTCTTCTTAACGTGCCGTACACGAAAACACGATGCATATATCCCTATCCCCTTTATATGTCTCTACTTTCTTATTTGTAAATAGGCACGAATCATAAAGTAACTCACTTCACCTGGAAGTTGTTCTTTAATCGACTTCAAACCGCCTTCTGCATTTTGTACAGCATTTTCAATTAGAGATTCATACTCTTTCGGAACGAAACTATTCCAGTCTACTTCCATACCATCTTCAAAAGAACGAATTAAGTGATTTTCAATCGTTTGTCTCGATAACCCACGCTCTTTCGCAATTTCATTTAGGTCAATACCTTGTTTATACATTTCATACGTTTCTAAATGGGAATTAGCTGAAGCTTTTCCTGGCTTCTTACGCTCTGAAACAACTTCTGTCTTAATTGTTTCCGCATAGTTTGGATTTTCCTCAATAAATTGTTGAACTGCTTGTAAAAAGTGAGAACCGTACTTCACAAGTTTGTGTTCTCCAATTCCTTTTACAGTTAGAAGTTCAGAGTCACTTTGCGGCATTTTTACACACATATCTTTTAACGTTTGATCAGAGAAAATTACAAACGGCGGCACACCTTCTCCTTGCGCAATTTCTTTACGAACTTCACGAAGCACTTCAAATAATGGATGGTCTTGGACAATTTGTCTTGTCTCTACTCGTTCTTTACGTAACACATTCTCTTTACCAAGTAATACTTCTTTCCCTTTTTCTGTGACCTTTAATGTCGGATAAGTGCCATGTTCGACTGCAATTAACTCGTCTGAAATTAAAAACTCAATAAACTCACTTACCTCTTTTACACTACGGTTTGATAAAAGACCGTAAGTTGGTAAAGTATGAAAATTAAATTCAATGACTTTCTTATTTTTTGATCCTGTTAAAACTTGTGCAATCATTTGCTTTCCGAATCTTTGGTTCGTTCTAATCATGCAAGATAACACCATCTGTGATTCTCTTGTCACATCGATGCTCTCACGATCGTCCGTACAATTACCACAGCGTCCACAATCTTCTTTCGGTTCTTCTCCAAAGTATTGCAAAATAAATGATTGTAAACATTGTTCGGTATGACAGTAATCGGTCATGTTTTGTAATTTTTCAAGTTCATTTGAAAAACGTGATTCTCCCGTTGATTGATCAATTAAAAAGCGTTGTACTTGCACATCTTGCGAAGAATATAACAATATACATGCACTATCTAATCCGTCACGACCAGCACGTCCTGCTTCTTGATAGTAACTTTCCATATTTTTTGGTAGCTGATAATGAATAACGTAACGAATATTCGATTTATCAATCCCCATACCGAATGCAGATGTTGCTACCATTACACTGACTTCATCTCGTAAAAAGAGTTCTTGCTGCTCATTTCGATCATGGTCACTCATACCAGCGTGATATTTTGACACCGAAACTCCGGCTTTCATTAAATCTTCATACAACTGATCGACTACTTTTCTAGTAGCTGCATATATAATCCCAGATTCCTTTTGATTTTGGCGAATGTAATCCGCTAAATACGTATTACGATCCTGTCCTTTAATAACTGAAAACGATAAGTTCTCACGCTCAAACGTTGTCATAATTGTATTTTCTTGATTAATTTCAAGCGTGTTACAAATATCCTCACGTACTTGTGGTGTTGCCGTTGCAGTTAATGCTAAAACAAGCGGCTTTTCTGGAAGGTAATCTAGTATACGATGTATATGTAAATAACTCGGGCGGAAATCATGACCCCACTGCGATATACAGTGTGCCTCATCAATCGCAATCATCGGGATTTTCATATCGATCAGTTGGTCAACAAACTCCATTGAATCAAGACGCTCAGGAGCAACATAAAGCAACTTGTAATGTCCTTGTTTTGCTAATTGAATTCGTTGATTTGCTTCTGTAATAGAAAGAGAACTATTAATATACGTAGCGGAAATACCATTTTGTACTAACGTATCTACTTGATCTTTCATAAGTGATATCAAAGGTGATATTACTAACGTCGTTCCTTCAAATACTAATGCGGGAATTTGATAACAAATTGATTTCCCACCACCCGTAGGCATAATACAAACTGTATCTTTCCCATCTAATACATTTTTAATTGTTTCATCTTGCCCTCTTCGGAATGACGAATAACCGAAGTAAGTCGCTAAAAGTTCTTGTGCTTTTGTAAACAAAAAAGATTCACCTGCTTTTCTTTATCTTTCATCTATCCCTATTATATCATCACTTATGTGACTTGAAAGTAATGAATACATGCTTATTCCTTTTCGTATTATATATTAATGAACATAGATGTTTAGTTACATTCTACGTCTCCTAACAGCTACGACGCATATTCAATATACAAAAAGAAAGAATTTCAATTTAAATATTCATTTTCTTCTCCTTCCTTGAATACTACTAATCGTATACGTATAAATTCAGGAGGTTACTATATGAAGCATCGTAATATTAGTTCCATCAAACATAAAACAGTAACGAATAAATTCCAATTCTCTAATAATGATGCGTGGAAATATGAATCATATTATAAATATCAGCCATTATTTTCGTATAGGAAGGTATGTAACTTTCTACTTCAACTTTTTAGACGATAATACATGTGCAAAAAATATATAATTCATATAAATTTTCTCAATATAAAACTTATAGACTTACTCCAATACAGTTGTTAACATATAGAATAATCTGTTGAATAAACCCCTTAAGTTGACCTGCTTACGTTAGCAGGTCTTTTTAATAATCACATATTTCGGTACACCTTAGTCTCGCATACAAATCTTTTCTACATTTTATAAACATAATCTAATCGCAACAAATGATAATAATCGAAAAAATTTTAAATATAAATTCTTTACGTCTAATTATGTAATTCTTTTTTTCTCAATACACAAAACTATTTTTACTTGTTACTATAAAGGTACTCTAGATGAGTTTTTACTCATCAACATTATCTAGTGAAAGGGGGTTGCCGCGGGAAGCAGCTCCTTTTCACTTTATTAAAGTGTTACGTCATTCATTTGGACGGATTTACCAGGTTTTTTCAAAAAAATTTTATGGTATTATTACGTAGTCGAGTCCGACATCTCGGCAATACCCTTTTGAGGCTCTGCAACTTCCCTTGCAGAGCCTCTTTTACTTCATATTCAATTAATCCGCATATACCACAAATCCACTTTCAACCTTCCGCTTATGTAATTTTCGAAAAAAATCTAGGACACGTAACTAAAAAATAAATTTCATCATACTTTGAGATATACATGTTCAAAGGAGTGTTACTACTTATGTATACCTATTGGCAATCATATTACTCCCCCTATCATAACCCTTATGTAAACTTTGATGTATCCGTACGTAATTACCGAATTAGTAAAAATGAGAACTTTTTAAAAGGTTATATGCGTTCATTATGGGAACAACATGTCGCTTGGACGAGATTAGCGATTATAAGTATTGTCTTTAATTTACCAGATGTTAGCGTTTCAGTTGGACGGCTTCTACAAAACGCAACACACATGGGACTATCCCTTGAACCATTCTATGGTGAGGATGCAGTAAAAAAATATAGTGCATTAATTAAAGATCATTTAGTAATCGCCGCTGATCTTGTTAAAGCTGCAAAAGCTGGTGATCAAAATGCCGCTGCCGCGATAGAGAAAAAATGGTACGCTAACGGGGACGAGATTGTTGCGTTTCTTTCTGGCATCAACCCATATATAGAAAAAGAGGAATTTAGAAAAATGTTCTATGAACATTTAGCACTAACGAAAGCAGAAGCACTTTCCTTCTTAAATAAAGATTATGAAGCAGGAGTAAAACTGTACGATAAAATTGAAAAAGAAGCATTAGAAATGGCAGACATGATAACAAACGCAATCGTAAAACAATTCCCGCAAGTATTTCAATAATAATAAGCCGATTTGAAAAAACAAATCGGCTTATTACGTTTTCTATTCATGATATTTCACATAGACTCTTTACATTTAGCTTATATCGATATATTTTATTAATATCCGTTTTTTATAGGAGGACATAGTTTGATTAACGCCATTGGTCTCGTATTTATTCTCACAAATAAGCACGAGAAAAAAAAGAAAGTTTATTTGAATGAAAAATTCGCATTAATAGACATTATTGATTCTAAGGAAGTATTTGATGATGAAGGCAACCCATTAGTAGAACTAACGTGTAAATACAGTATATATTTAGATGAAAAATATTATTGTAAATCCCTCGATGATTATACGGGACAAGTATTCCCCTTCTTAAGCGCAAAAATAGGAAAAGGCCTTCTTAGAAACTTAAATTATTATTTTTCTTACGTTGATGCATATGATAAAAAGCCTCCTGTGAAAGAAATAAGGCCACTTATGAAACAAGTAACTAACAGATAGCAGAAAATATTCAAAAAAGAAAGCATCTCATACTGGATGCTTTCTTTTTTGAATCAAGAACCCGTTCGTTCCCTTTCATCCTCTTCTAAATATATGTGTCCAGGCATACTTTAAATAAAAAAACATTGGAGGATTAGACTGAATGAAATACTCAGAAACAATTGTAAGCAAACGGCTCCGCAAACTTAGAACAGCAAGTATATTTTTGATAATCATTTTAATCACCTGGATAGGATATACAAAATTCCTTTATACAAGTGGTTTTCTTCTCGAAAAGAAAAACTCCGCCGAAGTAATAAATACGAACGGTACTGGGGAAATCGAAAAAAATTTTAATATAAATTTACAAGGGTTTCGTAAAACAAATCTCGATACCCTTATAGATACAAGTAAGACTGATCCAAGTAATCTATCATTAATCGAACTAATTAATACGTCTTGTTCACGAGATTGCATAGGTGAACCATTAACATATGTGAAATCGAATAATGGTTATATCTTTTATCAAGAATCTAACGGATCTTATGTATCTATAAAAATTAAAAAGAAAGATTCATGGGAAATTGAAAAAAAATCAGTTCAAAATGGAATATAAACTAATAAAAAAAGAGTACTTTGCGTACTCTTTTTTACTAGTATCCTTCATGTTTACAATGGCATTTCGGTTTCTCTTTATGCTTACACTCTTCACAATCACACTTCGGTTTCTCTTTACACTTACACTCTTCACAATCACACTTCGGTTTCTCCTTGCAACTACACTTTTCACAATTGCATTTCGGTTTCTCTTTGCAACTGCATGTATGACAATTCCTGCATTGACATCCTCCAAACATTAAACCATCCCAAAATGAACGTCTACAATGACAATGATTCCCCATGAATATACTTCCTCCTAAATAGAATTCATTATATTCTATGTTTAAAATAATAGAAGGGCTTGTGTACTTGTCTAGTTTTAAGATTTAGAGAACATATATCATCTTTAATGAACACTACCATTTTTTGGGTTTTCCACAAAACAATTACTTATAATCTATTATTTTATACATAGAAAATATATTTTGTACATATAAGAGGGTACATTTCGAAGAGAATACTATTTTACCTTCTATACGAAGCTATTTTTTTAGGTGGATTATGCTCTATGGTATAAACTTCGATTATTATATTACTTTATACCACCATTTTTTACGCTCAAGATAATCTTTCATCGCATTCAATTGCGTGTCTGAAGTTGGATCAGAAATGAAGTATGTTAATCCATCCGATTGTAAAACGAACTTAGCTGTCATCTTTAAAGAAGTTAATGCTCCCATAACATCAGGCGTTTCATATGGTGAAAAAGCTCCAGATTGGATGATGTTTTGTTTATTTGCTTGTACTTGCACAGGTTGTACTGGTTGTTGTACTGTTCCAGTAAACCAAGATAGAGGTTTATTTCCTATGAGTGAATTAAGGTCACATTTACCGATGCCAGGAACATTCCCTGTTTCAGTGTACTGCCAAAGGTCACATGGATACGCCGGCTTATTTCCCCCATATCTCGGAATCCATACAAAGTCACATTTCACATTTGCCATGCCAAAAGGTTCATACATATGATGACCAACATATAAACCAACTTTCTTAGCACCTAATCGGCGTAATTCGTCGATAAAAGCTTGTGTACCTGTTCGCATATCGTCCATCGTTTTCACTTCAACATCTGCAGCCCAAACCGTAGCACTTTTATCCCCACGGTTCCAAAAATTACGTGCTTCTACTTTCGCATCTTCTACTGAAACGAAACGGCAAAATGCATAGTTACCAAATGGAAGATTTCTCGCTTTCATTGCTTGTACATAATTTTTATATAGAGGATCTACATAATTTGAACCGTCTTGCACACGTGCAATTACGAAATCTAATTGTGGTGCTGCTACATCCCAGTTAATATCGCCATTCCATTTCGAAATATCTACAATGTAACCCATTTTTCAACATCTCCTTTTTTTATTATCATATTCATAGCTTGTCTTTTTGCTATTATCGTCTAAAATTTTAACTACATACGTTTAACGACTGTAGAAATCGGATTACAATGTGTCCTGCATTTTCTAGCGTTTGAAAACAATTCAATACCCACGAAGAAGAGGAAATGGAAGATTCCCACTTATCCTGTTTGTCTTTTACATGATTGCTCGATAGCCTACGTGATTTTGAAGGCGAAGAATAAAATAAAAAAGAAGAATGCCTTGCAGTGGGGATAAACGGTCTTATTTTTATCTTTCAATGTAATATATCATCAAGCTGAGAGGCTCGATATATACTCTCACGTGTTACTGAGTATGGATAAGTCCCTATCTGAAGAACTCGAAAAGATTATTAAAATGTGACCAAATTTGTGGCCAATCAAAAAGAGTAAACCAAAACTATAATTCTTTTCCTTCCTGCACTGCCCTCTTCAAATTCTGCAGCATATACCCAATTCCTTTACATCCTTCTAACGGATATGTAATGATTTCTTCCGAATATAATTTCGTCACTACTTTTTTATGTTTCTTCCCAGCAAGCAAAACGATTTCGTCAAACTGAAGTAACTCTTTATCAACCATCTGTTGTTGTAATTGTTCAATACTAATAATTTCATTACTCTTTGAATCAAATGCAAGATCATAGTTTTCTTTCACAATATCATTCGGTCTTAAAAATCCATGCTTCGCTGATAAGATAACCCAGTTCTCAAAGAACATAGTTGCGTATGCCTGGCATGCTTTTCCAAATGGACTAATATACACATACTTTGCCTCTGTCTCCCCGTAATCTACATACTTATCCCAAATTTTCTTTTTTCCACATGGGATTATGCATAGTCTCTTCATATTTATGTCTTACCTCTTTTCTTTCCTATATAAAGTTAAATTTTTTGTACATTTTCTTCACAAAACACTATATAATAACCCTAAAGGAAAATACATTATTTTCCACGTTTTTCATTAGTTTCATTTACAATTAGTCTTTTAAAACATACGTATATAAATCAAATTTAAATTACTTGCTTTTATCCAACTCTATTTAATAATATCATGATATACAAATGTTATATATTAAAGTTTGAGGAGGAGGTGAACAGCAATGAAAAATATTATCCCTGCACTATTTGTTTATTTAATTGTTTGCGTTATTGTAATTACCCTACCAGCATCTGACGGCTATAATACTGTAGGTTGGAAATTATTTGTTGGGCAAGTATATGCAATTCCTATTTTCCTCGTTGTTGCTATTGTTACTTTTTATGTGAATAAGAATCGTTTAAAAGGATAGCAAATGCTATCCTTTTTTATTCACTTATCATATCGAATATTGCCCCGAACATATTTTGTACTACTCCTTGCGAAAAATCAAATTTTTTAATGTTTCCAAGTCATAACATTTCTTATGTTCATCCAAATTTAACAACTTTGCGCCATTCAATAGATACAATTCCCTCTAATTAAAAACCTAGATTTCCCGCCATTTAAAAGAGAAAAGGACAAGTAGCCAATCTGACTACTTGTCCTTCCTATTTATCCGTATCCAATAATATTAAGCTTGGAATGCTTCTGTTAATACAGGTACGATTTGTTTTTTACGAGATACAACACCTTTTAAAGTAGCTGTGTTGTTTTCTAGTGATACATCGTAAGCTTTCTCAACTACGTTTGCTGCTTTACCGATCGCAAGGCCAACAGAATCGTTAGTTAAGATGTCAGTTACAACGAATAAGAATAGGTCTAAACCTTTTTCTTCTACTACAGCAGAGATAACTTTTTCAAGTTCCGCTTGGTGTACAAGAACGTCGTTTGTATCAACAGCGTTTACTTGTGCGATTTCAACTTTCGCGTTACCCATTTGGAATTCTTTAGCGTCAAGAGAGATTAATTGCTCCATTGTTTTTCCGCTTAAGTCAGCACCAGCTTTTAACATTTCTAAGCCGTAGCTATCTGCATCTACACCAGCAATTTCCGCTAATTCTTGAGCTGCTGCTACGTCTTGCTCTGTGCAAGTTGGAGATTTGAATAATAAAGAATCTGAAATGATTGCAGATAACATTAAACCTGCAACTTCTTTACGAATTGTAACGCCGTTTTCTTTGTACATTTTGTTTAAGATTGTAGCTGTACAACCAACTGGCTCACAACGGTAGTATATAGGATCGCTTGTTTCAAAGTTAGCAATACGGTGATGGTCAATAACTTCTAACACACGAACAGATTCGATATCGTTAGCACTTTGTTGACGCTCGTTATGGTCAACTAAAATAACGTTGTCCACTTCGCTTGCAACTGTCTCAACAAAACGCGGTCCTTCTACTTTAAAATAATCTAACGCAAATTGAGTTTCACCGCTGATTTCGCCTAAACGTATAGGCTCAGCATTCATTCCTAATTCTTTTTTCAATTCTGCATAAGCAATTGCAGAACAAATTGCATCTGTATCTGGGTTTTTATGCCCGAAAACTAGTACTTTTTCCATGTTTTCCACCTCTTCATGAAAAGGATATCTTAAAGAAGCAAATATGACAATATTTAAAGCGTATTTTTTTATAAATAATTGCACTTTCTTCTATATTTTTCATCGTTTTCATAAAAAAGATCATCTAAAAAGAATTAGATGATCGAAATGTATACTTTATTTAAAATAGTGTAGGAACTTGCACTACATGATTTAACGCGAAATTCGATGCCAAACCATTATTTACAAGGTTAACATCTATCACTTGATAAAATGCATTCCCAGTATCTGCAATTTCCCAAACCGCTAAAATAAGATGGTAACCACTACGGTCAGCTGGTATATTCGCTTCATGTGTTACTGAAGTCCCTGGTCTTACTCCCCCATCATTTTTCACATAGAACGGCACTAAATCTAAATCAGACCTTGTTAAAGGCTTATTTGGATTCCAATCTTTTTTCGTAATATAGTATTTCCATTCTTTCGTACTATGAGGTGCCGTTAGTTTCCACTTGAATGTATTCGTCCCGCCGTTTAACGTAACTTTCTTCCACCTATCAGCTGTTTGAACGTCTAAAGCAGGAAAATGGCCAGCCCCTGCGATTTGTCCATCAGAAGGTCCTAATTGCGGGAATCCACCTATTCCTTCTACACTTTGTGGTTCATATTGAATTGGACCGCAATTTACATTTACCCCTTGCTTACATAAGTAAGAACGGCTCGCTGGTGATTCTACATATCCATGAGCTGAAGCTTTTTCTGAAAAACCAAATGTTAAAAGTCCTGTAAGTAATATCCCGCCGCTTAGTATAACCTTCTTCATCTTTTGAAAAGTATTCTTTTTCATTCTTACATCCCCCTTCCCTATAATAAAACGAAAATAACTATAGTCGGCTAGTCATCTTCTCTACATTCATTATAAGTTGAGAGACCATACAAACAGAACCCTCTAAAAACTTTCTCAAATTCAATTAGTACGTTGAATAAATATTATTGATAATTTCAAATAACACCGCTAGAGAAATATAGACGGTGTCAAAAATCGGAGTTTATTATTTTAAATATGATAACCTTTTGATCACACTTTATATCACTTTATAATAAATAACGGTGGCGTCTAAATGACCATTCGGAGATATTGCATATTCTGGTATTTTTCCAGCTTCTTGATAGTTTAAAGATTTATACAATCTATTAGACGGATCTCCTTCTCTCGTATCTAACACTATAAGAGACCTTTTTTCTAATTTCGCTCGCTTCTCTGCTTCTTGCATAAGCAAACGCCCAATGCCATTTCGTCTAAAGTTTGGATGAGTCATTAACTTACAAATTTCGGCTCTATGGCTACCATTTGGCTTTGTAACTAAATGTAATTGAACACTTCCTGCTACTTCATTGTTTATTTTAGCGACATATAATATCACTTCCGGCACTAAGACAGATTGCCAATACTTCGTCGCTTCTTCTCGTTCCATTGGCGGTAAAAATCCGATTGATGCCCCATCATCTACTACAGTTTTCAAAAGTTTAGTAAGCTCTTCAATATTGTTTTCTAATTTCTTAATTTCTTCAATTACTAAATTCCCCATTACTTTTCCCCCTTTTATTTTTATTTTAACAATTTTTAAAGCAGGAATAATTAAATATTAAGATGAAATTATTTAAAATATGAATTTTTAGAGAAAGGATACCTATATGAAATATATATTAGATAGGACATACGCGAGAGAACTACTCGAGTGGGCATATGAACAAAACCCAGGTCCGTGGTTCGAACATTCATGTAATGTTGCACTTGCAACTGAAAACATAATTGTAGAACTTATTAATAATGGGTACGACCTAAATGCTGATATAGCATATAATGCTGCCCTTTTGCATGATATCGGAAGATACAAAGGTTTTACCAAATCGGTCATTCATTCCTATGATGGTTATATGTATATGAATGATTTAGGGTATACAGGAAACGCTGTTATTTGTGTTACACACTCATTCCCATGCAAAAATGAACATATAGATATCGCAGCAGAGTGGAGTCTCGTTCCTGACCATATGAGAATCCAGTTAGTTGAAATATTGAATGAATATTGTAACTACGATTTATACAATAAAGTAATTACTCTTTGTGATGCTCTTGCTGAAGCGGATGGTTTTACTACGCTGGAAAGAAGATTGATTTCCGTTGGTTTACGTCATGGTACAACGTCTCATACATCATTACATTGGAAAGGATTTTATGCAATTAAGAAAGAATTAGAAGCTTTAATCGGTAAAAACATATACACAGTTCTTCCTGACATAGAGAATTCGATTTATGAAGATATAGAATATTAAAGTGAATACAAATTTAATTTCACATAAAAAACGTTTTAAACATAAAGTTTAAAACGTTTTTTATATTCAATGCTGTTGGTTTTTCAGTTCTGTTAAACATTCCTGCACTAAAGTTACCGCTTGACTCATCGCAGCTCCGCCAGCAAATGCTGCTGACACACCACATGCTTCCAGAATTTCTTTATCTGAACACCCTTGATCAAGGCAACCTTTTGTATGATAAATGGTACAATATTCATCTTGCGTTGCTAGACTAATTCCTAATGCAATAAGTTGTTTTTCCCTTTTTGTTAAAGCGCCCTCTTGAAAACAAGCTTGCGTGAATGCATTATATGTTTCAGCAATTTCAGGAATTTTGTTTGTAAAACTACCGATTCCTTCTTTATAATGATGTAGAACGTCATTTACTGAATTATGTTGTTCGTGTTCCATCTTATTATTACCCCCATTCAAATGATCTGTACCTACTGTAGTATGTGATGAAAAGAAGGCAATATACCCCGATTAATAGAATGAATATTCAGTTTATTACAATTACAATTTCAGACTATCATCCATTACCGCTTGTTCTTTAGAGCTTTTTCTTTCAACTTCTTTACTTCTCTCTTCCCAAAATGTTAAGCCTTCAATCCCCACACTCTCTGGATCGAACACTGGATCTTTCCCTTCTTTTTTCTGCGCTTCATAATCTTTTAATACTTTTAATGCCGTTTTACTTAATAATAGAATCGCAATAAGGTTTAACCATGCCATACTACCAATTCCTAAATCTCCAAGGTTCCATAATAGTGATGCTGATTCTACGCTACCGATGTAAGCCATAATTAAAAATCCAATTTTTAAAACGGGTTTTAGCCAGTTATATTTAAGCTCACGATCTAAATAAGTAAGTGTTGTTTCAGCGATATAATAGTAAGCAAGCAAAGTTGTAAATGCGAAGAAGAAGATTGCAATTGAAATAAATATTGGACCAAATCCCGTCATAACAGTTTCAACTGCTTGTTGTGTATAAATTGGACCTGCTTCTACATTTCCTATATTTTGTACAATAGCCTTTTTTCCTTCAGGTATTACATTGTACATACCTGTAATTAAAATCATAAGCGCTGTCGCTGTACAAACGACAATTGTATCGATATATACGGAAAACGCTTGAACTAATCCTTGTTTTGCAGGATGTGATACTTCAGCAGCAGCTGAACTATATGTCGCTTCTCCAACACCAGCAACGTTTGAAAATACAGCTCTTTTTACGCCCCAGGCAATAGCTGCACCAACGATACCGCCAAACATTTCATTTACACCAAATGCACTTGAGAAAATTAAAGCAAACATATTTGGAATTTCTGTTACATTCGCAATTAAAACGATACATGTCACAATTACATAACCAATTGCCATAAAAGGAACAAGCATTTGAGACACACCAGCAATTCTCTTTACGCCTCCAAATATAATTGCTGCTAACAATACAACTAACAATATACCAGTAATATATTTACTAATACCATTAGAGTTTTCAAATGCAACAGCGATACTACTTGATTGAATACCTGGTAATAAAACGCCATATGAAAGTGTTACAACCACAGCTACAATGACTGCAAACCATTTCATTTTTAAACCTTTTTCAATGAAATATGGTGTACCACCGCGGTATTCATTCCCAACTTTACTTTTATACACTTGAGATAATGTTGATTCAACGAACGCACTTGCTGCTCCTAAAAGAGCCATTATCCACATCCAAAATACAGCTCCAGGACCGCCAAAAGCGATAGCTGTCGCAACCCCTGCAATATTACCTATTCCGACCCTACCTGATAAGGCCAAACAGAATGCTTGGAAAGATGAAATTCCAGTCTCTGAGCTTTTCCCTTCGAATAGTAATGTAATCATCTCTTTAAAATAACGAATTTGTAAAAAGCGTGTCGCAATTGTGAAATATATGCCTGCCCCTAATGCAAAAACAACTAAACCAATACTCCATACTTGCCCTACTAGCCATTCTACTAACTGTTCCATCAAAGTCCCCCTCTTACTTGTTTTGAAAAGAATATTTATATATAGAAAGCGGACAACCTTTGACTTGCATTCCAGTTGTCCGCTTCTCTTATTTATCTCATTATTTACGGGCTATAAGGCTTCTATTAAATAACGTTTCACTTAATATTGACCCAAACACTTTTCACTTCTGTATAATTATCTAGCGCATATGAACCTAACTCACGACCGATACCAGATTGTTTAAACCCACCAAATGGTGCCGCTGCATTTTCTAGGTTATAATCATTAATCCACACTGTTCCTGCCTTTAACTTATTAGCAACTTGATGTCCAGTTTTAATATTTTGTGTCCATACCCCTGCAGCAAGCCCATACGAAGAGTTATTTGCTCTTTCAATTACTTCTTCCGTCGAATCAAATGGAAGTACAACGACAACCGGTCCAAAAATTTCTTCCTTAACAATTGTCATATCATCCGTAACATTTGTGAATACTGTCGGCTGTACAAAATAACCTTTTTCAAATGCACGTTCACCACCAGCAGCAACAGTAGCGCCTTCAGCTTTTCCTTGTTCAATATAATGTAGCACACGCTCTTGTTGTTTTTTAGATACGAGTGGACCCATTTCAGTTTCCTTCTCCATACCTGCTCCAAGCTTTACGTCATTTGCCATTTTTACAAGTTCATTTACGACTGTTTCATAGTGCTTTCTATGAACGAACACACGAGATCCCGCACTACAATTTTGACCATGATTGTACATAATTCCTTGGAACGCACCGTTAATCGCTTCTTCTAAGTCAGCGTCTTCTAAAATGATATTTGGGGACTTACCACCAAGTTCTAACGTTACATGTTTAATTGTTTCAGCTGATTGACGCATTATATATTTTCCCGTAACTGTTGAACCAGTAAAGGCTACTTTATCAACATCATGATGGTTTACAATTGCCGCTCCTGCTTCAGGACCAAAACCTGGTACAAAGTTTACAACACCGTTTGGAAAACCAGCTTCTTTAAAAAGCTTCGCTGTATATAATAATGATAAAGGCGTTTGTTCTGCTGGTTTTAATACGATTGTACAACCTGTCGCAAGTGCAGCCCCCATCTTCCAAGAAGACATAACGAGCGGAAAATTCCACGGAATAATTTGTCCTACAACGCCAACCGGTTCATGGCGTGTATAATTTAAATAATCTTTTGAAATCGGAATGGTTTGCCCGACAATTTTTGTAGCCCATCCCGCGTAGTAACGATAATTTTCTACAGTCGCTGCAATATCATCATCGAGTGCTACTTGATATGGTTTTCCATTATCTAACGCCTCTAGCTGTGCTAATTCTTCTCCATGCTCTTCAATTAAGTCTGCTAATTTATAAATAAGATGTGCTCTTTCAGCCGTAGTCATTTCTGCCCAAGGTCCACTTTCAAATGCAGCTCTTGCTGCTTTTACTGCGACATCAATATCTTCTTCTTGCGCTTCACATACGACAGCTAGAACATCTTCTGTTGCTGGATTATATGTTTCAAACGTCTTCCCACTAATAGAAGAAACAAATTCACCATTAATAAACATTTTAATTTCTTCATTTAAAAACGCTTTCACTTTTGGTTTCAACTCAATGTTTGTCGTTAACATAAATACACTCCTCCTCAATTAAACAGCTGTATGAGCTGTGATATTTGATAAAATTGATTGAAGCTTTTGATCTTCTTCTTCCGTTAATCCTAGTCTTGGATAGCGAGAAGGCCCTCCGGCTTGCCCGTGTAATTCCATTGAACGTTTAACGATTTGTACATATTTCCCTGATCCTTCAAGAAACTCGCAAAGAGGTAGAATAGCATCGTTTATTTCCCACGCTTTTTCTAGTTCACCATTTTGAAAATGCTCATACATTTTCGTAACGAGACCTGGAACGATATTTCCTGCTACTGAAACCCATCCCGAGGCACCAACTAAATAAGATTCCATAACTAAATCTTCAGATCCACAGAAAACTTGAAAAGCACCCTTGCCTTGTCTTACTAAATCTCTCGCTTTACGAACATCTCCGCTAGATTCTTTAATATGTGTAACATTTTCACACTCTTTTCCGATTCGAAGCATAAGTTCTGTACTCATATCAACACCAGAAGTAAATGGATTATTGTATAACATAATTGGTATGTTTACTGCGTTTGAGATTTCTTTAAAATGAAAATAGATTTCTTCTTCTTTCGGTTTACAATAGTAAGAGTTAATAATTAATGCACAATCCGCTCCATGCGCTTCTGCATGTTTCGTATATTCAATCGTTTCTTTCGTCGTCTCTGCTGCAGTACCAACGATAACGGGAATACGGCCATCAACTTCTTTTAATACAGTTTCTACCATATTAAATCGTTCTTCTTTTGATAAACTAACAAATTCTCCCGTACTTCCATTAATAATAATTCCAGCTACCTTTTGCTCAATAAAGTAATTTACATTTTGTTTTACACCTTTCCAATCAATCTCTTGAAACTCATCCATCGGTGTTATTAATACTGGAAATGCCCCTTTAATTTTTTGCATCTTTATCTCTCCCTTTAACATTTTATTTTAATAGAAATCCTGTTGGAAACGGATCTGTAGAATCTAGCAAAAACGTCTGCATACCTGTAATAAATCCTCTACTTTCAAAACGGAAAATGTAACCCGTTTCTTCCTTCTTCACTTTTTCCACTGTTATAAAGCTATTAAATATACTTTCATTTATAAAAGGTTTATTCGCTATATAATCATTTTTAAATAACGCATGAACATAAGACACAATGGTAGAAACAAAACCTGGTGATCGTACTATAAAGTTATCTTCATGAAATGTAATAGACTTTATATGGTTCTTTTCTTTTTGCGTGGAATCTACTAAAATAAGTCTTTTTATTAAAGACTGTTTTTGTATAGCTTGAAGTGTAGCTTCTCCCCATTTTTTCAATTCAGAAATGTTTTCAATACGAATTTCTGGCGAATACGTATCCTTTTCTACAACTGCATATACTTTATCTGCTTGAATGAGAGAGTAACTGATATTACCAACCTGTAAATTTTGCTCAATCATATAACATAGTTTACTTTCAAACGAAACAGATACAACCTCATCATTCTCAACATACGCATGGACTGAAAATATGCCAGATAGCGTTTCAATTTTGTATTGATTAGACTCTCTCTTTTTTAAATATCCGCTTTCTAGTAACATCGTTATTACTGCGACAATGCCTCCGTAATGAAGGGGAATGGACCCTTCATGATTGAAAAACAATACAGCTGCATCCACTTCATTATGAATAGAAGGAACGACAATACATCCATTTAAACCGATAAAACCACGTGGTTCATTTAATAAAAGCTTCATTTCTTCTGCTAATTCACCGGAAAATTGTTCGTTTAGTTGCTCCAAACTGTAGTAGTATTTGCATGGTACATCTTTCATTACACGAAATGCTTCACCATTTACATGTACATCTACTGCTGTATACATTTTTTGAATGTTCATTTTACATCCTCCGTTTCATGCTCCATCGGCGGAATTAACAAAAAACCTTCTTTAAGTGGATCCTTTTCATTGTAAAAAAATCTGTGCATACCCATAAGCCAAGCTGAGCCAGTAATTTTCGTTACGACAGCTTCAACATTTTCAACATTTGTCGTATTTATGACGCACCCTTTAAATAGAGAGCCAACGATACTCTCGTGGACAAACTCTTCATCAATCTCTATTTTTCGATTAGCATATAATACCGCTAACTTCGCCGATGTTCCTGTACCACATGGAGATCGATCTATTCCTCCTGGTGGAACAACAACTGTATTTTTCACATGCGCACTTGCATGAGTAGGATCTGTATAAAATTCAACATGTGTTAACCCTCTTATAAACGAATACTCTGGATGAATGATTTCAAACTTATCATTAATTGTATTTCGAATATGAATTGCCTTATCAATGATCGTAGATGCGTTTTCTGGCACTAAATTTAAGCCTACTGACTTCGCATCGATAATGGCATAAAAATTCCCTCCATATGCAATGTCAGCCTCTACAGTTCCAATGTCTTCAACGTCTACAGTAATGTTTTTCAATAAAAAAGCTGGTATGTTGCTGAAGGAGACTTCTTTCGCTTTCCCATCTTGGACAAAAATATCTACTTCAACTAAGCCAGCTGGTGTATCTAGCTTTAAAGAAGTAACCGGTTCAACTACCGGGATTAATCCTGATTCGACTAAAGCTGTACATACACCGATTGTATCGTGGCCACACATCGGTAAATACCCGCCTGTCTCTATGTATATAACACCTATATCAGCTTCAGGGTGACACGGATCTGTTAATAGTGCACCTGACATTACATCATGTCCACGTGGTTCATTCATTAACAATTTGCGAATCCAGTCATACTCCTTTTTCATATGCAACATCTTCTCTGCCATCGTCTCTCCAATTAACTTTGGAAGTCCGCTAATTAATGTCCTCGTTGGATTTCCGCCCGTATGTGTATCAATCGTCGTAAAGACTCTTTGTGACCTCATCGGTTTAACACCCTTTCTGTAAAACGACTCAAACGAAGTGGTTCAATAGGAATGATTGTTTCTTTTTCATTTAACAGCTCCTCAACCACCTTCCCAGTAACTGCCGCAAGACTAATCCCATCACCTTCATGCCCCGCTGCTATAAAATAGTTCGGGATATGCTCCACACGTGAAATGATCGGCAAATGATCTTCTGTCCATGGACGTAAACCTGCATATGAACGGATCACCATCATATCCGCCATTTTCGGATAAAAACGAATTGCTCTGTTTGCAATACATTTAATAACTTCATTGTTTATTCTCGTGTGAAATCCTACAAATTCCCGACTACTACCAATTAAAAAATTTTGACTTTCTGTCGGTTCAAATACAAGTGCAACCCCGTATTTTTCAGTCAAATCATCCACTTGTCGTTTTCCGCCAAACTTAGAAATTAAATAACCAAATTCCATTACTTTACGGCAGCCAACGTGTTGTTGCCTTGAAGCTACAATAATATGTCCCTTTCTCGGTTCAATTGGGATATTGACATCTAACATCTGTCCAATTTTAGGAGCCCACACACCAGCTGCGTTCACCACTTGCTTCGCAGTATATGTACCGTTTGTCGTTTCTACAATAAATGAGCCGTCTTCCTCTCTTTTCATTTCCTTAACTTCTGTATGGTTATAAGCTTTTGCACCCAATTTTTTCGCATCTGCTAAAAGCGAAAAAGCGAGAAGATACGGATTTACAGTTGAATCAGTTGCGCATTCTAAACCACCTAATAAATCATCAGCAAAAAATGGTGATTCCGCTCTTATATCTTGCCTATCAAGCATTCGAAACGGTAAACCAGCTTCTTTTTGCCTATCTACCCATTGCTGCGCCGCTTCCATTTCTTCGTCTGATTCACAAACGAGGATGCTGCCAGGTGCCCTATATTCAAATGAATGCTCCAATTCTTCACTTAGTTCTGTTACTAACTTTTGACTTACTAATGACATTTGACTATCAAACCCTGGATCTTTATCAATTGCCAATATATTTCCATCACACCGTGAAGACGTCCCACTGACAAATTCTCCTTTTTCAATGATTGTTACATCTCTTCCGTATTTTGAAGTGTAATAAGCGATGGAACACCCTATTATTCCGCCACCTATAATTAAAACGTCGCAGTGCCTCACAAAACACTCCTCCTTTCCCCCTCAACCTCTCACTTTCTTTTATGCAATTGACGTGCCAACTCTAAATATATACACTTTTTATAATTAATATTTTTATTTGTAAAAATATTTTAAATTTATCGTGAATAGGTGTATTATTTTTTTATCACTGTCTAAATTTTTTTACATAATAGGAGGGCACTATGGCATTTTCATTTCCGACAATAAAAGAATTTATAAAAATTTTGCCAATGGATCACAAAAGTATCCTGCAACCAATCAAGCAAGTAAATGAGAAATTTTATTACATCCATTCAACTACTGAAAAATGGAATTGTGCAGTTATATATGAGGATGACTCTTTCACTGCTTTAATCGACGCATTTTCTCATGAACTAGCTGTTGTCATCATGAACGAAAACGAAGAACCTATATACTGTATTACTACACAGCAAATGATTCCTTTTCTTTATAAGTATTACAATGAACTACAAGCCTTTTATAACACTGTTATTCAAACGTCAGATTCTTCTGTTACAGTCATTGACGATAAAGAATGCGTTCGTACTTGGACAGATGGTGCTGAAAAGATTTTTTCAGTAAAACATAATGAAATTATTGGGCAACCGATCACTCGTTTTTTTGATTATAAAGATTTAGAAATTTTACAATCATTACATAGTGGAAAAAGCATAATCGCTCAATTCCATCAGCCTCGCCCTGATTTGTTCGTATTAATTAATTCAAACCCAGTTTATTGTAACGATAAAATAATAGGGGCAGTCGTTTCAGAAACGGATGTTACAAATCAAGTCGCTTTGAATGAAAAACTATTTAATATGTCGCATGAAATGCACCGATTAGAACAAGAAGTCGCAAAGTATAAAGATACATCCGATCCTTTCCATGCAATGAACGGAAAAAGTCCTGTCATACAAAGAACGATACAATTAGCTCGAAAGGTTTGTTCTGTGAAGTCGACTGTTTTAATACTTGGGGAAAGTGGTGTTGGTAAGGAAGTATTTGCAAAAGCGATACACGAAGCAAGCGAAACAGCAACTGCACCTTTCATTTCAATTAACTGTGGTGCAATTCCAGAAGCGCTATTTGAAAGTGAGTTATTCGGATACGAACGAGGCGCTTTTTCTGGGGCAAATAGTAAAGGGAAAAAAGGGAAAATTGAGTTGGCGCAAGGCGGTACTTTATTCCTCGATGAAATTGGCGAAATGCCACTCGATATGCAAGTAAAACTATTACGTGTACTACAAGAACGAAAATATTACCGAGTTGGTGGAGAAAAAGAAATAAATATTGATTTTCGCATTATCGCTGCTACAAATCGTGATTTACAAGAAGAAATGAGAAAAGGAACTTTCCGAGAAGATTTATATTATCGTTTAAATGTAGTTAGTTTGCATATTCCACCACTACGAGAAAGACGAGAAGATATTATCGAATTAACGTACTCCTTCTTAAATGATTTTTCAATTAACTATAACAGACCAGTTCGCGACTTACCTTCAAGTATTATGCATGAACTACTTCATTACAATTGGCCAGGTAATATTCGTGAGCTCCGTAACGTAGTTGAAAGACTCGTCGTATTTGCGACAGACGGTATTATAAAACAAGAATATTTACCATTTCACACAAATGAAACTTTAGAAAGCGAAACGCCTCATTCCCTTTTGCTAAGTAACAACAACACGATCCTCTCTTTACAAAATGAAATGGATGAACATGAGAAAAAGGTAATCGAACGAGCTTTACGAATTCTAAATGGAAATAAATTAGAATGTGCAAAGCAACTTGGCATAACGAGGGCTACTTTATATAATCGATTAAAAAAACTCGGATTACAATAACCACCTCTCCTCCTCTACTTTGGCACAGTTTTTGCATTATAATTTGTGCAAACCGAACTAGAGGAGGAATACATATGACGAATAAAGAGAACGTAATTGTTTGTCGTTGTGAAGAAGTAACATACGGACAACTTCAATCAACAATCGCTGAGTATAATTGCTCGGCAAGGGAATTAAAACTAAGAACACGTGCTGGTATGGGATTTTGTGGTGGCCGCACATGTAGAATGATGATAGATCGAATGATCGAGAATACAAATCCTAATATAAACTCGAATGAAATTCCTTTAAAATATCAGCCACCAGTACGTGCAGTTACTTTTGGATCGGTAGGTGAGAGCAAATGAGTAGAATTACACATCACCCTATTTTAGGCAGTTTAAATAATAGTCAGCGCATCACTTTTCAATTTAACGGTCAACAATATGAAGCGTATGAACATGAAACAATTGCTGCTGCCTTACTAGCAAACGGAATAAGAACGTTAAGAGTACATGAAGATAGCGGAACACCGCGGGGCATTTATTGCAATATCGGACATTGTTCTGAATGCCGCGTGACAGTAAATAATCAAACGAATATACGCGCTTGCTTAACTGTTGTAGAAGACAATATGGTTGTGGAAAGCGGAAAACAGCACCCGAATATCGTGAGAGAGATGGTGAAAAAGGGATGAGAGATGTAATTATTATTGGTGCAGGACCAGCAGGATTATCAGCTTCTATCTCTTGTGCACGTTTCGGACTAAATGTACTCGTTATTGATGAATTTATGAAGCCAGGTGGAAGATTGTTAGGACAGTTGCATCAAGAGCCGACTGGAGAATGGTGGAACGGAATAGAAGAATCAAAACGCCTTCATGAAGAAGCAAAATCACTTTCAGTCGAAATTCAATGCGGTGTTTCTGTCTTTAATTTAGATAAAGATGAAAGTAATTGGTTTGTACATACAAATATCGGTACGTTAGAAGCACCGTTTGTTCTACTTGCTACAGGGGCTGCCGAATATTCTATTCCCCTTCCTGGCTGGACACTTCCAGGGGTAATGTCGATTGGAGCAGCGCAAGTTATGACAAATGTTCACCGAGTTCAAGTTGGGAAAAAAGGAATCATTATTGGTGCTAACATTTTGTCATTTGCGATTTTAAATGAACTGCAATTAGCTGGAATTAAAGTGGATCATATCGTACTCCCTGAAAAAAGTGAGTTAAGCCAAAAAGCTGGTGAACCAGAAGAAGTTTTAAACTCACTATTAAATGCGGCTCACCTTGCCCCATCTGCTTTCTTGCGAATAGGTAGTCGTTTGATGAAAAATGATTGGATTCGAAAAACTGGATTAACTTTCTATCCAAATAACGGGATGAAAATAAATGGAACACCGCTTCATCTCCGTAAAGCAGCACTTGAAATTATCGGAACGGATCAAGTTGAAGGGGTTCGCGTTGCCCGCATTGATTCTAAAGGTAATATTATTCATGGATCAGAAAAAATATTAGAGGCAGACTTCGTTTGTATTGCTGGTGGCTTATATCCGCTTGCCGAGCTTGCCGCTGTAGCTGGTTGTCCTTTCCAATACATCTCAGAATTAGGTGGACACGTCCCTCTTCATTCCGAAACAATGGAAACCCCTCTTCCCGGCTTATTTGTAGCAGGCAATATTACTGGCATTGAAAGCGGAAAAATCGCAATGGCGCAAGGAGCAGTTGCTGGATATTCAATCGTAAAACAAGCAAATAAAAAATCTAATTCGATTGAACAACACTTGCAACAAGCAATCCAAAATGTACACACCGTACGTCAACAAGCTGCAATTCAGTTCAATCCAATGATCGATGCTGGCAGACGAAAAATGAATGAAATTTGGCGTGATTATTCCTCTTCCTATGCACATACTAAAAAGAGCTGTTGAGATTACTCTCAACAGCTCTTTTCACTACTCATCCGAGTTATTAAATTTCGCTAATGCGTAAATACCTTCTTCATCATCTAGTTCAAGCTGTAACCTTGCCGCAAATGAATTGACATTATATTCTCTGTCAAGTAACAAGCGTAGTGCCTCAATTAAGTTTGCTTGAATTAATATTTGCTGACGACCATTTACCTCTACTTCAGCTGAGAAACCATAGTCATCATCATACATCAGTTCAACTAAAACTTCTTCTGGTCCAACTTGTCTTTTTTCAGCGATATACACACAAAGCGCATTAATAAGTTCTTGTTCAGAAATTTTTATTGTTTCCATGCTACTTCATCTGCCTTTTTCTTGCGTTGATCTTTGAAGTATTTAAATGCACGAACTGCTAACATTACGATACCAGCCATTACTAACATATTTACCATAAATGCTAATACAGAACCAAGAGCTCCCATATTTGCAAATAAGCTACCCATTAGTAAACCACCAAGACCACCTAGTAATAAACCTTTCATAAAGCTGCCTTTATTACTTTTTGGTGCTGTGTTTGTTGCTTTTGTTTTTGAATCTGGAGTCGTTTTTTGAGAATTTACGTTAGAGTCTTTTTTATTTAAGTCAACTTTTGACTTTTGACCTGAACTTGGTGTAAATGATTTTTTACCAGATTTGTAACTTTTCGCTGCTGCATGATCTACAAATATAAAGCTACTAGCTCCAAAGATCACCATGAATGCTGTCATTACTGCTACAAGTTTTTTCAACATATTATATCCATTCTCCTTTTATATAGATATATGTGAAATCTACCTTTCTAGTAAATTTAGAATGATAGATTTGTTTTTAAAAACATTTTAAAGGTTCTTATGAACTTATTATATGAACTTTTGTCGAAATATGCAAGTATTATTTACTTCAACAGTTTGGTGACAAAGGAAAAAATAAGCAAAACAGAATTGACTTTAAAAGAAACAAAACATATTATAGGTTCATAAGAACTTTTTATTATTTTGGAGGTGAAAAGATGGAAACATTTCATCTCACACGAAACGAAATGGCTACCCTTCTTCTATCACTAAGAGGATGGAATACGAAAAAGCCTCTCGGAATATTACAAGAAGCTTGGGCAAAGTCACATAAAAAAGATATTGAAAGCGGACAAAGCGTTACTGCTTTTATTACTACCGCACTTTCACCTATTTTTGAAAAATTGATTAAGATTGAAGATACAGACGTTGGTTTTTCATTAAATGAAATAGTTGCACTGGGCAATCAGATTGAAAACACGAGTTTCTCTGTAACTGCGATGCAAAACTGGGTGAAACGAGATATAAAAGAAATGATTGGCTCTCCTCAAAAAGGAAAAAAATATTCAATCGAACAAGCAGCACTATTATTCATTGTTGAAGATTTAAAAACAGCACTTGATTTTGAATCCATTCGTAAGCTATTGCGCCTTATCGTAAATGACCCAGCGGATCGAAGTGATGACTTAATCAACCCTGTTCATTTATACGGAGCATACTCTTCTCTATTTGAAGAACTTAATCAAGGGAATTGCTTACAATTAAATGCAACAGATACAGTTCATACAATTGAAAACATCGTAAAAGAAAAAGCTGATAAAATCGCAAGCAAGTTCGATCAAATTAATAACGAGCAACGTGAAGCGATTCGTAACGCGATTATTATTGCCACATTATCTGTGCATACCGCCTATGTACAAATGTTAGCAAAACGTTACGTAACAGCAACGTTATTTTTACAAAATTTAGATGTAAAGCCTTAAAAAAATAGGAGCAGAAATGCTTCTATTTTTTTATAACGAAAACAAGCATTAACCTGTTACATACTTAGAACAGGTTAATGCTTGTTTCTCTAGATATTAATTATAAAAAACCATAATCGCCTATTATTAATTCAAAAATGATCATTTCATTCTATTATATTTCGAACAAGTTTTCTCGATAAATTTAATTCCTTCATCTTTGTAACTCTTTATAAATTTCGATTTGAGCTTTTGAGCTATTAGCAAAACTTAACCAACCCTGTCTCACATTACTAATGTTTTCAGTTACCAAAAGTTCAACTATATCTAGATGTGAAACATTCGTTATTATCGATTTATTTATACCATTAACTTTAGCACCTGACATATACTTAGCAATTTCAGGGTTTAATGCGAAAGCAAAATCAATTACAGTAGCACCTTGCGGTAAGTTTACGGAATCTAACTTAGGAGTAAATGCAACAATATTATCTTGGAATAGTTCATATGATACTAAATCATAAAATTCAATCGCATCTTGAGTTACTAGATCATTTGTCTTAATAAAATGATCCATCAATTTATGAATTATATTTTGCATCTCCTTATCAGTTATACTTTTTGTAAGTACATGAAATACTCCTTTATCTCGTATCTCCTGATTTATTTTTGTTTCAATACATATCACTATTTCATGGTTATTGATCACTACTTTGGTCTTTAAGTATCTGTTTAATACATCACTTTCAATTGCTATATTATCTTCAAATTGATATGGAATTGGTTGGTATAGTTGATGTATAACTCCTAATATTTTATAACAGTCTAAATTATTTGAGGCCGTGATAATTATTTTTGACACTGCTGTAATGTCTTGAATATCTTGGAGACGAGAATAAGCTGTATAAATAGGGCTTACTTCATAGTTAACTTCAAATATTAAAGATGGATTTAGAAAATTATTTATATCTTGCATTATATTTTGAGACAAACCCTCTAATAACTTAACATAATTTTGTAAAAGGATTTTCATTCCCTTATATTTAGAATGATTAAGATACAAAAAACCTAACTCTTCTAATTCGTGCTGAATATGTAGTAGCCCTAGCCTTTTACAAATCGGAGCGAAAATTTTGAGTGTTTCATTTGCATAAGGAACTTGTTTCTTTACAGCTTTCACCTGTAAAGTTCTCATGTTATGGAGACGATCTATCACTTTTATAATAGCTACTCGTATATCTTCTTGTGTAGCTAACAATAACTTCTTTAAATTTATTGCTTCATACTCTTCTTTATTAGGGATTTGTTTTTTATCAATTTTAGTTAACCCTTCTACAATATCAGCCACTTTTCCACCGAATATATCACGTATATACTCAATTGTATAATCTGTATCCTCCACCACATCATGTAGTAATGCTGCAATTAAAGTTATAATATCTGCCTTACAATCTAACAAAATTTCTGTAACTGCAAATGGATGAGTAATATACGGCTCACCGGAAACGCGGAATTGTCCTTCATGTGCTTTCTCGGAAACTAATATAGCTTTATGTAATTGTTCTAATTCTGCTTTATGTAGATATGAGGCCTTTTCTAATAATGCTTTTTTCATATTTTCACCTTCATCACGTTAAGTTTCAATAAAAATTTTATTAACATTATAATTCGTTATTTGAAAGTGAAGTACCTGTCTAAGTGATAAGGGAATTTTCATATTGTTCACTCCTCGCGAAACATTTAGAAATACCTAAATAAACTCAAATTGAATAGGCATATTCTTTTGTAGGTAATCTTACTATCTCTCGAATGAAAGGTGATTTTTCTATAATATCCTCTAACTCTCCCTCACTATAAACATAAATACCACCTACATATGAACTGTAAGCCTTTTTTTCGGTGATTACCGCTAAGCTGCTATTTTTCTTATGAAAATCACCCTCTGTTCCTTTTTCAAATGCTAAACTTTTAGTTGCCGAATAATATAGCTGGATTAATGCTGCTATTTCTACGTCGTTTGATTTTTCAAAACACTTTAATTCATTGAAAATTATTCCATCATGTAACGGAAGAAAATCCTCTACTGCTAACTTCTCTCTTTCATAAAAGAAGTTTTGAAGCTCAGGCGTATAGAAAGAAAGACTTTTCTCTTCTATCTTTTTAAAAATCTTTTGCAACAATAAGTCTTTACCTATCACAAACGGGTTGCCAAATCCATTATGATAAAGCCCTTCTTTCATTTTCATTAGTTGTTCGATTAAAGGGATTCCTAGTTCTTCAATTACAAGTTTACCGTTAACGAAACGCATATAAGTAATCAATTCTTCTATCCGTAAACCTTCTAATTCAAGCGATGAGTAATATAAATCTCTATTCCAAAAATCTAATTGATCCATTCCTAATGAATTAAATAATAGTTCATCTATAATTTGAAAAACTCCATCTTCTGTTAAAGCTTTCGTTACATCATCTAATAATCCACATGTCTGATTTAAAATCATGCGTATTTCTTCATCCTCTTGAATGATTCGTACAGTCCAATCACCATGATCTTCACCTGATATTTGTTGAAAGCAATGTGAATATGGACCATGTCCAACATCGTGTAGGAGAGCTACAACAGATAATAATTTCCTCTCGTATTCTGACAAACAAATGTCACCAATATCTGTAAGATGTTCTATCACTTTATTTACTAATACATATACACCTATTGAATGCTCTTTCCTCGTATGTATTGCGTTTTCGTGTACAAAGTATGTATGTCCTTGTTGTTTAATACACGCCAACCTTTGAAATGCTTTTGTATCTATTAATCGAAGGATATCTCTATCACGAATAGAGATTGTTCCATAAATCGGATCATTAATTTGCATGTATTCTCCTCCTATTTTTATAAATAAAAGCTCACATTATTATACTTAATTTTCAGTTTATTATCATTAATATATGAGAAATTTTTAACAATCTTTTCATTTTCTCTTCATGAAAACTGGGCTAATATCCTTTACAATATTACTTATATGAGACATAAAAGAATTGAAATAGCAATCCCCTATGTAAATAAGGTATAATCTACATATAGTAAACCTTTTACATAGTTAATTAAAAGGGATGTCTATGCAAAAATTCATGAACTAGAAGGTGCAACAATGTTAAGTAGTTTTATTCATTCCGTATTAACGTTTTTTGAAGGATTAGGTTATTGGGGCATTATGCTTGGATTAATGATTGAAATTATCCCGAGTGAAATTGTCCTCGCTTATGCTGGATACTTAGTATCAAATGGAAGTATCTCATTTGTAGGTGCAGTTGTATTCGGTACAATTGGCGGTGTTATTGCCCAAGTCTTTATTTATTGGATTGGCCGATACGGTGGTCGCCCTGTATTAGAACGTTACGGAAAATATATTTTCATTCATAAAAAACAAATCGATGCTGCTGAAGATTGGTTTAATCGTTATGGAACTGGCGTAATTTTCACAGCGCGCTTCATTCCAGTAGTGCGTCATGCGATTTCAATTCCTGCTGGTATTACAAAAATGCCATTGCTACGTTTCACTACATTAACAGCACTTGCGATAATTCCTTGGTCAATCATTTTCATTTATTTAGGTGAAAAACTAGGAGAAAACTGGGAGAATATTAACGATATTGCTGGACCGTATGTGAAATCGTTCGCAATTGGTGGCATCATACTTATTCTTTTATACTTCGTCATCAAAAAATGGACAAAAAAACGTAAAAATCTTGCTTAAAAATATAATAAAAACCGCTAACATTCATTAAGAATGTTAGCGGTTTTTATTATATGCTTGATTATATATTAGAAATTGTATTATTTCTTCTTTATGCTTTAAGTCATGTTGAATGAGTGATGAAAAATAATGATCTAGTCTCACTTTTTTAGTACCAATTTGAAATGTATTATGAAAATTATAGGCAGGAATTCGCTCAATTTCGTCTACTAATTGTTTACGAGTATAGCTAAATTGGTTAATAAGTTCTTCTCTTGAAATACCTGATCTCGCGTATATCATTGCACTCTTATTCATTTCTTCTACATCTGTTGGAATGTGAGGTACTGATTGAGTACTAATAAATTAAGGAATTCGATACTTCATTACAAATTCATCCCAAACGATAAAATGTGAAATCACATCTGCAATTCCCCATGAACCTTTTCTAAAAGATTCAAACCATACATCATGAGTTACACACTTAAATATTTGACACCATTCTATTAAACTTAACTTTTCTTCCAAAATACTTTCTTTCTCCATAATTCATTCCTTCCTCGTTCACACTTATAACCGATTCATATATAACTTCTAGAAATTACATAAAAAACCTCCAACTTAAGATTTACGTGGATAAGCAACAATTCACTCATTCATTTCGTATATTATCTCAAAAAGGAGTGATTCCCCTATGCATTGGCAGCAAAAAATACAATACTTAATCGGACGCCCTATCGGTATTTCCTTCATCAATGGGCAAGGAACTTCTGGTGTATTATGTTCAGCGCATGATGGTCAATTATATGTGTATGAATACCTGTACCAAGCTCAGTTCGCAATGAAACATTATGATTTTAGACAAATTCAAGATATACATGCATTTCCGAATTGCCCACACCAAAATCCTCTATACTAAGAAACCGGAACGGCTAATAGCCATTCCGGTTTCTCTACTTTATTTCTCAGCATAAAACTTCTGTACCGCTTCATCAAAGTAAATCCAACCTTTCCAACCTAAATGAATTGTATCTTTTAAGAAATACTTATCATATTCATGGCCAGAAAAATCAACTACTGGATATCCTGCTTTTTCAACTTGCGCGCGAACCTTATTATAATACACATCACGGCGTTCTTTCGGGAACCCAGCATAATCATACCAAGGTCCATTTACAGGAACAGAAACAAAGAGTGGTTCGACATTTTTTTCTTTGAAAAGATCTAAAACAATTTGTAAGTCATCATATTCTGGTGATTCATCATACGATTCATTTGCTCTAAAGTTTTTTAGCCCTTTTAATTTTTTCTTAAAATTATGTTTATAGTAATACGGGTTTTCAATTCCGAATGTATTTGTAGTAGACTCAGCTTTCCCTTCTTGTTCTGCATGTTGACGTGCATCTTCCCAAGATAGTGAACGTAGTCCCATATTTGTTTTTTCTTTCATCGGTTCAATCTTAAATAAGGAATTAAACAAATCCCTATGATCTAAAATGTTTCGATGCATATAAGCGAGTGGTTTAACTATCCCTGCCTTTATGTTATGTTTTGTGTCATTATATACAATACCTTCTAATGAGTTTCTTAATATATCATCTTTACGAACAACTTTATAATCTAGTAAACGTTTCGCAATTTTTTTCTTCATTTCAGGATTTATCTCATCATTAAAAATAAAATGATATGCTTGTTGCTTTGAGAAATTGTTAGTGAAATCCCCTTGTGATACCCCTGTCTTTGTAAACCACTGTGGTGATAGAACAAAGACTACCTTTTTACCTTCTAACTCATCCATTGTAGACGTCATATTTAATATATGAGCTAAACTTTGTGTACCACCAATTCCAATTAAATAAGGTGTAAAACCTGCTGGATTTACTTTAAAATAATTAGACGGATGGTATGCATCCATTCGTAAAAATTCTGATGAACCGTACATCGGTAAATACTGCGAATTCTCTAACATTTTTTGCTGTAAGAAAACACTTTGTAATTTTTCTTTTTGTAAGGAAGTTGCTGCATCTTCAACTTTCTTATCGCTAATAAGTGATACGAAACTTTTAGATGGAATAAGCACGACAATAAAAAAGAGTAGACATGCTATAATAATCGGACCAAAAGCATGCTTCATCTTCATCGTCTATTCCTCTTTCTCTCGCTATTACATTGTAACCCTTGTTTTTGACACGTCATTTTTTTCTCCTTTTTCTCTATACATGTTCCATTCTATTTATCTATTATATACATGTATGTATTTCTTTCCTTGTTCTATTAAACCCTATATAAATAGCGCAAGAAAATGTTTCCATAGAAACACGTTAATTATACAAGATTCTACATACATTTCACACTGGAATTTTAGTAATAATTTTATTTTTCAAAGATGAAAAAACATAATAAATGTCTATAATTCATTTGAATATAAAAGAAAAAACAGACTATCACACGTGTGAAATCTGTTTCTCCATTCCTTTATTTTTGTACATCTGCCCACTTCAAACTTGTTGCTGGACCGAATTGATGTACGTATAAATCTTTCACGTAAGGTTTTTGCAAGTAAGATAACCCGCGCTGGAATACCGGTGCAATTACTGCATCATTCAATAGTATTTTTTCAGCATCTTGCAGTGCTTTCCAGCGTGCTTTTTCATCATTACCCAGTTCTGTTTTAATCTTTTTAATTAACGCATCATATTCCGGATTTGCATATCCGGTATTATTCACACTACTTCCAGAAAGGAACACTTCTAAGTAAGTCATTGGATCTGGATAATCAGGTAACCAACGTGATAATGACATTTCATACTCTTTCTTCTTCTCAAGTGCTAGTTTTTGAGTATGCGGCTGCAATTTCACATTTACTTTTAAGCCTGGTAAATTTTTCTCAAGCTGCTCTTTAATGTATTCTCCTACTTTTTTAAAGTTTTCTAGGTCATAGTTTAATAGTTCTAACGTCACTTCATTCGTGCCTGTCTCTTGTTTTGCTTTTTCCCAATACTCCTTAGCCAGCTTTACATCTGTCTTATTAAACTCACCTGCTGTACTTCTAAAATCTTTCTTATCTGGTCCCTTTAAAAATCCTTTTGGTACGTAGTAGTTTGCAGCTATCGAGCCATCGTTTAAAAATGAAGTTGCGAGGCCTTTCTTATCAAACACTGTACTCAGCGCAAGGCGTGCATTTTTATTTTTAAGAATCGGTACATTTTCATTAAAACGGAAGAAGTACATAACCGGATCTGTATATTGTTTTAGTTCTTTATTCGTTTTATATTTATCTACAAATTCTGTAGATATGACCGCTCTATCAACTTTATCTGTTTCATATAAATTTACCGAAGTTGAAATTTCTTTTACAATTTGATAGTTGACTTCATCTAATTTCACTTCTTTTTTATCCCAATACTTATCATTTTTCTTCATTGTAAAACTAGCTTCATGCTTCCACTCTGATAATGTAAATGGCCCATTGTATATCGTTTTGTTCGCTTCTAATCCGTATTTATCACCTTGCTCTTTCGCATACTTTTCATTAATTGGATAGAAGGATGGTAAAATGAGTAGCTTCGTAAAATACGGTACAGGATGTTCTAGCTCTACAACGAATGTTTTATCATCCTTTGCTTTTACTCCTAACTCATCTAGTCCTAGTTGTTTTTTATTTATTTTCTCTGCATTTTTTACATCATACGCAATATATGCATATTGAGAAGCAGTGTCTGGGTTAATCAGTTGCTTCCAAGCGTATACATAATCATGAGAGGTTACTGGATCTCCATTAGACCATTTTGCGTCACGTAAGTAGAACGTATATGTCTTTCCATCTTTACTCACTTCATATTTTTGCGCCCCTGCCTGGATCACTTCATCATTTTTTGATAAGCGGAATAGCCCTTCCATTACGTTATTTAATACGTTAAACGATACCGCATCTGTTACTTTACCTGAATTTAGTGATGGAATTTCACCTGTTTCTAGTAGCTGTAATACTTTCTTCTCATCTTTCGGTTTTGTAGCTGTTTTTTCTTTTGCACAGCCAACTAAAAATGAAGAAACTAATAGAGTACTAACTAATGAGTAGCGAACAACCTTTTTCATCTAAAAACCCCCTCTATGTTTTAAGGTAAGTAACGACGTGCACCAGCGAATTCTTCTATATATCCTGGTGTATTTAGCGGTATAATTTCTACCGATCTTTCAGCTTTTGGAGAATGAATCATATTTCCATCACCAATATACATGCCAACGTGATGAACACTACCTTTCCCTTGATTATGAGCAAAGAAGATTAAGTCTCCCTTTTGCAAGTTTTCTTTATCAACTGCAACTCCAGCTTTTGATTGCGGTCCAGAATCTCGCGGAATTGTAATACCGTGTGATTTATAAATCGTATGTGTAAATCCGGAACAATCAAATCCAAAACCACTTGTACCAGCCCATATATAAGGTAATCCTAAAAACATTTTTCCTGTGTTTATTAAATCATCGGCCATCGGAGCCGGAATAGTATTTTGAGAACGATAAACCGTTCCATCATTTTTCCGTAGCCACGCCTTCTGACCATTTGGCAATAATACGCGATATGAAATTGCATCTTCACTAAGTAGCGGCAAACGTGTATTATAGCTAACTTCCAGCGATTTATGTTTTTCAGAAGGATTAATATATAAAATGGCTGTCGGTTTCGTTACTAATACGAAAGGTTCATTTGTTTTATCTGCAAATTCCTGATTATACGTTAATTGTTTTTCAGGCATCCATCCCGGATAACCTTCTTCGTTTCGTGGTGTTGGCTGACCATGGACTAACACTTTCGCCCAGTCACCTCTCTTATCAATAACAGTTACTTCTTGACCAAGTAGTGCTTGCGTTTCTAATTTATTAGCACTTGTTAACCATAGTTTCTCATCAAGCGTCATTGATTTCGTCCACTTCCACAACTCAACTGGATTTGTTGCGCTTGGTGTATCAATTGGTCGTAATGAATCAGGCGCAGTCCAAAGAGTAGCTGCTGATACATCTATAAATGCTTTACGATCCTTCTTTTCTTCCGCATTTACCGATGTAAACGATGAAAATATAAATAAAGTTGTTAAAAATACAGTTCCTACTTTTTTCATATATATATCCCCCTTAAAAGATAGTTAATTTTTCACTTCTTCTAAGATTAAATATTCACTGTAGAATGGAGGTTTACCTTTGAACCAGAATATGACATTCCTTCAGGATCTTCCATTAACCACAGTGGTGCGTCAAGGTCAAAGTAATGAATATTAGGATGAGCTGCCGCTAAATGGGCAACAGCACTAACAGAAAGTGAAGATTCCATCATACTGCCCACCATACACTTCACACCAGCTGCTTCTGCAATATCTGCGATACGCCATGCTTCACGTATGCCACCACATTTCATTAATTTAATATTGATTAAATCTGCGTATTTTCCTTGAACGAGTTTTAATGCATCACTTGCTGAAAATATACTTTCATCAGCCATAATTGGCGTCCCTACATTTTCTTTTACGTACTTTAACCCATCCCAATCTTTCGCGTGTACTGGTTGTTCAATAAATTCAATATTTAAATTACGATTTTCCATCTCTTTAATGATAGATACCGCTTCTTTTGGACTCCAGCCTTGATTCGCATCCAAACGTAACGTCGTATTTTTTGGTACCACATTTCGAATTGCCTCAATGCGCTCCAAATCTAAATGTGCCTCTTTCCCCACTTTAATCTTTAATGTTTGAAATCCTTTTTCTATATGTTTCTTCGCTTCTTTTGCCATAAATAAAGGTTCATCCACACTCACTGTAATATCTGTATGAATCTCTTTCTTCCCGCCTAATAATGCATATAATGGCACATTTTGATATTGGCAATATACATCGTATAAAGCGATATCTACTGCTGCTTTCGCACTCGAATTTCCAATGCAACTCATTTGAATGCGCTGTAATAATTGTTGGAATTGAAGTATATCTTGGCCAATTAAACACGAACGAATCGGTCCTACAATCGCCTCTTCTATCCCGTTTGCAAAGTCACCAGTAATAACTGGTGTTGCAGTTGCCGCGCCTTTGCCGATAATCCCTTTATCTGTATGAACAAACACATCGATACTTTCAATTTCTGTTACTGTACGAAGTGCTGTTTTAAAAGGGGTATGAAGCTTTACTTGCCGGCGCTTCACTTTTACATTAGTAATTTTCATATCGTTCATCCTTTCGTTGTCCAATAAAGCGAAACATTAAATTGAAGAAATTGGGCTTTTATGTGCAATTAATTTCTCGTTTACTTTTACTGTAAGTGAGCTACTGACCATTAATGTGTAATAAAAAAATCCAGCCATAAGAAAGATTCTTACGGCTGGATTTTGTCTATGAATGTGTAGACAAAGCAGCGATCTGATTATATTTTTTCTGCGCATCTTTTAGCGCCACAAGTAGAGCCTTTTGAGATGAACCGAAATAACGATTATTTATTTGTATTAATAAATCTGGATCGTTAATGTTTTTATGTAAAAATAAATATTTAACGAACTGAAATGTTAATGCAATTGTTGCTGAGCAATCTGCATCAACAATTTTCCCTGTATCCTTTTCAATTACAAATGCTACAAAATAGCTTTTAAACTTCTCTGTAATCGGATTGTTTTGAGGAGATTTTGCATCCCCTACGATATAAATCGTATTTGAAGCGTACACAGCTATCTTCCTTTCTTAAACGAGGATAACGGTTTTCTTAACAGACGTATGAGCAGTAAACTCAACGTTGATTAAAAAATGTATCCGCTTACGCATATTATATAAAATTATCAGAATTTTAACAACATTTATTTTTACATATATTCCATAATTAAGGATATTCATTTATATAACTGAAGAAAGGATTTAACACTTTACCTTAAAATATGTCATGCGTCATTGTACCATGACAAGATTTCATTTCTTCTTTTCCACACTTCTTACACAAATAAAAAACAGTTAGCTATCGCTAACTGTTTCGTTACTTTGGTAATACAAACACTGTTTCGTTCGACTTAGAAAATTGATATTCTTTTCTCGCAAACTTCAAGATTTCTTCTTCATTATCCGTTAAATTCTCGATATTAGTCTTTAAAGACGATTGATCCTTCTTTAATGAAACTAATTGCTTCTTTTGATTCGTAATCGTATCCTTTTTATTCATTATTATCTCTTGTTGCTTCGTTAAAATATATTGAACGTACAAAGTAGTTGCCGCAATAAAAAGAGCCATTAAAATAAGCCGCCTTAACTTCTTTTTGTTTATAGTACGATTGTGACTAGGCTGTGATTGTTGCTCTGGTATATTAGGAACATTTACTCGTTTGAGTTTCCTCATTCAAATCCCCCTAACCCATATTTTTCACTACCATCGGCACGTTTTCTTACTTAACTAAATTCTATTCTTATAAAATAAGCTCCTTCACAAAAATATCTCATAAATTAACCAATTAAAGATAGCATTCGACGACATTTCCATATTTCCACCGATTTTTTTTATGTATGCTGCAATAAAATAGTAGTTTATGTTATTCTTTTTCTACTATTGTAGAAGAGTTTTCTTACTTAGCACAGGCTCTCCTCAATATAAGGATTAACATATAAGTCTATATCAAAATCAGCTTTAATTCTGTTGGCGAAATCAATCACAGAAATATCTAAATGAAATGCTGGTGTATGTCCATCGTTCATTTTAATTACAATGGTGAACCTACATTCTAATCCAAATTCTCTTTTTAGTTCATTTATAATGGCTGACTTATCTTTTATTTGTACAATTACTTGCTCCATCATTTCCCCTACATCAAGTGATTCCTTATATCCTGTACCTAGTTCCCATGATGTATAGCTTCTTGTTCGACTTTCGCTATCACTTTCATTTGTTTTGCTAATTATGTCTCCTTTGCTAAAACTTTTTGTTGGGCTTACTTTCAATCGTTCTGAAACAACCTCTAATGGGAATTTATCTCCGTACAGATTAAAGTAAATCATGACTTGAGTCTCATCCAATACTCTCACACCTTTATTAAAATAATAACATTCTTTAATTATTCTATTTAAATATAAACTAAAGTTTAACCTACAACCACTGCACTTTTAATTGTACTTCTATTAAAAATGATGCATTCTTTCTCTATTTAAAAAGTTTACATAATACTATTATTTTAATGATTTATTATTCCAATAAAAAAACAACCCGCTTGTTAACGGATTGTTTTTCACATTTCATTTTTGTATTTTTTTAAATACTATCGTTTTTTATCACAACTTCATTGCAGTTACAAAAATGAAACGAAATTATAATTTGAAAACAGCAGCACTTTACACGTATCAAACAACAGTTATTTATTTACTTTTTTCAATTGAAAACTAAAATAAAATTAAGCCTTACATTTGAAAAAACTATGTAATAAGTCTTTGAAATCAAACTAATCTATAACAATTCTGCCTTCTACCCTTACCAGTTTCCTTTAACACATATGACTTTAAAACAAGCGCAGTTAATGAATCTGTTAGTGTTTTGTAAGATAAATTAGATAACGCCAATAGATCGTTCGTATATAACATTCTATGTTTCTCTAATAATAATAGTACTAATCGTTCAGACGGTTTTAATCTCTCATCACTTTCTAGTATAAAATCTATATTTTTCATTTCCCTAATTATTACTCCTTATATAAAAAAATACGTTGAATGGTTATTTAATATAAAAATAATACATAACAAGATTTGAATTATATTAAAATAACATCATCTTTAAACACTATTATACTATAACATAAAAAAGCATTTCCCAAAATAGGAAATGCTTACTTAGTATACCATGCGTTACACAATATCGATTGCCACATGCGGTTTACTATAGTGACTCGTACCACCGCCACCCACTATTACTTTTCCACCTTTATCGAACACTAATAATTTTCTCGAACCATCAGCAAGTAATACAATTACTTCTGCACCATTACTTGTAGCTATATAATTTACATAACCACTTTTTGAAATACAAGTTGTCCAATTCTCATCGAACTCTGATCTTAAAACTCTATTCGAATAAACTTGATTTTCGACTCTTCCTGGTTGTGCATTTTCCAAGTTTATTTCCCTACTTTCTTATATTAAATTTTCATTTAAAATAACGATTATTTTACAATAATCTCCTTTAATATAAGTATTTTATGAAATTTTTAGGAGAATGCTTGGACGATGAATGCATAAATTCAATAAGCTTTATAATTTAAATTTCTCTTTAATCATTTTTGCTACTACTCTAGCAGTTACATGCGTGTTATTAATTTTTATATATTCTTCACTTTTAATTTCACCATGCAGTGAATTCACCCTATGTTTTTTTAATGTCTCTTTTAAATTTTTTTCAGACCACTCAATATCTCTTTTTTTCGGTTTATGCTCTAATCTATGCGGACTTTTATTACGTTCTAATCGTTCATCTAAGTCTGCTTCCAGCTCTACAAAATATACTGTTCCACCTTTTGATTCAAAAATACTTACTATATGATTTATATATTCCCAGTCAGATTGTAGGTCAAACGCCCAAACATATGTAAATATCATTCCATATAAGTTACTTTTAGACACTTCTTCAAATAGTTCATTCCGAAACAAACTCACTAACCTTTTTGCTTCCTTAGTACTGTAATCAAAAAATGGACTAACAAAATCAATTGTCATATGATTATGAAACAGCTTCAAATCGGTTATTTTTTCTAATTCATGTCCAACCGTCATTTTCCCAACTGCTTGTGGGCCAAATATTATTATGAATTTCATATTTTTTCCTCCGAACCACATAAGATTGAAAATAAGGCAGTTACTTTTATAGCAACTTTAAAATTATCCTGAAGAAATGGAATAATGACTCGTCCCAATTCTAACATTTCTTCGAGAATTTTAAAAAACGTTCTTGGTAATATCGATTTCCATATAATGTAATTCCATTATATAATATTCCCTTCAAAATAAATATGTGGAATTCTCAAAAGGAGGATATGATGAATTCATTAATTGGATTTCTTTTTCTTCTTATCGCTTTTAATACACTAATTTTCTTTATAGCAAAGAAATATAAGCAAACATGGAAAATAGCTAGTTGTATTTTCATTCTTGCTTCTCCCCTTGTTTTCTTCACCACTTTGCACGTGATTGGTGAAAAAGTAGGAGATGGGTTCGCTGGAGCTATTGCGGGGCTGACCTTTAGTGGGCTCTTATTCATTAATGCAATAGTTTTATTTGTTATAAGTTTTTTTGTTTCTACCAATAAAAGTTCATAATATATCATCACATTTCTATACAGTATCATTTCAAAAAAACAAAGAACTTACTATCGTAAGCTCTTTGTTTTAACCATTTATTTCACAATCGGTAATGTCACTTCACTTAATTTTACTGTTAGTTTCGTTCCAGCTTTCGGTCTAATTGTATAGTCGTAGTCACTTGCGATTAAAACTACTCCTATTTGATGCCCAGCTTTAAATACATAGTCATCTGGTTGCATGTCCCATGTAAATGTATAATCTTTACCTGGTTGAAGTGCTGTTGAATTTTTTATACTATTTAAGTTTTGCGGATCCATCCAACCTCTCGTAACGATTTCAGGCTTCGCTCCGCCGTAATCAACAAGTAATGCCGTTAAATTAGATACAGAGCGATCAATATTTCCTTTAAATGAAATCTTCGGTGTACCGCTAATACGTGTATCTTTTTGCAGTACAGGCATTGTGTACACTAATCGATTTGCTACTTCTAGCTCCGGTTTTTCTACTAATTGATTTGATTTGATTTTTGCATCATCTACAATCGAGAAAACTTTATTAATAGATCCCATACCTAATGGTAAATTAACTGCTTTATTACTTAAATACATACGAATTTTTGATGGAACAGCTGCTGGATCTGGCCAATTTTTCAACTTTTCCCATGTTTTATTTTCTCGTTGTACATCAACCATTGGTTCATCCATAATTCCATTTTCAATTCCGTACAACCAATAGTCTAACCATTTATTTTGTGTTTGCTGCCAGTTATTACTTGATGTTCCGCCGTGTCCACCTTGATGTAACCACATTTTACGAGGTACATCATTTTCTCCAAGCGCATCCCACCATTGCGCGAACTGCTTCGTTTTTACATTCCAATCATTTAAACCATGAACGACGAATACGCTTGCTTTTATGTTTTTAGCATCTTTGACATAGTTTCGTTTATCCCAAAAATCATTATAATCACCAGTTTTCCGGTCTTGTCCAGCAGTGAGTTCTTTAATTATCGGGCCACAAACTTCTGGATTCTGTCTTGTCAGCACTGCCTCTGCCATATTATCTGTATCTTCTCCTTGATATCCACCTGGAGCAATGACTGCACCATTTGCGCGATAATAATCGTACCAACTACTAATCGCTGCGATTGGAATAATCGTTTTTAATCCTTCAACTCCAGTCGTTGCAACAGCATTTGGTAATGTACCATTGTAAGAAACCCCTGTCATACCTACATTTCCTGTAGACCAATCAGCCTTAACTTCCTCACCATTTTCTGTGTATGCCTTCGCACGTCCATTCACCCAATCAATGACAGACTTCGTCCCAAGTATTTCTTGTTCATCTCCAGTTGTAGGACATCCATCTGATTTACCAGTCCCAATACTTTCCCCTAAAATAACAGCATAACCTCTTGGCACGTAATAGTTTCCGTATGAGCCAAGATTAACCGCCCCATATGGCTTTCCACCATACGCATACAATTCTTCATCTACATTATAAACTGGAACATCTTTTAACCCTGACCGATACGGGCTCATTTCATAAATAACAGGAACTTTCACATTTGGATCAGTCTTTGGACGCATAACCTTTATCGATACACGGTCCCTTTTACCATCGCGATCACTATCAACTTCTGTCTCTACAAATAAATTTTCAATAATTGCTTCATCAAGAGAATAAATTGGTTTTGTCATCCCATTTTCTAATTCAATTTTCGTACTGCTTGTCTCTTCTTTCTTCTCTGCATGCACATCCGTTGTCAAGTTAGGTATAAAAGTTGCAGATAGCATTGCTGACAGTGTAATTGCTATTTTCTTTTTACTCAAAATGTTCCCTCCCCTTAATTGCTCTCTTTTACTATATAACAAAATAACTGAAAATTCAGTTTTAATTTTATATAAAAGTTGAGAAATTATCTATTATCGATAATTTCTCAAACAGTAAAAAAAGACTAATCCTACATTAGCCTTTTTTTATATTCACATAAAATTGTATCTCTTCATTTATAATAGAGACACCATAATCAAAACTATGTCTCTCTAAAATACTTTTTACTATCGCTAGTCCTAATCCTGTACCTGATTTTTCTTTACTTCGCGAAGACTCTAAAACGTAAAAAGGTTCCCAAATTTTATCGATATCTTTAATTTGTTCAGCATCAATACCGTTTTGAATACTAAAATAAACACCATCTATTCTCTCTTCTAAATTAATTTTTATATTTTGATTCGTAGTATATTTGATTGCATTAGAAATAAAGTTTTGAAACACCATTCCCATTTTATTTACATCCGCATAAACAATCGAATCATCCGCATTGTATTTCACTCGCAACTTAATTTCTTTCGACTCCAATTCAATCTTATGCTTATCTATTATACTTTGGACTAGTGGTTCAATAGGGAATTCTTCTTTTTGTAAACTATCTCTTTCTAATTTGGAAAATCGTAATAGTTCTTCAATTAAGTTTGATATTTGATCTGTTTGTTTAATAATGGTATTTAAGTATGTACCATCATCTAAACCGTCTTTTATTCCGATAGAGTATGCTTTTACTAATGCGATTGGTGTTTTTAATTCATGAGTAACATCACCCATGAATCGTTTTAAATGTTCATTCCGATCTGTTAAATCTTGATGTGCCTCATGTAACTTATCGCTCATAATATTGATACTATTGGCTAAGTCGCCTATTTCATCATTCGTTTTCACTTTCGTTCGTTTAAACTTCAAACGTGAAATATCTTGAGCTACATCACTTAGCTCTTTCAGTGGCGTCGTTATTATTTTGGAAAGTATCCACACAAGTAAAATAATAAGTAGGAGTGAGAAACAAAAAATGTATAAATAAAATGTATTTAACGTTTTTATAATTTCGTTAGAATGTGCAATAGAAGTCCCAATTAAAATTAGCGAATCATCTTTCGCAATATATTTAGCAAAGAAGCTGGCTTTTAACTTCTCTTGATCATACAGTTTATTCGATTGCCCTTCCATTTTCACTTTTAGTACTTCGTCTTTCGTAATCCAAAGTTTATTTAACGTTACTTTCTTTTTCGTAAGTTGCATGCGTAAAGCTTCATTCATATCATCTTCTGACTGATTGATTGGTGTATATGCAATTGTAACGTTATTTTCACTTTCGATTGTATGAATAACTTCTTCAAAATCTTTAACCGATGTATTTTGTATTTGTGTTGTAAATTCATCCAAATTCTCACGTGTTTTGTAAATATGATATTTCGGTAAGAGATAGTTGATTAATAATAATGAAATCGTAAAAATTAGAATGACCGTTAAAGAAATGCTGAGAAATAGCTTTTTTCCGAGTTTATTCACTTTGTTCCTCCAAACTATATCCAAGCCCGCGATGCGTCTTTATAACATTCTCTCCTATTTTCTTACGCAATCTTCTTACATGCGTATCAACCGTTCGCTCTTCCCCAAAATAGTCAAATCCCCATACGATATCTAACAGCTTTTTACGAGTTAAAATCATCCCTTTATGTTGCAAAAAGCACTTTATTAACTGTAGTTCGGTTTTTGTAATTTCTAACTCTATATCATTTTTAAACACTTTATTTTTCGCGAAATTGATCTTAACATCTTGCACTTGAATTACATCATCATGCTGTACAAGCTTTTTCGCTCGAGTAATTAATACCCCTGGATGAAATGGCTTTTTTACGTATTCATCTGCTCCACTTTGAAGCGCAGCTAATTCGTCTTCACTTTCACTTTTCGCTGTTAGCATTAACACTTTTACACTTGAATTCTTTTTTATTTCCTGACAGACTGCAATACCACTCTGTTTCGGCATCATCCAATCTAATATAGCTAAATCTACTCTCTCATCATAAAAAATTTGAAGTGCTTCTTCCCCGTCTTTCGCTAACAAAACCTCAAAGCCTTCTTTTTCAAAATAAGCTTTTAAAATTTTCAACATATCTTGTTCATCATCTGCGATTAATACTTTCACTCTTATTCCTCCATTACTTTTAAGCAAAAAACCAATTGTATCATACAACGTCTTTGTTACATGAATGTGACAGAAAAATATTTATAGCATCTGAGGGCATAGTAATAATGAGGTGTTGTATTATGTTTAAAAAAATCGGGGTCATTGCTTTTCTGTTTTTCTTATTATCAACAAATGCTTTTGCAAATATAAATAAACAAATTGAAGTGTTTGATTGTCAAAAAGAAATGGTCGTTCAAAAACAATCTTTAGATCCAGCAATTGAAAAAGAGGCAGTCCAATACGCTAAAGCAATCACTGGTCCATTTAAAAACTTAAACGTCGTTCCGAAAGATGGCCATATGATAAAAATCCCTTTAACTAAACCAGTTTCTATCGCAAATCAATGGTTACATTCAACGATTGATGAAGTACTTATTTTACTTCCTCTGAATGAAAAACCTTATATTATGCTTTACGATGATGAAAATAATCCTCATTTTTATTATGTGAAAGGTGATCCAAAGGTTCTATTGAAACAGATGAAAGTTAAAATGTAATTGATTACAGAAAAGTTACCTCATCAACTAAAATTTAGTTGATGAGGTTCTTTTTTGTACTATTAAATTGGTATACGAAATTATACAAACATTATTTTTACTATTAGCCTTCAAAAAATGATAGCTACTTCTATACGCAATTAAACCGTTATCTTTAAGTTTGAAATCCCTCTAAAACTCTCCCTATTTTTAAGTTCCAATCCTTATATAATCATTTAATTGTCCACACTGATTTGTTGGACAAGCGTCAACTCCCCCACTGAGATAAAACGTTTCGGCGGGGGCTTGAGTTTGAATGCTAGGTCTTTTCGTCTATTACTAGACTGTTTGACGCTCTAGCATTCATGCCACCTTTTTGTATCTGTATGTAAAACAACAATTTGAAAATATTTTTCCGTATGACTTAATAGGCGATTTAATAATAAGTTCCCTAACCCTGTACGCCTATAGTCCTTTGAAATATAAAATCTCCTTAACCGGCCAATCTTATTGTTTTCTGTATATGGATCCACATTTAACCCTCCAATTCCAATTAACTTTTCTCCTTGAAAAATACCATATAAACATTCAACAGTTTTATTAAATGTATTTATCTCATTTTCATATTCATTTATTAGTTTTAATAGGAAATTAAATCCTTCGTCTTTACTTTCTTGAACAAGATAGTCGTATTCGTATATCATTAAATCTTCAATTTGTTGAATGTATATATCTTTCAAGTTAATTCCTCCTCTATGAAAATACATAAAAATGCTCAAGAATCATTTATTCTGAGCATTTTTATGATTATTACCTTATTCAACTCGTAGCATGCGTATTCTTCACTCCAGATACTATCCCCTTCAACTCCAGTAAATCATCTATTACTATATCTGCCTGAGCAAGTTCCTCTTCTTGCGCAAAATCAAAATTGCATCCAATTGCGATTAAACCGTTATCTTTCGCTGCATTTATATCAGATAATCGGTCACCAACTACAGCTGCTTCTTTTATATCATATTTGTTCAAAATACTTTTTACTAAGTCGCTTTTATTAAGTGAGTTTATTTGTTCAATACTAAATGTTTCAGTAACCCATTGATCTAAAGCATAATACGATACAATTGCTCGTAAGTATTCAGTTAAACCATTACTAGCAATATAAATTGAACAATTATTTTCTTTTATGTATGTAAAAATTTCTTTTACGTTCGGATATAAGGCACCTTTTCCGCTTTTAATGTTTTCAATTAATCTTTCTAAAAAATATGCATCTGTTTGTTCTCTTACTTCAATAGAATGATTCGGTAATAAAGCTTCCCAAACTTTCGGTAACGGCACACCCATGATTTCACGGTATTTTTCAATTGGCGTTACCGTATCCCATAATTGTAATGATCTTAAATGATCAAAAGTATCATCTAACGATAACTCTAAAATTTTATCAGTTTGAAATAACGTTCCGTCCATATCAAAAATTAATGCTTGTAACATGTCATTCTCTCCTTTTGAACTATAAGTTTTACTCGAAATATTTTTCAGCATCTCAACGATAATTTCTGAACAATAATTTGCGGCAGTTTTCGCGAAGTCATCATAAGAAATTTGAGCTTCATCGTCTGCACTGTCAGAAATACATCGTATAACGAGAAATGGTACTTCATTTATGTAGGCGACATGTCCAATTGCTGCACCTTCCATTTCTGTACAATGCGGTGCATATTCATCTATTAATTTCGCTTTTAGTTTTGAATCTTCAACAAAACATTCACCGCTTACAATTCTTCCTTCATGAACCTTCATATGTAAATTACTGCTATTGCACGCTTTACGTGCTAATTCTATTAATTTCTTACTTGCATTAAATTCTTCTTGGAACGGGAATAAGTTTTTCATTTGAGTCTTACTTACATCATGATGGGTAACATTTGTTGAAATCACTATATCACCAACTTTCACATCCGGATGTAACCCGCCAGCAACACCCGTATTGATGATAGCATCTACATCAAATTTATGAATTAATGTTTGCGTACATGCGGCTGCATTTACTTTCCCTACACCAGAACGTGTAATAATTACTTTTGTTCCCATGAATTCGCCAATGTAAAAAGGCATTCCCGCAATCGTCTGTTCTTCTTCTATAACTAGTCTTTCTAAAAGTAAGTCTATTTCAATTTGCATTGCTCCGATAATGCCGATTCTGTTCATGTATGTAGTCCCCTTTTTCACTCTAAAAAAGCCTCAAATATTCATCAATGTCTTTAGAAATTTGTCTAAAAGCGTTATCCCAGAATGTATAGCTTGCTATATCTATTTCAAAATGTTTTTTCATAAGTTCTTCCACAGGAGATTTTCCTGTTTCTCGTAAAAACTTTTTATAGTTCGAATGAAAAGTACCTTTACTTTCTTTCGCTATCTCTAATAAACTAAAACTCGCCAAATATCCGAATGTGTATGGATAATTATAAAAAGGAACATCAGCAATATAAAACTGAACATATTTCATCCATACAAATGGCTGATATTCACTTAAAGCATTTCCATACGCTTCTTCTTGTGCCCTTATTGATAGTTTTTCAATTTCATCAGCACTTAAAGGACCATCTTTACGTTTCTCATAAAACTTCTTCTCAAATTGAAACGATGCTCGAATAGCCATAACATAATTAAAACAGTTTCTTATTTTCCAACTAAGCAATGACTTTTTCATATCAATACACTCTGTAGTTTCAATTAAATAGTTTATGAGTACAGTTTCAAAGAAAATAGACGCCGATTCAGCTGTACTCATTGGCAAATAATCATCTAAAAATGAACTAGACTGTTCAAAACTCATATTATAAAAATGCCAAGCGTGACCTAATTCGTGAGCAAGTACTCTTAAACTATCGATACTTCCGTCATATCGCATAGAGATTCGCGATTCCTTTTCACTGAAAAAAGGAGCGCAAAACCCACCTGGTGGTTTATCATCTCTCGGTTCCGCATCTACCCATCCATTCTCTATTGCACCCCGTGCAAATTCTCCTAATTCTTCATCTATATTTTTTAATGCATCATATATGTTTTGTACTGCTACCGAAAACGGGATCACGTTCTCATTATTTTCTTTTAACGTCATGAGTTCATGCCATGTAATTGAAGCTTTATCCTTCTTATATACGTTTAAAACACTTACTAATTTATCAAGATTTTCTTCTGTTGCATTCCACATTTGCAATAATACAGTTTCTGAAATGCCATTCGCACGAAGTGATTGTGTTAAAATTTCTCTATCTTCTATTTCATTACTTTTTGCATTACGTAATCTCCCTATTTGATTCAATACAGTGGCAAAGATCCCTTTTTTTCTTATTCAAAGCATTTGTAAGAGAATCAAATACTTTTAATCTTTTATTATGATCATCACTATTCATTGCAACGTAGTTTGCTTGTCCATAAAATAAAGTTTCTTTACCATGTATTACTTCAATCTTGTTTCGTAATTGTATATACATGTTTTCCAAAGCTTTTAGTTCATTTTCTAATAGGCTAATAATTGGATTGTTAACACTTTGTTCCTTACTAGATTCTATTAATAGTTGAACTTCTTTCTTTAATTGATTTGTTTTTACACTTAGTAAAGCATCTTCAGGTTGTTTATCATCTTCAATAGATCGGCAATATAAGTAATACTCTGCTTTTTCGATTTCCTGTATAAGTTGTGAAAGGATTACTTGGTCTTTTGTTGCTTTATATTCTACTGTTAGCTGTTCTATAGAAATCATAAGTTCCTGTTCATTGGAATATAATCTGCATAAATCCCAGTTAGTCGGAGCTTGTATAAGCATATTCATTTTATTAGCCTCCTATTTTTACAAATAGTTACAGAAAGTTAATCTCTCCATAATTATATACGAACCCACAATATTTTAATATTTTTAAATATTCTTCCTTAAATGAATCCAGTTTAACATTTCTTATTTTTTCCTATTTAAAAGTCTACCTTTTTTCCAATGTAAGTAGCATTACAGCACTAGATCTACCGCTATTGGAATAAGTATCACTCCTCCAATAAAAGGATAAACCGCTACACAACATGTAAACGCAATAATAGAAAAAATTTCACTTAGCCTATTCTTTATTAACTTAACTCCAGCCACAACAGAAGGATATCTTCACTCTTTAACGAATACAGGATTATAAATAAACTTATCAAAAGTGGTGAGATAAATAGGAAAACAATTTAATTTCTTATTAGGCGATAAAATGGAAAAATGTATAATTAACCAGCTTCAGAGCGCAGGTTGTGTTTTCGCAGCAGCAGAGGCTCGTTTCCTTATCTCAGAGGCACGAACTCCTGATGACCTTAAAAAAATGGTGAAAATGCGAGTTGATGGTTTACCTCTAGAATATGTTGTTGGATATGCAGAGTTCTGTGGTTTGAGGATAGAAGTGGACCGAGGTGTTTTCGTGCCGCGCCAACGTACCAAGTTCCTTGTTCACCAAGCTGAAGCCCTGTCATGCTCCAATGATATCATTGTTGACTTATGTTGCGGATCAGGTGCTGTAGGTGTCGCACTGTCGGCAGCTTTAGGACAAGTTGAATTATATTCTGTTGACATTGACCCTATCGCAGTACAATGCGCTGGCCGCAACGTAATGGATTTCGGTGGCCATGTTTTTGAAGGTGATTTGTATAAATCTCTTCCCCTTTCACTTAAAGGTCATGTGAACACCTTAGTTGCGAATGTACCTTACGTTCCTACTGAAGCTATCAAACTGCTTCCACAGGAGGCTCGCCTATATGAATCAAAGTTGGCGCTTGACGGCGGAGTGGATGGACTTGACATTCAGCGAAGAGTAGTAGATGAAGCGGTTCTCTGGCTAGCACCAGGAGGACATCTTTTGATAGAGACGAGTGAAATACAGGCACCTCAGACATTTGAAATTTTCACTCGTGCTGGCCTCACTACGAAAGTGGTTAGAGACGAGAAACTGGACGCTACTGTCGTTATCGGATTGAATTCTGGTTTTTAGATTAAATAAGTACTTAGCCTTAATCACAAATGAAATAATAATTTTCTTAGCATTATAACAATAAACAAAAAGGATTGATCAAAAGATCAATCCTTTACTCTACTTCATTTAAGAAAAATAACGTAATAACACCAGGTCCTGTATGTGCTCCGATTGCTGCACCAATTGTATTTACGATAAATACTTCACAGCCAAATCTTTCTGTAATTAATGCTTTTAATGCCTCGGCCGTTTCTAAGTCATCACCATGAGTCATAGCGATCGTTTGACCTTTTAAGTCTTTTCCGCGCTCTTCCATAATATCTACAATTCGGCCAAGCACTTTCTTTTTCCCTCTTACCTTTTCAAGTGGTACAAGTTTTCCTTCTTCCACGTTTAAGATCGGCTTAATGTTTAGTAAACCACCGATGAATCCTGCTACTTTACTTAAACGTCCACCTCTCACTAAGTACTGTAAGTCAGCTACAGTGAAGATATGTTCCATATGGTTCATTAGAAAATCAACACGCTTTAAAATATCTTCTTTTGATGCGCCGTCTTTCGCCATTTTAGCAGCTTCTAATACGACAAGCCCTTGACCAAGCGAAGCACATTTCGTATCGATAATTTCTAAATCTAAATCAGCATATGTTTCTTTTACTTCTTCTTTAATAACAACTGACGATTGATATGTACCAGATAGTTCAGATGAAAAAGCTAAATATATACAAGGATTACCTTCTTTTGCATAAGAAACAAATTTTTCTTGGAACGTTTCAAGTGAAGGCAATGACGTTCTATACACTGCGCCTTCTCTCATGTTTTGCAATAATGTAACTGAATTTAATGTAACTCCATCTAAATACTCTGTTTCTGCTTCATCATATACACGGAGTGGAATTAAATCAATATCATATGCCTGCAGCAATTCTACCGGTAAATCCGCCGCACTATCCGTAATGATTTTAACACCCATTTTTAAACCTCTATTCTGTTAAAAATATAAATATGAAAATAAATAATAGTACTTTTAAATTATATACGTAAAACTTAAATGAAGAAAGGAAAAGACTTTATATTATATGCACTATTCTTCAAAACTTGAACCGCTGAGAAAAATGATTTCGATTTATCCCCTTTTCACTATGTAATAAGCTATATATAATAAGAATATTAATACTTTTCCAAAGGAGGAGACATATGGGTATACAACTAGCCACCTTTCAAGATTTAGAATGGATTAATAAACAATACGAATCCATAGGATTTGTACCAAGTGATTTAAATCGAGATAAAGTTGCGATTATTACATATAAGGGTGAGTATGCAGGTGTAGGTCGTTTAGTCCAAATTGACGGAGAGACTATGGAAATGGGTGGTATTTTCATCGCCCCTAAATTTAGAGGGTTACAATTAGCAGGAGAACTCGTTTCATTTTTAGTGCAAACAGCGAAGAAATTACATATTCAAAATGTATTCTGTCTCCCTTTCGAAGAATTAAAAAACTTTTATAAAAAATATGGTTTTACTGAAGTAGATACAACACAAGAGGTTGTCCATCCAATTATTCTAAAAAAATATAATTGGTGTTTAAAAACTTACGATAAACATGTATTACTATTTAAGTTGTGAGTTTTCTTTACTTGTAGGGGATATACCTTCTAATATACATCATGTTTTAACGAAGATTTATTCGTTTCATCTATCAAATAATTTTTTCAAACAATCCATCAGTTGTATTTCGCATCTTTTCCCATCCCTTATTTGCTAGCTCGTTTAAAAATTTACTAGCATTATTTTGAAGTTTCACTATTACATACTCCTGAAGATATTATTAGCTAATTTTTGGAGATGTAATCATTTATATAATCCGCACCCAAGCTTCCTGTTCTTGTAATAATTGCACTGTTAATTTCAATACAATATTTTGTATTAGCTGATACGCGTTATCATGAGATATACTGCGCTCTGAAATAAATTCTATACGTTGAAAAATATAACCTTCTACAAGTAAACTCCCTTTTTCAATTTTAGATGAATTATTTCCTTCCTTTATTATTTTTGGCAATAAGAATTCTTTTTTTGTTAAAATAATTTCCTGTGACACCTCTTTTATCCCTATAACTTTTTCTTTAAATTCTACTTTTTCTTGTAAACTAACTTCACCTTTATATCTCCCTATTTCTATTGGTAGTTTCGCAGTTATATAATTATTTACGTCTGCTTCATCTTCCTTCTCTAATATTATACCGTGGATAGGAATCCACGAAGATGCATCTACCCAATTCCCTTCCATATTCCCTTTTACTTTTTGATTAGGAATTTCTAAAAGCACTCTCTTTTCATAAAGATTTGAAGAAATTAAATTACAATTAACTCCTTCATGATAATGTTGCACTGTAGTTAATAACTTAGCATCCAGCTCACGCCCGCCTACATCTTGTTCATTACGAAATACAAACGCCTCTTGAGTTTTCACATTAATATTAGGGAATTTTATAAAACTAGTCACATCCGAAATAATAGAAAATGGAGTTTTTACTACTATTGAACGTACTGAAGTCTCTATTTTCGATCCTGAATCTATACTTTTTTTCTCTAATCCAATTTTTTTACTTTCTTCCTCTAATCCAATCTCTTTACCTTCTTTTGCTGATCCAGTTTCTACATCTACATCTTTCTCTTCCTCTAATCTAATTTCTTTATTTTCTTTTACTGATCCAGTTTCTTCTCTTTCTTTCTTTAACTCAATTGTCATTTCTTCTTTTTCTGGTTCAATTACTACACTTTCTTCCTCTAATCCAATTTCTTTACCTTCTTTTGCTGATTCAGTTTCTTCATCTTCTTCCGCTAATCTAATCTCTTCATCTTCGTTTACTGATTCAGTTTCTTCTCTTTCTTTCTTTGATTCAATTATCATTTCTTCTTTTTCTGGTTCAATTACTACATGTTCTTCCTCTAATCCAATCTCTTTACCTTCTTTTGCTGATCCAGTTTCTACATCTACATCTTTCTCTTCCTCTAATCTAATTTCTTTATCTTCTTTTACTGATCCAGTTTCTTCCCTTTCTTTCTTTAACTCAATTGTCATTTCTTCTCTCTCTAGTTCCATTACTACGTCTTCTTTTTTTGATTCAATTTCTTCAATCTCCCCTTTTTTTCTTATTTCGCCCGAATCATCTTGAACATTCAGCATTTTCCCTTTGTAAACTTTGTTCCATATTCCCTTACCAACCCATGGCTTATTCATCACCATCCCCCCATCTGATGAAATTCATAAGAATATGCTTTTTGTACGCGAGCATTTCATCATTATATATGTTTTATAATAATAAAAAAGACATTGTCTTTTTATTAAAGACAACGCCTTTTTTATTTTTATACTTGTACTTGTTGTACTTGCAACACTTTTAAAGTAAGGTCTAGTACAATTTTTTCACGAAGAGTTTCAAATGGCTCGTTTAATTCTGTTGGACAAGGGGAAAAGTCTAACTCGAAAAATTGAGCGCTGACTAATTCGCAATACGGTTGTTCATTATAAAAAACTGTATTTTCGAAGAAGTATTTGTCTAAACGTGGTAGATCACCATTTTTAGGATTAATAAAGTGAGAAGTAGTATCTGAGGAAGCAGCTACTAAAGCTTGTGATAGAAAATCAGCTGCTGTTAAATCTGCAAAACCAGAAAATGGAACATTAGCAACGCGGTCATATAGCACTCCATTACACTCATCATTTGCATATTCAATATTTTTACGAATATATCCTTGTACAAATAATTTTGCTCTTGTAACTCGGCGGTAATTTGTACCTGGTACTGGAGTAAATGCTACAGGAACTAATTTACACTGTGTTAAAAATACATTTTTTAAGATACGTTTAATTTCAACTGCTGGAGGATCTAATGAAATATCAGATTCTACAACAATTTGAATTGTTCTTTCTGCTAATACAACTGGTATTTTTACAATCGGTGCTCCTGGAGTAAGAATTGGTGTTGCAGCTGCATCACTTAATGGTGTTTGAGTTTGTCCTTCTACTTGACATGGTACATTAATTGGGCATTGTTCACTCATATTTTATAATCTCCTTTATAAAAGAATTTAGAGTTTTTTTACTCTCTTTACTGTATATGTACTTTTTCTATTAATGCGTGGGCTTGTATCATAGTCACTTTTATCATTTGCAAATATAAAGAGTATTTTCTCTTTAATAGTCAAATATACACAGCTTAATATACTTAGTTTTTATGAATATTTACCTATTAAAAATGAAATTTCTTAACTAGAATCGCGGAAAAATACCATAATATGTTGAGTAAGTTCAATAGTTAAAAAGATAACAATATTTCCGAAGAAACTTTCAAAATTCTATTCTTAAATTTATTAAGATAGATAAAATTAATTTTATTAATTTCTTCATTCCATAATATTCATGCACCAGCAAATTAATATTGGAAGCACCTTACCTTATTGTTAAAAAATAAAAACCGACTTTTTTAAGTCGGTTTTTATACCCAATTTGTAATTTTAAAAAAGAATTAATTAATATTAATTTAATAGGATCTGTTAGCTTTTTTGCGTTGTACAATTCGTACAAATCCTCTTTCATTTACCTATTATCCACAAAATAAGTATCATATGCCTTATCAAAAACATATCCTAACTTTTCTGCTAGTTTTGCAGATGTAGTATTCGCTGCATCCCAGTTTGGATATATCTCTTTTTCTAAACAGGCCAAGATTAGCGCTGCACTAACTATAGTCGCCAATCCTTTTTTTCTATGATTGTGATCAGTCGCTACTTCAATTTCAATCCCTTTATCATAAATGCTATATGATGATGCACCGCATACAACTTCTCCTTTATGCAAAATACAATACCCTATACCTCGGTTTATATAATCTTCAACTGATTGAAATTGACTTATAAAATCTTCAGAGACTTTATGTAATGTAGGGTTATTTACGATATCTTCATCTACTCTTCTTAACTCGTATCCTTTTGGAAGCACTGATATAAAAGATTGTAATTTTGAACGATTAAAAACTTCCGCATTACGTTTGAATTTATAGCGTAAAAACTTATCTATTTTTCTACCGTAAAATGTTTCTAAACGCTTTTTCCACTCTTCATTATTCACGATTACTAACGTTCTATCAGGAATATTACGTACTAATTCTTCTGTTTCTTTCGCATTTGAATCCCCAGCATAAAATGTGAAAATCCCTATCGTAATTTGCGCTACTGTTGGATTTTCAAGATTATTTACCCAAGCGGTACCCATATGTCCCTGTAAATAAGAAAGTAAAACAACGTTATTGAAATCTTCGAACATAGTAACTAGTTTTTCTCTTGTATACATATTCGCTTCATATATCATTTACATTCCTGCTTTCATTAGAATCAATGTACCTCTACTTTTTTCATAAGTCCTTTTATTCTACATATAAGCAAACATCTACTAAATTTCATATAATTATAAAATATTCATAAATATAAAATTATTATAACACCTAATCAAAAAAGTAAAATTCACTTTTGCAGTTTTAAAATATACATCTTTATATCTAAATAAAGACAATTTATTGAAAAACTTTTTCACGTATACCAAACCCATCTAAATAACTGTAAGATTAATTTGTAAATAAACTTTTTAAGGGGGATTATAAAATGTCTGATTTTTATTCTCGTCTTTGAAAAAGTGATGCCGCTGTTCTTCTTGTGGATCACCAAACTGGTCTAATTTCTAGCCTAGTGCGTGACTATGGCACTGATGAGTTCAAAAACAATGTTTTAGCTCTTGCAAATACCGCTAAGTTTTTTGATTTACCGGTTATTTTAACAACTAGCTTTGAAGATGGCCCAAATGGCCCACTTATGCAAGAATTAATTGAACTTTTTCCAAATGCGCCTAAAATAGCGCGTCCTGGACAAATAAACGCATGGGACAATGATGAATTTGTAAAAGCTATTGAAGCAACAGGTAAAAAACAGCTAATTATCGCAGGCGTCGTTACTGATGTTTGTGTTGCATTCCCAGCGCTATCTGCTGTAAATGCAGGATATGAAGTGTTTGTGGCAACTGATGCATCTGGAACTTTTAATAAACAAGTCGCTAATGCCGCTCTTATGCGTATGGCCCATGGGGGAGTTCAACTCATGAACTGGTTTAGCGTTGCAGCTGAATTACAGCGTGACTGGAGAAATGATGTTGAAGGCTTTGGAGCTTTACTTGCTAAGCACCTTCCAAGTTATCAAAATATCATCGGAAGCTACATGGGAGCTCAAAAAGAATTTAGTAAATAACACAATTATTAATTAATCTTAATAAAAGTTACTCACAACTATTTACATAGTAAAAAAGGGCTACTTCAATAGCCCTTTTCTTATTTGCTTTACTAACATTCATATTAACAAAGCAATTTTTTCGTTAATACAATTCAATTCATATATATATAAACTCTCACTATCTTGTAAGAGGATTAATCAATTATAAATACGCTATATCTCCTTCTTAGAAGTAAAGGATTCTATGGCACCATTTGTATATATTTTAGTCACCTTAATAATTGACTTGTACGTATTATTGTCATTATTTATTATCTTTTTCATTTCTTCTATTTCAGCATTACCAGTTTCACTCTCCATTCTCAAACAATTCGAAATGTTGAGGTATCCACTCGATGCGAAAAGAATAATAAACGTAAGATCAGGGAAATTAATGAACAGTATTCCAAATTTCAAAGGATTCCCAGCCGTATCAGATAAAACTAATCGAAAATTTAACAGTTCCGGTACTTGAATAAAGTCTTTAGAAACAACTGCTTCCCCAACTATTGTAACCTGCTTCACTACATTGCCATTTTCATCTATAAACTCAGTACAACTAGGTGCATCAATTGTTTTTGCTTGTAGTGATAAATTCAATTCTGAATTGTGAAAGTCAAAAAAAAGTGTACTTCCCTCTGTTAAACATCGCGGACAAACATTTCCAAGCAAACTAAAATCCTCTTCAATAAATTTAACTTTCGTTTTACAACTACACACTTTTCCTATTCGAATTGCATCAATCCTAGAGCAATCTACAAAAATAACTTCATTATCCTCTTGTACAAAAGATACGATACCATTCCTCTTATTAAATGAAAGAAAATAAGATACAACAATTTCGTTTCCGGCGATTACAATACTCTCAACTTTTGTAAAAGGCTTTAGATTTCGCAAAAATTCACAAATACTATTTTGGCAACAACGATAATTTCGTTTCGGCTCACAACCCACTTACACTCCATCCCTTCCCTATATGTTTTATCTAATACATATAATATGAGCGGAATATAAGAAAAGCTTGGACAATATAACTTTAACGTAGGAATACAGTTCCCGATTCATAATATGAATAAGGATCTTGCACCAATAATGAGTGATAACACATATTTTTTACTATAAATACATATAACAATTTCATCTTTCATGAAAAAAACGTTATAATGAGGTGTAGCCTCTACGATTACGTTATAAAGGAGATTAAAACAATGGCTAAAATTAAAGTGTACCAAGCAAAAGAAGAAAATGTGGAAGCAGTAAAAAACATCATTGATGTTGAGGAGCAAAATCCAACTGCTGAAAACTTACAAAATCTATACGCATGTGTATTAGATACTGAAGATATGGCATTGCCTGAATCATACATTGAAGAAGATATCTTAATTGATTCTATTGAAGTTATGGTTAACGCTTCTCAAAGCAAAGTAAGAGACTTAGGTGCATACGATGTAATCGAAGTTCAAAACAAAGGTAAGAAAACACAAATTTTATTACTTGCAGACGAAGAATACGAAATTATCGAAGGCTAATCTAACACCGTACATACGAAAAAGCTCCTTTCCAATTGGAAAGGAGCTTTTTCATTATGCTTTTGATGTTTCACTCTTTTTATTCGTTTGTTGTTTCTTAATTACCATGCGCTCATTTCCCATAAAGAAAATAAATATGAATGCTAAACCAGCTGGTACCAATGCCCACATAAATGTTTGGACAATTGAGCTAGAAAGAGCGTCAATAATTTTATCTAATATTTGCGGTGGAATTTGAGATCTTGCCGATTCTGATAGAATAGCTCTTGAATCTCCTAAAGCATTTGTATTCATTCCCCCGCTCATATCTTTAAATGCTTCTTCTAATTGATCTTGGAAACCTGTTCTTTGGATCATTCCGAAGATTGTAATACCTAGTGTCATTCCTAATGAACGAATGAAGTTACTCGTTGAAGTCGCAGATCCACGCTGTTCCATACCGAAGTTATGAATTGAAGCCATACTTAGTACAGAGAATGAGAAACCTACTCCAAATCCGATAATAATCATATAAATAGTTAATAAGGCACGACTTGTTTCTGGCGTTAACGTACTTAATAAGAATAATCCGATGAGCATAATAACAGCAGAAATAATCATAATGTTTCGGTAGCTCAGCTTAGTCGTTAAAAATCCGCCTAACTGCGCTGTTACGACTGATCCTAGCATCATAGGTAAAAGTAATAATCCTGAGTTTGTTGCAGTCCCGCCATATACACCTTGAATGAATAACGGAATATACACAGTTGCTGACATAAATGCAGCTCCGTAACATAATGCAATAATGGTACTCATTCCAAATAAGCGTTGTTTAAACATTTCAAATGAAATGATTGGTTCTTCTACTTTACGTTCAATAAATATAAATGCAATGACTAAAATAGCGAATCCGCCAAATAAACTTAAAATAAAGCTAGAATCCCAATCATACTTTTGTCCACCAAGTTCTAAAGCAAACATTAAAGAAACTACTGCACCAACTAAAGTAATTGCGCCAAACCAATCAATTTTTTGCTCTCTATGAACTCGTGACTCTTTATAAAAGAATGTGATAAAAATAAGTGCTAAAACGCCAAGCGGTAAGTTAATATAAAATACCCAGTGCCAGCTAATGTAATCTGTAATATATGCGCCAAGTAACGGCCCGAAAATACTTGATAAACCAAATACCGCTCCGAATAATCCGCCCATTTTCCCGCGCTTTTCAGGAGGGAAAATATCAAAAACGATAGTAAACGCGATCGGCACTAATGCCCCGCCGCCAATACCTTGGATGGCACGATAAATACCTAACTGTGTAATATTTTCAGCAGTCCCACAAAGTGCCGAACCAATCATAAAGACAATTAAACCGAAAATAAAAAATCTCTTTCTACCATACATATCTGATAGTTTACCGAAAATCGGCATACCTGCCATTTCTGCGACCATATAGGCAGAAACGACCCATACAAAGTTTTCAAGGCCTCCTAAGTCACCAACAATCGTTCCCATCGCCGTTACGACAATGGTATTATCCATTGATGCCATTAGTATACCTAGCAATAAGCCCGCCACAACAAAGCCGAGCTTATTATTCTTCTCAACCATATCTCGTATTCTCCCTCGTACTACTTATATTTGTTTATGTTCTTTGACGAATGCATTTCCTTTCTGATTAAAACTAGTATGATATTCTACAACACTAATTTCACATCCAGGTCCAATTGTAACGTTGTTTCCTCTTACTACTTCAGCAATAGTATGTTCTAAATAAACATCATCTCCTTCAATAATTGATGTTTGAAGGTTCCCAGCATGACTTATAAATGGAACGAATCGCGATTTTTTACGAACTGTAATCTTTTTACCCCCGATTTCTCTTACTTTACTTCCTTCATAACGGAGTGAAATTTCAATATTTTCGGCATTAAGTAATCCATCACTTTCAAGACCACCCGTTAGTGATAGTTCCTCCACTTCAATATCTCCCTTCACATTTAAAGCACCTTTTACATCGACAAAATCACCTGAAAACTTTCCTGCAATATCTATCATACCTCTAACTTTTATTTTTTCAATATGAGCATCACCATTTATTTTTGTGTTACCGTATACTTTTATATATTCAGCATTTACATTCCCTTGTACTTCACTATCTCCATACACGACATAATTTTTAACTTTCATATTACCGCGCACGTCGCTTGTGCCGTACGTTTTAAAGTCATTGCAACTCATATCGTTAGAAATTGTTCCTTCGCCGCGAATCTTCACTTTATTATAATCTCCGCCTGCCGAACTACCCGAACCATTCACTGTAAGACTATGTTGATGTTCCATACTGATTTCTCCCTTCCCTTACATCTGCTTAATTTCTTTTACATTTGCACTTTTATCAACAGTAAGAACACCAGTATACTCAATGAGTTCAATCTCACAGTTCGGTCCTACTGTAACATTGTTTCCTCTTACCGTTTTTATGTGAGCATAATCAATATCGATATTGTCACCTTCTAAAAGTTCAGCTTCTAACTGCAAACCAAATACTGTTTTAAACAGCCTACTTAATGTACCTGATCTATGTCTTACTTTAATCGTTTGACCGCCAATTTCTTTCGCTCGACATGTACCGTGAATATTAATATTTATTTCATCAGCGCTTAATAATCCGCCAATTGTAAATTGTCCTTCTGAAGAAAAAGTATCCACTTCACAATTACCGTCAATTGTGGCTTGACCATTGACTTTAAATTCTTCACCAGTGACATTTCCACCTATCGTACCTTTTCCTGCAATTTTCAAACTGTCTGCCTTTACATTTTGCGTAATTGTTGCTTTTCCATCAATTCGCATCGTTTCAGCATGAACTGTGCCATCGACTTTACCAGATCCGCTAATTCGTGCACTATTACTTTTCAAATCGCCAGTAACTGCACCGTAACCGTTACATTCAAATTGCTCACATTCAACATTTCCATTCACAGTCCCTTTTCCATTTAGTTGTACTTTATAAAACTCACCACCATTCGATGTACCATAACCGTTTATAATTAAATTTTCTGTACGCATTATTTCTCCTCCACTACAATAGTTTAGTTTTTAATGCTTCGGTATATTTCATAATTGCTTCGCGTAAAACAATCTTCGTTCCCTTTTCAAAAATCAAATCTTCAACATTTGATACTAATAAGCATGTAGAAATCCCCATTTTTCGGATCATAACTAAGTCACAATTTTTATGCTTAATCGCTTCATAATTTTCTCGTAAAACTTGCAGAACCATTTTCCCTTCTTCCAAACTAACTTCGCCTGACTGTAATAATTCTTCTAACATATACACATAAAGAATATCTACAAATCGAAAGTCTGCCGTTTTGTTCGTTTGCTCTATGAAGAATTGTAAAACAGATTCTGATGTAATCCCTTTACGAATGATATCTTCTTTCGTTAAAAGAATCTCTGTCACACTTGGCGAAAACATATTCGCTAATTCATCTAGTGATAAATCCTCTTTCATCGTTTGGATTTTATCTATACGCTCTAATATCTTTTCTTTCGGAAAAAATGTCTCTTGACCAGTGAATGTTGACTTCCGAACAAACCAATCTTCCGGAATTAAATTTTTTCTCTTCCACCTATATAACTGTCCATATGAAATACCAGTAAGCTCTAATAAATCTTTTTTTGAAATTAAATCTGTACTCAACTGTATAACACTCCTTCCTGATAACAATGTAACATAACACTGTTACGCTGTAAATATACTTTTATAACATGTAGCGTAACAATATGTAAAACAAACCTATTTTACATACAAAAAAGGCCCTTACACATTTCATGGAAAATGCATAAGAACCTTTATTCATCAAGGTTTAAACCATATTTTATAAAAATCAATCCACCCTTGTGAATTAATCATTATATTTTGTACTTTTTCATGTGTACTTACCTCTTGCTTGTTGCGATATAACGGTATAATATGAATTTGACGTAACAATGTGTCCTCAATATCGCGCAACAATGTATCCCGTTTCTTTAATTGATTTTCCGTAAAATACGGCTGTAATACTTCATTAAATTTTATATTGCTATGCTGATGAACGAAACTGTTTTTTGTAAGAAACATGTACAGCAAACTATCTTCTAACCGTTCACTAATCGTTGCGCTATCATGCATCATATCGGCTTTTTGTATCGTATTTATGTGCAGTAACTCTTCTGTTTCAAGAAAATTGACTTCCATATTCACACCATATTTCGAACACTCTTTTTGTATCCAATGTGCATCTTCAACATGGTCCCGTCCTTTAAATGTATAAAGTTGTAGCACTTCATTACGGTAAGTACTTCCCTTAATTAAACCTTGTATATCTTCTTCACTCTTTATTGCGATATCATTTGCTAATAATAGCTCTTTTGCCACTTCTCCACGTTCCCCGCCAAGTTGTTGAACGATTGTATCGCCATGAATGATTTTATATAGCGCTCTCCTAAATAACTCATCTTGCATTGGTCCCTCTTTTGCAAGATTACATGTTATATATGTCACATTCGACTCAAGTCGAGACAGTTCTTTATTATGTTTCTCTCTATCTTTATACTGCGCCTTTACTAAAACATCATATGTATTTACACTTTGCTTTACATTCCATAATTCAACTCGATCTAGGAAAGGTCTTTCTCGAAAATATAAATGATGAGCTTCTAATATAAATAGATTTTCATTCCTTTTATTTAACCTAAAAGGACCTGTTCCAATTAAGTCTCCTGCTTCATCTTCATTTACGATAGAACACTGTTCTGCACTTAACATATGTAAAAACATTCTATTTTCCATATGTAATTGAATTTCAACAATATAATCATCTACTGAACGGACAGATGCAACGTGTTGTAACATCCATGCGTGTGGATTGTTATGAGCTTTCTTAAATCGATTCAATGAATATATAACATCATGTGCAGTAAGTTGTTTTCCGTTATGAAAGCGGACTCCTTTTCGTAAATAAAACGTCCATATCTTGTCAGCATCATTATATTCCCAGTGAAATGCAAGTCTTGGTTCTATAATGTTTGTATTACCGTCTACATATACGAGTGTGTCGAATATATGTTTTACCATATGACATTCCGAGCGCATTGTAGCGTAGACAGGGTCTACTGCGATGTCGAGATTCATTTGTACTTGCAAACGTAGTACATCTTTTCTTCCTTGAAATGTCCGTTCAACTTGATAACCAAATATCGAATCGACCCAAGTTTGAAATTTTATTTGAAGCGATGGAAAATACGATTCATACCTTTCAATAAAGGCGTTTCCGCTTTTTACATCCCCTTGTCTCGTTATTTCTTTTCCTCTTTCTAAAATTAAACATAGTGGATGTTTTTCAAATGACAATTTCGAACGATTTCCTCTTCCTCTTCCAGGAAACCACATAATCCAATGTAGTTCTTCCAATTTTTTTATGATTAGTTTACTATTTCTCTCTGTACAAAACAACGTTTCAGATATATTTTGTATTGTTATTTCTATTTGTTCTCCTTCTGATCTTCCTTTTCCATACTGAAGCCATAGGTGCATATATTGCTCCAAAATCGTCATAAAGCGCCCCCTAAAAGATGAAAAATCTCCCACTTTCATTCTACCCTTTTTCATTTCTCGCTTCCATCTTATCATTTCAATATAGAGAGGAGGACATAGAAATGAATCAACTGATAAATCGTTATAACAAGCCCATTCTCATTCGTTTTTTTGGTGAATTATTAGTCCGAACGACAGAAGCGATGTTAGCCATTATTTTTATTGTTCACGTTAATAAAGCGTTAAATGGAAATATCATCGTAACGATGCTTCTTTTTGGATTACAGCCACTATCTGATATTGTGTTTACATTAATTGCTGGGGGTGTAACAGATAAATACGGCCGAAAGAAAATCATGTTAATCGGATTACTTTTACAAGCTTTTGCCGTAAGTGGATTCGTTTTCGCTGAATCAGTCGCGTTTTTCGCTTTACTGTATATTTTAAATGGTATTGGACGCTCCTTATATATTCCCGCACAGCGGGCTCAAATCGCTGACTTAACAAAGAAAGAACAACAGGCTGAAATATTTGCTGTTTTGCAAACGATGGGAGCGATTGGGTCTGTAATTGGTCCATTACTCGGCGCCTTTTTCTATAATAGCCACCCTGAATATTTATTTATGCTGCAAGGTGTAGCACTTACGCTATATGCCGTACTCATTTGGACGCAGCTTCCTGAAACAGCTCCACTTATGAAAAATGCCGAAACAGCGAAAGACATATATTCACCGAAACAATTTATTTCAAAACATTATGCTGTATTTGGTCTTATGGTTTCGACACTTCCTATTAGTTTTTTCTACGCTCAAACCGAATCGAATTATCGAATATATGCCGAAAGTGTATTTCCAAATTTTCTATACGTACTCGTATTTATCTCGACTTGTAAAGCTGTTATGGAAGTCATTCTCCAAATATTTCTTGTAAAATGGTCCGAACGATTTTCAATGTCAAAAATCATTATCATTTCCTATACTTGCTATACGTTAGCTGCGATTGGATACGGTTATTCTACAACAATATGGTCATTATTCTTTACATTACTCTTTTTAGTAATTGGGCAAAGCATTGCTTTAAATCATTTACTTCGATTCGTTTCACAAATCGCTCCAAGTCATAGACGCGGATTGTACTTTTCGATTTACGGTATACACTGGGATATTTCAAGAACTTGCGGACCGTTTGTAGGAGCATTATTAGTAAGCACATTTAGTGGTAGTACTTTATTTTATATTTGTGCCTTCTTCTTAATAATTGGCGGAATCATTCAAGCCGTTTTCGTTCAGTCATTAGAACGTACAAAAGTAAAAGAGCTGTCCCTATAGGAACAGCTCTTTTAACCTGCCATTTTATTAATACTATCCTCCGGTGAGAAAACCGAAATATGATTTACTTTACCAGTTGAATTTGGAATAACGAACTTTAATTCAAATTGGTCATTTACTTTATAAACGTATATTTTATCATTACCATTTACTTTAACCGATGCTGGTTTTCCTAAAGCTTTTTCAATTTCTTGTAACGTAATTAACTTAAGTTCAGCATGATAAGAACGTACATCAAAAACTTGTGATCCTTTGTTAAACCCAAATACAACATTTTTATTTGTAAAAGTTGCGTACATTCCGTTACCTGCTTGCTCTGTTTTATCTGCTTTTCCCCACGCTTTTTCGATTTCCTCGATGTCACCTGTATGTGCTGCATACGGTATATTAGGCGCTTTACCTTCTTTCGCTTGTTCAAACAACTCTTTAACATGGTTAATTGATTTTTGGTTAAGTGCTGTATTTTTCGAATTAGAATCGGCTGAAGGTTTTGTTGAATCTTGATTTTTCAGCTCAGCATCCTCATTCTTGTTACCCATTTCAGAAGTATCATTTTCAGATGTTGAATTTTTTTGTTTCTTTTCCTCCGTATTCGTACAAGCAATCAATGTTATTACACATGTTAAAGTTAGAAAAAATTTCAGTACTCTCAAATATACTTTCATACTTTTCTACCTCCTATTCATAAACATTCTATAACATCATTTTTAGCTTGAATTAAATCGAGATTTTGTTGTTTATACTTTCCTTATATACCCCTTCTCTTTTTACCTTCTATATCCTTCTTCTATCGCATGAAATAGAGTGTGTCACAAAAGGTATATGTAAATACAAAAAATAACAGACTTTATATCAAATAAAAAAGAACTTGAAGTAAAACTAACGGGTTCAGTTTAGGGAGAGAAAAATGCTAATAACCATTAGAAATAACACAATAATTTGTATGCATTTCGCACCCCGTTTCACATTATAAATAGCAAACTAAAGCACCAGTTAGTGTAAAAAGCTATTTCACCATTTGTGTTGTTAACTTATCTTTTAACATTGACCTATATGAGTCAATTTCATATTTTGTATTATTGATTTTTTCTTTTTTCATTTTTAACATATCGAATATTTCTAACTCTAAATTCCTTCTAGCTTCAAGAACGTTTATCGCTCCTTCTACACCTGAATGGTTATGTTCTTTCCCATAGCCTTGGTTAGTGTAATAGTCGACAATTCCTGTGGACCATTCTGGAGTTCTTTCTTTTAATGCCTTCCTAAATGAAAATTCAAGATTATCTTGTTCTACATACAATAAAATTGGATTTAAATTCTCTATAATTTTTGCAACTTTCATTACATAATTTATTATTTTTTCTTTTTGTTCACCATATTTAATCATCCCAATAGTTAATGGATTTTGTATGAAACAACATTCAAAGATATAAACCTTATTGTCTTCTAGAGCAATTTCAGCAAAGTCATTCCATTTGTCAGCAATTAATTCAACATTTTTATCAAATGATAATTCATATATATCGTTTTTAAAAATAGCGTTAAATAATTCGTCCGAAAACTGGTCACCAAACTCATTTTTTATCTTTCTGTATGGTAATAAATAATTGCTTCCTTTTTTTAGAACTCTTTTAAGAAGCACCTCTTTAAAATTTCCACTGTTAGATAATAATCTATCGAATTCAAATTTATTAAAACAAGATACACCATCATAGTCGGCTGGATGCTTCAAATTTCCCTCTAAAAATAGTTCAACTTCAATTTTATTTTGGCTTAGAATTTCATTTATTAGCTTTGCAGTGGTTGATTTTCCAAACCCAGGTAAACCTTCTACTATTATTAGTTTTGTATTCATAGATATAAATCCCTTCCTTCAAAGTATTTAACCAAGATTAAAAAAATCACTTACTCCACTGCAATCACCCCTTCAAAATATGATGTTCACCATTTCCTTTGAAAAATCCTTCTTAAAGTAACCTGACCGTTAATTTAAGAACATTTTTTCACAATCTCTATAATTATTTTATCATAAATTTTCCATTTCCCTTTCAAAAAAAATATAGTCCACCATTATTTGAGTGAACTATCTAAAGTAAATTATATCTTTTAAATCAAACACTTTGTCAGTAATCCCCAATCTTTGTGCTTGTGTTTTTACTGTTTTCTTTTTCCCTTCCTTTGTAGTAAATGGCATAAAAAAGTAATAATGGGTTCGAAGTATCGTTAGAGCCATTTGTGCGTATTTTGGATTGAAATTAGAATAGATATAAAAACCAATTTGGCAATGATAAAAGTGCTTAAACACTGTAATAACAATAAAAAAGGATGCTAAATCATATGTGATTTACATCCCTAATTTGTGTGTTATTTTATATTTTCTCTCCCGTAACTGAACCCGTTAAAGTAAAACTAAGAGATAAGTGTTAATTTCTTTACATATGTAGTAATTGTACTTTTTACAGTTTCAAAATTATGAGCGAATGTACTATCTCCACACAGTGCCGTTATACATGTTAAACCTGCTGCTTTAATAAAGTGTTTTACATCTACAAGCATTGAATTAGCCTCCAGAAATTTATTTACGCTCATTATAACAGATGTATCGCCATTGAAACATGGAAGAAATAAGAAACCTAACGTAAACTCCACTTATTTAACCTGTGGTCTATATAACCTATATCATATAATTAAAAAGCTGTCCTAATTAAGGACAGCTTCAAATATATATATTACACTTCGATTGATTTACCATCTTCCACAATATGATAAAGTAAATGCGCTAAATGATGAATCGGACCATACTCTTCCTCTTCCTCATCTGTCTCGCCATGGAATTCAAGATCGTTTAAGTATAGCGCTAAAAATTGATAGTATAGTTTTAAATCAAATCCGTAGCAAGCGCTAGGCTCTTCATGATCCCCTTCGTATTGTAACATTAAGTATTGATCATTTCCTTCTGCATCTTCTGCGTCAAAGAATACAAAGAAACCAACGTTTGTATCTAAATCAAATAGATGACGAGTACCTTTTTCTGTTGCTTTATTGAAGTCCTCTTCACTTAGTTTATGTACTGTTGTCGCTTTTGCATTATCTTCTTGATGGAAATTTACTGTAAATGTTTTCAATGCTGACACCTCCTGATTGTATAACAGTAGCATAACAGATTAAACAACATAATTCAAAGGGACTGCTTACAAACGCAAGCAGTCCCTTGTATTCATTTTCGCATTGATCGAAATATAAAACTTACGATGAAAATCAAAATAATTGCGCCTATTAAAGCCGGGACAATTGCATATCCGCCTATAACAGGACCAAATTTACCGAGTAGCGCCGTACCGAGCCAAGAACCGACAATACCAGCAATAATATTACCAATTACACCACCAGGTACATCCCTTCCAGTGATTAAGCTTGCAAACCATCCTAATATACCACCGACAATTAATGACCAAATCATATGAAAGCCTCCTTTATATAGAAAAAAAAATTATAATTAGAAACAATTACTTATCATTAGTTATGTTTCATTTCTCATAAGTTATTCGCTCTTTAAAAATCATTCAGATTGTATATAAAAAACTTAAGGACAATCTGGCTTCAATATCGTCTTCATAAACTCGTCTTTAAAAGCTGGATAGTTAAAACCAACCGCGATTTTTTGTACAGGTCTATTATCAAACGTCGTTGGCTCAAATATTTTCCTAAAATCCGCAACACTTTGACCTCTCGTTACATCATTTGTCGTACTTATCCAAACTGCTGATTTTTTATATTCAAAAATATCATCATTAATAAATGAAATGAACGGAAGTAAATCGTGAATCGGACTCCCACCAATACCCGGATACTCTTTTTTATAAAAGTTATCATAGTAAAAATCAATCATTGGCTTAATTAATTTCGCCTGTCCGGTTCCTTGTTTATCGATAACATCGACCATTTCAGGTGTAATAAGTGCTGCTTGCGTTACATTTAACGGATATATAGTAGCATTCTGCGCATACTTCATAACAATATTCGCCGCAATTGGGTCACCGTAAAAATTCGCTTCAGATACTGGTGTAACATTACCAGGAAATAGAAAAGCGCCTCCCATTATATAATAAGAAGAAATACGATTCATTACATTTGGATACAATAAAAATAACGTTGCAAGTGTTGTCAACCGTCCCGTCGCAACAATAATAATCTCTTCTGGACACGGCTCAATTAATGTAATCAACTCACAAAAATTTTCCCTTTTACAATTTCGCATTTCAGGTGGAATAATTGGTCCCAATCCGTGATCACCGTGAATTTCAGGGAAAAATAAAGGTTCTTCAGCTGTCATAGGCCTACTAGCCCCTTCAATAATTTTCACTTTTGTCGCATAGTATCTTTCTAAAAAATATACATTTTCCGTAACAATTTCCCTCGATACATTCTCATACTCTGCAACAATACCTAAAATATCTAATTTACATGTTTTATTTGCATAAATTAAAGCTACGGCATCATCAATACCAAAATCTCCGAAAAAAATTATTTTCTTATTAACTGTCTTCACCCCTCTTCAGCGTAACCTACTATCATTATTATGCGAAAAAGACAAGGGGGTGAAACCGCACAAAATAAAAAAAGCCGCCTATTTATTGGCGACTTCTATCTTTTTATAAGATAAATATGCTAGTACATTTTTACTGGAATCATATTTTGGATTATTTCCTCTTCTCGGTTCTCTCATATGTGTTTTTTCAAAACCAGGAATGTCCGGCATTTTCTCCATAAATTCAAGCATTTCTTCCTCAGTTCCTTCAATACGTACACGAATCATTATTACTATTCCTCAATTCTCATTTTCTCTGTACTAAGTATATCGTACTTCGGAAAGACTGCAACATATTTATTCTGCTATTTGCCGGGGGCAGCTCGATTGGTGAAGACTAGTAATAAGAAAGAAGTGGACACTCTCCCACCGACTAAAATTTCACTCTATCTTTGTAACGTTGTACTTTTTTTGCATATAAACATTGCCATTTCAGTATAGAACGACTCTACTTTATGATTTTCAAATTGAATATTAAAGTATTCTTTCATTTCATTTGGTGTTTTCATCATACACTCTGTTAACTTTTCACGCTTTTGCACTGGTACGTCCATCATGTCACACCACCAGTCGAAATCAAACTTTTTATCAAAGGTGAAACATGACTGCATTTGCAAACCGCTTTTTTCCAATAACTTAATCCATTCTGTTTTCTTTAAAGCTCGTTCATGACTCGGATCTCGTTTCTTTTCTATAAAGTTATAGAAAGTATCAAATTCATTATTTTCTGGTGAGACATTATCTATTAATATAAATAGCCCTTTATCCTGTAACGTACGATTCACCTCAAAAATAAATTGCACCGGATTCGTAAAATGGTGTGCTGCAATACGGCATGTAATTGTATCAAAAGATTGATCTGCAAATGGTAAATCTTCTGCGTTTCCAGCTACAAAAGAAACATTTTCATGCCCATTTTTCTTTATAAAATCTTTTGCTTTTTCCAACATCGTTTCTGTTAAATCAAGTGCAACTACTTCTGCAAACATAGGTGCTAATATATTTGCAACATGTCCACCACCAGTAGCAATATCAAGAAGTCGAGTATTATGGCGAGTTTCAACTTGTTGAACTACATATTGTAAATCCGGTCCTTGTGCATGTATTTTACTTTTCACATACTTCTCTGCATTACTACCGAACTGTTTCTTTACAAGCTCTTCTTTGCTCATTTTATCATCTTCTTTCTATTATTATTCACATATACGATTCAGTTAATTAATAAGTTCTCGTTCATATTATCAATTCCTCTTTTAGACGTATGACATATCACCCCAAGAAATAAAAAACTGTGAGACGTATCCCACAGTTTATCTATGTATGTTAAAATCAGTTTTTTAATTTAAATCTTTCTATAAAATTTCTTTTTCCTCTTTTTCATTTCCTGAAACTAAGTTACCTATAACATCTGCCGTTACTTCTACTACAAATTCACAAATTCCAGCTACAACTTCTCCAATTACTTCATCCATCTTTTTACCCCCTTATTTTATGGAACTTATTTGTAGTATAGTAGCAATTGATTAATTGAAACTATCGGAAAAGGTGACACAAACCTTACAAATTTGTAAGCTCTTTCATTTTTCCACTTATCCTCTTTCAAACTCCAAGTATTTTTAATAGGGATATCGGCTATCATAATATGAAGCAAGACATATCCCAGTTAGAGGAGGCGTTTAAAATATATTACGTAAAATTAATTAAAGGTCAATCCTTCTATGCGTTTAATCGTCGTTTTTTAGTCTCTCAAGAAGAAGAAGTTTCGGAAAAAACGTATAATTACTTACGCCGAAATGAATTCTTCGAAGTACGTAAAGAAGAGTTTTCTGCCTAACTTAAATTGAAAGGTCAAACCCCTCTCACATGAGAGGGGTTTGACCTTTTTTATTTCCTATATCGATGTTGATCGATTCTTTTATAAATTGTTACGTTTCTAATTCTAATTCTGTCACTTTTTTTCTATATATACCAGATTCATTCACACTTATCCATAACCAACCTTTAAACAAGTCTTTTTTTAATTGACCTGTTATATAAACCCCTGTTTTCATAGCTTGTTCTTCATGTAATAAAACATACTCTCTTTCATTCTCTAATAAACATAAAGTTTCCCCTACTATTTCATCTTTACGAAGGAGGAATTTGTATACTTCCTCTTCAAACTTTACGCTAGTCAAATATGTGCTACATAGGTTTACTTCACATAAATGTGTTTCTATACTATTCACCTCCTACTTAATAATAAATTTTAACATCTGAATATTTAAATATAAATAGCATTATATAAGAATTTACAATTGAATTACACATTCATATTTTTTACACTCTTTTAATATATAAACCTACGAACATTTACACAATCAAAAAGATTGAAATCCACTAATGAAACACGTATTATAGACTCTGACTCTAAAAAAGAGCGTGAAAAAATAATACATAAATAAGGAGGTTTTATATACGAGTTTTTTATTTTAAAAGACGGAGAGGTTTTATATTATGTGGCGTAATAAAAACGTTTGGATTGTTCTAATTGGGGAATTTATTGCTGGTCTAGGATTATGGCTTGGTATACTTGGTAACCTTGAATTCATGCAAAAATATGTCCCTTCTGATTTCATGAAATCAGTTATATTATTTATCGGATTACTAGCAGGTGTTCTAGTTGGTCCTATGGCTGGTCGTGTTATCGATCAGTATGAAAAGAAGAAAGTTCTTCTATATGCTGGATTTGGTCGAGTTTTAAGTGTTATTTTTATGTTTTTCGCTATTCAATATGAAAGTATCGCCTTTATGATTGCATTTATGATTGCACTTCAAATTTCAGCTGCATTTTATTTCCCTGCATTACAATCTGTAATCCCACTAATTGTTAGTGAACATGAGTTATTACAGATGAACGGTGTCCATATGAATGTAGGTACCATCGCTCGTATTGCAGGTACTTCACTAGGTGGAATTCTTTTAGTTGTAATGAGTTTACAGTATATGTATGCCCTCTCCATGGCAGCATACGCTTTACTATTCCTCTCAACTTTCTTCCTGCAATTTGAAGACAAGAAATCAATAACACCAAGTAAACAAGCTGCAAAAGATAATAGCTTTATGGAAGTCTTTCGTATTTTAAAAGGAATTCCAATTGCTTTTACAGCACTTATATTAAGTATTATCCCCCTATTATTTATAGCCGGGTTTAATTTAATGGTTATTAATATTAGCGAAATGCAACATGATCCAACGATTAAAGGATTCATATATACAATTGAAGGTATCGCATTTATGCTAGGTGCTTTCGTTATTAAACGTCTATCTGATCATTTCAAACCTGAAAAATTACTATATTTCTTCGCAGTTTGTACTGCGTTTGCACACCTTTCGTTATTCTTTAGTGATGTAAAATGGATGGCCCTTGTATCATTTGGTTTATTTGGATTTAGTGTAGGTTGCTTCTTCCCAATTATGTCGACAATTTTCCAAACGAAAGTAGAAAAAAGTTATCACGGACGTCTCTTCTCATTCCGTAATATGTTTGAGAGAGTTATGTTCCAAATCGTATTACTCGGAACGGGATTCTTCTTAGATACGATTGGATTACAATATATGGTTCTCATCTTCGGAGTTATTTCATTGTTGATTATTTTTATTTCTCTATCTAAGCAAAAACAATTTGAAAAACAAACGTCACAATCTGCGAATGTATAAGGTAAAAATTTAATCGGCAGAGGATTTACGGGCAGTAAGACTTATACTCCTTAAGAATGGATTCAGCATTTTACTGGGTCCATTCTTTTTCAATTTCTAGGATGAAAAATTATATACTTTGTATAGTCAAAGATTTAGAGGAGTATCCCCTACTACTTTCGAATACAATAAATTATAGATTTTTCAAAAAGGAGCTGTGGAAATGTATGATGTTATCCAATTATTAATTATCTTTCTTTTTTCATTAGTTATGTTTGGTATCCTAAATTTTTTAGCCATTTCCTTATCTCAAAATAATTTTAAAAGAAGGATTGTTGCAGGTTTCCTATTTTTATTGTTAACTCCCATTATCTTTTTGACTACTACAGCATTCACTTCTATATTCGATAAAGATGGTTTTGGAATAGCTAACCTAACCTTTGTTATTGTAAATGTATATATTGTAAATGGCATTGTCATTCTTCTTTCCGCTTCATTTATCCTCAACAAACATAACTTAAGATAGGGTACTAGGCATGAATCTAGATTACACTAGATTCATGCCTTTTCACTTTAAAAACCTCACCTTTCTCCAAATTTTTATGTGAAATTAAATAATTCTTTATAAAAATTTAAACATTTTTTATTACAATAGTCTTATCGTATTCGCACGTTTATTGAAACTGAAAAGAAAGGAGAAGAAAATGAAAAAGGGTCTATTACTTATTCCAATACTCATCATTCTACTTAGTGGATGTAGCAATAATGATATATTCGGTTCTTGGGAAGTCGTTGACAACAAAAATGGACTTTGTCCTACATTTTATAAATTTGAAACAGTTGTAAAAGAAGTAAAGAAAGAAAAAATTATTCAAAATTTAGTGGAAATGCAAACAACGAAGAAAAAAGAAGATTTATACAAAGGTTCATTTGTAAAAGATTCTAATGTGTATCACATTGATTATGGTAACTCATTTACATCGGATCAAACTATAAAAGTTGTCGATGGTACATTAAATGTATACTTTTATGCAGTGGAAAGATTATGTACATATAAAAAGAACTGATGACACTTCATGTAAGACGCAGAAAATATTTTCTGCGTTATTTTACTTTAAAAAGCTTTCTCAAACATATTCCCCACTCTTTTAAAATAAACTAATCCTTCCTCTAAATTTGTCAATCGTTTTAATTTTCATAAAAAAATGATAAAATGTAAACATGTGTTTTCAGAATTATTAAAAACGCAGAAAGAAAACACTGTTTTTAGGAGGGGTTTTGATGACATACACGTTAGCAACTAGAATGAAAGCATTCCAATCTTCTATATTTAGTGAATTAGGGGCGTATAAAAAAGAAAAGATTGCAGCAGGTCACAAAATGATTGATTTAAGTATCGGGAATCCTGATATGCCACCTGCTGACTTTGTAAGAGAAGAAATGGTACATACAGCGAGTGAAAAAGAAAGCTACGGATACACATTAAGTGGTATTCAAGAATTTCACGAAGCTGTAACTGAATATTACAACAACATTCATAATGTTATATTAAATGCCGATAAAGAAGTTTTATTATTAATGGGTTCACAGGACGGACTCGTTCATTTACCTATGGTTTATGCGAATCCGGGAGATATTATATTAGTTCCTGATCCAGGATATACAGCTTATGAAACAGGAATTCAAATGGCTGGAGCAACATCTTACTACATGCCTTTAACGAAAGACAATGATTTCCTACCTAACTTACAAGACATCCCGGAAGAAATCGCCGATAAAGCAAAGATGATGATTTTAAACTTCCCAGGAAATCCAGTTCCAGCAATGGCTCACGAAGATTTCTTTAAAGAGGTCATCGCGTTCGCGAAAAAGCATAATATTATTGTTGTCCATGACTTTGCTTATGCTGAATTTTATTTCGATGGTAATAAGCCAATAAGCTTTCTATCAGTCCCTGGCGCAAAGGAAGTTGGCGTTGAAATTAACTCTTTATCAAAAAGTTATAGTTTAGCAGGTAGCCGTATTGGGTACATGATTGGAAATGAAGAAATTGTTGGTGCACTTACACAGTTTAAATCAAATACAGACTACGGTGTGTTTTTACCAATTCAAAAAGCAGCATGCACTGCCCTTAGAAATGGCGCTGCATTTTGTGAAAAAAACCGCGGTATTTATCAAGAACGTAGAGATACTTTAGTCGATGGATTCCGTACATTTGGGTGGAATGTCGATAAACCAGCTGCTAGTATGTTCGTCTGGGCCGAAATTCCAAAAGGCTGGACTTCTATAGAATTTGCTTATGCATTAATGGATCGTGCGAATGTCGTTGTTACGCCAGGTCATGCATTCGGACCTCACGGTGAAGGCTTTGTACGTATTGCACTCGTTCAAGATAAAGAAGTGTTACAACAAGTTGTTGAAAACATTAGAAATAGCGGCATTTTTTCTCTTGAAAAAGTAAATGAATTAGTTAAAAATTAATGGTAACTCCCCTGCTTAACTGTAGCAGGGGTATTATTCATTGGAGGTACTTTCATATGTATGTTAAAGATACACTTCCCCATCGTTATCCTTTTTTAATGATTGATAAAGTAACAAACATAAAACAAGGTGAATCCGTTACAGGATACAAACTCATTACAAATAACGAATGGTTTATAAATGATAATCAAAAACATATGCCTCATATGTTAATTGTGGAAGCACTGGCTCAGCTTAGTGCATTTGTACATACAAGCGATTCTGAAGGATTAGGCTTTCTCTCCTCTTTAGATGGAGTTGCATTCCACGGAAAAGCATATCCCGCTGATAAACTTGATTTGCATTATGAGCTAACTCGCAATCGCCGAGGTTTTATTCTCGGTAAAGGTACTGCAACGGTTAATAATCAGCTGATTGTAACTATAGAAAAGCTATTAATATATCAAGCAGAATAAGTGACTTTTAATTCGGTCCGGGTTATCTATCCCCCGCCAACCGGTCTGATCGAAATTAACAGGATAAACATATTACATAGTTGGGAGTAGGAAAATGGAAAGTATAGTCGGTATCGATGCTGGAGGCACATTAACGAAAATTGCTTATTTTGACGAAAACAAACAATTAGCTTTTGAAAAATTTTATTCACTTGAACAAGATAAAATTATTGATTGGCTTAAGAACATCAATGGAATGAAACAAATATGTATTACGGGTGGAAAAGCAAAACAATTACAACAACTACTTTCAGATTCATATAAAGTAGTTGAACTGAACGAATTTGAAGCTACTCTTGCTGGTGTCCGATACATATTAAAGAAAGAAAAACATTCTATAAACAACTTTATTTTAACAAATATCGGTACAGGTACTTCCATCCATTACGTTTATAATGACCAATATATTCGCGCCGGTGGAACTGGGGTTGGCGGTGGCACAATTATGGGACTTTCAAAACTATTAACAAATATAGATCAGTTTGAAGATGTAATCCCTTTGACAAAAATAGGTTCTAGAAAAGATTTAGACATTACAGTCGGAGATATTTACGGTAATATTCTCTCCCCTATTGATACTAACTTAACAGCTAGTAACTTTGGGAAAGCAACCAATACAAACTCGAATTTTAGTAAGTCAGATATAATCGCAACCGTTCAAGGGCTTGTAGGTGAGGTCGTTACCGCATTAAGCCTCCAATTTGCCGAAACGAAAGACATGGGACATATTATCTATATCGGTTCGACTTTATGTCATAACGTACACCTTCAAAATATTATTCGTAGTTACACAGAATATCAAAATAAAATACCAGTCTTCCTACAAGATGATGGTTACAGCGGTGCGATTGGTACATTACTTCATGTACAAAATTAAAAAGCTGACTTTTGTCAGCTTTTTTGTAATGGCACTTCAAATTCAATAATGGATTCCCCGTTCTCTCCGATTCGTTCTACACTAATTCTATCAATCACACAATTTAACTTCTTATGAAAACTAGGCATATCCTTAACTACTTCAGCAGCTAACTCGGCACTTGTCTTTCTGCCGACTGTTATATGTGGTATGTACGGAATGTCTTCATTCAAAAATTGTAATAAAGGTCCTGTATACAGGATATCATGTAGTTCTTCTATTTGTTCTTTCCCTTTCTTCACTTCCAAAAATAAATAGTTTCCTACACTAGTGGTACGATTTGCAAACTCAATTTCAATTTTGCCTACCTCTTTTGATAAATTCAAAATATGAGATTTTAATTCATCATTTGAAATATTACTCTTAAATGGAAATACGATCGTTATATGCGGTGGAATTAATCCAAATAAAGGATCATGTTTTTGTCTAATGTTCTCTATTTCATTGATGGGTATGTTATTTAGAAAAAGTAAAATCGTACGCATTTATATCCACCCTACTTCCCCTCAATTTTTTTATATTTATAATATTGTATGTCAGCTTGCACTTCAACAAATGATTTCAATTACATATAAAAAGAAAAAAACTTCTCGAAAGAGACGTTTTTTCTTACATAGCATGAGTATTATTTTCCCGCCAAACTTTCCTGAACTTAATATAACACGCAATTCTCCACGGAATGATATATGATACAGCAACAACGTAAAATAATAAACCGATCGTTTGTTGATCTAAATCAACAATATATTGTCTTGAACCGTATCTTAAAATAATAAGTGCAATAAAAGTAATTAAAAAAGCTGCACTTTTTTTCGTATAAATATTCCCATCATCTCTTCGCTCATAATTTGTTAGAACGATAAGTGGTACAGCGAAAAGAACCCCAATTAATGCTGCTAATATTACTTGTAAGATAGCTGGATGTACGGGACCAAAAAACCATACAATACCTGGAGTTAAAAATAGTAATGGCCACAAAATACGTTTTCCTGTGCCTTTTATTGGCTTATACATAGAGCGATAACGACGCCAAAATATTAGTAGTGCAATACATAAAAAGACAGTTATTAGTGAAGAAGTGTCTCCCATATACTTTCCTTCTCTCTAAAATAATAATCTATCAATATTTCAAACTGTTTGTTCAAATGAAACTTTACGAATAAATATGCTACTAGTTATGATATAAAGAATAGTTAATCCGATTGAAATAACAGTAAAATAAGGAATGTCTATTAAAGATGCATCGTTTGTAAATATTAAACCTGTTATCCCGGCTTCTCCATAAAGTACACTATTCATTGATAAGAAAAGCGTCCCACCAATCATAAGACCGATCCACTTAAATCTTTGCTTAAACACGACTACTAGTTGAAAGAAACATGCTGTCGTAACATAAAATAAAAGTTGTAAAATAAACTGTTGTATCGATTGCTCCCAAAAGTTAACATGTACTACATTATATTTTAAATCTTGTAAAAGCAATACTTGAAGAAATGAAAACAATGCGGATTGCATTACAATGTAACAAATGGCTCCGAAAAAATATTGTATTCTCGTTACACCAAATGAAACAGCTAAACGAAATAAATCATCTTGAATAATGAAAACACTCCCTACGATAAACACCATAATCGCTATTGAAGGATTAGCGATAAATTCAGGAATATAGCCAATTTCTATTTCATATAAATGAGCTGCATTCATAGTTCCTTTAATGAGTAAAGCTACCATCCAAAATATTAATATTGCTTTATAGTGAAATTTTATATGTAACTTTAACTGCTTCATTAATATCGTCATATCAATTCACCGCCAGTTATGTGTATAAATAGTTTTTGTAATGTTATTCCATCAACTACTAATCCTAATTTTTCAATAGAGTCATAATCTTCATTAGACAATTCTTCCCATATGACAGTAATGCCCTTATTTCCATAAACTTCTCGTTCTAACGCTTTTTTATTGATTGAGAACTCGTCCACTTTATCTTTTTGCCCTGAAATAATATGACCTTGTTGTAATAAATCTTCCACCGAGGATTGAACAACTAATCTTCCTTCTTTGATGATTATCACATCTTCAATAACATGAGTTACTTCTTCTACTAAATGTGTTGACAATATAATTGTTCGTGGATGCTCACCGTAATCTTCTAGTAGTAGACAATAAAATAATTCACGGTGTGCTGCGTCTAAACCTGTAGTTGGTTCATCAAAAATAGTAATTGGTGCTCTACTTGCTAGCCCTTGAATAATTCCTACGACTGTTTGCATACCATGGGATAGTTTATGGTATTTCTCTGTCATATTCAGCTGAAATTTATTTGCCAGTTCTTCAGCATAAGCTCCATCCCAATTTTTATAAAACATGCTACACATCTTAAAAATTTCTTTTACTTTATAACTTAAATGAGCTTCTTCTTTTACTCTAACAAAACAAATACTTTGCATTGCTTTACTATTTTCAAATACACTTTCACCAAATACAGATACACTTCCACTACTCGAAATAATTTGTCCTGCCAGTAAGTTTAATAAAGTCGTTTTCCCTGCTCCGTTCCTTCCAAGCAAACCATATATTTTATGCTCTTCCAAAGAAATCGTTACATCATTTACAGCTATTTTCTTTTTATATTTTTTCGTTAACTCTAACGTTTCAAGTGCAATCATCCCTCTTTCTCCTCCTTCGTGACTTTTTGAATCATATCCATCAATTCATCTTTTGATATTTCTAGCACTTTCGCTTCTTCCCACACTTTAGGTAAATATTCGGTCATAAAAGTGTTTTGTCTTTTTTTTAGTACAACTTCTTTCGCTCCCTTTGCAACAAACATCCCGATCCCTCTCTTTTTATATAAAATCCCTTCATCCACTAATACATTTACCCCTTTAGCTGCAGTAGCTGGATTTATTTGTAACATCTTCGCAAATTGATTTGTTGATGGAACTTGTTCTTCTTCAAGCAATATGTCTTTTAAAATATCAGATTCAATGGTTTCTGCAATTTGTATGTATATTAATTTGTTTTGCTCCAGAGTAGGTTTCACAATTTCACCACCTTAGGTTCATAGGTTCATTACTTATGTAATTAACCATATCACATAGAACTTTAGTTTTCCATAAATTTCTTATACAAAAAAAGGTAATCATTCGTTTAAAAATGATTACCTTAAAAAAACTTGTAGTTTCAACATCAGATATTTCTTTTATTCTTTCTCCTTTAGAACAAGTAGTCATAAATAAAAAAATTGTTAGCATAACAACCACATTACGATGCATATATTTCATTTAGCATCCCCCATTTTTATCGCTATTTCGTTAAATACAAAACTTCTCGTCAAATCCCTTTAAAACATACGCATTTTAATCAAAATTAAAAATTTTCAATTTTTATGTTTACAATTATCCATTAATTGTATATACTTACTAACGTAAGAAAAATATTCTAAAAGGAGGTCGAAGAAAATGATGAAATTACAATTACATGCATTAACTTTAGCGTTGACTGCACCTGTGTTTTCTGGACAATTAAATATGAATTCGACCACCCTAACGGAGAATTGAAAATCGTACTTTATCTCAATTAATTCATAAATTCGCCACAGGAGGTCGTATACTTTCCTGTGGCTTTTTCACGCCTGGCCATAGGAGAACTATATCTTCCTGTGGCTTTTTTGTGCGATTTTTTAGTCTCTTACATTATTTTTTAAAGAAAGGAGCAACATTCGATGACTATTAGCGTATTGTTTTTAAGTATTACGATTCAAAGAAATACAATTTCCAAAGCTGAAATTTTTCATAATGAGCAGATTGAAAATGCTATGAATGATGTTAAGGAGCGCCAAGTGCTGTATTGTGATCACCTGTAATTCCTTTTCGAAAGGAGGAATTCATTTATGACTTTTCATATTTTCTTTTTTACGACTGCACTTCAGAAAAAAACATTATCTGAAGATGAAATCATTCGTAACCAACAATTAAAACACACTATGGATAAAATAACGGACATTAAAAGTTCATACTATACACAAATGTGTTAAAAATATATTTTAAAGGGGCAATAACCTAATGAAATTTAAAGCATTCTTTTTAACTATTACTATTCAAAAACGTAAGCTTTCACAGAAAGAGATTATACATGAACAACACGTTCAAAATACTATGGACGAAGTTAAAGTGGTTCAATCATCCCTTTACAACCGTCTTTTCTAAATAAATCCTAAAGGGGCAACATTCTAATGAAATTTAAAGCATTCTTTTTAACTATTACTATTCAAAAACGTAAACTTTCACAAAATGAGGTTTTACATGAACAACACGTTCAAAATACTATGGACGAAGTTAAAGAACTTCAATCTTCTTTTTACAATCGTCTTTTCTAAATCACTTATAAAGGAGCAAAAATCCAATGAAATTTAAAGTGTTCTTTTTAACCATTACCATTCAAAAAAACAAATTGTCTAAGGCTGACATGCTTCATGAACGACAAATTAATCAGGCTATGGATAATGTAAAAGAAAGACAAAGCCATTACTGTAGTCATCTGTAATTCCGATTTGAAAGGAGGAATTCACATATGAAGTTTCACCTTTTCTTTTTAACTATTACGATTCAAAAAGAAACGATATCTCAAAATGAATTAAAACGAGAGCAACAATATAAACAAATTATTGATGAAATTCGTGATCGTAGAAGTAAGTACTACACTCACCTTTAATCGTTTAAATATATAAATTGAAAGGAGTCGATTGTGATGTCGATAGCACGGTGTAAAGAAATGATTTGGATAGTTCAGAGAGATTCCACATAGCTTTATAAAGCATATGTCACACGAGTTTCCTGCTACATTTGATATATAAAAAATATATAATAACATCTCATTCATACACTTTTAAATATTTTTAAACAAAAAGATACACCACTTAAAAAATGGTGTATCTTTCTCAACATATACTATTTTCGATTACTTCGTTTCGTCTTGAACAATCTCACTAAGTTCGAAACAACCGTTTTTGTTACTGCGTAAACTGGCACTGCTAAAATCATTCCGATAATTCCTGCGAAGTTACCTACCCCTAAAATTAATATAATAATTGTTAACGGGTGGATATTTAATTTTGAACTCATTATACGTGGTGAAATAATGTTACTTTCAAACTGCTGTACAATTGTTACGATAATTATTACGTACAACGCTTGCATTGGAGATACGAACAAACCTACAATTACAGCTGGTGCTGCACCGATGAATGGGCCTAAGTTCGGAATAATATTTGTAAATGCTGCAATAATCCCTAAAACGAAAGCGTACGGTAAACCGATAATTAAATAACCGATAAAAGTAAAAGCACCTACAAATATACAAACGAGCGATTGCCCTTGAATATACGCAGATAATGTTTCATTCGTTTCCTTTATAATACGAAGTCCTTCTTCTCTGTAAGACTCAGGTAATAGACTAACTGCTTTCCCTGGAAAGGCGTGTCCATCTTTAAACATATAAAATAATATGAAAGGTACTGTAAATATAACTAACGCAACATTCGTGATGATTCCAAAGACAGCCGTTGCACTCGACGTAATTGTGTTCGGTATTTCCTTTAAAGATTCAATCGCATTTTTTTCAATTGTTTCAATGGAAACGTAGTTTTGTGTAGATATCCATTCAAAAAATCTATGATGGGATAACTCTTGTATGTATATTTTCCCCTCTTTTATGTACATTGGCATATTTTTTACTAAATCCATTAACTGTTGTGAGATGGTTGGAACAACTACTCCAATAGCAACCCCAGCTAATGTGATTATAAAAAGATATAGTAGTAAAATCGCTAAATTTCTAGGAACTTTTTTATTCTCCAAAAAGACTAACAAAGGATTAAATACAAAGTATAAAAATAACGCTATTAAAATTGGGAAAAATAATGTTGATATGAAGATACCGATCGGTTGAAATAGAAACGATATTTTTGTGCAAATAAATATGATTCCTACAACCATCAGCACTTCTAATGTCCAAAAGTGCACTTTCGATTTCAAAAAAACGTCCTCCTTTAAACTAGCACTTCTTTATATTGTACCAAAATAAACATGAATTTCACATAATATTTTCCTTTACAATATTCCAAAATGCCAATAAATACACTACAATGAGATTACATACAAATTTGCAGGTAAAGGTGATAAATATGACACAATGCATCATTTGCAGAAAAGATACGAAAGAACTTAGTGAACAATATGTCATTCCAGAAATATTATGTGGATATTATTTCACAAACTCAATTTGTGATACTTGTCATGAACAAATGACAACAAATATTGATCGCCCTTTAATTAGGCATAAATTAAGTCAATATAAGATTGAGCAAATGAAAAAACAAATCGACTCCCCTCTCTATACGAATGAACACGGCGAGGAACTTGCGGCGGCTGAGACAGATGTTGTTGAAGTAAGTGATGAAATACTTTATTCTAATGCATTAATTATGAAACTATGTAAAAAGCACGATATTTCACTACATAATGAAATTTGGAAAGAAGAACGTGTAACGAAAGTAGCTAGCTCTATTCAACGTGAATTACTTTTAGATAACCGCAAATACAAAATGAGTGTATTAAAAATGGCCTATACTTTTGGTGTACAAACAGTTGATGGTTACTTTGAAGATCCCGATGCAATTGATATCTCTAACATTCTATCAAATGCCGATTTTATGGAATTAAAAGAAAAGAGCATTGTTCGTGACTTAAGTAAAAGTTCACTATGGAATACATTAAATACAAATAGTGAAAACCATTATTTTATTTTATTAAGCGATAAAGACGGCCTATTTTGTTTCATTCGTCTATTTGATATCTTTGACGTTGTCGTTCATTTATCAGAAAAACGATATGAACTTCCATCACCAATTGTCGGTGTAAATAACGTAAATAGGCAGGAATTTTATGTCCAAAGTTTAAAACAGTATATGGATGAGCTATTTAAAGAAAAAACTCCTTCTATATAACCGAAATCAGAACATACGGTCTCCTTTCTTGATGAAAAGACACTATGTTATAATGATTATGAAAAGAACAATACAATCACATAATCTAATTATAAATTGTATATAAATAAAAAAGACTAGTGTGCGGCTACACACTAGTCCACGTAACTTAGCAGATTGGATTGTTCATTTATCCTATTTGTTTCTTACAAACAAAACAACCCACATTCTATAGGCATAGGTGGGTTGTTATTTTTTGAGCTTGTCAATTAAGACGACAATAAACGTTAACAATGCAACGAGAAACAGTCCACCTTGCAGTAACAACGTAATTTCACTCATGTATTATCACCCCCCTCCTAATTTGGAGAAGTGATAATTGAACAACCAACCGTACCATAAGTTACCTCTTAATTTTACCATATTTATTAATTGTTTACGACGAAAACCCGCAAGCTTAATAACTTGCGAGTTTTTTATTTCTCACTATTTTTTTAATGCATATGCATCAGCTATCATTTCACCAACGATTTTATTTTCTTGTTTCTTCTCGTCTTTCAATAATGGAAATAATAATTCCGCTACTTCATATGCTTCTTCTAAATGCGGATATCCTGATAAAACAAATGTATCAATTCCTAACGCCTCATATTCTTTTATCCTTTTCGCTACTGTATACGGATCTCCTACAAGCGCAGTGCCTGCCCCACCTCTTACAAGACCAATACCAGCCCATAAGTTAGGACTTATCTCTAATGACTCCCTCGTGCCCTTATTTAAATGGGTCATCCGTTTTTGACCAACTGAATCATATCTTGCAAATGTCTTTTGAGCAAGTTCAATTGTTTCGTTATCTACATATTGAATTAACCTCTCAGCCTCTTCCCATGCTTCCTCTTCTGTTTCTCTTACGATTACGTGTAACCTAATGCCGAATCGTACTGTACGCCCCTTCTCTTCTGCCAGTTTTCTTACTTCTTCTATTTTCTCTTTTACTTGCTTTGGTGGCTCGCCCCACGTTAAATATACATCACTATGTTCTGCTGCAACTTCCTTTCCAGCAGATGATGATCCACCGAAATATATAGGAGGATACGGTGTTTGAACTGGCGGGAACACAACTTTACTATCTGTAACTTTAATATGTTTTCCATCTAAAGATATCGTTTCACCTTGCAATGTCGATTTCCATACTTTTAAAAATTCATCCGCTGCTTCATATCTTTCATCATGCTCAAGATATAATCCATCACCTCGCAATTCAACCGGATCTCCTCCAGCTACTACATTAATTAGAAGTCTGCCGTCTGAAATTCTATCAAATGTAGAAGCCATTCTCGCTGCAACTGTTGGTGACATAAGTCCTGGTCTAACCGCTACTAAAAATTTTAACTTCGCTGTTTCAGCAGCAAGAGCTGATGCTAACACCCAAGGGTCTTCACATCCTTGACCAGTTGGAAGTAACACACCTGTATATCCTAAATAATCGGCTGCCTGTGCAACTTGTTTATAATAACCATACTCAGCTGCTCTTCCTCGTTTAGTCGTTCCTAAATATCGACCATCTCCATACGCCGGAATAAACCATAATAATTCCATACCTTTACACACCCCTTAATTGTTTTGAAACGTCAACTAATACACTCTATATAAATTACCCCTAATAATTTATATATTAATTCCCTATTTCCCCTTTAAAATTATCTCGCCATCTTAAAAACTTCACTTCTAGTAAACGTACGAGGGAATCAGAAAACTTCCCAACGAATGCAAAAATAATAATTCCAACAAATACGATATCTGTATTTGAAAATTGCCTTGCATCCATAATCATATAACCAATACCTTCTGTAGATCCCATAAGTTCTGCTACTACTAAACTGACCCATGCAACGCCTAAAGACAAACGTGCTCCAAGTAATAAATTCGGTAATGCTGCAGGCAAAATTAATTTCGTAATTAATTTTCGTTTATTAAACTCTAACACTCTCGCAACATCATATAACTTTGAATCTACACCTCTAATACCTAAAAATGCATTTACGTATAAAGGGAAGAATGCCCCGTCTGCAATTAATAACACTTTCGATGTTTCGCCAAATCCGAACCATAATACGAAAAGCGGTGCAACAGCTAAATGAGGTACAGTTCTTAACATCTGTACTGAGGGATCTAAATATTGCTCACTTCTCGTTGAAAATCCAACAATCGTTCCTAAAATAATTCCTAAGCTCCCGCCAATAAAGAAACCAGCCGCAGCCCTGAATACACTAATACTTAAATGACCGAATAACTCTCCTGTTTTTATAAGTTCTTGAAAAGCTAGAAATATATCCAACGGCGTTGGTAATACTGTTTTAGAAACTAGATCGAATACGCCGGCTAACTGCCAAATTATTAATACGATAATTGGTATAGTGATCGCTCTTACTAACACTTTTACATTTGTTTTTCGCACTTTTTTCACATTACTTTTGCCAATCGTTATACTCGCCCTTTTCACAACAGCCTTCGTATTTTCCAATTTACAAAACCTCTTTTCACTTCGCCTTTAACGCTTTTTCTACGAAAGAATTATCTACAACATTATCTGTTTTAATTTCTTTCTTGATAGAACCAAGCTTATATTGAAAATCTGCTGTCTTTTGCTGTTCCGCTATTATTTCCTTCGTAACTGGAACTAAAATAGGTTTGTCGTGATTAAACACTTCTTTTACAATCTCTGCATCTATTTTCTTTGCAGAAGTATATATTTTTATCGCTTCATCTAAGTTTTCATCTTGCCATACGCGTGCTTTTTCATAAACTTTGAGAAATTTCTCAACTAATTCCGGATGCTCTTTCGCAAATTTTGTTCTCGCAATTAAAAATTCCGGGGAAGAAACATTTAATAGTTCACCATCTGCAATCACTTTCGCTCCTTTATTTACCGTATGTAACGATATAAAAGGATCCCAAATTGCCCATGCATCTACTGATCCTGATTCGAATGCAGGCTGCGCTTCATCTGGTTGTAACTGGATGACATTTACATCTTTTGCATCGATACCCTCTTTATCTAGCGCGCGATATAATAAATTAAATGCGCTACTTCCTTTTGCTACCGCTATTTTTTTACCTTTCAAATCTTTTACACTCGTAATCTTGCTATCTTTTGGAACGAGAATTCCTGTTCCTTTTCTCGCGTAACTTGTATTGGCAATTTCGGTAAATCCAATACCTGCTGCTTGCGCTGAAATGACTGGAGAATTTCCAACTTCACCAAAATCTAATCGGTTTGATGCGATAGCCTCAAAATAAGGAGGGCCGCTTTGGAATTCTGTCCACTTCACTTTAACGCCTTCTTTTTTAAACTCTTCTTCAAACCATCCTTTTTTCTGCGCGAGTAATAGTGGACTTAATCCTTGCTGTATACCAATTTGTACTGTTACATCTTCCTTCTTACTACTTGCTGTGCTTTTTTCGCATCCGAATAAAAATAAAGATATAGCTAAAGCAAAAGAAAGACCTTTGAATTTTTTATACATATATAATCACTCTTTCCCTATATACTTGTTTGAATCAATCCCCCATGCTCAAACTGCTGTAATACCTTCTTACGAATCTCTTGGAATGACTCTGAAGTTTTACTACGCGGATAAGGTAAATTATTTTCAATCACTTTATGTATTTTTCCAGGCTTTGCACTCATAATGACAATTCGGCTCGAAAGATATATGGCTTCGTCTATATCATGTGTAACGAATATCATTGTCGTCTTCTTTTGTTCCCAAATGTTGAGCAGTACTTCTTGCAAATGACTCCGGGTAAACGCATCAAGTGCCCCAAATGGTTCATCAAGCAATAATACATTCGGATCCCTTAACAACGCTCTTGCAATCGCAACACGCTGTGACATCCCGCCTGATATTTCTTTCGGATATGATTTTTCAAAACCGTCTAACCGAACAATTTCAACCCATTCCTTTACCTTATCCTTCACATACTTATCTTTTAATGACAAATCAGCTGCAATATTCTCTTCGACTGTTAACCATGGAAACAGACGGTGTTCTTGAAATATAAACCCTTGCTTCTTACTCGGTTTTGTTATGTGCTCCCCATCAATAATGACTTCACCTTCAAAATCGCTGTCTAAACCCGCAATAATTTTTAATAGTGTACTTTTTCCGCAACCACTCGGACCGATTACTGTAATAAAATCCCCTTTTTCTAATTGGAAATTAATATCTTCTAATACTTGAACAGTACCAGTTTGTTTCGAAAAACATTTTGATACCCCATCAATTGAAACAGTCACTTTTCCCCCTCCTTGAAATGATTCATCTAAATGAACAGATTCAGTATTTATGCAATAAAAAAACCAAAGGCATTTTATCTATTGATAAAATGCCTTTGGTTTCTCCAATCAGCAATACGTTATGGAATTAAGTACATATTATACAAATATTTCCGATAAGTCAACTAGGTTTTATTAAAACATACATATGATTTGTTTGAACATCTTGACTATTGTTTATTTGAAAACTATTTTTTACGGTCCTTAATCCACTGTAGCCAATAAGAAAACTCACATGCCAAATGCATTTGATGCGATTTAATAAGGCTATTAGGACAAAGTGCTGGAAACTCTACAACTAGACTTACTTCTATTCCAGTATCTGTATCTTTGAATTGATGTCGAACTCCACCAATAGTAGTACCGTCTTTCATACGTGCTACACCTGTTGATTGGTATTGATAAGACTTATCTCTAGGCGTCTTCAATCCCGTTTCGTCACCATAAACAATAAAAAATTGAACCGGAAACGGAGAATTACCAGTAGTTTCGATAACCTCTAATTCATTTTCCCCAAAGGGTCTTAGTACATAGTGATCAGGACAAGCTGATAAATTCACTTGATCATTTTCACGTGATTGTTCAAGCATAAAACTATCAATTCCATTTATCGCTTCTTCTGCTGTAATCCCGTCTAAATATATACTTGTTTTTGAAAACTTTCGTCTATCGCCAGATAAAACAGTACAAATACGCATACCCATTTCACTTAATTTAAGTTTAGATTTTAACTTAGCATACATTTTATTGTATGAATAATTTAACTTTAGTTCCGTTAGTTTTTTGATCATAACGTCTGTATCATTTAACTCTGTTTCTTTATGTCCTAATGTATTTAAAACTTTTTTAATACGCTCTCTTTTCCACTTTGTAAGTTGTTCATTCGAAATATTATTTCCAGTGATAATAATTTTCATATACATTCTCCTTCGCTTTGATCGTATCGTAGTGTATTTAATACTAAATTAATCATTTCTTGCTTTGTATCTAGATTCAAATTCACCTCTGAATGAGCAATACTGCTAAGACCGTATAAAATAAATCCTGATGCTAATAATGAGTTATCAGTATTAAAAACCCCAGTTTTCACCCCTTCTTCGATTACGTGTCGAATTAATGGCTGCATCCGCGTAAATAATTTCTGTTCCAGTTGAAAATGTTGTTCCGTCTGAAACGAACTCACATTTTTATAAGGTGCTAATTTTTCGATAAATGTCCAAAATATATTTAGAGAAGCTTTCATCTTTTGCATGACAGACCGTTCATTCGAAATAAGTATTTCTTCAATTAACTCCATATTTTTCACAATAAAATCATTTAATACTTCATCAACAAAATTCTCTTTAGACTTGAAATAATAATAAAATAAGCCCGTTGCTACACCAGCATGATTCACAACATCTTTTATGCCAAATCCTTTCATACCATTTTTCATATATAGTTCAAAGCCAATATCCATTAACTCTTGCCTTCTTATATCTGGTTCTTTTGATATTCTTTTCATAGGTCATCTCCTAGTATGTTTTTTTCACGACTGAATCTGATTCAATCATAATTGACTGAACTTAATTCAGTCAATCTTTTTTAATAAAGTGAAACTTTAATCAGTGGGGGTTTTCTTCATCCCCCACTGATTATTAGTTGAACCAATCGGACTTTTATGGGCAGTTGATCCCCACCTAACTTCTTTGCTTTCGCTGAATTTTGAGGTGGGGGTCTTATTGCCCATTAAAGCGGGATAAAAATGTAAAATCAGTTTCAAAACTAAGCATACATATTCGTAAATGTATTGTAATTTCTTCACTTACTAAATCCCTATAAAAAAGAGTAACCCCAAGAAATATGCTTCTAACTTTAGATTTATCCAAAAAGTTAGTTCATATAACTTAAGACTACTCAATTTCATTAAATACATATTTTCTTTTCAAATCGATTACACTTTATTTTGGCCGCACCATTTCTGTCTCTTCAATCATTTGAGGAAGCGATTTTTGAATTATTTCCTTTAATACATAAAGAGCTTCAGCCACATAACCACCCTCAAAATTCTCTAAAGGCTCCGGTAATTCATCTTCATCTAAAATAAAGTATTCTCCGCTTGGAAATACCAAAATATCAATAATTAAGTCTTCAAATGACACTAGTTCGTCTCTTATTTGCGTATTTTTTACAACATTAAAATAAGAGCCTAAATACATTCCATTCTTATCTCTCCATATGTATAAATTGTACGGACGATTTTCCCAATAGTATGCAATGGTGTAACTTCCTTTCGGTATTGTTAAACTCGAATCATGTGTAGTCATCGTAAATGAATATTGCACCTCATGAAATAAAATGATGCTCTGCGATTTCTTTTCAAGTATTAAGCAATTGTGATCTACTATTGTCGAGTCATACCGAATTTTTCTTTCTATAATTTCACTTTTTGCTGTTTGTAATTTATTCATTATTTTGTTTCCCCTTATGCTAATTCTAGTCTTAATTATATCGATTTATATAGTGATAAAGAAGTCTTTATATTATGTCGTCTACAATTACACAATAAAACTCCCTCTTATTTAGAAGGAGTTTTTCACTATCCACCATTCATATGTTTTAACCTTTCAGTAACCGCATCATAAAATTTCCGTTCTTCATCAACATTTAAGTGAACACGACTTACTGTTTTAGAAAATCCATATAATAATTGTGCTTTCACTGGCTCTTTTAGTGTTATTTCAAAAGTAGCAGGTTCTTTTATGAACTCCATAACAGTTGCATCCAATACCTCTTTTTCTTCTTTTGCTTTTAAGGACTCTCCTTTGTAGAACGCAATATCATCAATTTGTGTAAATGGCAATTCAACTTTCTTTCCTAATCCAATTTGAATGATTATTAGTTCTTCTGTTACAACAATTGGATTTTTACGCATCGCTTGTATTTCAGCTATAAAATAAATCATTGCATATATGTTTAATATGAGTAAAATCCAAGCTACCACTGGACTCCATTGATGAAGCAGATAATGAAAACCGATACTTTCAATTGCTGTTGCATGGATAATCATAATATAAACACCTATAGCACCAGTCTTTTTATGATATGAGTACGCAGATTCATCTTCTGGTACTTTTACACGCCACGATAAAAATGCATAATAGATTAACTTACACTCTGTTACAATGACATCTACTAATTTTCCCCTTTTCATAGTAGCGTCAAACGCTGCTTCAATCGCATAAGAAAATGAAAAATACTCTCTTTTATATTCTTTATATCTTTTTACTATGTTAGGGAACATTCTAACAATTTTATACAGAAGGAATAATTCTAAGCATACAAATACAATTTCTCCCGCAACAATAATATAAGAAACGTATGAAAAATCTTGTAAATAGTCACTTGGAATAATAAACCTGGCAAATATATAACCAGCTATTACAACAGGGCATATATACGTTAATGAATATCTCTTTCGAATAATTAAGAAATACGTGATGACTGGAATTACAAACATACAATCTAATAATGAACCAAGCACTACTTCTTTCGGTGCGGCTGGTACTATTGGAAGGGCATACAATAAATAGTTTGATAACATAATGAAAGATACGAGCCCCATCCAAATTCCTTTTCGCTTTCGCGATATGGATACGTTCATACGGTCACTCCTCTATTTAAAAACCTCATTTAAACGGTCTTTATAAAATGAAATGGCACGTTCAAATTCTTTTACCTCTTCTACTTTTATGACAGTTTCTAGTAATAACTTCATTGCGGATTCGTGATCGTTTACGTTATATTTGGCTAATGATAAAAACACTTTCATTGGATCGTTCTCTGGAAATTTCTTAACCCCAGCTTCTAATACTGTAATTGCCTTTTCGTATTCACCTATACAACGATATGTACTGCCAAGACCAATATAAGCACCGCAAAGTGATTCTCCTTCAAGGCCGTTTGCAATTGCCTGCTCATAATACGGCACAGCATCTATTTCAAGACCCATTACATCATGTATCCAAGCACATTGATAAAGCACTTCTGCATCCCTTGTAAAATGTGTTAATCCTATAAGTATCTCTCTGGACTGCGCATATTTCTTTTCGTCCCGAAGTTTAATAGCTTGCTTTAATAAATGTTCCATAGAACCCACTCCTCACCAATTATTCTCTGTATAGATCTTGATTGGTTTACGCTTCACATTCGATTAAAGTCTCGCTCATTTATATACTATGCAGATTCATTCTTATCTAAAAATTAAATTTTACAAAGCAGTAATACGACTACATAATATCTCTAAGCTTTTGACAATTTCTTTCGCTGTTTCATCTTTCCCATTACATAACTTACCGTTACCATCTTGACCAATTATATAGTGCACAGCCCCGCGCGAATATAAAGAATGTGGTGAATTTGCAATCATTACATTCGCCTTTGCTTCTTTCATTCTATTTTTCGCTCTTTCAAACAGTTCTTCCTCATTTAGATCACTTTCAAGTTTAAAACCAACGAGTACTGTTTCTGGATCCCACTCTTTAATTTGTTTTAATACTTTCGGCGCCTTTTTAAAATGTATAATCGGCGCTATATCACTTGAAATTTTCCCATTCATACCAAGAACATTCCCATCTTGATCGCAAATCTTGTCCACAACCCAATCTGATCCAGCCGCTGCCATAATGACCGCATCGACTTTTTCATGCGTAATGATACTTTTCATTTTATCTTGTAAATCAACTATTCCTTCAAATGGGTGTAATTCTAATCCTCTATGTACATCGCTTGGTTTCTCAGCAAAATAACCGTGTAAGTATATAACATGTGCCCCTTTTACTATAAGTTCTTCCGCGATTATTCTTCCGATTGTTCCTTTTGCCATATTTGTATGTCCGCGTACTTGGTCCCATTTTTCTAAACAACCACCGCTCGTAATTAATACTTTTTTCCCCTTCATTGTAACCATCCCTTACTGATTTTTCTTACGAAACCACTCTGTTCCAAAGTCAACTATATCACGTTGCTTCATAATACGACACGTTGCGTTGCCTATTTTTCCATTTGTTACAGTTCCTTTTTGCTCAAACTGTACACCAATTTCTACAAACGTATCAGAATCGTAATTCATATCAACAAACTCTTTCCATAACCTTTCACCGTTTTCTAAAATTGGTGCTCCTACTTGTATTAACTCACGTGCACCAGAACGTACTTCAGATATATGTACAGACGTATTAGAATCATAGCCAACACCAATTAATAATATGTGTCCATCTAAATCGTATATTTTTCTTAATGGGGATTCTTCTCCAAAGCTCATTGATAGCGAATGATCCCTTACTATTTCCTCTGCATGTTTTCCCCATGCAGCAAAACTTCCTAATGGATGATTACTGCGCACTACATTCGGATATGTACGGAAACATTCAACTATTTCCCCCATGCCCCTTGTTGGTGTTATACGTGGATCAAATGCTGGGACGTTATCACGGATAATCTGCCACCACTCTTCAGGTACAGGTGGTCTTGACCAATGTTTCGGATCGGATAAATCTGACGATTGCGTAGGCATAATAAGCGTTCCTTCTTTTGTAACAACCTTCATTAACGCTTCTACTACCGCAACCGCGCCACCAGATATCCATCCAATCGAACTTAATGAAGAATGAACGATAATTGTCATTCCTTTTTTGACTCCTAATGCCTTTAAATCTTTTGTAATAGATTCAATTGTATTTGGAAATTGTGTATTCGCTACTATTTCATTTATTTTCATAACGGTTCCCCCACTAGCTATATATTAAAATTTAAACTTATACATAAATATATTATCATATTTTTCTCAATTTTTAACTTAATCATTTTTCATATCTATAAAAATGGTAATATTATCACGTGAGATATAGTTTAATTGTGTTTACAATATTAAAAGAAGGTGAACAAATGAATAAATTTTTATTCTCTATTCTACTATTTGGGCTCATTTCCTTAAGTGCATGTGTTTCGATTCAAGATGACTATGAAAGTTATTGGGTATTAGAAAAATCAAGATATAATGAAGGTGGATATGGCCCATCAAATTTATATGAAAAAGCACAAGAAGACCCAACTATGGTTCATTACTCGAATGGTAGTATTAGCGAAGGACAAAGAATGGTTTATTTAGCATTTGGAAAAGAATATAAAAACGATAAAATTACAGTACAAGAAATAAAAGACGAAAAAGGCACATCTGTTATCGTATTACATATTGAAAAAGGTAAAGGAAAAGATGAAAATCCTGTACTGTATATTGGTGTACCAAAACTTAGAAACTCTATTAAAATTGTAGATGGCGACGGAAAGAAGATCTTTGAAATGAAGAAAGATGAAGGTTTTACATCACAACAATAAAAAAGCTTTTTTATACATAAACAAAGAGCTCATCACAAATGATGAGCTCTTTGTTTACTTTATCCTTCGATTGTAAGCCCCGTAAACATTGATAAGTTTCCCGTTATTTTCTCACCTACACGTAAAAATAACCCCGCAGCTCTCCCGCTAATACAGTGTGAACCAATTAATAGTTTACCAGTGTATGGGCCATCCCAAGTATCAATGGTGTAGTCAGGCATTTCTATGTATTGCTGGTATATTTTCCGTTGTTCAAAATAATACTCCGTTTTATCTTCAGCTAATAGTTCCTCATTATCGTATATAGATACTCCGCCACCTTCCCGTCCGTATAAAGGTTTGGAAACATACGATTCATTTCTTTCTAAAAATGGTTTATTTGTAAAATATGTTGGTAGAAAGTAGTTCTTAATAATTTCTCGCTCTTCTTTCTCAAAGAAAACTTCCTCTTCGAAAAATTGCCAAATTAATGCAAGTACACTTTTATTTTGCATAAGAAAAGCAGCCGGTGGATTAATAATTGTGACTCTTCCTTGCGCTATATGATCTAAAAACTGAAGTCCAATTCTTTTTCCATTTTTATCGACATCTGAAACTAAATATTCAATGGGATACAGTCTATATAAATATTGGATTTTTTCTCCGCTCGGCGTATATATACCATCATCTGCAACGACGATATCTTGAATTCCCACATATTCCGTAGGGTGATTTAAGCAATAACTTCTTAAAAATTGAACTGTTTGACGGTCTTCATCGTGCCAATCGTAACTAGTAAAATATATCGTCTCTGCAGGCCCTATATTATAGTCATGCTTAATTTGTTCCCACGCCTGTACAATATGCTCTTCAATATGATTGGGATGATTCACATCATGATAACGGCATAACACTTCATTTGCGACAGACGGCTCTAAGTACCCTGTTGGTGTGTCACAATTTACTTCTATTAATTTAACATCATCACCATTTACGATAAAATCAAACCTTGTAAAATATGAAAACAACCCAGTATGTTTCATTCTCGCAATTTCCCACGTTTCGGGCGGAAATCCAAGTTTTTGAAAATCTTCTGTCGTATTTACAATAAATTGATACGTTCTATATAACACATACATAATTTCTTCTGTCGCTTTTGAAATAGCAATATATGTGTTTACCGGCATACGATACATTCCTGTTGCCATATATTGATTCCATTCTTCCTTCTCCAGAAGACTCGGCCAAGTAAAGCCATGTCGACCAGCCTCTTCTGCGAGTGAAAACCATACTTTCATATACTCTTTCTGTTCTTGTTCTGTATACATGACTCCATTATCCTTTCATTTTAGGATCCGGCTGGCGCTTTTGCATTCCCAATTCCACTTGAACCAGAATTTACTTTTGGCGTTTGTGTCGTAGATGATTTTGACGTACTTGTATCTGGCGTCACTTTATTTGTTGTATTTGGTGGTTGCTTATTCAAATCAACTTTATTCGAAGAATTATTGTTACTGTTAGTGCCGCCATAATAGCCTCCTCCACCACTGCCACCAGTTCTCCTCTCATCTTTTTCACGATAAGGAATAACATTGTTTGTATACGGCTTCTTCATTACATTTGGCTTTGCTGTATAGTTCATATTTGAAGTTCTGCTTGCTAATAAATATCCTGCTACGAATGGAAGTATCGGTAAATGTGAGCTTTCATGATACGATGAAAATGAAGGGTTATTTTCCTTGCATAACTCATCTTTCTCTACATTTTCCATTGTTGGAGATTTATCGTCACAATTTAATGTTCCTTGTTCATTCCCTTGCTTCGCATCATCTGTTTTTACAGCCGTACTTTCTTTCTGTGCAGTTTCTTCTTCATAATCACCACAACCCGTTAATAAAAAAGATGACACACCGATTGAAGCAGCGACTTTCATAAATTTACTTTTATCCATTCTCATGTGTTATACACCTAATTTCTTTTATCTATAATTTTCCAGTTACCTTTATTATATAATGTAAATCGCATTTTTTTCAAACTATACACAATATGTACATTTGCATATTTTTATGTTTTTATTCTCTAAATGAAAACGAAATATTATTATAGCCTGATTACCTATCTATAGACTTAAATACAGTAAAAGACGACCTAGTACTCGGGTCGTCTTTTATTTTTATATACTAAACGTCTCAATAAAATCTCTAATGGTCCATTAAGATTATTTTTTTCCATTATTGTAGCTAATATGACAGACAGTACCCAAATACTAATAGCTATCAATGCAGCAAGAGTGTTACTTACATACCCTCCTAAATCAAATGCTACTGGTGATAAAAATATAACAAGTAGTGCCTCATTCAAAACAAAAAATGTTAATGAGCGCTTTCCTAAAGCAATTAATGAAAGGCTACAGTACCCTAGATTTTTCAATCTACTTCCTATTATCCCGAAACCCGTTGCATATGCTAACCCTCCAGCAATTCCAGTTAAAATATGGATTCCATTTATCATTCCAGCTGTAAATACACTGGGGTACCATACAGTCCCTATAAAAGATAGAGGCAAAGCACCTATTAAGGAAATTGCTAATCCTATACTTGTTATAGAATATAATTTTTTTAAATGTTTCTCTGGTTTTATTAATAACTGATATCTAGCAATCCACACGCCAAGAATTACAGAAGGAAGAATTGGAAACATAAAGTGAATGAGAACAGGTATAACTGGAAAGAAAAGTAATCTTAACATTGTAGTACTAAAATACGTATCTTTTGCTGAAACATCTGGTGAAAAACCATAATCGCCTATTGATTGCATATTAAATCCCCATATTATTGGAATAAAAATGATATACAATATAGCGATAATTATAAACGTTCGAATTAATATTTTCATTTTACTCTTTAATAGTGGACTAACAAGAATCCCCGCTAAACCATAAGCCATAAGAATATCTTGCCCTCCAATTATGACCGCTAACACAATCCCAAACAGTATTAAATACCAAGAGCGTCTTCTCACTATTTTTACAGCATGATTTTCATTTTTCCCTTTGGATATTTGTCCTTCAAGTGCTAGAGCCAAACCGTAGCCTAATAATACGGCAAACATTGCTCTTGCACGGTTATCAATTATGAATATACCAAAAAGATTTACAATTTGATCAAAAAAACTACCGCTTTCCACCCTGTGCATAATTCCAGGATCTGCAGCATACAAGTAAAGCGGTGCATGAGCAAGTACGATTAACAGTAGCATAGTACCCCTTGCTAAATCCAATGAGACTGCACGCTTTTTTTCAATTGTTCCATCATTTATCGATCTACTCATATTTTACTTCCTTTCTTAACATCAAATAAGCATTCCAAGCGTGCTTAAATTTTTGTCAAAAACTAATAAATATCTTCTATTAAAATTAGAACAGTTAAATAAAAAACGACCTATCTCTTCAATTCCTATTCCGGATATTATATTCTAAGATTATTTCAATATGTTTTATTTTTAAAGCACAAATGAAATCTTTCTATCCCCGGATATTTTTCTCCTAAACTTTTAACCTGAAAACCAATTTTCTTATAAAATTCTACGGCCTCTTTATCTGTCTCTGCTTCTACATAAGTCAATTGATGCATGACTATTATTTTCCTTATCATTCGCAACGCAATTCCCTTATGACGATATTGTGGAGCAACTGCTATGTGGCATATTCTCGCTTTATTTGCTCCGATTATTTCAATACCTATACAAGCCTTTTCTTCATATTTATATAATCTACCTTTATCGCTTTGATAAAATACTACTGCTTTCTTTAAGCTTGTTTCACTTGGACCGACTGCATACTGTAGTATATTTAAAAATGGTTCGCTTTCAATCTGTTTGATTCGCTGCAAATTCATATTTCCATCCCTTTCTATGAAAAAAGACTAGCTCTTTATAAAAAGAGCTAATCTCATTACGCTGTTATCTTTTCTTCTTTTTTTACAACTACAGCCACATAACTATGTAGTATCATGCCGACAATTACGAGACTCATACCAATCCAAGATAAAGATGATGGAATTGGAGCAGATAGCAAGATGAGCTCTCCTACTAGCGCAAATAAAACTTCACCAGACTGCGTCGCTTCCACTGTTGCTAGTTTTTGCGGATTATCTTTCACAAGATCTGTCGCAAAGAAAAATAGTACTGTCGCGATTAAACCTGAACTAACCGCTACAATAAAACATTGGAACACTTGGCTACTTGATGGTAATCCACCTGTTGATACTTCGTAACCAGATAGAATAAACCAAAATGGTAAACTTGCTAATGTCATACCGAGAACTCGCTGGAATACATCTAACTCCCCTTTACAAACTTGCATCATTTTTCGATTTCCAAGAGGATACGCAAACGCTGCAATAAGTACAGGAACGACACATAAAATGGTTTCACGAATGCCTAATGAAGAAGCATGTTCTACTTGCATAAGCACAACACCACATAAAATAATGCCTGACATTACTAATTCCTTCATTGGAAGTTTTTTATGTAATGGGTCTACCGCAAAAAAGGGTGTTAATAAAATACCAGCGACGATCGTTATTTGCCATGTTGATGCAACAAGCCAACCAGGGCCGAATGCACCAGCAAAACTAAGCGGTGCATAAAAGAGGCCAAATCCAATAATACTCCATACTAACCATTCTTTCGGATTGTTTCTCATATATTGCAAGAGTTGCTTTAAGTTCCCCCTATACATGACAATAAGTAACAGCATTGGAACCATAAAATAATACCGTAATGACGCACTCCAAATCCAGCTTCCGCCCTCTAAGTCCATTGCCCGGTTTAACACGAAGGTAAAGGCAAAGAAAAATGATGCCAAAATTCCTACTGCAATAGCTTTCATTATAAAACCCCTTGTTTAGTTTCTTCTTAATACTATACAAAAAAATGAATATAATTAAAATTCACATTTTTAAAATTGGATGTAATATAATAAACTTCTCCTCTTAAAGAAACAGTACCATATATTGATCGTCACTATAAACACCATTTATCTTTAAAGCATTTTTTTCTATACCGTACGTTTTAAATTCCATTGATTCATATAATCGTTTGGCTGGTTCGTTCGTTGATACCACGCCTAAATTCAATTGCTCTAACTTCATTTCTCTTGCCCTTTCAATAGCTTTACGTATTAAATCACGCGCAAGACCACTTCTTCGATTATCAGTATCTACATACATCGCAACGATATGTCCTTTATGCTTATATGCTTCCTTTTCTTCTGTTAATAACGTAACAACTCCAACTAAACGATTTTCATTATTAAAAGCGCCAAATGTAAAACTACTGTTAGATGAAAGATTACTAGCAACACGTTCCAGAGGGTTTTCTTGACGCACTGCTTCTTCATAAGTCGTTACAAATGCTTCTGGATTTACTTGCAGTGCTTGTAAACGTAACTCCCAATATTGTTTTGCATCCACTTTTGTAAGTAATCGAATCATTTTATCTTCCCCTTTTTAATTTACATAATATTTTTATAGGCTATTAACTTTTGGTTCATACTCTTCTTTTAATATACTGTAACGATAGCGATGAATGAACTTCCCCTGGCGCAATCGATCATTTCTCATTAACCCTTCGCATACAAATCCAGCATTTTCATAACTCTTTCTAGCTTGTGTATTGTCCTCATCTACACGTAACCAAATTTTCTCCAATTCGAACTGAGAGAATCCTATTAGTAACATGCTGTTTAGAGCTGCCATCCCAAATCCTTTTCCCCAATAGTTTTTATCTCCAATCGCAATTCCTAGTTCTGCATTTTTATTTGTTTTATCAAAGTTCTTAAGGTCTACCCATCCAATATGTATGCCGCTCTCAGTAACGATAGCTCTTTGTTCATAACCATTCGCTCGACTTATACAAGCTTCAATCCATTTTTTCGTATCTTCACGCGTGAACGGAGGATACTGATCTGGTACGACTAAATGCTTTGTCACTTCTTTATCTAATGACCATTGATATCGATCTTCTATATCATCTAATGTTAATTCTCTTAATTGAACGAATGGTACATTCATTTTACTATCCCCTTTTTATTTCCCAATAGAAAATCCTTCGAAGACTCTTCCTCCATACTGTTCTAACGTTTTTTCTACAAAAGTAATTAATTTTCTTTTCTCTCCCGTTGTATAAAAATGATCAAAAGACGCTACAAATTGGTCTGCGTATTGTTCATCATATCTTCTTAGTACCCTTATAAACCATTTTGAATTTCCGAGCCACATACCATTTACTCTTAATACATATTCATGTACAAGATCCGCTAATAAATTAGCGATAAATAATTCTTCTTCTCTTTTTGTTGCACCTATAAAATCATCTAAAGCATCTGTAATAAAATAACGTTTTTGCCTCATCGTTTCCTCGGTCCATTTAGCAGGTCCTTTATTTAGTAAATCATTCGCTTCTCTTTTTAATTTCTCAACAATTTCATTTTCCCCTTTTAATGAAATTCCCTCTGAAACTAATTGTGGTAACGAAGGTCTCCCTCGATCACAATCCATTTTAAAAAAGATTTTATACGTTTCAAAATTATGTACAAATACTTCAACAGGCCAACCATTACTATAGAAGGATTCTCTATAACAAGATGACAAACTATCGTCTATTATTACAATATCAAGGTCAGATGTTTTAGTCGCTTCTCCTCGCGCAACACTCCCTCCGAGTAAAGCTACATCACAATTCGGGAATTGTGATGTAATTATGCTTTGTGCCGCTTCAATTGGTTTCATAGCCTTTCCCCTTTTCTCATTTCACTTTCTTTTTTTCAGCTCTTTCTCTCGCCTTTTTTATATAAGGTTCTGCGTCGGGTGTTTTACATGACGTTGCGCCGTGATCAACCTGTACTTTTCCAATTTCACGTGCAAGTTCAATCGCTTGTCGCTCTAAGTCTTCATTGCGAATTCCTATCGCGATTAAAGCACTATTCATCGCTTCTTTTTTTCGATTTTTTTCATTATGTATATGCGTTTTAATTTCTTCTAAATATGGTAAGAAGAAACCATCATGTAACGTTTTATTTTTAATCGCTATATTTGCTAATAAGGACCAGCCTGCTCTTCCGATCCATTCATCATCAGATTTTGTCCATTCTTCCATTCTTTCTATTGCAATTGGCGATGTACATATAGCCGTCATCAAAACGTCCATTAAACAATAATAATCGACTTCTCCAACCCATTCATTTAGCTGCTCTGTCGTAAGCTTCTTCGGATCTAAAACCATCGTCGCCAAAGTCATAGCGTCCATATTTTTTGTTTCCCATAATGAAATTGCTAAATCATGATCTTTTTTTATCTTCTTTTTTAACAATTTTAAATTCGCAAAGCTAACTCCAAATAAAGGCTCTTTCGCCCCATGGTTTTTATACGTCTTACGCGTTTGCTCTGTCCCACATTCTTCTAGTTGTTGCATTACTTCTTCAAGTAACATATGTCCACCTCATTTTTGTTTTATGTTGACTTCATATATGTATGTACGATATATTCTACATTATTTTTTGATTTTCCTATATTTATTTTTAAATTACGGTATGTGAAATTTTATAAATGTCCCCCAAAAAATTTTTCATCTTTTTGCCCCTAACCATCTCACTCCTAAGCGATACCATATCATTTGTCCCAATCTATATCGTTGGACCTATGGATATAATAAAATCTATTAATAAGAATATCATTTCAAAAGAAATGCTTAAAATATATAAAAGCCACTTACCTTAAATATAGGAAATGACTTTTATAATTTAAAGTTACTTACTTCTATTTTTCATTTTTATGCTGTAAATTTTACAAATCCATAATTACTCATTTTCTTTTTTCTCTTTTCTTTCCTCGGAAGGTTCCTCCGTTGGATCTGGCTCCTGTTCATCCTTTTTATTTAACTCATTATTTTTTTCATTAGAAGGATTTTGCTGTTTATTCTTATCCTGTTCTCTTTGCTCAGAAGGTTCCTCCGTTGGATCTGGTTCCTGTTCATCCTTTGGAGCTGTATTACATCCAAATAGCAATCCTACTGTAAATATGCTTGTCATACAAATAGAAAGTATTTTTTTATACTTCAATTAAAGCGCCTCCTAAAATTAAATATCCTTTGTAGTGTTTCCTATTAAGGATTAGAATTATCCATTTTTTATCCCATTTACTCAAAACACCATTATTATAAAATCTTGCATACTTTTGGACAAACTTTCTTACACTTGTAAAAAAGTTTTTTTGCATTTCCCTACCTATAATTGCTAATATAGTAGAGTAGAACTTTTATAGAGAGAAGGAAAATTATGCACAATGGAATTCGAATGACAACTTTAGTGAAAAGAGCTATGTTGATTTGCGCTGGGGTATTACTTACTTACGAGGCCGCTTTTGGATCAGTACATACCGCTCTAGCAAGTACAGAGGATGAAGCAAAATCAGTTCAACTTGTAAGTGAAATTCAAACTTCTCTTGCACCAAAAGAAGCTCCAAAGCACTATAATGGGCAAGTTAGAAAAGTTGCTTACTTAACATTTGACGATGGTCCTGGAAAATATACAGCTGAGCTTTTAGATATGTTAAAAAGAGAAGATGCAAAAGCAACATTCTTCCTAATTGGTTCAAACGTAAAAGCTTTCCCTGATCTTGTAAAACGTGAAGATGCTGAAGGCCACTATGTTGGGATGCACAGTATGACTCATAACTACAAGAAACTTTACACAGAAGGTCATTACGTAGACGAAATGAAAGAAGACCAAGGCTTAATCGCTGGCGTTCTAGGTAAATCACCTGTATTAACTCGTCCATCTTACGGCTCAATGCCGGGATTAAATGAAGCTCTTCGCAACAAAGTTGTTGAGAATGGTTTGAAAGTTTGGGATTGGACAATCGATTCTTTAGACTGGAAATATAACAAAATGCCTGTTGATGCTGCATCAGCTAAAATTGTAGAAAACGTTCTAGCTCATGCTACAAATCCAACAGAAGTTATTCTAATGCACGATATTCATCCTCAATCAGTTAAAGCAGTACCTGGTATTATTAAAGGACTGAAAGAAAGAGGATATGAATTAGAAGCCTATCATGAGAACGAACATTTCCCATTAAACTTCTGGCATGATAATCGTATGTAATGAAAAGACTTGATTCCCTCTAGCAGGTTATCAAGTCTTTTCATCTTATATATTAAAAAATATAACCTAATAACTTCGCAATTTCACTAATTAAAATACCAACAACTGCAAAGTCAGAATCACCAAATGTTGTATTCTCAAATCCTAATCCACCTAGTATCGGTAATAATATTGCTGGTAGGAATGAGATTAGTAATCCATTTACAAAAGCTCCTAGTATTGCCCCTCTTCTACCTCCTGTTGCATTTCCAAATACAGCCGCTGTTGCTCCCGTGAAGAAGTGAGGAATTAACCCTGGTACAATTACACTTAAACCGATAAATGGAAGAATAAACATGGAAAGTAATCCGGCAATAAAGCTTGTTAAAAAACCAATAATAACCGCATTTGGTGCAAACGGAAAGATTGTAGGACAATCTAACGCTGGTTTTGCATTCGGTACAAGTTTATCTGCGATCCCTTTAAACGCAGGTACGATTTCTGCAATTAACATACGTACACCTGCTAAAATTATATAAACACCTGCTGCAAACGTAATAGCCTGCATGAAAGAATAGACAAGGTAATTTTGTCCGTTGCTTAATTCTGTTTCAATAAATTCTTTTCCAGCAAATGGTGCGACAATAAAGAACAGCACAGCCATCGTTAATGACATAGATACTGATGTATCTCGTAAAAATCCTAATGACTTAGGTACTTTAATTTGTTCTGTTGATTTTTCCTTATTTCCAAATTTACTACCAACAAATCCTGCCGCTAAGTATCCGACCGAACCGAAATGGCCAATTGCAATGTCGTCCATGCCGGTAATTTTTCTAACATACGGTTGTAGTAACGCTGGAAAAATTACCATGAGTGCCCCTAAAATAATTGATCCTACAATAACTAACGAAGTACCTTGCATACCCGTAGTTGAAAATACCGCTGAAATTAAACATGCCATGAATAAGGTATGATGACCAGTTAAAAACACATATTTAAATCTTGTAAATCGTGCAATTAATAAATTCGCAATCATCCCAAATACCATAATTAAAGCTGTTTCTGTTCCTAATGTTTGTTGCGCGATTGCAACTACAGCTTCGTTATTTGGAATAATCCCTTTAATATGGAATGCTTTATCAAATATTTTACCAAAAACATCTAAAGCTCCTATTAATATAGTAGCTCCGCCTCCTAAAACGACGAAGCCCATAATTGTTTTTAATGTTCCTGAAACCGTGTCTGCAAAATTTTTCTTTTGCAGTAGTAAGCCACACATCGCAAACAATCCAACTAATATTGCAGGTTGTCCCAAAATATCCTTCATTATTATGTCAAACATAGCACTACTCCCCTTTCACTGTTTCTACATCAGGTGTTTTTGTAATGCTTCTTTAATTTCATTTAAATCTAAAATGTTCGTTAATCCAGCAACTGTTCGAGTACCATCTTCAAGATTACAAATGATATCCTTCGCACCTAAATATAAATCTGCTTGTTCTGATTTACTTGATGCTAAGTCTGTATGAGATACTTCTGCTTGTAATCCTAATTCGTTTAAAATTTTCTTCACATTCATTTCTACAATAAAACTACTTCCTAATCCATTTCCACATACAACTAATACTTTTTTCATTTCAATCTCCCCTTTAATTAGAATATTTAGCTATCATTTCTAGCATTTCATCTACTGAATTTGAATGAATTAACATCTCTACATTTTTCGGTTCAGATAGCATCTCACTTAATTGTGCTAACGCTTTCAAATGTGTCTCATTATCAATCGCCGCTAATACAATAATTAAATTAGCAGCATGCTCTTGTTTTTCTGAAAAAAGAACACTTTCTTTTAGTTGCAATAAACTCATCCCTAACCTTTTGACTCCTGCTTCTGGACGAGCGTGAGGTATTGCAATTTTAGGTGCGATTACAATATACGGACCTAAATTCTTTACATTCACAATCATCTCAGAAATATATTCTTCAACAATATTTCCGTTTTGTAATAAAGGCTCAGACGCAACACGAATTGCTTCCTCCCAAGTCTCAACATGATTCTCAAGCTGAATAAATTCTCTAGTTAATAGCTCGTTTAACATAGGCTTATATTTCTCCTCCTTATCAATGTGTACCGGGCCACTCATAAACTCTCTCAATTCATTTTTCAAAGACTTTTCATCTAAAATGTCTGCGTATTTTTGGATAATTCCCATCATCATATCAACAGAATCACTTTGATCCTCACCATATAAAACTACATTTATTTTTCGTAGTAACGATGCTTTTTCGGAATCGGTTAGAATTGGATTCACCTTAAAGATAGGAATTTTCTCCTTCTCAAGTTCAGTAGTTGTAATGATGCAATCTACATCAAATGTATTTAATTCATATTCCCGCTTTGAAATGGCTTTTAATATATCAACACTCGAAAATAATTGCTCTAATTGATACTGCAACATACGCGATGTACCGATTCCGTTTGGACAAACAAGCAGAGCTGTTTTCCTTGTACTGGGAACGATTCCCTCTTTCCTCATCCATGCCCCAAAATGCATAGTAATATATGCAATTTCATCAGCTGATACTGCTTTTCCAACATATTCTTCAAAATGATGAATCACTTTTTTTGTTAGGATATACACTTCTTCATAATTTTGCTGGATTGTATAAAGTAATGGGTTTTCTATTTCAATTCCATACTTCACACGATAAAATGCCGGTTTCATGTGCAAATATAGGTCTGATGTAAGCCCTTTGTAATTTTGAAAAATAACACAAGCATAATGTTGAAAATCCTTTATCATATATTCGACGATAAATTGTATTCCATCGATATCATTTTGTTCAATATCTGCTTGTTGAGCATTTATTTTTGCGCCTAACAAATGAGTCGTAATATAATAAATTTCGTCTATTGGAAACTCTACGAAAAATACTCTTTCAAACTGTTTTGCAATATATTTTGCTGCCTCAAATTGTTTTGTTTCTCGTAGTACATCCTTTTCAGCATCTACCATCTCAACACATTTTCCATTTACAATACGATTACGGAATAAATACATGTAAACGCTTAAATTTTCAAGTACCTCATCTGTATACTGAACTCCTAAAAGCTCTTCACAATTGGATAGTATATTTTTTATTATAAGAAGTTCATCGTGATCTTTATTACCGTTTATACTTTTATTCTCATTCGTAATGTATTTCACATGCGAGATTAAATATGCCCATCCATGCTTTGAAATTATTTGTGAAAGATTTAAGATTAATATATTTCGTTTCCCATGTTCATTTCCTTTAATATAGTAACCATTTTTCCGATCAAAATTTAATGAGAGCTGAAACTTCACTAACTCTGTTTTTATTTTTTTTAAGTCAGCAAGTGCAGTATTACGACTTACTTGCACAAGCTCTATTAAATCTTCTAACAGAATTCTTTTCTCTATTGTTAATAAATAAAGAACCAACAATATTTTTCGTTCTTGTGGAGAATATTCATATTGGCTAGTTGTAAATCCATTTAACTTTTTTATCACACTTTGCTTTGTTTCATTATCAAAACAATATCCTAAAGGGCGAATATATTCATACGAATTTAAATCCTCTGCCACTAGCCAATCTTCTATTTTTTTCATATCATAATAAATTGTTCGCTTAGAAACTTGCACGACTTCCATTAATTGAGATACAGAAACATAACTATCAGCTTGAATAATTTGCTGTAATATACTTATACTTCGATTATCTAATATCATATATGACATACACCCTTTCTATACTTGTTATTAAGAAGATTTGCAAGTATAGATACTAACTTTGCAAAATTAGAATTTGAAATCGCTTTCTATTAATATCTTATCTTGTAACTCTCCTAAAATTAAGTCCAAATTTTCGTTTATGCACTGTGCAACGATTGGACTTTTATTTAAAAGTTTAATTATATACGTGCGGTATATGAAATTACACCATACATATGTTTATTTTGAAAACAGTTTGTCAATCTAAGCAGGACAATTTCTCCTGAAACACTTCGTGTACAGTTTTCTCCGTAAATAAGTGGTGTGGTAAATTCTACGTTATACCAAGCGAGATTGCCTTTTTAATTTTTTCTTTAGGTGCCCCACTAAATAAATTTTTTCAACTTACTACCCTTTATACATGAAATAAATTTGATTTGCGATATAATCTGAACTAAAATGAAGTCCCTTCCTTATCCACCAAATGATAATGCCTACCAATGAGGCAGTTTTAATATCGACTGCAACATAATCATCTGGTAACTCCTTGTTTGTATTCTCTCTTCTCGTTTCTATTAATTGCTTTATAAATAAAAATAATTGCTCCTCAAATTGATTCATTTTAAATAAAATAAATAAATAGTTTCGATGGGTATATAAATAATCCAGTAATTGTGTTAGCTTTTGTTTTTCTGATAACTCTCTAGCATGTATTAAATCCACAATTTTATTAGAAAGTTCATTTGAAATCTCATTCGTGATTTTGTCTAGTAAATCTTGAATGTCTTGATAATGTAAGTAAAATGTAGTTCGATTTAATCCTGCTTTTGTTGCGACTTTCTGAACCGTTAAACTTGAAATACTAGGATTCTCACTTAGAAGAGTAAAAACAGCATTTTTAAACATTTCTCTGGAACGAACTGTACGAGGATCTTCTTTTTTATGTGTAGACATTTTAAAACTCCTTTATAGATTTTCTCTTTACTTACTCGACAGAGCATACCTTCTATGTCGAGTAGTGGACATTTTCAGTAAAACTGTTCATGGTCAAAGAAAATTTATTTTGTTACCATTTATTTTATCGACACACTGTCGATAAATCAAGATAACAACGAAGGAGTTTACCAATGCAAAAGGAAATATCAGAAAGAAATAAAAAAATTATATTAATTGTCCTCATTACCGGTTGTTTTTTATCAACATTAAATCAAACTTTATTAAATGTGGCGATGAGCAACTTAATGGACGTATTTGATGTTACAGCTGCAACAGTACAATGGCTATCAACAGGCTTTATGCTCATAAACGGTGTTCTTGTTCCCATTACTGCATTTTTAATGAAACGTTATACAACACGGCAGCTCTTTATTAGCTCGATGCTCTCTTTGTTTATTGGAACTGTTCTCTGTGCATGCGCCATGAATTTTGGCGTTCTGTTAACGGGGCGAATGATTCAAGCAGTTGGAGCAGGAATTATTATGCCACTAATGATGACTGTTATTTTATATTTATACCCTAGTGAAAAGCGCGGAAGTATTATGGGGACCATCGGTTTCGCTATCATTTTTGCGCCAGCCATCGCTCCAACTTTATCTGGCTTTATCATTGAATATGTATCATGGAGATGGCTATTTATTGGATTAACTCCATTTGTATTTATCGTTATAATTCTCGCGCTAAAATATTTAATGAATGTTTCTGAGACAACAAAAGTAAAATTAGACATACTAAGTGTCTTTTTATCAACGATTGGCTTTGGTTGTTTTATATTCGGATTCAGTAGTGCAGGAAGCAAAGGTTGGGATCATCCGGTTGTTATTACTACCATTATCATCGGTATATTCGTTACAACTTTATTCTGTTTCCGTCAAATAAAGTCTACTGATCCATTACTAAATTTATCTGTATTTAAATATAAAATTTTCACTCTTACTTCAGTCATTAACGTACTGATTACGATGATTATGTATGCTGATTTAATTCTTTTACCTATTTACTTGCAAAATGGACGTGGTTTTACCGCATTTGAATCCGGGCTACTTCTTTTACCTGGAGCTGTAATTAATGCCTTCTTATCCCCTATCACAGGCAAAATGTTTGATAAATACGGAGCAAAGCCACTCTTTATTACAGGCTTAATATGTATAATTATTTCAATGTGGGGTGTGATTGATTTAACCGAATCTACAACTTATATGTATATAATGGTTCGTACCATTATTTTACGAATCGGGTTAAGCTTCATTTCGATGCCCTTAAATACTGCAGGGCTGAATGCTTTACCAAGAGAGCTGGGTTCACATGGTTCAGCAGTAAACAATACCATTCGTCAATTAGCGGGGGCGATTGGAACAGCGGTTATCATCACCGTATATACAATCCAATCCACTTCACATACTTTACAGCTCTCTAATGAACATGGAAACATATCAGCTATGCAAGTAGCGAAATTAACTTCTATCTTCAGCTCAAGTGATGCCTACGTATTTATGTTAGTCTTATCTTTTGTTGCTTTAATTATTGCATGTTTCATGCCTAAAAAAAATAGTAATCCCAAAAGATGAAAGTAAATCTTAAAACAAAACCTACACATTTAATATTAAATTCTTAAAAGATGGCTCCGGAGTTGTACCAGGATCATTTTTTTGAGTGCTCTTTGTTAATAACCATCATTATAATCGGGTACATAATGTTCGGTTACTATTTGAAGAAATTGTTTTTTTAAGCCTTTCTTTCCTAATTATGCATCAAAAAAGAATTTCCTTGTAATTTTCATACCGTTGAGCAGCTAAGCACATATTACTCTTAAGGAGTGATACATGTATGGATTTTCTTTCACCTGAATATTGGTCTGCCCTACTTGCCATTATTGTAATCGATTTAGTATTGGCTGGAGATAACGCTATTGTAATCGGATTAGCAGCAAGACGACTGCCGAAAGATCAACAAAAGAAAGTTATTATTTGGGGAACGGTTGGAGCAATCGCTATAAGAGCTGCTGCCACCTTAGTTGTCGTTTGGTTATTAAAAATACCAGGATTACTTCTAATTGGTGGTGTACTTCTTATATGGATTGCTTATAAATTAATTGCTGAAGGAAAAGATCATGATATTAAGGCAGAAGAAGGATTTTGGTCTGCTATTAAAACAATTATTATTGCTGATGCGTTAATGGGCATTGATAATGTTCTCGCTGTTGCCGGAGCTGCTCATGGTAACTTTTCTTTAGTAATCATCGGGTTATTAGTTTCTATTCCAGTAGTCGTATGGGGCAGTACATTAATTTTAAAATGGGTTGACCGCTTTCCTGTCATCATTACGATCGGGGCTGCTGTTTTAGCTTATACTGCTGCAAAAATGATTGTAGATGAGAAATGGTTCGCTGGATTTTTCGAAAGTAATCCTTTCATTAAATGGGCATTCATCATTATTATCATTGCGGGTGTAGTGTTCTTTGGAAAAGCGAAACAAAAAGTAAACAATGGTTCTAAATAAAGTAAAGCTTTAAACAGTTGGGTTTTCCTTATCCCCGCTGCTTTTTATTCCTGACCTAGCAGGCTTTTACGGGCAACGTAACCTAACCTTAACCTTCTTTGCTTTCGCTGAATTTTAAGCTCGGAGTCTTACTACCCGGCAAATAGCGGGATAAATTTTGAACGATATAAATATATTCTCAAATAAAAAATCCTACTCAAATGAGTAGGATTTTTATTACCTATTTAGTTTCCCCGTCTTCAGTCGTCTTAACTTTCGTGTTATTTTTGTCACGATGGTTATAGTTATACTTCGAACGATCTACTGGAGTGAAACCTTCTGGTGTGTAGAATCGTAATAAATCTCCATTAACAACTTGGTCAGAGTATTTAAGTGATTTTTGAACCATGATTTCATTTTGTTTTATTTCGTCTGTTAATTCAACAGGTTTTCCAGTCTTCGTATCATAGTATTTACCGTTCAGTGCAGTTACCGTTGGGCTTACGTAGTTACCGTTACGGAACGGAACGACTTGTTTATGCTCTGGTGATAATAAATCGGATCCGAATTGGACATAATTTTTCGTATCTGTCCCTAGTAAGTGTAATAACGTTGGCAACACGTCAATTTCTCCACCGTATTGATGTTGTACGCCGCCTTCCATTCCTGGTACGCGAATGATTAAAGGTACACGTTGTAATTGAGCATTTTCAAATGAGTTCATTTCTTTACCCATTATTTGAGACATTGCTGCACTATGATTATCTGAAATACCGTAATGGTCACCATACATAACGATAATTGAGTTATCGTATAAACCAGATTGTTTCAAGTAATCAATGAATCCTTTTACAGATTCATCTAAATAACGTGCTGTTTGGAAATACGTATCTACTGATGAATCACCTGTATTCGCTGGTTCAATCGTCGCTTCCGCTTTATCGATCGGATAAGGGAAATGGTTAGATAACGTAATGAACTTCGTATAGAACGGTTGTTTCAACGTTTGTAATAATGGAATTGACTCATTAAAGAACGGTTTATCTTTTAAACCATAGTTTACTACATCTTTTTCGTTCATATCATAGTATGACGCATCAAAGAATTGATTAAAACCAAATGATTTATAAATTTCATCACGGTTCCAGAATGTTTTGTAGTTACCATGGAACACTGCTGATGTGTATCCTTGTTGACCTAAAATAGCTGGTGCTGATTGATACGTATTATGAGCTTTATTTGTAAAAACAGATCCTTGCGGTAATCCATACATTGAGTTCTCTAACATGAACTCTGCATCAGATGTTTTACCTTGTCCTGTTTGATGGAAGAAGTTATCAAAATATAACGTATTCGCATCTTTTGTAAATGAGTTTAAGAACGGTGTAACCTCTTGACCATTTAGCTTATAGTTTAATAAAAAGTTTTGGAATGACTCTAAATGAATATAAATTACGTTCATTCCTTTTCCTTTACCGAAATACTCAGGATTTGGACTTGCATAAGTTGATGTGAGATAGTTTCTAACTTCTGTCATATTATCACCATCTGCTAATGCTCGTTCTGTTGATGCTTTCGCACTTTGAATACCATCATAAATTGTAAAGTTGTACGCGCCTAAATATTTCACAATATAATTACGGTCGAATGTTCTTGTTAATAATTCCGGACGGTCAGATTCTGCAAGTCCTAAGTTAACACTAAAGAATAAAATACCTGCTACAAATACTAGAGATAATTTATGCTTCGCAACACGGATTGGTTTAGGATTTACAAATTTCGTTGCGACTAAAACAATTAGAATAATCGTATCTAAGAAATATAGTGGATCATATACGTGTAGCAATGCAAAAATACTACCACCTAAATCTCCAAAGTTATTCGATTGTGTTAATGTTGGGAACGTAATAAAGTCGCTGAAAAAGCGGTAATATACTACGTTTGCATATAAAAGTATGGACATTAGCAAATTAATAATAATTACCCAAATGTAAGCTCGTTTCCCTTTTGCAAATAATGCAAGCCCTAAAAATAGAACTGCTGAACTAAGCGGGTTAAAAAACAGCAAGAATTTTTGGATTGTGTTTGAAATTCCTAAATTAAATTCTGTTACATACGCTGCATATGTTTTGAGCCATAATAATATAACGGCAAACAGAAAGAATCCAAAATGATTGCTTAACACACTTTTACTCTTTAATAAGAACTGTTTCATTTCTCCACCTCTTTTGATCATCCAAGGCTTATTTATTATAAGTCTGTCTCTCTATTCAATTTTTCTTCTTCAAATAGATTATTTTTATTTAACTATATGAAGAATATTAGTAATTATAATTTGAAGCTAGTATTTATTCAACTATTTCTTTCTAGACATTTTGACCTTGGTTTCTATTTAATGAAATACATTTGTAACATTTCCTGTTTTCTCCCAAGGATTCATCCACTAATTATGACATCCCATACTATATACCTTTATAAACTCATTCGCAAACAAATCTATCTCCAGTTTTGGCACATTTTTCACATGATAAAATAATGCAATTTAATTATATTCCCCCTACTTCAACTAATTCTTTAAATCCTTATAATCATTACATTCCTTTCGTACATTAATTTTTTTTGATCATTAATGTTATATCTGAATAATTATTCATTTAACCCACCATTGATTGTACGTCTTCTCGACAAAAAAACTCGCTCTAAAAAGAGCGAGTTTTTTCATTATATATTATTGACCTTTGTACATTTCATCTACTTGTTTTTGAAGTTCTTCATTTTCTAAGAACTCATCGTAAGTAGCCTCTTTATCGATTACACCGTTTGGCGTTACTTCGATAATGCGGTTTGCAATTGTTTGTACGAACTGATGGTCATGAGATGTGAATAACATTGTACCTTTGAACGCGATTAAACCGTTGTTTAATGCTGTAATAGACTCAAGGTCTAAATGGTTCGTTGGATCGTCAAGTGTAATTACGTTCGCACCACTTAACATCATTTTAGATAGCATACAACGAACTTTTTCGCCTCCAGATAATACAGAAACGTTCTTCTTAACTTCTTCACCTGAGAATAACATACGGCCTAAGAAACCACGTAAGAAGCTTTCTGACTCATCTTGTGGAGAGAATTGACGTAACCAATCAACTAAGTTGGAGTCACTGTTCTCAAAGTATTTAGAGTTATCTCTTGGGAAGTAAGATTGAGATGTTGTAACGCCCCATTTAAATGAACCGCTATCTGGCTCCATTTCACCCATAAGGATTTTAAATAATGTTGTCATCGCAATATCGTTACGACCGATAAATGCAACTTTATCACCTTTATTTAAAGTGAAGTACACATTATCTAACACTTTTTCACCATCAATTGTTTTAGAAAGACCTTCAACAGTTAATAAGTCATTTCCTATTTCACGCTCAGGTGTAAAGCCAACGAATGGATAACGACGTGATGATGGTCTAATATCATCTAATGTAATTTTATCTAATAATTTTTTACGAGAAGTTGCTTGTTTCGCTTTAGATGCGTTTGAGCTAAAGCGTGCAATGAAGTTTTGTAACTCTTTAACTTTCTCTTCTTTTTTCTTATTAGCATCTTGTGTTAATTTTAAAGCTAATTGGCTTGACTCATACCAGAAGTCATAGTTACCAACATAAAGTTGAATTTTACCGAAATCAAGATCAGCCATGTGCGTACATACTTTATTTAAGAAGTGACGGTCATGGGATACAACGATTACTGTATTTTCAAAGTTCATTAAGAAGTTTTCTAACCATTGAATCGCTTTTAAGTCCAAGTGGTTGGTAGGCTCATCTAGTAATAGAATGTCAGGTTTACCAAATAATGCTTGAGCAAGTAATACTTTTACTTTCTCTGCCCCAGTTAATTCTGACAATTTCTTATCATGAAGATCTTCACCAATACCAAGTCCTTTTAGTAAGATTGCAGCTTCTGACTCAGCTTCCCAACCGTTAAGCTCAGCAAATTCACCTTCAAGTTCAGCAGCACGCATACCATCTTCATCACTAAAGTCTTCTTTCATGTAAATGGCATTTTTTTCTTGCATTACTTTGTAAAGTTGCGTGTGACCCATAATTACTGTTTCTAATACTGGGAACTCTTCATATTCGAAGTGGTTCTGTTTTAATACTGCTAGACGCTCACCTGGCGTAATATGTATGTCACCTGTTGATGGTTCGATTTCTCCAGATAAAATCTTTAGAAATGTTGATTTACCAGCACCGTTCGCTCCGATTAAACCGTAGCAGTTACCTGGCGTGAATTTTATGTTAACATCTTCAAATAATTTGCGATCCGCGAAACGCAAACTAACGTTACTTACTGTAATCATTTGTGTCCTCCTACTAATACCGCTTATTTCAGCGTTTTCTCACCGATTGTCTTAAAAAATCGCATATTACGACTCAATTATTGTAGACTATAGCTATTATATAGTAGAAGATGGATGAATAGCAACGGTTGATTGCTATTCATCCATCTTCTATCTTGAATAAAATGTATGTTTTTAACGAAACCATATTATATAGAAGCGATTTTCACAATTTAAGGAGGAGTTATTTTGAAGAAAATATTTATAATTGGAGCATTATGTTTATCTCTCACTTCCTTAACTGCATGTAGTAATAATAACGTAAAAACACCTACTGAATCAAAACAAGAAAAAAAAGAAACAAAAGTAACTGTCGATTCGATTATCACTGAGTTTAAAAACGCTGGTCTCCAAGCAGAAAACCCAACTGATTTACCTCAAAAAGAGTTCGGAAACTTGCGTAAAGAAGGGAAACGTATTATAGTACCAGCACTTGGTGAGGATAACGGTGGTCGCTTATTTGAGATAACTAAAAAAGAAGATTTAGAAAAAGTTAAGAAATATTACGATGAATTAGGAAATTCTGCTCCTATGTTATTCTCTCATACACATGCAAAAGGCGATTTTCTTTTGCAAATGAATGGCGATATGAAAGATGAAGAATTTGCAAAATATAAAGATGTCATGGACAAGTTTATTAAGTAACAAAAAAATCCCCCTTTAAAGGGGGATTCAATTATTTTTTATTACTCAATTTCTTTGTATAGCCCTTCAACTTACTTGTTAAACCAATTAAAGCCGGCAATAATATTGGCATAATAATAAGCGCTAATAATAGAAGCCCAATAACAGCAACTGAAGCAACTTGTATAAGAGTTAATACACCTGAAGGTATTAACGCTGCAAAGGTCCCTCCTAAAATAAATGCCGCTGATAATACAACTCCGCCTATGTGACGAGATGCAGTTACAATTTTCGTTACCGAATCCCCTTCTAACTCGTTATAACGCATCATTAAGAAAATGCTATAATCCACTCCTAAAGCGACAAGCATTATAAAACTAAAGAATGGAACATTCCAGCTTAATGATTCAACGTTTAATACATGTGTACTAATTAGTTCACTTATGCCCAGTGATGCGAAGTACGCTAATATTAACGATCCAATAATAAAGATTGTGTTTAATAATGAACGTGTAATCACGATTAATACAATCCCAATTCCAATCAACATAATCGTAGCAGTACGCAAGAAATCTTGCCCGGTTACTTCTTTTAAATCAACATTTCTAGCTGTTGTCCCTCCGATTGCTGTTTTCGCATCATTTAATTCCGTTCCCTTTAAAGTACCCTCTATTGTTTTATTGATTTCTTGAATAATTGGCATCGCTTCTTTCGAATATGGATTTACGTCTAAAATGATTGTCATTTTAGCAGTCTTTCTATCATGAGACATGTACGTATTCAAAGCTTTTTGGAAATCTTCTCCCTCTAAAACTTCTTTTGGAATATAGAATTTCTCAGAGCTTTTTGATTCATTCAGTTCTCCTAAATATTTCTGTGCGTCATTCAGGCCGTTACTTACTTTTCCAAGCCCTTCTGTACTTTTAGATAAACCAGATTGTAATTGCCCCATCTGGTCTTGCAAATCTTTTAGTCCAGTTAATAACTGCCCTTGCCCATCGTTTATTTTCGCTAAACCAGATTGTAACTCAGCTGATTTATTCGCAATTTGTTTTGAACCTGTAGCACCTTCATTCAAGCCGTTTTTCAGCTCACCAACGCCTTTTTGTAACTTAGTAACACCACTGTTCATTTCTTTTAAACCGTTATCTACTTTCAATAGTGACTGATTCGCTTCTTTAAATGAACCCATAGCTGCTTTATGCTGCGTTGCTAATTGATTTAACTCATTTGAAAGCCCACCTAATTGCTTTTGAGCCTCTTTAGCAATACCTATCGTCTGCAGAATGTTAGGATCATTTGCTAATTCTGGTTTCATTTGAATGAAATTGGTCATTAACATTTCAATTTGCTCATAACCTTTTTTCGCACCATCAATCGCTTGAGAAATACTTCCGAAGTATTGATCGTAAGAACTTAAACCTTTCTCTAACTGCGCATAACCAGCATGTAGCTGCGACGTTGCATTAGATAGAACATTTATATTTTCATTTACTGAAGTTAACCCGCTCTCAATTTGCTGCGCACCTTGTGCTCCGTCATTTATGCCATTTGATAGTTGATTTAAAGCTGTTCCTAATGCTGAAACACCATTTTCCGCTTCATTTGTTCCATCAATTAACTTTTGAACGTTTGCAAGGCTATTTGAGTCCTTACTACCCATTTTATCTTTCGCAGTAGTTAATCCATCATTAATTTCCTTGATACCACCATTGGCATCTCCTAAACCTGTATTTAGTTCTCCCGCTTGTTTATTTATATATAGTTCTTTAATCCTATCACCAGTTGGACGTGTCGGTGAATATACTTCTGAAACACCTTTCACTTTCAAAATCTTATCAGTTAGTTCATCTAAAGTTTGAAGCGAACTCGCCTCATCTAACTTGTTATTCGATTGAATGACTAACGTACTTGGTGAAGAAAAACCAGGTGGAAAATGCTCTTCAATTACGTTAATCCCCATCTTTGACTCATACTTATTATCGACTTCAAATAAATCATTATAATTAAGCGTGTTAGAGTATTTCACAATAAATGGAATCGATATCACGAATACAATGATTAAAGCGACAAATGGTCTTGCAACTGAGTTTTTTGCAAAAAATCCCCATAAACGACTATCTTCATGTCCTTTAAATGTTTTAACGGGATAAAACATTCCTTTCCCTAAAAGTACCATGAAAAATGGATTTAATGTCGTCAATACAAGTAGTAATACTGCAACCCCAATTGATACTGCTGAAGTGGATTGATACAATTTAAAATTCGCTAAAACAAGTGATGCAAATCCAATTAATACAGCTACCCCGCTATATATAACTGTTTTCCCTGCCGATTTAAAAGTCTCTTTCGTGGCCAAAAATGCATTTTCTTGTTTACTTAATTCCTCTTTAAATCTCGTATATAGTAAAATGTTATAGTCTGTTCCAACTCCGAACAGAACGACAACTACAAACACTTGTGTAAAGTTTGAAAATGGAAAATTGAATTGATCTACAAGATGAGCAATTACCCCCATAGAAACTAAATACGATACCCCAACTGTAAGTAGAGAAACAATCGGAACAATAGGTGAACGAAATACAATGATTAATACTACAAGAATGAAAATGATTGAAATAACTTCCGTCTTTTTCACTCCCTCTTGAGAAGATTTAAGAAAATCACCCGCTATTAGGTCACTTCCTGTTAAGTACGTTTTTACCTCTTTCGTTTGCACTTTTTTATGAAGATTATTTGTAACTTTTGATATTTCACCATGTTTTTTATCTATCGATATTTGCGTTAAAATAGTCGTATTATCTTTAGAAACTAATTGCTTCTCTAAGTCTTTATTATCTAAATGTGAAACAACTTCTTTAATTCCTAATTGTTCTTTTTCATTTTGCAAAGCGTTGATTGTTTTTGTTATTTCTTCTTTTTGCTCAGTCGTTAATGCTGTTTTACTACCACTATTAAAAACAGCTATAATATCATACTTTTCTGTCCCGTCTTTATCCATTTCTTTTATCATTTTGTCAGCAATACTACTTTGTTCTGTATTAGGAATCGTAATGTGCCCTTTTTCTTTCACTAATTTATCCATATTAGGTATCGTTACGATCATTGTAATGGTAATAACTATCCATAATAGTAAAGATAAACTTCTCCAACTTTTTAACTTGCTCATTTGAATCATCTCCTGCTAATAAAATTTCACGTTAGTTACGGAATGAATATTCATTCCCATTCTTTCAGAAATACCTTTTTCGGAATGAACGTTCATTCCTATCTTTCTATTACATTACTTTTTAATTCTAAAAAACTACGAATTCCGGAATGAACATTCATTCCTTAAATTGTACAGATTTATCATCTCCTGTTATTTTTTTAATACTTTTCTCGGAATGAATGTTCATTCCTGTCCTTATAAAGCTATAGAATCAAATGATTCTAATAGCATTCCAACAACTTTCTTCCAATTCTTTTACCAATTCTTCTGTATATTCTAATTGCCCTGTTTCCATAACTTTAATTAATTTTTCAATTGGTTGGTATACAATGATAATTAAAGCAATTGGTGGTAATGGACGAAGAAAACCTTTTTCGATTCCATCTTCAATTAAGTTCATGAAGAAGCCCATAAAGTCCTCGAATATTTCATTACTATGTTCATCTAGAAAATAACTATCACAATGAGAATTTGTAAAAAGGAAAGCATCCGCATTTTGTCTCGCAAATTCAAATAAACGGTTATACGTATGGCTAAACTGTTCACGAATATTTGCATCGACTGGAAAATCGGTTTTAATTAATTCCGATAGTTGTAAAACACTTTTCGTAAATAAAGAATTAACAAGTGCCTCTTTATTTTCAAAATAACGGTAAATAGTACCTGCACCTACTTTTGCTTTTTCAGCAATCATCGGAATTGTTGTACCATCATAACCCCGCTCTGCAAAAAGTTGTATTGCAGCATCAAAAATGTCTTCTTGTTTGTTTTTAGCCATTTTTCCACCTCAATTTTCAGGAATGAAAATTCATTCCGTTTTTTAATTATAAATTAGATGGATTAAAAGTCAAGGGTATGACAAGTATAGTTGCGATTTTCTATCCCTTGTTTGTGAATGAAATTATATCAGCTCAACTCCAATTATATTGACTTCCCGACAAAAGCCGACAATATTAGAAGAAGCTATCCCGAAATTCCATTGGGATAGCCCGACTTCCTATATGCAAATTAAAAGAAATCGTAAATAAAAGCTTCATACACTGGTACTACATTCTCAAATGCTCGTATTTCCTCTTCACTTCCACTAATTAATTCTATTTCATTAAGTTCTAGTGGGCGTTTGTAGCCAAACAATATTGTAGATAGTGCATTTATATCTAGCTTGATTCCTTTATCCATTGCTTCTTCTACAATTGTTATTTCATGATTTGCAAGTCTCACTGTAACATTATTCCACGGAGCAAATGAATCTGTAATATGTAAGATCACTTCTTGCTGTACATTGTTCCAGTTCAACTCATATTGTTTTAAAAACTGCTCCACATCTACAATCCTGCCCATAAAATATGGTTTCACTTCCGCCTTCACTCTTGGCTCTTGTAATGTATATAACAATGGTTCTTTTTCACTTATAGTCATTTCTAGTTCTTTTATCATAGAATCATGCTGACAAATAAAGTTCCATAGGCCGTTTCTCGCTTCATTATGTAATGGAACAAATTCTTCTACTGTCATTTTATAGTTTTCTATTTTATATAACATGTAACCTGCTGCCGTTTTATTTTCATCATAGTAAATCGCTAATGTAAAATCATGATAGACTGCTTGCAACCACCATTTTTCACTGCGAACTAGCATCCCTGAAAAACGCTCTGCAAATGTTTCATAGATTTTCTCTACTTCTTCTGGATGATTTTCCTTATTAAAACGTTTCACAGTACCATTCACTTGTTTTTTCATAATTAAATCGCTCTTAGTCATATGACATACTAATCGATTTGCACAAAGTTCCCAGCCGTATTTACGGTAAAATGAAACGGCAAATGGATGTAGCATCGAAACTGTATATCCGTCATTTTTCATCGTTTGAAGTGAATGTTGAAGTAATTCTTTTACATACCCGCTTCTTCTGTACTCTGGATACGTCGCTACCCCCGCAACGCCTCCCATTTTAAATCTTTTTTTACCTATGTAAATATGAAACGGAATAAGATGTAGTTTTGCTGCTAAGTCTTTCCCTTCCATAATGCCGTATATTTCATGACTTTCCTTCATCTTTGTAAGTTGTTGCTGTAATCGTTCCTCATCTACTTTATATTGAAAAGCGTATTCTGATAAACGTAATGCTTCTCTGAACTTATCTTCTTTTAATTGTATGACACTCATATAATTCTCCTCCATTCCTTGTTTGAATTGTACCATAATTCTTACTATTACAGTTCGGTAAGTGAAATTATACGTAAACTTCCTAACATATGTTTATCTGCAATCTAACATAAAAAAGCAGATACATTCCGTATCTGCTCTGCATCACTTTATTTAGCTAACGTTTGAAGTTCTTCGAAGAATGTAGGGTATGATACGCCAACTGCTTCTGCATCTTCAATTGTTGTTTTTCCTTCTGCGATACATCCAGCAATTGCAAGCATCATTCCGATGCGGTGATCGCCGTAACTATTTACTGTATTGCCTTTTAAAGCTGATTTTCCGTAAATAATCATGCCGTCATCCGTTGCTTCTATGCGAGCTCCTAGTTTCGTTAACTCTGCAACGACTGTATCAATACGGTTCGTTTCTTTAACTTTTAATTCGTGCGCATCTTTAATTACTGTAATTCCTTCTGCTTGCGTTGCCGCTAATGCGATTACTGGAATTTCATCGATTAATCTTGGGATAATATCTCCGCCGATTTCGATTCCTTTTAATGAGGATGTTTCGATTGTTATGTTTGCAGCTGGTTCTGAAGCTCCTTCGTTAATTGACTCTACAGTAAACGTAGCACCCATTTTCTCTAGAACATCAATAATACCTGTACGAGTTGGATTCATCCCTACATTTTCTAATACTAGTTTACTATTTGGAATGATTGCGCCTGCTACTAAGAAAAATGCTGCTGATGATACGTCACCTGGTACTTGAACGTCTGTCGCTGTTAACTTTTGTCCACCTGCCAGTTTCACAGTTTTCCCCACGCGAGTTACTTTAACTCCAAATGCTTCAAGCATTCTTTCTGTATGGTCGCGTGAAATATGTGGTTCTGTAACAGCTGTTACACCTTCTGCGCGAAGTCCTGCAAGTAAAATAGCTGATTTTACTTGCGCACTTGCAACTGGCGACGTATATTCGATTGCTTTTAAATCGCCGCCGCGTATTGTTAGCGGTGTAAACGTTCCTTCTTCTCGGCCATCGATTTTGGCACCCATCTGTTTTAATGGATTTGTTACACGTTGCATCGGTCTTTTGGCGATAGACGCATCACCTTGTACGCAAGAGAAAAATGGTGTATTTGCCAAAATTCCTGACATTAATCGTATCGTTGTACCAGAATTACCAACATCTAATACCGCTTTCGGTTCTTGTAAACCTTCTAACCCTTTACCAACTACAGTGACTTCATCGCCATTTTGCGTAATGTCTACTCCCATTTCTTTAAAGCAAGAAATTGTACTTAAACAATCTGCACCGGGCAAGAAACCTTTAATTGTCGTTTTTCCTTCTGCAATCGCGCCGAACATAACAGCGCGGTGTGAAATGGACTTATCACCTGGAATTGTAATGTTGCCATTTAATCCGTTATTAACAGGTTGTATCGTTCTTTCCTTCACGTTTTCACCTTCTCATTTAAATTGTTTCATATGTTTGGTATTTTTCTTCTCCAAGCGCTAGCTTTGCTTTCATACGATCTTCTTCTCTTTGGAAGCTAATACGTAATACCCCAAGCAACCCTTCACGCGCTTCTAATATTTGCAAGTTCGTAATACTAATTTCCTCACGCGCCAAAATACTCGTAATGTGAGCCAATGCCCCTACTTTATCTAAAACATCGACGTATAAGTCGTGATAAGCAGGAATTGCCCCTCTCTTTCGTACTGGTAAAGAGTCACGGTATTCTTTCGCGTCTGCAAAATAGTTTTGAATCTCGCCTGCATCTCCGGTAGAAACTGTATGATATAAACCTTCCATTTCAGAGATCCACTCTTTTAATAATACCATTAAATGCTCACGATTTTGCTTTACAATATCACTCCACATTTTCGGACTACTAGATGCAATACGTGTAATGTCTTTAAAACCTCCAGCAGCCAGTTGATGAATGAGCGGATTATCACCTGCATGCTTCTCAACTTGCTTTACTAAACCCGCCGCAATCAGATGCGGAAAATGACTCACAATTCCTGTTACATAATCATGTTCTTCTGTATTTAAAACGAGAAAATGTGATCCTGTTCCTTTTAACCAGCCTTTTAACTCTTCCACATGTTCATTTTGTACATGTTTCATCGGTGTTAAAATGTAAAATGCATTTTCAAATAAATGTGCTTTTGCACTTTCAACTCCTGTTTTATGAGATCCTGCCATTGGATGTCCACCAATAAAAGAAACTTCCTTTGAAAATAAAGCTTCCGCTTCGTTCATAATCGTTCCTTTTGTACTGCCAACATCGGTCACTATTACATCTTCTCGTAAACGGAATGACGCTAGTTTGTGCAATAATTTCTTCGTTTCTTCAACTGGAGAAGCAAAAACAATTAAATGTGCCTCTTCACATGCATGCTGTAAATCTACTGCTACTTCATCTACTACGTGTAATTCTTTTGCACGCTCTACTTGTTCTGGAAAAATATCATAACCTGTTATCGTTACATCGTGCTCTTTCTTAATTGCTAATGCGAGAGAGCCTCCTATTAAACCTGTTCCAATTAATACTACCTTTTTACGCATTTGCCTCATCTCGAGACTTACTTTTTTTATTTTCAAAGTGTTGTTTTAACACTGAAATCACTCCTTCATTTTGCTCCCTTGTTCCGACTGTAATACGGACCCCGTTTGGGAACGGACGAATAATAAACCCTGCGTGTGCACTAGCTTCATAAATCTCTCCAGCATCTTCAACTGGTAAGAAGATGAAATTTGTTTGCGACTGGTAAAATGGAATTTCATTTTCCTTACAGAAACTTTCGTATTGTTGTAGTCCCTCAGCATTCACACGTACAATTTCTTCGATAAATGCTTCATCGTTAAAAGCAATCGTCGCTGCTTTTTGCGCTAATGAAGATACGTTAAATGGTAAACGTACGACATTTAATTTCTCGATTAACTCTTCCTGTCCAATTGCATATCCTACTCGGAAAGAAGCTAATCCGTATGCTTTAGAAAACGTTCTAAGCACAAGAATGTTTTTATGTTTTTCTAAAAGCGGTAATGTCTCTGGGAAATCTTCCGCTATTACATACTCATAGTACGCTTCATCAATGACAATTAACGTATTTTCACTAATGCCTTCAATGAATTGAGTTAATTTCAGCTCATTAACATATGTTCCTGTAGGATTGTTCGGATTACAAATCCATACGATTTTTGTATTGGTATCTACTACAGAAGAAATTTCGTCTAAATCGTATACACCGTTATTTAATGGAACTTCTTTCACTTCACAACCTTCTATAATTGCATGGTGACGGTACTGCGGGAATGTTGCCCCTGCCGTTACGATGTTATCTCCAGCTTTCAGTACGGCACGGCTTATTATTTGAATAACTTCATCTAAACCACTACCGCAAAGTACTTGTTCCGTTTGTACATGTAATTTATTTGCGATTGTTTGACGGAGCGTTGTAGCACCTCCGTCTGGATATAAAGCATGTTCCAACCAAGACTTTTGCAACTCTTCTAACACACGTGGTGAACAACCGAATGGATTTTCATTCGATGCTAGTTTCACAAATGCATGATCTCCGTACACTTCTTTCATTTGTTCAGGTGATTTACCTGGTTTATATGGTTGTAATGATGATAGTTGATCTTTTACTTGCATGTTAAAACCACCTTTTTATTAAAATTCTTTTGCGTATTTGTTATGTTGCGTAATGTTTTGCTGAATTAACTCCATACGATCTTTTCCGAATTGTTCGACTAGTGCATGTGCAAGTTCCCATGCTACAACAGATTCAGCAACTACACCTGCTGCTGGTACTGCGCAACTATCAGATCTTTCAATACTCGCTTGGAATGCTTCTTTCGTATCAATATCCACGCTTGCTAACGGTTTATATAATGTAGGAATTGGCTTCATAACGCCTCTTACAACAATTGGCATTCCCGTTGTCATACCGCCTTCTAAACCACCTGCATTATTCGTTTTTCTCGTGTATCCTTGTTCTTCATCCCACAATATTTCATCGTGCACTTTACTTCCTGGCTGTCTTGCCGCTTCAAACCCAACGCCAATTTCAGCACCTTTGAATGCATTAATACTCATAATCGCACCAGCAAGTTTTGCATCTAATTTACGATCGTAATGAACGTAACTACCAACGCCTATCGGCATTCCTTCTGCAATGACTTCAACAATACCGCCAATTGAATCTCCGCTACTTTTGGCATTATCAATCGCATCCATCATCTCTTGTTCTACTTCTTTATCTAAACATCGAACTGGTGAGTTTTCAGTAATTGTTTGAATTTCTTCAATTGATAAGTTAGAAATATGTTTTGCTTTTACTCCACCAATTTCAAGCACGTGTCCTGCAATTTCTACACCTAATTCTTTTAATATTTGCTTCGCAACTGCTCCAGCAGCTACACGAACTGTCGTTTCTCTTGCTGATGAGCGCTCTAGTACGTTTCTTATATCACGGTGACCGTATTTAATTGCTCCATTTAAATCCGCATGTCCTGGACGTGGTTTCGTAATTGTACGTTTCATGTCTTTACTTTCTTGCTCCGAGATTGGCTCTGCACCCATTACTTTCGTCCAATGTTTGAAATCATCATTTTTTACGATTAACGTAATAGGTGAGCCAAGTGTCATCCCATGACGAACACCACTTACAATTTCAACTGTATCCGTTTCAATTTGCATACGTCTTCCGCGTCCGTGCCCTTTTTGTCTTCTTAATAATTCTTTATTAATATGTTCCGCCGCGAGTGTTAACCCTGCAGGTACACCTTCTAAAATAACCGTTAACTGCGGACCATGTGATTCTCCAGCTGTAATGTATCTCATTTCTCTTGCCCCTTTACTATTTTTTTGTACAAAAAAGTCCCTACTGAGCGCTCAGTAGGGACGATATTTATCGCGGTACCACCCTAGTTGTAGACTTCTTTCGTCTACCTCTCTTCTTCTTTAACGATCGTTTGACCGTCTTTTCCTCCAAAATTTAGCGGAAAAGATGCTCCAAGGCTGTAATTCATGCTTACCTTTGTACTGATTCACACCGACCATCAGCTCTCTTTAACAGTGAGATAAGCACTACTGTTTCCTCTTCAGCGCATATATAATATGGAATTAAGATAATTTATTTTTGAATCCTTTTAACTCATCCATGAATCTATGGAATTCCGGAATATCCATTTGTTGTGCAGAATCTGATAATGCAACTGCTGGATCTGGGTGTACTTCAGCCATTACTGCATCTGCGCCAATCGCAAGTGCCGCTTTCGCTGTTGGTAATAATAAATCTCTACGTCCAGTTGAATGCGTTACGTCAACGATAACTGGTAAATGTGTTTCTTTCTTTAAAATCGGTACTGCTGAAATGTCTAATGTGTTACGTGTTGCTCTTTCGTATGTGCGGATACCGCGCTCACATAGAATAATTTGGTCGTTACCTTGTGCAATGATGTATTCAGCTGCGTTAATGAACTCATCAATTGTTGCTGCTAATCCACGTTTTAATAATACTGGCTTGTTAACTTTACCTACAGCTCGTAATAAATCGAAGTTTTGCATATTACGTGCGCCTACTTGAATTACATCAACGTATTCTAATGCCATTTCAACATCGTTCGGATTTAAAATTTCACTAATGATTGCTAAGTCGAATTCATCTGCTACTTGGCGTAAAATTTGTAGCCCTTCTACTCCTAAACCTTGGAAATCGTATGGAGATGTTCTCGGTTTGAAAGCACCACCGCGCATTAATTTTAAGCCTTGATCTTTCATAGCTTGCCCTACTTGGCGAACTTGCTCTAAACTTTCTACCGCACAAGGTCCCATGATGAACGTTTGTGTTCCGTTACCAATCAATTCACCTTTTACATCAACGATTGTGTTTTCTTTTTTCTTTTTACGTGATACTAATAATGCTTTACGGTTATCATCTTCTTGTAATTCTAAGCTAGCTTTGAAGATTGTTTTGAAAATATGTTGAACTGTTGACGTTTCGAATGGTCCTTCGTTATTCTCTGCGATCATATCAAGTACTTCACGCTCACGTACTGGATCAAAACGTTTCGTACCTTGTACTTGCTTTTGCTCACCAATTTTTTGAACGATTTCACCACGTTTGTTTAAAAGGTGTAATAGTTGTAAGTTAATTTCATCTACCTGTTTACGTAATTGATCTAATTCATGATTTGCCATTTGGAAATCCTCCTCTAATGTTTTAAAAGTATAGTAAGAGAATGAAAAATTCTCTATTTTCTGAACTGATAAATTATACAAATTTTAAGTGGAATCGATACCTCTTCTTATTTTAAACGAATACTTACTATAAGGACACTATCTACTAGATAAAACCCCACTTTTTTGTACAAAAAATCCCTACTGATCCAATCAGTAGGGACGATATTTATCGCGGTACCACCCTAGTTGTAGACTTCTTTCGTCTACCTCTCTTCATTGTTAACGATCATCTGACCGTCTTTCCCTTCATAAAGACAAATACTATCTTTACTACGAAAAAGATGCTCTAGGACTGTAATTCGCTCTTGTTTTTGTACTGGTTCGCACCAACCACCAGCTCTCTGTTACAGGGAAACAACAACTACTGCTTTTCCTTTCAACGCATGACTATTTTATTTTCAAGTTGGACCACTGAAATACAAAAAGTCCCTACTGAATAAATCAGTAGGGACGATATTTATCGCGGTACCACCCTAGTTGTAGACCATCTTTCCGTCTACCTCTCTTCACTGTTAACGATCAATTGACCGCTTTTCCTTCATAAAGATGAAACTATCTTTACTACGAAAAAGATGCTCCAAGACTGTAATTCATGATTATCCCTGTACTGGTTCACACCAACCACCAGCTCTCTGTTACAGTAAGACTAACCACTACTGTGATCTCTTCATTGCACTTTGTTTATTCAAATGTTTTTGAAATTGAATAAGTATGATTCGTATTATAGAACGCTTTTCAAAACACTGTCAACAACTTTTTATTTATTTTTTAAAATTCCACTTTCAACCTATAACTCCTTTTGTGAATTCCCCATTACAATTCCGATACGAATTATCTCATTTTCTATTAAATTTAATACACGTTTATCTACTTCATACTCAATTAATTGTTTTTTAATTTGTATGATTTCACTTTCAAAAAAATCGGCTTCCTGACATGTTTGTAGTAAAATAAAAAACACATTTGCATACATTTCTTTATGCGCTTTTATCTTTTCATTTTTATCTAGTATTTCACTAAATAACTGCTTCATTTCCTCCCCCGTACATTTTCCATTCACATCTAAAAATGTACGAGATATAATACCTAATCCTTTTTCTACAATCTCATCCATGTATAAAATAATGCGTAAAAGCATTACATATTCTCTCGTTGTTATTTCTCCCATTTTTGGCCGTTCTCGCAAAAATACACTGAGCCAAGCCGTCCAAAATTTTTGCTGCTCTTTTGCACTTAATGTTTTGACGTAATAGCATACATGCTGCATAAACGTAATTTTCTTCTCTTCGTTTCCTTGCATGAGTAACGGGTATAACCAATCTGTTTTTTGCTCCCAGTACAGTACGCATTTAATAAATACAAAGCTAAGCCACTTCAAGAAAGCTTCTCGTGTATGCGGATGCAACACTTCCAAATGTTCTACCGCACACTTAATAAATCGCTTCATCTCTGTAAATAACGGTAAATTAATTTGCGTGTAACATAAACCTGCCCACGCATATTTCGTAATCTCATTTTCCTTCTTTAAATCTAAGTAAGGTAACAAATATTTTCGGCACCATTGCTTCTCTATATGATATAAAAATGTAATATCTGCTATTAAACGAGCAAACATAAAGTTCGTCCGTTCTGAACTATTTCTTACTTGCTCTTCAAATAAAAATAAATATTCATACACATTACGATCGTATAAATGATCATATGATAACAGTTTTAATAATACAGCTGTCATTTTTCCAACAGGATGCTGAATCGATTCATTGTAAAAGTCCTGTTTTCCAAGCTTAAAATCCGTATTACTTTTCATAACTTGAGGAAAAACTGAAAAAGCAAAACGTTTTACAACTCGTATACTATTCTCTTCTAACTCTTCTAATCGATTGCTAATTTCATATAGAAAACTACTAATTAACCAATGGAAAGCTGTATTTCTAACAAATTTCTGCAATAGCGGAATAATTTTTTGGATTTGCTCATTTGTCAGCTCCCTGTTATTTCGCCACTCTCTAATACAAACAAACCATACTTCATTACTTATTTCATGCACACCTACTAATTGATATGCGAATGAAATACTCCACTCTGTATTCAATTTACATGCTTTAGATAACATCTCTAAAAAATGACGTTGTTCGAAAACACCGTCTTGTGAAAATTGCCGAACTTGCTTCATAATTTCATCATCTTTTAATTGCAGTAAACCATCCGCAGTCACATTACAAGTAATACTTTGTTCTGTAGTCTCTTTCTTTTGTACACTGTATCGATCAGAATGAAAGTGAGGATGCTTTTGCTTCATTAGCTCATACCCTTTTGCTGTAGATGGACTGTTCGAATCGCATATGAATAATAAATCTAAGACGAGACATACATCAAATGCCCTTTCCTCTGTAAGGTGTTTCAATACCGTTTGAATGACTTCTTCCTTTGTTTCTTCTAAAGAATGTGTATACTGCCTTTTTAAAAGTTGAAAAACTTCGTGTTTATACGTGAAATCTAAAAGAAGCCCTTCATGTAACAACCATTTTATTTTGTCATCTGCACTAACGAATATATTTTTATTCATCGCATCAATTGCAATTTGCTTTTGAAGTACACTATTCGTTTCTATCATTTCTGTAATATAATAATTCGCTTTTTTCTCATCGTTTTCACATAAATAAGTTAAACACTCTTTTACAATTTGAATTAAAAACGCAAGGTCGTTTTGATGAAATTCTTTCTCTTCACTTTCCCTATCTCTTTTTTTCAGAGCTGTTTGTCTTAATGACAACAGTCGCATCTTCTCTAATCCCATAATCATTATTGGAACAGCGTAATACGAAATATGCGGTCGCATTTTCTCATCCCAAATTTTCTCCACATGAGAAAACGTAGACACTGGTATACGACTCGATTCCTCGAGTTCTATTGATTCTTGCGTATCATTTCCCCACTTTCTTACACGCTTTAATTTAAGTTTCCCGTCTAGAATAAACGCTAGTAACAATAATGCAATTTCTTTATGCTCAGGAAAAGAACATTTTTGTAGTAAATATGAAATAGTTTCAATAGAGCTACTATCTTTTTCAGCTGTTTCTAATAAAAGAAGTGTCCACCTTGCAAACAACAACGGATCCATCTTTATTTTCATCTCGTTTAAATAGCGACAAATTGTTCGCCATAATAATGGGGATATTTTTGAATGATTTTTATAAATAAGTTGAAATAGTTCCTTTTGATGACTAAAAAGAAATTGCTCTACTAACCACTCCGCAAGTAATTCATCTACCTCGTTATAGTTTGATGTGAGCAAGAATAAATTGCGTAATTTCCCTTCTGCTTCAAGCCAGTCCACCCATTCATAATCTCGTGCAAATTCAACAAAGTAACGAACTGTTTCAATTTTCTTTATTGACTGCTTTATGTACGATAATTGTTCCTGCTCTACTGATGGTGGCACTGTTACAATATCCCGAATGCGCATTCTTTTTGTAATATAATTATCGCCCATTAATTCCGCCCATCGCTTCACGGCTTTGACGAGGGACTGATGATTATTCGCTTTGTTTGGATACACAATCGGTCTGATTCCCAAATGCTCCCAGTGGTATGTATTTTCCCCTTGTGCGACAAATGCATAACGCCTTGTACTTGGTGGTAAACCAGTCGCTAAATATTTCATTACTGGGTCATTGTGGCTATATCCAACGAATAACACGGTATAATTCGAGAATAAATCAACTAAAAACCTTCTCGCCCATCCTTCCGTTAAGTAAGCCCTTCCAAAATCACCATCTGTTAAAATTAAAGCTTCTTTCTCCTGTTCTACATTGCCATGTATATATGCCAGTCCTTTAAACGCTCTCCCTGTCGGTAAAGCTGGTGCGTAATAAACATTTATTTCCCTATTCATTTCTTTACTTACAGTTGTAAAATGTTGATCAAAGTTTGTCGTCACAATACGGACATCTGTATCTAAAGGAAACAACCTTGGAATTGCATAATGGAGGGGATTTGGTTTTGATTTTTCTATATAAACAACATCTCTCGCAACTTGATGTACGTCTTTCGTTTTCGCAATTTTACCAAGATAATAATCATGTGGTTCAGTGATTTCACGTTTTTCAACGTATAACTTTTTTGCAATTTCATCAACTAAATCATCAAAATTTGGTAAGTTTGATTTCCCTTGCATAGAAACTCCTGCTCCAACAAATAACACTAACTTCCCTTGTTCAAGATGATCAATTAACTCATCTGGAATTTCTACTTCTGAAGTAATCCACATCCCGGATTCCCCCTTACCTAAAAATGTCATATACTCTCATTTTACTATAACATTTTTTCATTGTTTTTATAATATTTAGACAAAAACAACGACATGAAAAAGTTTTATTTAAATAAATTCGTTACAATGTATGAACTCCTGAATTTATTGCAAAACTATGTATAAATCGGAGGTGTAAATATTGAATGGTTTTACTGTAGTACTTATCAAATTTATATCGTGCATCATCGCTTTTAGCATTGGACTCGCTTTGTTTTTCCCTGCAACGTTTGTTCAAATTATTTCGTTCAGTCTCTTCGTTACAATCGTATCTTATATGTTCGTTGATAAAATTATTTTAGAGCGAATTGGCAATAATGGTGCCATTATGTCAGATTTCTTATTAACATATTTAAGCGTATGGATTTTCGGTAATATTTTATTAGACAACTATATGCAAATTGCATGGGGCAGTATCCTATCTGCAATTATCTTTACATTGTCTGAAGTAATCGTTCATCGCTTTTCTAATTCACACACAAGGCACAACAACGATAACATTCATATTAATCGCCGCTTTGCATATGGCACAGAATTTGCGGAAGAACAAAATGTGTTGGATAAAAATAAGAAGAAGTAATGTTTTGATGAAGGAACTCCATCGTCATCAAGCTAAAAAAAGCAAATATCTCAAAACGAATAAATGGCCGTCTCCAAGAGAAAATGTACATTTTTTGTTTTGAGGTGTAATAAAATACTTAAGTTTATGAGCATGTTGTGCTATCCCGTCTAAAAAAGTGTTTATCGAGAGTACAACTATCT
>NZ_MACI01000068.1 GCF_001884105.1 Bacillus luti | reverse complement strand
GCAGAATCTGTATCCGAAGATCCAGATTCTGCCCTTTTCTTTAATCGCATTTTTCTATTTGGTCGCCTTCTTCACCTGCATTTTCTGCCGAACTATCCGTTCCGCCTCCCACTGCATGTTGCTGTTTAGTATTAGAACTTTCGATAGCAGCGTTGGTTCCAGCTGCACTGTCATCTCCACCACCACTTGCCACTTGAGTAGCACTAGCCTGTTCCTTACGGGTTTTATTAATTTGATTATTGATGATAATTACAAGTTCTTCCTCTTCATCCGAAGTTTCTTTTTTCATTTTATGCGGTTCAATCTGGTCACCACTAATTCCCTTATTTATGGCTTCGCCTCCAGCGCCCACCGTTTGTTGCTGTCTTGTATTCGATGAATCAATTGCTGCATTACTTCCTGCCGCACTGTTTTGTCCGGCCCCACTGGCAATTTGTGTTGTATTCGGTGCAAATGTAATCTGATTATTAATGACAATGACAATTTTTCGTTTATTAGAAAAATTCCCCAAATTAATTTCTTCTCCATCTTTTTTTACAAATCGAAACGTGATTTCTTCATTGCTTTCCATGTTCTCCCCCCTTTTGTAATATTAAATGAATGGAGAATGATAATGGTTTGGACAAGCGTATTTTTTTATAAATATGTGCCCCCGCCCACAATGAAGGATGTATTATCAGATTCCGGTATTTTGCTCGTATGAGGTACGTCGACTTGACGACAGTCCAGCATCCGCCGAATTTCGGGATGCGTGGAGAATAATTTTATAGGAGATATAGAAAGAGGGATTAATAGAAACATTGGTATACTAAGTTTTTTAGGTTTCATTTTATTTTTCTACTTTTCTTATTTAGGTTTATTAGCCAAATATCTAGCATAGTGAATTAAATTTCTAGCTACATCTAATTCAAGATTAAATATATTAGGTACTCCTGGTCTCCAATTCACCTCAAATAACCACAATTTTCGATCTTTATCAATCCCTACATCAATTCCTAACTCATCAAATAATACATCCTTAAATAAAGAATTAAAATGGTTAGAAAAAGTTACTGCAAATCGTTCTAAATACCTTTTCATATTATACCACTCGTTATCAAACTCCGATTTTAAAAAAACATCTAAATAAGTACTATAACCACCCTTAGCCATATTTGATACAATACTTCCTAATGGACCTATTCTCGGGAATATAGAAGTAACAACCCACCTGCCTTCTCCATTTCTTTGAACATGCAATCGAAAATCATAAACATGACCAGATTTCATTTGACATGAAATAAACTGTTGAGCTATGTATCCTTGCTCTTGAATCTTATCAGATATAAAGCTCCGTAATTGTTTTTTATTAATAGATGAAATTTGTTCTGACTCATTCATACTGTAATTCATCCCATTTTTTTCAATGAAAACAACACCACTACCTTGATGTCCAGAAATTGGTTTAATAATAAGTTTTTCATAACGATTAATCATGTCAAAAAACTTATTCACATCATTTAATTCATAAAAAGGAATAAGATATTGCTTAAATTTTTTTGCTCTATTTATTCTGTTATATACACTTAATTTATTTCCAATTGAATGACTTGTAAAAGGAACTTTTTCATGTAGATAATCATAGATTTGCTGATTTTTATCACTAATATGAACACTTGCATTATAAATAACATCTGGAAAAGAAAATTCTTGTTCAATCCAATTACCATTTTCATAAGTTTTACCTAAAATCTTCTTCGTTTCTATATTTACTTTCCCTAAAGTAAAATAAAAAAATTCCACACCTTCAGCTTTAGCTACAGCAGCGTAAGTATATGCTTTCTTTACGTCATTCGGATCTTTCCGATGATGAAGCATACCAATTATAGTCATGTCAGTTCTTCTTCCCTTCTTTCTAAAGATCTTTTTCAAAACAAATATCAAATTCATTATATATATATTCAAGTTCTCCCTCATTCAACCATTTTTCGAAAAACCCGGAACAAGCTTAACCTCCATTTAATACTCTACCTATAGAAATAATAAATCTGAGGTTTTATAAAATGATAAATGATAAAGGTTAAGGTGACATCAAATGGATACTATCGTTTTCATTGAAACAAATAAATCGGGATCAAGTAGGGAAGCAATCAAAGCAGCTGAAAAACTTAATTTCTTTACTGTTTTATTAACTAAAAAAACAAAATTTATTAATGAACGTACTATATTCCCTGATGTACATCAGATGATTTTCACTGATATAAATGATTATGATAATATAATTACAACAATTGAAAAATTAAATAAATCAGGAAAAAACATAAAAGGGATCTTTAGTTTTATTGACCCTTATGTTTATATGGCTGCACGTTTATCAGAAAAATTTTGCTCAAATATTGTATCTACTAAAGCTATCCATCATATGGAAAACAAAATATTAACTCGTCATGTACTTAAAGATTTACCAATCTCACTCAACTATTTAATTTATAAACCGACAGAATCATTATCATCTTTTTTTAAAAAAACTAATAAGATAAATTTCCCTCTTATTGTGAAATCCCCTAAATCAACAGGATCAAAAGATGTATTATTAGTAAAAAATAAAGATCAATTAATTTTATCTATACAAAGTCTTTTAAAAAAATTACCTAATGAAGAAATTCTACTTGAAGAATATATAGATGGACCTCAGTACTTAGTCGAAATTTTAGTTCAAAATGGAAAAGTCCATATTATAGCAGTAATTGAACAAGAAATCACACTTTTTGAACGCTTTATCGTTACTGGTTATTCTTTACTAGGACAGGTAGACAAAAGACTATACAATAGTCTTTTCAATGCAGTTAATTCTGTTATTCAGGCTTTTAATATGAAAAATGGAGCTTGTCATCTAGAACTTCGGAGAATAAAAGATGTTTGGAAATTAATTGAGATAAACCCCAGAATATCAGGTGGAGCAATGAATGACATAATTGAAATTGGGCATGGAATCAACTTAGTACAAGAAACTATTAAATTAATGTTAGGAAATAAACCTTCACTAAATAAAAAACATCATAAATATGTGTATGCTCATTACCTAACAGTTAAATCTATCGGAAAACTAATTCGAGTTACAGGGAAAAATCGTAGTTCTAGATATCCTGGTGTAGAGAAAGTTTATATAAAACCTAAAAAAGGAACTTTTCTAAAACCACCTACATCAATGGGACATCGATATGGATACGTTATAGCAGCGTCCTATGTTAAAGCAGAAGCTAAAAAAATAGCTTTAGAAGCAGCTAAAGAAATTTCATTTGAAATCCAAAAAGAATAAATACAACATATATACACCAACAGATAAAAATATACTAAACATCATATCTCTTATAACTCTAATTATTATAATCTGTCATTATTCATAATAAAAAAGCTCACTCCTCATCTATTTTTATATGAGAAGTGAGCTTTTTTATATGGGCTATACACCAGCGAAACTTTCATTGATGCCGTACGTTGCGTTAACTTATTTATTAATTTCAAGCGATTTAATAAATATTTATGCGACTGGTACAATATGTGTAATTTTCATTCAATCATTAGGATCAATCAAATCGATTTATTGATTCACTTCGACAACTTGATTTCAAATAAAAAAAAGCGGCCATTCTTTTACAGGCAGCCGCTTTCCCACTTACGCTTCCACTTTCAAATCTTTTAATGCAACAACATCAGCAAACGCTCCAAATACTAAGTTATGATGCTTCACAATATCTTCAGCACGTAACACTTCAGTATCAAATGTACTATGTCCATCACTTACTAACGTTACTTTATATCCTTCGCTAAACGCTCTGCGTGTAGTCGTATCCACACAGTACTGCGTCTGCATGCCTGAAATAATAACGTGCTCAATTCCTTTTTCTCGTAATACTTCGTTTAAATTTGTTTTATGGAATGAATCTGGCGTCGTCTTTTCAACGATACTGTCCCCATCTTGTGAAGCAATTGCCGCATGGATTTTCCAGCCATCTGTACCTTTTTCCAAAGGATGATCTTTCGGCCCGTTATGTTGTACATAAATAACCGGAATATCATTTGAACGGCATTCTCCTATAAGCTCTTGTAATGTTTCTAAAAACTTTTCCCCATTATGTACTGGCATTCCTGCTGTATACATACCTTCTTGCACATCAATTACGATTAAAGCTTTTTTCATTTCACGCATCCCCCTTTGTTTATATAAGCTATTATTATTGTTTATATTCCATCATCCAGCAATCTTCTAATTTCCCCTCATGCAATTCATGTTCCTTTAAAATCCTCACTTTTTTAAATCCGCATTTTTCGTAACATTTTATCGCGCGTCCATTATTTACTTTAGGATCCATTGCGATTGCTTCTGCTTCCGCATTCTCCATAATATATGTAATTGCTGCCTGAACAAGTTTAGTTCCAATTCCTTTCCCCCAATAGGCCGGTTCTCCGATAAATTGGTCCATTCCCCATACATTATGCGATTCTTCATACCCATATAACGCTTTCCATTCAGCATCTACTGGGTACATTTGTATATAACCAATCGGAACGGTATCAAATTCTATTAAACACCTTTTTTCATGACTATTTGGATTATGTATAAAATGATCCAGTACCTGTTCTACAGATTGCGAATTATCTCGTCCTTCGTAATACTGCAGGACTTCCGGATCTGATAACCATTTGGAAACGATAGGTGCATCATCTTCTATTACGTACCTAACTGATACATTTCCTTTTTGAAATAACATAAAACACCTCTATTGTTCATTTATATGTTTTCTTAATGTTAAATCTTTAATTGCACCTATCACTGCATACGGTAATAATGTAATCGCAAAAAACGCTGTAAATACATTAAATTGCGGGATTGTATAGAGTGTGAACCATTCTGTAAAAAATTGAGAGTTTAATATTCTATTAAAAAATTCTCCGCCAGGTCTGAAGTTTGGTGCCCATGCAGTCATTTCACAAATAATAAATAGTAATTGCACAATTAAAAATGCCCCTAGATAGCGAAACCACGTTCGTTTCCATATAGGTTGTGCTTTTTTTAATTTCTCTCCCATTTAGCTCCCTCCTTTATATTTCCAACATATTGATTATACACTTTCTTTGTTTAATTTGTTAAAATTTTCTATACAATAAAATTCAGAAAGAAACCGGAGGAAATAATATATTATGTCACATCCTATACTAACATCAACATTAATTATCCTTAGAGGAAACTCCGCAAGTGGCAAGACAACAATCGCAAAAGAACTACAAGAACATTTCGGACAAGGTACACTTTTAGTCTCACAAGATGTCGTGCGTAGAGATATGCTTAAAGTACACGACACGATGGGTAATTTATCACATGATTTACTATTTGAAATTACGAAGTATGGAAAAGGAAAATGTAAGTTTGTTATTTTAGAAGGTATTTTAAACAATCGTAGATATGGTGATATGCTGAAAGAATTAATACATTATTTTGAAGGAAACGCGTATACATATTACTTTGATTTATCGTTAGACGAAACGATTCGACGACATAATACAAGGGAAAAGCGACATGAATTTAGTGAGGATTCCCTACAAAAATGGTATAACCCACACGATACAATTGAAGTTGCTAGGGAAACTATTTTTACAGATGACTTCACGCAAAAAGATATATTTAATACGATTCTTACTGATGTTGTGATACAAAAATAAGACCGACAGAATATGTCAGTCTTATTTTCTTTATGTACTTTGTATTTCAGTTTTTATAATTGAACAATCTTTACATAAATAATAATATATATTCATTTCCCCAAACTGGAAATCAACTACCGAAATAAGTCCGCGTTCCTCGATATCTTGTGAAATTGTAGCAACATACTTCATCTCTGTAGAGCAACTTGGACATGCCAAATCTTCTGGAATATCTCCATATAATGGTGCCCCTAATAATCTACATATATATTCCGAACCGAACAAGTCGAAAGCTTCCCAGTAACTATCTTCATCAGTAGGTATATCTTCATTTTTCATATTTATAAGCTTTACCGTTGTTTTTGGTAATGAAACTGGTAACTTATATTCCTCTTCCATTATCCATTCTTCTGTATTTTGCTGCTGTATGATTCGAACCGTCTTACCTCCATCACTTAACTGAAAATATTGCGGTTCCCACACCATCGAGCAATTCAAGCATGAAACTAAAGGTAAAATGTCTAGCTCACTACTTTTAAGTTCAGCAATCCTCTCATCTTTTAAATCAAAACAGAGAATTTGATGCATATTCTCACCACATAACTTACAAAATGGTAAATTACACTCTTCACCACCAAAGTAATGATTGTAGGATTCTTTCCCTTCTAATACCCTATACCCTTTCATGCCATTATACTGTTCCCCATATAATTCCATTGTCATATTCTATCCTCGCTTTATATAAATCTGATTCACTTCATTATAAAAAAATTAACACTAGAATACACCTATACTTTAAACTTAATTACACTATTACGAGTGAAAGTACATAGTAAATGATTTGATATATAATATATTTACTTTTTCTTTCCATGAATGAATCATATTAACTCAAAAATAAAAGCCAGTCTCAATAAAGAGAACTGACTTCTATCTAATTAACTATATTTATTAAAGAATCTTAACTTTAACAGTTTGTCTTCCCCAATTCATAGCTTTACTTTTTGAACCCATTAAAACATCAATACGATTTCCTTTAATAGCACTTCCAGTATCACCAGCGATTGCTTCTCCATAACCTTCTACCCATACTTTAGATCCTAATGGGATTACTTTCGGATCCACTGCGATAATTCTCATATTCGGATTAGACGTTAAATCATGCCCCATCGCAGTTAAAACGCGTCCACCATACGTACCATTTTCACTTGGATCAGCAGTATACGCTGTCGCTACTACCGTTAATTCACGTTTAGCAGACTGTATGTTATTTTTAGACTCTTCTTTTACTTTTGCTTCTTCCTTAGCTTTGGCTATTTCTCTTACTTTCTCTTCTTCCTTAGCTTTGGCTATTTCTCTTGCTTTCTCTTCTTCCTTAGCCTTTGCTATTTCTTGAGCTTTTGCTTCTTCCTTAGCCTTTGCTATTTCTTGAGCTTTTGCTTCTTCCTTAGCCTTTGCTATTTCTTGAGCTTTTGCTTCTTCCTTAGCCTTCGCTATCTCTTGGGCTTTTGCTTCTTCTTTAGCCTTCGCTATTTCTTGGGCTTTCGCTTCTTCCTTAGGCTTTACTACTTCTTGTACTTTCGCTTCTTCCTTAGGCTTTACTACTTCTTGTACTTTCGCTTCTTCCTTAGGCTTTACTACTTCTTGTACTTTCACTTCTTCTTTAGGCTTTACTACTTCTTGTACTTTCACTTCTTCCTTAGGCTTTACTACTTCTTGTACTTTCGCTTCTTCCTTAGGCTTTACTACTTCTTGTACTTTCGCTTCTTCCTTAGGCTTTGCTATCTTTTGTGTTTTAACTTCTTCCTTAGCTTTAACTGTTTTTTGTACTTTCGCTACTTTCTTCGTTTTCTCTTCAGCTTTTTTTTCAACTGGGGCTGTACTTGATAGGAAAGAAACATTTGCATAGGCCGTTTTTCCTTTATACTCAAATTGTAGCCAACCGTCTTTTACTTGATGCGTTGATTCAATTACATCATCTTTTTTCAGTCTGCCAAGAATTTCTGATTCTGTATTTGCATCAGAACGGACATTTAACAAATTCGCTGTTACATGATACACATCTTTTGTAAACTCTGAGCTTACAAACACTTCTTTACCGTTTAAATCAATTTTTGACCATCCATCTTCGGTATTTATTACTTTTAACTCTTGTCCCTCCTTTACCTTTTCGACAACTTTTGATTCCGTAGTCGGTTTTTCACGTACGTTGAGTACATCTGCTGTTACGATTGTTTCTGCAGTAGCAACCGTGGTAAAAGCACCCATCCCAAAAACTGTTGCTGTTGCTGTTGCTGCGCCAATTATTTTTTTCATATTAGCCTCCATTACGTTTTTTTGACTTCTATTATATCAAATGCTTCCATAAAATCAGGTGTTTTCACAGAATATCAAAACTTTTGTAACAATATATTAATACTACTTAATATGTTGTTGTTAGGAATATTCTTTTTCTTCAAGAATATCAAATTTATACGTTTGCATTCTATAAATAAAAAATCACCTCATCATATATAAAATGAGGTGAGCGAAAGGCTATTTGTTTAAGAATTTCTACAGTTATCTTTCTTGATTATCATAATATGTTTTATCTGCATATTTTTTATCATTACCCTTTAAATAAGCTAAGATTATTTTTGGATTTTTAACTAAAGTCCAATCTCCATATGTATCAAATCTTCTGCACGAAGTTATCATTCCATTTTTTATTGTACCGAACTTCTTATTTTGTTGTTTTCCCCATTCTTTTAACCGTTTTGCAAAATCTGCATCTTCTGCCATAAGCATATTTTCATTGAATCCATTAATCGCCATAAAATCTTTTCTATAGCACCAAAAAATCCCGACAGATATAGCCCCATACTTAAAAAATAAAGGAATTATTATTAACAATGCGGAAACAAATATTCCTAAAGATATTCTTTCAAACTTACCAGTTACCCCACCGCCAATATATTTACCTGAAACTAAATTTTTGTCTACGTTAGACAAAAAAGACTCTGTCATTTGGGTATCAGCATCTATAGTAATGATTATTTCTCCGTTAGCTATTTCGGCTCCTGTATTTCGAATTTTAGACAAGTTTTTATCATCATTTTTTAATGTAATACAGTTATACTCCTTTGCGATTTCCTCTGATTTATCTGTACAACGATTTAAAACCACTATCACTTCAGTTTGATCTTTATATGCTTCCGCTGCCTTTGAAATTGAATCTAAACATTTTCCAATGTACTTTTCTTCATTATGTGCAGGGATTATAATAGAGAACTTTATATCTTTCCTTAAACCGTTTCCTGAAGATTCATTCGTTTCTTTCATAACACACCCCTTTTTATAAAATGAATTTTCACTCTATATAACATATATTAATATTTATGAGGCTGTATTATAAAAACTAAAAACATGTTAAAAGTCACCTAGAATTCTTCAATCAAAACAAAATGAAACAATACATTTTATACTACATAGTTGTCGCAAGTCCCGCTAAAAACAAACTTACGATTGCTAAAATTTTGGTGCCGACTATAGCCCCTCTTAAATGAAACTTATAATCTTTATATCCCTTCATCCCTTCTGTACTAGGAATAACAACAAATTTCGGGGTAATCCAGCAAAAAATTAGCCAATCCAGTATAAACAAATCTACTAAAATGAAAATCATTAAAATACCAAAAGTATGTAAATAGGCATCTATATATAATAATTTTTTATGTTTATGTAGTATATATGTAGAAACGAAAGGAGTACCGAAAAGAATAGCATTATATGCGATATTAAAGTAGAATGTTTGCTTTTTTTCATAAATCGATTTTGGAAAAACTACCTTTTGAATATCTTTTGGATAATCAGTTAACGAAAGACGCGGATTATAATATAAAGATCCTAAAATCATTACAGATAGTACAATAGACATGATGACACCAATATATATCATTTGCTCAAATGGATTCATATGCTTCATTCACCCTTTTCTGTATTCGCTCCATAGTACACATACTTAATTACATATTGTATGTACGACACTAACCAAAGATTAACAATTACCTTTGTTAATCTTTTATAAATGTAGGTTTTACATCTGAAAAAGTTTGCGAGATTGATGGATTACCTAAGGAGATTTTGAGTACATACATATAATTACAAAAAGGCAGTGCTACATATATGAAGCACTGCTTTTTTCTTTACCGGAATATTCCCCTGTCTTTCTACATTTAATCTTAAAGTAAAATCATTGTTTACTTGCTGCTTTTCCACATAATAAGCATTTTATTTTGTAAGAAGGAGAGAAGGATAAAATGAGTAATCAAAAAATCGAACTTACTGGTCGTATCGTTACACCTAATGATCCGGACTATAATTCAGCTCGTGAGGAGTTCAACACATTCTTTAACAAATTCCCGTTAATCATTGTCTTTGCTCAAAATACGCAAGATGTAGTGAATGCCGTTCGCTGGTCAAGGCTACATAACATCCCTATGCGTATGCGCTCTGGACGTCATAACTATGAGGCATTATCCGTTAGCAATGCTGGCCTTGTAATTGATGTAAGTGAAATGAAACAATTAGAAATAGATCACAAAAGTGGAACTGTAACAATCGGAACAGGCTGGAGGAACATTTCTTTAATTGAAACACTTGCAGCTGAAGGATTAGTTGTGCCAAGTGGAGTTTGTCCGACACCTGGTATTGCAGGTGTTACTTTAGGAGGCGGACATAGCATTCTCTCCCGTCCATTTGGATTAACTCTCGATCATTTAATTGAATTAGAAATGGTAGACGCAAACGGCTGTATAATACGTGCTAATACAAAGTGTAACTCTGACCTCTTTTGGGCTTCACGCGGTGCTGGTGGTGGTAATTTTGGCATATGTACTTCGTTTAAATTCCGAACGCATAAAATTAATACGGTGTGCTTTGCAGAAATAAGTTGGGGAATATCCGATTTAAAAGACGTAGTAAACACTTGGCAAACTTACACACTACCTTGCGCTGATAAACGACTTACAACCACTCTTTTCATGTCTGCAGCGTTCGAACCATCTTTATTAATACAAGGTGTATTTCTCGGTTCTGTTCAAGAATTGCAGACGTTACTACAACCATTATTAAAAGCTGGTTCACCACTACAAGTAACTATCGAAGAAATACCTTGGGCAGAAGCAGCAAAGAAAATAGCTGAGAAACAGCCGGCAACTCCTTTACCATTTAAAAGTGTAGGTCCATACGTATATGAACTCCTACCAGAAGAAGGACTATCCATAATTGATCACTTTATTAAAAATTCACCTCCTCATGCCACCACCTCCGTATTTTTCCACGGATTAGGCGGTGCTGTTGCTGAGGTGCCAAATGAAGCTACAGCTTATTTTTACCGAAAAGCACTATCAAACATGTCAATATTCGCTACTTGGGGGCAACAAGAAGGTGCGGCTGCAAGTATTCGATGGGTGGAAGACTTTCGCTTAGCAATGCTGCCATTTACAAAAGGTGTTTACGTTAACACTCCCGACCTATCTATTAAAGATTGGCCAGATGCATACTTCAGCTGCAACTTTGACCGATTAATGGAAGTAAAAGCGAAATACGATCCGAAAAATGTCTTTAACTTTCCGAAAAGTATTCCGCTTTTTTAACTGTTTAAATATTTTTCAAACTGCTAAGTAAACATACATGTTATATTGTTTATTTAGCAGTTTAGAATACTGATTACAACAGTTTACATAATAATATTATATGTCGCACCTCTAATTACTGAAATTTTCTAGGAAATCCCTTAAAAACATATAAACATCCATCATTTCACAAAATGGTGGATGTTTATATTTACCATTATTCATTATCTGAAAAAATGACTGCGTTATTATTAACAATCAATCAAGCAACCTCCCTACTATACAATAGAAAACGTCATATACACTCCAACAACGAAGAATACGGCAAGTGTCTTAATTATCGTAATACCAAAAATCTCTTTATAAGCTTCCCGGTGCGTTAATCCTGTAACTGCAAGTAAAGTTATAACTGCTCCGTTATGAGGTAAAGTATCCATACCTCCTGCCGCCATAGCAATTACACGATGCAGCACATCTAACGGAATATCAAAGTTCGCTGCCGCTTCAATATATTTTTCTGCCATTAAACCTAATGTAATACTCATTCCACCCGAGCCTGATCCCGTCAGCCCACACAATATATTCGTCATGACTGCTCCACTAATTAAAGGATTTGAGAAAGTCCCCGTTAAATAATTTTGAATCATGACAAATCCAGGTAAAGCTGCTATAACGGCACCAAATCCATACTCGGCTGCAGTGTTCATAGCTGCTAAGATTGAACCACTCACTCCAACGCTTGTAATTGATTGAAAATGTTCTTTTACCGCTTGGAAGTTTAATATTATAGCAGATAATATTCCGATAAGAAGTGCCATTTCCACTGACCAAATCCCCACGACTTGTCCCATATCAATTGTTCCGTACTCCTTCAAACCTATGGATGCAAAATCAAATCCCTTTGTATACCAAACAGGAATGAATTCTGTAAAGACTTTATTCATGACTCCAACCAGTACAAGCGGAAGAAATGCTATCCAGTAACTAGCTGGAATCACATCGCTGGAAGCAATCGGATTTTGCACCAATTGCGCGCTAGTTGTAGCAGCCATCTCAGAAGTAGCGCCACCTTTTCCGAAGTACCCCTCTCCCTTAGCAGCAGCCTTCTTCCTACATCTTTCCAAATACAACATGCCACATATAAAGATAAACATTGCTCCTATAATTCCTAATGTAGGAGCGGCATAAATATCAGTTTTAAAGAACGTAGTTGGAATAACATTTTGGATTTGAGGCGATCCAGGAAGCGAATCCATCGAAAACGTAAATGCGCTGAATGCGATTGTTGCTGGAATGAGACGTTTCGGAATATCCGCCTCGCGAAATAATTGCGCCGCAAATGGATAAATCGCAAATACTGCGACAAATAAACTGACACCACTGTATGTAAGAATCGCTCCCATTAATACGATGGAAAGAATTGCTCTTTTCACACCTATAAAACGGATAATAATTTTCGCGATTTTTTCTGCTATTCCAGTGATTTCTACCACTTTACCGAATATCGCTCCAAGCAAAAATACAGGAAAATATAATTTTATAAATCCAACCATCTTCGCCATAAAAACATTAGAAAAAAATGGTAAAACATTCGCCGGTTCTGTTAAAAACACAGCGAGCAACGCACATAACGGAGCGAATAAAATGACTGAGAATCCTCGGTAAGCCACAAAAATAAGCAAGCCAAGCGATAACAATACAATCAATAAATCCATAACCCCAATCCCCCTCAATAATATGGATTTTTTAACTTTGTATCCTTTTCTGTTTGTATATATTGTGGTAATGCCTGCCAGAGGCAGGCATTACTTTTTGGCATATTATAGTTATAGCTTTTTATTTATGATGAAAGATTGGTGCCCTCTTTTCTATAAAAGCCTCCACTCCCTCTTTTACATCACTCGTTTGAAACACATGTCCAAAATTTTCAGCTTCTATTTTTAATCCGTCCTCAAGAGAAGAAGATATCCCTTTATCGATAGATTGCTTCATCAAAGATAATGCAGGAAGAGAAAACCGAGCCATTTTCAATGCTAGTTCCTTCGCCTTATTAAGCGATTCGCCACACGGAACAACATGATTCACCAAACCAACTCGCCATGCTACTTCTGCAGTGAGTGGTTCACCAGTAAACATCATTTCCTTTGCACTTGCAGTTCCGATTAATCGAGGTAAACGTTGCGTTCCTCCCGCACCTGGAAATAGGCCTAATTTTACTTCTGGAAGCCCGATTTGGGTGTGTTCTTCAATAATCCGTAAATCACACGATAAAGCTAATTCACACCCACCTCCAAGCGCTAGTCCGTTAATAGCACCGATTACAGGCTTCGGCAATCTTTCAATTTTATTTAACGGATTCTGAAGCCACAATGATTTTTCCTCCGCGTATTCACTTCCTTTCCCAATCCATTCCGGAAACGACTTAATGTCCCCTCCTGCAACAAAGGCCTTTCCACCAGCGCCAGTTAGAAGTACAACAATTACTTCATCGTCCCGTTCAATTTCATCGACCGCTACCGTCAGTTGCTCTACCACAGCACCGCTTAGTATATTTACAGGAGGATTATCAATGATAATCGTTGCGATTCCATTTTCTTTGGACCATGTAACAACTCGCTTATTTTCCAATCCAATCCCTTCTTTCTAATATGATATGAGGTAAAATCAGCACATCAACTCGTTCTTTTAATTACATAACCAACCCGTTCGCGATCCCAAGCACCGCCGATTCCTTCCTCCTGCAGCTTGAACTTTTGAATCCGTTCCGTCGCGGTTTTTGGGAAAGTTTCACTGAACTGAACATATCTAGGTACCATAAAGTAAGCCATACGTTCTTGACACCAATCTATAATCTCTTCATGGGACATCGTTTCATCTTTCTTTACAATCACATATAATTTGACATCCTCTTCTCCCACTTCTGACGGGACACCGATGGCCGCTGATTCAAGTATTTTTGGATGATTATTCACAACTTTTTCGATTTCCCAAGAGGAGATATTTTCACCACGCCTCCTGATACACTGTTTGACTCGATCGTAAAAGTATAGATAACCTTCCTCATCTAGATAACCTCGATCTCCTGTATGGAACCATCCTTCCTTCATTGCCTCCTCTGTTTTATCAAGCATTTTATAATAGCCTTCCATGAATGCTTGTCCCTGTAAGGAACGAATAAAAATCTCTCCAATTTCACCAGTCCGTACCTCATTTCCATCTTCATTGACAATCTTCGTCTCTACGTAAGAATATGGTTTTCCTATAGCAGGTGGCTTGTTGGCATGAATTGGATTCGTTACACAAAAACCAGTCGTTTCCGTTAATCCGTAACCTTCCACAATCCGGACGCCAAATCGCTCCTCAAACGGCTTCCAAAACTCCTTAGGCGTAGCAGCGCAAGCCGTCACCCTTACTAAATTGTCATTATCATTTTCCTTTTTTGGCTGCTTGTAAAGAATAGGAATCATAGATCCTAAAGAATTAAAAATGGTTGCGCCATGGCTGCGAATTTCATCCCAAAATCTAGAAGCACTAAACCGTTTACCAAGAGCAATTGTCGCATTAGAAGAAATGGCTCCGAGTACTGTATGAGCCTGGGCGTTTATATGAAATAACGGAAGCGCTGTAAATAAGACATCTTTTGAACTTGCACCAACCATATAGTTGGCAAATGACTGTGCAGAATTTACATAAGCAGAATGACTTAACATGACACCTTTAGGTAATCCAGTTGTTCCAGAGGTATAAAGGATACTGTTAATAGAAGTGGAAGAAACAAATGCCGTTGGAAGTTGATGATTATTTGTATTTAGTACATCTTTCAATTCGATTACTAACCGCTCTTTACCATCGCCTATAATGACCGCGCTTTCATTACTTCCGTAAGCAACAATTTGAATGTCCCTATGTATAAATGACAAACAAGAGGCAATTTGAGGAACAAAATCCTTATCAACGATAATTAACTTACAATCAGAGTGAGATACAATATACTGCAAACCTTCTCCTTTTAAATGCACATTCAGAGGCACCGCAATTGCTCCCATAAAAGATAAAGCAAACCATACATCTAAATATTCAGGAGTATTATGAAGCATAATACAAACCTTGTCTCCTTTTTGAATACCTAGCTCACAAAACCCCGCTATGGCTCTTGTGATTCGATGATAAAGCTCCTCATATGTAACCCTTTGTTCTTCAAATTGCAAATACACTTTACTTGGTGTTTTTTCGATACTTTGCATAATAAAATGCGGTAAGCTATGATTTTCCAGCATTGTATTCCATCCCCTTCCTGCTACAATCTTTTTTATTTATATAGCAAGAAACATGCCAAAAATCGACTCATTCCCAATTCCCTTATTCCTTCATAATCTCCTTTACTTGACCAACTTCACGTGTCGCATTTACGCTACAAACAATAGCAACCATGTCGCAACTATAAGAAAATGTCGCAAAAAAGAGACAATGTTTATTACTACAAACAAAAAAAGGGCCTATTTGCCCTTTACTTTCCTTCATGACATTTCGTATTTTTCTATTTTTCGATATAAGCTGGCCCGATGAATTCCTAAAAGCTTAGCTGCCTCTTTTACATTTCCAACTGTTTTTTCCAAAGCTCTCGTAATCGCACGTTTTTCAGCGGATTCCACTTCCGTCTGCAGTAAATAACTCATCTCATGCTTCTCTTGGTCCATCGTAAATATCTCATGGTTTAACTCTTCTTCCAAATCTTTTTTCCTTAAATAGGCAGGAAGATGATGCACTTGAATAATCATTTCTTCTATAACATTCATCGCTCGTTCTAACACATTCTCTAGCTCCCTAATATTCCCTGGCCAATCATGCTCCATGAATATATCTCTTACTCTCTTATCCAATGAAAGAACTTTACTACCTAGCTCACCATTCAGTTTCTTAATTAAAAATTCCGTTATATGTATCATATCTTCTTTTCTCTCTCTTAACGGAGGAATATCAATCTCAAACACATTCAACCTATAATATAAATCCTCCCTAAACTCCCCTCTTTGCACCATTTCACAGAGATTTCGATGTGTCGCCGCAATGAAACGGACATCAACCTTTTGAACTTTCGTACCTCCAATTCTTTCAATCTCTTTCTCTTGTAATACACGAAGCAACTTCACCTGCATGTCCAAAGACATATCACCAATTTCATCTAAAAATAACGTTCCCTTATCCGCTAACTCAATCTTCCCAGGCTTACCACCTTTTTTCGCCCCTGTAAAAGCCCCTTCTTCGTATCCAAACAATTCAGCCTCCAAAAGCTCCCTTGGAATCGCAGCACAATTCAAACGAATAAATGTGCCACTAGCACGCGGACTTGCACGATGTACCGCGTGTGCAAAGAGCTCTTTTCCTGTACCACTCTCTCCTCTTATCAAAACGGTAGACCGACTTTTAGAAACCTTTAAAGCCATCATTTTGACTTCTTTCATTTTTGCACTCTCTCCTATAATGCTTTGAAAGGAAAGTCGCCCTTCTTGCAGCCGCTGTAATTCAGTTTGATAGTAAGATAACTTTGATTCCATTTCACTAATTTGGTCTCCCAAAGCTTTAAACTGCTGTATATCATGAAACATAATTTTACCAATTGCTCCAATAATCTTGCCTTCCTTTATGATAGGTATGCGCGTTGCGATTATATTCCGATTACTTATACGCTGGATATGCCCAATTTCCATCTTTCCCGTCTTTACGATAATATGCATCCTCGTATTCTCAACAACCTCCGTACAATGCTTTCCAATTGCTTCCTTCGGATCATCAATCCCTAAAAATTGTGCATAAGAACCACTTAAAAAATTAACAATTCCTTGTTCATTTACCCCTAGAATGCACTCAGACAGTAAATGTAAGGCACTTTCATATCGACTTATGATGCTTTCCAAAGACTGTATACTTTTCCCCTTACTTTCCAGAATGGCAATTGATCCGTATTCTGTCTCATTCTGATATACACGGGATTCATTCACAATTAAAACTTGGTTGCCACTCCTGCATTCATACCTGTACAAACTATCACTTTGATTCACTACTAACTTCTTACGATCAGGAATAATCGTTGATATATGCTGACCTATTATTTCATTCTCTTTTTTATGTAACATGCTACAGAATAGTTTGTTGCTATATGTGATGATTCCATCATGACTTATAACAGCAATTCCGTTATTCATTACCTGAAGAGCCTGACTAGTTACCTGCAAATTCATTCGTTCGTTCATATGCATTTGAAAGCCCCCTATCCAATTGTGCTCGTTCTCGCATGTATTATATATTCATTTTAAATATTTATTTTCCCTTGGTTTTTCCTTTTGAAGTTATAAATTCTTAAACTAGTAATATAGCTCATTAACCAGTGGTTTCTAATTATCTCATCGGCTATTTGCAACATGCAGCAGGGACATGCTTAACACTTACATTGGATACATAAAACAAATTTAATAAAAAGAAAAAACAGTTGACGGATTACCTTCTGTCAACTGTTTTTATTACGAATATTGGTGACGAAACCCATAATTGATAAATTTTCTTTAGCATAAAGTTCGATTTTCAAGCTTCCAACTAAACCATCTCCCATGCCCTTCTGTTTCCCCAACCGTTTCACGATATTCGTTTCCGTTAATATAATAATCAATATGAAGATCCCGGTCCCACATGTTGTTATATAGGTGGAATACATCACGTTTTCCGCCGATCTCTTGCACTTGTTTTTCTAACTTATGCTTTACTTGTTCAGGTATTTGGTTTGCGACGTGTGTATGGAAAATACAAATTACAGCATCTCCACTTATTTGTTCAATAATAGATGGCAATAACTCTACACCGTCTCCTTCTATTAGTTGAACAGATTCATTTTTTACTAAAGATGCTGCTTGGTCAAACAGTTCAAGCCTTTCTTTATGTTCTGGCCAAATTAGGGCACGTAGCCATAAATAATCTTCGTCACTATGTAAATCATTTACATGTAAATCTAGTCCGATTCTTTCTGCGACAGGTGGACTTTCTTTTAATAAATGAGGCACATTCTCTCCTCTTATTTCAGAAGTTAAATGTACATTCGAGTTTATATTTCCGTATGTTTCATCTGTTCCGTACGAATAACTATATTGATCCCAGAATAGTTGTAATCCAGAACTTGTCCCAATTTCAATTAACGCTAACGGTTTATTCACTTTATTAAATATGTAGCTGAAACTTGGATATAAATATGCACATCGTCTTACTTCATTTGTTTGAACGAGTTTCGTTTGTAATAGAGTAATAATTTCTTCTCGGTACGTTTTACAAAAATGTTTAAACTGATCAAAAGCTTGATCAAAATTTGTATTAGCATTTTCAACTAAGCTACTATAATACGTTTTCAAATAATGTTCTTTCCCTGCTAGTAATAAATAATGTACTGCGCCTAATAATAAGTTTGGAACTGGTTGGCCTACTTGAGCGTAGGAAGATAATGTAAGCACTTCATCATCTTCAGCAATTTTTATAGATAAGTATTCATACAAGTCACTTGACCCTTTACATTCTTTTATTGAAAAATTTCGAAATAAGTTTGCGATTTTTTCTTGTGTTCGCATCGATATCCCCCTTTTTATTTTTCTGAATAATCTTACCATTCGCAGTAATAAAATTCTATAAAAAGGGACCCTTCCAAACCACTTAGGGGGATGTAAGCTTTTTCGAGATAATTTCAAACCGTAATTTTTATCTATTCATTAACTGAAAAGTGCTTGTTAAATAAGAATTTTAGCAAATATAACGTTAAATAGTTTAAAATTATCAGATAACACTAGATATTTTAGTCTATTAATTATTATAATAGAGTATGAGATGGTTATATAATTGAGACAAAAAAGGTATACACCTAGGTGGGGCCTAGGCGGTGTTTTCAATTTTACGGCTTAGATATAGTAAACACCTACTCTTTTTTGCCAATATAGGGGATGGAGAGATTATCATGAGCAACATGCAGCAAAAAACAGACGTTATCTTAATCGGTGCAGGAATTATGAGTGCAACGTTAGGCTCATTGCTGAAAGAATTAGCACCAGAATGGGAAATTAAAGTTTTTGAAAAACTCGCAAGTGCCGGGGAAGAAAGCTCTAATGAATGGAATAATGCAGGTACGGGGCATTCTGCGCTATGCGAGCTTAACTATACTTCCGAAAAATCTGACGGATCTATAGATATTAGTAAGGCTGTAAAAGTGAATGAGCAGTTCCAGCTTTCAAGACAATTTTGGGCATATCTTGTAAAACGAAATTTAATTCGTAATCCACAAGATTTTATTATGCCACTACCCCATATGAGTTTAGTACAAGGGGAAAAAAATGTAGAGTTTCTAAAAAACCGTTTTGAAGCGCTTTCAAAAAATCCGTTATTCCAAGGAATGGAATATTCTGATGCTCCTGAAACATTACAAAAATGGCTTCCACTCATTATGGATGGCCGTGCATCTAATGAAGCGATGGCTGCAACAAAAATTGATTCTGGAACAGATGTTAACTTCGGTGCGTTAACGCGCATGTTGTTTGATTACTTAAAAACTAAAAATGTCGAGCTAAACTACAAACATAGTGTTGAAAATATTAAACGCACAAAGAACGGTTTGTGGGATGTAAAAGTACATGATATGAACAGTGGAAAAATCGAGCATCATACTGCAAAATTCGTCTTTATTGGAGGCGGTGGTGGTAGTCTACCTCTACTACAAAAGACGGGTATTCCCGAATCAAAACATATCGGTGGATTCCCAGTAAGTGGACTATTTATGGTATGTAAAAATCAAAAGGTTGTTGAGCAACATCATGCAAAAGTATACGGTAAAGCTAAAGTTGGCGCTCCGCCAATGTCTGTTCCTCATCTGGATACGAGATATATAGACAATAAAAAAGCTTTACTGTTTGGACCGTTTGCAGGGTTCTCACCTAAATTCTTAAAAACTGGTTCAAACCTTGATTTAATCGGATCTGTAAAACCAAATAACGTCTTAACGATGTTAGCAGCTGGTGTAAAAGAAATGGGACTAACAAAATACTTAATCCAGCAAGTTATGCTGTCACATGAAAAACGTATGGAAGAATTACGTGAATTCATTCCGAATGCGAAAAGTGAAGATTGGGATATTGTAGTTGCTGGCCAACGTGTGCAAGTAATTAAAGATACTGATGCTGGTGGTAAAGGAACGCTTCAATTCGGTACAGAAGTTGTCAGTGCTGCTGACGGCTCCATTGCTGCGTTACTTGGCGCTTCTCCAGGTGCATCTACTGCCGTTCACGTCATGCTTGAAGTATTAGAAAAATGTTTCCCAGGCCGTATGCTCGAATGGGAGTCAAAAATAAAAGAGATGATCCCTTCTTATGGCATTTCACTCACTGAAAATCCGAAGCTATTCCAAGATTTACATGCTTCCACAGGACGTACACTTGGATTAAACGAAAAAGAAACGGTTCATAATTAATAAAGAAATAAAAACGTCCGATATATTCGGACGTTTTTTCGTTACTAGAAATTATACTTATCAATATTATCTTTCGTAAATACAACTCGTTCTGGCAATACGATAATTCCGTTTCCTTCTGCCTCGTAATCATATCCTTGAATTGAATTAGGCTCTACTTTCACTTTTCCGATACCTTTTACTTCGAAGCTATCCCCTACTTTTAACTTCTTCCCTTTTACAACAATTTCATTTGCAACATACGTTGCGAGAGCGCCTTGTTGTTTTACATCCCATAAACCAAATTGCTGTACTGTCCCTCGTTTTACGTAATCACGCATGACGTTTGGTGTAGAGAATCCAGTTACGGCAACTTTTTTATCCATTTTTAAGTTTTCAGCTGCTTGCGCCATTGCTGGAAGTGCTGTTGCATCTGGACAAATGACTGCGTTAATATCAGGATACGTTTTTAGTATGTTCTCCCCTACTGATAATGATTTTTGCGCATTATTTTCACCATACTGCGTCGTTACAATTTCCCAGTTCGGATATTTCTTTTTAATAATTTCTTTTGCTTTCGTTACCCATTGATTTTGATCTGTTACTGTTGGACTAGAATAAAAGAATGCTACTTTTCCTTTATCTCCAATTTGCTTTGAAGTCATCTCAATTAATAAGTTTGCAAGTTGATCTGGGGTGCCCTGACTTATATAAAATGAACGATCTTTCGGATTCACATCAGAATCCCACGTTAACACCGTCATCCCTTTTTTCTTTGCACGTTGCAGTGATTGCGATAGTCCATCCACTGACGTAGATGAAACCATAATCGCATCATAGTTTTGATTAATAAAATTATTTATATATTTTACTTGCCCTGAAACACTTGCTTCAGACGGTCCATCATACTTCACTTGTACGCCTAATTTATCCCCCATCTCTTTTGCTCCTTCACCGCCCGATGTGAAGAAACCAACTCCTGTTAATTTCGGGATAAATGCAAATTTTACATCATCAGCTTTTTTCTTATCTGCCGTTTGACTAGAGCAAGCAATTAATCCGATTAAACAAATACATACAATCAATACAATCCCCAGTTTTCTCTTCATGACATTTCCCCCTTATGCAAATTCCTTCTTTTCCCCATTGTGAATAGATGTAATTTGAAATGTCTCATAATAACTGAAAGAATAAGGATAATACCAATTACTACATTTGATTGTTCATTTGTTAAACCTGTCATTTGTAGACCATACTGCATAATTCCAATGAAAATACTAGCAAGTACAGTACCAAAAATGCTACCTTTTCCACCTGTAATTAGTGTTCCGCCTAATACGACTGCTGTAATGATTGGTAAAATCGTTTCACTTCCAATATCAGCACGGGCGGAACCGAAATATGCAGTTAAGAAAGTTCCCCCTAATCCACCTCCTAACCCAGAAAGTATGTAAGCAATGATAACTACTTTTTTCGTTTTGATCCCAGTGTATTTCGCTGCATTTTCATTCGCCCCTGTTAGTTTAACGTGGCGCCCATATATCGTTCTGTGAAACAGTGTAGTACATATCAATGTTAATACGATAAGTAACCATAATAAGTTAGGTATTCCTATATAATTTCCATTTGCCAGTTGTACAAAAATATCAGGTAAACCACTAATTCCTTCGTATCCAGAAGCACCCGCTCCTCCTGAAATTACGAGTGCAATCCCTCCGTATAAAAACATCGTTCCGAGTGTAACGACGAGTGGTTCTACATCTGTCATTTTTATAATGAGTCCGTTTAAAGCGCCTGCGATGCAACTAATTATTAGGGCAATTATGACAGCAAACAAAATAGGTGTTCCGTTCATCCAAAGTACACCAATCAAGATCGAAGTGAGTCCCATTATTGAGCCGACCGATACATCAATTCCTCCTGTTACAATAACGAAAGTCATTGGTATCGCCGCGATTGCGATAAATAGAAAATCATTCGTACTAAAAAGGAGATTACTAACGTTTAAGAAATCACTATTTAGAAAACTAAAGAGAATGAATTCTATAAGAAGCAATACGATTAGAACACCTTCCCATCTGTAAAAATACTTCATAGATTCATCCTCCTTTCTGATTTCCACTTTTTCATAACACTATCCAATATGATGATAAGTAATAATAGAAAACCTGAAATAGCATTATTCCAAAATGCCGGTATCTTTAAAAAGACGAGTGAACTGCTTATTGTTTCTAAAAATAACGCTCCTAATGCGGCTCCAAGTATAGATCCTGTTCCTCCTTTTAAATGAATTCCTCCTAGTACAGCAGCAGCGATTACTTGTAATTCTAATCCTGTACCTGTTTGATTTGGAACGAACCCGATATTCATAACAAATATGCAACCAGCAATCCCCGCACTTATACCTGATATAATAAACGCATTTATCTTCACTTTATCTATAGGTATCCCAATGAGTCTCGCACCGTCTTCATTATCACCAACTGCGTAGAAGTATCTTCCGTACGGCACTTTCATTAAAAAGAAATACAGTAGTAATAAAATAATAAGAACACTCCATACGGTGATTGGCAAACCAAGTATAACGAGTGATGACAGCTGCTTAAAATCATTTGGAATATCTTCAATCCACTTTCCTCCTGTAAAAATTAACATCGTACCTCTAATGACCCCTAGCATACCTAACGTCATAATAATGGCCGGTACCCGAAACTTTGCAACGCCAATCCCGTTTATGAAACCGATAATAGAGCCTAGTAAAATAGCGGCAAGTATAGACAAAAATGCACTATATTCATTCGTTAACATCATTCCGCAAACCGCCGCACTTATTCCCATAATCGAGCCAACTGATACGTCTATATTTTTCGTAAATAAGACGAAAGATTGGCCAATTGCTAAAACGACTAAAATAACACTTGATTTCATTACTAAAGATAATGAGTTAAACTGAACAAAACTAGGATTTATCATTCCAACTACAGCTATATAAATTAGTAATAACAGTATGATAGATGTTTCGTGCATTTTAAATAAACGTTTCATTCTGTTACACCTCCGTATGCAAGGCGTGTAACCTCATCCACACTTATTTCTTCTTTCTCCAAATGTGAAACAAATTGTCCATTTCGCATCACATATACACGGTTTGCTAATTGAACAATTTCCTCTACATCCGAAGAGATTAATACTATGGCGAGTCCTTCACTCTTCATTTCTTCTATCGTCTCATACACTTCAAGCCTTGCTTTCGCATCAATTCCGCGTGTTGGTTCATCTAGAATAATGATTTTCGGATTACATGCGAGATATTTCGCAAGCACGACTTTTTGCTGATTACCTCCGGATAAAGATGCAAGTTCTTCATTCGTATTCGGTACAACAATTCGGAACTGCTCTATAAACGATTTTACTAAAGCGCTTTCTTTTTCTCGATTAATAAAAAAGCGATTATTTTGCTGTAAACATGCTGCTGTCATATTTTCTTTCACAGATGCGATTGAAAAAATCCCATTTCTCGCCCGATCCTCTGGAACGTAAACTAGTCCTTCACTTAGCCTTTTATGTAAAGAACATGTATCAATTGATTTTCCTTCTAATAAAATTGAACCTGATTGTATAGCTTTTAATCCAAATATCACTTCTGCCAATTCTGTTCTACCTGATCCAACAATGCCAGCAATACCTACAATTTCTCCAGCATGTACAGTTAGTGATATATTTTCGAACGCGTGACCATTCACATTAATCACTTCTAATATTTTTTTCGTCCTTTCTGTCTCGTGAACTACTTCTTTTTTCTCTTTCTGCTTATACCCTTTTGGTAATAGTCCCTCCATCAATATGTCATATGTATAATCACATACATCCCCTTGGTTTGTAATCATTCCATCACGTAATATCGCTACTTTATTTGCAATTTCAAAGATTTCTGGAAAGCGATGCGTAATGTATATCATTCCAATTCCTTTTTCTTGTAAACTTTTCAGCAACACAAAAAGACTCTTCATTTCGTGAGTTGTTAATGTCGATGTTGGCTCATCTAAAATAAGAATCTCGGCTTCTCTTATTAATCCTCTAACGATTTCTACTAATTGTTGCTGTGCAATGGATAGCGATCCTCCTAGCTCCTTCAGGTCAATATCCCAACCTAAACTGTCAAGTAATTGCTGAACTTTTACCTTTAGTTTCTTTCTATTCTCCTTTAGACCGATACATATATTTTCTTCAATGGTCATATGCGAAAAAATGAGAGGTTCTTGTGGTATTAAGTAAATCCCTTTACTATGTGCTTCTTTTGGATTTGTAAACTGTTGTCTCATACCTTTTACATACATTTCTCCACTATCATACGAATATAACCCCGTTAATATTTTCATTAATGTTGATTTTCCAGCACCATTACCTCCAACTAAAGCGTATATATCACCACGCTCTACTTGTAAGTTCACTTCTTTAAGTACAAGCTGATTTGAAAACGCCTTACTCATTTTTTTCACTTGTAATAAGGGCACGTTCTCCACATGATGTCACCTGCCTTTATCCAGGACATTTTTTGAGAAAATGATTATTTGTTCTACTTGTTTTGTAGCATTGTATATTCCTTTTTTCATATCTAGAACACTTTTTTCACCATACTATTAATCGTTTCAACTGGAATAAACAAAATATACGGCACATATGTTTAAGCAGTGGTCAATTGTTGAAAGGGATGAAGAGTATGACACAGCTGAACTTTGAAGAAAATTTATTAACAAAAGTAGCTTGGTACTATTATAAAGATCAATTAACACAACAAGAGATCGCTTCACTCCTTCATATTTCAAGAAATAAAGTCGTTCGCTTATTAGATAAAGCACGCAGTGAAGGAATCGTGACATTTCACATAAAAGGAACTGGTTTACACTGTTTAAGCATTGAACGTGACCTAATGAAAAAATTTCATTTAAAAGATGCTTTCATTATTCCTACTCCAATAGACGATTATGCCGCTTCTCTCGGAAAAGCTGCTGCACAATATTTAGAAACTCAGCTGCAGCAAGGCGATTTACTCGGCATTGGCTGGGGAGAAACAATTAGCAAAATGCTAGAAAACATTCACTTTGAAAGTTCTATTAATCTTTCAATCGTAACGCTAACAGGCGGAGTAAACCACTATCTCCCGAGAAAACAAAACTATTTACAATACATGCAAGGAGACCTTCACATTATCCCTACCCCGTTTCTAGCATCTACAACCGAAATGGCACAAAGCATTCTATCAGAACCAAGTGTGAAAGATATGCTGCATGTCGCTTCACTTGCTCAAATGGCAGTTGTCGGTATTGGCGGCTTATCTCAAGATGCCACTATTGTGAAAGAAGAAAAATTAACACTACGTGAAATGACATATATTCGTAGCCAAAACGGCGTTGGCGATATTTTAGGACAGTTTTATAATACGACTGGCAATTTATTAGAGCTTCCGCATCACAATCGCCTAATTGGCACGCCTCTCTCTATTTTGCGCAACATGAATCATGTCGTTGGTGTTGCTGGAGGCATTCAAAAGATAGATGCCATTTATGGGGCTTTAAAAGGAAAGTTTATTCATACATTAATTACTGATGAGGAAACTGCACTCTCTTTATTACTTAAGGACGGTGATTCTTAATGTCTACTTTGTTAGCTTTCGATGCTGGTACAGGAAGCATTCGAGCAGTTCTTTTTGATTTACACGGTAATCAAATTGCAGTAAGTCAAAAAGAATGGATTCACAAATCTGACCCTCGTTACCCAGGATCTATGAACTTTGATGTAATAGAAAATTGGCAGCTTGTACAAGAATGCACAAAAGATGTTCTGAAAAAAAGTAATATATCTCCCTCTTCTATTCAAGCTATTAGCGCTACAAGTATGCGAGAAGGTTTCGTTTTATACGATAAAAACGGGCAAGAAATATGGGCCTGTGCAAATGTTGATGGGCGTGCATCCGCTGAAGTTAGCGAACTAAAAGAAGTCCGCTCACATCTTGAGGAAGATTTATATACAAAATCTGGGCAAACCTTTTCATTAGGTGCTTTACCACGCCTACTTTGGATTAAAAAACATGAGCCAAACGTCTATAGCAATATTCATTCTTTTACGATGTTAAACGACTGGATTTTGTATAAATTAAGCGGCGTACTACAAATCGATTCTTCCAACGGATGTACGTCCGGTATTTTTGACTTACAAAATAGAGTGTGGGATAACAATGTCGCTAAAGAATGCGGTCTCACTTTACCTTTTTCACCAAAAGTAAATGAAGCTGGCACTGTGATTGGTACTGTTACAAAAGGGTGTTCCGTATTAACTGGTTTACGGGAAGGAATTCCTGTTGTCGCTGGCGGCGGTGACGCGCAAATGGCATCACTCGGAACTGGAGTTGTTAAGCCAAATCAAACATTCATATGCGGGGGGAGTTTTTGGCAACAAGAAGTGAACATTACAGAGCCAATAACAGATCCACATGCAGCAATTCGTGTAAATTGTCACGTCATTCCGGACTTATGGCAATATGAAACGATTGCCTTTTTCCCTGGTCTTGTTATGCGCTGGTTTCGAGATGCTTTTTGTCAAGAAGAAAAGAAACTCGCTGAAAAACTCGGTGTAGATGCATATGAATTATTAGAAGAACAAGCGAAAGACGTCCCGGCTGGGTCACATGGCATTATCCCTACTTTTTCAAACGTTATGAACTACATTTCTTGGCGTCATGCCGCACCTTCTTTTTTAAATTTAAGTTTAGACGCAGAAAAATGCGGTAAGAAAGAAATGTTCCGCGCTATTGAAGAAAATGCTGCTTTCGTTACACTCGGAAACTTAAAATTAATAGAAAACCTCACTGGTACATTCCCTTCTGAAGTTGTTTTTGCTGGTGGTGCAGCTAAAGGAAAACTATGGCCACAAATTCTTTCAGACGTACTCGGAATCCCTGTAAAAGTACCAGTTGTGAAAGAAGCAGCTGCGTTAGGAACTGCAATTGCTGCTGGAGTTGGCGCTGGAATATATAAATCTATGGAAGAAACTGCCGGACAGTTTGTACAGTGGGAATATACATTTGAACCAATCACTGAAAATCACGAACTTTATAAGGAGTTCTATGAAACATGGAAAACTGTGTATGACAGTCAGCTCGCTTTAGCCGATAAAGGGCTCACCTCACATATGTGGATTGCACCCGGCGCTCTGTAACACATTACATAAAGGAGTGAAATGTATGTTAAAAGCGAATGAAAATGATTTCTCCTATCGCTTCGGTGATAACGGGCCAAAATATTTAATACAAGGACCGAATATTGATTTAGGCCTTGTTGTCATTCAACCTGGGCAAGAGTTTCAAAACCATTATCATACAACGTGCGAAGAAGTCTTCTATGCATTAGAAGGCGAAATAGATTTCTATGTAAATAACGAAAGAATTCCAATTAAGCAAGGTGATGTCCTGCAAGTTCGTCCTCACGAATCTCACTACCTTATTAACCATTCTGACAAACCTTTTAAAGCTGTTTTTATAAAGTCACCACATTTACCAAATAAAGATACTGTACAAACAGAAAATCCAACATTAACGAAGGAGTGATTCCTAATGACTTGGGGATTTAAAAATCGATTAAATACAATTTTACCTGATGGCAGAGCGGTTATGCTTGCGATAGACCATGGCTATTTCTTAGGACCGATTCATGGACTAGAACAACCACTTGAGACCGTTAAAAACTTACTTCCTTACACAGATTCTCTCTTTTTAACGCGCGGTATACTTAGCTCTTGTATTCCTGAAAACTGCAGCACACCTATGGTTATGCGTGTATCTGGCGGAGCTACTGTCGTTGGGAAAGACTTAGCGAACGAAACAATTGTTACACCTGTAAAAGAAGCAGTGAAACAAAATGCAATTGGCGTCGGTGTTTCTGTTTTCGTCGGATCCGACTATGAAACACAAACGGTTACGAATCTCGCAAACGTGGTTTCAGAAGCTCACGATTTCGGATTACCAGTACTCGGCATTACCGCTGTCGCAAAAGAATTACAAAAACGTGAAGCTCGCTTTCTAGCTCTTGCTTCCCGTGTATGTGTTGAAATGGGTGCTGACATTATTAAAACGTACTACTGCGAAGGATTCGAAAAAATAACGAGCACATGCCCTGCCCCAGTCGTAATCGCCGGTGGACCGAAACTAGATTCAATCGAAGATGCATTAAACATTACGTACAATGCACTGCAAGAAGGGGCAATCGGCGTAGATATGGGCCGTAACATATGGCAATCCGAACATCCAGCTGCAATGATTCAAGCAATACATGGTATTGTGAAAAATAGATTGAATGTGAAAGAGGCGCTCCAGTTATATGAAGATGTAAAAAATTAATGGAAAAAGGCGGACTATGTATTTTGTTCAGTTAAAAGGTGTAAAACTTCATTTAACGCTCAAAATACATTAAGAAAAGGATGGCAAGTGCCATCCTTTTTGACATATATTGAACTTTTACTGTTACTAATGTAATCTCCTATGTAATAACCCAAAATCTTTAATCCATTTTTACTTTTATAGCTTTTGTCGCAATAAAAGTTTTAATATGCTTATCTAATATCCTTGTTCCACCAAAATCATCCTCATAAAAACCTGTTATTACAAAACCAGCTGCAACTTGACCTTGGATTTGATCTTCTAGCGTATGAGCATATTCTATTGTTTGATTTGAATTGATATAATCTTGAACTTCATCCTCTGGCAAATGGTCCAATGTTGATGAAGGGATTGAATGTTTCACATCAAGAATACCTTTTCTCTCTTCGTTATCATCAAAAATCCATAGTAAAGGATTTGTAAACCCAGAAATAAGTATACCTTTATTCTTTAAAACCCTTGAAATCTCATTCCATACAAGATGAACATCTTTTACAAACAAATTAGAAACAGGATTTACGACAATATCAAAATATTCATCTTCAAAATCACTAAGGTCTGACATATCTCCTTGCACTGTTTTTAAAGTTAATCCATCTCGCTCCGCTACTTTTTCATCTTGTTCCAATTGCTTCTTAGATATATCAGTAACTGTTACATCTGCTCCAGCGGCAGCCAAAACAGGCGCTTGTTGCCCTCCACCTGATGCTAAACAAAGTATCTTTACCCCTTCTAATGACGTTGGAAACCATTCTCTAGGAACTGATTTCTCCGTGGTGACTGTAATTTCCCATTCACCTAATTTACTTTTTTCAATAACCTCGCTACTTACAAATTGCGTGTATCTAGAACCTTCTTCAACCTTCTTATCCCATGCATTACTGTTTTGTTGTGTAGTATCCATTATGATTATTCCTCCTAAATATCTTGTTGCATTTAAAGTGTAACAAGTTTAACTAGTTACACTCTTATCCTATTGACCTACCAATAGTTAATAAATGGTAGTCTATTATTATTTTAACGCATAAATATTTTATTTCTCTTACTTTTTCAAATAATTTGTTATTTTTTAAAAACAATGGTCATTTCAGTTATAATTAAATAGGAAAACAAAATAAAGGAGGAATGATCATGAAACGAATGACTTTCGAACGCCCTACCGATTTTTACGATGAACGCTTATTTACTATCGATGAAAAATTTGCGCCCTATTAAAAGAACGAAAAGAACTTTCAAACAATTATGCTTGATGAGCATCATTACGTTTTGAAACTTTCTTACCTTCTTTATAGTCAAGGCAAGACACTTCAATTAACAATCCATTAAACATTGAAAAATAAAACCCATAACTACTACCTCTCATTGCATACGGCTCCTTGTCTATTTCAATGCCCCCAGCTACTAAACGATTATATGCTTGATCAACTTCACTTGAAGTATCCACTAAAAAACCAATATGAAAAGCTTCAGGATACATAACTTCCTTATTCCCCTTAAATGCTTTTGGATCGCTTAGCACAAGTATAAATCCACTCTCATCACTCATCACTACAAGTGCCTTCCCTTTTTGCTCCAAAAATTGAAAATCAAAAAATGTTTCAAAGAAATGTCTCGCTTCCGATAAATCATCAACGCATAGATTTAAATGATTCAACTTCATTCACCCAGCTCCTTTTAACCAAGGGTTATACGATAGTATATCGCCCCATATTAATAGCACCCAAATAGTACAGGGGTTGTATTCAAGTGTTCATTTTGTAATAGTCTAATACCTTTTTTTATCGTCTAGAACATTTTTCAATGAAACATTTAAAATACAGTGAATGAAATTATGCGAATGTCTTGAAATGGAGTATGTATTTACCGATTAAAATTGGCAATCATGTTCGTTTTATTATTTACTCTCCAAACCCATTAACACCCACTCCATCAAGAAAATTGCTGAAGAGATACGCTCTCGTGTATCCGCTAAAAACACTTTATTTATCAACTCGTCAAAATGATTCGGTCTATTCGATAACGTTTGTATATACTTCAAAACAGATCCAGCTGGAGGTACTGGCTTATTATTCATAGCCCATATTCCTTCTACCAATGTCCAAGTTGACGTATGAACTATGTATGAAGCCTTTAACTCATCATTTGCTTTCAAAGCAGATTGAATTTTAATTAACGAACTATGCAACCAATGAGAAATACCTTTCACTTTGTCGCTAGAAACACGATAGTTTTCAAATTCATATGTAGCTATTTCCTTTAACTTTTTTAACTCACCACTTTTATCAAACAAAATTCCCCCTTCTAAAAATGAGTATAGTTCCATCGGATTGTTTTTAAAATTTAATTGAATTTGATTAAAATCTGCACTCTTATATTCAACTAAAATATCTTCTCTCATTTCAGAATGAAATTTCTTCTTATGCCCGTCTTCTAAAAGTATATAGAAGTCTAAATCAGATTCAGGATATGCATCGCCTCTTGCGACAGATCCAATTAGCATGAATCCATTTACCTTATCTTTAGATACGATTTCAGCTACTATTGTTTGCACTAATTTTTTATGTTTTTCATTTGTAATAAATAAAAGACTTTCTATCATTCCCATCCCCCAACACTAAAAAAGAGGATACATGTTTGCTGTATCCTCTACTTATATTTTACGACTGCTGATAAGCCGCCTTCGATGATTTCACATAATAAACCCCATGCTCAACATTAATGATGTGATCTGGTTTCGGTTTACCACGGCTTGCTCTATGTCCAGCTAAATGTTCTTCACTTGTTTCCCAGTTTTTCCACGCTTCTTCAGATTCCCAGCGAATCATAACGACTACTTCTTCGTCTCCGCGTCTTACTTTTTTCACGAGAACACTTAAATCGATGAAGCCTTCGAATTTTTCAATAATACCTTCTCCAGTGAAATGTTCTACAACTATATTTGATGTACCTTCTTTGACTGTAAATGTTTTCGTTTCAATAAACATATATTCCACTCCTTCTTCGTTATACGAATACTAGTATTCTTCTATTATAGTTGATTATGATAATTATTTTCAATTATAAAGTTTCAAATTTTTAGAATTATGCAGATTTCTCTTCGATCGGCTCATCTAAAAATTTAAAATACGGAAGTAATATCCCGATTAAAGAAGTGACACATATAATCGATCCTATAAGAAAGTATAGTGCTCTCACTCCCCACATTTCACTCAGTATGCCCCCTAATAACACACCTAACGGCATAGCGGATCGTATGAAAAATAATCGCACTGAAAATACTTTTCCTATCATATTGTTTGGGACTGATTGTTGACATATCGTCGTGTTATGAATATTGAAAAATGCAATGCAAATACCCGCTATTACTTCGATTAATATCGCAATGATAATGCTTTGATTAAGCCCTAGTGAAATGTATGTGAGCCCTCCTACAAACAATCCTCCAAGCATAAGTATGCGCCGACTTTTATATGTTACTTTTCCGACTAGTATGGATCCAACTACATAGCCAAGTGGGAAACCAGCCATAAAATACCCAAACTCCGCATATCCCGCTGACAGCTCATCTTTTATATAAGGAAGGTTTGTGACCATTGTTACTCCTACTCCAAATTGAACGAAAGTAAGAAAGACACCGAGCCAAACGATAATTGGTTTTGTGAAAAAATATGTAAAACCGTGAAGAAACTGTTCAAGCCACGTTTTTCTTAGTTCTTGTTTTACTCTTGTTTCTTTTATAAAAAATAACAAACCTCCACTTATAAATAAACAAGTGCAAACAAAAAATATCGTTAATTTGAGCCCAATAAATTTAATAACGATTCCACCTAATACAGGCCCAAGAAACATCATAAGACGAGTCATTCCATCAATATACCCATTTGCTTCTTGGAGGTGCTCTTTACTTACAATGCTTGGTGTGATTGCTTGACTAGCAGGTGTATAAAGCGGCGTAATGAGCCCAATTACGATTTGAACGACATACACGTGCCAAACTTCTATACTGCTACTAATTAGCATGATGAAAGGTAGTAAGAAAACCGTTGCCCGCGCCCATTGAGAGAAAATCATAATCCACTTCCGGCTCCATTTATCAATAAATGGTCCGCATATTAGCTGCAGTATGAGAGACGGAATAAAATATAATAGCCACATACTGCTTAATGCTGTTTTCGACCCTGTTAACTCATATACTAAAATTGAATTACATAACGTCCCAAAAGCCCCTCCTAATTCTGAAATTGCACTACCAATCCACATATAAAAGAAGGAGCGGTTTTTCAATACACTCTTCACTATAGCTCGCCAACTTTCCTCTTAAATTCCTCCCTTTATGTACATTCTCGTTGTATATTATCTATCTAGAAACGCCTCTAATTCTTTCGCTAACGACTGAACTGCTTTCTTCCTTAATACATACTTTCCGTCATGTATATCAACTAACTTCGCTGCACGTAACAGTTTCAAATGATGATGTACTGTCGATTTACCTAGTTGCAATCTTTCTGTCATTTCCTGCAATGTACGTTCTTTTTCAAACAACATTTTTACAATGCGTAATCTTGCTTCATCCCCAAGTGCTTTATGCTTTTGAACTAAAAAATAATTCGGTTCATATGGATCTTCAGGATGAATGCTTTCACTCGCAACTGGATAATGAAACACCTTCGTATCTTCAATATCGGCTTCAATATTCCACGGTCTATACGTCATTTGCGGAATAAGAAGTACGTGATGAACACTTGGCTCTGGCATATAGTTCACACCGCCAGTGGCCCACTCGACAAACTCTTCTGGTTTCATTTTTTTATTCATTTCATTCTTTGCTTCATAGTCTCGCTTTAATATAGAAAGTAGTTCTTCTTCCTCTTTCTTAATAACGCTCTCATACCAACCTGTCATAACAGCGATTAAATGAGATTTCAGCACTTGTACATCAACATCACATATAAAACGAATATAAGTAGAGAAAAACTGATGGTCTTGTGTCAGTTCCATTAGCTCATGTATTGAAGTTACGTTTCCACTTGCCGCTAAACGTCTTTTCTCTTCATACTTCTCCCCTAAAAACGGTAAACATATAAACTTCAAATCTTCTTCTGAGAGCGAATCGACCTTTACTTTAAACTGCAATAAATCCTGAAAATCCCCTTCATACAACAACTGAAGCAACGCTTTCCACGTATTATGTTCTTCTACAAACTGTAATTGCTCTCTCATCTCTTTTGTTAATGATTGTCTAATCTCTTCCCAATCACTTTGAGACTTTTCAAGTGTATCAATTAACCTTTTATGAGTAATCGCTGCAATGCCAAGTGCACATTCGAAAAGTATCGAATATCTCATTTGAACGTTGTATGTCTCCCTCTTTCTGCTCGTTACGTGAAAGACTTCCATTTTATCTCCTCCTTGTTTGTTACGTATTAAATTCTATTTTTATCGAATTATACCTTCTACATTTTTAGAATTTTATTACAAATCAAAAACTTTTATCGAAGAACAAATAGAAAAAGGTTTATAATCGTTTTCATTCTGACTCAATGCAAACATCGATTGTTAAATGTCGTATTAATAATGAAGATTCTTTTGTAAAAAATCTATTATACGTTGTTCCTTCTCTTGTTCAGCTATAGAGAAGGTTTATTGATGAGAAAAAAGAAAGTATTTCTTAAGAAAATGAGCAGGAGGTTATACGAATGAGTAAAAAAGAGATGTTGCAAAATGGTGTCAAACAAGTTTTTTACGAAGAAGAGTGGTATCCACCGATATCGGAAACGTTAAAGAATCTTACCGCTGAACAAGCGTGTTGGAAACCAGAAGGCTTTGCCAGTAATACAATTTGGGAAAATGTAAACCATTTATTAATTTTTAAAGAGCGCTTACTTTCCCGCTTACATGAAGATGATACATTTGTTGCTCCACAAAATAATGATGAAACCTTTATCCAAGGTGGACCTAATGACGATGACGCTTGGCAACAAACCGTCAAGCTAACGCTTCGAGTACATGATGCCTTACAATCTTCATTAACATTCCTTCAAGAAGCGGAACTAGATCAACTAAGTCCTTCTTTACCAGTTTGGCAACAATATATGAATATCCTTTTACACGACGCTTATCATACCGGACAAATTATACAACTTCGGAAACTCCAAGGTTCATGGCCAACTCATCGTTCTTATTTATAAACGATGACTAAAATTTCTTAATTTTAACACGTAACAAAACAAGCTAACTGTTACACCAATCCCCCGGTAATTACTGCTATTACTCAAAATAAGGAAAATTGAAATAGATTGACCCCTAACATAATTTACATTCTTCATAACTTCTGATTATAATCCAAATTTGGAAGAATAGAGGCTTTTTTATATACAAATAATAAGCCTCAAGGAGTTGTTGACATGCATTTCATATTAAATATGTTAGGGATTTTCATTGTTATACTATTCGTTTTCCTATGTTCGCCTAATAAAAAACAAATACAATGGAGACCAATCATTATTCTCATCATATTGGAGCTCTTTATTACATGGTTTATGTTAGGGACGAAGCTCGGCAGTATTATCATTAATAAAATTGCGTCATTTTTCAGTTGGCTACTAGCATGTGCGAATGAAGGTATTCGATTTGCATTTCCTTCAGCTATGGACAGTCCACACATTGATTTCTTCTTTAGCGCATTACTTCCTATCATTTTCGTTATTACTTTTTTCGATATTCTTTCTTATTTCGGAATCTTAACTTGGATTATTGATAAAGTAGGTGCAGTTATTTCAAAGATTTCTCGTTTACCAAAGTTAGAAAGCTTCTTTTCCATTCAAATGATGTTTTTAGGAAATACGGAAGCACTTGCAGTTGTTCGTGATCAATTATCTGTGTTAAAAGAAAATCGTTTGCTGACTTTTGGAATTATGAGTATGAGTAGCGTTAGCGGATCCATTCTTGGTGCTTATTTATCAATGGTCCCAGCAACATATATTTTCAGTGCTATTCCTTTAAACTGTATTAACGCATTAATTTTAGCCAATGTTTTAAACCCTGTAGAAGTCCCGAAAGAAGAAGATGTTGTTTATTCACCTTCCAAACATGAAAAAAAGGATTTCTTTTCTACTATTTCAAACAGTATGTTAGTCGGGATGAATATGGTTATCGTTATTTTAGCTATGGTAATTGGATATGTAGCTTTAACAGCATGTTTAAATGGGATTTTAGGATTTTTTGTAACGGGTTTAACAATTCAAAAAATCTTCTCCATTATCTTTAGTCCTTTTGCCTTTTTACTTGGTTTATCAGGAAAAGAAGCTATGTATGTAGCTGAATTAATGGGGATCAAAATAACAACGAATGAATTTGTGGCAATGATGGATTTAAAATCAAACTTAAAGTCTTTACAACCGCATACGGTTGCGGTTGCAACAACATTTCTAGCTTCCTTTGCTAACTTTAGTACAGTAGGTATGATTTATGGAACTTACAATTCATTATTTGGCGGCGAAAAATCATCAGTCATCGGGAAAAATGTTTGGAAGCTTCTTGTGAGCGGAATGGCAGTTTCCCTATTAAGCGCTATGCTCGTTGGACTATTTGTATGGTAAATAATTTTTAAAATAAAAGACACCCAAGCCAATTGAGTGTCTTTTATTATTATTTTCGAATTTGTCCATTTCCACGAATCACATATTTTGTAGAAGTTAATGCAGGAAGCCCCATTGGTCCCCTTACGTGTAACTTTTGTGTACTGATGCCAATTTCTGCTCCAAATCCAAATTCAGATCCATCAGTAAAACGAGTTGATGCATTATGATACAGTGCAGCCGCATCAACAGAAGTGAAAAATTTGCTGACATTTTCCTCGTCCTCTGTAATAATCGCTTCAGAATGCATAGATCCATACGTATTTATGTGATGAATCGCTTCTTCTATAGAAGAAACTACTTTAACTGCCAATGTGAGAGATAAAAATTCTGTCCCCCAGTCTTCCTCTGAAGCAAGTACAATTGATGAATCAATTGTACTTGCTTTTTGATCACCACGTAGCTCCACGCCTCTTTCCTTCAAAGTAGAAAACAACTCGCTACCATATTGCTGCGCCCACTTCTCATGAAGTACAATCGTTTCAATTGCATTACACACAGATGGACGCTGCGTTTTTGCATTTATAATAATATCAATTGCCATTTGCGTATTCGCTGTTTCATCAATGAAAATATGACAATTTCCCGCACCTGTTTCAAGTACTGGAACAGACGCTTCTCTCACAACAGTATCGATTAATTGTTTGCCACCTCTTGGAATGAGAACGTCTAGGTAATCATTCATTGTAAACAACTGCTTTGCGCTATCTCGCGTTGTATCTTCTATAAGCTGTACGCTTTCTTGAGGTAAGCTTGTTTGTTTGAGCGCCCTGTGAATAACGGCAACGATTGCTTTATTAGAATGAATAGCAGAAGAACTACCGCGTAATATTACTGCGTTTCCTGTTTTCAAACAAATTGTAGCAGCATCCACCGTCACATTCGGTCTTGCCTCGTAAATCATCCCGACAACACCAAGTGGTACGCGCATCTCCTGAATAGATAGTCCATTTGGTCGTTCCCATGCACTTACACATTCTCCAATTGGATCACGTAAATCAATCAACTGCTTAATTCCCTCTGTCATATCAACAATACGCTGTTCATTCAGCATAAGGCGATCAAGAAGCGCATCAGTAAATCCTTTCGCCTTCCCTTCTTCAATATCACGTTTGTTTTCCTCTAAAATATAAGCTGTTTCTGCTATTAACTGATCAGCAACCATAGCAAGTGCTTCATTTTTTTGATCTGTAGATTTAAGCACAAGTTCTCTAGCAACCTCTTTCGCTTTTTTCCCTTTTGCCAACACTTCATTCATTTTTGTTTCCTCCTTTTTAAGTTCAAATTAATCTCTAATCTTAAAATGAAACCCAATGGTCCCTATGGATGACTTCATAATTATTTCTGTCGCCTCTTGCTTGAATATCTTGGCTTTGCATACCTTTTACTTCCCTTAGTTCCTCTGCACTATATGTGCATTGTCCTTTTCCTATTACACGCCCTTGTTGCGTTACAACCTCTACAACTTCACCCACTTGGAAAAATCCTGACACATTCGTAACACCAGCAGGAAGAAGACTTTTTCCTTGCTGAATGATAGCAGTAGCAGCTCCGGCGTCTACTTCTATTTGTCCGCTAACAAGTGAATGTAAAGCAATCCATTGCTTGTTCATCTTCATTTCTTTTTGAGGAGCATTTCCGACATACGTTCCATCACCTTTGCCCTTCAAAACATCTACAAACTTCTCTTGTCCACGTCCTGTTCCGATAAATACACTTACACCAAGAGAGAGTGCTGTCTTTGCCGCATCAATTTTTGATTTCATACCGCCAGTCCCAAGTTTTGATCCGGCATCTCCTGCAAGAGAAGCGATTTCTTCCGTAACTTCTGGAAGGAAATAATATTTCTTCGCATCTGCATGCTTCTGAGGATTTTTATCATATAAACCGTTCACATCCGTAAAAATCATAAGCATATCCGCCGACACAAGTCCGCTTACTAAAGCTGACAGCATATCATTATCACCGAACGTCAGCTCCTCTAAAGAAATGGAATCATTTTCATTGATGATAGGAAGCGCAGAACGGCTTAGTAGCTCTCCTAAAGTAGCGTAAGCGTTACTATATTGTTCTTTTCTAGAAAAATCACTTCTCGTCAGCAATAGTTGCGCAGTAACGATACCATATTTACGGAATTCCTCCGTGTACGCCTGCATTAATAAACTTTGTCCGACAGCTGCTGCAGCCTGTTTTCCTTTAATTGTTACAGGTCTACTAGGATAGCCTAGGGCAGAAAAACCTGCGGCGACGGCCCCAGATGTAATTAACAAAACTTCATGCCCTTCTTCTTTCAATCGAGCCAGTGCGGCGACGTGATCTGAAATCTGTTTTTTAGAAATTCCTCCATGACTATCTGCCAAGGAACTACTCCCAATCTTTACAACAATTCGTTGTTTTTTCATTTTTGTACCCCCAAAGTCTAAAATCAAAGTTTTTAATAAATTACACTTTTCTTCATACAGCTTGCAGCTATGTCTACCTTCTTCAATACCGCATCTCTCGTATGAAAGGGCAAAATAAAAATGACCGCTTCGCCCTTCATAAAATAAAAAGGACGAAACGGTCATTGTTCCGCGGTACCACCTTAATTGATATACATAGATATCCACTTGGTGCCTATAACGCAGGCGAACGCCTAAACTTTCATTTAAGACTCAGGGATAGGTTCGATATATTCTATACGAGGAATCTTTCAGCCGGTGAATTCCACTCTCTTTCGCAAGAAGACATATGTACTATTTCCCTTCAACGATTTTCGGTTTAATTTTTTATATTATGCGATATAGTTTGATTCGGTGTCAAGAGGTATTTTAAAAATAAATAGAGCAGCAAGTTACTTGTATGAAATTATTGCCCTACTGAATGAAAATACAATTGGATATAAGTTTAACTTAGATTCATAAATATAAAAACTGAAATTACAGTGTATATATTTGCATAATGTCGAATACAATATTTTTTATTTTTTGGTGTTGCAAAAAGGAATATATTCTCTTAGAATGTTTCTTTATATTGCATGGAGATGTTATTGTTATTCTAAGATAATAATTTCAAAATGATATAATTTATTATAAAAGGAGCAAAATTGAATTATTATGGATAAACAAATTGGATTCATCGGATGCGGAAATATGGGGATGGCTATCATCGGCGGGATGCTAAACAAAAATATAGTGTCTTCAAGTAACATCATTTGTTCAGATTTAAACACTACGAATTTAAAGACTTCTAGTGAACAATATGGAATAACTACCACTACTGACAACAATGAAGTAGCTAAAAATGCTGATATTTTGATTTTATCCATCAAACCTGACCTGTATTCATCAGTAATTAACGAAGTGAAAGAGCAAATAAAAGACGATGCTATAGTCGTAACGATTGCTGCCGGAAAAAGCATAAAAAGTACTGAGGATGCCTTTGGTAAAAAGGTAAAGGTTATACGAGTCATGCCTAATACACCTGCTCTTGTTGGTGAAGGAATGTCTGCGTTATGTCCTAATGAAATGGTGACAGAAAAAGATTTAGAGGATGTACTTAACATATTCAATAGCTTTGGTCAAACAGAGATCGTAAGCGAAAAATTAATGGATGTTGTAACATCTGTAAGTGGCTCTTCACCAGCTTACGTATATATGATTATAGAAGCGATGGCAGATGCTGCTGTACTAGATGGTATGCCAAGAAATCAAGCCTATAAATTCGCAGCTCAAGCTGTATTAGGCTCTGCAAAAATGGTGCTTGAAACTGGAATACATCCAGGTGCATTGAAAGATATGGTTTGTTCTCCTGGCGGAACGACTATAGAAGCTGTAGCAGTATTAGAGGAAAAAGGTTTACGAACAGCCATCATTTCAGCTATGCAACGTTGTACACAAAAGTCTGTTGAACTATCTAATCCAACTAAAAAATAAAAACTAACCTTACATCTTTTTGACTCTATACACATTTGGTTTACATACTCCGCCGTTGTTATTAAAAGTAAAACGGACAAACTCATAAGTAACTACGTTTGTCCGTTTTACTTTTTATTATATTAAAATAATTTTGTTCATTTCTACTTACATCTTCTTTTTACCTACTAGTTTTATATCTTACCCATTACTAGCAGAACACCCTATATTGGCTTAAGAAATTACACAACAGAATCTTTCAGTTGCAATCCTTCCCCTCTTATAGAGGCCTTACTATGATTGTTTAATTTTATTAGGAACAAGTAATTTTTCAATACATATCGGTAACATATCTAATAGCGTTTCAAATGCGTAATTTACGTCCAAACGCTCTGTCCATTGGTGTGCATCTTTTCCTACTGGTCCCATATTTAATACTGGAACGTCAAACTCTTCTAGTTCCTTTAGTGGAATCGAATAGCCTTTATCCCATAATGGCATATTGTCTACAAGAGAACTCATTGAATCTAGTGGATACTGCAGACCGACATAGCTCAAATCTGAAATTCCGCCGAAATAATTTTGATTTTCAAATGTAATGCTATGATTATAATGGGCATACTTTTCCATTTCTTCAACTACTTCTTTAATTAAAGGATTGTTGCGCGAGCTTACAGCTGGGTAGTACGGCGGTGCAAAGAATTGCACGATCATCGGTGCTTTTTCTTTACATAATATAGCTAATTTATCTACTAAATCAATCGTTACCGCACGATCATCTTTATCTTCTCTATTTTTTATAATAGTAGATTGAATTTCATCTATTTTCTCTTTCCCATGTTGTTCAATTGCATACGCGATAAGCTCTTCATACGTTAATACATTTACTTTGAGATTAGGTGGTATGAACGGATTATATTTAGAAAAGCGATATGCATGTTTTTCATACGACTCTTCGATTTTCTCTGCTACTTTCGTTACTTTTTGACGTAATAACGAAACTACATCCGTCATTGATTGTTCTAGTAAAAACAAGTTAAATAATGTGACCGCACGATGCGGAATTTGTACAGAATAATCCTCCTTTAAATCCCTTTGAAGCAAGTTAGTTGGCGGTGGACTCGCTTCTCCTTCTACAATATCACAAAGGTCTGTGTTCAATTCTAATTCTGCGGTTAATAATGCAGCCATGTAACTCCCATTTAAGCCTGCAAAAGGTTCGCCTACATGTGTCTCTTTTCCATAGCATAGGAAACCAGGTAACACTTTCCCAATAGAACCAGTATAAATATACTTATTTTGGTCACCAGGATGCCTTGAAAACATAGGCTCTGAATTAAGGACTGTTTTATAATCTAAGTCATGTTCTTTTGCTAAATCTAATAATCTCGGAACAGCAGCTCTCATCCCTACCGAATTCACTTCTTCATCTGGAACAGCTAATAAAAGAACATTCCCATCAAATCTTCCTTCACAAGCTTGCTCAACCATTGCCATTTGTAATGCGAGGCCGCACTTCATGTCCATTGTTCCTCTGCCAAATAGCCAATCTCCTTGTTCTATATCTTCACGTACATGATCTGGTAGCTCATCTTTATGAGCATAGAACATAGACGTTAACTTTTTAGGATTAAATGCATCTTCTTTCCACACTCCGTAATCTTGTACATCTACAACATCAAAATGACTAACAAGAATTACGGTATTTTTCGTACTATCACTTTTCTTTACTAACGCTGTAACAAAATACCGTCCATCCCCCGTCGGATTTTTTTGTAAATGATGCGGATTTTCTTTGAAGTATTGTAAATCAGATAATTGTTCTACAACAAAGTCTGGCAATATTACTTCAGCTTCTGAACCTGTAATACTAGGAATTTCAACAAGATTACTTAATAATTGCACCAATTGCTCTTTTGATTGCCACTTTGACATATAAATCCCCCTATTTTTCCGCATTATGAAAATCAATTCCAATATATGAATAAAAAATGACGACAGCTATCAAAATTATAGTTTTGATGTACTGCCGATTTTTATTGAAATCTCATGAGCTGCTTGTTTTACATTACGAATAAGAAAAGATAATCGATCATCATTGATGCGATGACTAATTAATCCAATACTTAATGCTCCTACTACTTTATGATTAAAACCTATAATAGGTGCAGCTACTGAAGCTGTCCCTTCTGTTTTTTCACCATAACTCACCGCATATCCTTCATTTCTTATTTGCTCTATTTGATCTAAAAGAATTTGCTGTTGTTCTGGTAAAGAAGAAAGTAGCTGTTCTACAATGTACTCCATTTCATTCTGTTTCATATTGGCAAGCATTGTTTTGTTTGCAGCGCCAATAGAGAGAGGAATTTGTTCCCCTAAGTTATCGATAACTCGAATTTTTAAAGGACTATCAATTCTTTCAATGATAATAGAATGTGTTCCGTTTGGAATGTTCAAATAAACACTTTCTTCCACTTCAAAGGCCAAACGCTTCATCACTTCTCTTGCAACAGATCTGTAATCTACCTTCTCCAATTGACGTAATCCTATTTCCATCCACATTGGCCCGATTTTGTACTGTTTTGTTTCTGAAATTTGCGCAACTAACCCATGCTCGATTAGAGAGTTAAGTAACCTATGTACTGTACTAACCGGGAGATGTGTTCTATCCGCTATATCAGAAATAGCCCAATATTCTTTTTCATTCGTAGAATTTAACAACTTTATAATACTTATCGCTCGATCAATGGACTGTACCATAACTCACCTCAACTTGACTTGTAATATGTTAGTACGCTCAATTCATTATCAATTTAACAAAAATTCAAAGTGAAATCAATCTATTTATTCAATTTTCTAAAAATAAAAATATACCGCCGATAATATTTTGAAAGCGGAAACAAAAAAATATTGACATTTCTTTTTAATTATCTGAAAATTATAACAAGATTTCACATCACGGAATACATTCCATAATACGGAAAAGCATCGATTTTCATACTACCAACTACGAAAGTGAGGAAAACAATGACGCAAGTAAACAATACAAACAATGAATTAAAACGTACGATGAAAAGTAGACATTTATTCATGATTGCACTCGGTGGTGTGATTGGAACGGGGTTATTTAATGGATCTGGTTATATTATAAGTCAAGCTGGACCTGGTGGATCCGTACTTGCCTTTATGGCCGGTGGATTATTAATGTATCTCGTTATGCTATGTCTTGGTGAGCTTGCTGTGGCCATGCCTGTTTCAGGTTCTTTCCAGGAATATGCAACCAAATTTATTAACCCTGCAACTGGGTTTACAATCGGATGGTTGTATTGGTTAAGCTGGGCGAACACGACTGGGCTTGAATTTACAACTGCTGGCATTACAATGCAGCGCTGGTTTCCTGATATTCCTGTCTGGGTTTGGTGTTTAATATTTGGTGTTACAATATTCACGATTAACGCATTATCTGCTCGTAGTTATGCAGAAACAGAATTTTGGTTTTCAAGTATAAAAGTATCTGCCATTATCGCTTTTATTATTCTTGGCGGCGCCGCTATGTTCGGTTTTATTGATTTAAAAGGTGACGAACCCGCTCCGCTATTATCAAATTTCGTAAATCATGGTGGTTTATTCCCAAATGGACTTGCCGCTATTCTTTTAACAATGGTTACAGTCAATTATTCCTTCCAAGGTACAGAACTTGTTGGAATCGCAGCAGGTGAAAGTGAAGATCCAGCAAAGACTTTACCTCGTTCTATTAGAAATATTATTTGGCGCACGATGTTTTTCTTCGTCTTAGCAATCTTTGTTCTTGTTGCTTTAATTCCTTGGGAAGAAGCAGGATTAACGAAGAGCCCATTTGTTGCTGTTTTTGATAATATCGGTATTCCGTATGCAGCTGACATTATGAACTTTGTTATTCTTACTGCTGTTCTTTCTGTCGCAAATTCAGGACTGTACGCCGCAACTCGAATGCTTTGGTCGTTATCCCAAAACGAAATGGCTCCAGCCTTTTTAAAGAAATTATCATCACGAGGAATACCTTTAAACGCTTTAATCTTGACGATCGCTATTTCTGGCTTTTCTCTTTTGACAAGTGTTGTAGCTGCTGAAACAGTTTACTTATGGCTTATTTCAATTTCCGGAGTCATTACAATCATTGTTTGGATGTCGATTTGTGTTTCTCAATTCTTTTTCCGGAAACATTATTTAGCTGAGGGCGGAAAATTAGAGGACTTAAAATTCAAGACTCCGCTTTATCCCCTTGTACCAATTCTTGGTTTTGGATTGTACGGCATTATCTTAATAAGTCTTATCTTTATCCCAGATCAAAGACTAGGAATCTATTGCACTGTACCATTTATTATCTTTTGTTACACCTACTATCACTTTAAGGTTAAGAAAAGGATTGCTACTAACGCGAAAACCGAAACTAAAATTAGCAAAACTATGTAATGCAATACCTATACATAAAAGACCGCACATGGCTTTTACTTCATGTGCGGTCTTTTATGGCTATACTCCTCGGCTTGGATGGCAAGTTTTGCAAAGGATAATGTCATTTTCCATAGTATAGAAAACACTACAATGCTAGTAATGGTAATGTTTCACTTTTTATAAGTGAATGATTTCCCTTACGATTACTGTTTTGATATATTGAATATATATTGCTTAAAAATTTGAAAATAGACAGGAGTTATGTACGATGATAAAAGGTTTCGGGGGAATATTTTGGAGAACTAAAAATATTGATGTTGTAAAAAAATGGTACAGTGATGTATTGAAGATCGACATAGAAAATTGGAATGGGACTATAATTAAACCGGAATTAGGAAGTGAAACTATTTTTTCTTTCTTTACCGAAAATGATAATTATTTTCCAACAGAACAACAAGTGATGTTAAATTTCCAAGTACATAATTTAAATGAGACTATACAACATCTTGACCATATTGGTGTACCTCTTGAAAAGAAAGAAGAAGTTAGTGAATTTGGAAAGTTTATTTGGATTAAAGACCCAGAAGGCCGACTAATTGAGCTTTGGGAGAAATAGAGAGTTATCATTATTTGCTAGTAAGCTAACTGGTGTTTTCATGCAACAACAAAGTAAATACAAAAGCCAATTCCGTAACTCCACAGGAATCGGCTTTTATATTCAAACGTCTTACCTTCGTTGTAAACTCTGATTTTACCTCATCGCCATCAATCGAATGACCTATTTTGTTTACATAATATATTTATTGTCTCTTTTATACATACGATCATTTCAACCTCTCCTTAATATCGGTCATATACATTTAAAGAAAAACTCCCCTTAAATCAAAATGATTAAGGGGAGTTTTATATACGATGAAATTATAGTTCCGATTTCACCCGAACAGAAACATTATTTTTAATTATATTTTTGACATCTTTAAAGCTAACAAAATTGTTACTTTTCTCATCCCAAAGACGGAAACGGAGTGATTGTAAACTTGTAGCAAGAGTAATTGTTGGTACATTTTTTAAAGGAAGCGTATTGTTGTGTGCCTCTTCTAACTTATAGTTAGGTACTCTTGGGCTTAAATGGTGAACATGATGAAACCCAATATTACCAGTTAGAAATTGCAAGATTTTTGGAAGTTTATAAAACGAACTTCCTTCTACTGCTGCTTTCACATATTCCCACTCTTTATCTTCTTCAAAATAAGAATCCTCGAATGTGTGCTGTACGTAAAACAACCAAATACCTACTGAACCTGCTATTAAGAATATAGTACCATGTACTAACAGAAACGATTGCCATCCAATTGCCCAGCAAAGTATAGCTACTACAGCAACGATTATAATATTCGTCAAATAAGTATTCATACGTTCTTTCTGTCTAGCACCTTTTCGATTAAATCTATTTTTAAGCAAGAAAACATAAATCGGACCTAATCCAAACATAACGAATGGATTGCGATATAAACGATATGCTAAACGAAGTCTAAATGGCGCAGCTACATATTCATCTACTGTAAGCGTCCAAATATCTCCTGTACCTCGCTTATCCAAATTACCACTTGTAGCATGATGAATCGCATGCTCATGCCCCCATTGATCAAACGGGAATAAAGTTAACACACCCATACATGTCCCAACTATTCTATTTGCACGGCGACTTTTAAAGAATGAATAATGGGTGCAATCATGAAAAATAATGAAAATCCTTGTCATAAACCCAGCTGCTAACAGAGATGGAACTAATGATAACCAATAAGAAACAGACAAACTTTTATAAGCAAGGTACCATAAAATAAGAAATGGCACGACTGTGTTAATAAGTTGCCACACACTTTTTTTAATCGTTGATTTTTCATACGGAGCAACTTGTTTTTTTAAATTTTTAGTATTTTCTAATGTCATTTTCTCTAATTCCTTTCCTTTATGTTGCTAGTTCATATTATAGCATACTATTAGTAGTAGGTGTTAAGTCTAGATATAAAAAATATTACATACTATGAAAATCTCTTTTTTCTTCTCATTACTTACGTCCAAAATAGCACTTTTAATAGGATTGAAGGAGCATTTCTCCAAGAAAATTCGAGTTTTTTCCAATAAATACATAAAAAAATAGAGCTTTTTCACTTCTGTGTACCTTTTTTCTTTAAATAGTAAAGAGATATTTTTTTCAATTTGTATTTATATAGTAATCTATTTTTCACAATAAGAATAGAGCTGCTACAAGTCAGTTTCAACGACTTATAGCAGCTCCTCTTCGTTTCACATTATTTTATCGATGAAGCCAAACAGCACCTGCAGACTTGTCTTCAGCTTGGCCTACTACTTCAAACTTAAGTCCTAATTTCGGCAACTTACGTCCTGCATCTGGAATTAGGCTGTTGATGTATTGCTTAGAATCATCAAATTTTGCAACGCCTGGTAATCCTTTATAGTCAAAAATACCGCGAGTTGGTGAATCTACTCTCCATGCTGGCGTTTGATCAAACGAGAATGCCGCATCGGCAATTTGATAACGTGTACTGCTCTTCACAGTCGGTTTTCCGTTTAATGTCCCTACGATTGCCTCTGGATGAGAATCTACTACTCCTAGGAATCCTTCGCCTGGATGAACCCCTACCCAGTTATCTGTAAAGCTTTGATCCGCATACCATACAACCATTCCTGTATTAAATACTGGACCACGCGCATGTTGTAACGCCGTGTCAGAACCAGCGTAATTTCTCCACTCTACATAGTAGTTATTTTTTTTCTGTTCAAATCCATTTGACACAGTAAAACCTTTTAACGTCATTGCTGGTTGCCCTTCTGCATCATCAGAGAAAACAACTTTTCCATCTACAGTTAAAGCAGCATTATCTAATGCAAATCCTTTGTAAGCTACTGCAATATCTGTTATATATTCAAATTGCAGTTTTACTTTTTTCCCTTTGAATTTGCTTAAATCATATGACTTATCAACCCACTTACCATCAGTTGTATCCGCACCGCCTTTTACATCATTTTCGCCCATTCTGTCAATACGTGTCTTCGTTCCATCTTCCGCAATCGCATTTACATCAAGGAAATCATACTTCGCTTCAAGTTCGTAGAATGCTTTATAATCGAACTTAGCATCCGTTGCATTTGTTAAGTCAAATACTGGTGTCTCAAGTGTTGTATGAATGTCATTTCCTTTTGTACTGTAATAGAATTTCTTACCAAATGCCGATTCGATATTTTTTATATCTTTGTCCGGCAAGTTAACACGAATAATTCCTGGTCGTTTTGATTTTGTAGTACTTTGATCTAAATAAGTTGCAACGCCGATTCCCTTGCTCAGTTTATCATAATCTACTTCGAGGATATTCGCCCAGTTCCCCTTCATATTCTTTTGGAAAAACTCTTTGTTTTGTGGTGAGAAACTTGTTGGCTCTGTTCCTGCAATTTTTCCAGCCCAACTACCACCGCTCATAAGAGACCAAGACTCAACAGGTTCACCTTGTCCCGAGTACTTTGTATCATACTCATCTGGTAAGCCTAAATCGTGACCATACTCATGCGCAAACACACCAACTGCTCCGTCTTCAGGCTCGATTGTATAATCGTATGCAGCCATCTTTCCGCCCCAATTCGAAACAGAAGATTTTGTACCATCAATTGCATATGGCTTTGATCCAAGTTTTGAACGATGAGACCAAATCGCATCATCTTTCAATTTACCACCGCCGGCTTCTTGACCCACGCCAGCATGTACAACCATTAAATGATCAATAATACCATCTGGTTCATTTTTATTTCCATCACCATCTTGATCGTATTGATCAAATTGGTCATAATCTGCTAAATTAATCCCTTTTGCTACTGCTGCTTTTAATGCTTCTTTCACAAAATCACGTGGCCCTAAAGGACCTTTGTTATCATGACCAGTCCCCGCGTCCGCACCATAATCTGAAGCCTTCCCTGGAACAGTAAGCCATTCTGTTACAGTTCCATCAACTGTGTAGCTACCACCAGATTGTTCTTCATAATATTGTTTAAATGTGTTAATCTTTGATCCATCAAATAATGTAAATGGCTCATCACCAAATAACATTTTTTGATAATGTTCACGATTAAAGTCCTTAGAGTACATGTATCCTGGTTCTTGATCAATATTATTATGCTTAAAATCACTAAATTCTACGAGTAAAACAAGTACTTTATCTTTTCTAACTTCCCCATTGTATTCTTCTTGCTTCGCAGGTGTAGTAGGTACTTTTCCATTTAATTTTCCAGTGCTTAATCCTGCACCTTGTCCAGCTACCGGTCCTACTTCAGGTTGCTGCGCCTGTTCATTTTCTTTCATTTTTGCATCTTTTACTTTTTTCATAAAATCAGAAGCTTCTTGCGTAAGACTATCTCCTGTCAAAATTTCTTTCCCAGGGTTTTCCCCTTTCTTTTTCTCAACATATTTTTCAACGGCCTTCGATGTCTCAGCTTGTGATGCAGATTGATCAATTACACCCCGTTGTTTTAGCGCTTCTGCTAAACGCTCATCCGGTATTAAATGCTCATCTATTGGTAGAGATGGTGTTGGTGTCTCTGCATACGCTGCATGACTTCCGAAAGCAAAACTACTACTTAGTACTGCCGCTGTTGCTAATACTGATAAAGGTTTTAACTTCTTATTCTTTTTCAATGCATTTCCTCCCCCGATTGTTGAGAATTATCGTTTTTTATCGATAAGAACATAATATTCGTTATAATGTGAATATTCAATATTTTATTGACACACAATTGTTGAGAAATATTTTTAATGCAATATGAAAGAAACAAGAAGATAGTAACCTATTACGGTGTAATATAAAAGCATTTATGATATAATACAAAAAATCGCTAACCACTTAGCCTATCAAGGATAAATGGTTAGCGATTTCTTAACGAGAATGCCTTATAAATAAATGAATTGCTTCTTCTGGTACATAGAACTTTCCATTACTTTCAACGACGACGCTTCCTAATTCATAATCTTTACCATCGATACGGATGATATTTTTATTAGCAAATAATTGAGCTTCCTCTTTATTTCGTTTTACTACGAGGGTCCAATTTGTTGTATCCGTTTTGTCAATCGTTACAATTGCACCAATTCTCTCAAAGGCTTCTTTACTCTCTACAAATAATTCATTCGTTAATTCTTCTAAGCTAAAGCCCATTGCTTTCGCCATTGTTTTCGCAATGTCCGTATTTTGGACTAAACCTTTTGGTTTTTGAGGTCCATAAGAGTATAAAAATACGTCTTCACCTGTGTGACCACCTGTCGTAAAACCAATGTTTGCACGGTTAGCCAATAATGTAGTAAGTATCGGTCCTACATCATTTTTCTTTCGAGCTGCTTTTAACTTTTCTTTTTCTTCTTGCTTCAAATTGTCCAGACCATATAATGTAGCTACATCTCCTACATTTGATAAATCACTTTTTAGTTTATTTGTAGCACCTTCAAGTGTCATTTTTGCTTTTTTCAGTGGGTTTATGTAAGCTGCTACCGGGGTCGTCTTATATTCTTTTGTCGTATTCATATTGCCAATAGAAATTCCGCTGTTACCATGGTCAGCTACAGCGATGAGCAACGTATTCCCGTCTTTTTGGGCAAATTGTAACGCTTTTGCTACTGCTTCATCAAATGCCAATACATCACTAATCATCCCAATTGGGTCGTTCGCATGTGCTGCCCAATCAGGTTTACTTCCTTCTATAAATAAAAAGAATCCATCTTTATCTTTTGATAATGTATGAATTGCTTTTTCTGTCATTTGAGAAAGTGTTGGTTGCTCTGGGTTTGTTGCTTCACGATCCATATCGAACGCAAGTGCAGTATGAGAAAAAGAGCCCCAAATTTTATTTGATGTAGCGTTCAATAATGCTTCTTTCGTTTCAACAAAGTCGTATCCTTTGTTTTGAATCACTTTTACTAAATCTTCACCATCTTTTCGAATCCCACTACTTTTTACAGGTAGAAGTGATGCTTTTCCCCCACCTAATACGACATCTATATTTTGGTATACTTGCTGCTTTGCAAGTACTTCAAAATGCTTGCGATTCGCATGATGTGCTGAAAATCCGGCCGGAGTAGCATGCTGAATTTCAGATGTAGCAACAATTCCAGTAGCACGTCCAGTACGTTTTGCTCCTTCTAAAACATTGGCAACTGGTCTCATCCAGTCCTCTTCTGTTACTGGCTTTACACTAGGTAAATTCACAATAGAAGGTAAGACGCCTACATATCCTGCATTCGATTTATTCCCTGTTGCTAATGCTGTAGCTGCTGGGGCTGAGTCTGTAATAGCAGATTCTGCTGAATAGGTGCGAACACCCCCTGTTACAATTTCATCTAACGCGAGCGGTGCCCCTTTATACAAGCGAGCCAATGTTGTCGCTGAAGAACTCGTTCCGTCCATAACCATCATAATTACATTTTTCGGCCGGTGTTCTATTTTTTTTGCCTTAGCTTCAACCTCATGATAAGGCATCATACTTTCCATACATAATACATGTATAGTTACAGTCCCTGCTAATAATAGCCCTTTCATATTTTTTCTCAAATTGATCATTGTTGTTCCTCCATAACTTTCACATTCATTGGCATACACTGACCTGATTTCCCATTACATGTACACAACTTATATATATTCTTTTTATTAATTCCCCAATGTCACGAAGCTAACAACAACTAGTCTTAAACTTTAAAATAAGTAATGGTATAGAGGATTACTTTCTAATAAAAGGAGGTGCTTTGAAGTCAACTCTTTCTATACAAACGAGGTGTCATTCTCTACTTGAAATAACATTTGTTTAACAATAAAAATTAGATTAAAATAAATATTTTTTTATTGTTAAACGATAAATTTTATGTTAAATTAAATTGACATTAAATAAATGAGGTGCTTTTTATGAAACAAGGATCCACACTCTTTTTAAAAACCGTTGTGATTCTAATCGGAATCCCTGTTCTAGCTATGTGTATATTTTTGGTCCCTAAGATTGGGAATTTCGCAGCTGAATTGTATCCCGATATTGCATTTATAAAATATCTTGTCTTTATCAATTTATATGCAACGGCCATACCTTTTTACTACGCCCTGTATCAAGCTTTTAAGCTGTTAAGCTATATTGATAAAAACAATGCTTTCTCGGAATTATCTGTTAGCGCTTTAAAAAATATAAAATACTGCGCTATGACAATCAGCGTCTTGTACGTATTAGGCATGCCACTCTTTTATCTCATTGCGGAGAGAGATGACGCTCCAGGCTTTATCATTATTGGCATGATCATGATTCTTGCATCAATGGTTATCGCGGTCTTTGCTGCCGTTCTCCAAAGGCTTTTACAAGATGCGATAGATATAAAATCAGAAAACGATTTAACAGTCTGAGGTGATACATATGGCAATAATAATTAATATTGATGTAATGCTTGCTAAACGGAAAATGAGTGTCACAGAGCTGACTGATAAAGTAGGTATTACGATGGCTAACCTTTCTATTTTGAAAAACGGAAAAGCAAAAGCAATTCGCTTTTCCACTTTAGAAGCAATTTGTAAAGCTTTAGAGTGCCAACCTGGGGATATTTTAGAATATCGACCAGAAGATACCGAATAAAAAAGAGTCCTTCTCGTATGAAGGACTCTTTTGATTGCACATTACGGCGCAAAACTAATTTGACCAGTAAACAATAAGATAATGGTGATAATCCAAAAAACAAGGAAAGATGAGGAAAGTATTAATGAGACAATTGCAATCCCCTTCTTCTCTGTTTTTTTCGTCATTGTAATGACAGAAAGTATGATACCTGCAACTGTCAGGGCAACTGTAATATAGTCTCCCACTATATTACCTGCATTCGCTATCCTTGTCGGTGTAATAAAAACGAATAAAAAACACAAAATGCCGATGAGTAAAGATATATAGCTTATTATACTGTACTTCTTTTTGGGAACTATTTCGGTGTTCATCCTATCATCCCCCTTCTATATCATTATGAAATCATTTTAGCACGAATAACCAAAAATTGGATATACCAAAAAAACAGATAAGGTAGATACTTCTACTTTTATCTGTCATTATATTTCTATTTAATATCGTTACATAGTACTAAATCCGCCCTGTTCTTCGGCAATTCCATTTCCAAATAATAATCCTCTGCTTTCCAATACCTATTTTCAAACTTGGAAAGTTTTTTCTTTGTCTCTTCACTTTCACGTAGAAACCTTGTCTCTCTTGGACAGTCCAAATACACCATATAATGAAAGAAATCTCTCCATTCTTTTCGTTGCAGAAAAACTCCTTCAATTACAATTACACCTACGATAGGAATCTGTACTTTCTTCATTTCACATGAATCTATTTCAGCGTGATAAAAAGGCAATTTCAATTTCGTTTCATGTTGTAACTTTTGAAAAAATGTCTGCCGTAAGTATGCAATGTCCCATTGCAAATAATAGTATTCATACCATTCTTCAAATCCTGTATGATAGCGTTTATTACGCTCCACTATATGATCATCAATATGAAAAATATGAAACGGAATACCTTCTTGTTTCATATTTTCCTTCAAATGTGTTACGAATGTTGTTTTACCTGAACGGCTTAAACCATCTATACCTAAAATGAATCTATTTTCCCGATGCTTCTTCATAATCGTTATAAGTTCGTTCATACTCATTACTTCTTCCACTCTTCTTTTAATAAAGAGTATAAAATGGTATCATGAGCAACTCCATTTTGAATCATATGTTTTCGAAGCAATCCTTCTTCTTGAAACCCTGCTTTTTCCAACAATTTTTGAGAAGCTTTATTTTCTACATATACAACAGCAGCAATTCTTATGAGCTGTAATGATTCAAATCCATAAGTTAAAATGGCCTGAAGTGCTTCAGATGCATATCCCTTTCCCCAATATGTATCGTCTAATTCATAACCAATTTCAGCTCGTTTATGATGATTGTTAATTAAATGAAACCCGCACGTTCCGATTAGTTGACCCGATCCCTTTTTCTCGATTCCCCAGCGAAACACGCTTCCTTCTTCATAACGATTTTTAAACGTTTGAATCGTTGTTTTCGCTTGCTCAATATTTTCGAAAGAATCCATCCCGAAATAACGTATAACAGATTCTTTCGAAAAATAACGGAACATCGCTTCTGCATCTAATAATGTAAGTTCTCTTAATAGTAAACGTTCTGTTTCTAGTTTCGGAAATCCCATCTCTTTTTCTCCCTCTATTCTAATGAACTGCAAATTTCAATATAATTACCGTCTGGATCAGCAATGTATGCAATTGTTTGCCCCCACGGTTTTACAATTGGTTCAACTAAAATCTTGATAGCTTGTTCTCTAAATTGCTCAATTGTTTCTTGTACATTATCAACAACGAATCCCAATTCGAAATGAGAAGACTGTAATTCACCTTCTGTAAGCGGTAATCCGGTTAATTTCTTTACATCTTCTCTCGTATTCATCGCTAAAATTGTTGATCCAGTATTAAATTCAATATATGTACCGTGCTCTGCTTTTATAGGTAACTGTAAAGTATCTTTATAGAATCTTAAACATTCCTCAAACTTTTCTACATATAAAATGATGTATTTCATTTTTAAATTCATGTTACATCCCCCTTTATCTATCCCCCTAAAAATTCGACAAATCTTTCAAATAACCTTGTTCCATAAGCACAAAAAAATGAGGCCGATTTCTCGGCCCCCAGCTTATTGGCATAAAACAGGAGATTTGGTTTGGACATAACCAGTTCTTACATTTATTATATTTTATTTTTTCTGAATTTTAAATACATTAAACACCTATTTATATTGAGAAAGTTTTTTTACTTGCATAAAATCAAAACTTATAAGAAATGCTACAAATGGAGGTGTATACATATGGAACCAATGCTTTGTCCAAGTTGCAAAACGAACCGAACTCGCTTTAATATTCTTGAGCAACAAGTAAAACCAGTCAAGTTAAATCCGCAAACTGGTCAAGTAGAAGAAGAATACACAAATGAAACGATGAATGCTTTTCATATGGCTTATCAAGGACCTACATACCGCGTCCAATGCGCTGTATGCGGGCTTGTTGAAAATCCAGAACAATTTATTAAACCTGCGCAAAATCAGTCTTTCTCTTAAAATTATTACTACCCCTTATAGAAATAGATTTTTCTATAAGGGGGTTTTTCTTTTTAATTCAGTAATATAAAACGTATTTCTTCCTTATTATATATTAAACTTTACACTCTTCTGGTAAAATTTACATAAGAGAGGTGAAACGAATGAATTTACATAAAAAGTTTGTGCTTCCATCTACATTTCTACTATTAACTTGTCACATAGTCATCTTTTACTTTTGGATTTTCGATTGGAAGAAAATCTCGACTTCTTACGGTTTAGCTATATGGATACTTTCTACTGTTTGTGGTCTTTTACTTTATTTCCTTTATAAAAAACAAAAATCTAATAAAGTAATATTAATTGCTAGTTCGTTATTATTAATTACTTCTTCATTTATGATTTTTTTAGGTATTGTTACTGGTATCATCTTTGTAACTGTTAGTTCTATGAATTAAAAAGGTGGTCTTTTATTATATAAAAAAGAATGAACAAAATGAGGATATATAGAAATTAAAGAAGATGATTTCCATTCAATATATACAACCATCTTCTTTAATAAATCCACTCTTTGTTACAATATTTCATTTTTTAACTTTTTAATCTTCCAAGATACATTAATAAATATATATAAATACATACAACCTACAAATCCTATCATACCTTTAAATATATAAGGAATTCTAGATTCTGATGGTCCAAGAAAACATAAGTAAAGCGCTGGCATTATCGTTACAAACATAATTACAAAAAACTGTAACAACTCAGTAAGTTTTTGTATCCTCGTTTCCTTTTCTGAATATATATCTGGCAACTCATTTTCCTCTTCTACTTCTTTACAAAAATAATTCCATTTCGCAAAACTCGTTACATGTTTCCAGCCACACATTTCATATATTTCGATATATTCTTTTTGTTTTTCTTTCGAATCTTTATACTCTAATCTAAAGTCTGCTTTATATACTACATCTTTCGGCTCAGTTTTCTTAAACGTATACATTACGTTATACTTTTGTAACGCCCAGCCTTGTTGATGCATTTTACGTAGATACGCTTCTTCTTTTTCTAAGCTCCATACTGCGAAAGGTTTGAATATCTTCTTTATCTCCATCATCCATTCACTCCCCTAATATACTATTTCCATTCTTTACAGACCGCTGTAATCTGTTGTACTCCAGTTCCAGTACTTCTCTCCCAAACGGCGTTAACTCATAGCACTTCTTTCTGTCTGTAGAGGCAACTTCAACAATTAACTTCTCTTTCAGTAATTTCGTCGTATTCCCATATAAAGTACCAGGACCGAGCTTTACTTCTCCATTTGTCATCTCTTCTACCATTTGCATAATTCCGTAGCCATGCATTGGTTTCACGAGTGACAATAGTATGTAATATGTCGCCTCTGTTAACGGAATATATTTTTGCGCTTTCGCATGCATTATAACTACCTCCGATACATCGTCTTATGATATATCGACTTCCGATACATCGTATATCGATATTGTATAATCCTATTCCAAAATATGCAAGTGCATTTTAATAATTAAATATCTATTTCTTTAAATTGAAAAATCATTCCAATTTTCAGAATAATTTGTTAAAATATAGAAATATTAACTCTTCTATAATGAAAGGAATGTTACATATGATTAATAAATTAAAAGAAAATATTGGGTCTGTTTTTGTTGGTAAGGAGAATGTTATTGATCTACTACTCGTTTCACTACTTGCTGATGGACATGTACTACTTGAAGACGTGCCTGGTACTGGGAAAACATTACTGGCGAAAACAATTTCAAAAAGTATTGGTGGTCATTTTTCGCGCGTTCAGTTTACCCCTGATGTACTTCCGAGTGATGTAACAGGTATTGAATATTTTAATCCGAAAACGAGCGAATTCGAGTTAAGACTTGGACCAGTCGTGACGAACATTTTACTGGCAGATGAAATTAACCGCGCAATGCCGAGAACACAGTCTAGTTTGTTAGAAGCGATGGAAGAACGACAAGTGACGCTTGAAAAACAATCTACGTCTCTTCCGAAACCGTTCTTTGTTATTGCGACGCAAAACCCTATTGAATCACAAGGAACGTTCCCTCTTCCTGATGCACAGCTTGATCGCTTTTTAATGACAATTTCAATTGGTTATCCGTCTCCAGAAGATGAGCTACAAATGATGCGACGTTTTCGTAATAATACACCGTTAGAAAGTGTCACATCTGTCATTTCATTAGAAGATATTTTAGAAGCACAGAAACGAGTAAAGGAAATATTCGTATCCGAACCGTTAGAACATTACATAATTAAACTTGCCCATGCTACAAGAAATCACGATTACATCGCTAACGGTGTAAGCCCACGTGCCACTTTAGCTTTAGTACGCTCCGTTCAAGCCCTAGCATTTTTACGCGGCAGAGAATATTGCACGCCTGAAGATATACAATTTTTAGTTCCTTCTGTTTGGAATCATCGTATCGTTTTATCAATGGAAGGTGCCCTGCGTACGACAAAACATGAAATTATGCAAAGGATTTTAAAAGAAGTGGATGTACCCGTGGAGATTGAACAAGCATGAACGGGCAGCGCGTTGTAACTGTACCTTTATTTTTTCAACTTCATATTATTCAATTAACTGTTCCAGTCGCGTTACTTTTCACCTTCTTTTTCCCACAACGAATGCTTATGTTTCTCTTTTTCTTCTATTATTTATTTGCGATTTTCATATATAAATATGTCGCTTTCATAGAGAAAAAGTTTCAAATCATAAATGAGAAACAAACTACACGGCTTTTTCCTGAGGAGTCTGGACAGTTTTTTATTCATTTAAAAAATGGAGCCAGTATACCGCTCGTTAATGGTGTTTGTTATTTTCATTTAAATTCGTCCCTACTACCGCACAAAGATCAAGGGATTGAACAAATATCAAAAACGTTATTCTCTTTCCCATTTTCACAGCCTGCACATTCGGCACAAAAATGGGATTTAACATTAACCGCAACGAAGCGTGGTGTGTTTCAAATTGAACAGTTTGAATGTGTATTAAAAGATCCATTTCATCTATTAACTGTACATTTACCTGTTTTTGATAAATTAAAGACTGAAATTATTGTGTATCCTTCTCCTAAAGAAGTAGCAGGTTTGCAAGAACTTCAGCAACTATTAAACGGTTCTTATCGAACGAATTTTTCTTTTTACAATGATGAAACATCTATTATCGGTGTGAAAAGATATGAACGTGAATCATTTCGCTCTATTCATTGGAAAGCATCTGCTAAAATGCAGGAATTACAAGCGAAGCAATATGAGCCTGTAAAAAATTATAGTTGGACGATTTGTCTTTCTTTAGCTGCTGATCGCGGGTTTGGTTGGAAAGATAATATAGAAGAACTTATTTCATATGCAACATACATTTGCCAGTATGCAACGAAGCATCAAATTCCGTTCGAATTGTTTATTAGTGTATTAGCAGAAGGCGGTGCATTACATGTACCGTTAAATGAAGGACAAACGCAATATGCAAAAGCTTTAGAAGAATTAGCGCGTATTTCAGATGATAGTACGTTACTTCCGAAACAAGGATTTCTTCATTATATTATGAAAAAAAGAGAGCGATCATCTTCTATCATTTTTCTCGGTTTGCACAAAAAGGAACTTCCTCTTTTAACACAACCGACATTTGTCATTCATGATGAAGGGATGGTGGAACCAGTTGAAAATTTGGCTATATCACATTCATGATTTCATTCTGCTTCTCCTACTTTCGTTATTAACAGAAAGAGATGAACTAATTGGCATTGCAATATTTTTAACAACAGGCTATATAGGAGTATTTCTTATTCATAAATTAATGAAGAAAAAAGTGACAGGATTTATCATACTATTGGTTCTTCAAATAGTTGTTTTCTCAATATTTCTATCTTTTTCTCTTTTTGGCACAATCATATTACCACTATTTTTCTTTATCATACACGCGGTTGGACCAGGATATCCAGTTCAAAAATCTCTAGGTGGTATTGTATGGTTTGTTGTTTCAGCAATATTTTATGCACCCTTTCCACCGTTATGGAAATTGTTAATGTTAGCCTTGCATCTTATGATTACATTTTGGCTAACCGGGGCAAATCGCAAACAACAACTATTACGTTTTGCTTCTATCATTACGATTGGCTTAATAAGTATATTAATTGTTCAAGTATTTCCTTTCATTCGACTTATTTTTGGTTTTATAACGGAAGTAGTCGCATTAGGTGTCGGCTATGCTTTAATGCCATTAATTAAAGCAGCAGAATTAAAAGATACTGAAGGTGTTTGGGCAAATAAAGGACACCTCTTAAAACCACGAATTGAAGATGGGAAAAAACTTCCTGATTTTGACCCAATACTTATAAATAGCGCTACAATAATAGCTTGTACAGTCATTGCTATTTATGTCGTAAGGATAATAATAAAAAACCGAAAACATTTAAGTTTACCAAACATGCCTATTTTCGAATCTACTATCATCACCGATAAAGAAGGTATGAGCCAAAAACGAATGAAGCGATACAAACCACCACATAACGAAATTCGGAAAGAAATTTTCAAACTAGAAAGTAAGTTATCACCTCCTTTAAACCGGGAGCGAGGAGAAACTGTTGAGGCTTGGCTGGAAAGAATAAATCATGAAGAAGATGTTAATATTCAGAGTGACATTATTATAGACGCTTATAATACAGTTCGTTATTCAAATAGTGAAAACACTGTACTTCTACACGAATTTAAGGAAGAAGTTCATAAACTTTATGAGTATCAGAAGGATTTGAAGAAACGAAAGAAATGATGAAAAAAGACTCCTATTTTTTAATAGGAGTCTTTTTTATATACTTCTACGTCACTCTTTTAACTTAAGCATGCTTCCCTGCTTCAATTTCTAATGACTCTTCATGCCACCAAAGTGTTTCTTCAGGGTCTTCTTTTGCGATTAGGTGTGCTTCTTTTTTCGTTTCTACTGTAGGATAGGAACCTTTTAGCGCACGTCCTGATGTTGTGACGAAAAGTACACTAAATACAACTAATCCAATTATACTTACACCAGTTAAATAGAATGCCGGTGCAAGCGGGTTACCAGTCGCATGAACTAAGTATGAACATACGAGCGGCGTTGTTCCACCGAATATTGATACAGAAATGTTAAAGGAGATCGAAAGTGCTCGATAACGTACATCGGTGAAAAAGAGCGATGGTAATAATGAAGGTAATGTTCCTTCATACACACTTAGGAAGAAACCTAATACGAAAACACCTGCAAATATAGCTGCAATATGCCCGTTACCTATTAGTAAAAATGCCGGAATTGCAAATACGGTTAAACCTAGTAAACCAATTTGCACGACGCGTTTATTACCAATTTTATCACTTAATTTACCGAAATAAAGTGCTAGTGGAATCATAAGTGCCATCGTAATCGAAATAATTAATAAGCCAGTTGTTTCTTTGACTTTAAGTACTTGAGTTAGATAAGAAGGAATATACGAAAGAATCATATAGTTCGTAATATTAAAGAAGGCGACAATTATTGTGCTTAATAAGAAGTCTTTTTTGTGATATTTTAATATATCCATAAATGAAAATTGTTCATTGTCTTCAGATTCCTCTTGTGCTTTTTCCATCTCTTCAAAGATGGGAGATTCATCTAAATGACGGCGTAAATATAAACCGACCAAACCAATTGGTGCAGCTATTAAGAAAGGAATACGCCATCCCCAGCTGAGCATTTGCTCATCTGTTAACAATAACGTCAAAATGGTAACAATTACCGATGCAGCAATGTAACCTGAGAGTGTTCCAATTTCAAGACCACTACCGAGTATACCACGCTTTTTATCTGGAGAAGATTCTGCGATATAAACCATTGCACCTGAATATTCGCCCCCTGTAGAGAAGCCTTGAATCATTCGGGCAACTAAAAGTAGTATTGGTGCCCATACACCAATTTGTTCATAGGTTGGTAGTAATGCGATGAATAATGTAGAAAGTGCCATTAAAATAATAGTAGTACTTAACACGATTTTTCGGCCGTACTTATCTCCTATTCTACCAAAGAATACACCTCCGATTGGTCGAACGAGAAAGGCTGCTGCAAATGTACCGAATGTAAGTACAAGTTGCAATCCACTATTATCAACACCTGAGAAGAATAATTGACTTAAGATAACCGCTAAATACGCGTATAAACCGAAGTCAAACCACTCCATTGCATTCCCAATACCAGTAGCAACAACCGCTTTCCTGGCTTGTTTAGGATTGACAATATTAACGTCTTGAGGTTCAAAATTTAAATCATTATTTTGTTGCATAAAATAAAACAGCTCCTTTTTAATTTAACTTCTTTAAGCACACCTTCTCTTATTGAATAAAATTAATTCGAAGCACTTAAGGAAAAACAACGTCTCCTTATCTGTTATTATTGTTTCACATAATTAATTATTTGTCCAATGAGATGCTTCCTTTATTAAGTAATTTAATAGTTTAAAAAGCTGAAAGAAGCGCTGTATGAGTGCTTTTTTCAGCTTTTTATTTAAATACAAAAATTTATTTTTCCACCCCATTTTCTTCCTGTATGAATTAAAAATACGGTACTTTTTACATTTGTAGTTTCATCCAAATTTTTAAACACTTGCTATCGCTGCCACACTATGAATAACGGATATGAATTCATTAATAAATACATCAATTTCCTTTTCTGTAATTATATACGGAGGAAGTAAACGGATGATATTCCCTTGTGTAACATCGACTAATATCCCCTTCTCCATTAATTCTAGCTGTAATTTCTTCACGTTTTCATTCGTATCGTTCACACTAATACCAAACATCATCCCAGCATGACGTACTTCCTGAACATAATAAGAGTTTTCTTTTTGAATTTCTTGCAGTTTGTCATTGAAATAATGTGACATTTCATACGCTTCTTGCATTAAACCATCTTCAATCAATGTATTTAATACCGTTAAACCTAAAGCTGCTCCCATTGATGAATGAGCAAATGTTGTTCCGTGATCTCCTGGTGAAAATACATCACATAGCTTTTCACCTACAATGATTCCTCCAAGCGGTATCCCGCCCCCTGCACCTTTACCAATTTGAATAATATCCGGTGTAACATTGAAATTTTGATAAGCAAATAGTTTTCCAGTTCTCCCCATACCACTCTGTACTTCATCAACGATAAGAATCACATTATATGTATCACAAAGACGTTGAACACTATGCAAATATTCACTTGATAAAGGATAGATCCCGCCGCTTCCTAAAACAGGCTCTAACATAATTGCAATCGGCTTTTTATTTATGATTGTTTCTTCTAATTGCTCTATATTTTCGCGCTCTACTTCATATACAGGAATAGATGTCTTCGGAAAGTTTTGATATACATTTTCTTGTCTTGTAAAATGAAGTGCACCTAACGTACGCCCGTGAAAACTATTTTTCAACACAACAACTCCATCACGCTCTTCATTCGTAATAGCTCTATATTTATCAATTAATTTCAAAGTCGTTTCTGTCGCTTCCGTACCTGAATTTGTATAGAAGACTTTACCGTTTCCTAAAGAATTCTCAACTAATTTCTTTGCATACTCAATCGCAACTGGATTTAAAAAATGAAATGGTAGATGCAACGATTTCGTAACTTGCTCCATTGTCGTTTGCACGATTTTAGGGTGATTATATCCTAATACGTTCACTCCGACACCCGAAAATAAATCTAAATACTCTTTACCATCCACATCATATAGTTTACAACCTTCTCCTCTTTCCATCGCAACCTGCGTACGACAATACGTTGACATCATATATTCTTTATCTAATTGAAACCAATCCGACATTTTAAATTCCTCCTAGTTATTTTCCCTGTTTATTTATGTTCATTTTCTATAAACTCATGTATAAATTCATTTTTTAGATTGAAATTTTAATAGTAATTTTCTTCCCGATATTCATTTTTCCATAATTTCTTCTATTTCAACAGGTCCACTACATATGTGTTTTTTTCATCTAGCGGTATGTTACTGCTTTGAACTTTGCATGTCATACATAATCGGGACTATAAAATCATATTTAGTAACAATCGACGAAAAAATTTGGAGGCTATATCGATGAATGAAAAATATGATAAACATAGGAAAGATTTATTAAAAGAAGGATTTAATAAACATCGCGAACTTACTGAACCAGCTAAACTTCACTCTCAAACAGTTGGTTCACGTGGACCCGTACTAGAGCAAGATAGTGTACTGCATGAGTCATTACAAGAATTTATTCACGAAAAAATTTTAGAAAGACCTGTTCATGTAAAAGGATTTGGTGCGTTCGGTTATTTTCAAACGATCTATCCAATGTCCAAACATACTAAACTAAATTTCCTACAAAACCCTAATGAGAAAGTTCCCGTTATGGTGCGATTTTCATTAGCTGTTAGTACGAAAGGAACACCGGATACTTCTAGAAATGTGCGTGGTTTTTCCACAAAATTTTATACAAAAGAAGGCATTTTTGACCTTTTATGCAATCACATTCCTGTTTTTTCTGTTCGTGATCCGATGCGTTTCCCTGAAACGATTAAAGCATTATCGCCTTCACCTAAAAATAACTTAATAGACCCTAATAGTTTTTGGAGTTTTGTCGCTAAAGCACCTGAATCTATTCATTTTGTTGTCCGTTTATACTCTAATAATGGTACGGCCAAAAGTCTTCGCCACATTCCAGGGCATAGTGTAAATACATATGTTTGGAGAAATGCAGAAGGTAATCGAAAGTATGTAAAGTATCATTGGTACCCATTTGAAGGTGTACAGTACATTACTAGTAAAGAAGCAATTAAACTAGCTGCCGAAAATCCTAATTATAGCGGGAAAGATTTATATGATGCAATTGAAAATGGTAAACCAGCGGAGTATGGTTTATACGTCCAGCTAATGGATCCGAAAGATGAAGCACACCTTTCTTATGATCCTTTAGATGATACAAAAGTATGGGATGAAAAAGCGTACCCTCTTATACCAGTCGGTAAAATGGTATTAAATAAAAATCCTGAAAATTATATGGAACAAGTAGAGAAAGTCGCATTCTCCCCTTCGAATTTACTGGACGGTGCAGAACTATCAGACGATAAAATGTTGCAAGGTCGTGCTAACATTTACAGTGATTCACAAAGAAGAAGAATTGGTCCTGAATTTCGTAAATTAACGATTAATCAGCAACAAGATTGGACACCTTCTAATCAAATTACAAGTGGTGACGGAAGGTATGTTGAAGGTAAACTTGGAAGGACTTCTATAATGAAACAGAATGATTTTCAGCAGGCTGGTGAATTTTATGACAAGTTACAAACGATAGAAAAAGAACACCTTGCTGAAAACTTAGCTAGTGATTTGAAAGTTATATCCGATGATATTAGAAAGGTAGTTTTAGGGTATTTCGATCAGATATCAACTGATTTGAAAAGAAGCATTGAGGCAAAAATGGAAGAACATTAAGAAGATTAAAACACGCTTTACGAATGAGAATTCCGATCTATATTAATTATTTTCTTGTCAAAATCTAATGAGGTTATTTAATTTAACAATATAAAATCAATATACCCTTGTTCTATAATTAGAACAAGGGTATATTGCAGTAGTTTAATGTTTAACATTAAACACCTTACTTAGCTACAAAATGCAATAAGTAGCCTTTCAAAACAAAATATAGTAAACTATTTAACTTGTACTGTATAATTCCCTGTTCCACCACCGTACTTATATACACTTAAGTAATATTTCCCTGGCTTTGCATTATAATTTCCAAGCAATTTGTTTCCATCACGTTTTGTTGCATAAGCTACATAATTATTTAGATCTGATTCAGAATATAATACCCAGTTCAGTCCAAGATTTTGTTCGTTCGTAATAGAAATCTGTAAATCTTTTTGATCCTTTACATCAATAACAAATTTATCCCCCTGATCTTGATCGCTCAAGGTTCCTTTTAACAAAATATTCAAAGATAGTGGGTTTGCTGTTTCAAATGAATTATTCGGTTCTTGTTCTACAGCCGTACCTTCTTCCGTATTCATTCCGCTAAATACAACATCATATTCATATTGTCCAGCATTATTTACACGGTAATTTACAAAATAAGCAGTCAATGTTTTATATCCAGTCCACTCTTTTCCTGAAAGACGTTTCAACATATCATTTGTTGCTTCATTCATCACTTTCCAGTCCTCAACTTCTCCTTTAGCCGCACTCCCTGTATATGTCCCCTGTAGTGTAAATGTATTAAAGAATTGTGATTTATTCTTTGTTACTTTCACATCTTTTAATTTCGCTTCATTCGTAATATCTGAAGTAACGTCCGAAAGCGATTTTGGATCATGCTGAGTTAAATACTCATCTGATACTTGTGGAATTGTAAACTTATCGCGATTATCAATAAGCATTTGCATATAAGATTGATATTCTTCATTTAACTTATTATCTTTACTTAATGTAGCACGGTATGCATCGTAACTTGAAACATCATTTGCGCGAATTAAATCATGCACTTTATCGAACATTTCAGGGCGCTTATTATACATATATGATTGCAGAGCAAACGAATAATTATAAAAATCCCACGTTCCATATTTCGCATTTAATGTTTGTGATGCTGTATAACGTTTTGCAGGATCATTAGATAACCCACCAATTATACTTTTTCGCGGTACTACACTATCTAATCGCGTTGCACCTGCAAAGAACTCTGCATTCCCTTCTTCAAACCATGTTAAACGTTCATTTTGATACATTTCCCCTTGGCCCCATAATCCCTGAACTTCGTACCTTCCCTGTAAGTAGTGCGTAAATTCATGGCGGAACAATTCTTCCAAACTATAAATACTTTGTTGTGGTGTACGTTCATATGTAAAGAAAGTCCCTGTCCCTTCAATATAAATGCCACCATTATTCGTTTCATACCCGTACAGTTGACGATTAAATTGATACTCATCTGGGCTATTATAAATAACCATCGTTAACACATCATCAGCATGTCCACTTTCAAGTGGTTTATCGCTACCAACTGTACGATAAAATTGAGAGCGTACTTCTTTCGCTGCCCAGTATAGTCGCTTAATTTTCTCTTCACTAACTTTATCACCTGCTTTAAAGACAATTTCTCCATCATCAAACGTATATGTTTTCGGTAAATATTTCTTTTTACCCTCTTCTCGAATTTGATCTAAATTTACAGTTTTTCCGTTCGCATCTATTCCTCCATAATTTGTAGTAATTTGTTCTGCCGCAACAAAGTATTGCTCTCCTAAGAACGGATAAATTCGCATTGCATCTGTAACAACTTGTTGTCCTTTTGTCGGCGCGCTATGAAGCTTGCCCAATCGGCCAGCATAGTAAATTCCGTTATTTATTAACCATCCATTTTTATCTGATACAGTACCAATTAGTGCGAAACGACTTACTTCATTAATAAAGTTATCGATATTTCGATACCATATCGTATCTTTTGGCTCTTTTCCAGTCGTGTACATATCCGTCTGAATATCAAAGTCAATCCCCTTCATCAACTCATATATAGCGTCTCCTTTTGTTCGGTCTTCAATGAAAGTTGCAAGATTATCGTTATATTGTTTGAAAATTTCACCTGCATATAAAACCGTTTCAACATCTGCTGATGCATTTCCAATTAATTTTCCATATGATGAAATAACTTTATTTTGTTCTGATGAACCAAGTTTGAAATTTGGATTTTTTGCAATTGTTTTTAAAGCTGGTAAACATTTATCATGGTAGCTACGCTCATTTAATTTACTTAATTCATCATGGTAAAAACCTAAATAAAATGCTGCACGTAGGGCTTCTACTAATGTTTCAATCCCTTTTGAATCATCTTTCGTATAAGCCTGTCCTTGTTCTGCTAGTTTATTAATAATCGCTTGCATTCGGCTATCATCTTGATAGAATTTAAGACTATCACTATTAAACTGAAATAACTCTGGAATTTGATACCATTTAATTGTCACAAGAAGATCAGTTAATTGTTTGTTACTTAATTGATTTAACTCAGCCATCGAATACTTTTTTTCTTCAGCCAACGGTTTAATATTATCGGTTGGTGCTAGTGGACGCTGCGATAAATCCGCTAATTTTAACCGTTTTGTAAAAGATGCATTTTCTTGTACTTTTGAAGGGTGCGCCAATTCATCCACAGATTTCTGTATTCCTACCGGCTCCATTTGTAATACGTTCTTCACATTTTTCTCTTTTGTCTCTGCTTGAATTTGCAAACCATTACATGTTATCGTCACTAGTCCAACACCAAGAATCCACTTAGAAATTTTCGAATATTTAACCATACTATTGCCCCCTAATAATTTAAAAGAAAATTCTGAATTTAAAAATCAAAAAAAAACTTATTTGTATGTATTTACAGTTCCGCTATAAATACAACTATGATTAATAATGCAATAGTAGCTTGTTTTATACTATTACGAGTACAGATTCCTTACATACAATCTCCCTTCCTTACATTTAATACAAGCAAAAACTGTGCCAAACATATTTCTTATGAATAGCCAACATTCTTTTATAAATACTGTAGAATAAAATATACATAGATGATTCGGCAATGTATAAATCATTTGACACAAAATCTAATGTTTATGAAGAACAAATTCATTGAATGTTATAAGTTCATTAGCCAGTACATAATTTTCAACTAACAACACCCCAAATTTTTAAATCTCTCAAAAAAAGGTAAACAAACATATTCCATAAAGCTAATATGTTCGTTTACCTTTTTCTATTTCAAATCAACAGCAAAATATCGTTGAATAAAGTGAAACTTTAATCAGTGGGGGTTTTGTTCATCCCCCACTGATTATTAGTTGAACCAATCGGACGTTTACGGACAGTTGATCTCCCACCTAACTTCTTTGCTCCAACTGAATTTTGAGGTGGGAGTTTTACTGTCCGTTAACGCGGGATAAAAACAGCATTAATAAGTATTTTGTTATTCATTTCTCTTTTTCATATAATCTTTTTCACATTGCAACGGCTTGAATTTCACTTTTTTCCCTTTCTTCTTTTTCGTTTTTATAACGAGCCATTCCCCTTTTTCAACGTCTAGGTTTAGACGTTTCATTACATTGATATTATCTTTTTCTTTATAAAGTAAAAATGCTTCTTGTGCACTCACAAATAAGCTAGGCTGCTCGCTAAATCCACCACTATCATAAATTTTAGTTAGCGAATTATAATAAGAATCATTTTCCTTTCCACCATACATCAAATGGGCAGCCTCCAGATCTCTTTTACTTACTTCCCAAAAACTATGTTCATCAATATTTAAATTAAATGTAGATTTAATGTCCTGCATTATACTCTTCACATACTTTTCATCTCGAATTTTTCTTTCTTCAAGACAATCCGAAGATAACCTTGGTGCATCTGATTGGGAATGTACAACGTGTTGTATCGATACACACAAAATAAATACGCTTAAAATGTAAAATATTTTTTTCATATTTACATATCACCTCAAATGATTTAGATACTATATTATTTGAGGCTTACAATATTCTTATGCTAATAATGTAAAAGGCCCTATAACTTAGACTATTATAGGGCCTTTCCTTTTAATATTGTTTTATCAAATTCACCGGCGAAGCCAGTACCTTACTATTCTTCACATCATATAAGCCTATAGGCGTTACCCTTATAAAAGGCAAGTGTGTCGCAGAAAAGAATAAAATTGTAAATGCTGGATCGTCATAAGCATATCCTCTTTCTTGCAGTAAGTTCACCATCTTTTTCTCTTTCTTTATTACATTACTCATCTTTTCATCTGACATAATCCCAAGTAGCGGTAATGCAATTTCATGTAACACTTCATTCTTTTCAGCTATTACCATTCCCCCGCCGAGCTCTTTTACTCTATGAAAAGCTGTAAGCATATCACCTTTACTCTTTCCAATCAAAATCATATCACCTGTGCCGGAATAAGAGCTAGCAAGACCACCTAATTCTTTCGCAAAACCTTTTACAACTGTATTTACTCGCCAAGTCCCATCGCGAGCAATCATCATTAAGAAACATTCATCATGATCAATAGAAAGTTCATCGTGGTTTAAGTCAATTTCACTTACATATGGTTTTGTTATAACGTTATTTAATAAGTGTATACCCGTTTTATTAGGGAAAATCATATCCTCTTTTTCTATGGACCAGTCTAATGTTAGTGGATTTACTTTAAAGTTACTCCATTCTATAAGTAACGATTCATTTTTGTTTACTCCGTCACGCTTTACCCACTGTCCCTTTGCAATGGCACTGATTGGTACTGGGTTTTCTTTACTTTCTAAAATATTCATATTGGCCAATCTACCTGTCGCAATTGAACCATGCACATGCTCCATATTATAATAACGGGCAATATTATAACTGGCCATTTGATACGCATCTATTACCGGTACCCCTTGCTCTATCGCTATTTCTATCAAGCGATTCGTCATTCCGTTTTCATAAAATGACGGATGCGAACCGTCTGTTGTAAAAAAGAATCTATCAAACTGTTTCACACCTAATTCCAACAATTCTTTTAATAAAACTTCTAAATCCGGTCTAATGGAAGAATTTCTAAGAGAAACGGTGTAGCCTTGCATAAGGCGATTTAACGCTTCCTGCCCTGTCATCGCTTCATGATCGCAATCCGTGCCTAATAATTTTAGCTTTGCTAACGTTGCTTCAGATGCACCTGGGAAATGTCCTTCTACCTTTTTCTGTAATCGCTTCGTTTCCTGCACCCAAGTTAGCATTTCATCATCGCCATGTAATAGTTTTGGCCATGCTGTTAACTCTCCGCCTTGAAGAACCGCTTCATGCTGCAGCCACTCTATTATTTCTTCACTATTAAACAAAGATTCCCCGTTTTGTAATTCAGTCTGTCCATCAAAACGGCACCACCAATACATAGTAGCTGGAGTCTTTTTAAATTCCTCTACTAAACGAAATGATTCTTCACGTTTTAATGTAAAAAATAAAGTTAAATTATCATTAATAAAAGTTGTTGTCCCAAATTGCATCGCATGATTTGCTAGCGTCTCTGGGTTATATAATTGATATGGATGTGCATGCGGTTCTATGTAACCAGGTACAACATATTTTCCTTCGCAATCAATGACTTCACAATCCGTTAATTGCTCCGGTAACTTCTCCCCTACGTATATAATCCTGTCATCATAAATCCAAATATTCGCTACTGTCCAATTACGTAAGTAAGAATTTAAATACGTTGCATTCTTTAATAAAATGTGCGGACTTCTCTTGCCATCTACTACTTCGACATGCTCTCGTAATTGTTGATTACTCCATTTATACTGATTTTTTTCCATTGTATTCAACTCCACTATTATATTAGTTAAGCTTAAAAATAATTAATCAAATAAACAATTATTCATTTCATATCCCCTTGTATTTCCCCCTATTACGTCTATTATATTGAATAATTATAAAAAACAACAATTTTCAGAATTATATCACAAGTACATTTCTTCCCATATTGAAACATGAACATTTCTATGAATGTGTTTTACTTATACTTAAAAAAACTGATGACTATTTCATAAAAATAAAATAAACGTCCACCTTAATAAGATGAAACGTCTTTTTTATTTTGCATGTGAAATTATGATTCGTTCATACTATTTCGAAGCTGATTTAAAAATGCATTGGCCGCATTAGAAAACACTTGATTTTTCTTCCAAATAATATTTAAATTCGCTTCTAGATTAGGGTGTAAAGGTCTGAAGCAAAGTTTACTGTTTCCCGATGTATTAATAAGTTTATCTAAACATAATGCATACCCAATACCTTCTTCAACCATAAGTGCTGCATTGTAAAGCAAATTATAAGTTGCAACGACATTTAAATTTTCAATATTTTGCCCAAACCACCCTGCTAATTCATTGCTAACAGTTGTTTGCCGTGAAATGAATAATGGCTTATCTATTAAATCCACTGGGCTAATAAACTGCTTGTCCGCTAAAGGACTATCTTTACACATTAAAACACCCCATGTATCTTTAGCTGGCAATTGTACATATTCATATTTTTGTTTATCTGTTGGCTCTATAACGATACCAAAATCTAATAATCCACTATCTAATTTACTCTTAATATCATCAGCATTTCCGCTATATAAATGAAACCGAATACCCGGATAATCTGTACGTAATTCTTTTAATGTTTTAGCGATAAGGTGCATCGCTTCAGTCTCACCGCCACCAATGTAAACTTCTCCGCTTATTATTTCTTTTGAATCTTTTAAGTTTGCTTCGGTTTTATCTGCTAACGCAACAATTTCCTTCGCCCGTTTTAGTAAATACTTTCCCTTTTCTGTTAAAGAAATTTTTCTATTTCCTCTTATAAATAAAGCTGTATCTAATTCCGTTTCTAGATCTTTCAGTTGCCTTGATAATGTAGGTTGCGACAAATGTAACTGTTTTGCGGCTGCTGAAATACTTTCTTCATTTGCTACAGAAATAAAATAGCGTAACACTCGAATTTCCACGATAGTCTCCTTATATATACCTAACAGGCATACGAATGTATTTAATATAGGTATTTGATATTGGAATCGTATCATTTTATGATTGCATTGAAAAGATTAACGCCTTAAAGGAAGAGTATAACAATGGATATAAAAGACTTTATAAACTTTTGCAAGGAAGGTAATCCTATTTCAGGTGAGGATAAAGAATTACATGAGCTATTAGTTCAATGTAGCTATGAAGCGCAAAAGATTACAATGTCATTGAATACATCCTATCATTCCAGAGAAGAAATTGTGACGCTTTTTAGCGAATTGACAGGAAACAATATTGATTCATCTTTTATGTGCTTTCCGCCGTTTCATACAGACTTCGGTAAAAATATAACGATTGGAAAAAACGTATTTTTTAACACTGGGTGTTCTTTTCAAGATAGGGCGGAATTCATATAGGAGATAATTGTATGATCGGTATGAATGTTACAATTGCCACACTTAATCACGGGCTAACTTTAAAAACTAGAAACACAACATACGCCTCCCCTGTTACAATTGGTGAAAATGTATGGATCGGATCTAGTGCAACTATACTTCCTGGTGTGACTATAGGAAACAATTCAGTTGTTGCTGCAGGTGCAGTTGTTGCGAAAGACGTACCTGAAAACACTGTCGTTGCAGGAGTGCCTGCAAAAATAGTGAAAGTCATACCTAACGATTGAAAGTGAATTCATATTTATATTTATCACTAAAAAAGAACGTGTTTATATTTAGTTATAAACATGTTCTTTTAAACGTTTCAAACCCTTTATTCCCTTTTACCATCCAGCACTAGCATTCATACCATTTCAAGTAATACTAGCCTTAACTAACGTAAGCATTACATTTAGAAGTATAGGTATTCTATATCCACCGGTGAAATTCTGATTTTTACGATTAACAAATACGAGACCAACTAATGATATTATGGTCGTTTAAAAGAATACTAACATTAGCAACCAATACCAAACCATTATGCCCATACTCCATCGTGTTAATAGCTCGTGCGTGATACAACTTATAGCAGATTTTTTTCATCTATTTATTAAATTCAATTTGCATCATTTTATTTAACTGCGGAACAATATCGACCCCACCTATAGAGTTAAGACTGATAGCCAATGTATGTTTGCCTCCAATTACTCCCCCAGCAAAAGTTGTAAATCCAGGAATTCCTCCTCCATGCCCCCAAACTGAAACACCGTTTGGAAGTTTAGTCTCATAGATTCCAAGACCGTATGCGTCACCAACCCCTTTTCCTTCTACAGGAACTGTAGTAAGCATTTCTTTTAGCTCACGTTCCTTCAGTAACTTACCACCGAGTAAAGATGAAAAGAAATTATTTAAATCATCCGCATTAGAAATCATATCTCCAGCTGCATTAGCTAAACTCGGATTATAATACGTAATGTCTTTCAACTCGCCTGTTCCTTCCATTTTCACATATCCACGAGCATGATTCTTTCCTGGGATGACGGGTGAATTTCCTGGTAAAAACGTATTTGCCAAGTCCAAAGGTTCAATAATTCGCTTTTCGATTTCTTCCGCATAACTATTACCAGTTATTTTTTCAATAAGCATCCCCAATATTACGTATCCTGTGTTTGAATACAACCAGTCTTTACCCGGCAAGAAATCTGGAGGCAGAGAAAGGCCTATTTTCACTATTTCTTCTGCGGAATACGTTTTTTTCGAATTCATTATGTCCGCATCTTTTGACTTTAAGTATTCAGCGATACCACTCGTATGATTCAAAAGTTGTCGTATCGTAATTTGATTGCCATCATACCCATTTCCTTGCACGAGACCCGGCAGCCACTTTTCAATTGGATCGTCAAGTTGTACGCGATTTTCTCCTACTAATTGAAGAACAGTCGTGGCAGTAAAAGTCTTCGTCACACTACCGATCCGAAAGCGATAATCCGATTTCACCGGTTTCTTTGTACTTAAGTCCGCCACGCCAGCAGTAAAACTACTAGTTTTTCCGTTGTTAGACGCCTTAGCTAATATCCCTACAGCACCAAGCTGTACTGTTTCCTGCATTACTTGTTTCCAGCCATTACGATTCTTTTGATCATGTACTTGTGACGAACTAGAAATATTTTGATTTGACTCTGCAGTCACAGTAAAACCTGGCGTGAATAGAGTAGTACCCGCTAATAAAACTGCTAAACTTGCCAACTTAATTTGATTACGTGTTTTCATAAGGCTTTCTCTCCTCTATTAATATCGTATTGATTCAAGCTATACTTTCATCCTATACGATAAACCTCTCTTTTTTCTTATCCATTCCTTACGAAATACTTACGTTTAAATTTAATTAGGTTAAACTGAGGAAGAGTTATGCATGCAAATAAAAAGAGAACATGTTTTCATTTTTTATGTAAACATGTTCTCATAAACATTTAAAATTCTATATCAACTTTTCATCCTATTCTTTACACAACTAATCTAAATTCCTTTTTACGAGCCCGCACTAGCATTCATACCATTTCCAATAATAGAAAGTAATAGCGGCCATAAAACTGGTCCCAATGTAAGAAATACATTTAGAAGTATGAGCATTCTATATCCACCGGTGAAATTCTGATTTTTACGATTAACAACTACTAAACTGATTAATGATATTATAGTCGTTAAAAATAATACTAACATTAACAACCAATACCACACCATTAAACTAAGACTCCATGGTGTTAATAGCTCATGTATGATACAAAATGAGATTCCTAATACCGCAAAACTAAAGCTAGTAACTGCTATTTTTATAAGCCATATACTTATTTTTTTATCGTATGTATTTTTACAATATAAATCTATCAAAGTATATAAAGATAAATATGCCATTAATACACCTATCCAAGATAATAACCAGTCTCCGTCCCCTATGAATAATAAGAACAGCAACCAACACATACCTATTGCAGAAAAAACAAAGGAAATAAGTATGCTTTTTAATACCGATTTCATTACATTTTCACACCCTTAAAAAATCTGAAATTAATTATAATTTACAAAAATTAAATATAGGTTAACACGTAATAAAATATAAGTAAATAAAGTTCATTTCATTTTCTTATTTGAAGACGGTTTCATATATAAAAATGATTCATGTTAATCAAATTTCCGTATAAAAAAAGAAAAGGTGGATATTTATGTATCCACCTTCCCATCTCCCTCTACCCACTTCATTATTTCTTCCACATCTAAATCCGTATACGTCTTTTCACCATATCGAACAGACTCATATAACGGAATAATATCTCTCGTTCTACAAATTCTTTCTAGCCACTGTTGCATTGTTTCATAATCCCTTCTTTGTTCATGAAATGGTAATGTTCTTTCCCATTCAACTAACGTTTTTCTAATCGTATCTGTAGGCAATGGTTGCTCTAACTGATGCCTCACTTTCTCGCTCTTTTCGATTCTTACCGTATTTTCTTTTGTTACCGATTGTTTCTCTTGTTCCATTTCTGATTTCGTTAACTTTTTCCTAACTGATTTATAAATAAAATATATAATTACTACTGCAATAACTACATAAAAAGCTACAGTAATCCATGAATTTGAAAGTACAGAAAACAAATCACTCCATGAATTCACCCGTTTGAAAAGCGGGATTTTTCTATCTATTTTCGTTCTTGTATCTACAACTCCTGTTTCTTCATCTATAATTCTTTCAGGCTCATCAAACTGTTCGTTTATACTAGTAAAGTCATAATTTCTTTCCAACATTGTCTCCGTCTTATTAAAAAAACGTTCTTTTACTATGTCTTGCACATGCACCACACCCTGTGATAACGTTATTGCACTAATCGTAAAAAAAAGTATGATTAAAGCTCTTACACTCCACAACTTCACTTTCATACGCCGTGCTTTATTAACCATGACATAAGCCCCTTCTTATTCTTTAATTACAATCCATTTATTCGTTCTACTATATTTCTTTGGTGAAGTACCAAGGATTAAAGGAACCGCATCCAGTTCCTTACGACGAAAACCTGCTGTGTAAAAATAAGAAGAAGATACAGGCGTATCTTGATCCGATATTGAGGCAAGCACCTTTAATACATTTTGCAAATGTTTCCGATTATCCCCATTTTTTATATGTAACAAACCGTTATCTTTTACACTATTGATCCATACTTCAAATGAACAGTTTTGCATGAGCAGTTGTTTACATATACCCGCCGTTAATTCGATTAGTTCCTCTGTATCATTTCGCAAAGAAACACCACTTTTGTTTTGCAAGTTGAGATAAATCGCGTATTTATCTGATTGCGTTCGCTCGTACTTTTTCGCGGTTATCGTCCCTGTTTTCGCTGTTGCGCTCCAGTGGATGGAACGAAAATCTTCATTTTCATAAGACTTCACTCCCATTACTTTCGTTTCATCATATAACGGTGAAGACATCGCTTTTCGAAATCCTCGCGACCATTCTTGTAATTCAGGAACTTGTATTTTCGGAACAGCTGGCAAGACTAAATAGGAGGGTGTATCAACTTGTTTATATGTTATATGGTTCGTTACGAATCCAAAGAGATCAGTAATAACAATTTCAACTTCTTCCCATTTCGCAATTCCTCTTTTTAACGCTACAGCCTGCAAATCAAATGAAACAGACTCTCTTCCTTTTAAATTAAAATTCATATAATAATTTGAACCTGTACTATGATTTTTGTTTATTTCATCATGATTCCAAGTTAGCTTATTTTCACATTTAAATCGAAATACGATATTAAGAATAGGAAATATCGACTTGTTTGAAATTTTAATTTTGCACATATTCGTTTCACCTATGAAAACATTTGAATTCCCTTGACTGTATTCCCATTCAACACGAGATACTTTACGCATGTATACATGCGTAGCACCTATTAAAATCACATACAAAAATACGAGAGATAATAAGAGTAGATTACTTGAAAATACACTTAAGATAACGGCTAAAACTAACATAACTCCCATTACGAAAGGCTCCGCTAAAGGTGTATACACAAGTTGTTGATTCATCGTACATTCTCCACTGGCACACTAATCGTATGAAGAATTTCTTTCATGATTTGTTCTTTCGTCGTTTTCATCTCTCCTTCAATCGTTAACGTTAAACGATGGGCACAAATGGATGCAGCGAGTAGTTTTATATCATCTGGCGTACAGTAATCTCTTTCATTTAATATAGCCCGTGCTTGAATCGCTCTCATAAATGCCAACGTTCCCCGAGGGCTTACACCAATTTCAATTAACTCATGGTTACGAGTTGCTTCAATAATTTCAAGAAGATAATCTTGCACATCATTCCCTACTAACACTTCTCTTGCACGCTTTTGCATCGTAATAATTTCTTCACTTGAAATAATAGAATGTAACGTTTCTAACGGATCATTTATTTGAAATCGATTCATCATTTCCTTTTCTGCTTCTCTCGTAGGATAACCTTGGCGTATTGTGAGTAAAAACCGGTCTAACTGAGCATCTGGTAACGGAAATGTGCCCGCTGATTCGAGTGGATTTTGCGTCGCAATAACTAAAAAAGGTTCTGGTAATGAATGTGTCTGTTTCGCAATTGTAACGGTACGCTCTTCCATAACCTCAAGTAACGAAGATTGTGTTCTCGGTACAGCTCGATTAATTTCATCGACTAATACTATATTTGCAAAAATAGGTCCTAATCTCGTTTTAAAATCCGATTCCTTTACATTAAAATATTCAAGACCAATAACATCTCCAGGCAAAGTATCCGCTGTAAATTGTATTCTTTGAAATTTAGCGTCCACACTTTTCGCTAAACTTTTCGCTAATGTTGTTTTTCCCGTCCCAGGTACATCTTCTAATAAAATGTGCCCTCTTGCTATGAGTGCTATGGCTGCAAGTTCAATCGATTCATCTTTTCCTATAATAACCTTCGAGATATTGTTAGTAATTTTCTTTAATGTACTCATATAGTAATCTACCACCTTTAAATTATCTAAAAATTAAGAATATATTTTTTCCAAATTATAACATGTAATTCAAAGATGAAATAGAGTGAAAATGAATTTTATATTTTTTCTTCACTGCATGCAAAAAAGCACCTATTGTCGTATATTGACAATGAAGTGCTTAACTCACGTAATTTTCATATTGGGTATTTAACACCTTATATACATTCACTATCTTTCTATTTCACTCCAAATATCAATATCACTTTCATTTAAAATCGATTTAATTTCGTCTTTCTCAAAAACTACTAAATAATTATAAGGTAAAGCTAGTACTTGAATAATTGCAGGTTTCATTTTTAATAATTCGTAGGCGTATATGGTCTCTAATTCTCCTGATACTTCTTCATTAATAGGAGCTATATACCAACCCGAATCACCTTCATCACAACCACTAGATCTTTGTAAATAAATCTCTTCTTGTTGCAACACATTTTTCGCTATCACAATCTTATCATTAAATTTTATTAATTCCCCCTCTATATTTAATCGACGTAAGCAATGCGATTGCTCTAGTTGTACCCATAATGCAATCGTTAAATCTTCCGTTGTATCTTTAAAAGGATTTTTAGTATAATCCCGGGTGATAATTTGATAATAATCTTCATACTTATATAAACTATAAACAGACCATCCAACTTGTATTGAAAATCTATCTGCTAATTTATCTTCTACATTAGATAATAAATTAAATAGGGTTTCTACATGAAAACTTAAAGGTTCTTCTACTTTAGCTTTTATATTTTTATCACCTATATTTTTGATTATTGTTTTCAAATAAATGTTCTCCACTTCTATTGAATTTCCTCACTTAATCTACATTCCTCACCTTGCCTTATATAGACTTTCGTTATTAACACCAATAAAATTTCTAATATTAAAACTCTTCTTGTCATACTTTTTTGTCTCTATTAGCATTTATGATAATACGATTTTTTAGCGCCGAACAAATTTATTTATTTTTAAAAGGCACCAATACCACCTCTTTATCTAGGTCTAACGATTTGACCAGCAGTTCCGTGTGTCACCTCAATTTTATCAAATAAAAAACATCGTTTTACAACAATTAAAGCCTCAATTATTTTCAACCTCTTAATTCATTAATTTCTGTATAATTAAATTTTCAACGTTACTCATGATTCGTAATATTTCGATTTGTTCGTTATAGAACTTCCTCTACATCGACACTCTCAATCTTCACTTCATACATATTTGGGATACTTGCTTCTTTTGGTACCCATGCATAATAATTTTGATCATTCTCTAACATAAATTGAACTAACTTTGTTTCTGATCCATTCCAGAAATTTTTAAGATTATCGATGTAGTCCTCTAAATCTTCTTTATAGTCCAATTGTAATATGTAATCTCTTACCGTCAGGGCAAACACAATTAAACTTCCTAATAGATTTTTTTGCTCATTTTCTTCTTCATACTCTTGTGGTAAAAACCACACTTGACCTATTCCTATCGTTTTTTTGTATTTTTCATAAAAACTACTATCATTCATATTCTCATAATCACATATTAATTCATTGACAAATGAATGCCATCTTGGCGGAATAATGTTTTCCAATGCAGGATTATGTTCAATTCCTTCTACTATATCCTCGATTTCTTCTGTCTCATCTTCATAGTGATATTCACTTAGGTCTATATGCTTAAATTTCATTTCATTTTTATAATGTGCCAAATCATATGGATAATGATTATTATCTTTTAAACTTGTATCATCAAGTCCGAGTATCTTTACTAGTGCAGCTGTCTCAAAGCTCCAATACCCTACATATCCAGGTTCTTTATGCGCATTTTTCCATTCATAATCATAATGGCCTTTAAACCATTCTTTCTCCATATACGTTTGTAATCTTTTAGACGCTTCTTTTTTATCTGTTTGTGAAAGTTCTATAAATTCTCTCGTTTTTGCATATGGATTTTCTTTAAAATAAACATTCGTCATTTTTGTGTATCCGATATCACTAGTGCATAAGAGGAAATCAATTACTGCGTCGTTCATATTTTCCTTCTCAACTAGTTTAGCTAAACTTACAAGATTCTTTTTCTCCGTCTCTAATAAAATCCCTAGAGATATCATCCAAATTAGATTTAAATATCCAACTTCTCTTTCCCCTATATGCCCCAAATCAATGAGGGCATTCTCAAAACCTGCTTCCATTGTATGGATATTTTCTCCTAAAGAGTATTTCGCAATAATATCATCCAACGCATAATTAAAATTTGATAGATAGGTTCCTTCTATAATACTATTATTGTCATTAGGATACCTTTGAATACCATTTTTTTCATCTTCTTTTAAACTTTTAATTTTAACTCTATTTTTTTCAATAAACTTTTTATGATATTCTATTCCTTTTTTACATTTTTCTTCTATACATAAATGATCTCTCATATCATTCAATTCCCCCTAGTTTTTAAAATTATGGCCATTCTCCAATTATGTCTCCCTTTGTATCTATTCTAAATGTTTTCACATTCCCACTACTATCGACTTTTGATAGTACTCTTTCTACTGCACCGTTTTCCAATGCATCCTTAATCTCTTCTGCTAATACTTCATCTCCATCAACAGCCTTCAATATCCTACTTTTTCGCGTCTTCGCACCATTCAACCAATCATTTGACATTTGTCGTCCATCTTTAGTTTTTCCTAATTGTGAACTACCAAATTTAGCTTCATCTATAACGTATTTGATCTTTGATTCTGCATTTGTATTTTCGTATAATCCATCAATTCCTTTTACTATTTTATCATTTATGCCTGATGGTGCACTTTTTCCGACTGGCTTTAAATCAAATCCAGCTTCTTTTAAACTTTGATTATTCAATAAATTGTCACTAGATTTTATTTCACCATAATTACCTTTTTGCTTATTTGTAGCTGTTTTTGCATCAAAATTATCTACAGTTGTATTTTTGTTACTGCTAGGTTTACCGTTAGCCGCACCTCCACCAGAAGACTGGATTTTTTGAATAGTATCCTTAGTATTTTGAATCGATTTATTCCAAATAAATCCACCATGTACAAAAAGACTTGCCCCAGTAGCTGTTGCTGCTATATCTAATGGAATAACAATTGGTGATGCTAACCCACCAGTTCCTACTTCTGCCACGATAGTTAAGAAATTAGATCCGCCTATGAGCGAGATACCTTCAAACATTTCTACAATGGACCCGGCTATTTAATAATTTTGCCCTGTTTTTTTTAATGTTTTTTGACATTGAAAAACATACTATATACCTGCAATTAAAGCCTATGTGCATATTCTGTTAGCTTTAATTCATAAAAATAATTTCAATAAATTTATAGCTTACCTTTCAATTAAAAAAGCACTTATTGTCTCAAATAGACAACCAAGTGCTTTAAGTTCATATGTTTTTAAGTAGCATAAATTTGTAAGTTTTTTGCCCATTCCAAGTCTTTAATATTCGTCGTACAGTAAAATGTCATCTCGCCTAAGCTCGTAATTCTTTTTCTATCCTCTCATTGCACACAGTACTCCACGATGGTACAACCATCATGATCTATGAATTTCAAGAAAGTATCATTATATTCCATGATTCTATGCTTAAGTACACCAACTATTCCTTTAATTTAAGGATTTTCTATATAACTTTCTGCAATATCAATATCATTTGTCATTTCTAATTCTGGAAATTTTCCATCTAATTTTCTTAAACAATTAATTAGTTCTTTACTTTGTATAATTTCTACTATATCTTCCAAAACTTCACTTATCCAATATAATTCTTCTTTACTACAGTTCTCTAAATATCTTATAGTATTTTCCTCATTTTCTGAGAGAACTTCTATTATTTCATTCCAACTTTTTTGTATCCTATAGTCATCATTCAAATTTATTTTTTTTCTTTCATTTAATATAACTTCCATTTTATTTGCTATATCCATATTAATCCTCCAAACTCTATCTACGGTTGTTTAGTAGCATCTGGAAAAATAGTCCCTATCTCTCCATTTGTTTTTATAACTCCAACCCTAACCCCATTATACTCTCCAAAAATAGCCACACCATTTTCTGCATTCGCAAATCCGGGCAATTCAGCAATCTTAGCACCTGCTGCTGTAATATCAGACTCTGTCCAGCTTTCTGGAAACCATGATTGATTGGAACCTGCTCTTTTTGCTTTCACCTTGTGTCCAGGTACATTACCTACCCTAACACCGTTTTCGTATACTTTATTTATATTATAATCTACATTATTTTTTTCCAAAAATTCAATATTACTTTGTCCATGTCCTCCGCCCTTCATTTTTGAAATATCTCCTGTTTTAGGATGTGTTGTAAAGTCACCTACATTTGAATGTTTAATGCTACTTTCGGGTATATTAACCTTGTTAGCCCGACTAGTTCCATTACTGAATCCACCCGTACCCTTACCACCATCTTTAGACTTCGCAAACTTATAATAAGCTTCTATTAATTCGCCTTGAGGTATTTTGGTTACAATAGTTCCACCAACACTAGAGAATGCATAGGAAGCCTCTCTCTTAAATGATTGTAACATTTCAAGCGTTGGCTTCAATTCTTTTGCTAGTTTTACTGCATTAGCAAATGTACTTACTCCACTTTATGCTTTTGCTCCTTTTGCGATATGTCCTATTGAAGATTTAGCTAAACTCTTCAATTAATTTATATATATATAAGTAGATGGTGATAACAATATGTTGATGAATTTACTAACAGTCAATTAGATATTATGGATATTTAGATAAAAAAATCCAGTGATAATTCATAATTCGTCTGCGTTTCAACATCTCGTACATATTTCCTAATTAGTTCTGTATCAATCTTACATCTAGCTCACTGGATCCATTACCAACATTACCCTTATACCTACTTTAATACAAACTAAAAAATCCACAGTGTAAAAATTTATCACTGTGGATTCCAACATTTATTTTTCTTGGCAATGCACCATATCATAAGGGTAATATGAACTATCTTTCAAGGTTGAATCATCTAATTTTAAAATTTTAGCGATTGCTCCACTTTCAAAACTCCAGTAACCACTATAAATGTCATGTTTATTTTCATGTGCATCGTACCATGCTTCTTCTAAATGTCCCTTATACCAATACTCCTTTATATATTTCTCTAAATTTTTTATAGAATTCTCTTGTGAAATTTTATTACTCTCAATTACTTCTTTTAATTTGAAATATGGATATTGTACATAAAACTCACTTTGCTCATAAAAATCTGATGGCTCACTATTTCTAAAAGCAATAAAATAATTAATCAAATAATCATTTAATCCTTCTTTCTTTACCATTGCTATTAGTCTATTAAATTCTTTATCTTCAACATTTAGCATTACTGCTATAGATATCATCCATAACATACGTATATATCCACTTTCTTTATTCCACACTTTTTCCATTATATTTATTACTTCAGGTGAAAAATCACGAATAGTTTGAATAGAACAACCCGCAGAGTACATTGCCCTTAATTTATTAAAATGATACCCTTGTAACGCTATATATCCATTCTTTACACCTTTATCATCTTTGCCTCTTTCCTCAATAACCTTTTCAACCAATAATAAAAACTTTTCTATTCTCTTTTCCTCATAATTGATAAATTTGTTAAAATATATATCATTTTTGATTTTATCCCTTAGCATAATTTCTTTTCCACCTTTTATACTTCAAGAATTTTCTTCACAATCGTTCCATCAGGCATAACTTGAATAACAATTCTTTGAACATTTTCTGGATTCAGCAACATCTCTTCCACAATTTCATCTGCTTTTTCTTTTGACAAAGTACTATCTAACCTTTCACTTCCAAGAATCCAATCTTCACTCATTTGCTTACCATCATTTGTTTTTCCCAATTTGGATGTGTTATACTTAGCCTCCGCTATCACATACTTAGGTGGCGGAGATGAATTTTCATATACAGCATCTATTCCCTTAACAATTTTTTGATCTAATGTTAATACACGATCATCACTAATTCTAGTATATGTTTGACTTTCAAAAAAGTCATCCATCTTCATTTCACCATAATTTCCTTTACGCTTCGTTGTTTTTAAAGCTACTTCGCCACTTTCTACTGATTCTATTACCGTACGTTGTTGTGCTCTAGCTGCTTCTAATGTTTGGGCTACTTTTCCAGCTCAAATTACCCGTCCCGCTTAGAATTGGTCTCTTTCACTGAACTGCTAAAAGAAAATTTCCATCTTGAATAAGACAACACTTTCGAACTGTAATCAATCGTAAATAATTTTTTATCATTTTACATTTTATCCTTAAGTTCAAATGAAAAGTTTTTAATAGGAATAAGAAAAAGCTCAATATGACCAAATTAATGGTGTACTGAGCACATTAATCACTTATATAATTACAAAATTTCAAGTCTAGATTAACTCCCACAATAATTAACACTAAGTTTATTATTTGTCTTTCAAAAATTTTAAATACTTTCCATCTTCTGCGCTAAAGCATCTACCCTTGGATTTCTTATTAGCTATCTCTAAATACTCCCTAGCTTTAGAGAAATCCCCTACCTCATAAGCCACCTTTCCAGCCCAGAGTTCTCGTTCACCTGTATCTCCTCTTTCAGGATCTGCGACAAATATTTTATCAACCCATTTTTTCATCCGTTCAACATCATTTAATACAATAGAGATATCTAAAATCCCCCATATTATTAAAAAGCTCTCATCATAAATCACTTTATCATCAGGGAGCTCTTTCCATGCTTGTTCCAATAAAAAAACTGACTCATCTAAATTACCTTTATCAAACTCTTCATTACTCTTATCCATTAACTCTTGTATATAGACACCATTTTCACCTGCTACATAAGCCATTATTAATCCCCCTAAATTGCATCTTTAATTACATTAAAATATTTGTCATCTTCACTATCAAAGATCGAGTAACCTTCAAGAATATATGCCCTTAACAAATATTCTTTAGATTTGTTAAGGTCTCCTAATTCATACAAACATTCACCCAGACGTAACATAATAAAAGGGTTTCCTATTCCACCAGGACAATTAATTGCATTAAATAAAAAGTCTTTAGAAGCACTAAAATCTCCATTCATATAACACGTGTCACCCAATGCTGTGTAAATCCATGTACTACATTCCCAGTTAAATTTTGGTTTTGGAACTAAATCTAAAGCTTCCAAATACTTTTCTATTGCATTCTCATACTCAAACCTATCAACTAAATTATCACCTTGAGAACATATACTTACTATTCTGTCATAAAGTTCATCTTGTAATTCCAATTTAAGCTCCTCCTAATTATTTTGGTGGTACATATGTCTGTCCTAAACTAGCACCTTCAGAACGGTTTTTACTATAGTGTTCCAAATAATAATTATCTGGATCAAGCATCCAATCTCTTACTTCTTTAGACCTTGGTCCATAATTCCGTCCGACTTCGTTCCACCAAGTAACTGCATCTGTTTTATGTGCCATATCTGCTTCACTTAACGGACGCCATTTATTGTTAGTGTCTAAAAATTCAGTTTTACCACGTACTGTTCGTATTTTTGGTGGATCTTCATTTTTCATTCTCTCTATTACTGCTTTACCAGTTCTGGAGTCTTTTCTAGGTGTACTACCCATATATTTCAAACGTTTAGTGCTGCCACTTGGCTCAGGTAAACCCACTTCTTTATTACTTGCGTAACCCCCACCAGGTCGATGCCACCTTCCACTTGCATCTTGAAAATAACCTTTAGACTTCGCAAACTTATAATAAGCTTCTATTAATTCGCCTTGAGGTATTTTGGTTACAATAGTTCCACCAACACTAGAGAATGCATAGGAAGCCTCTCTCTTAAATGATTGTAACATTTCAAGCGTTGGCTTCAATTCTTTTGCTAGTTTTACTGCATTAGCAAATGTACTTACTCCACTTGATGCTTTTGCTCCTTTTGTGATATGGCCTACTTTATTTAGTGCCCTATCACCTAATATTGTGGTAGCTATTTGTGTTAATCCATAGGTAGTCAATTCTGTACGACTCTCTGTATCTCCCTCTATCATATCTCGTTTTATTTTATTTGAAAATGCATGCCACATATTTTTTGCAGTTTCATCCAAATGGAAAAGTGCATAGGTTACATTAATAAAAGTTCCTATGTCCATATTACTTAAAGCTATTGCGGACTCGATTTCATCACCAATAGCTTTCCCCGATCCTCTTTGAATAGCTTCCCACATCTTTTTTGCTGTTTCAAACGTGCCAACTATACTGTCTGCCGCATCGTCCCAAGCATTTCTAACCGGAGATTTCTTCTCAATTATGTTATTTGTTTCTATATCTTTAATTGACTGATCATTTTTTCGGGATGTTTCTTCTATAATCCCCTGAATAGAAATCACCCAATCCATATTCAACCCTTGTGTACTAAACGTACCACTCACAGGACTAAATCCTTTCCCGCTTTGCACTTCAGCGAGTCCGGCTGTGATGCTAGCTGCTAATTGTAGGGCGGTGCTGTAGTTGTTGCTGGACGAATGATTGAATTCATATAAACGCTCTAGTTTTTCTTCAAGTTTTTTCCTCATCGCAACTAAGACCGCAACAATTGCGTCTACTCCAGGCATCGGTGTAAGTACTTCTATTACTTCTATACTTGCAATCGATTGATTGATTTCCTGTATTTGTTGTCTTATTTCATGTTCGATCACATCTGTTGAAGCAACTTTTGCTTGGAACTCATTTGGGAATGCTTCGTTTTGGCGAATTAATTCTTCACATAAGCATATAATTCCTTGCGCTAATGGCCGAAATGTTTGGACAAGGTAGGCTTTTGCACTACTGTATGTTTGTCCTTGTAATACTGTATCTATCGCAAAGGCATCGATAGATTGAATGGCTTGTTCCATACTTTGAATCGTAGCATTACATATAGCGTTCATACTTTGAGTTTGATTTTGTACTTCTCCCAAATACATGTTTAAACTCATGTATTGACCTCCCTTTGTAGTTGCTGCTGTTCATAGGAAAGGTCGTTTTCTTTCTCACTGAGATGCCGTTTTTCTTTAAGCAACGTCTCTTTTTCGTTCTCTAATTCGAATGTAAGTTTTCTTTCATACTGCCTGATCTCTTGCCGCATATTCGTGAACAGGTGAAATACTTCTTTGTCACCATGCCAAGTTGCTAGTATTCTGCTAAATAAACGATTACTTCGATTTTTCCATTCATAGAAACTAGCCTCAGCTTGTTCTTGATTTTGCAGCGCGATTCGGTTATCATTTTGTTCTTCAAATATACTTCGTAATTTTTGATTACATTGACTGATTCTCGTTTCAAGTTCTTGACTCATCTTTTCTCCCTACCTTTTCCCCTTTACGTAGGCCGTTACATTATTGAAAAGTCTTTTGAAGTCCGGTATCCATTTTCTCAAATTCATTTGCTACAGAATGGATATTATCAATCGTCTGTTGAAAAGCATCGCAAAATTGTTTCGTGATGTGTAAATTTTGCTGATTTGCTTCTTGTGCTTTGAAGTTCACAGATAGTGTAGTAAGCGTTGCCTTATTTATAGAGCGACTAGTAGCACTCTGCATTCTATCTGAAGCATTTCTCATTTTTGTTGCAAGTTGCGTTGCCATATGCAAATTACTTTGAAATTCTCCCATCACTTACCCCCCTATACCATTTATTTACAATAAAATTATACCACGGTAGAATACTCTAATAAACCGAATGTTCGAATTTAACACGCAATTCATCACTGTTACTGAAGATACGAGCAAATCTTCTATTTCAACATAACTGTATCGAAAGTAGATTTTACTTATACAAAAAAAGATGACCTCAGCCATATGCTAAAGTCATCTTTTTCTACCTTATTATTTTACTAATTCTCCATTATAAGCTTTTATATTAAGCGGAGCAGTTAAAAATTGTGGTGCTTTACTAACGAAAGATGTGAAGTGTTCACTCGTATTATGACTCGCAACTGCTGCTTCATCTTTCCATACTTCTACCATCGTATATACATTTTCTTTTTCTGTATCTTTATATAAGTCATAAGATACATTTCCACTTTCTTCTCTAGAACCGTGAATAAGTGGCTGAATTTCTTCTAAAAATGATTGTTGTTTCGCTGGATCTACTTGAAATATTGCGTGAATAATAATCATGGTGTTTCCCCTCTCATATTCCACTTATTTCTTTTTAAATTACTTCCACTCAGCAACTTTTTCAACTGGAAGACGTACTGATTGGTAACCACTGTCAGCAGCTTTTCCGATTGAAATTAACATTACTGGTACGTGACGCTCTTTATCTAATCCGAATGCTTCTGCGATTTGGTCTTTTTCAAATCCTCCAATTGGGCAAGTGTCATAGCCGTGAGCACGAGCTGCTAGCATAAATTGCATCGCTACAAGACCACCGTCAATTAAAACAGTATCTTTCATCACTTCTGGTGTAACCATTGAGAAGTAAGCTGAAAGTTTTTTCATTTGATCTTCTTTTACTTCAGCTGGCATAAGTCCACGCTCTACTGCTGTACCGTAAATTTCTTCTGCGTTATCAAAGTTGTTTAAATCACCAAATAAAGCGATCATCGCTGAAGATGTTTCTACTTGAGATTGATTGAATTTCGCAAGTGGCGCAAGTGTTGCTTTCGCTTCGTCACTTTCAATTACTAAAAATCTCCATGGTTGCATGTTTACTGAAGATGGTGCCAGTGTTGCTTCTGTAAGAATTTCTGTCATTTCTTCTTTGCTAATTTTTACTGAAGAATCGTATTTACGAATTGAACGGCGTCCTGTTAAAATTTCGTTAAAATCATTTGTTTTTACTGAGTTAGTCATAGTTGTATTCTCCCTTTTTTATAATTCTTTTATATTTTCTTGAATGTGATTTAGCATATTTAAAAGATTGTCGCGTTCTTCCTCACTTAATCCTTTAAATGCAGATGCTGCAAAACGTTCTTTTTCCTCTTGAAACGCTTGAATTTTATTTCGTCCCTCTTCAGTAAGAGAAACTAACGTAATTCTGTTATCGTCTGGATTTTTCCGTCTTACAATCATTCCGTTTGCTTCTAGCTGTTTTAAATGCCTCGTAATCGCCGCATTATCAATATTCACTTCTTGTTGAAGTGCTTTTTGACTAATTTCACCTACTTCATATAACTGAAGTATAAGCTCTAATCGAGACTGGCTCATACCCGTACACCCTTCAAACTTCGAACTTACTTCTTTATTTAGAAAGTGTAATTTATATAAAATAATCGCTTCTTTTGAGCATGAACTTGTCATATTAACCCTCCTTTACATCCAAATCAAAAACGTTTGATGTATCAATAGTTGATATGTCAATTAATATAATCTATATCGATTAAGAATGCAAGCATTTTGTTTTCGTTTTTATTTTTCCAAATTAAGGCGCTTAGTAGCGTTACAAAAAATGTAAATTACATTATAATAGTAATAATTTAAATGACTGGAGAGTGATTGTAATGCGGCAATACACAAATAGAAATGAGGAAATGAAAATGGAAAATGAAATGAGGACATTTATATATGACAACAATAAATATAGGGATTGTCGCGCACGTAGACGCTGGCAAGACGAGTTTGACTGAGCGTATTCTTTATGAAACGAATGTGATTAATGAAGTTGGCCGAGTTGATAGCGGAAGTACTCAAACTGACTCAATGGAATTAGAAAGGCGGCGCGGAATTACGATTAAAGCATCTGTCATTTCTTTTTTTATTGATGATATAAAAGTAAATGTCATTGATACACCTGGACACGCTGATTTTATCGCTGAAGTGGAGCGATCATTCCGCGTTTTAGACGGTGCGATTTTAGTTATCTCTGCCGTTGAAGGTGTGCAAGCACAAACAAAAATTTTAATGCGAACATTACAGAAACTAAACATACCGACTATTTTATTTGTTAATAAAATTGATCGTAGTGGTGCAAATACTGAAAAAGTTATGAAACAAATAAAAGAAATTCTTTCAAATGAAGCATTCCCCTTCTATTCTGTCCAAAACGAAGGAACAAAGGAAGCTCGTATTATTGAATATAAATCATATGACGATTGTATAGAGCGATTAGCGCCATATAACGAATCATTGCTTACATCATATGTAAATAATGAAATAATACCGGACGCATTATTAAGAAAAGAGCTAGAACAACAAATACAGCAAGCAAATGTGTATCCAGTCTTTTTCGGATCAGCCATGACAGGCATGGGCGTACCTGAACTACTTGAAAATATTTCAGCCTTACTTCCAGCTAATAATTCGTCTCAAGATGAAGAATTATCCGGTGTTGTTTTTAAAATTGAACGTGAACATTCTGGCGAAAAGGTTGCTTATGTAAGAGTTTTTTCAGGTAGCTTACACGTTAGAAAATATGTGGATATACAGCGGAGTAAGTCTCTACCACATAAGGAAAAGATTAAAAAAATGTGCATATTTCATAATGGAGATGCGGTTCAAACTTCTACCGTTCCAAGCGGTGAATTTTGTAAAGTGTGGGGACTAAGTGATATAAAAATTGGTGATATTATCGGTGAACGAACGGATTATATAAAAGACATTCACTTTGCCGAACCACAAATGGAAGCTGCTATTGATACGGTGCCTACGGAACGAATTCATGATTTGTACGCTGCACTTATGGAACTATGTGAAGAAGATCCACTGATTAAAGTGTGGAAAGACGATGTTCATAATGAACTATACATTCGCCTTTTCGGTGAGGTGCAAAAAGAAGTGATTGAAACCACACTTTATGAGAAATATAATTTGCAGGTTACTTTTTCAAATACGCGAGTTGTATGTATTGAGAAACCATTTGGCATAGGTAATAGCATGGAAGTAATGGGTGAAAAAGCGAATCCATTTTACGCAACAATTGGTTTTAAAATTGAACGTGGTGAACTTAACTCTGGCATAACGTATAACTTAGGTGTTGAGCTTGGTTCATTACCTTTAGCATTTCATAAAGCAATTGAAGATACAGTATTTCAAACGTTAAAACAAGGTTTATACGGATGGGAAGTTACGGACATTTCCGTCACACTTACACATACCGGTTATGCTAGTCCTGTTACAACAGCGAGTGACTTTAGAAACTTAACACCGCTCGTTTTAATGGATGCTTTAAAACAAGCTGCAACATATGTATATGAACCAGTTAATGCGTTTGAATTAACTGTACCGGAGCAGGTAATTAGTACCGCAATGTATAAGCTCGCTGCCATTCCAGCAACTTTTGCAGAGCCTATATTATATAATGATTCTTACCAATTAACAGGATCATTACCTGTTGCGAAAACAGAGAATTTTAAACGCATGCTTCATTCCTTTACAGAAGGAGAAGGTATATTTACAACGAAGCCAGCTGGTTTCACAAAGCTGAAACCTCCCTTCCCTACTCGAAAACGTGTTGATTATAATCCGCTGAATCGGAAAGATTATTTGCTTCATGTTTTGAAGGCTTATTAAAGTAAAAGAGGTGCAATTCGCACCTCTTTTACTTTAATAGGTTAGTTTTCCCTAACAACTTCTTTAAGTTTTTCTATTATTTTCGCTATAGCCTCAATTGAATTTTCCGTTTCATATCCCCCAACATTTACAGAATGATTTGCATTTTTGACAACTTCAATCTGTAAATTCGTTTTATGTAACTGATCAATTTGATCTGCATTGTATTGGTGATCTTTATCCCCAATTACTAAAAGCCCTTCGTTACGACTATGTAAGATTGAATCAAAAATCGTATCAAACGTCAGTAATGGTGTCATTAATATCATTTTTGACTGTAAAAACTCTTCTCTCTTCATTACATCATTTGCAATTGGAATTGTTCCGAGTGATTTCCCTAAAAACAAAGTCTCGTTGTATTGCTCATCTTTTAATACTTCTTTCATTATAGGATGAATATCATCCATCATTACTTTCGTTACTTCTTCCATCGGTTTATTCATTAATTGTCCATCATAAGAATAATGAATTTGTACGACATCAATTTTATGTTCAAGCATTAACATCGTTGCATAATAAAATAACGGTTTATCGTAATTGTATCCTGAACCTGAGAACATAAAGCAAACCGTACTAGAACCTTTTTCGATATGTGTATAATGAATTGCTTTGTCATTTATATGTATCTCTTTTTTAGTCCCCTTCACCGTTTTCCCCTCCGAATACATTTAATCTTGTAATACGATATGTTCTGTATGAACTGCTATATCCTTTACTTTTTCTTTTATAAACGCAGGCTGTAAATTATATGCCCCTAACTCTTCTACTGGCACCCACTTAAACAAATACGTTCTATCCTCTTCTTCCAAAATATATTGATCCGCTCCATTTGCAGGTAACTCATGTAGCTCTACTTCATAATAGAAACTAATTTCATGAAACTTTCGCTCAGAAAGTGTGAAGAAATTTTCTACCGACCATATTAATCTCTTTCCTTTCATAGGAACACCTAATTCTTCTGCAAGCTCTCGTTTTAACGCGTCTTCACTATTTTCTAACATTTTCACTCGACCGCCCGGTACGTACCAATAATCTTCACCATCGCCTTGCAGAATGAGTATTTTATTATCATGTTTACAAATTGCTCCGACGCGGTAATTAAAACAGGTTTCCTCAACTTTAAACGTAAGATCCATCCGTAATGCCCCCTTATATACGAAATATCAAATTATTACAAAACAATTATGTATGTACAAATAAGATTACTAAATTCACTCGCTTCATTCAATAATTTTCGAATTTTCCAAACTATTTCTCTCATCATTACTAGTGTATATACATATGTTACAATCACATTGCACACTAGAAAAACATGATGGAGGTACGAATGGAAACGTTATTAATCCAGCAAACTGAGAAATCAAATAAGTTTTGGAAAATCGTTGTGAAAGAAAAAGACTACGTTGTGTTTTACGGAAAGATTGGCACAGCTGGTAGTGTAAAAGCGAAAGAATTTGAAACAGAAGAAGAATGTATGAAAGAAGCTAACAAACTAATTGCTTCCAAACGTAAAAAGGGATATACAGACCCATGCCCTGGGGAAGATTACATAAAAGAAAAAACGATAACAGAAGAAGAATTTTGGGAACTACTTAGTCGTGCAAAAACGAAAGGTGAAGACCAAGAAGAACAAATAGAATGGCTTACTTCTCATCTCGCTAAGCGTACAGTACATGAAATTGTTGCTTTTGACACGCATATGCATCGTATTTTGAAAGATTCCTATACCTCCCGTTTATGGGCAGCCGCTTATATTATTATGGGTGGCTGTTCAGATGATACTTTTGATTACTTCCGTGGATGGTTATTATATCAAGGAAAAGAGACATACGAAGCTTGTATTGAAGATCCAGAACAGTTAATACCTGTATTAGAAAATTTAAGTGAGTATGATGTTCCAGAAATAGAAGAACTTTCTTTATATTTCGGTTTCACTGTATATGCAGAAAAAACAGGTGACGAAGATGATACTTACTTTACACTTTACCATGTCTTATCTAATGAAGAATTCGACGATGTAGATTTTGAATTTGACTGGAATGAAGACGATGAAGAAGGTTTAAAAAAGATGTTTCCTAAGCTATGGGAGATGTATGGGGAAGAACCGATTGAGTGGTAGATTCATATTAGGACTCTGTTTAACCAATAAACAGAGCCCTTTTTTCACAAGATTCTTATTTAAACTCTCTTTATTTCATACCACTTATCCAATAACATCTTTTCTCTTTTCCCTGAAATACCAGCTTTTAATTCCCATTCGTCCATACTCTTCATCCACACATACACATCTGTAACTGTATGTTCTAACCTTCTAAAAGTAAGCCCTTCTTTAACAGCACTTTCAATACTAATTGAAAATCCACCTTTCCACGGCTTCGTTTCACCTTCTAATGCAAAAGTTTCTGGAAGCCATAAAGGCATTTCCGTCCAAGGCTGCACTTTATGTTCATTCATAAACGATTCATCGACCCAAACAAATTCAGCATCACTATTCGTAACCTTTTTACACGTATTTAATAGTTCTTCCATCGTTAATTCATAATTTAGACCTGTAACATTGAATATACCTGCTTTATTGTTTTCTGCCATGTTTAGTCCCCAGTTTGCAACGTCTTTTATATCAACTATCTGCACTGGACGGTCTTTTCTTCCTGGAACTAACACTTTACCTCCTTTTGCTACACGCTGAATCCAGTATGGAAGTCGATCTGTATAATCAAACATTCCTGAAAGAAGTCCTGCTCTTACGTGTAAAACACGCCCCGGCCAATACTTCTCTGCTTCTTTTTCACATAATACTTTCAGTGCACCATAATGCTCATAAGGAGATATTTCACCATTCTCTACAGCCTTTATTTGCTCTTCCGTTGGTTCAGGTTGTAATATATAGTCTTCTTTTATGTCATGCAGAATCCAATCTTTATATACGGAGAGGCTTGAGATGAATATATAGTGTTCAATATTATCTTTAAGTACTTCTCCAACATTTTTAATGTGATGCGGAGAAAACCCACATGTATCCACGACAACATCCCATTGTCGATTTTCTAAACTTGATACATCACCATTTCTGTCACCGATTAAATGTTCCACTTCTGGAAAAATTTCATTGTTTGTTCCACGATTGAATATTGTAACTTCATACCCTCTTTTCAACGCCTCTTCTACGAAAGCTCTGCCTAAAAATCGTGTACCGCCTAGTATTAGAATTCTCATGGTTTTCCCCCATTCGTGATAAAAAATCTATTCTTTTGTTTAACGATTTTTTGTTGTGAAAAGTTACGGGGGATAATTTAATTTTTTCTACAAGTTCAATATATGTAATTTCGACACTTTTTCTATCTTAAAAACAATAATATGGAAATATTCATTCTGTCGATTTCCATTTCATATATAATTAAAATATCGGATATTCGATTAACCACTTATACATACTTAGGCAGGTGAAAAATATTAATAAACACATAGTTTATCATTCAACATTATGTATTTATTTTCTCACATCACTTGTATATATCATCTTGCTGAACATAGAAAATGGTCGTAATTATTTGGGGTTTACAATGGTTGTTCCACTTTTAGCAGTTATTTCATATCAAACATTATATAAGAAACAAAAAATAGTTCATACACTTGGAATTTCACGTCCAAAAATAAAAACACTAATTTTCTCCATATTATTTCCACTACTTCTAGGGCTATGTCTCCATTTTTATTTTTATATTTATGATATAAAGTTCTTATATCATCATTGGAATGAATTAGAATTTCTCTTGCTCGTTGGTCTTACAATTGGATCTTTATCTGCATTATTAGAAGAGATTATATGGCGAGGGAATTTTCATTACTATTTACGAAAAAAATATTCATTCATGCAAACAGCTCTTATTATAGCTTCGCTTTGGTCTTCATGGCATTTACCAGTAGCAATATTTTATAAAAATTATGAGTTTCAGCTTGTAGGAATATTAAGTTATCTCTCTTTATTATTTATATTATCTATAATTTTAACGTACACGAGAGAATATGGCGGTTCTGTATTATCACCCGCAATTTTACATGGTATGTTTAATGTATTTTATTTAACAGATGTAGCGCAAAATAAATGGGATGCCAGCCTAATTGAATTAATTAAATTTATAATACTAGCAATCATACTCGGCATGATGTATCTTATACATCACAAAATTAGAAAATAGTTAAAAAGCAAAGAAAAAAGGTGTTTCCGCTTTTATTTGAAAGTACCTTTAATAGGTTATGAAGTACTTCAACACCTTGCAATTATTTAAAAATCGTATAGGTGTTGAAGTTTTATAATCTTAGTTACATAACTTTGTTAACACAACACTTTTTTCTATCATGGAGAACAAAACAAGTTTAACTAAACCTTTCATTCTTATTTTTATAAAAATAACCATATTAATCTTTTAAATAAGGAAGTATGCACCCTTTAATCAATTCCCATCTATCCCGTGCATTTGGTATAACTTCAGAAGCAATTACTACAACCAAATCCTGCTTCGGAATACAACAAATCATATTCCCACCATCACCCATTGCACAATATGAAAAGATTCCATCCTCTTCTCGTAACCACCATAAGTAACCATATTGATTTTGGTTCATTTCTGTTGATTCTTTTATCCATGATTTTGATAGTATTTGTTTTCCATCATAAATACCTTGATGCAAATACAAATATCCAAACTTAACCATATCTCTAGCTGTTAACGTAAGTCCCCAGCCACCCGTCGAAATACCGTTTGGATCATGAACCCATCCTTTCACATCTTTTCCGAATAAGTCATCGAATCCAAATGCTTTCATATTGTATTTTGGAATTTCTCTCATGCCGAGTGGCTGAAATAAGTATTCATTCGCAAATTCACGCGCACTTTTTCCTGTTACGCTCGTAATAATTGCTGATAGTACATGCGCTCCTGCAGATGAGTACTTAAAAGATCCGATTTCTCCGCCGTTCCCCATTCTATTAAGTGTATACTGTACCCAATCCTCTTGTGTACATAATTCTTCTAACGGTTCCTGCCAGTCTACGAAAGGATGTGGAGCTGTCATTGTCAACAGATGTCGTACTGTTATTTCAGATGAATTGACAGCATATTCTGGGAAAAACTCTATTACTTTTTGATCAACGCTTTTTATATAGCCCTTATCTATACATATCCCAATTAGGGCAGAGATTACCGTTTTTGTGACTGACGCTATATGAAATGCACCATTTGGACCATGACCGTTATAATAGTTTTCAAAAATATAATCCCCTTTTTGTACTACTAACATCCCATTCATATTTTCATATTCTTCTTTTATAATCAGATTTAACTTTTCAGCAGTTTTCATCATTCATTCCCCTTTAACCTATAATTAAAAAGGTTCGATAGGTACATATATATCAACTATATGTTTCTTTTCCGGGTGCCGTCTTGGGTCATTTTTATACATTTCAAAAGGATACGAGTCTCTCGGTTTATATCCGCTATTTGGAAGCCACTCACCGTATATAAAGTCCCATGCTCCTTTATATTCATCTTGGAATATTTCAAAATGACCTACCGCATACTTTCCAGAAGGTATTACCATTAGTCCAATGTCGCTCGTTTCTTCTACGGACCCATCCGGAATTGTTATACATAAACTAGTCCTTAACTGATGGTCCTCAGTAAATTCATGATGGTCATGGTAAATGGTTAATACTTGCGTATCCTCAAATACATGATAGTTTTGCTTAGCTGCGTAATGAAATAATTTCTCTATCATTTTTGGAAAAGCTATAGTTAACTCTTCATATGTACCGATATGTCTTATGTATGCGACGTTTATATTATCCGCTGTTACAATTTCAACATTACCTCGAACCTTCTTACATTCATTGTATTGAGAAGCTCTGCTTACGTCTTTGCAATTCTTGCTATTGTCGTTTCGATATTGAGATGGACTTATTCCGTAATGACCTTTAAATGTTCGGGAGAAAACTGCTGAATCTGTAAAGCCAAAATGGTAAGCGATATCCGTAATCGTCATATCTGTGCGATATGTAAGTAGATGTGTTGCTCTTTCTAACTTCAAGCGGTTTACATACCGCGATAATGGCTCGTCTACTATCCCTTTAAAAACCCGATGAAAATGAAATTTTGAAAATCCTGCTACATCTGCTAACTTTTCAATTGAAAGTGAATCATTTATGTTTGATTCTATATAATCTTGCACTTTATAAATGCGTCGTAAGTACTCATTTCTACTTTGTTTACTCTCCATATTTTTATCTCCTCACAACAAAAAGGCTAACCTAGCGCTAGCCTACTTTTACACATTTTTCAAAAACAAAACTCTACTCCCGCCGTTCCCGTCATAATTTGTATGTACCGATACGCCCTCTATTTCATCATCCCCATCCTCAATTCGAAAACCAATCTCCCTATGAAACTGTATCGATTTTTTATTAACTGGTGACGTAATTGCTTTTACAACTTTACGGTTACTTGCACGAGCAACATCAAAGAAATAAGAATACAATGTCGATGCGATTCCCCTTCTTCTATAATTCGGATTTACTCCGATAAAATGAACGTACGCTTCCTCTTTATGCGTTTGCGAAAAAAATCCGCATAAGAAACCTAACGTTTCTCCCTCTTCTTCAATGATAAAACTCGTTTCTTGAAAGTGAACGAAGAACAGTTTTGGCAACATGGCAGCCATGTCTCTCCCGCCCCACCAATCATTTAAAACCGAATGAATCTTTACATAATCTTCCCCTTGGATGTTTCTTACTCGCATATGTTTCTCCCTCTCACTCACTTCATTTTTTCATAAATTTTAATGACTGTTTCTACTAAAAGGATGAATACCCATATCCCGCAAAATACAAGAACTGACTGAAATATAGATCCTAGCATAACAATACTTATTAAGCCTAATTCCGATCCTGAAATGGACATTTCATCAAACCCCAGATTATGTATAAATGGACCAGTTGAAAAAGCCATAAAAATAGATGCTATTAAATAAATTACACTCATTATTTTTAATATTTTTATAGAAAGATATGAAGTTTGTTCTTGCTCCACTTGTGATAATTCGATTTCTCCGCTCGCAATTCCTTTTTGCAAACAGTCCTCACATAGAAATTCTTCCTTAATTTTTTTCCCACCGTGCAACGTACCTGTTATCTCTTTACAACGCGAACACTTTCGATTTATCATGTTGTTACCACTCCAATCCATTAAGATTATACTTATATAATTCTATTTTTTCCTTAATATTCCTTTTATGTATTTTATAGAAAGATGAGGTGTTTTATGATGTCTAAACTTACTTTTGGTTATAAAAAGCCTACTGAGCAATATGTATTACGACCTAGTTGTTATGCAATTATTTTTAACTCAATTTCTTCAAAGATTGCTATTATCCAAAAAGGAGAACGCTACTTTTTACCAGGTGGCGGTATGGAAGGTACTGAAACAAAAGATGAATGCTTACATCGTGAACTACTAGAAGAATTAGGATGGGCCATTGAAATTGAGCAGTATATCGGTAATGCAATGCGATATTTTTATGCTGCAAAGGAAGATGCATATTATTTAAACGATGGGTTCTTTTATATTGCGAACATGGTGCAGAAACAAACTGAAAACTGTGAGGAGGATCATGTTCTAAGGTGGATGTCTCCTTTACATGCTGTAGAGCTTCTCATTCATGATCATCAAAAATGGGCCATTGAACAAGCGCTTTTATTGCGAAACAAAAAATGATCTCCTTCTATATGAAAGAGATCATTTTTACTGTTAACTTACTTTTTTCAAATTGAGAGCAGGCTTTTTGATTCCGCCTTTTTTTACAACATATAAACCGATGAAGATAATAAATCCGCCAACGAGTTGCATCATATTAATTTGCTCTCCGATGGTTACTGCCGCGAAGATAACTGCGAACAATGGTACAAGATACATATAAACCATTACTTTCGTTGAACCAATTTGACTAATGCCAACATACCACATTGCTAGCCCAAAGATGGTCGCAAAGACGATTGAATATGCTAGTGATCCCCAGCTTGGCATGTCTACTGGCCATGTTAATGTGTTTACGTTGAATACACAGTATATAACGAGAGGTACAATTCCAATTAAAGTAGACCATGATGTGACTCTCATTGCGGAGTATTTTGTTATAAGAGGTTGCGCTAATATTGGGTACCATCCCCACGCAATTGCTGCGATTAATCCAATTATATTTCCGAGCCAAGCATACTCGTAAGTAGCTCCTCCTGTATGCCCTGTTAATAAAACGAATGCTGCACCAATAAATGCTACTATTGAACCAATTTGTACTTTCATCGAAAAACGTTCTTGTTTGTGTAATACCGCTAATATCCCTGTAAATATAGGTGACATCGCAATTAATAATGAGGCGTTCGTTGCTGAAGTATATTTCACAGATAGCATAAACATCGTTTGATACGTTGTCGTTCCAACGATGCCGACTGCTACTAATCGTAACCAATCTTTTCTTTCAATACGTAATGAGCGTTCCATCATAAAAGTAATAAGTAATAATACCGGTGATGCTACTAGAAATCGTAAACTATTAAATTGAATGGATGACATAAATGCCACGCCATACTTTCCAATTGTATAATTTGCTCCCCATACTAATGCTACTGATACTAGGAGCCATTCCATTTGCCATCGTTTCATCCGAATCTCCCCTTCCATATTTAGCATAGTAAAATTGGCTGGATAAAACACCGTCCAATTGGCTGTTTTTTTACCCAGCCAATTTGCTATACTTGATGTAGTGAAAAGATACGGAGGCGTTTTTTATGGAATGGAAGCTAGATAGTGACAGTAAAATCCCTATTTATCAGCAAGTTGTTGACTTTATTGAAAAACGTATTACATACGGAGAACTTCCTCCAGGAAGCTTCCTACCTTCAGAACGGAAATTAGCTACGCAATTAAATGTAAACCGAAGTACAGTAACGACTGCTTATAATGAACTTCGTGCTATGGGAATTGTAGAAAGTACGACTGGTAAAGGAACACGTGTAAGTACACATATGTGGGGCGTTTCTCCAACATTAACGCCGAATTGGAGAAATTTCGTAGAAGGTGGTACGTTTTTACCAAACTTACCGTTACTTCGCCATATTCGGGCAGAAATACAACAAAATGAAAATATCATTGATTTCGCAAACGGAGAGCTCGGTTGTAACCTCTATCCTCACAAGCAACTACAAACGATTTTACGAGAACAACCGCTAACACATTCATTAAGTTACGATCACCCGCAAGGCTATCTCCCGCTAAGACAAGCGGTCGTAAAATATATGAAGGAATATTTAAAAGTTGAAGCGACTGAACAATCCATTATGATTACATCCGGCGCACAGCAAGCACTTCACCTTATCGTGCAATGTTTATTAAATCCAGGTGATGCAGTCGCTTTCGAAAGTCCATCGCACTGTTATTCCTTGCCGTTATTCCAATCAGCAGGTATTCGTATTTTCCCGTTACCCGTCGATGAACACGGTATTAATCCAGACGATGTGCAAGAATTATATAGAAAGCATCGTATTAAAATGATCTTTTTAAATCCAAACTTCCAAAATCCTACGGGCACAATGCTGCATCCAAACCGTAGAAAAAAACTGTTATCACTTTGCGCAGACTTACGAATTGCGATCGTTGAAGATGATCCTTCTAGTTTACTTACACTAGAAAAGAAACAACCTTGCCCTACTTTAAAATCAATTGATGAAAATGGGACAGTCATTTATGTACATTCCTTATCAAAAATGATTGCACCAGGTTTACGAGTCGGCTGGCTTGTTGCTCCGCAGTCTGTCGTAGAGCGATTGTCCGATGCACGGCACCAAATGGAATTAGGAATGAGCATATTCCCGCAGTGGCTTATGCAGCAGTTTTTTGAAACCGTACCATTTCAATCCCATATCGTACCATTACGAAAACAACTAGCAGAAAAAAGAGACGTTATCGTCCGTGCCCTAAACGAGCAACTTCACGATAAAATCTCTTTTTCAAACCCGACCGGCGGTATATACATATGGGGAAAATTAAAAGAACCGATAAACGAAAAACAACTCATTATGCAAAGCTTAAAACAAGAAATAGCATTTATGCCCGGTAGTATTTTCGGCGCGAAAGATGGTTATATTCGTTTATCTTATGGAAAGGTACATATTGATCAAATTGAGGAAGGTATTTCTCGTTTGCGTGAGGCTATTTTGGTTTGTGAAAAATAACTTTTAGTAAAGAGATCTCGTTTGACAAAACCTAAATCTACCATTATTATCAACACGAACCTATTTATAGGAGTGATACCAATGAAAATTTACGTTGATGCAGATGCTTGTCCTGTAAAAGATGTGATTATTTTTGAAGCTACGAAGGCAGAAATTCCTGTTACACTCGTTACTAGCTTTTCTCATTATTCTAATGCAGAACAGCCAAAAGGTGTGGAAACAATTTATGTTGATTCTGGAGCAGATGCTGCGGATTACCGGATTATGCAGTTAGCAAAAAAAGAAGATTTAATCGTTACACAAGATTACGGTCTTGCTTCTCTCGCTTTAGCAAAAGGCTGTATCGTTCTTCATCATAAAGGATACAAGTATACGAATGAAAACATTGACCAACTATTACAAACACGTTATTTAAGTGCAATGGTTCGAAAAAGCGGCAAGCGTACAAAGGGACCTAAACCATTTACAGCAGAAGATAAAGAGAACTTTAGAGAACTCTTTAAAAGTGTGATTGCACTTTAGAAATGAACCTTCTATTTGTAGAGAAAGAAAAGAAGAGAATATCCAAATGAACATTCTCTTCTTGAGGTTTACCCTTTTAAAATGAAGGTAAATTGTCTAAATTATTTTCCTTTATACCATCCGCTTCACTACGTATAATATCCCTACCATACTTATGAAATACATCCACATGAGCTAACTTCCCTGATTTTGCTTCATTAAGAGCAGTAATATAATCTAACTCTCTTCCGCCGCTTGTTTTAAAAGCAATTAAATCCCCGTCATCATTTTTACGAACGGCAATTATTTGTTCTGCCCCTGAAACGACATTCTGAGCTACTTCAATATGAAGAAAATCCGCAATTACATATTTAATAAACTCATTATCACATATAAGCTCATGTATAGTTAGGGCTAACATTTCAATTCAACTAAAAAACTATCCTTTTTGTAGGAAACCGACAGAAAGGATAGTTTTTTAACTCTTTTTCTTTGCTTAAATGCTTATTTATGATGGAGTTGAGTGATGAACCACACACTCTAATTCGAAGACCCTTTTTAAAACCTACGCCATTTCTTCACCGTCTCCAATATAGTATCTTTAAAGACCGTACTCCATCCTTCTTCAGTTAAAAAATTTTGATTCCGTAATGACATGACTGGCGTTACTAATAAAACCTCAATTAGAATTGCAAATTGAAATTTATATCTTCTTTTGAGTGTTTTCAAATGAAAACATAGTCCCCTCACTATTTGATTGTAACGTGTATTTTATATCGAACATTTTTGATATATCTTCAATATTTTTTAAACCTAGTCCCGTTCCTTTACTATTTATATCAAACCCGATCCCGTTATCTCTAAAGGAAACTATATCATCACCTATGAGGATCTCAAGTTTTTTAGCTTTTGAATGTTTAAGGACATTTTGAAAAATGTTATCAAATAGTCTTTGAATCCATAACTCATTACTATCCCATATCAACTCTTTATCTTGTGGATTATATACTAATTCAATTTTATGAATGCTATATAAATAGCTCCATTTTTTAATCATATTTTCTATTAAATTATGTATATTCACTTCATCATTCACAATATAAGTATTCTCTAGGGTCTCTGTAGATTGAATATTAATTTCGTTAGTTAAATCACTTATATATTGTATCTGCTCATACATTGATTGAAGTACTGGTGCTTGCGCTTCGTATTCGCCTTCTAAATAATATAATTGTAATCTAACCGCAGTTAAGGGCGTATTAATATCATGCCGTAATTTATTTAATAGCTCTTTTTTTATTTGTTCCTGTTGTTGCAATTCTAATTCTCGATATGTCGTTCTTTCTATAAGCAAGTTTACTGACTTAATCAGTTCCCCCATCTCATCATCGCTTTTAACATCTATTATATTAGGGATTTTTTTATCACTAGCTAAATCTCGAATCGTTTGATTTAATACATTAATTTTATTTAATACTGTGTTAATCGATTTTGAAAATACAAAAGCTAATACTAATAGTGATAATAAAAATATAATTAGCATAGTAGGATATGCAAAGGATTCGTGAAAAGGAATGTTCTTATTTTTAGTTTTAAAGGCGGCATTATAAATAACCGATACAACAATGCTAATCGACAACAATAACAGAGGGACGCTAATAATAGCGGAGAATAGTAGTAACTGATATTTTTTCTTTAAGTTCATTTCTTCATAAAGGTATTTAGTCTATACCCTTCTCCATAAATATTTTGAATAATATCACCTGCTTTATCATCGATTTTGGTCCTGATTTTTTTTATATGTACGTTCATGATATTTTGATTTCTATCTTCGAGTTGCCATAAGTAATCAAAGAAGTGTTCTTTTGTTAGAATTCTATCTCTATTTTCATATAAATAGAAGAATATTTTACGCTCAATCGCAGTAAAAGCAACTTCATCACGCAAACCATTAATTAGAACCCTTTTATATTCTGCATCTATAAATAAATGTTTAATTTGCGTAAAAGTACCATATTGATTATCTAACATTTTCTGAATTCTTAACAATAATTCTCTAGGATCAAAAGGTTTTATCATGTATTCTTCTCCAATAGTTAAACCTTTTAGTTTACTATCAATATCATTCCGAGCTGATAGAAATATAATTGGGATATTTAATCCTAGATTTTTTATTTTCTTTGTAATTTGATAACCGTCTTCACCCGGTAACATAACATCCATTATGACTAAGTCTATTTCATGAATTACATCAAGAACATTCTTTCCTTCTTTCCTCCAATACACCTTATACTTCTCGCGCTGCAAAATTTTTTGTAATAAATCTCCTATCATCAAATCGTCTTCAACAATTAATATGTTATATTCTTTCATTATGTAGACCTTCCATCGCTAAAATAACAATAGCTTAGTTCTTCACTACTTTATTATTAATAAAATCCATAGCAAATTTGTATATTTCATCAGGAGCGTATAAATAAATACTATGTGTACCCTCAATTATTTTCACATCAGCTATTAATAACTTACTAGCAAACTCCTTATAATCTTCGTTTTTTTGCTTTGTATACTTCGAATCTTTATTTTGCCTAGCAATTGCATCTATAAATAAAATAGGTGTTTCTTTTGGGATTGATAAGAAATTTGATTTTTTACCGTTATTGTAGCTTTGTAAAAGTTCTTGCTTCATATCATCGTTAAAAGCTTGTTTATATGAAAGCGCTCTATAAATATCTTTTTCCTGTTCGTTTAAAAAGGATTGCCGAATGACTTCGGGATTATAAGTGAAAGAAGGAACTAATCTCTGAAAACCAATTTTCGTTAAAATATTCATCCCTTTTATTCTTAATGAATCAACTACACCTATTTTATGAGTTACATACTGTTTAGGTAAACCAATATCTAACGCAATAATCCCTTTTACTTCACTTGGATATTTCTGTGCCCAATAAATAGCCTCTATACCCGATAGAGAGTGTGGTACTAAAATGTATGGTGGCTTATTTCCACTTCGAATAAGCGCTTCTCTCGTTTGTTCTAATATCGTATCAATATCTCTATCATCTTGAAAAACATCACTGTACCCATAACCAGCTCTCTCAATTACAGAAATCTTGTTTTCTTTCGAAAATTCACTATACAAGCCTTTCAATTCATAAACAGGAGCGGCAATTCCAGATCCGGCCATAAATACAAACGTATCCTTCCCGCTCCCCTCATTATAAACATTCATTTTTTTATTATTGAAATTAATAAGTTCACCTTCATTATTTATTAATTTCGATTCCATTCTTAATTGATAGTTATGATATATAAATACAGCGCCTGTTCCAAGAAAAATAATGCTACTACACACTAAAAATATAATCTTTACTATCTTCAATAATTTTTTCATTTGACACCCCTTTCAGCCTATACTGAAAGGGTACAATGTAAAAATAAATTTCTAATAAATTTTTCAAAATTAATATTTTCTCTTTATTTCTAAGTATGGATTTCTTTTAAAACTTCCAATTCAAAGGCCTTTTTTAATATCTACGCAAATCCTTCAAAGTCTCCAATATATCATCTGTAAAGACTGTGCTCCCCTCTGTCTCTAAAACTCTGAAATATAAACTTCTTAAGAAAGCTCTAATATTTTGTACTAAAATAGCATGCTGCGGATGTCGGATGTCTTCAACATTTGCTATACTATGTAGCCAATTGCTCCACTCTTCTTCAGTTAAGAGATTTTGGTTATGTAACGACATAATTGGCGTTACTAATCTCTCATCCTCAAAGTGGATGTATACGTAGTCATTTAGGCGAACCTTTTGACGAACAGCGGCAAGAATCGCATATGAAAATTCACGATTTTGTATTGTACGAGCTAAAGCATCTAGCGCATCAGCAGCATGTGCCGTAGAATGTGCCCAGCCATTTCCTTCTACGTAACCTCTTACATCTTCTTCTAAATACACATATTCCAGCACTTGTTCTGCCACACTGTACAGTTGTTCTTCAGATAACAATGGTTCTCTTTCATGAACAGATAAAATAAGTGGCGGGATTAAAACAGAGAATGCACGTTTGAAAACAGAGTCTGTTCCCTTTTCACCAATTTTATAAAATAAATAATCCGGGCTAATTGCTTGTAACATTAGTCCTCGTAATTCTTTTTGTCTAAACACATCATTTGTAATCCACTTGTGAAGCGTACTATATATCAAATCATCACGCAGTTCTGCATCAGGTGATCCGATATAATCTAGCATCCACTGTGCATATGGATATGCATCTACGTCTTCTGGTACAGCATAATTGTTATTTTTAATTTGTTGTAGTTCTTCTTTTAGTTCTAGTACTTCATTCATTATATGTTCTATCCCCTTTTTATGTTTTTTAACTTGCCTTTTTTCCTTATCCCCTGGAAATTACTTCATAAAATTAATTTCATTATACGAGAATTATAACAATAAATATAAGGTTATACATATATTTATGATTACGCATTTACTCTCTTTCATGAAATATAACTTCTGGGTTTTCTAAATCACTATTCTGAAATATAACATCCGCACACTCTTTCGGATTATGCTCATCTATATACATTTTACGAGCTGCATGATATCTGTTCAAAAACATTTTCTCTGCTTCTTCATAACTTCCAAAAGCTTCAGTCTCTCGCTTCGCACCACGTTTTCTCGCAATCTCAAAATCTGTATCTACAAAAATTTTGTAATCAAATAAATGCTCAACGTCTTTTTTCAATAGGAATGTTCCATCTACTATTAATACCATATTTTGCGGGGCTACTAGCGGTTCATTCTGTACAGGAATATCCGTTATTAAGTTATGAGAAATCGTTTCATACTGTAAATTCCCATTAGGTCCTAAAGGCTTTAATAACCTTTCTTTAAAAGCTGTATAATCGTGCGCATCTTCATAATATCCTCTAGCAGATTCTTTACCTTGCGTATAGCGAATCACTCTCGGGTTATGAAAATCGTCAATACTTGCGCGTGTTACTGGTACTCCTCGCTTTTTTACTTCTTCCGCTAGTTCGTTTGCAAATGTTGTTTTTCCTGATGCTGTAATACCACTTACTCCCACTCTTGTTGGATGGGTTAAGTTTAATTTTAAAATATGATCTACAATTTCTTTCATGTGTTTTTTTCGGTTCATGATATTTCCTCCTACAATAAGTTTACATAACATAATTATGATTAATAATTTATGTCACTACTTGTCGGTAAGTCGATATCCTATGTCGAATCGTTGATATATTATTATTGGCTTACTTCCCCTTAAACCCTCGATATAAAGCAGTCCGTAACTCTTGTTTGTATTCTTCGATGTCTGGCATATCTAGTTCTTCTGCTAGTCTGATGGCTAATTCAATATCGTACGGTACTCGTACGAATTGGATGGAAAAACTCGCTGCTTCTTTGTCATTGTAAGTTCCTTCGAATATTAAATAGGAAGCTTGTGTAATTTCAAGAGGATTTCCTACACTACCGGCATTACATAACGTTTTCCCTCTGAAATTTTGGACGAATGCTTGGTGCACGTCACCGTAGCAAACAACATCTGGTTGTCTTTCGCCTTCTATATTTTCCGTCAAATCACTATTTTCGAACATACTAATACGTTCTTCTCTTGCAGCGTGTGGTTGAATTCTTTCATATAAACTTCTCGGTGAAGCGTGGAACATACGAATGAGTTTTCCGCTCATAAAAAACTCGATGGAAAATGGTAAACTTCTTAAGTACTCATTTTGTTCTTCTGATAGTTGTTTTTGATGCCATTTTAATGCTTCAAATTCAGTTGGTTTTGTAATGAAATCATCCCAGTTTCCCATTACAACTACTTCACATTCTTTACGAATGATTTCAATTACTTCGCTTGAATGAGGGCCTTTTCCGACTAAATCTCCAAGACAAATAATGCGCTCGATTCCTCTTAATTTAATATCTTGTAGCACAGATTCTAAAGCTGGAATATTACCATGTATATCTGAAATTATCGCTATTTTATCCATATGAATTCCTCCGTTATTTATTGTTTATTATATCTACATGTTGTGATTGATACCATTTTGGAATATAGGATGAAAAATGATTATGATCTTCTAAAATTCGGTTTACTCTCTCTTTCAATATATGTACAAACTACCTAACACTTCATGCTCTCGTTTATTTTCCCCTTTAAACTCCACTGCAAAAGGATGTTCGCCTTGATTCTTCAGGCATTTTAGCACTACTCCTTCGCCAATTGGTTCACAAAACTGTACATGAATGTCACCAAACGATACACTTTGACATTCCGCATTCCATTCTTCATTTTGTATAACTGTACTTGCAGTTAGCTCCATTATTTCTTTCCATTTCCGCACCGTTTCTCGAACATTTTTCACTGCGTAATGAATCGTTTCAATTTGTTGTACTTTGTTTTTATGTTCCGCGATTGTCCCAACGTTGCGTAAATCATTTCTTCTTTCTTCATCTGTTTCATTCCACTGTATAAAGAAAGGTAATTTCGGTCCGTTCTCTTCTTGCTTAACAAATAACATTTTCCATTCTAAAAGTCTGCCATCTTGTCTCATACGTTTCCCTTCAAATGGTCCTATCGTATGTAAACCGTGCTTACTCAACTTATCTGCCAGTTCTTCAATGGCATCTGTTCGGATTGCGATTTGTAGCATTCCTTCCCCATTTTGTAATTTCACCACTGTTTCTTGTACTAATGGATTGTCTGCTTCTTTCGCTTTTTCTTCATGCTGAACAGCTAAAAATTCTATATATGATAAATCAAAATAACATAAACTATTCCAAGTACCCCAATTCATATGCTCTCCGCCTAATGCAGTATGAAATCCAAGCACCTGCATTTGTTTTGCCGCTTCCTCTGGTGTACAATGCATCGCGTGAACGAGATGATCAAATAGTAACATGTCTTTCTCCCCTTTCTCTCCATCCTTTTATTGTATATTTTATTTTTCTTTCGTTCAATTCAAAAAACTTTAAAACCTAGTTGATTTATACGATTAATGTGTATTATAATAAAACAAATTTCATTATTGCTGATTGGAAAAACCAAAGGCACTTTTCTCATATGGGAAAAGTGCCTTTTTCATTTATTTATTACAGGGGGAATTTTTATGCAGAAATTAATTGTATTTGCTATTATCGGATTTTTCGCTCAATTGATTGATGGAGCACTTGGAATGGCGTATGGGGTAACCTCTACTTCACTATTATTAATGTTTGGTATCGCACCGGCTGTAGCTTCCGCTTCCGTTCACTTAGCTGAAGTCGTTACAACTGCCGCTTCTGGTGCATCTCACATTAAATTTGGAAACGTTGATAAATATACCGTTTCCAGGCTTACATTACCTGGAGCAATTGGCGCGTTTATTGGGGCATGTTTTTTAAGTAATTTACCTGGCGATGTAATTAAACCGTATATTTCCGTATTCTTATTCACTTTAGGGGTTTATATTTTATTACGATTTCTTATTCAAAAGAAAATTGTCGCTTCCAAAAAACGTATGTCTGCCAAACAACTTGTTCCGCTTGGCTTATTCGCTGGATTCGTCGATTCAACTGGAGGTGGTGGCTGGGGGCCAATTACGACGCCTGTACTACTTGCAAGAGGAAATGAAGCTAGAAAAGTGATTGGTTCTGTAGATACGAGTGAATTTCCTGTTTCACTCGCTGCAACAATCGGCTTTTTCATCTCACTTGGCTGGGAACAAGTAAGCTGGGTTTGGGTATTCTCCTTAATGCTTGGCGGCATTGTCGCAGCTCCAATTGCTGCATGGTTAGTACGCATCGTTCCATCTCATTTACTTGGCGTATTAGTTGGTGGCCTTATTATCTTTACGAATATACGTACACTACTTACAACATTTAAAGTGGATCCAACTATTATTTCGCTTTCTTACGTGGCAGTTGGTCTTGTCGTTATTATATCTATTTTTATTGCTGTCCGTAATCATTCCAATCGTTCTAATGCATCAACAGTTGGGTATCCGACAGATCAAAAACAGATACAACCGTAATTATGAAAAAATACCGCCCGATTCGTTTCAAGCGGTATTTTTTATTTTTCTATTTTCCAATTGATCATTGCTTCTGTAGTTTCTACTCTCTTCATATGTAATTTTTCTAACACACGGATTGAGCTATCATTTTCAAGAAGTGTCTCTGCAATAATCGTTTCTACTTCTCCTGTCTGAAAAGCCCACTTTATTAATTCACCTACAGATTCTGTAGCATATCCTTTATTCCAATATTTCTCAATAAAACCGTAACCAATTTCTACTGTACGATTCTCATCCGGTTTCCCTTTAAACCCTATATCACCTAATACGATGTCATCTTCCTTTCGAATGACATACCATGCGCCCCAAGGTAATAAAGCTGCATCTTTCTTTATGTTTTCTACATGTCCTACAATATGCGGACCACTGTTATACCCTTGCTCTTCAGCAACGCGAAGCTTCTCTTCTGTACACGGCACTATATATAGCCTTCCCGTTTCTAATTTCATCACAAATTCCCCTTTTCAATTAAACAATGCTTTAATTTTACTATAAAAATAAAGAATATTCACTCTTTATTTCCCTCCACACCACATTCGATAGTTATGTCGAATTATATTTTCAGAATTTTCTTTTATTTTTAAAGGGTTTTTCAATATTTTTTGCGAAACATTTGTATAACAATTTCTTTCTTTATTTTTTGTTACATAACAGTAGGTTCGGGTGGAGTTTTGCAAGCGTTTCCTAAACAATAACCGATATTTTTTGACTTTTCCTAACAAAATTCCTTGCAATATATTCAGAAAGTGATTACAATTGCGATATATTAAAAATCTTAGCAATATATAAATCCTCATCAGTCCGATGAGGTAGAGGTTGCGACTTTTAAAAGTAAAATGGACGAGACACAGAGAATGTCACCGACTCCGTTTGAAAGGAAAAGTTGCCGAAGTTTATATTTCTTCTCTGGAAATATGGGCTGGGGCTGTCTCCGAAAGGAACAGAACTGTCACGTTTACAAAATTACCGTGTAAACGTGGGGTGCTATCTTAACGGAAGGGTATGATGGGGTGGTTATTTGTGAAACGTTCCGCCTAATTCTTTTGGCGGTTTTTTGTATTTTTCTCCCCCGCTCCTTCCTATCTTACAAGAAAAGGAGTGTTGAACATGAATAGCGCAACGAATCAAACTACCTCTGAAACACAAACTACAAAAGGAAAAGGTGAATTAAAACGTAGTTTAAAATCAAGACACCTTACGATGATTTCTCTCGGTGGTACAATTGGTACCGGACTATTTCTTGCCAGCGGTGGTGTAATCCATACAGCTGGACCTGGTGGTGCACTAGTTGCATACGCCGCAATTGGTATTATGGTTTATTTTTTAATGACAAGCTTAGCTGAACTCGCAGCTTACATGCCTGTTACTGGATCTTTTAGTACGTATGCAACAAAATTTGTTGATCCATCACTTGGTTTTGCACTTGGATGGAACTATTGGTATAACTGGGCGATTACGATCGCTGCTGAACTTGCAGCCGTAACATTAATTATGAAATTTTGGTTCCCTGATACCCCTTCTCTTATTTGGAGCGGATTATGTTTAGCTATTATTTTCCTTTTAAACTATTTATCTGTTAAAGGGTTTGGTGAATCTGAATATTGGTTCGCACTTATTAAAGTAGTTACGATTATTATCTTTTTAATTGTCGGTTTTATGATGATTTTCGGCATTATGGGCGGAGAATCTGTTGGCTTTAAAAACTTCACTGTTGCAGATGCACCATTTAATGGCGGTATCATGGCAATTATCGGTGTATTTATGGCAGCTGGTTTCTCATTCCAAGGTACTGAATTACTTGGGGTAGCTGCTGGTGAAACGTCTGATCCAGAGCGCAATATTCCGAAAGCAATTCGTTCAATTTTCTGGCGTATTCTTTTATTCTATATCCTTGCGATTCTCGTTATCGGTTTATTAATTCCTTACACAACTGAAAGCCTTGCTGCAAGTGATGTAACAGTAAGTCCATTTACACTTATTTTTGAAAAAGCGGGCGTTGCCTTTGCTGCTTCTGTTATGAACGCTGTTATTTTAACTGCCGTACTATCTGCTGGTAACTCTGGTATGTACGCATCAACTCGTATGCTTTGGGATTTAGCTCGTCAAGGAAAAGCACCGAAGTTTCTTGGTAAATTAGATAGCCGCGGCGTACCTGTTAACGCATTAATCGTAACATCAATCGTTGGTAGTATCGCTTTCATTGCTTCTTTATTCGGTGACGGTGTTGTATACATTTGGTTATTAAATGCATCAGGAATGTCTGGCTTTATCGCATGGGTTGGAATTGCAATTAGTCATTATCGCTTCCGTAAAGCATATATCGCACAAGGTAAAGATTTAAAAGACTTACCGTATAGAGCAAAATGGTTCCCGTTCGGACCAATCTTCGCATTTGCACTTTGTGTCATCGTTATTTTAGGACAAAACTACGGCGCATTTATGGGTGAAGCAATCGATTGGAACGGTGTACTTGTTTCTTACATCGGTTTACCACTCTTCTTAGTACTATGGTTAGGCTATAAATTTACGAAGAAAACAAAAGTGATTCCACTTGATAAATGTGAATTGAAATAAACGTTAAACGAGCAAACAAATTTGTTTGCTCGTTTTTTATTACAAACCTCTTTACTTCCCTATTGCTCTTGTTTTTGCAATAATAAAGGAAATATATATAAAGGTTGGGATACCATGAACATTCGCATTACTGATGAAGCAATAGCAGCTATACATAGATTAGAACGTGAAGATAAAAAGATCATTCGCATTAGAGGGACAATGACAAACTCTTGTAGCATTTTCGTTGATGTCGATTTAATTTGGGATACATATGTTGCAGATGATGTTGTATATGAAGATGCAAATCTTATCGTACAAATGGATTCATTTACGAAAGACTACACTGGTGATACAGTGAAACTTGATTATAAGACGACAGGTTTTAGTATTACGACTCCGAGTGAAACTTTAGTTTATGGATTGTCGATTAAAAAATAAAACTTGTTTTCAACTGACCACTGAGGTGAAAATATGGGTAAATATGTTCCGTTAAAATTTTTATTTAACGAAGAATTAGCAGAAAACATGGCTGATTCTATTTGTAAATACGATCCTAATTTCTCTAAAAGAAACTTTGTAGCTTCCGTAACATATAAAGTTGAAAATTTAGAGTTAAAGCAACGAATTGAAGTAATTGCAGATGAATTACACAATGCTTTGCAAAAGGATTTTAATGAAGCAATACATATATTACTGAAAACATTGGGACCAGAAAATACAACAGAAGTAGGCACATTTACAAACGGATATATGTATATGCCTATCGCAAAATACGTTGAAAAATATGGGCTTAACAATTTTGAAACCTCATTCAACGCCATGTATGAAATAACAAAACGGAATACTGCTGAATATGCTATTCGGCCTTTTCTTGAAACATATCATGAAGACACACTAAATATATTGCAACAGTGGATTCATGATAAAAACAGCCACATTAGGAGATTGGTTTCAGAAGGTACAAGACCAAGACTTCCTTGGGCTAAAAAAACGGGAGCCTTGAAAGGTGATTTTAAGAACAATTTACAGCTTCTTGAACCATTAATGAATGACCCTTCTAAATATGTTCAAAAATCTGTAGCTAATCATATTAACGATATTACGAAAGAAGATAAAGAACTCGTTTTTCAATGGTTTCAGCAATTGCGTGATAAACCGTATCCTGTTAACCCTTGGATTATAAAACATGGGTTAAGAACGGTGATTAAAAATGGTACTTTACCAAAGGATTTTTCTTTTTGAGTATTTTAAACAAAAACGCTTATGCTTCAAAAATGGAGCATAAGCGTTTCTTTCTTTTTGAATAAAGAAATAACAAACTTAAAAAGTGGTTTGAATTTTTCTTCACACCTTTATTTTACAAGTTCTTCCACGGCATTACTTTTCTTGATTGCTTCCGATGATAACCAGAGTGAATAACTTGTTCCATCCTTGTTCGTCAAAAATATGTCAAATTCCTTATTATATAGTTCTTCTTTAAGAATAGTGACTACCTTTCTCAAATCCTCTATTACATAGGAATCATCTTTATATTTAATCTCACTGTCATTGAAAACTAAAATCAATTTATACTCTGGACAATTACCGTCTTCTGGGTGTGGACAAGTAATATCTTTAATTACGAAACGATCATTTTGAATTTCATTTAATCTTTCATCTACTCTTGTTTCAGTTTGAATCAAATATGTCCAATAACTGCTTACAGTATTTTTCATTGTTAGAAGCAGTTCTTCTTTCGTTATAGCTTTTTGCACATTATTAAAAGGGAAGCCTATAGATTCACCATTTTGATCCTCAATTTCAAGTTCTGTTATTTTTCTATTACTCTTCTGAATGAATTGGAATAGAGCATATAAACGATCTAATTCTGTTGATTCAAATTGACTGTAATCTATCTTGTCACTCGTTTTTAAAGTTAATAATAACTTATCAGTTGGTTTTCTCCCTATATTATCATCATCCAATATATATTGGAGAGCATTTTCATTTTCAGATTCCACATAACCTAATTTTTTAATTTCTTCTAGCATTGGTTTGAATTTCTTATATTCCTCATATGTTTTTTTCCCGTATTCGTATTCATCGCCTGTTATTCTTGAATAGATGAGACCATCTACCTCTACTCTAAATTGAATATTTTTGTTATTTTTCGCTTGAACAGTATGGTATGTATGCCCCATATTCCCTTCATGTATAGCGCCCCAATCTGTTACAACCACATCGATTCCGTGCTTTTTTTTCACATATTTTTTCACCTGATCTTCATCTTCATAATTACAACCACTTAAACATAAGAAACACAACACTAGCAACATTACATTTTTCATTCTTTTCATATAACCCCTTACCCCTCTTTCGTACAAACAAAATATTCCATATATAAACAATACTAAATTATAAAATATTTTCAAATAATTAAAAGTTTTTATATTCAGTATATATATTTCTTTTATTAATGGCTCTGTTAATTTTAATATTGATAATTTAATAAATTAAAGGGAAACCTAAATTTAAGGTTCCCCATTTTTACCTACATTTTAGATTTTAATAGATATTTTTTAACCACGTAATAATTCGTAGTACCTGAAACGACTCAAACCAAGTAATTAAAAACATCACAACTAAGTTCAAAGGATTTCTACTCAATTATCCCGAATATATAAATAACCATTCTTACAAGGAGCAAACTTATATGAATCTATTCGAACACGAAACGTAAAACCGCTTCTCATTAATAAGAGGTCCTCCCTTTTTTCTTTTCGCATCATATTATCCATTAAAAAATAGGAGGACAAAATTATGAAACGTGATCCATTATTTTTAACTTTATTAAAAAGTGCAAATACACATTTTAGTGGTTGGGACTTTTCTTTCATTTCAGAAACGGGCCGAATGAAGAGCGAGCCTTTATCGTGGTCGTACGGTAGCACTGCTTTCCAGCTTATGCAGCGTGCAGAATCAATGTTAGATATGGGTACTGGCGGCGGAGAGTTTTTATCTATGTTACAACCATTCCCCTCAACTATTTATGCAACTGAGGGCTACGCTCCAAACATGTCAATTGCTCAGAAGAAATTAGAGCCTTTAGGGGTTAAAGTTGTAGAGGTGAGCGATGATGCTGCATTACCATTTCAAGATGGACAGTTTGATTTAATCTTAAATCAACATGAATCGTATGCTGCTTCTGAAGTAAAAAGAATCCTTTCTCCAAATGGAACATTTCTTACACAACAAGTTGGCGGTCTTGATTGCGCTGAACTTAATGAGCAGTTTAGCTCACCGCTAAATAGCGAATTTGCAAGTTGGTCGCTTGAAGCGGCATGTAATGAACTAAAGGAATATGGATTTACTATTTTAGAAGCAAAAGAAGAGTTTCCTTTCCAACGCTTTTATGATATTGGCGCTATCGTCTATTATTTAAAAGCAATTCCGTGGCAAATTCCTGATTTTACTGTAGAAAGGTATTATGAGGAATTGTACCGCATTCATGAGATAATCTTACAAAAAGGATATTTTGATGTGAAACAACATCGTTTTATGATTAAAGCGATTGGCTACGAATCATAAAGCATATGAAAATGAAAAAGAGATGGATCTACCATCTCTTTTTTTATTTTTACTCAATATTTTCTATATTTAAACGCTTCGTTTCACAGTAATAGCCTTTGCCACCAACATAAACTTTTTCTATTTTATTCTCGCTATTGGTTGCTAATTTAACTAATATTTCGGAAGGCGAGTGTAAAGAATAACCTTGTTCAAATACATAGACTTCTTTTTTTAAGTAGTGCTGTTCATAAAGGTAGCAAGCTAATGCGCTGTTTGAAGTTCCAGTCGCTGCTTCTTCATTGATGTCATATAGTGGAGCAAAGTTTCTGCATATTATTCGATTGTCATTAAAAGTATATAGATGCATCCCGACAACATTATAATACTTGCTGATTTCTTTAATTTTTTCAAAATTAGGTTGCAGTGTATGTAATTGTGTTTCGCTTTTTATAGGAATTAAAATATCTTTTAAGCCTGTGGAGACAATTTGAATTGGGTATGTATTTTCTATATCTTCAATTTCAAAGCAGTCGATAAACTCATTTGGAGATATAACATCATAGAATATCGGTTCATTTTGTTCCATGAATATGATGTCATCTTTTATGGTAATAGTAAGAACGCCGCTGTTCGTTTCAATCGTATAGCGATTCTTGAAAAGCTTATTTAAATGCATCAGTATCGCGAAAGAGCCAATTGTGGCATGACCACATAAATCAACTTCCTCTTTTGGTGTAAAATACTCAATTTTATAATCAGCAACTTCAGATTCTGATATAAATGCGGTTTCCGCATAGCCCAGTTGTTTGGCTATTGCCATTTTTTGAGTAGTGGTCAATGTATTCTCCATAAATACCACTCCTGCTTTATTTCCGCCTTTATGATCCTTGCTAAATGCACTTGCAACATAAACGGATATTTTCATAAGACACCTTCCTTCCTCACTTATAGTAAATTGTAGCATAAAACGTACTACGTATATATATTGTTGGATAAATTCTCCATAAAGCAAGAGACAAACTATTTTTTAGTATCTGAACTCTACAAAAATAGTTTGTCTACAGTCAGAGCGTTGGATCTACCCTCTCTTTTTTCCTGTTTATGTAACAAAAGTTTGTGGTGCCTTCTAGATTGTTAAGTACGTTCACGTCTCGCAATCGCATCTGCTAATACGATAAATTGCTCATGCGTTATCTTACCTGCCAACTTGTCTCTAATAATCTTTTCCATTTCTTTTGTAAGATTCATGCCCTCTATTGCTAGACTTGCTTTAGCCTCTGCAATAGCTTCATTTAGTTCTTCTTCACTTTTGAATGCCATAATTTGAGTTATCCCCTTCAAATCGTTTTATTTACTCTTTTAATGTAAAAAAGGTAATATCATCCCACTTCTTATCTAATTGCAAAGTAGTCTTTTCCATGCTGGTTCCTGTGAATAAATCATACCCCTCAATCTCAGCTACCAGTTGTTTCGTTTTACTTTTCGAATTCATATCTTTGTATAGGATATATAATTTATGATCATGTACTTGCATATCAGAAATCCCTTTATCCTCTATAGCGATTTTTGTATTTTCATCACTTTTCAATGAATATGCGCGTGTGACGTTTAAATTCTCATCTAATTCTTTTATTTTTTCATCATCGCCTAAAATATAAACCTTATTATCAATCACCTGCACTAGAACAGGTATAATATTCTCGTCATCTAGTACCTTTTCTTTTTCTACTACTCTAGTTTTCGGGTTGATCATCATTAATTTAGCTGGTAACTTTTGATTTACATTATCACTCAATGCGAGTAATAATTTATCTTTATACTTTTGAAAAATTATTTTTTGAGTAGTTGGTGCAAAATACACGTTTTCATTAGGAATTTCAAATTCGTTTGTTTTTTTATTTGTAGCCAAGTCTATTTCTGAAATATATATTTTGTCTAGTGTTTGTGAAAATGCGTATATGTGATTCTCAATAATATGCGCTCCTTGAATCGTTCCCTTCAGTTCTACACTTTCTTGCCTTTTGTCACTATCTTTCCAATATACAAGTTCACTTGTATATCCCTTCTTTTCGTCTACCAATCCAATATTCACATCATAATATACATACCCTCGCTCTGCATGGATGAAATATGCTCCTGCGTTTATATTTTGTAATTGTTTAGGTCTATTTAACTCACGTATTTTACCTGTCTTATCAATAGCGTAATGATTGTTATTTCTACTTGATGAAAAGTAGTACCCCTTTTCATCTTTTGCATTACTCATCATACTTTGACCGTCTACTTCTATTTTACTAATCTCATTTCCTTTTTTATCGTATGCATACATGTAACCACCGTTTTTCATTGTATTTGAATAAGATACAAGATAATCTGCTCTTTGAATATCTTTCAGTTCCGTATCACTTTTAGAACAAGCTACAAAAAGAAACATTGTACATATGACGATTATGGCCAATGAATTATATTTCTGAAACATATCATCACCCCGCGTATAGAATAAGAGCAATCGATACGAAAATACCGATTGCTCTTTAAAATATTTTATCAACTAGAGTATGAGAGTAGTTTTTTTACATATCGCTTGTTCACATCATCTTCCGTCAGGAATGCAGTTGTGTAATTAATAATATTTCGGTTATCATATGTAAATATATGCTCTAATTTTTTATCATCTGTTAATATTATTGGTAAGTATTTTGGTAAATTGCTAACTACACCTCTATTATCACAATTTAATATCCAATCGATTTCTTTCCATTCTAATAATCCTTCCGCCGTACTTAATGGCGTGTCCATATGTACTCCATCCGGCAGATCAGCAAGGAATACATACATTCCTTCACTACCCCGAGGTTCGTCCTTACTTTTAAAAACCACATTCCCTTTATAGGTTACACTTGGAAGATCTATGCCTGTTTCTTCAAGCGTTTCTCTAATTATTCCTTCATATGGCGTTTCAGTATCTTCAATTTTCCCTCCAACACCATTCCACATTCCCATATTCGGCTTTTTATTTCTATTTAAGAGGAGTATGTTATCCCCTTGTCTAATGAAACAAATTGTGTACTTATACATGCGATCAGTTCCTTTCTATTCCTTAACCGTTAACTTCATTCCCATTATAAAAGCATCTAATTATTCATTGGTTGTTTTTTGAGGAACATAAAGATACTAAACTAGTCTATTATTTTCATTTTCGAAAAAGGATAATACACAAACTCTACTTTGCCAATTATGTTATCTTCTTCTATATACCCTAAACCATTGCGGCTATCCCTACTAATTTCACGATTATCTCCCATTACGAATAACTTATTTGGCGGGATTTTTGTCTTTTGAAAGTTGTAAAAGACTTGTGTATTGTTGAATAACTCTTTGTTTGTATATGGCTCTTCTTGCTTTTTATCATTTACATATACCGTTCCGTTCGTTATGTTAATGACATCACCAGGAAGCCCTATGACACGTTTCACATAATATTTCGATTCATCCTCTTCTTTTATAATGACAATTTCTCCGTGCTGTAAATTCGAAAAATGTACTGCTGCTTTATTTACAAATACGTAGTCTTCTTCATACAGAGTTGGTTGCATCGATTTCCCTTCTACCTTGCATAACGTAAATGAATGGTAGGCTATTACCATGACAAATATAAATAGTATGTACTTCCCCCAGCCTGTCTTAATCTCCTTTTTCTTAATCTCCTCTTCCATATTCATTCCCACCTTATTCAAACGCTTTTTAACTCAAAAAATATATCACTGCACAATGTGTGTCTGTGCAGTGATACTATTTTTACTGGGCTTTGTTCAACTGTTCTACCGGGGGTAGATTTACACCCGACCTTTTCGCTTTCAATTCGAAATACGCATCTAAAATCTCTTTACCAATCGCAGAATTAATTCCTGATTTATCATCATTCACCCATGGTACAACAACTGAAAAAGCGACTTCCGGATCAGCATCATATGGTGCATAACCGGCAAGAGTTAAATTATAACATTTTTTTCGGTTATAGTTTTCATCTCTTCCAATATCACTTTCCCCGCCATATACTGTTTCAGCTGTTCCTGTTTTTCCAGCTGGTTTATACGGTAATCCTTTAAATGTTGCGGTACCTGTTCCGTCTGCTTCTTGGAATACTCTTCTAAATCCTTCTTTTACGTGATTGATATAGGAAATATCCATATCCACTCGATTTAATATAGTTGGTTCCATTGTCCGAATGACTTTCCCAACATCCTCTGGTCTATTTGGTTGCTCTCTCACTTCTTGCACAATTTGTGGTTTCATTCGGTATCCGCCATTCGCAATCGTTGAAATGTATTGTGCAAGTTGAAGCGGTGTATATGTATCATATTGTCCAATCGCATAATCAAGTAAAAAACCAGGTATATTATCAGTTCTACCTATTTGACCGATTGATTCATTCGGCAAGTCAATACCAGTTGGTACGCCTAGGCCAAATTGTCTAAAGTAATAGCGCATTTTATTAAATGTCTCTTGTTTAATATCTAACGGATTTTGTGGTACATAATTAATACCTGCTATTTTTAAAGCTGTATTAAACATATAAACGTTCGATGAAACTTGTAAAGCTCTTAAATCATCAATATCTCCAAAGTCTTTCCAAGATTTCTTCGGCTTGACACTCCCTTTAAAGTACATTGGTGCATCAAAGAAATGCGTATACGGCTTAATCGCTTCCGTTTGATATCCGGCTAATAACGTAGCCCCTTTCACAGTTGATCCTAACTCATACGAGCTTGTCATCGTCCCTAAAGCGAAATCTTCTATTTGCATCCCACCGTCTTTATTTACGATTTTCTTTCCTGCCATTGATAAAATTTGACCGTTTTTCGGATTCATCATTACAACAAATGCGCGATCCATCATCGGTTCTGAAGAATGAAATGCTCTTAAATTTTTATCAAGACTCTCCTCCACTTTCTTTTGCAATTCCATATCAACTGTTAACATTAAATTATGCCCACTTTTTCCTTTTGTCACTTTTTCAGTCCGAACAATATTTCCGGTTTTATCTGTAATATTTTTCGTCTGTTCTTTCGTACCATGCAGCGCATCTTCATACTGCTTTTCGATATAACTCTTACCGATACGATCATTTCGGTTATAATCTCGTACTAAATAGTAGTCTAGTTGCTCCCTTGGTAATCCTTCATTTTCACTAGAAACACTACCAAGGACAGAACGGAGTATTTTATCATTTGGATATTCACGTTCCCAATCCACCGTCGTATCTACTCCTGGCAAGCTTGCCAATCTTTCACTTACGACTGCATATTCATTTAGACTCACATCTTTTTTGACAATTTGCGGTGTCATTTTATATCCCGCATTCATTTTACTTTTAATTGCTAATACTTCCATATCCTCTTTTGAAAGTTCATTTAATTCTTCTTGTGTAATTCTTTCTCGGCGCAATTCTTCTACTTTTTTATCTAATTCTTTCCCTTCTACTTCCTGCTTTCTAAAGTTACCTTCATCTTCTTTCGTAACTTTTGCCATAGCACGTTTTTCATTTAACTGCATCCAAAAATCTTTCTTATCAGTCTCCGTTAACTTATCCATATCCTCTTGCGGCATTTCAATTAACTTTGCTAAATCCCTTGCTACTTGTAAAACTTCTTTCGAATCTACTCCTTTCATTTTCGTATATGTAACGGTTCGTAACGGTTTATTATTTACAATCACATGACCTTCCCGATCAAACATTTTCCCTCTAGGAACAGGCGTGCTCACCGTCACATCTTCTTTCTTATTCACTTCATTTCTATACGTTTCTCCATCAATAATTTGTACTTTACCTAATTGAATTATAATAGCTGAAAATAAAAGAAAGACGATAAAAAATAGTACATTCAATCGAAATGGAATATGAGTCTTTTTCTTTTTCGATTGTTTCTGCTTCTCCTTTTTCTGTCTCATTTCGCTCCCTCGCTTCATTCTATTAACATTTCTACACAAACTCATTATGTATCAAATTTATTTATATGATATATATAGAATTTTATATTAATTACAAAAGAAATAAAAGATTAAATTTTCAGTATTTTAATTTCCCAACCTATTTATTACCATTCCCTTAATGTGCAATAACATGAATGGTATTCAAAAAGAAAGAGAGTATTACACTGTTTTTTCATTCCATCATTTTACATTCATTTGTATAATTAAGAAATAAATCCATACAAAACATTACGAAGGAGCAAACAAAATGACAGATTCATTTACAATATATATTACTACCCCACACTGTCTAAACTTTATGATTTATATTCAAAATATTCGCCTCAATCAAAAAGAGAGCAAAGGAAATTTCCACTTTCCCTACATAGCAAAAACTTTCAATTTCTCTAACGATTTCGAAGTGAATTTTAAAGAGTTATGGCAAACACTTCGTAAACAAATTACTAACGAGAACTATGATTTACAGATCTTTCATGAGGAAAATCATATATTTTATGAGAAACTTTTTAATACTCATTTATGTAGTGAAGAATCTTTTAAAGAATTGATATGTAGTTTTAAAGTATGGTGGACTAGCATAGTAGGTCAGCATTCATTAGAATGTTCTGTAAGTGGGTATAGTAATCAACTCTATAATGATTTAGTTCTATACCTGAAGCAAAACCAAATAGAACCCTTACAACAGCTACATATTAGCTTACTTTATGACGATTGTGTATTCATTAAAGAAAATATCACTTCTTACTTTGCCATTTTACCTATGAAACACCTTTTTATAAATTATAAAGATGTGTTTACTACATTATCAAAATGTTTTCATGAGGCTTAAAACAGTGATTACTTAAATAAAAAACTGAGGCGAATACCTCAGTTTTTTCAATACCTTATTCCATTGAAGATAACCCTTCAACAAATTCACCAATCTTTTGTTGAAAAACATAATCAAAGTTATATTCCTGCCCTGTTAATTCTTCATTTACTAAAATCGTTGTTGCTCCTACCTCTCTCTTTGCGATTTCTGGGAATGAAGCAACTGGTTGTACTTTGAGTGACGTCCCCATTACGAGAAGTACATCTGTTTCATATAAACGTTTTATCGCGTTTTGATATTGCGGCAGTGTATCTCCATATAAAACAACGTCTGGATTTAAAATAAAATTACACTTCTCGCAGCGTGGTACTTCATGATCAATCATATACTGCAAATCATATCCCGCTTTACACTTCGGACAATGTGCTGTTTGCAGTGTTCCGTGTAAATCAATAACATGTTTACTACCACCTACTTGATGCAAACCGTCAATATTTTGCGTTAAAATCGTTATATCTTTTCCTTGTTCTTCTAGCTCTGCTAAAAAGCGATGACCAAGATTTGCTTTATATTGGTGAAACGTATTAATTTGAAAGATTTCTTTATAATGCTTCCAAAATTCTTTCGGATTTCGGTTATAATATCCTCTTGATAAATACATCTCTACATTCGCATCAGCATACAATCCATTTGATGAACGGAAATCTGGTATACCACTTTCCGTACTTGCCCCTGCGCCTGTTAATACTGTAATTTTCTTCGCTTTTTCTAAAATTGAACGTACTTCTTCATATTGTTGCACAAACATCACCTCTATGTATTTTCCTATACTTATTATACCAGTTGTTTACAGTAGGTGTTGTACAATTCGGTTTACTTACTATGTTGCATTATCTAAACCCAAACTTTTTTGGGCTTAATTAAAGTTTCAAAGATAACTACTGTTCAATACTTGTTCGTAATGGCCGTGGCATTCTTAGTAGCTAAAGCACTCTCACAATCAATTCTGGATTTTTTAGAGATAGATTCAGTGAAAAGTGTATCTAATAAGCAAATGACGATTTTTTAATTCATTTAGAAAGCAGCCAGCAGGCTGCTTTTCTTCATCTATGGGCTTAGATAGTTATGGACTACTGGGAGTCTCTTAAGTTATACTTGTATAATATTAAAAATTAATAAGGGGTAATATTAACATTATGAAAGAAAAAAACGAACTTGTTCAAAGTATTCCTCAAACAGGATTTTTTGGGCATCCAAAAGGATTATTCACTTTATTCTTCACTGAGTTTTGGGAGAGGTTTTCTCATTACGGAATGAGAGCTATTTTGCTGTATTATATGTACTATTCGGTCGCAAAAGGTGGATTAGGAATTGAACAATCTACCGCAACCTCGATAATGGCAATTTACGGTTCCTTACTGTTCATGTCTAGTATTATCGGCGGATGGATATCGGATCGTTTATTTGGTCCAAGTAAAACCGTATTCTTTGGTGGCGTTTTAATTATGATTGGCCATCTTATTTTAGCTTTACCGGGTAGTAAAAGTGCGTTATTTATCTCTATGGTCTTCTTAATTCTAGGAACAGGGTTGTTAAAGCCTAACATATCGAACATCGTAGGAAGTTTATACAGTGAAACAGATGCGCGTCGTGACTCAGGGTTTAGCATATTCTACATGGGTATTAACTTAGGTGCCTTACTTGCACCTTTAGTTGTCGGAACATTAGGTCAGCAATATAATTTCCACGTTGGTTTTGGAGTTGCGGCAGTTGGTATGGCAATTGGGTTAGGGGTATTTGTTGGAACAAAACAGAAAAACCTTGGTCTAGTCGGTACAAAAGTACCTAATCCATTATCAGATTCGGAAAGAAAAAAGACTATTAAGTATTTCAGTGTTGGTCTGATTGTATTAACATTGCTAGGTGTGGTTACAATTCCAACTGGGTTGTTAACTATAAATCGATTTACATTCCTGATTAGTATCTTAGGGATTGTTATTCCAGCCTATTATTTCATTTATATGTATCGTAGTCCTAAAACAACAAAAGTAGAGCAATCTCGTCTTCTTGCGTATATACCACTCTTTATTGCAGCTACAATATTTTGGTCTATCCAAGAACAAGGTGCTATTATCTTAGCGACATACGCGGATCAACGAACTCAATTACAGTTCAATGGCATTACATTGCATTCCGCTTGGTTCCAATCATTAAGTCCAATCTTTATCGTAACGCTTGCCCCGATTTTTGCATGGGTTTGGATAAAGTTAGGCAAGAAGCAGCCTTCAACGGCAAAAAAATTCGCTATTGGATTGCTATTTGCAGGTTTCTCATTCTTAGTTATGATTATTCCGGCTTTAATCAACGGTACTCACTCTTTAGTGAATCCTATGTGGTTAGTCCTTAGCTTCTTTTTAATTGTAATTGGAGAAGTTTGTTTATCTCCTTCAGGGTTATCAATAACGACGAAGCTGGCTCCAGCTGCTTTCTCTTCGCAAACTATGAGCTTATGGTTCTTATCAACTGCGTCTGCGCAAGCAATAAATGCCCAAGTTGTTAAACTATATAATCCTGCAACAGAAGCAATTTACTTTGGTGTTATTGGTGCTATCTCCATTTTAGTTAGCATCCTGCTGTTTGCATTATCATCAAAAATCCAAAATTTCATGAAGGGACTTCAATAACGGTCTCTTATTGAAATGAACAAATACAAATTTCTATATGAAGAGTAGCCAAACGGGTTACTCTTTTTTTGTATACCCATAGCAATCCTTCACCTGCAACATAACCAAAAGTCCATAGAATAAGTTCCATCTAATTCTTGAAGTAAAACTTAATTAAATCTTTACGCTTTTTTCCCTAAAAAGAGCGGATAAAAACATTGTGCTGGTTACAATTCCGTATATGTTAGTATTCTATAATGCATCTTCAATTAAAAATACAAAGAGGGCTGCATCAGCCCTCTTTAATTAACATGCTTTTTACTTAATGCGTCGCACCGCCGCACGCTACAATATCTACTTCCACTTCCGTCGTTACCTCAATTGCCAATTCTATCCCCTTACTAATAGTAGAAAGTGACATACTCGGTTGCCCTGGATAGTTACTCGCTTGTTCTGGTAAAAATGGAATATGAATAAATCCGCCTTTTATTTTTTGATCATGTTGCTCTAGTTCATGCATGAGGCCATAAAATATGTGATTACAAACGAATGTACCTGCTGTTTGTGAAACAGAAGCCGGTATCCCTTCTTCGCGAAGTTTTTTTACAATTGCTTTCATCGGTAACGTCGACCAATATGCAGCCGGCCCTTCTTCTACAACCGGTACATCCACCGGCTGATTTCCTTCATTATCAGCAATTCTTGCATCATCAATATTAATTGCTATTCGCTCTATCGTAATATCTGGTCTACTCCCAGCTTGTCCGATACATATAATCATTTCAGGCTTTATTTCTTCTATATACTCTTTTAATACGCTTATTGATTTATGAAAGACAGTTGGGACTTGTTTACTAATAATCTTGTATTCTCCGATTATTTTTTCATGTAAACTTTTTGCGACTTCCCAAGCTGGGTTGATACTTTCTCCGCCAAACGGATCAAATCCTGTTAGTAATACTGTTTTCATAGTTTTATCCTCCTAATTAGAAACGATATACAAGGCCGTACATGATAAACATATTGATAATGAAAATAGAAAGAGCAATTGGTACTTGCGCCTTAATAACAGCATTCTTATCTTTCAGTTCTAAAAGCATTGCCGGAACGATATTAAAGTTTGCCGCCATTGGCGTAATAAGCGTTCCGCAATATCCAGCAAACATACCGAGTGCTGCCATAATTGCTGGGTTCCCGCCGTGCATTTGAACAATTAAAGGTAAACCAATTCCGCCAGTAATAACGGCAAACGCTGCGAATGCATTTCCCATTACAACTGTGAATAGCATCATTCCTAAACAGTACGCCATAACAGCAACGAACGGATACTCTGTCGGTAACACTTGTCCAACTAAATCAGAAACGACTTGTCCAACGCCAGACTTCGCAAAAATCCCGCCAAGTGCTGCTAACATTTGTGGTAAAATAACTGCCCAGCCGACAGCCTGTAGTAATCTGCTTCCTTCTTGAACAGGCGTTGTTATTTTTGCTTTTGTAATGCGCATCGCCGCAACGAATGCGAGTAGTGCTCCTAACGCTAATGCAACTAACGTTACTTTATCTGGATCAACGAGAGAGACATTTCCCCATTTGATTTTCCCTAACGTCAATGTACCGATAATTGTAAAAATCGGAATTAACAGTGCAGGCATAAAAATTTTATTTTTTAATTTCTCAGCATGTTTCACACGTTCTTGTACTGGTACTTCTTTCTCCTCTGATTTTGTTACTTTATTTAATGAAGCTAAAACGACCATAGCGAGTACAATACAGCCAACGTAAAACGAAGGTATTACATTTCCGAATAAAAATGTAACGGCAAACAATGCCCAAAACAAGCTAGAACCGAATCGATTTGGATGTTCACGATCGAATGCGATACGCACAGCGATAAAGGCAACGATTATTCCTAATACATAGTAGATTGTATCCATAGTGATGATGTTCATATTATATTGCCTCCTTCTCTTCTTTTTCTTCTGCCTTCATTGTTTTCTCTATATATTTATCAAACCTTCTAAATCTGATCCAGCTCACAATAAGTGCGGATATTGCTGTTGGAATACCCCAAAGTGCCATATCCCATACTCCGACGTGCATACCTACTGAGTCGAAGAATCCTTTCATTAATAAAATGGCACCAGTTGCGATGAAAATATCCTCTCCGAAAAACCAAGCTGTATTTTCTGCAGCAGCTGCGTTTGCTTTAATCTTCTCTCTTAATTTTTCAGGAAGTTTACCGTATCTTCCTTGCGCAGCTCCTTCTGCCATTGGTGCAACGAGTGGTCTCACTGTTTGCGCATGACCACCAATATTAAGTCCTAGTGCTGCTGATGATTCTCTTATCGTAAAATATGACATTAATACTCTTCCAGTTGTTGCTCCTTTTGATTTCGTAATAAGTGCCTCTGCTCTTTCTTTTAATCCATATCTCTCTAAAATTCCGATTACCGGTAAAGTTAATATAATAGGCATAGACATATATCTATTTTCTATGAAAAATTTACCGAACATACTGATGACATCATAGAAGCTTAAACCAGAAACCATCCCCGTAACAATACCTGCAACCATAACTACTAACAATGTATTTAATCTAAATAAAAAGCCAACCGCAACGAGTAATATCCCGATTAATTTAATCATTTCTAGCACTTCCCCTCATTTTTCATTTCGGTGCACAAATAGTAATACCATTAAGTTCGAATGTTCTGTATATTTTTTTCGCAAATTGGACGGCTTTCTCTCCATCACCATGTAAACATATTGTTTGTGCCTGAACTGCTACTTTCTCTCCATTCACTGCTTTTACATATCCTTCTTTCACCATTTGAAGTACTTGTGTTATCGCTTCGTCCTCATTTTTTATGAGCGCATTTTCTTCTGTACGACTCGTTAACGTTCCATCTTGCGTATATGTACGATCAGCAAAAGCTTCTTGTACGAGCGTTACATTGTATTTTTCCGCAGCCTGTATAAACGCCTCGCTATTTGCTAACCCGTAAAGTGATAGATCTCGGTTTATATGAGAAATTGCCTTTGCAATTGCATCCGCAATTTCTAAATTTGTTGCCGCCATATTATATAACGCGCCGTGCGGTTTTACGTGTTGCATTTTCCCGCCAGCTGCTTTCACAAATCCGTCCAATGCACCTATTTGATATAAAACATAATCGTACACTTCACTTGCTGAAACGTTCATGTTTCTTCTCCCAAATCCAATTAAATCAGGAAATCCAGGATGTGCCCCGATTGCTACATTATGCTGAAGTGCCTTTTCAACCGTTTGCCGCATAACAGACGGATCACCTGCGTGAAAACCACAAGCAACGTTTATAGAGGAAACGAACGGAAGAATTTCATCATCATTCCCCATTTTATAAGCTCCAAAACTTTCTCCTAAATCACAATTTAAATCGATTGTCTTCATGATGTTTCCCTCCTAATTTCAGCTTCGTAAAGCGATGAATTTCTTTAATAGGCTCATATCTTTTTCTTGCTCTATGTATAATTGCTCCGCTTCTTCTATCGTGATTTTCTCAAAAGAAACATAGTCTCCTGGTTTCAACTGCGCAAGAAGAGGTAAATCTACTGAAATGACATTTCCAATTCTCGGATAGCCACCTGTCGTTTGTCTATCTGCCATTAATATAATAGGCTGTCCACCATTTGGAACTTGAATCGTTCCAAATGTAACTGGGCTCGATAAAATCTCTTTTTCAACGACTCTATTTAACACTTCTCCGTCAAGCCGATATCCCATACGATCAGCATAATTGGACACTTTATATTCTTTCGTAAAAAATGAACCTTTACTACTTTCTGTAAACTGATCATATTCAAAATCTGTTATGACGCGAAGAATAGGATGCTTCTTATATTTTGGTAAAGCGTCGTTACAAATAGCCCATTTCATTTTGACTCTCTCTTCATCGTGTAGACGTTGAATGAAGCGACTCGCAATGTCTGCCCCTGTACCAATTTGAAAATAATCTCCTTTTTTCAGCATTCTTCCTTCTATGCCGCCAATCGCAGCACGTATGTAAGTACTTTTACTTCCCATCGTACGATCAATATGAATACCACCTGCAAAAGTTACATATGTCCTACAACCACTTTTCGCTTTTCCGAAACAAAGCATGCTACCTTCTTCAGCTAAAATAGGACGCCATAACGGGATGCGTTCTCCATTCAATAAAGGTTCCATATCCGCACCGCCAATCGCGAGCAACGTCGTTTTCTTTATTAACAATTTAGGTCCCATGATCGTCATTTCGAGTCCTGCTTCATTCTCTTTATTACCGACTAACATATTAATCATTCTAAGTGCATTTGGATCCATAGCCCCGCCAACAGGTACACCGTATTGTTGATAATGAGATCTCCCTAAATCTTGGACTGTTGTAAACATCCCTGCATGCAAAACCTCTACATCCATTCTTTAGCCCCCTCAAGCGATACGTACTCTTCCTTTGTTATCGGTATAAATCGTAAATACATACCACTTTGAATATATGTTGGTGTTTCTTCTTTCGGATTAAATAAAGAAATCGGTGTTCGGCCGATAATATTCCATCCGCCCGGTGTTTCAAGCGGATAAATACCCGTTTGATTTCCGCCAATCCCTACTGAACCAGGTGCGATTTGTAACCGCGGCGTTTCTTTTCTAGGTGTTTCTAGTTCTTTTGATAGCCCCCCTAAATATGGGAATCCTGGTGTAAAACCTAACATATACACAAAATATGTTGTTTCACTATGTATTCGAATAACATCCTCTACTTGCAAACCTTGATAATACGCGACCTCTTCTAAATCAGGTCCAAATTCTCCGCCGTAGCAAACTGGTATCGAAATATGTTGCACATCTCGTTTCATCTCTTCTTTAAAAGAAGTATTCAGTTCTTGTATATACTGACAAACGTAATCATATGGCCTTTCACTTCTCTCATTTCGCTTCCATACTTCGTATACGTTGTAATAAACGGCTAATGAAGTAAAAGATGGAACGCATTCAACCATTCCTGCGAACGGATGTTGCTGCAGCCCTTGAAATAATCGTTGCACTTTCTCGTATATATCCATCCTAATTTCTTCACCAAATGTAACAATAATTGCTTGATCCCCTAATGCAGAAAATTTCATCCCATTCCCTCTTTCTATGCCCAAAAGCCGAGTTCTTTTGAAATGCGGTATGCGGTTTCTTTCACTTTCGCAATAAAATAAGGAATACTACTTTCGCTATACTCAATTGCTACACCTGAAATACTAATACCGGCTACAATCGTTCCGTCACTTGCAAAAATTGGTGCTGCTATAGCCGCTGTATGATTTTCTAGTTCAGAATAACTAATTGTATACCCTTCCACTTTCGCCATATGTAATACTTCTAGCAACTGCTCTTTATTCACAATCGTTCCATCTGCAAACTGTTTTAAATCTGTTTCCTCTATGTACTTTCTTTTCTCTTCCTCAGAAAAATACGATAGTAAAATTCTCGGGCAAGCACCAGCATAAAGCGGAGCTCGTCTTCCAACTGCCGTATACACACGTACTGGCTGAACCCCTTCCATCTTTTCAACATAAATTGCGTCATTACCATCTTGAATAATTAAGTTGACCGCCTGCCCTAAACTATCTCTAAGTTCTTTCATATATGGAATCGCAATATTTCTGACTGATAGCCTTTGTGAAACAAGTTGACCGAACCGTAAAAAAACGACCCCTAAACGATATTTCCCCTTTTCGTTTTTTTGTAAAAACTCCATTTCTTCTAACGAACCAATTAAACGATAAACAGATGTTTTCGGCATACTCGTAAGCTGAACCATCTCTGTTAAACTTAGCTCTTCATGCTCATAAAATAACTCCAAAATATCCATTGTCTTAACTGCCGTTTTATTTATACTCATCCTATCTCCTTTAAGTTCCGAATTTCGGAACTTAAATTCCGTTTTTCGAAACAAGTATATAATTTAAAATTATAAAATATTCTTTCAATTCTTTCAATATTTTTTTCAAGTGGATAACCTAGGAGGTTTTGTCAGTAATTTAAAATGCGTGTAAAGAAGTATATACATTTGTAAATTGGCTTCCTGAAGGTGAATATAAAATTTTTTTCAGAAATAGAGATGGTTCACTTTCCAAAGTACATGTTGTTACAAAACTATTAGAATAAAAGTTACAATAAAAAAGTACGACGGAAGTTTAGATTTGAAATAAAATTTAATTTAATTACCTTTCATTAGTAACACTGATATAAAAGAAAATATAAAGAGCATGTATTGATCAATACATGCTCTTCTCATAGTTATTCAAAGTATTCTTTTTTTACATGATTGATTGTTTCTTCGTAAAACTAGCAAATCTATTAGTTACATATTATTTATTTTTCAAAATCGTTCTTTTAGCTTTTTTAATAATTCTACTAGTTGATTTTATGTCAGTATTCTTTGCCCATTCTTCACACAGGTTCATTACCCAATCCGGTTTCGTTTTACTTGCATCATTTAACCAGTTTCCAACCGAATCTTGTACATATTTTGATGGATCTGATTTAAGTAAATTAAGAATTGGAAGTGCTTTTTCAGGTTCTTGTTTTAATATTTCAATATGTTTACTCCATACACCTCGAGGACGAATAGACTCTACAGAGAACCTGCGAATATTCTCATCTTCACTTTTTGCCCATTCTACTAACAAATCCACACTTTCTTCTATATTTTGTGAAAGATCTTCTCTAATTGACATCCAAGCAATTTCCCGAACACCAAAATGATGATCTGCCGCAAAAGGTTGAATATACGTTAATGTATCTTTTAATGTGTTATTTGATTTTTTATTCATAAACGCTGCCCAGCATCGTACACTATCTGAAATATGCTTAGATAATTTTAACAGTACGTCTTCCTTGTTTCCTTCATTCTCTTCGAATATAATTTCATCCAATAAAGTTCCTGTTATTCGTATGACTTTCATCCCTGTTTCAACGTTCTTTTTTTCTAATTCAGCTACTATACATTCCAAACCATTCTTGAGTCCTATTGAAGGTAAGACATTTTTAAGTAGTTCAATATGATTTATAGCTAGCCATTCTGTTAGATTAACACTTTCTATTTTCCCTTGCTGTAGTAATTGTAAGACCTCTTTAGGAATTTCGTTTACTTTCCTAGCTCCTTTCCTGTTTAAGATCACTTCTGATTCTTTCGTTATCATTTAAATTCCCTCCTTGCAATACTATCTTCAAATAAACAGAGGCCATTTTGAAAAATAATAATCAAAATGACCTCTGTCTGTCTTTCTTAAATGAACATTCAGTTTTACAAAAAATGTGATTTAAATCCACCGGAAGAATATTTCTCCCATACTTCTTTCTTTATAACGCTCTTACTTGTTTCAACGGCCAGAAAACAGCTTGTCCTTTTCCGACAATCTCATCTTCTGAAATAAAACCGAACATACGACCGTCCTTAGAAACTTCACGATTATCTCCTAAAACAAACACTTGGCCTTCTGGCACTTTCGTTTTCCCTGTTATTTGTTCTAACGTAAAGTCTGGAGTTAATACACGGCCAGCTGCTTTTTCTTTAAACTCTTTTAAATACGGTTCTTCCATCGCTTTTCCGTTTACATATAAAACATCATTTTTATACTCTACTGTATCGCCTGGTACACCAATTACTCGTTTCACGAGATCGTATCCTTCTTTTCCGTGGAATACGATAATATCAAAGCGATCTAATCCACTTATGCTATAACCCACCTTATTCACGAGAACTCGTTCGTTATTTTCTAAAGTGGGCATCATCGATTCGCCTTGTACCAATGACGGTGTAAATAAAACACCACGAATAATTGCGATTAATACAAGGGTAAATCCTATCGTTTTAGCCCATGAGAATAATTCTTTCTTCGTATTTTCCTTCATCGTTTCTCCTCTTTCTTAACCACTTATTTTATTATTTCAACTAATTCTTGTACTAAATTAGGATCGATTTCAGCAAAACATGATTTCTCTTCTCTTACCGCTGTACCGACATGAGCTTGCGAAATTCCAGTTTCATCTAGCAATCGTTTTATATTTTCTTTCGTCACGCCAGCTCCAGCTACAAGTTGAATTTGACCATCGCTTACCTTTTGCATTTCTGTAAGAACCGGAATATTCTCTACTATATTTCCTTTTCCACCTGAAGTTAAAACGTGCGTCACTTTATGAAATTTCTTTAAAGTTCTCATCGCTTCCACTGGATTTTCGGTATCATCTATCGCACGGTGATACGTTACATTTATTCCATCAACAACAGATAATAAATCTGCTAGTTTCTCTTCATCCACTTCATTTTGTTCATTTAATACGCCTAATACAACACCAGCTGCACCCAACTTCTGCGTGATGATAATATCTTCCTTCATCATTTCAATTTCTTCTTCCGTATATGTAAAAGACTTCGCATGTGGACGAATCATAACGTGAATCGGTATATGTACCGCTTCTACCGCTTTTTTTATATAAGCATAACTCGGTGTTAAACCACCTTCTGTATAAGATGAAATCAATTCAACTCGCTTCCCTCCAGCTCGTTCAATTCGTTTCACATCTTCTAAACATGTTGCAATAACCTCTAGCATGAGATAACCTCTTTTCGTGCTTTTTTCTTATTATAACATTAGTAAAAATAAGAAACCTAGCTTTCTCCTTTAAAACTATAAAAAGAAGAGTGAAAAGAAAGATTTATTGAATTAAAATAATAAAAAAGGCTGTTCCGCTTTGGAACAGCCTTTTTACTTATTCATCACGACCGAAACGCCGCATCCGCCAACATAGACAGTGTCGCATCATCCATCGGTGGATTGTGTAATCCTGCTCTGACGTTTAAATAATAGCGATGAAGTGGATTTTTTTCTGATAAACTTTTTGCTCCTACGACGCGCATTGCTTTATCTACAATGGATATTGCTGCATTCGTTACGGCGTATTTCACTGCTGCTAGCTCCGCTTGTAGTGAAAGCTTATCTTCTGCTTCATCGTACTTTTTCGCAATTTGATATAAAAAGACGCGAGCTTGCATAAGCTCAAGTTCTAATTCTCCGACTAATCTTCTAACATTCGGCAATAAACTAATTGAATGGTTTAAACTATTTGGCTTGTATGATTCCGCAAACTGAACTGCATAATTTCTTGCTGATTGTGCGATTCCTAAATAACATGCTGGTATATGTAGCAACCAGCCAATACCCTTTTGCTTCACTTTTCCGCCTTTTACATCCGTAAAAAAGCGGTTCTCTATTTCTACATTTTGTAAGACTAAATCGTGGCTAGCAGTTCCTCGCATCGCGACGCTATCCCACGTTTCTTCAATTGACACGCCTTGCGTATTTCTTGGAATGACAAACTCACCAACTTCTTCTCGGCCTGCAATACTTGCTGAAATAATAAAATAATCAAGTACTGGTGCCATCGTTGTGAAAGTTTTTCTTCCATTTATAATCCACTTATCACCTTTTTGAATCGCTTCTGTTTCTGGTTTGCCGCCACGCGTCGGACTCCCTGTTTTCGGTTCTGTCGCCGCGCGGTTAAAGAGGGCACCGTTACGTACTTCTTCGCAAAACCATTTGAACATCTCGTTATTCCAAGAGCGATTTTCAGCTAGTTCTTTCACAATACCGATATGCCATCCAATTGATAGCGCGGTAGCTCCACAGCCTTCTGCAATTTTCTCTTGAAATAAAACGAAGTCATATAAAGAAATCGCGCTTCCACCAAATTCCTTCGGTAACGTTAATTTCGTATATCCAATATGTTTCAAATCATTTATATTTTCATACGGAAATGATCCTAATTCACTTAGTTGATGCTCCCTTTCCATGAACTTCGGAATCAATTTATTTATTTGTTCAATAATTAAAGATTGTTTTTCTGTTTCAACAAATGAGAGTGCCATACTATAATCTCCTTTATGCTCGATTCATCAACCGTTCATTTTGTCATTATGATTATATGAAGCTACTTCTCTATTGTTTCACTATTCCGATAAAAATACAATGTTTTTGGATGATAAGAAAAATCCCTATAGAAGAATAGGACCTTTTCTTATATTAATCTCCCTTCAATGCCTTTAATGGTAAAGAGGTTACATATCCAATATACGAGAACAATTCTTTAAAGAAGAATGGAATTTCTGTATCTAACGTTTTATATGCCGATGTTGGCGTTGGTGAAGCATACGCTTCAATGTTAATATGTTTCGCGATTCTCATTGCACGTTTCATATGAAGTGGATCACTTACAATCGTGTATGTGCGGATTCCGTTCTCTATTCCAACTTCCTTCGCATTCTTTAAATTTTCTTCAGTAAAAAGGGATTTTGTTTCTATTAAAATATCCTCTTCTTTTACACCTTGTTTCAATGCATACACTCTCGCAGTGCGTGCTTCCTCGAGTTCTGCCTCAAACTTTGTACCACCTGTGAAAATAATCTTTTTAATATTTCCGTTTTTATATAAAGAAATCGCATGATTAATTCTTTCTTTAAATACAGGAGACGGTTTTCCGTTCCATGAAGCTGCTCCTAGTACGATACCAGCATCTGTGTTCACACCAGCATCTGTTTTAAAACGATAGCTCCAAATATCATAAGCTGCATAGCTCACATATAAAATAATAGAACAAATCATTAGTAGAAATACTTGAAAGATTCGTCTTTTTTTACTTTTCTTATTTTCTTTCATTTGTAATTGCCTCCGTACATCATCCATACTTCTATAAAAAAACATTTATATCAAATCGTTTTGTTTGAGTTTGTTTAAAAGAAGGAATTTTACTTATTATATATGTATAAAAGGGTTTTCATTTAAAATTGAGGATTATCAATTCATTTTTCATTTGCGGTTTTCATTACATTTTTCAATTTATAAGTTTATTACCATACAACTACATTGTAACGAATTTTTTATCAGAAGGGAACGATGAAACAAAAGTAATTAAAATAAAGTAGCGTTTTGTAAGAAAAAAGGTATATTTTTCATGTATTTCGAACCATATACCTTTCAAAACACGAATTATAGCTTTTCTTTATACAACTCTAATTTTTCTAACAATTTTTCTTTTATACTTGGCCATTCACTCGCGATAATACTATACACAACCGCATCTCTCACATGACCACTGGGCAACTTTCTTTCATTTCTAAGCACACCTTCTTTAACTGCGCCTAACCTTTCAATTGCTCGTTGTGCTTTTTTATTTCGTACATCTGTCTTAATTTGCACCCTCAACATATGCAGTTTTTCAAAAGCATACTCTAGAAGCATATATTTACACTCTGTATTTATACTCGTACGTTGTACACTTGGATGATACCACGTCTGCCCTAACTCAACTGTCTTGTCTTCTACTGAAATATTATATAACCGTGTACTACCTACAATCATATTCGTCTGTTGATCGACTACACTGAAAGGAATTTGTGTACCCCTTCCGTAACCTTTTATCGCTTTTTGAACATATTGCTGCATATCTTGAACACTATCCATTTTAGAGATTAAATACGCCCAAATATCCCGATTTCCTTCTACAATCGAAAACAAAGTTTCGACATCACTACTATCCATTAACCGTAACTTTACTCTTTCGTGAATGATTTCCATTTGTAAGCCCCCTTTTTCTTACTATATCACACAAAATAAAATCTAATTATATTAATAATAAGATTTTAAAACTTACTTTTAAATGTACTTACATTCAATTTTTAATAACTTCTCACATAATAATCCACCAAAAATCTCCAACGAATACCGTTTACGTCTCATTATATCAAACTAAATTTATATTGGTTTCGTTTCATGTAAGATTTTTCTTTTTCTAAAGGTCTAAAGTACGTTCTTTAAAAAGTTTCACACCTAAAATGCTATTCTTTCTATAAAAAAATTATTGTTTTTTCATTTGTGGATCAATTTTTCAACTTGATATAATGGATAAATATGGAACAAACTGAAAAAATACTATATAATAATAAAGTGAAACCCTAATCGGTGAAAGTTTTACGATTAATTAATATGGGATAAATGGGAGGATATAAAAATGCTAGATCAAATTACTTGGGGAACACCAGGCAGCTTATTATGCTTAGGATTCTTTTTTGCGGGGTTAGGAATTTTCTTAAGAAGTATTACGTCATATTCGAAAAACAAATAAAACATCAAGAAGATATTTACTTGATGAAAATACTAAACAAAAGAATCCTTCCTTTTACAGAAGGATTCTTTTTTATACCTTTCCCCTTTTCGTTACTCTATCTTTATAAATTTAAAATGACTTTGATAATCCTTTTCCTTTTTACAGCAACAAATAAGCAATCGGTGTAATAATAAGCAACGTTAATATCGTTCTTTGTACATAGAGAATAATAAGTTCAGATACTTTTAACGGAATATCTGTCGATAAAATACACGGAATTGAAGCGGAGAAAAACAAAATAGATGAGACCGAAACAACCGCAATAACAAACTTTGTCACGAGTGGTGCACTTACTACTAATAATGATGGCAAAAACATTTCGGCAATACCAACAGATGCCGCTTTAGCAGCTAGTTCTGCTTCTGGAAGCTGTAAAGCCCATGTAAAAGGATAAAAAATGTAGCTGATCCAATCAAATATTGGTGTGAACTTCGCTAAAACGATACCGAGTAACCCTACTGACATAATCGATGGTAAAATTCCCATCGTCATGATGAAACCGTCTTTTAAGTTCACTGCGATATTTTTCATAACGCTCGGTGCAGATTTTGATACTTCTAATGCATCTTCCCAAGCACGTTCTAACATTTTCTCCTTATAAACAGGCTCTGGAAACCCTTCTTCCGTTATGTATGTATCTGGCTTTCTACTAAGTGGCGGGATTCTTACGGTGATAGCGGTCACGATGAATGTTACAACGAGAGTAGTCCAAAAATAAACATTCCATAAATGCATAATGTCTAATGTTTTTGCGATGATAATCATAAATGTTGCGGATACTGTAGAAAAGCCTGTAGCGATAATGGCTGCTTCTTTTGTCGTATATTTTCCTTCTTTATACACGCGATTTGTAATTAATAAAGCCAATGAATAACTCCCCACAAAGGACGCAACCGCATCAATTGCTGATCTTCCAGGTGTTTTCCATAATGGCCTCATAATCGGACGGCAAAATGTACCGATAAATTCAAGCAATCCATATCCGACTAATAACGCTAAAAACGCCGAACCAATCGGAACGAGTAAACTCACCGATATTACTAGTTTTTCATACAAAAACGGTCCTACATCTGGTGCAAAGAACCAAGCTGGCCCTACTTTTAAACAATATAATACACCAAAAACGACGCCAACTACTTTTAAAATAGAAAAACAAATATCTACGAGAGTTGCATTCCATTTCTTCGTATAGAATGGATAAATCGCACCCATTACCATAACGAGTAGTGCGTAATAAGGTACTACTCCCGGAACCGAAGCTCTAATCCACGACACGATATGATCAATCATAATAGACGATGCACCGTTTATCGTAACCGGCACGAAAAACATAAACACCCCTACTAAACTAGCGAGTATAAACCGAAGAATAACTCCCTTCTCACTCCCTGTCTTAATTACATTCCTTTTTAATTCAATTTCACTCAAAATTCGACACCTCCTATTATCTAAATATTCTGTATAATAATGTTATATTCCTTCTTTCCATTTATATTTACTCATATGAAAAAGCCTATTTTGAAATAGGCTTTTTATTTCCCCTCATAATCATCCACAATCACTTGAATCACACGATACGATTCTTCTGCCACTATCTTATTACTAATCTTATTCGCATCATATATAATTAACGCCTTCCAAAGCGCCCATCCTCTCGCTCTATTCCACGTTTCTTCGTCCATACGTAATCTTTCTTTAAATATATCTCGACTATTCTGATCAAAGAATGTCCAAGCCATCGCTGCATCACAAGCCGGATCTCCTACTCCTAAAATACCAAAATCAATCACGGCACAAAGCTTTCCATCCTTAACAAGTAAGTTCCCTGGTGCAACATCCCCATGAATCCAAACTGGCTTACGCTTCCAAGTTGACTGAAGTGCTAAATCCCAAAGATGCTTTAATACTGTTTCGTCAAAAACGTCCTTATTATTTTCGATAGCACCTCTCGCCTCTTCATCATATACAGATATGAGCCCACCTCGGTAAAAATTATGTGCTCCGGCTATCGGTCCGTTACTCGCATCAACGGATTGCAATGCTACTAGAAATGCTCCTAAATCCGCCGCAAATTCATTTAAGTCACGTACATTTTCTTTCGTAACTGTCTCCCCTTCTATCCACTTATTAATAGACCAAGGCCACGGATATTCTTCAGAAGGACTTCCTTTCGCAATTGGAGAAGAGATTGGTAAAGAAAGTTCCTTGCTTAATAGAGGCAGCCATTTGTTTTCCTTCTCTACTTGCGGTGCATATGCTGCATCACTTGGTAACCTTACACTCATCTCATCGCCTAGATGAAACGTTCTATTATCATGCCCGCTAAGCTTTACAGGTTTCACTTCTAAATGTGCCCATTCAGGAAACTGTTCCTGTATTAACTTTTCAACTAAACTTACGTTAATTGGATGCATTCACATTCTCCTTTTCTTTTGAAACTTGCTAAGCCCATCCGTACTTCCAACATATTCAAAACCACTTCTCTTATAAAAATCATTCAATATCCGATTATGCCCTACACAATCTAACTTCAAATACCCTTTATCATGTTGCACATTCTCTTCTATCCATCGTAACATCCATTCTCCTATTCCATTCCCCTTATACTTCCGTTTCACTGCAAATCTATGAATATACAACGAATCAGAAACTTCCTCTTTACCAAAAATATATTCATCCCATTCATTTTGTGTAGGAGAAACTGTAACCGTACCAACAATTTCATCTTCTTTCATAACAACATATGTATACTTCTCTCTTATAGCTTCTAGTATTTCAGCTGTAGCTTCTCCCCCTAAAAGGTACTGCCACTGATCTACTTCTTTATGTTGTAGCCACTGCGCTACCTCTTTTAATAGAGTAATAATGCTATCGCTTTCCTCTTCAGTAGCAGGTCGAATTGTATATTCTTGAACTGTAGTTCTCTCCATATTGCCGTTCTCCTTTCCTAGTGCTACTATACTG
>NZ_MACI01000067.1 GCF_001884105.1 Bacillus luti | reverse complement strand
CGCAATTCCTTAGCCAGTTCTCTTATGAACTTCTCATGTTTTCACATGAGCGCAGACTATATGTTTATCTCTTTAGAGATAGAGGATTTTTCCACCACCATAGGCTTGTGATGTACTCTCGTCAGTTATACGAGATAGTCGTTGAACGTTCATCTTATCACTTTTGACTTAGATGATTCGAGGCGGAAGACCCATTGTTCTAGTGTTTAGGATTTAACCTTGCAC
>NZ_MACI01000066.1 GCF_001884105.1 Bacillus luti | reverse complement strand
ACCCCCACCTAACTTCTTTGCTTTCGCTGAATTTTGAGGTGGGGGTCTTACTGCCCATTAAAGCGGGATAAACGCGTTCTACCGTCATTTTCATCTGTAACGTATTCCACGTAAAACCCTAAATCATGTGCATTTTCATACATCAATTCAATCGCTTTTTGTTCTTTTGCATAAATTTGTATGTACTGAGCATCCACCACTAATACGGCTACCTCACACTTACTTTCTTTAAACTCTTCATATGTTTCAATATCTATTGCTTCTTCTCCTTTTGAATATGCCTTCAAATCTGCAAAAATAAGATAATATACGTTGTCTTTAAATAACCTGTTCAAATCCGATCCTTCCATTACACTTGGTTCTTCTGGAAATAACGCTTCATCCAATCCACCACGTGCTACCAAGTATGACTCCTCACTCCCCACCCACCAATCAAATGAAGAAATATGAATTGGCTTTAATACTTTCCAAAGTAAATTATTATATTCATTTGGAATTTCTACAAAGATTCCTCTTTTCATATGTTTACTCCTAACATATTTGTTTTCATTTTTGTTTCATACATTATATACGAAATTCAGCTACTATATATAACTTGTATTTCCTCACAAAAACCGCTCCACTACTAGTGAAACGGTGTTCTTCTACTTATATTTAAGTATTTCATTCAATACTCACTTCGACTTCACAAAATAATATAAAAACCATACCGCATGATTTTGTTCATCTGCAGCTATTCGGCGCAATAAATCTTTCATATATGCATCTGATGTTTCATCTGAGATTTCCAAATAAAAATCTACGGTCTTCTGCTCATCTTGTATAGCGAACTCTAATCCTTGTAAGTACGTATTCGGGCAGTCTTCCGTAATCTGTGGTTTCGGCTGTCTGCCAGTCAAGTTCGTATACATTTGTACAAATTGATGAAAATGTCTTATTTCATCATTACGGATTTCAAGAATTTGTTTTTGTTCCATTCCATTTGGAGCCATGGTTGCTAATTTCGCATAGCAGTTTATAGCGCTATACTCCCCGTTTATAGCTTTTTCAATATCATTAATCAACTTATCATTCTGCCTATACCAATCGTAATCATTCAAATTATACATCGTATCCCCTCCACAATTTCGCTTAACATTTTATGCATTTTAAAATAGTCGGAGCATGTGTATATAACAGGACAACTGTAAATTTAAAATAAAGATTGATACAATGGTCTATTTTGCAAAGGAATTGCTTATTCATAAAGTGAAACTATAATCAGTGGGGGTTTTACTGCACGGCAAATAGCGGATAAAATATCACTATTTTTTTGTACACCGTTGCTATAAATCCGCATCACATCAGGTTTCCAACCAAATGCGATGCGAAGCTATTATGAATACAGTGACATAACTAGGAGGTTCCACTATGCCATCTTTATTTAAACCTATGGCGTTCCAGCTGAAAACCGAAAGACTTGAGCTTAGTATGTGGGAGGAATCCGATTCCGTTTGGCTGAGCAAATTAATTGGCGAACGTGGTGTGGACATGCCAACAGTTGACTCCGTTCGTAGCAGCCTTATCGAAATGCGCAAGAAGGCAGACGAAAATGGCATTTCCCTTCTCACTATTCGAAGACGCAACGAAGGTGATTTCATCGGATACTGCGGCTTAATTATTGGGCGTTCCACACTTGAAGAACCTGAAATTGCATACGAGTTGTTCCGCAGTGCTCACGGTAAAGGTTACGCGACTGAGGCAGCATCCGTTGTGCTAGACGCTGCGATTGCTACTGGGCGCCACAAAATTTGGTCAACTGTAGGCGCTTGGAATGTTGCTTCCCTCCGCGTGCTAGAAAAGATAGGTTTTAAGCGGCATCACAGTACGTGGGACGACGAGCGCGGTGAGATTATTTGGAACGTACGCGACCTTTAGAAATCTCGATACTATAGAAAAGACGAAAGGTCATTCACTTAAGCAAAAATCCATATAAATTTCATCACAAAAGCCGTTTCACTACTAGTGAAACGGCTTTTATTTTTAAGCATGTAATTCTGTTTTATGTCCCTTTACTGTACTGCGTTTCAATGCCGTTGCTAGTATAATAACCATACTTACTATCCCAATCCAAACGAGCACAGTAACAGGTGTAGTCCAGCTTAACCCTTTTCCGAAGAAGAAGATTTCTCTAAGACCTTCGATCATAAATCGCATTGGTAACCATGAATAAACCCAATTTTGATAAAATGGTGACAACATTTCAGGTGCTAACGATAATAACGGTGCCCCGAAGAACAGTAAGAGAGCGAATAAACCGATCCCATTTAGTCCAACTAATGAAAGCACTGCAGAAATCATTAAGAAGAAACTAAAGGATGTAATAGATAAAAACAGTGCCGTATCTGTGAAGTTCGAAATGTTTAGTCCTACCATTCCGTCCGCAATCCATGTTAGTCCAAATCCGATTACAAGTGCCGCAATAGCCCCTGTTACGATTTGTTTTACTTTTAATATAAAGTTTTCTTTTCGTGAGCCGACTGGCATTTTACGAATTGCAATAAAGATGATTGCTGCGCTCGCTAAACTTGCAATCCATAGCGGTTGGAATAATGAAATTGGCGAGTTACCATTCGCACTATTTTTTCCGACCTCATTTACATTTGTCACTTTCTTCGTAATAGGTGTTACCAAATTTGAAACTTGGTCTGCTGTTAAAGTAGCTCCTTTCGCTTTCAATCCATCTAATAGTTGTGTACGAACCGTATTGTTCATATTATCAACGATCGCCTGTAACATTTGCCCTGCCATAGTGGATGCTGCTGTATTCATCCCTTGATTGATGAATATTTCTACCTCTGGCGAAGATGGCTGTGGTGTTCGTAATGATGCTTGTTTTGCGCTAAATTCTTTCGGGATGACTAATGCCGCATAATACTCTTGATTGTTTAACCCCTTTTGAACGGCTTCTTTATTTTTCACTTCTACCCACTTCACTGCGGGTTCTTCCTCTGATTTCGCTGTTTTTTCCATATTATCAACGATTGTTTGCCCCATATTCATTTTCGCTTGATTCGGAATTTCTACTCCTTGATCTTCATTTACAATTGCGATTGGCAAGTTTTTCGGCTGAGGTTGAACTGTCGGAAATAATGTTAATGAAAAAATAAAAACAATAAGTAGTGCAATAACTGGTGATAAAAATAACAGTTTGTTTTTCACCATTCTCTTTTCTCCTCCTTTAATTTCAGTTACAATAAGCGGACAACGTGTTGTTTATTTATATTTTGAATTATATGTTTGAGTTAAGCCTTATTCAATAATCAAAAATCGTGAATGTGTCGGTTATAAGACACAATTTATAAATGTGTTGAACAAAATAAAGGAGGGACACGCCTTGCGTGATAGTAATTTAGATTTACGCGTCATTCGTACGAAAACTGCCATACGAAATGCATTGGTGGAATTAATTGAGGAAAAAGGTTTTGACGCTATTACAGTAAAAGATATTACAACGAAAGCAAACATAAATCGTGGTACGTTTTATACGCATTATCAAGATAAATTTGATTTAATGACAAAATGCCAAGAAGAAATTATGCATGAGATGTCTAGCATTGCAAAAAAGAAATTTCCAGAAGTGATTGCAGATCTTGGATCAAACCCTTCCCCAACAATGCCGTTTCTACTTATCACTTCTATTCTTGAATTCCTAAACGAAAATAGTGGTTTTATAAAAGCTGTACTTAGCCCAAAAGGAGATTTATCATTCCAAACAAAACTGAAAGAGTTTATGTGGAAAACACTATTTGAAGATACGAACGGTGCTCTCATTAATAAAGAAAATTTACTTGTTCCAAGTCAATACTTAGCTTCTTATATGGCATCCGCTCATATAGGTGTCATCCAGCAATGGTTAAATAGTGGTCAAAAAGAAACACCTGAGGAAATTGCTCGTATTTTATCAACAATCGCAGTTCATGGACCTTTTTATGCGGCTGGTTTAAAGAAATAAGTCAGCTATGTAATTTTTATGGATATGAAAAAAGCTGTTGAGAGGAATCCTCTTCAACAGCTTTTCCATTATTAACGATATAAACGAACTGCACCTGCAGAATTATCATCTGCTTGTCCAACTACTTCAAATTTCAATCCAAGCTTCGGTACTTTACGCCCTGCATCTGGGATTAAGTCGTTCATATACGCTTTAGAATCATCAAACTTCGTTACACCTGGTAATCCTTTGTAATCATATGTTCCGCGTGTTGGAGATACAACTTTCCATGCTGGCGCTTGGTTAAAGGAGAACGCAGCATCTGCGATTTGGTATCGCGTACTATTTTTTACAGTTGGTTTGCCGTTTAGCGTTCCAACAATTGCCTCTGGGTGAGAGTCAACAACTCCTAAGAAACCTTCACCTGGATGTAAACCAACCCAATTATCTGTAAAGCTAGAGTCTGCATACCATACTAGAAGACCTGTATTATACGGTACACCACTGCTATATTTTAACGCTTGATCAGCACCAGCATAGTTTCTCCACTCTAAATAGTAGTTATGCTTCTTCTTATCAAAACCGTCTGCTACAACGAAACCATTTAATTTAAATTTCGTTTCGCCTTCTGCATCATCAGAGAATACAACATTTCCATCTACAGTTAATGTAGCATTATCAAAAGTAAAACCGGTCGGCGCTAAACCACCATCTGTAATGTATTCGAATACTAATTTTACTTTTTGACCTTTGAATTTGCTTAAATCATAAGACTTATCTACCCATTTACCATCTGTTGTGTCTAGACCATTTTTTACACTCTTTTCACCAATTCGATCCACTAACGTTTTCGTACCATCTTCTGTTACTGCATGTACTTCAAGGAAGTCATAATCCGTTTCAATTTCATACAATGATTTGTAATCAAACTTCACATTTGTTGCATTTGTTAAATCAAACACTGGCGTTTCTAATGTTGTATGAAGATTATCACCTTTTGTACTATAGTAGTACTTCTTACCGAACGCAGGCTGAATACCTTTTACCTCTTTATCTGGTAAGTTAACGCGAATTAGCCCAGGACGATTTGATTTCGTTACACTTTGATCTAAGTACGTCGCAAAGCCGATACCGCGGTTTAATTTATCATAGTCAACCTCTACAATATTGGCCCAATTTCCACCCATGTTCTTTTGAAAGAACTCTTTATTTTGCGGAGAGAAACTCGGTGGCGTTGTTCCTGCAATTTTACCAGCCCAGCTGCCGCCGCTCATAACAGACCAAGAGTTAATTGGCTCACCTGCTCCAGAGTACTTCGTATCATACTCATCTGGAAGACCTAAATCATGACCAAATTCATGTGCGAATACACCAACTGCTCCGTCTTCTGGCTCAATTGTGTAGTCGTATGCTGCCATTTTACCGCCCCAGTTATTAACTTTTGCTTTTGTTCCTTCAATTGGATATGGTGCTCCAAGATTCCAACGATGTGACCAAATTGCATCATCACCTAGTCTACCACCGCCTCCATCTTGCCCAACTCCAGCGTGAATGACCATTAAGTGATCAATCAGACCATCTGGTTCATTTTTATTGCCATCACCATTATTGTCATATTGATCGTATTCGTCAAATTCAGATAAATCAATACCACTTTCTACAGCCGCATTTAATGCCTCTTTTACAAAATCACGCGGTCCTTTTGGTCCCATATTATCATGACCGCCATCTCCTGCATCTGCGCCATAATCTGCCGCGTTACCAGGAACTGTCAACCACTTTGTTACTGTGCCATCTACTGTATAACTACCACCAGATTGCTCTTCATAATATTGTTTAAATGTTGGTACTTTTGAACCATCAAAGAGTGTAAATGGCTCATTACCAAATAACATTTTTTGATAATGTTCTGGATTAAAATCATTTGAATACATATAACCTGGTACTTGATCAATATTGTTATGCTTAAAGTCAGCAAACTCTACTAGCAATACAAGAACTTTATCTTTACGAACATCACCGTTATATTGTTTTTGCTTCGCTGAAGTAGTTGGTACTTTGCCGTTTAATCCCCCTTTAATCGGCTCTTGTCCCGCTACTGGGCCACTAGCAGGTTGATCTGCTTTTTCTTTCTCATCTGCTTTTGCATCTTTAACTTTTTTCAAAAAGTCAGCAGCTTCTCTCGTAACACTATCCCCTGCTGCTGGTTCTTTTCCCGCATTTTCTCCTTTTTTCTTCTCTACGTATTTTTCAACAGCTTTTAATGTGTCTTCTTTCGACGTAGATTCACTAATTACACCGCGTTTCTTGAGCGCATCTGCTAAACGCTCCTCTTGAATTAAATTTTCATCAATTGGACTTAAAGTTCCTGCATTAGACGGCGTTGCCGCATAAGCAGATTGACCCCCATACCCAAATGTGCAACTAAGCACTGCTGCCGCCGCAAACGTAGACAGCACTTTAAAAGGCTTTTTCTTCATCCCTATTCCTCCCCAATATTAAATACGATACAACGTTTATATATTATAGAAAATTCAGATAATTAACAATATATTGTCTGAATTTGTAATATTTTTGAAAAAATCCTTTATTTTAGATGAACATACATTCTGATTCATCAATGTTTCAGGAAATATTGATGAAATTTGATAAAACTATTAAAATCTCTATATGTCATATGCTCCTTTTTATTTCGGTTTTCCGTTTCAATTAAAATCATAAAGAAATCGTCCACTATATTTAGTGGACGATTTCTTTATTTATCTAAAATACTACTTCAGCACTTCAATATACCCTTCTGTTCCATGTACTCGAATTCGTTGCCCATCTTTTATTAATTTCGTAGCGTTCTCTACTCCAACGACTGCTGGTAATCCGTACTCACGTGCAATCACTGCCCCGTGCGTCATAAGCCCACCAACTTCTGTTACTAACCCTTTTATTGATACAAACAATGGTGTCCAGCCAGGGTCAGTAAAAGCAGTAACTAATATATCTCCCTCTTCTAAATTCGCATCTTCCATGTTTAAAATAACGCGAGCTCTTCCCTCTATAACCCCTGAAGAAACAGGGAGACCTACAATCGCGTCAGCTGGAAGATTTTCTCGTTTATACTTACCTGTAATAATTTCTCCATCAGACGTCATTACACGCGGTGGCGTTAGTTTTTCATATAATTTGTAATCATTTTTTTGCTTATGAATAAGCTCATAATCTAGTTTATTCGTGCGAACAACTTCGTGAAGTTCTTCAAAAGTTAGATAGTATATCTCTTCTATTTCATTAATAATGTTATTTTGTACAAGCTTCTCAGCTTCTTTCAGTAACGCTTGCTTATATACAAAATAACGATTAATCATGCCGTATTTCGGGTATTCACGGTAACCGATGAAATTCCGGATGTTACGAATCATACGCTTCGTCTCTTCTACCTTTTGTTTTCCATCCGGTAAATGCTGCAATCGCTCTACTAACTCTTCTTCTTTTTTCAAAGCTTCCTGCAGTCCTACTTCAAACTTCCGCTTACTAGCACCGGCTTCGAAATCTCTTATATGATTTAAAATCATCGGGATAATTGTAGTTGGTTGTTCACTCCAGCGCGTTTTCGTAATGTCAATTTCTCCGCTGCATCTCATTCCGTATTTATTTAGAAAAGCATCGATTGCATCCCGTGCTTTTTCCCCGCCTTCAAACTGAACGAGTTCATCTAAAAAGCTACTATCTTTTACGTGCTGTAAATATGCAATGACTTTTGGATAAGGGCGAATCACATCTGCAACGTCCATTAATGCTAAACCCATTTCTGACGTAATATTATTTTGTACAGATTGAGAAAGCGTGTCTGCTGCATTCTTTTCACCTAGCCATTGCTCCATTTTTTCATTGATCCATGTTGAAGCATTCATACCTGCCATAATGACAGCCATACTTTGCGGATGAAATAGTATTTTCTTTAATTGCTGAATATCTTCCAAAATAAAATCAAGTACATCCACCCCTGATTTCGTTTGCATGTTTCGTTTTAACTCTTCGATTGATGCTTGACTCTTCTTTATTAAATCCGTAACGATTGCCGGATTGTTTTCGATTTCTGGTTGTGAGCTTACAGGTGCCCCACTTTTACCAACACTCTTTCCTGTTTCATCATCCGGTAACAATTTAATAAAATCATCTCGCTCGACTACAGTCGTTAATGCATCTTTAATAAGCGGTTCCGAATTCCCTATCGTATTTAATAAAAGTCCTCTACTTGTTGGCGAAGCCAATCTTTGTGCAACATCAACAAACAACCTTCCCCCTGCATGAAACCTCTGTCCAAAAGATGTTAACTGGAATAAAGACATTCCTAATGGCTTCAAAGGATCTGTCATCATTTGCTGATGACCAACCGATACATACACATGATTTTCCCCATCATTTGCTTCTGGAATTGGATATAAAGTCGTGATTGGGCGACTTTGGACAATATAAAATGTATCCCCAGCTAAACACCATTCGATATCTTGCGGACAACCAAAATAAGCTTCGATCTGTCTTCCGATACGTGCTAGTTGTAATATTTGTTGTTCAGACAATGTTTGAAGCTTTTGCTGAGCAGGATCAATCTGTTTCGTCTCTGTTCCGGCCTCTTTTAAGGCATAAATAGCTACTTTTTTAGTTGCAATCATTTTATCGACAATTTCGCCTTCTTTTACTTTATAATTATCGGCAGAGACGAGTCCTGATACTAGCGCCTCACCAAGTCCAAAACTGGCATCAATTGATAACACCTTTCGGTTAGAAGTAATCGGATCAGCAGTAAACAAAATGCCCGATGCCTCCGGGAATATCATCCTTTGAACGACAACACTTATAGAAACTTGATTATGATCAAAGCCGTTTTGCATGCGGTATATAACCGCTCGATCTGTAAATAAAGAAGCCCAACATTTTTTAATATGCTGCAAAATAGCTTCTTTTCCAATCACATTTAAATACGTATCTTGTTGACCTGCAAACGAGGCATGTGGTAAATCTTCAGCAGTCGCACTCGAACGTACTGCATAAGCATGCTCATCGCCAAAACGTGAGAGATAATGAGTAACTGCTTTCTCAACATCAAAAGGAATGGTTACTGCCATAATGACTTCTCTAATCTTCCTGCTAATTTCACCAACTTGAGCTCGGTCTTCACTTTTCAACTTTGTTAGCTGCTGCAACAAAGTTTGGAATGTTTCATTTTGTTCGATGACCTTTTCATACCCTACCGTTGTAACACAAAAACCTTCTGGCACTTGTATCCCTTGCATGTTTGATAACGCCCTTAAATTCAATCCTTTTCCACCAACGAGCGAAAGCTGCATCTTTTCTATTTCCTGAAAATTGAGAACGAAAGAACTCATGTAACATCTCTCCTTATTTTGCATGTGTTCTTGATTGTAGCAGTAGTAAATGAGAAGAAACAGTCTATTTCGAACTTTATTTACGTGGTATAATTAAGTTAGGAAGAGATCATCACTTTTATTTCCCCCTCTAATTCACTTCAATTACATCACCAAACTTAAACATTCTTTGATTATGAAAAGCATCAGTACAAATAATCGTCTCATTTATTGGGTTCATACTAACTACTGTTATGTAATTTTTATATAGATAGCCATTTTTATAATATGTAAGTAAAACCTCTTCCTCACCTAAATATGAAATTAACAGCTTATTTTCAATCCTTTCTTTTGCATCTTGCGTTAAGATTGGACGCGGGATTTTTGTTTGTTCCTGTATCATTTCTTTAATAACTGCAAATTGCTCTGGCATACTAGCAAACGGTTGCCACTTCACCATTCCTCTTCCTTTTGGCATGTTAGCATTCATCACGATTTGTGCCCTCCTAATAATGTGTTTCTATATCTTGCTGTTGCGACGCTTGTGTAGGAAATCCCTCGTAAAATACTGTTCTTACCAAACCGTGTTCGAATTTCGTCCATAACTTTCGTTAATCGCATTTCTTTTTCTCTTTGTACAATATTATCGAAAAGCGAAATTTGCTCTTCCCCTTCATGTATTAAATTAGTTAGCGAAATACTTATTGATCGAATCGGTTCTCCTGTATGTCTCTCGTATAAAAAATATGTACAAACATTATATATATCCATTGTTAAATTTGTTGCTCTATTTAACGTATGTGCCTTTTTTATTCCCCCGCCGTATTCCTTGCTATATCCAACCGAAAAATGAATTGTTTGCGCGCATTTCTTTTCTCGTCTCAACCTGTAACAAATTTCTTCTATGTGCTCTAGTAAAATAACGATGAATTCTTCTATCGAATAATCACGCAATAATATTTGGCTTTTCGCTATAGATGTTGTTGCAGGAACGTATTTTTCTGCTATTCTACTAAAATCAATCCCGTTACTGTGTAAATGTAATTCTTCTCCTATTACACCGAACGACTGCTTTAAATATTTCAAAGGGTACTGCGCTAACTCCCCTATTGTATGTATACCTTTTCGGTTCAATTTCATTTCCGTTTTATACGATATACCCCAAAATTTACTGAGCGGTCTAATGCCCCATAACTTCTCGGGTATATCGTCATACGTCCACTGCGCTATTCCATCTTTATTCTTTTTTGCATCCACATCCATCGCTACTTTACTTAATAATAAATTCGGACCAATACCAATCGTACTTTCAATCCGTGTACGTTCATATATTTCTCGTTTGAACTTTAATGCGAACTCGTGCGGATTACTCGCAAACAAATGAATACTTGCGGTCATATCCATGAAAAATTCATCAATACTATATTGATGAAAATCTTCCGGCGCGACATATTGTAAAGCTAAACCTGTTATGAAAGTTGAACACTTCATATACGTATGCATAATTGGATTCACAATAATAATATCTGGTCGCTTCGGTATTTCGTATAATCTGGCCATCTTCTTTATTCCTAGCGCTTTTAATGGCGGTGTTGCTGCTAATACAATTGATCCGCTCTGATTCACATCCCCTACGACAGCCAATTTTGTATAACGTGGATCCAGTCCTTTTTTAATACATGATACACTCGCATAAAAGCTACGAAGATCTACGCAAAGAATAATACGATTAGGTAAAAGAAAATAATCATACAAGGTAATCACTCCTAAAAAGAACGTTTGTTCTCATTATATACGAACTTTTGTTCTTTTAAAAGGTATTTTCATGAAAATTTTGGTTAAAATAACCGTCATATCTATGCGCTATCAATTAAGGCAGGAAAAACTATGTATACAAAACCGCTAGAATTTCAAATAACTCATAAGTATACAACTACTAAAACAAACCAATTAGACCCTTATTATCAAAACATAATTTATATAAATTGATCTTTTTAACTTGTCCAAAGATGTAGTTTTAACTGTTTGGATCATCTGATTTTAATGTTCCATAGGGGCCAAATTCACCGTTACTATTAATTGGCCACTGTAAGATTTATTTCAAATCCACAAAAAATAGATTACCTGCACACTAAAAAGTATAGCGCACAGGTAATCTAGTTGTTTTTGAGATTAATAAAAAACTAATTTATTTTTTGAATTCTTCCATCAATAACAGACTGAATTGGTTCTTTTGATTTTTTTATATAATCTACTAATGCTTCAAAATCAGTTGGTCCTGTTTCAGCATCTTTACCGTTTTTAAAGGATACAAATCCATCTCCACCTGAAGCTAGAAATGCGTTAGCAACGACGCTGTAAGTTTTAGAAGGAATAATTTCTTCTCCATTTGTTAAGCGAATACTTGTTACTTTTTCTCCATTAGGCTTGTTCGCATCCCAAGTGTATTGGATCCCCGAAATTTGAAGCATTCTTGTTATATCTTTTTGCCATTGTTGATTTAAAATATCACGAATGTCTTGACCTGTTAAATTTACTTTTATTAATTGATTTCCGAATGGTTGAATACCATATATCTCTCCCCATGTAATATCACCAGCATCTAAGTCATTACGAATACCACCAGGATTCATAAGTGCAATTTGAGATTGCATTGTTGCACGCTGGGCATCAGCAACTAAATTTCCAAGAGTAGATTCACCAGCCGTATTTAGTTTGCGATCTAGTGGAGCAATAGACTTACCTACAACTTCATTAACAAGAGGTGCGATTTTTGCTTGATATTTCTCCATCTTCTTCTTTATTTTTTTATCAGGCTCCATACCTTCATGGTAAGTTGTAACAATTTCTGCTTTTTTCTCAACAATATCTTGTGTTTTACGATCAATCTTTACATCAACATCAGCAAAAGCCATACCATAAGAATTTGCTTGTACGACAAGTTTATTATTAACAGTTCCATTTACATAAGTGTGGCTATGCCCACCAAAAATAACATCGACTTCTGGATCAGTCTCATTTGCTAATCGGACGATATCACCATTTGTTACGCCATTTCCATCTGTTGTCCCCCCGTTATGCGCAAGAACAACGATAGATTTAACACCTAGTTTTTTTAATTGCTTTACAGATTTGTTAATAGCTTCAACTTCATCTGTAATTTCTACATTCTTTAGCATAGTAGGCATAACAAGGTTAGGAACATCCGTTGTTACAACTCCAATAAATCCAACAGGAACTCCTTGTACCTTTTTTATAGTGAATGGTGGTAAAAATAAACGCCCGGTGGACTTATTATAGAAATTTGCAGCAACATATGGGAATTTTGCTCCTTTAAAATTTCCTGTTTTCTCATGGTATCCACCATAAATAAGGCGGTTCATTTCTTCAACACCTTCATCAAATTCATGATTTCCTATCGTTCCAACATCGAATTTCAAATCATTTAGAAATTCAATTGTAGGTTCGTCTTGTAATAATGCTGAAACAGGAGTACTTGCTCCAACAACATCGCCGGCATGTACCTTTAATGTATTTGGATTTTGTTTTTCACGATCACGTAAATAAGCCCCTAAGTACTCAATTCCCCCTGCATCTTTATTGTTAATTTTTTTTACAGTATCTAGTTGCCCATGAAAATCGTTAATACCGAGCATTTGTACATCTATGTAGCGGTTTTGTTCTGTACTTGCTTGGATTGAAGGCGCAGCAAATACACTAGTAAAAGTAACTGTACTTAATGCTAAAGCAACTGGAATGATTTTTTTCAACATAAAATTTCTCTCCCCTAATTAAAATCTGACATAATACGATGTTATTTTAATATATTAAGAGAATTATTTCCACAAAAATTCTACCAATTATAAAAATTAATAAGATTTTATTGTTTTCTGACAAGATATTTCTTCCTCAAAAAAATGTATATTTCTTTGTTTTGAGGATTATTCAAAATATTATCTTGATAGTAATATAACAATACTTCTAAGAAATCTAAAAAACTCTAATCAATATATTTTAGCTGTTAAGAAGAGTATTCAATCCAAAATTAATGGAGATTTATCAACCTAACATCTCAATATCACCATTTAAAAAGATGCTCCTGGATTTATCCAAGAGCATCTTTTATAAAGCTTTATTTTTTACTTGTTTATAATTTATCAATTAACAATTATATAGTTGTAATCAGTCATTTAAAAATAATAGGAGTGCTTCATTAAATTCTTTAGCATGCGTTGCATTTAACCCATGTGGACCACCCTTTATTAAGGCTACTTTAGAATTAGGAATTGCTTCATGTGTTAATTTCCCACTATATTCATATGGTACAGTTGCATCAGAATCACCGTGAATAATAAGAGTAGGTATATTAAACTTCTCCAAGTCTTTTCTAAAATCTGTCTTACTAAAGGCGGTAATACATTCAAGTGTTCCTTTAGGTGATGCACTGGCTGCAATATCCCAAGTATATAAACGGAATGGCTCACTAACTAAATCTGTTCGATTACCAGCCGCGAAAAATCCCTTAGTAAATTCATCAAGAAATGCAAGGCGGTCATTTATCACACCACTTTTGAATGCTTCAATTGTTGCATCATCTAATGCCCCTTCAGGATGATCCTCTGATTTGTATAAATATGGAGGTACTGCTCCAGCAAAAACAGCCTTTTCAATACGATTTGTTCCATACGTACTAATATACCGGGCTACTTCGCCTCCACCCATAGAAAAACCAACAAGTGTGACATTTTGAAGCTCTAAATGTTCTAATAGTTGATGTAAATCAGAAGTAAAGGTATCATATTCATACCCTTCCCACGGCTGAGATGATTGTCCAAATCCTCGACGATCATATGTTATAACTCTGTATCCAGCCTCAACAAGAGCGGGAACTTGGTATTCCCAAGATCGACCACTTAACGGCCAACCATGAATTAGTACAACTGGTTTTCCTGTGCCATGATCCTCATAATATATCTCAATTGGTGCTTGATTTTCGGTTCCTACAGTAATTTTAGCCATGCTTCTACCTCCAAAAAATATTCTAATATGTATCCTTTTCTTCAATAATTCGGATGAATCTCATAACCTATTCATGCACGTTTATGTTGTGAACTCTAAGTATGAAACTCTATTGTTCCAATGCATTCATTTTCTCCTTTTGGAACACTCCCCCCTCTAATACCTTTTTCATCATAAAATAATTACTGAACATTACTCCTATTCAATTGTAATAACAAAAATAGGTGACTATCAATATTGTTCTACCTATAGGATGTATAGGTAAAACCAATCTATTTTATAGTGAAAACAACTATAGTTACGACCTATACGAATTATAGATAATTTAGAATTGATTAACGAATCAGTTTTCAAATACTATAAATCTGTATAGCACTTCATGTTCTGTGAATGCTGCTATAACCAATATTATTGGTCAGCTTAGTTATAAACGAAGAAACTTATGATAGTATCCGACTATTTAAACTTTCTTCGATTACTTAATTTTTGGGAGGAATACATAATGACTGATCTCTATTCTCGTATTAACAAAGATGATGCTGTCGTGCTTTTAGTAGATCATCAAACTGGTCTTATGTCCGGACTAGTACGTGACTATGGTGTTGATGAATTCAAGAACAATGTTTTAGCTCTTGCTCATACTGCTAAGTTTTTTGATTTACCAGTTATTTTAACAACAAGTTTTGAAAACGGGCCCAACGGACCTTTAATGCAAGAATTGGTTGATCTCTTTCCTCATGCACCAAAAATAGCTCGACCTGGACAAATTAACGCATGGGATAATGATGATTTTGTAAAAGCAATCGAAGAAACTGGAAAAAAGCAACTTATCATCGCGGGCGTAGTTACGGACGTTTGTGTTGCTTTCCCGGCACTTTCCGCTATAAAAGCTGGATATGAAGTATTTGCTGTTACTGATGCTTCAGGAACTTTCAGTAAACAAGTTGCAGATGCTGCCAATACTCGTATGGCACATAGTGGCGTGCAACTTATGAACTGGTTTAGCGTAGCTTGCGAATTACAACGCGATTGGCGCAACGATGTCGAAGGTTTTGGCAATTTGCTTGCTAGCAATCTTCCAGGCTATCAAAATATAATTGGAAGCTATAGGGGAGCTCAGCGAGATCTTAGTAAACAAAATGCATAAATGTATCTCAAGGAAATAGCTTTAAATCACCTTTTTTAAAGTAGATAGTATAAATTTAGTGCTGATTAAATCAGCACTAAATTTAAATTAAAAAGTATGACAGAGCTTTAATTGACAGAAGATACATTACTTTCAATAAACAATTGAAAAAGGAGCGTTTTATTATGAGTAATTTAGAATTGTTAAATCCGGAGAACAGTGCCTTAATTTTAATTGACTTTCAACCTCAAATGACTTTTGGAGTTGCAAGTATTGATAGACAAACATTGATTAATAACGTTATGCTACTTGCTAAATCAGCAAAAACTTTTAACGTACCTACTATTCTTACTACAGTTGAAACACGCAGCTTTTCTGGTTATTTTTGGCCACAAATTCTTGATATATTCCCAAACCATGAAATTATAGAACGTAGTTCAATGAACTCTTGGGAAGATCCGAAATTTGTTGAGGCAGTTAAAGCAACCGGTAGAAAGAAATTAATATTTGCAGCACTTTGGACTGAAGTTTGCCTTGCATTCCCTGTGCTTGAAGCAATTAAAGCTGGCTATGAGGTGTATGCAGTTGATGATGCTTCAGGTGGTACTAGTTTGACAGCACATAACGCTGCTATGCGTCGTGTAGAACAAGCTGGTGCAATTCCAGTGACAGCAATTCAAGTTTTACTTGAATACCAACGTGACTGGGCACACAAAGACACTTATGATGCTGTAATGGAGATTGTAAAGGAACACACTGGTGCTTATGGTCAAGGTGTAGAATACGCATATACTATGGTGCATGGCGCGCTTCCAAGCAGGAAAATATGAAACAAGAAGGAGTAGCTATCGAAGAGACTTATACAGGGAACACGATGGATGCTGGCAATCCAGTAACAACGATTGTTACATGGGAAATTCAAGAAGGTAGAGAAAAACAGTTTGAAACATGGAGACATGAAATTGAGGCTGCAGCTACTAAATTCCCAGGACATTTAGGTGTAAATCTAATAGTCCCAAGTAACGAATCCAGAGAGTATACTGTTATTTTTCGCTTTGATACGTATGAGCATCTACGTGCTTGGCAAGAATCAGATGTTCGCCGGGATTTGTTAAAAACAGCAGAACAATTTCAAGCCACTAATCCAACTTATAAAACTGAAAGCAGTTTGGCTTATTGGTTTGTTACTCCGAAAACGCCAGTTCCACCGCCAAAATGGAAAATGTCTATCGTTACCCTTCTGGGTGTATGGCCTCTTAGCATGTTAGTTCCTAAAGTGATAGGACCTATTATAAAACATATGAATCCTATTATGTCAGCTTTTTTTGTTTCTGTATGTATAGTGTCCTTGCTATCATGGGTAGTCATGCCGATTTTCGGTAAATTATTTCATCCATGGTTACAAAATAATAGAAAGTAGACGAGGTGTGAACATGAATTTACCGGATATGATCTTATATAACGGAAAAATTACTACCCTTGATCCATCTCAGCCTGAGGTATCTGCTATCGCCATAACTGATGGTTTAGTCACTGCAGTAGGTGGAGATGAGCTTCTTAATAGTGCCACGGAAAAAACAAAAAAAATAGACCTTAAAAGAAAGAGAGCTATTCCAGGCCTGAATGACTCCCATATACACGTTATTCGTGGTGGTCTGCATTATAATATGGAATTACGTTGGGAAGGCGTGCCATCACTTTTTATTGCTCTAGAAATGCTCAAAGAACAGGCAAGGCGTACACCTGCTCCTCAGTGGGTAAGAGTAGTTGGAGGTTGGTCTGAATTTCAATTTAAAGAGAGACGGATGCCAACATTAGAAGAGATTAATGCTGTTTCTGAAGACACACCTGTCTTTGTGCTACATCTTTACGATAGAGCACTTGTAAATCGTGCAGGGCTACGTGCACTGGGATACACGAAAGATACCCCAGACCCTCCAGGCTGTTTAATTCAGCGGGATAAAAGAGGTAATCCAACAGGCCTTTTAATTGCTAACCCTAACGCTTCTATTCTTTATTCAAGTTTGGGTAAAGCTCCAGTACTTAATCTTGACGACCAGATTAACTCAACTCGCCATTTTATGCGTGAATTAAATAGATTAGGTATTACAAGTGCCATCGACGCTGGTGGTGGTTTCCAAAATTACCCTGATGACTATAAAGTTGTTGAACATTTAGCCGAGAAGGAACAATTAACTTTGCGTATTGCTTATAATCTATTTACGCAAAATCCTAATCATGAATATGAAGACTTTGCTTCATGGGCAAAAATTGTTTCTCCCGGTCAAGGAAATGATAAGTATAAAATGAATGGTGCCGGAGAAATGTTAGTATTCTCGGCAGCCGATTTTGAAAAATTTCAAATGCCACGGCCCGAACTAGCTACAGTAATGGAAGCCGACTTAAAGAAAGTAATTTCTCTATTGGTGGAAAACCGTTGGCCATTCCGTTTACATGCAACTTATGACGAATCAATCACACGTTTCTTAAATGTATTTGAGGAAGTTAACAGAGAAATTCCTTTTAATGGGCTACGCTGGTGGTTTGATCATGCAGAAACAATCTCAGATCGTAGTATGGAACGTGTTAAGGCTTTAAATGGCGGTATTGCCATCCAAGACCGCATGGCTTTTCAAGGTGAATACTTTGTTGACTTATACGGAAAGGAAGCTGCAAAGCATACTCCTCCGATTTATCGTATGTTAGACCTTGGTATACCTGTTGGCGCCGGTAGTGATGCAACCAGGGTTTCCAGCTATAACCCTTGGGTTGCTCTTTACTGGATGGTTGCTGGAAAAACCATTGGTGGGCTTTCCATATACGATGAAAAAAATAAACTTGATAGAAAAGTAGCCCTGGAATTATATTCAAAAGGAAGTGCGTGGTTCTCTGGTGATGAAGGTAAAAAAGGAACCCTGGCAGTAGGTCAGTTTGCTGATATTGCTGTATTGTCTGCTGACTACTTTACTGTGCCGGAAGAAGAAATCAAAGACCTTGAATCATTACTCACCATTATGGGTGGGCAGGTTGTTTATGGAAATAATGAATTTAAAAACTTATCACCTGAATTGCCGCCAGCATCACCTGATTGGTCACCGACGGGCGTTTATGGTTATGGTGGTGCTAACCTAGCCAACACTATACTTTCTCACGATTCCCATGATAACAAGTTACATAGTTGTAGTAACCCTCTCCATCAACACACTCATACCGTAATAGGAAAAGATGGAACTAAATGGGGTATTGGTTGTACTTGCTTTGCTTTCTAAATCAAAACCACCGGTATAATGCCGGTGGCTTTCTTTCTACAATAAGGATATGTAGATTCAAAATAGCAGTGTATATCCCTACATGGAATCTGTTACTATGCGATAAGACCGAAGAATTGATTGATTAACTTAACTTGTTTTTGATAGCCTTCTCTCCTTGCAAAGTCTGTCCTTTTTTCCTTAATTAAAAGTCAATGGTATCCCCCTTTTTGATCGACTACACCACACATATAAATCCACTGTCCTTCGACTTTAATATAGATTTTAATTTTTTCAATTGTTACACTAGGATCATTATTATTTCTATTACACTGATACTTTTTGAGAATCATTTAACTTCTGCATAAAGATGCGTGCTGCAAAACTTAAAAATTTATCATCAAAGTGTATAAGATTAATATCTTGACTTGGTGTTGGATCAGTAATACGAACTATGCTCAAAGTATCATTATTAACAAAGTTAACCAGTGAAAGAGGTATTATGGCAACCCCATGTCCATTGTATACAAGGCTCAATAGAGAAATAGAAGATTTTGTTTCTATATTTGCTTCAGATAAAGATAGCCCTAAACTCTCACAATATATCTTAATAGATTCACGACAACTACATGAAACCATTACTCTACTGAGCCCTACTAATTCTCGAAAAGAAACAAATGATTTTTCATTCAAAGGATGTTTTTTTGGAATTACAAGGACGAGCTCTTCACTATACAAAAGGGTGTTTGTTAATATGTCTGGAATTTGAGCACTACGTGTAATCCCGAAATCAATATTTTTGTCAACGATTTGATTTACAGCAACTTCGGATTCTATAATCTTTACTACAATGTTGGGATAATGTTGTTGAAACTTCATAATATAAGGTGTTAAATAAGTGAGATCCTCTAATAAACCTCCTATAGTAATCACACCTCTTTTTACACCCTTTAATTCAAAAATTTCATTATAAACGTCATCAAATTGTTGCATGATAAATTTTCCTTTATCAAATAGCAGCTTACCCGCTTCTGTCATTTTGATACCTCTTCCAACTCGATGAAACAAAGGTGTATCAAGTTCACCTTCTAACACACGGATTTGTTGACTTAAAGTCGGCTGTGAAATACCTAGAACTTCCGCAGCTTTAGTAAAACTATTATTATTACAAACTTGAATAAAATACTCTAAATGACGTAATTCCATTCTTGATACCCACTCTCCGCTTTATGAAAGATTTATAATGAAAAGGACAATATGTATACGTTAACAGAACAACTATCTTTCCTACTATATCAATTGCAATTACATAATTTCTTTATTTTGTACTACAATACATTTACTACTATTTATTAATTTTCCCTCCTATTTATTTAATTTATATTTAATTAGGATATTACTAAACAGAAATATCCTCTAAAAACTTACAATTTCTGTGCGTAATATCCTAACTTTTTCAACTGTTTAATTATCATTTTTTCTCAATATAGTCCAAACTACCAAATATTCGCCGAATCCCCTCTTTATGCTGAGGAAAAATTAGTATGCCCAATTCAATACCTTCTGAAGTAATTGATGCATACGTGACACGGCGGTCTTTAGGACATGGTTTTCAACTCTTCTTTTCCAACCTATCCACTACATACGTGATACTACTACTTGCAAGTAATGTTTTGTCTCCAAGTTTTTGTATAGGCTGATCACCTTTACTGTATAGTAGCTTAAGCATTGCAAATTCAGTTGGATTAAGTCCATAAATTTTTATATCCTTTTCAATACGTTTAGTGATTGACTGTAATTCCCTTGATAATATAACAAATAACTTTAAAGATAAGTTCTCATCGCTAATCACGCTCATAATTACCAATCCTTTACAACTTATCTTGAATTCGAGATTCATTATATTATCGTCAAAATATTATGTCAATAATCCATTTTAGCTTTATCAAGCCACTTATAATTTATTTCTCAACATAAGACATATGGAATTAGAAGAAAACAATTGTTAATATATAAGTATCTCAATTACGTTATTTCTTTTAAAGAGAGCTTGTTTTCTAACACAAGTTCTCTTTTGCCATATTCTAAATTGGATCCGGACAAATTTCAGATGATGAGTCTGCCCCCATGTATATGATATAGTTTTTAAACAAAGATTAGAGCCCTCCTACAAGAAGGAGAGCTCTAATCTTTCATATAAATATTCACCATTTTTATCATTGCGGGGACATCAAAACTTTAACTTGATGAGGATATGGCACTACCTCAATTAATAAATATTACAAACCATATATCTAGGTTAATATCTATCATATTTTTTATAAACATGATTAATTAGATTTAAAAAAAGATTTCTCTTTCTTTACTCGTAATAAGTCACCTGTCCATCCTTTAAATCGCATATACATATACATACCCCCTGTTGTGAAAATAATAAATAAGAGAGCGATTAAATAGCTATATTTCCATTCTAGTTCAGGCATGTATTTAAAATTCATACCCCATAATGCTCCTAAGGCTGTCAAAGGCGTATCCACAGCAGTTAATACAGTAAGGGCTTTCATAATTTCATTCCCACGATGAGAAGAAACAACTTCTTGCAAATGAATCATCGTGTCTAATTCTTCTTGGTACTCTTTAACAAGTTGTAATCCACGCTCTAATTTTACGTGTGTTTGTTTATAGCAAAGGGTGTTTGTTAGGTTTTCTAACCAAGCTTTCTCCAAGCCTTGTAACACTTCTTGTATTAAGCGAAACACATGTGTGTTCATAAATAATTCATGACGAATATGATAAATCCTTTCTAAAACTGCTATGTTATTATGATGATAAAAATCCCATAATACATTTCTGAAATTGTTTTCAAAGTAGTCAACCTTTCGCAAATAGTGAGATATAAACATTGATAAGATAGTACATAATCCTTCAGCGATTCTCCCTTCAAAATTAAAAATTTCTAATACAATATGCCAACTATAAGGAAAATAAAAATTATCAAAGAGATTAATAATCTATTTTACGATCCCCCCCTAACTAGTTAAAAATCTATCATTAACAAACTTCAATAAAAAATGCCTTCCCCCTCTTTTTTTATCATTGGATTTTTCAGTGACATAGAAGCACAGCGCTGAATTACATGTAACTGCCCCATGTGATTCTCTATTCCTAAAGAAAAAAGCAACCCACAAGATACTTTCTTTAATTGTTTTCACTCTAATTTATTTAGATAATTCTCTTATTACTGTAAGATACATTTATTCTAAATCCTAAAACTCACTTATTTCTTGATAGGTTCTTAAGAAATATCAAAAAATAAAGAAAACAAGTTATTTGGTTATTCATTCCGTAAGCTTAATGCTCAAGCTAGTTTTTTTCACACGGTTAAACTTTATTAAGAAAACTTTAAGGAATTTCCCTCTATATTTATAAGAATTTTTTTCTATACTGAATTCTGTAAATGAACAAGAGGAGAAATGACCATGAAGAAATTTGTAATTTGCATACTAGGAATAGGCTTTCCTATATACTTACTACCTTTCATATTACGCGGTGATTTAGACAGATTTAATCCGATTGCTGAAGAAAAAAATGTATACGCCGTTGCGAAAGGATATGGCGTTCCAGATTACCATCATAAAGGCCGGGCTATGTACTCAATAAAAGGTGTTGATGAATTAAGAAATGAGAAAGAATATACAGTAGGAACGAGCACTCCTAATGACTTTATAAGAAAAACTTACTTAAAAATTCATGTAAAAGGAAAGTATGTGTATTCTTACGATGTTATCTCTGAAAAGGACATACCGGAGAAAATAAGAGGACAATTGAAAATAGTAGATAACTAAAAGAGCCTACTCGTATGAGTTGGCTCTTTCTTACCTCTCCCACCTACCATCGGGCTGGGGAAGGAGAATTCTTTCGGTAAATATATTATCCTTGTTTTAGTAACCATTGTTCAATTACTTTCACTGTTTCATCCCGTTGCGCTTTTGAAGTAATTAAACTCGCATTATCACCCTTTTGCTCACCATACATGCCAAAATTAGCATGGTTTCCACCTTTTATCATGTGCATAGTTGTATTCTTTGACATGAACTTTTTACTATTCTCTATTTTTTCGACAGTTGCTAAAGCATCTACTTCCCCGTAAATTGATAACATTGGAGTCTGTTTAGTAGAGAAATCATCTGCAGGATAAGAACCTAAGAAAATAATCCCATCTATCTTTTCTTCATGTTGAAACGCATACTTAGAAATCATAGCTCCGCCCATTGAATGCCCAGCAACATACCACTTTTGAACTTCAGGATACTTTTCCATTACACTGTCTACCTCATTGATTCCAAGTATCGCTAAGTTTAATGGTAACTTAGGCATCACTACAAAATGTCCATCTTTAGCAAGAGCTTCTCCTAAGTAACTATAAGCCTCGGCTTCTACTTTAGCTCCTTGGTAAAAAATAACCCCTATTTTAGCATCTTTCTGTCCAAATACTATAGTATCTTCATCTTTTTTATCATCCACTAACGACAAAGCCTCTTTCGTTGGTTTATAAGTAAACTGAGACCAAACAAAAAACGTAATACTTCCCATAAGTAAAATACCTAGTAAAGAGTACAGAATAATTTTCATCCATTTCTTCACATATATGCCCTCCCTAAGATGTATATATTCTATACTTTAATTATTATTAATATGATTGTCGAATAATCTTAACTAATAAGTTTAGAAAAAATACTACAAGTGGATTTCATACACTAAATAAAATTTTATAAAGAAAGAGCCGATTTCTTTATCGTATAGGAAATCGGCTCTTGGCTTAGTTATAGTACTAAAACACAACTTGTTACGATAACTATCTTTATACTATAGACGTTGATCTTTCTGGAAGTTTAGTTGAAAATGATTCTCATCATTATATACCCCAAATTCATACCCTTGCTCTTTATAAAATTTAATAATTTCAGGAAGAGCTTGTAATGTTTGCGCCTTTTCATGCATTAAAACTACTTCCACATCTTCTGTTGTTGTACGCTTTACATCCTCTACAATTTGCTTTGGATTACCTTTTAATCTCCAATCATTTGAGTCTATCGTCCAATCCCAAACTTTCATTCCTGCTCTTACAATTTGATTACGAATTTCCGCACTCTTTAATCCTGGTGCAGATCCATATGGTGGACGGACTAGTTTAGGAGTTGTACCCGTAATATTATGAATAAGAGCTAACGTTTCTTTCATCTCCGGTACAAATTGTCCTTTTTTGTATAGCTTATCACTATTATGCGTCATACTATGTGCACCAATATAATGTCCTTCTTTTACTGCTCGTCTTACATTTTCCTGAAAACTTGTATTTTGTAAATTGCTCCCTTGCATAAAGAATGTCGAAGCAACATTTTGCTCTTTTAGTACATCTAAAAACTCCCCAGTTAATTCGCTAGGACCGTCATCAAATGTTAAATAAACAACCTTTCCTACCGGCTTTCCATCATGTCTTTTTTGTTTTGTCGATAATGTTCCCTTTTTCCTCTCTTGTTGCATATTTACTTGATTCATATTTTCATTCACTACTCCCTTCGCTGGGATAGCGTTCCACTCTCCAATTAAAAAGAACGTGAAGAAGGTCGTTGCTAAAATAACTCCTAGAGATAGTATTGCCTTAGTTGCTCCACTTGTTTTTTTCTTATTTTGCGATTCTTTCATGATGTTTCGATCCTTCCCTACTAATTTTCATATTCATTATTTATACAGCTGATCCTTTACTCGACTGAATCATTAACTCCAGCTGATATTTACAATAAATAGATTAATAGAGGAAGGTGCAGATGAAATGCAGATAATGTCGAAATCAGTTAAAGAATGATGTATTATGTGTAGTCTTTATAAAATTTCTCTAATACAGTTAAATTAATTCTTCAATTAGGAAATTGATTATACACCCTGCTTCACCAGAACTTCCATCACCAGCCCATTTACATAATTATCGTTATTAGCAGTCAATCTAAAAAACTAGAAAATCCCCTTCAGAGGATTTGAAGGGGATTTTCGTTTATGCCACATTACTATGCAGACTGCAATAACTGATAGAAAAGCTGTTATTTCTGGCCTTATTAAAAGATTTTAACTTAATTTTTTAATGTTTAGTGCTGCGCCACTTTCAACTAGATTACAAAGAGAGAGAGAACTTCCATTCAGACTTGTATTTCTTAATGAAAAAGTGGATTGAGCTGGTACTCTTAAAATAGCTGTTCCTGAAAATTGGTCACATGATTCTCCAGTATTTGTTATCGTTCCAAAAGATGTTTGGAAATTAGGTACTGGCGCTCCGTTTAGGATAGCCGTTACTTGTTGTTCTCGATTTATTGGTGTCAAAACAGCAGTTGTAATTACATAGTTAATTTCATAATCTCCAGCTAACGGAATGAGTACCGTAGTAGGAGAAAGTAAAACAATTCCTCCTGCATTAGCTATACTTTGGTTGTTAAATGGAATGCTCTGTCCATTAGATACCGTAACAAATGTATTTTGCCAGAAATTACGATAAGCTGGTGAAAATTCTAGCGAGTGGACAGCAGGTGGATTAGCGGGAAGAAACTTACCACAGCATCCCTTAGATTTTGAAAAATATGAGTTCAAAATAATTCACCACCTTAACTTGAGATTTAATATAATTATTTATATTCAAATTAAGTAACTTAGCTTGTACATTTGTCCAATAACATCTTATTCTTACTAGAACTTAACTTCCATCACGGCTTCTTCTTCCCTATCGGAGCTGCAACTTCATGCCAAAAATAAAAACCCGAATTTCTCTATATTAAAATTGAGAAATTTGGGTTTGATTACTTAACACTCATTTTTTATTTAAAACAAATAGCTGATTAATAGTCCGGCTGATAATAAGAAACCAAAAATCGTATTTGTCATCGCTGTTGATTTCATGGCGATGCGCATATACCCGGGATCCTTTGCCCCTTTTTGGAAACTTTGAATTGCAGAGATTGGCTTTTTCAAACCTAGGAACATAACTAATGCCCAAGGGCTTATATAACCCATCAATACAATTACAGCGATCCATAAATAAGCAATGAAAAAGGCTACAGCTAGTGTTGCAACTGCTTTCTCTCTCCCAAGGAGGATTACCAATGTCTTTCTTCCACCTTTAATATCTTCATCGATATCTCGGATGTTATTCGCCATGTTAATTGCACCAACTAAAATTCCAATTGGAATAGAAATCAATACACTTTCAACTGTTACAGTATTCGTCTGAATAAAGAAAGCAATGAGTACAAAACATGTCCCCATTAACAAGCCAGAAACTAATTCTCCAAACGGAGTGTACGCAATTGGTAATGGACCACCTGTATATAAATAGCCAACCGCCATTCCAATTAAACCAATGACGACTAACCACCAGCTACTATTCATACAAATATAAATGCCAATAAAGGCTGCTACGACATACAATAAAAGCGCAACTGTTAACACGTTTTTTGGCTTCAATCCATGACGGACAATTCCACCACCAATTCCAACAGAATCAGCAGTATCTAATCCACGTTTGAAATCATAGTACTCATTAAATAAATTCGTTGCTATTTGCAATGCTAAACATGCACTCATCATCGCAATAAATAAAAGCCAATCAATTTTGGCAACATAAAGTGATGCCACTGTCCCTAAAATTACAGGAGAAAACGTCGCCGTTAACGTATGCGGGCGCGTCATCTTCCATATTAATTTAGCGGAACTAATTTCTTTTTCATTCCCCATAACTCTGTTCAATCTCCCTACATTTTAAGTATAAATTACTAGCAGTATCTTTCTATCTATTTCCTGCTGCACATCTATTATATCAAAAAAACGAATGGGCATAGAACTGTAATGTCCTTGCTTGTACAACTATAGCTCTTGAAGTTTCTCCACGTTAGGGTAATACCAGTGTCCATGCAACCAGGGATAAAGTAATCTACTGAAATTTTAGTTACTTTCCCCCAATAGATTATTGGATATCCCCATTATTTTTTAATTTCGGATACAATGTCATTTTGAAGATTTTGGCTCTCTCCTCAGCATCCTTACAGCTCATCTCTTGATCAATAAGGTATAAGGCGTAAGGTTCTTTCTTTTACTATACATCGTATCAAAAACCACAAAAAAATAATAATGTTACATGTACTTTGCTAGTTTAGTAATATGATTTTCAACTTCAATACCACCATACATTGTAATAATATAATTGTCCAAATTACAGAACTTTGAAATGACTTTTATTAAGTTAAAGGGCAGGATATTTTAATAAGTTATAAAAGAAATCCATCCCTTTTTGTAATAGAAGAGGGCTGGACGATTTTTACGTTGAATTTTAATGTTCCGTTCAATATTTATTTATCGTTCTGAAAACAAATAGTATAAACGATACAGGTAAAAATACTGCCCCCACACTTAATGAAAGTATAAATTATCACAATATTCCTTGCGTTTTAACTTACTTTACAACAGAATCCTTTTTCCATTTGTATAAAACTATTTCATGATAAACAGGATCAAATAATGGGTTTGAATAAAAGACGGCTTCCTTTTCAACTTGGTCTTCTATATGAATTCCTTGTTTTTGAAATCCTTCAATTAGATGATTGGTAACATATATATTATCATTTTTATGATATTTTTTATCTTGTAAAAAATATGAATATGTGTAAAAACGTTTATGTTCATACGGCATTTGTAAATATTCTATAACCCTCGTCTCTTCCCAAGTGTATACAATAAACGGCTCTTGTTTTCCCTCCAAATATGACGCGAGTTGATATGTTGCCGGTACCTCCGCATGTTGTTCTTTCATGAGCGGTATACTCATCATAAGTTGACTCGTTGCAAACAAAAGCAAGATAATACCACGATTGTTTTTTAACCATGAAATAGCAAGTATGCAAAGTAACATCGCTACAATCGGATAAGAGTGACGAGGTTTATCAATATTTTGTCCAAATAAATTCCAAAGAAAATAGAAAACTACAAGAGCAATCAACACCTTTGGATAGCAACGTATATTTTTCCATTGTAAAGCAAACAGAAACAAAAAGAACAAAAAGAAACCTACCAAATAATAAGAGTGGATACCTATTCCTGCAAAGATGATGTTTTCAGAAAGTAGACGATAGAGGCGTGAAATGAGTGGTTCACTCGTATCTGTAACTGCTCCACCCCATTCGGTAAAATGCCCTTCTACAAATCCAAAAGAAATTTCCCACAATCCCTTGATGCCACCAATGTTCCAAATAAGGGCACTGACCCAAACTAGTTGCGAAAGGACAGCTGTACAGCATAAGATTATAAATCTCCATTTCTCTTCATGCCATTGTTGCCATAATAATAAAATAAGTACAATTCCAAACGGTGCGTAGGATAACCTTATACCCATTAATAGCGCAAAGCAGAAAATTGGCCAGAATTGAGTTTGAAAACATTTTGTACGAAAAGCACGTTCTATACTCCATATATACCACCACACGATTACTAACGCTGCGCCTTCTGACATAGGCTGCGTTACTAAAATAGAGAAATACCCGCTCGTTTGTAAGAAAGCTACAACAATAAGAGCGCTCGTTTTACTTACATAATGGCGTGCAATCCAATACATTGGAAAAGCTGCGCCAAGTGCCATGATGGCATTAAAAATCCCTAACGATTGCACAGGATTTTCTATAAAAATATGCGTTATCATCCCCCCTAAAATAAAAAAAGGATACCCTGGGAAATGGGGCTGCATCGCTAATATGTCATATTGCTTTAATGCAAGTGTAAAATCGACTTCGTCCCACGTTGCTGCAAACGGACTTGCATAGAAAAAACGAATACAAATCACACTAATAATAAGGATAACTGCCCATATACGTAGTACTTGTTTCATCTCATTTCCTTTCTTCAAAAAAAGTACAAGGAAAACACCTTGTACTTTAACTAACTGACTTATTTTCTTCCATTATTTCTTTCTTTTTAACAGGCTTTTTAAAAATAATTAACATATACAACACAACAAAATATCCGATATACACAAGTACTTCTTCAATAGATGGCATTGAGGAATATCCTAAAAATGCTTTTAAGAAAATGCCGATATCACCAGAAAGAAGTGGTGCAGTACCATGATCACGAAGATAATGATCATAATCAATAGGATGCTCTGGTAGTAGCCAAGTAATATCATATACATGTGGCATTACACTGCCAAGTATCTTTAAATCTTGAAGCATAGAAACACCTTGTACAAGAAGTCCTGCTGCGATTAATACGATAAATGCACCTGTTACTTTAAAGAATACTTTCAGTGAAATACGCATCGTTCCTTTAAAGAATAAGAAGCTAACAACTGCTGCAACGAGTAGACCAGATATAGCTCCCCAGCCTTTCATCGCTTCTCCAATATTTCCACCAGTAATAGCTGCGAAGAAGAACACAGTTTCTACACCTTCTCGAAGTACAACAAGGAAAGAATGCACGACCATTCCAATTATATTTCCAGCCGTAATATACTGATTCATTTTATTTTCCATGTTAGCTGTCATATTCTTACTATGTTCTGCCATCCAAAATACCATTTGTGTAAGTAAAATGGCTGAAATGAAAATAATGGATATTTTTAAATACATTTCACTCCCCATAGCAGCAAAACCAGTAAATACAACTTGGAAGACTAGGGCGACAATATAACTTGCTACAACCGCAAGCCCTGCTCCTAACCAAACATATTTCACATACTGCTTACTATCTGTGCGCTTTAAGTACGTTGTAATAATCCCAACGATAAGCAGCGCTTCTAATACTTCACGAAATGTAATGAGAAATGCCTGAAGTTGCATTACTCTTCCCCCTCACCCTTACTTGCGTTTTCTTACAGCGTATACAATGACCCCAACAAGTATAAGTACAATCACTACGATTGGAGCCCAGTTTTTCAGGCTGCTTAAATCTGTCCACTCTGTTTTCCCCGTTTTATCAGAAGCTGCTTGATCTTCTTGACTATTTGCACTAAAGTGTCCAACTTTAAAGTCTTTAATTTTAAACTCTTTTTGTAAACCTGTTAAAATAGCATCTTTGCTTTTCTTGAAAGCCTCTTGATTTGCTTCTTTTTGACCTACTCCAAATAAGCCTGGATTTCCTAATGATTCTAACGCTTTATTAAATTCATCCTTTAATGTTTTATCCAGCTCTTTATTGTGCTCACCAACAGCTGGTGATAACGCTTCATATGTAGCAAATGCTTTAGCTAATAAACGTTTGCTTGTATCATAGTCTTTAAAATTTTCGCCTACATTTGTTAAACGACGATTAATATTAAGCGCAAGAATTTTTTGCATATCAGCAATAATATCTCCTTTATTTTGTTTATCAAAGTCCTTCATCATTGCCTTAGAGGGTTCTTTTCCCATATGCTGATCAATTTCTTCTTGCACATTTTCATATGCTTTCTTTGCTTCTTTAAAGTTTGCCGGATTTTCATCTAACTTAGTAACCATCTGCTTGTATGCTTCAGCTACTTTTTCTTCGTTCGGATTTCCATACGAATAAGCAAATGCAGTTGGTTGCACTGAGAATAGTAAGAAAATACTAACAAATAATGATGCAATGATTCTTTTCATGAACGTTCCTCCCGAGGTTAACGATAATTATTACTACTTTCATTATTAAGATAAGAAACGCTCGCTATGAGCACCTCTTATCCTCTATTAATACATGAGCCGTATAGTCAATACTAACTTTCTCTACTGGACGCGTCATTTCTCTCCAAATCGCTGGAAATACACGTGTCATATACTTACGAAACGATATGAAAGACTCACCTGTTTTTCGTACTTTATAAGTAATCGGTACTTCTTGTACTCGAAAGCCTTTTCGTACTAAATTCAAAGTAATAACTTGGGCATAGTTATAATCATGAATAATTTCCCCATGCTCCATCGCTTGTCTAGAAAAAGCACGCATACCTGATTGTCCATCACGAATCCACTTTCGCAATAACAAGCATTGCAGCGTCGTAAAACAATAATTCCCAAGACGTCGATGTAATTTCATTCCTTGAATGGTTCCCCGAAAACGAGAACCCATCGTATAATCTGCTTCTCCAGTAAAGATAGGTTCAAGTACATTCGGAATTTCATTAGCTGGGTACTCATCATCAGCATCAATCATTACACTAATGTCAGCTCCAAGACGATAGCTTTCCTGCAAACCCGCTCGAACGGCTGCACCAAGTCCTCCGTTTTTTGCAAGTGAAACGATGTGATCAGCCCCGGCCTTTTTTGCAACGTCTACCGTTCTATCAGTTGATCCATCATCAATAACAAGCACTTCTACCTTTACACTTGGATGAAAATGACGCGGTACCTTTTGAATGACATGTGCAATAGAATCCTCTTCATTTAATGCGGGTATAAAAACAATTACTTTCATTCTCTTTCCTGCTCCTTTAGCGCTTCTACTAAGACAGGACCCCGACTATGAGATGGATACGGTGCTCCTAATAAATAAGCAATTGTAGGGGCCATAGAAACAAGACTCTTCTTTTCTTCTACTTTTATACCTTGAGCAATATGAGGGCCGTACATAAAGAATGGTACAAAGCGTTCCCCTTCGTCTAAATGACCGTGACCACCAATCCCATCCGCTTGCCCATGATCTGCACAAATGATAAATGTCGTATTTTCTGCTTTTCCTGTTTTCTCCAAATGCTCAATAAATTGCTTCACATGCTGATCTGCTTCATGAATTTTTTGTAAATATTCATCATATAGTACGCCACGGCTATGACCTGTTTGATCTGTAGAAATAAGTTGGACGATAAATAGATCTGGATCTTGTTCATCCATAATCTTTCTTGCTTTCTCCATAATTTTCGAGTCAACAACATCATTGTTCATCACAGCAGTAAATGTTTCCACATCATCGCCAAACGCGTCGACAAGATGAGCAACCGCCAACATCTTCCCTGTTTTATCCACTTTACGAAGAGAATCAAAAATACTCTCTACGTTCACTCCATGCTTCCAAACCATATTCGATTTAATCCCATGCTCAAAGGAATACGTTCCTGTAAACATAGATGAAAAACATACAACTGTACGAGCTGGATATACAGTTTCCATATTTAAAAACTCTGTCCCTTGTTTTCGAAGGGAATCTAAGTACGGTGTATGTGCCGCCTCAAAACGATCTTTTCGCATACCATCTATCACAATTACAACTACTTTTTCATTTAATGCCTCTTGATTTTCAGGCATATTTTCTGTATAGCTAGCAATTGCCTTTGGCTGCCAATCAAATAAATTACGGTGTAAAATAAGCGTATATATAAGAAGGGCACCATAAAATATGCACAGCACTTTCCAATCTATCCCGTTAAATGTACCGCCTTCTTGAAAGAAATCGTAATAGTAATACCAAAGCGAAAGTAATAGTAAGAATTTTGGCATCTGTTCTTGTGCATTCCCACTTGTAGAATCACTATTTTTTAAAACCAGCTTCCAAAACCGTGTGAAGTTCAACCATGATGTACCAATTCGCAAATGATAATATAAAGTTCCCCAAAATAGAATTGTAAAGAAGAAATATAATCCTAATGCAAAAAAGAATAATGGTAAATGGACCGTCTTAAATACAATTAAATAGGCAATAAACGGAAACCATAAATAATTTCTTAAAAACAATGGAAAATCAAACAAATAATATAAAACAAGTAAAGGTACAATGAGGACAAAACTACTAAAAAATGCTGAGATAAAACCATTTTGTCCAAACTGCGAGATAGAAAACAATAAAAATGTACCGAATACAAAAATAGGCGTAAACGGTTTTCCTTCATTCAGTAAGTTCCAGCAGCGGGCTGCAACTTTTTCAAACTTTGATGCTTTTTTCACTTCTTCCACCGGATGTTTTCCCCCTTCTGACTGACTAGCGAACGCAACTCCATTGGATATAAGACGAGCAGAATTGCACCCACACCGTAAGAAAATATAAATTTAAAACCGTGACTCATTAATGACCATTCATATGCTGCCACTTCTCCTACGCCAAGCGCTCTTAGCGCAAACGTCATTACCGTTTCATATGTCCCAAGACCACCTGGTGTTAATTGAAATACTTGTCCTGCTATGGTCACACTATTCACCCAAACAGCCTGTAGGAATGTAAGTGAGTTCGCAATCTCATAAATGACAAAAGCTTCGCAAATCCAGCTCATTACAATTAGTAAGATAATGATAACGCCTTGTATTGTAAACAAAACGGCCTTTAGTTGCTTCCATTGTCCCTCGACAAATTGCGGTACTTTCTTATATAAAAGAAACAACGCTCCACTTCCGATACATATGCAAGCAAGGATAACAGGAACGTTCAGTAAAACATTCCCCCACAATACAAACATTCCTACTGCTCCAAATACACCAAGAATAAGTAAATCTAATATACGAAGAATAACAACCGATTGTGTCGCTTCTCCTAGTGTCACTTTCTTCTCTTTTGTAATGATCGCAATGCGAACAGCATCTCCTACTTTCAATGGAGAAACATGATTAATAAACAAACTATAAAACAATCCATATAGAGCCTCTTTCATTGTAATACGATGATGAAGATACAATTTCCAAGCGTATGCACGAAAGAAAAATGCAATGCCATACATCACAATAATAACTATTAAGGTATAAGGATGTTTCCATAATTCATATAGTTTTCCCCACAAAGAAGACATTTCAAATGACTGCCACGATATAACAAAAAAAACACATAACAAGAAAATCCCACAAAGATTAAACAGTATCCGGATATTCTTTCGCCCAAGCAATAGTCTGCTCCAACCCTTCTGCAAATGATACACGCGGTTCATATCCTAGCTGATTTTTCGCCTTCGAAATATCAGCCCACGTCGATGTCACATCTCCTTTACGATGTGCCTCTCTATTTACACGCATAAGTGGGAAGTGCTTCTCTAGCTGTGCAAGCAATTCAGTCATTAAAATTGGTGCATTTGAACCTAGATTGTAGACATCGCTTCCATTCGACTCTAACGTAAGAGCAATCCCTTCTGTAATATCATCAATGTATGTGTAATCTCTTCCTGTTCCCTTTCCATATACAACAATTTCTTCACCACGTAATAATTTCCGAATAAAGCTTGCTATCGCCATATCAGGGCGCCCCCACGGACCATATACGGTAAAGAATCGTAAAATATTCATTTGAAATCCATACATATATTGATACGCATGGCAAAGTGACTCCATCCCGTACTTCGATGCTGCATAAGGAGATAAGACACGGCCGTTTGCCATTTCCTCTTTCAAAGGCATTCCTGTTTGCTCTCCGTACACAGAAGAAGAGGATGCCACAATGATTTTTTTTACATTTTCTTCTCCTGCGCATGTTAATACGTTACTTGTCCCTTTTATATTAATATCAATATAAGCACCTGGCATTTCAAGTGACGGTCTCACGCCTGGAAATCCAGCTAAATGAATAACTGCATCAACCTTCTCTTGCTGCATAACAGCTTTCACATCGTCTTTATGCAAAATATCACACTCATAAAATGGTACATTTCCAGATCGCTGCACTTGTTCAAGCTGAAACTGTTTTCGTGATTTCGCATAATAGGAGTGGAAATTATCAAGTAGTACAACTTGCTTTCCCTGTTCTAACAACTTTAAAGCAAGATGACTCCCGATAAAACCAGCCCCTCCAGTAATTAATACTTTCATTCATTTCACCAACCTTTGCTACACTATGTAAAAGAAGAAACCTTGTCAAGACAAGGTTTCTTCAAAAAGGCATACGTATGAGCAGATTATTTTGCTGCTTCAACAGCTTTATTTAACGCACCCTCAAGTTGTGGTAACAATTTATCAGCATCTTCTTTCTTCTTCGCTTTTACTGCTTCTAAATAAGACTGTGCTGTTTTTGTTAACTCTACTGTTTGCTGTTCACCAAGTACTGTTTTCAAATCATTTTCAATGATATTAATGAACAACGCGCCTTCTAATGCTGTAATAGGACCTTTATCTTTTCCGAAGTTTTCTTGACTTTCTTTATACTCACCTAATGCAACTTTTGCGAAACCACGTACAAATGCTTGATTAACTGCTTTTGCATCAACTGTTTTCACATCCGTTTTTAGATCAAACTGCTTTAAGATAAAGTCTGCATCTTCAGGAGCTGCTTTTTTTATATACGGATAGATCGCTTGATAAAATGCCCATCCTTCTGCTTGCTCAATTTTCGCTGTTTTTTCATCAGTTTTTGCTGCTTCTACCATCTTTGTAGCATAGCCATGTGGAACTCCACCTGTCGCTAGGTAGAATGTTTTCATTATCGTTTTATCTACAACTTGCTTACCAAGTGCAAATGCAAGTTTGTCATCTTTATCAATTGCAGCTTGCATTTCATCAAAGCCGCCTTTAATTTGAGAAGCCATTTGTGTACCGTACGCTGTATCGCGTTTTCCAACTGTGCCCTCTACACCTTTATAGAAAGCTAGCGCTTCATCCATCTCTTTTTTTACAACATCTTTTTTGCCCCAGTTCGTATCGATTTCTTTAAATTCGTGGCGCATCGATTGGAAAAACTCTTTTTGCATTAATTTATCAAATAGTTGCTTTACAACCATTGGTTCCATTTCTTTCTTTTTTCCTGCTTCTAATGCAGCTGTAATTGTTTGGTCGATTTGTTCACTGAATTCACCATCTCGCTTTTGAACAAGAGATTGTAATTTTTCTTTATATAACTTTGTTACTTTATCAAAGTCAACCTCTTTTCCCTCTTTCGCTTTTTCAAGTTCAGCTACTCCATCCTTGTAAGCTTGTACAAAATCCACTTCTTGTTGTTTTGTTTCTTCTTTTTTCACTGTCTGTTCTGTCTTTTTATTTTGTGCTTCCGATGCTTTTGTTTCCTCTTTTGCACAACCTGTAAAAAGAAGAGATGTTACCGCAGCTGCAGATAATACTTTTAACTTGAATGTCATGAATTACTTCCCCCTGTTACCCCTAAGTGATAGTGATTTTCATTATTGTCAAATTGATTATAAAAGCGCTTACTATAAGTGTCAACACAAATCTATTATCAGTTGTCATATTTTCATGTGGTAATTTCGACCAATTCGAAAATTCCTACTAAATAGACGTTTTTCCTTTCTTTCAAAAGCTTCGAAAGCACTCAAGAATACATGTCACACAGAAGGTATCATACAAATTTTGGAACAACCGTAGCTATTCAGGTTGTAATAGTTTTTAGACAGTGAATCGAATACACTAAAACATATTTTCTTCGATGGACATAATCATTGGAACAATTTAAAATCAAATATGGTGTAAGAATACTTCCAAACACTTTGGAGTAAGATTCTTTCTGAAGACGTACTTCAGGTGAATCGAATCATCTTCATATAATTTTTACAATAGATAAAAAGCTTCGAGACGTTTTTCTTTTTGCATCGTTATTTCAAAGTAAAAACTAGCACTAATTTCAAAAGGATGATTATTTTATGGATATATGTATTATAGGTTCTGGCTATGTTGGACTAACATCAGCAGTAGTATTAGCCGATTTAGGACATCATGTTATTTGTGTTGATAAAGATCAAAATAAAATTAACGCTCTCCAAAAAGGAGAGTATCCTATCTATGAACCAGGTTTAACAGAACTTATGCACAAAAATCACAATCGGTTACAATTCCGAAGTGATGTTGGTCAAGTTATTCAACAAACACCAGTTATTCTTATTGCTGTAGGAACTCCTGCCATGTCCAATGGAAAAACAGACTTAAAATATATTTACTCTGTTATTGATATGTTAGCTCAAAATATAAAATCATATAAAACTATCATTACGAAAAGTACGGTTCCACCAGGTACTAACCAATTCATGAGCGAAAGGCTTATAAAAAAAGGTGTAGAATCCTCACTTTTTAATATCGTTTCTAATCCAGAGTTTCTTCGTGAAGGTTCAGCTGTTCATGACATGCTCTTTCCGGATAGAACCGTCATAGGTTTACAAAACAATGACACAAAGTCACTAGAAATTATGCAAGTACTCTATAAAGGTATTCAAGCACCGTTTTTTCATACAAGTTTAGACGGCGCGGAAATGATTAAATATGCATCTAATGCTTTTTTAGCTACGAAAATATCTTTTATAAATGAAATTGCTAGAATTTGTGACGCTTATCATATTGATATTACTGAAGTAGCAAAAGGGGTTGGGTATGACTTCCGAATCAATCCCAACTTTCTTCAAGCAGGGCTTGGTTATGGAGGGTCCTGCTTTCCAAAAGATTTGAATTCATTAATTTACACAGCAAATAGTAAACAAGTATCCGTCCCTATTTTACAAGCTGTGCAATCTATCAATTCAACACAAGTAGATCTTTATATTGAAAAAATTAGAAATCATTTAAAAAATCCCTCTTCAAACAGATTAACAATTTTAGGGGTTTCCTTTAAACCAAATACAGATGATACACGTGACTCTCTCGCTGTCACACTTATTGAAAAGCTAATTCCGCTCGGTTACGAGATTCATACTTATGATCCAATAGCCCTTCTCCCTGCTCATGTAAAAAAACAAGTCACACAACATACTGAATTGGAGTCCTCTATTACAGATTCGGATTGTATAGTTATTGCCACAGAATGGGATGAATTTAAAGCACTTGATTGGCAACGAGTAAAAAAATTAATGCGAGGATGTAAAATCGTTGATGGCCGCAATTGTCTTGAACGAAATGAAGTAGTAAAAAGTGGTTTACATTATATCGGGGTTGGCCGACCATAAAAAATCCTTGTAGGAGAAGTAAAGTCATATTTAACTAAAACGAAACAGGTAACAGATGCACGAACAACACCCGTAAAAATTCATGAAAAAGGAAAATATATATTCCTACGAAGTTATTTCTGAAAAGGATATTTCAAAGAAAATAATTGAGAATAGTAGATAAATAAAAGAGCCACTCTTATGAGTTGGCTCTTTCACTACTTATTAATAACGACAATTTCCCTCCCCTTACTCTATAAACTTTCAAATGTTCCTCCAATCCACCTGCATCATCTAACATACTTAGCGTTTTCTTCACAAAATTCCAATTCAAACTACCGGATAACCATAACAATGAAGAAAGTCTCTTATAATCATTTGGTGTTAAAATATTATGAGCCTTATACCCTTCTAAAAATGAACTAGCAACACTTGAGCATACTTCATGCGAATGTATTCCTTCTGTTCGAGAATACCATTTTATTAAAAAGGACAATCCCTCAATGCGGTCTACATAGCTAATAGATTCAAAATCTACAATTCCTTTTACCTGTTGACTTGAGTCCCATAAAACATTCAAAGGATTTAAATCTGTTTGTACAATACACTGTAAATCACTCGTACGTGCGCACTTTATATGAGTTTTAGCGAGATCAATATACTCCTGCAACTCTTTACATTTCCAACTCTTATCTTCTAACATAACAATAAACTGGGCATACCCATCCAAATGAGATTTCCTTTGAAAAATTGAGCTTTGAAACGTACGAGAAATATCATGAATCTTTCTTGCCTTCTTTCCAAACGATTCTGCAATAGATTCTGTGCAGTGTGTAAGATGCTCTCCTTCAATCCAATTTGCCAATACAAATCGGTACTGTTCATCATTCCAAGTGACTAATGTAAATGACTGCCCTGACCTGTTCTTGTTAATTTTCATAAAAGGAATTCCATGCTCTCGTAAATAATATGTAAACCGTACTTGCTCTTTCAATTGTTCATTTGATAACGTTCCAAAAGCTGGATTGGTTATTCGATTGCTATTCATAAACCGTGCCGAATATCGCTTTCCATTCACCATGATTTTATAGTGTAAATCTGTATGCCAACTGTTCTTATGCAATTCTTCTTCCACTACTAATGAATGAATCTCTTTAAAATAATTCATTACTACATTTCTTATTATGTGTTTCACCCCGTTCTCTCCTTTCATACAAAAAATTAGGGTGCATGTAATTCATTGCGCTCCCCATAACAAAATGTATTTCACTTCATTAAGCATAGCTAGGATATTTCAAATAGGAAATAGAATTATAGAAAATAGTAGATGGGAGGCCTATTATTGAAGAGATTAACATTCGGTATAATTGGAGCATTAAGTATCACCTTATTAATTGGATGTACAAGTAATTCAAATGAAACGAAAGCTTCCAATAAAGAAGCATCCACAACAGTGAAAGAAAAAGAAATTGTATATGAAAACGTTATGTTTGAACAAAAAGAAGTGAAAAAACTTGAGATTAGTCCTGTGAATTCAAAAAGTAGTAATCAAGTAGTAAATAAAGAAAATATGAAAACAATTTTCACAAGTATGGAAAGCGCAGAGAAAAAAACACTACTTCTAGATCAAGAGGCCAAAAACTATATGCATTCAAAAATGAAGGTTACTTATCAAGATAATTCTATACAAGAATTCTTTGTTTGGATAGAGTCTGATGGTGACATCGTAATAGCAAAACCGAGCGATGAAACGCACGGTGAAGGTTATGGTCTACGTGAAGATAATTCTAAAAAAATCATTCAGTTTTTCGAAAAAGACCCCCAGCAATAATTACAATACAAACAAAAAAGCCGCATTTGCGGCTCATAATCTTATTTAACTAACGCATGCCTTACCGTTTAATCGCATCCACAATTAACGATGGGCAACCAAGTTTATCTCCTTGATTTCTAGGGTCATATCTTTTTGATCGGAAAATAACGCCATCATTTGCGTCCCATTCTTTGTAATAAAATTGCCCATTTTCATCGCAATATTCCAGTAAAACTACTTCAAATCCAGCTGTTTCAAACATTTTCGTTAATGTTTTATAATTATAAACGATTTTATGGCTTGCAGCTGGATGGTCTTTCGGGCCAGGTCCGCCTACTTGCACTATATTTTGATATGTTTCATCTTGGAAAAATGCATCAGGGACACCGCACCGAATATGACCTGACGGTTTTAAAAACTTATAACAAATGCTAGCTGCTTTTACCCCTTCTTCAAAAGTAAGATGCTCCCATACATGTTCTGCTAAAATAGCTGAAATGGAGTTATGTTCAAATCTTTCTTCCCACATTGTTTCAACTAATAAGTTAAGATCATCTTCTTGCGTTTGAATCCAGCCCGGATTGTTATTAAATGCCCCAGCTGCTACTACTACTTTCATTTCGTCTTGTTTTATTACCATTATTTTCACCTCGTATGAATTTTAAGTCGTTAGATTTTTCGTAAAATCGGATCTGAATGTCCTTTTCTTACATGTATGAATTTAGAAAACCACTTCTATATTCAACAAATTATTCAAATAGAAAATAATATCCTACATAATTAAAAACATTTGTAAACCCTACATTTTCCACAACCGCAACAGAAGGCTTGTTCAATTCCATACAGTCCCAATATGGAATAATATCATTCTCCAAACAATCTTTCACAAAACTATGAGCTATCTTTTGAGCTAATTTTCTCCCCTGATAACCCTCTATTGTTTCAATATCTATGCAGTGTATATTTTCAAATACAAACCCTGAAAAACAAACACTCACAATTAAATCGTCATAAACAATGCAATAGCCAATCCCCTCATTGAAAAAACGATCCGATGAAGACCAAAACTCTAAAATTTTTGATTGTAAAAAATCAATATTCTTAAATGTATTATTACTATTTTCATAGAGAGCTTTACTCATTTTCAGCACAGTATATTCCTGTTCAATTTCAGGTTCATGATGATTTTCATAGTCCGTTTGTTTTAGTGTATACACTCTTTGATTCCAACTCTTTAGGTTACGGTGCTGAAATATCCCATCTATGGTTTTATTCCAGTTCGAATGATTACCAATTGCTTCAAAACAATCGAGTCCAACCTTCTTTGCTTCAGGTATTATCATTTTATCGATAAAATCATTTATTACATTATTGAATTCTGCGTTTTCAGCATCTCCAATAAAGAAGAAGCCATCATTATTACCTAACCAAATGAGTCCCGAATTAGGAGAAGACACGTTATCTACAAATATACGACCAGGATTCACTCCTGCAATTACAGCTTTGACTTCTAATTGACCGTGTTCATTTATTAAACCACTACATTTATAAAAATCATTCTTGCTTAGTTCACAAATCATACGATACACCACCTTCTTTAAACCGTTCCATTCTAACCTTATCACTTAAACAGAATATTCTCAATTTAATTCAAGAACGGGTTAAAGCGATACAATAAATGAAATATACAGTAAAAAAAGAGCCAATCCCCTATGCAATAGTAGATTGACTCTTTTCTTTATTCACCAAGTCAAAAAAATTGTTTCACACATTGCAATTCAGACTACCCTTTTTCCTATCGGATCATCAAATCCCCAATGAACTTGTGAGGGTATAGTTGGGCATATATAATCCGTATAATTACAAAGAGTAACGACTAAATCAACACTATTTAAAACTCAACCAAGCATCTGCCCAGTCCGCATGATCATTTCCGTTACCGTTACCTGCATCATCAACGACTAGTTTTAATTCTTTTTTACCAGTAAGGTCTACATCAACAAATTTTGCTGGCGTATTATAATACATTGTGCCGCTATTAAATACTTCAGCTCCATCAAGTAGCACTTTAAATACGACTGAACCGCCTTTACCACCAGGCTCCTGGTCGATTCCTACGTATGAATTAAATCGTTTGTAAGTTGAATTTGATATATCATAGGTAATTTCTGACTTCGAATGCGTTCCGATTCCTTTTTTGTACGTAATCGGTCCTGTCGTTCCGAGTAATGAAATTGGATTTTTGTCGGTACTTTTATCCTTTTGAACCGTTGCCCAGCCAGCAGTTGCTTTTACCCATGAAATATCACTCAGGTAGATGCCGCCAGAAGCAACTTGCGCTTTCGTTGAAGTTACTACCGTATTCCCCAATTTTACAGAAACTCCAACTTCTTTCACTCCTTTAAACTGGGCTGGCGGAGTAATAACAAACGAATATGTGTCCTCTCCTCCTGCCGGTAATTGAAAGTCTGTTGCTAATGGCTGCGCATTCCAGCCTTCTGGTAGTTGCAATTCAATTTTACCAGGTGTCACTTTTTCCTTTATTTCATTTTGAACCTTTACCTTTAATGTAGTCGAACCACCTTCAACAATAATTGGATTTGGTTCAACATTTGCTGAAATTAGCTTTACTGCTGGCGTTACTTCTATTTGATTGGATTTACGAACCGTCCCGCTATCTGTATTTACTTCAGCTTCAATGGAATAGTTATTAGCAACTATATCAATAGGGACAGGTAAATCTACCTCAATTGTTTTCGATTGCCCTGGTTCAACACCTTCAAAAGCTACTTGAATCGGTGTAACATTCCAGCTCTCTGGAGCCTTTACAACCACTTCTCCTGAAGAAGATTTCGATGTACCAAAGTTTGATACATGTGCCTTTACCTTAACTGTATTTCCTGCAATTACATTATTCGGAGATTCTAAATCGAAATTGAGCATAGACTCAATTTTATACTTTTTACCTTGTTCCGTTTTAAATGAAATCGTATCGCCATCCTTCGTAAATTTCACCGGTGTATTCGTTCCGACTCTTGTCACAGTAACTGGTGTATTGAACATTGGACTTTTTAACTTTACATCGTTTCCGTGATCAGAAGTCACCTGAATGACTGTAGGCATACCATTTTTCCAGTTCGCATCAATTGTAAACGCACCGCGTGCTCTTAGTCCTTTATAAGAACCGTCCTTCCAAGCTTTCGGAAGTGCAGGCAATAATTGAATGGAGTCGGTATGACTTTGAATTAACATTTCAGCAATTCCCGATGTTGCGCCAAAGTTTCCATCAATTTGAAACGGTGGATGCGTATCAAACAGGTTACTAAGCGTACTTCCTGTAAGTTGCCCTTGCAAAATTTTATAAGCATGGTCACCATCTAATAAACGTGCCCATAAATTAATTTTGTTCGCTTTACTCCAGCCTGTTCCCTCATCACCACGATGGTTTAAAGTAACTTTAGCAGCCTCAAGCCATTCCGGTGTATTGTGATTAATCATACTTCCTGGATATAGTGCAACTAGCTGAGATATATGCCTATGCGTTTCGCCAGGGTCATCTATATCATCCTTCCACTCTTGCACTTGACCATATCTACCAATTTGAATTGGCGGGAATAATTTATCCCTTTTCGCCTTTAATTCGTCTCGAAATCCTTTATCAATCTGCAAAATATCACTAGCTTCAATTACATTTGAGAACAACTCATACACTAACTGTTGGTCAAAGGCGCATCCATTCGAGATACCACCAAGCTCTGGAGACCAGCACGGAGAAACAACTAACTTCTTATTTTGATCTTCTACTAAAAACTTACTATGAAAATCTGCCGCTTCTTTCAGTATCGGATAGATTTTTTCTTGTAAATATTGTTTATCATCCGTAAATTTATAATGTTCCCATAGGTTTTGACCGATAAAAGCGTTCGCACTAGGTGCCCACCCCCAGCCTAATCCCCAGCCAGGCGCAGTAAATCCAAATGGATTATTCATCGTGTTAACAGTCCAGCCACCGCCTGTAACACCGAAATGTTTTTCCGCCGAAACTCTTCCTGGTGCTCTTAATGAATCAACATAATCCATTAATGGCTCAGCTGTTTCAGACAGATTCGCCACTTCTGCAGGCCAATAATTCATTTGCAGGTTAATGTTGAAATGATAGTCACTTTCCCACGGTGGTGTGTTTGAATTATTCCATACACCTTGTAGATTTGCAGGAAGCGTTCCTGGTCTTGAAGAAGAAATGAGCAAGTATCTTCCATATTGGAAGAATAGTTCTTCTAAATACTTACTGTTTTGTTTACTGTAAGATGCTAGTAATTCATTTGTTGGAACAGATGGGTTTTCTCCTCCTAAATTTAAAGAAACACGATTAAATAAAGAGTGATAGTCTTTAATATGCGTATATTTTAAAACCTCATATTTCTTGTTAGAAACAGCAGACATGATTTTTTCAACTTTTTGATGTGGATCTTCCCCTTTATAAGTAGGGTATTTATTTTCATAATCAGTAGCTGCAGTCATAATAATTGTTAAGCTATCTGCATTCGCTACTTTAATTTTTCCATTCTCTGCTGTTAATGTACCGCCCTCATTCAATACTTTAAATTCTGATTCATATTTCATTCCATTATTCGCTATTTGTCCTTTAATAGTGATTTTATTATCTTTGGACGTTACTTGCCCTCCCTGCGCGCTCGTTGGTCTAACATCTAATGAAAGCTGTTTAGACTCACTAGCCGTTAAACGCATAACCATAACGCGATCAGGATAACTTGTGAAATATTCCCTATTATATTGAACACCTTTATAGTTATAAGACACAGTAGCGATTCCTTCATTTATATTTAATTCCCTGCGATAATTGGAAAATGAAGATGCATCTGGCATATTAAAATCTAAATATATGTCTCCAAAATTTTGATAGGAACCAAACCCTTTTTGAATACCTGTAAGAAATTGCGTGGATTCCCTTTCTGCCCCTGATTTATCACCTTTTTCTAACTTTTCCCTAATGCTACCTAAGTGGCTCGCTGCTCCCTCGCGATTCCCATACGTATACTCACTCGTACTGCTTGGTCCGCCAGTCCAAAGCGTTTTTTCATTAAACTGAATACGCTCTTGCTGTACTCCTCCAAATACCATTCCGCCCATATAACCATTACCGATTGGCAATGCTTGTTTTTCCCAATCTTTTGCCGGCTCATTGTACCAGAGCGATAGTTTCTTTCCCTCTGGTTTTGGAGTTTCAATCGTAATAGGTGATGTTGCCTTTACCTTATTAAACTCTCCCGTACTTCCTAAAGAGAATAATACAGTACTAAAAAGCAATCCTCCTGTTAATAGGTTTTTAAGTTTCAAGTTTCCATCCCCTTTTGAAAAGCGAATGTAAAGTGTCCCCTTCTACGCATTGACTTATTTTATTCTCCCCTTGAAATTCGCTGTTCTTTTATATAGAAGCATAATAGGCAAATATAAACTTGCCTATTACACCTCTTTTTCCTTTTTAAAAACGAAATAATTATCTAGTAAATGCCGCTGTTACCCCACCATCAACTGTAATCATACATCCCGTTGTTTTCTCCGCCTTTGAAGAGGCAAAGAAAGCAATCGATTCAGCGATATCTTTCGAATAAATATTGACCAACAATGTTGTGCGTTTACGGTAATGCTCCTCTAACTGATCAGGCTCAATACCATATGCCGCGGCACGTTCTTCACGCCATTTTGAACCCCAAATAGCTGATCCTTGCAGAACCGCATCGGGAAGAACTGAATTTACACGAATACCATACTCACCGCCTTCAGCTGCAATACATCTTGCTAAATGCGTTTCGAGTGCTTTTACAGAGCTGTATGCTGTAGCGTTTTTCCCGGCATACACAGAATTTTTTGAGCCGACAAATACCATATTCCCGCCAATACCTTGCTGTTTCATTTGCTTGAATGCTTCACGTGCTACTAAAAAGTATCCTGTTCCGAGCACATTCATATTTAAATTCCATTCCTGAAGCGTTGTTTCATCGAATGGACTAGACGTCGCAAGCCCTGCATTGTTCACGATGCAATCAATTCCTCCGTAAGTAAGGGCCGCCTTCTCAAATGCCGCCTTCACTTCTCCTTCTTTTGTTACATCCATTTTCACCGGAGTGGCACGACCTTCGCCATACTTCTCGTTAATTTCAGCCGCAACTTTTTCTGCTCCTTCAAAATTCAAGTCAGCAAGCACGACATGCGCACCTTCTGAAACGAGGCAGCGTCCCGTTTCACTTCCGATTCCGCCTGCTCCACCTGTAATAAAGGCAACTTTGCGGGAAAATTCTGCTTCAGCTGGTGCTAACGATAATTTATATAGCTCTAATGGCCAGTACTCAACATTGTAGGATTCATACTCATTTAAAGAAACGAAGCGTCCAAGTGTTGTGGAACCTTTCATTACCGCAATCGCCCTATGATACAGCGCCCCACTTACTTTTGACATCGCCAAATTTTTACCGGTATTCACCATGCCGATACCAGGAATTAAAATAACGCGTGGTGCAGATTCAAACATTTTGTCTCCTTCGTATTTGTTACGTTCAAAGTAAGCTTTATACTCTTCTTTAAAGCCTTCAACACCAGCTTTTATGCTCTCTATTAATTCTTCAATATCTTTCGTTTGCGGATCCCAGTCGATATACAGAGGACTGCGCTTTGTGTGAACTAAATGGTCAGGGCAAGCCGCTCCAACTTGAGAAAGATCGCGTGCATTGTAGCTGTTTACAAATTGAAGTACTTCATCTGTATCGTCATAGGATAATAACATTTTCTTTTCATCACTAACTGCCCCGCGAATACTCGGCATTACTTTTGCAAGAATGCTTCTACGCTCTTCTGCCGAAAGTGCTTCATATTTTTGACCTCCGAATACAGTGCTTTCATTCACTCGCTCATTAATATATTGTTCTGCCTCATTAATAAACGTAATTGTTTTTTCATAGCTTTCTTTCGCCGTTTCTCCCCAAACGACTAAGCCGTGTTTTTCCATTAACACTAGTTCAGCATTCGGATTATTTTTCACGCCTTCTGCAATCATTTTAGATAATGTAAATCCAGGACGTACATACGGAACCCAAACGAAACGGTTACCGTAAATTTCTTCCGCAATTTGTTTTCCATTATGTGCGCAGCAAAGACTAATAATAGCATCGGGATGTGTATGATCCACATGTTTGAAAGGTAAGAAAGCATGTAATAACGTTTCAATAGATGCACGCGGATGCTTGCTGTCAATCATACAATGAGATAAGTACTCTACCATTTCTTCGTCTGGCATTTCTTCGCGCTCCATCAATAAACGAATGTCTTCCATTTTTAAACCAGTAAAGTTTTGCGCCTTCATAGTCGCTAAATCAGATCCGCTTCCTTTCACCCACATGACCTCTACATCATGACCGCGAAAATCCTTTTCAACCGTCTTTACCGATGTGTTTCCGCCGCCCCAATTACATACAGCACGGTCTGTTCCAATTAAATTTGAACGATACACTAATTGTTCCAATCCTTGCGATAATTGAGATGCCTTTGCATCTTCCCATAAACTTTTCACCATATTTTTTACCCCCGCTATTTTTTATTGTTCTATTATTTCGGATACTAAACTCTTTAAAATAGTAGTATCCGTATGTTCAAGAGTTTGCTATTACTTGCACTTCTGTTACATGTAAAACACTTTCATTCCAATGCGGAAAAATATGCTCTATAGTAACCCCCCGACATATTATCAGGGGGAACTTTTTTCCTTAATGGTATAATGGACCAAAGTTTTGGCAGGCACGGTAATCTGCTGCTTCTGGATCGTTTGTTCCGAACATGCCCCATGCACTCGGTCTAAAGATTTGTTCTTCTTTGACGTTATGCATATTTACAGGAATTCGGAGCATCGAAGCAAGCGTAATTAAATCACTACCAATATGACCGTAGCTTATTACACAGTGATTAGCACCCCAATTATTCATCACGGTGTAAACATCTTTAAAAGCACCTTCTCCCGTAATATTTGGAACGAACCAAGTTGTTGGCCAAGTTGGATCTGTTCTCTTATCCAATATGTCGTGCATCTCTTCTGGGATTTCAACTGAATAGCCTTCTGCGATTTGTAAAACAGGGCCTAAGCCTTTAACAAGATTGAGGCGGGCTGCTGTTACAGGCATATTTCCTTTTGTTAAGAAATCACTTGAGAATCCGCCCCCGCGGAAATATCCTGTTGAAGCCGGTCTCCAAGAAGTAGCTGCTAAACAATTTTGAACTTCTTCCTCTGTAATTTCCCAAAACGGTTTTATAGCAGGCTTTCCATCTTTCGTTTGTTGTCCTGTCCCATCAAGTGCAGCTGAACCGGAGTTAATCATATGAATAAATCCCTTTTCAGCTAATCCTTTAGGCTTATGCCCTGTCACACGTTCTACTGCCTCCGGGCTCCAATACGTTCTTACATCAGCAAAAACTTGCGCTGTATTTGTTAATAGATGACCAAATAGCATCGTCACTCCATTTAAGCTATCATTTTCCGTAGCCATAATGTATGGCGGGCGAATTCCGTTCCAATCAAAGGAGGAATTTAAAATTGTCTCCATAAAATCACCATTCGGGAAATGGTCCGTCCATTGACGCTGACCTTGGAAACCTGCGGAAATGGCATTATATCCTAACGCTTCCTCACCATAGCCAAGTTCCGCCAGTTTTGGATTTCCTGCCATAAGATCCCTTGCAATTAATGTCATTTTGACGCTCGTTTCCCAGTCTTTATTCTTTTGCTCCCGTGATCTTTGCATTTCTTCCGGATTATTGTCTTCACCTTCTGGGCAATACTCTTTCACCCAATTTAAAGCCATTTCATATTCTTCCTTATCATAAATCTCTTCATCTATCCTTCTTACAAATTCGGACATATCAATGTATTCATTTCTCATTCCTAAATAATCTTGGAAAAATTCAGGGTTAACGGTACTACCGGCAATCCCCATAGATACAGATCCCATCGAAAGATACGATTTTCCTTTTAGAGAGGCAACAACAAGGCCAGACTTTGCAAATTGAAGTAGTTTCCCTTGTACATCCTCAGGAATAGACGTATCACTTAAATCCTGTACATCTTTCCCGTATATGCCGAAAGCTGGAATGCCCTTTTGATTATGGGCTGCTAGCACCGCCGCAAGATAAACTGCCCCTGGACGTTCTGTTCCATTAAATCCCCATACTGCTTTTGGAATATCTGGATTCATATCCATCGTTTCCGAACCATAACACCAGCACGGTGTAACAGTAATGGAAACACCGACTCCCTCTACCGCAAATTTTTCAGCCGCTTGAGCCGATTCGGCCACACCGCCAATACACGTATCAGCGATGACACATTCTACTGCCTCGCCATTATAGTGACGCAAATTTTCGGTTAATAAGTTTGCTACCGATTTTGCGAGATTCATTGTCATATCTTCAAGCGATTCACGTACACCATTTCTTCTACCATCAACAGTTGGTCTAATCCCTATTTTCGGTAATTTATTGTAAAATCTATTATGAACAGTTTTCATTTTAAAACCCCTTTTTCATTACATTTTGGTCGATTATTTCAGAAAAACGTCCGTATGCTTCCTGCCATTCTAATTGATTTTGAGGTTGATAGTGCTTAACAGTAAACGAATTTTCAACAATCTCTCTACCTTCCTTTAAATCTTTTATTTTTCCTAGTGTGATCCATTGCGATAATGCATTTCCAATCGCACTCGCTTCAACTGGTCCCGCTACAACAAGGCGGTTAGTCGCATTTGCGGTGAATTGACAAAATAAATCATTTTGAATACCCCCGCCGCCCATATGGATAACTTCTATCGATTTTCCAGTTAAAATTTCAAGTTTCTCTAACACCCACCTATACTTGAGTGAAAGGCTCTCCAAAATGCAACGGAGGAAGCTTCCTTCCGTTTCAGGAAGCTGTTGACCGCTCTTTATACAGAAATCCCGGATTTGTTTTGGCATATTTTCCGGGTTGAAGAAAGCAGGATCATCTGGGTCTATGAAGTGTGCAAATGGTTTTGTATTTCGAATAAACGCTGCTTCTTCTTCGTAAGTAAAAACCTTACCTTCTTTCTCCCAAACCGCTTTACATTCTTGCATGAGCCATAATCCCATAATATTTTTAAGTAGCCGAAACTCGCCATCTGCCGTTCCTTCATTTGTAAAGCCCCATTCCAAAGCCTGTTCATTTATTACTGGATCCTTTACTTGGACACCCATTAAAATCCACGTACCGCAACTCGTAAACACTGAATTTTCTGACTTTATAGGCAATGCAGCAAGAGCACAGGCGGTATCATGCCCTGTACCAGCAATAACCTTAACAGGTTGCATGCCAAACTCGTTGTGAATCGAAGAAAGTGTTGGACCAAGAGTGGTTCCCGGCATCACGATATGTGCCATCATTTCTGTAGGCAATCTCAACTTTGTCATGAGGGCAGTATCCCAATTACGCTCGTGAATGTTAAATAACGATGTCGTTGTACTAATCGTATATTCATTCGCCTTTACACCTGAAAATAAATAGCTAAGCAAGTTTGGCGTTAATAAAAGCGTTTTTGCCTTTTCCATTAAATCTGGGTTATGCTTTTTTATAGCATGAAGCTGACAAATCGTATTGATTGCTGCTGGCGTGACGCCCGTTCGAGAGAACAAAACATCCCTCGGAATGACTTCCATTATTTCTTTTAAACTATCATTTGTATGCGGATCTCTATAAGAATACGGATTGCTAAGCAGTTCACCTGTTTCAGATAGAAGTCCGAAATCAACGCCCCACGTATCGATCGACAAACTTTCAATCGACTTATGACCGTCTCTAATACTTTTCCCAATTCCATTCTTCATTTCTTGGAATACCCTTAAAATATCCCAATAATAATGACCTGTTGCGTAAACAGGGCGATTAGAGAACCTATGCACCTCTTCAAGATACAGGCGTTTCCCATCAAACCCACTTACCATTAAACGCCCATTAGATGCCCCTAAATCAAAAGCCCAAACTTTTTCCATTCATTCACGCCCTTTGGAAGCATTCTTAATTATTCTGCGTCCTTTAGTAGTTGTAATCTATATTTCTCTGAAGATAGATCTCTTAACTCCTGGCATTCTTCCTCTGTAAGAATTCTTGGCACGCCTACTGTTGATGCAATCGTATATACTTTTGCCGCTTCTTCTAGAATTTGCATTAGAAAATATGCTTCTTTCATTGTTTTACCTACCGTCAATACGCCATGATTTCTCATTACTATTACGTCATTTTCTTCAATCACATCTGATACCGCATTAGCCAATACTTCTGTAGTCGGAATCATATATTCAAGATAAGCCACGCTTTTGATCATTGCCGGAAAATCTGGGAATAGGCTCGGAATGGTATGACCAGTACACGATACACCTACCGAATAACTTGGATGAGCATGTAAAACAGATGTTATATCAGGACGTTTACGAAAACATTCTAGATGCATTAATATTTCAGAAGATGGTTTTAAATCATCCAATATCTCGCCTGTTTCAATATTGACACGTACCCACTGGTGATCTTCTATCTCTTGCAAATCAAAACCGCTAGGAGAGATATACATTATATTCCCGTCTCTCATACTTAAATTTCCACCTGCTCCTACTACAAGACCAGTTTGGACAATCTTATTTGCATATAATTTCAAATCATTTATTACGTTAGACAATGTTATACACCTCAATTTCTATCGTATTAGTATTGCTTTATAGCTTATTGATACAGAACTTCTTTAATTTTCGGATCATCAATGTTTGTTTTGTCATACCAGAAGAAACCAGTGTCGATTGTTTTTGATACTTTTTTACCATCTAAATTTTCAACAGCGGCCTTAACCGTTTCATAACCAATTCCAATTGGATTTTGCGTAATCGCGCCTGCCATTACTCCACTCTTAATCGCATCGATTTGTAGTTTACCAGAATCGAAGCCAACAACTACTACACTCTTCTTGTTCAATTCTTTAACAGCATTTACTACCCCAATTGCAGAACCTTCATTTGTACCGAAAATGCCTTTTACATTTGGGTGCGCTTGCATAATTGCCTTAGCAGCGTCAGTCGATTTTAATTGATCACCGCTACCATATTGAATATCGACAATCTTGATGTTCGGATACTTTGATTTGATTGTATTTACAAAGCCATCTCGGCGCTCAACACCTGTTTTACTTGTCTGGTCATGAGCAACAACTGCTACTTCCCCTTTTTCACCAACTAATCCAGCCATTTTCTCCGCTGCAAGAGCTGCTGCTGCTTTATTATCCGTTGCAGCTGTTGCTACAGGTATATCGCCCTCAACACCTGAGTCAAATGCAACAATCGGAATTTTTTTGTTTTTTGCTTGTTCTAATAAAGGAAGTGCTGCCTTAGAGTCTAATGCCGCAAACCCGATCGCATCTGGTTTTTTATCAAGTGTATTACGAAGCATTTCAACTTGTTTATCAACCTGCGCTTCCGTTTCCGGACCTACAAATGTAATATTTACTTTGTACTCATCTGCTGCTTGCTCAGCCCCTTTTTTAACTGCTTGCCAGAACTGATGCTGGAAACCTTTTGAAATGATAGCCACATAACGTTTGCCGTCATCTTTTGCAGGTGCATCACTATCCTTACTTCCCGTGCTTGCATTGTTTGAAGAACATGCTCCCATAAACATTGAGATTGCGAGAATTGATGATAAAACTATGCCCTTTTTTGCTTTCTTCATCCAAAATTCCCCCTATATATTGTTTTATTTAAAACACAGTATCGCATTTAATTCTTTGCTTTTTTATTTCGCAGCACATCCGCGTAAACTGCTAATAGGATAACCGCTCCAACAACTACGGTTTGCCATTCTTGAGGTACCGAAAGAATTTGAAGACCATTTGTTAACACACTCATAATCAATGCACCGATAACAGTACCAAGAATCGTTCCTTTACCACCACTTAAGGACGTTCCTCCGATAACGACTGCTGCGATTGCTTCTAATTCATATCCTGCACCTAAAGCTGGCTGTGCAGAATTTAGACGAGATGCCATAATAATCCCTGCAACACCAGTAAAAACACCTGCAATCATATAGATGATTATTTTCCATTTATCAACATTCACTCCAGAAAGACGAGTTGCTTCTTCATTGCTTCCTAGTGCAAATGTATATCTTCCGATTATCGTTTTATTTAAAATTAAGCTTGCGAAAATGGCCATTCCAAAAAAGATTAAAACAGCATTCGGAATAGCAAACCCTGGAATAATAGAACCCATAGCAATTTTGTTAAAGCTTGGTATAGAAGTGAAATAGATCGGAGTAGCTTTAGAAATAACAAGTGCCAATCCTTTCGCAATCATCATCATCGCTAACGTTGCAATAAATGGCGGAATCTTCAGCTTCGCAATGACAGAGCCAGAAATCCACCCTGCTGCTGCACCTATTAAAATCCCAAAGATAACAGCTACCCCAACCGGTAAACCTAAGTTGACAGCAAAAACACCCGTCATTACCGAAGTCAAGGTCAGTACCGTTCCGCACGACAAATCAATTCCACTTGTAACAATAATCATCGTTGCACCTAGAGCAAGGATGCCCGTAACAGCTGTCGATAGAAAGATTCCTATAATGTTATCAAATTGTAGAAAATTAGATGAAGCAATTGAAAAAATGACAATAAGCACAATTAAACTTGCAAATGCTAGAAGCTGCTGAAGAGCGTTTGAGTTAATCCTTTTCCCTATCTTCCCTTCAACTGGAAATTCGACTGCCTTTTGTATTTCCATTCTTGTTCACTCCTTTATTATCCGTTAATATCCCTTACATAATTCGTTTTGTCGCAAGAGTCATGATCGCTTCTTGCGATGCTTTTTCATCATTCTTCAATTCTCCAGTTATCCTTCCTTCACACATAACAATCACGCGGTGGCTGATTCTTAATATTTCAGGAAGTTCTGAGGAAATCATAATGATAGATTTTCCTTGCCGGGCTAAATCATTGAGTAACCTATAAATTTCATCTTTTGCCCCAATATCAATCCCGCGAGTAGGCTCATCAAAGATTAAAATGTCTGAATCTCTAGTCAACCACTTGCCTATAACAACTTTTTGCTGATTCCCTCCTGAAAGATTTTTCACTAATTGATTACCTGATGGTGTTTTTATTCGCAATCTTTGAATGAGTTCTTCAGATTGTTGGTCCACCTTAGATACACGCATCCAGCCAAAAGGATTTACATAATCTTTCATAGATGCCATTGCAATATTTGTTTTTACATCCATCCCAACTAAAAGACCAAACTGTTTTCGGTCCTCAGATAAATATCCAATTCCATGTTGCACTGCATCAGAAGGATTCTTAATATTCTGTCTTTTCCCTTTAATAAAAATTTCACCTGAATCAAGTGAATCTGCCCCGAATATGGCACGGGCTACTTCCGTTCTTCCAGCTCCCATCAATCCAGCGAAACCGATGATCTCTCCTTTATAAAGTTCAAAACTTACATCCTTTATCGTTTTCCCTCTATTTAAACTTTTTACTTCCAGCACTTTTTCTCGCGTTTTTTCTTTTATTTCTGGTTTTTGATTGTTATCAATTTCTCTTCCAACCATCATGGAAATAATTTGTTCAATCGTTGCGTCCTTCGTATTCATCGTTCCTACATATGTACCGTCTCGCATAATCGATACACGGTCAGTAATTTTCTTAAGCTCCTCCATGCGGTGAGAGATATATACAATTCCCACACCATCTTGTCGTAATTTTCGAATCATAACAAACAATGCATCGATTTCCGTATCCGTTAAAGCTGCGGTTGGCTCATCCATAATTAATATTTTCGAATCAAAGGAAAGAGCTTTGGAAATCTCAACCATTTGTTGTTTCGCAACTGTCAAATCACCTACCAATTCTTTAGGATCTAGCTTAATATTTAATCTTTCAAATAGTTTTGTTGCCCTTTTATTCAATTCTTTTTCATCCAAAAATAGATTAAATAAACCTTTAGGCTCTCTTCCAATAAAAATGTTTTGTGCAACCGTTAAATCCGGCGCTAAGTTAAGTTCTTGGTGAATAATGCTGATTCCAAGCCTTTGTGCTGCTTTTGTATCTGGAACCTCTATTTCTTTCCCCTGATACACAATGGTTCCGGCATCTTTTTGATAGATACCGGTTAAAATTTTCATTAATGTGGATTTTCCAGCTCCATTCTCCCCCAAAAGTGCGTGAACTTCGCCTTCTTTTAATTCAAACCGAACACCAGAAAGCGCTTGCACGCCAGGGAATGCTTTACTAATTCCCTCCATTTTCAGTAGCAATTCACTCATCCTATCACCTACTACCTTATCAATTTTTTATTCAAACAATATATTAATTTCATAATGCGTTAATCAGTAACCACTCCCTTTTTTAAAATCATATTGGCATAGAGAGCACTCTCACTCGTTGCAACAACTGCATAAGCTTTCTTTGCTCTTTCATAAAATGCAAAGCGGTCAATCATTTCAAAACCATCAAAATGATGATCGTATTTTTTAATCGCTGTGTCATACGTTTCCCAAATGGAGGGCATGGTAGGATCCCCATCTACAACCTCCATTAACGAAACAGAATGATTACTATACGTATCGAGTGGAAAGAATTGCAAAATTGCCTGCAATACTTCAAGAACCCCATGTCCTTCACATCGAATTAGCCTCGCCCCGCAAGAGGCAGCAGGGAAATTTCCATCGGCTAAAACAATCTCATCCCCATGCCCCATTTCTAAAAGAACTTTCATTAAATCCGGACTAATTATTTTCGGTATTCCTTTTAGCATTTCTATCTCCCTTCCAATTTTTATCTTAACGAAAATCATTATTTCGAATCATTTTAACTACGTATACTTTGTGCATCTATTAGTAACTGAGGTGTAAATATTTCATGAAAGGGACCTTCTTCATTATTTAAACGCTTCAATAAAATATCACCCACCCTTTCCCCCATTTCATATGGTTTGTGAGCTACTGATATAATGCCAGGTGATTGTAATAATTGCGCTGCTTCAACATCACCAAAAGAAGCTATCACTATGTCCTTTGGTATTGAGTAGCCTCTCCTCGTTAATTCAAGAAGAACACCCAATGCCATTTCATTGTTTAAGGATAGAATAGCTGACGGTTTCTCGGTGAAATTAAGAAAATAATCAACTGCTTTCATTCCACCCTCTCTTGTAAAAGTGCTATTATACGTATAATTTTCATCTTCCTGAACCCCGAATTCTTCCAAAGCCTTCTTATATCCTTCATATCGCTCTTTACCTGTACTAACGTTTAACAATCCATTCACAAGACCAATAGATCGATGTCCTTGTTTTAAAAGATAGCTCGTTAATTTATAAGCACTTTCAAAATTACTTTCTACAACCGAATCTAATTTTGGTCCGCCAATCTCAACGGTCCGATCAACCAAAACAATTGGTACACCCGCTTGATGAATACTTCTCACTCTTTCTTCACAACCTCCAGCAGTCGCCAACACAATAGCATCTACCCGTTGTTCCACTAGTAGCTGCAATAATTTATCCTCTTTCTTAGGATTTTCGTGACTACTACAGAAAATAAGGTTATAGCCCTTTTGTTGCACAATATCTTCAATCGCCTTTGAAATTGTCATGTAATAATGGTTTGTGATATCTGGAATCACAACACCAATCGTGTATGTTTTATCTTGCTTTAAACTTCTAGCAATCGCATTTGGTTGATAATTAAGTTTTTTCACAGCTAAATGAACACGATCTTTAATGTCGTCACTTACAAATCCACTTGCGTTTAACACACGAGATACTGTAGCTGTAGACACATTCGCTTCCATTGCAACATCTTTAATTGTAGACTTTGCCATTTCATCACTCTTTCTAAGTTTTCAAGAAATCGTTTACTTCAGTTTCGCTTAAACCCTTAATCTATCCATGTAAACGATTACTTAGTAGTTTACATGGATAATAATAATTTAATTTTCAGAATATTTCAAGGCTTTTTATAAACATTTTTTCTACAAAAATACACCTATTCATCAGATAACCTGAAAAACGTGAATGGAACCGTTATTTTCTTGATTAGATAGGCGTTTATTACACATTCTATCGCCGTAATATCGTTCTATTGTGAAGTTTCGTAGTACATAAAAAAAGAGCCTACTCGTGTGAGTTGACTCTTTTTTATATTTACTCCCCTGTTTCAGAAAATCGCTTTATACGTTCACCAATTTCATCACGAACACGTTGAAACTCAGACCACTCTTTTCCTGCTGGATCATCAAATCCCCAGTGAACACGATTCACGTGCGGAGGTGTCGAAGGACAGACAGAATCTGCGTGACTACAAAGCGTAACAACTAAGTCAGCACTATTTAAAATGTTTGCATCAATTATATCTGATGTTTGATTTGTTATGTCGATATTTACTTCATTCATTGCTTTAATCGCATTTGGATTCACTCCATGTGCTTCAATGCCTGCAGAATATACATTCCACTTATCTCCTAAATATTTCTTTCCCAAAGCTTCTGCCATTTGGCTTCGGCATGAATTTCCTGTGCATAAAAAGTAGATTGTCTTTTTGTTTTCCATGTTGTTTTCCACCTTTGTTTTTAAGTTGATTGATCATTAAAATATTTACGTTTAAACCAAAAAGCGACATTTACAAGTGCAATCATGACAGGTACTTCGACTAACGGTCCAATGACAGCTGCGAATGCTGCGCCCGAATGAATACCAAACACACCAACCGCTACCGCAATCGCTAACTCAAAGTTATTACTACCTGCTGTAAACGCTAACGTTGTTGTTACCGGATAACTTGCACCAATTTTTCTTCCCATAAAGAAAGAAACGAAAAACATCACGATAAAATAAATGAATAACGGAATCGCTATCCTTACTACATCTAGTGGTACACTCACAATCATTTCCCCTTTTAAAGAGAACATAACGATGATCGTAAATAGCAATGCAATGAGTGTAAGCGGACTAATCTTAGGTATAAATACCTTTTCATACCATAGTCTTCCTTTTAACTTCACGAATACAAATCGTGTCAACATACCTGCAATAAAAGGAATTCCTAAATAGATAAACACTGATTTTGCCACTTCTGCCATTGTAATACTAACGATAGCACCTTCAATTCCTAACCATTCCGGAATTACTGTTACGAACACGTATGCATAAACTGAGAAAAATAACATTTGGAATACCGAGTTAAAAGCAACTAAACCTGCTGCATATTCTTTATCACCATCAGCTAGATCGTTCCAAACAATTACCATTGCAATACAACGTGCTAATCCAATCATAATGAGCCCGACCATATATTCTGGTTTATCAGGAAGAAAAATAATTGCTAAAACAAACATAAGTACCGGCCCAATAATCCAGTTTTGCACTAAAGATAGCACTAACACTTTTACATCTTTAAATACTCGGCCCATTTCCTCATAGCGAACTTTCGCTAATGGTGGATACATCATTACAATTAAACCAACAGCGAGCGGAATAGACGTCGTACCAACTTGTAATGCATTTAGTCCATCTACTACACTAGGGAATACAAACCCTAAACCAATCCCAACAGCCATCGCTAGAAAAATCCATAGTGTTAAATATCGGTCTAGAAAAGATAAACGCTTCATTTTTTTCCATCTCCTATTAACAACAAGAATTTTTATCTACCTCATTAGAAGTCGTGCAACAAGATGACTCTTCTATTTTGTGAACATCACTATCTGCTTTCGTATAAAAGAACTCCCACTCGTTACCATCAGGATCTGTTATCCAAAACTTATCTTGCACCGCATAGCAACAAGTCGTATCCATCTCATCACGCGCAAAGAAACCTTCTTTTTCTAACCTTTCTTTATGTAATGTAATTTCTTCAGCTGTATCCACTTGGAAACCAAAATGATTTACTTGATTTCCCTTCACTTCATCTCGCACGTTCAGCGTGAAATTAAGACCTGGGTTTTCTAATAAAAATTTTGCATAATCCGTTTTCACCTTAACTGGTGATACACCGAATACCTTTTCATAAAATTCAATAGACTTCTCTAAATTCGTAACGTTTATACCGACGTGAACATATCTCATACCTTATTCCTCCTCTTTATATATCATTAATCAATTTTTTTTGATTAATAGCTCAAAATTTTAACAACAACTACCTTTTCCTGTTTTTCTAAAGATACAGCACAATTCTTCTGATAATAAATTATTCACTTCCGCATCATTTAAATCATAATAACTCCACGTACCTTTTGTTTCTTTTACAATTAAACCTGCCTCTAATAAAATCTTCAAATGATAGGACAACTTGGATTGCGTCATTTCAAAAATCTCTGTTAAATCACATACACACGTCTGGCCTCGCTGACAAAGTTCATACATAATCTCTAAACGCTTTTGATCAGCCAACGCTTTAAACTTTTTCTCATAGAGCTGAAAATCTTGTGCCATTGTAGTTCACTCTCCTTTCATCAACTTTTTTTGATATTTATAGTATATACGCTGTTTAGTTCTTTATGCAACTCATTAATCAATTTTTTTTGATTAATAAAAAACTTCCTAGCATCATATCTTTGCTACAATTAAAAAGACCATAGCCTTTTCAAAAATGAAAAACTACGTTACTTTTTACAACTTAATAGTCAAAATACTTCTGAGGAATGGAGTCTCTATAACTGTTTTAAATTTTAATTTGATAATTATAGAGTAATGCCCCATCACCCTCAATCTAAGAAAAACAAATACCACAAAATGAGAAAAATCGATATAACTCTTGTTTTTGATGCATATTCATAAAAAGCACGTTACCCTTTCTCATTAACATAAGAGAATAGTAACGTGCTTTTAATTTCAAAAATAGTCTAAATCCTTAAGTTGATCGTTGTGGGGCGGGACCCCAATAAGAACGGTATCTAAGGTTGTATGAGCGGTGTTTGTTCCATTCCAAAGGCCTCAGCCAACGATTAACTCAAGTACCGGTTTCGGATGACCCCCATGTGATGAAGTTCGTGTCCTGCGATGCCGTACGCGAGGGCGCGCGCCGTAATGCTTAGGTTGTTGGCTGTGCCCTTTCGGGTCCACGCCTCCGCCGGTAGTCCGCGCAGCAATGTGATCGTTGATTGCCGTACGGCCCGGTAGTCTTCGGCCAATTGCGCGGTTGTCCAGCTTCCGAAAGGAGGCATGAACAATTCCTGATCGAAACCGGTCAGAGGCGTCTGGTCCCCTCTTGCGAACCGAAGCAGGCGGTAGGTCATGACGCGTTCCGCATCTGCGATGTG
>NZ_MACI01000065.1 GCF_001884105.1 Bacillus luti | reverse complement strand
GAGCCATGAAGGACTCGAACCTTCGACCCTCTGATTAAAAGTCAGATGCTCTACCAACTGAGCTAATGGCTCATAATCACCAACGTCATATTTTCGTGACGACAAGATGTATCATAACATAGTATCTTTTATTTTTGCAATACCTTTTTTTATTTTTTTATAAAAGATAAGAAAAAACTCATGCGGACATGAGTTTTTTCGGAAAAATATCAATTAAGCTTCGTATACGTTACGAACGATATTTGTTTGATTACGATCTGGTCCAACTGAGAACATAGATAATTGAATTCCTGTTAGCTCAGAAACACGCTCTACGTATTTTCGTGCATTTTCAGGAAGCTCATCTAATGATTTTACACCAGTAATATCTTCTGTCCAACCTGGAAGCTCTTCGTATACAGGCTCACATTTCGCTAAAATGTTTAAGTTTGCTGGAACTTCATCGATAACTTCGCCATTGTATTTGTAAGCAACACAAATTTTAAGAGTTGGAATACCTGTTAGAACGTCGATAGAATTTAATGATAAATCCGTTAAACCACTAACACGACGTGCATGTCTTACAACAACGCTGTCGAACCAACCTACACGGCGAGGACGACCAGTTGTTGTTCCATACTCACGACCAACTTCACGAATTTGATGACCGATTTCATCATGAAGTTCAGTAGGGAATGGGCCATCACCAACGCGGCTTGTATATGCTTTACATACACCTACAACGCGAGTAACTTTCGCAGGACCAACTCCAGTTCCCACTGTTACACCACCAGCAATTGGGTTAGAAGATGTAACGAACGGGTACGTACCGTGGTCAATATCAAGCATAACGCCTTGTGCACCTTCAAATAACACACGACGATTATCATCTAATACATCATTTAATACAACAGATGTATCACATACATATTGCGCGATTTGTTGACCGTACTCGAAGTACTCTTCAAAGATTTCTTCTACACTGAAACCTTCTGTATCGTACATTTTTTCAAACAAGCGATTTTTTTCTACTAAATTGCGCTCAAGCTTCTCTTTAAATGCTTCACGGTCTAAAAGGTCAGCCATACGGATACCGATACGAGCAGCTTTATCCATATATGCAGGGCCGATACCTTTTTTCGTTGTACCGATTTTGTTATCACCTTTACTTGCTTCTTCTAACTCATCTTGTTTTAAGTGATAAGGTAAAATAACGTGCGCACGGTTACTTACGCGTAAATTATCAGTACTTACACCACGATCGTGTAAGTATTTTAACTCTTCAAGTAATGCTTTCGGATCTACTACTAAGCCGTTTCCGATTACACAAATTTTTTCTTTATAGAAAATACCAGATGGGATTAAGTGTAATTTATATTTAACTCCGCCGAAAACAATTGTGTGTCCCGCGTTATTTCCACCTTGATATCTTGCAACTACTTCCGCATGCTCAGAAAGAAAGTCAGTAATTTTACCTTTTCCTTCATCGCCCCATTGTGTTCCTACAACTACTACTGAAGACATTATTCAAGCACCTCCGCAATTTTCAAACGATCTATTCAAACAATATAATTGTACCAAAACCGAAAGAGAAGTCAACCAAAAAGCGAACATTTTTTTATCAAAAAACATTTTCGTTCGTAAGAAATATACATTTCTCTTGTGAAAGCCTTATCTTTCCTATAAAAAAAAAGAAACACATCTTATTATAAGAAATGTGTTTCTTTTTTATACTGCTTTTATGCAGGCGGCGCATGTCCATCCTCAAAGCGACGTTCTAAGTTTACGAACTTATTGAACTCTTTAACAAACGCAAGCTCTACTGAGCCTACCGGACCGTTACGCTGCTTTGCAATAATAATCTCAATTGTATTTTTGTTTTCTGTTTCGCGATCATAGTAATCCTCACGATATAGGAAGGCTACAATATCAGCATCCTGCTCGATACTTCCCGATTCACGAATATCAGACATCATCGGACGTTTATCTTGACGAGATTCTACACCACGAGATAACTGCGACAAAGCAATAACAGGCACTTGCAATTCACGTGCAATCCCTTTTAGTGTACGAGAAATCTCAGATACTTCCTGCTGACGGTTTTCTCCTGATTTCCCGCTTCCTTGAATAAGCTGTAAATAGTCAATCAAAACCATCCCAAGACCTTGTTCTTGCTTTAATCTACGACATTTCGCTCGAATCTCATTTACTTTAATCCCTGGCGTATCATCAATATAGATACCGGCATTAGAAAGGCTACCCATCGCCATCGTTAATTTCGCCCAATCATCAGAAGTTAATGAACCGGTACGAAGTCTTTGTGCATCAATATTTCCTTCTGCACAAAGCATACGCATAACAAGTTGATCAGAGCCCATCTCTAGACTAAAAATCGCTACATTTTCATCTGTTTTCGTCGCTACGTTTTGTGCGATATTTAATGAAAATGCCGTTTTCCCTACCGATGGACGTGCTGCCACGATGATTAAATCATTTCGCTGGAACCCCGCCGTCATCTTATCTAATTCAGTAAACCCAGTTGGTATCCCAGTAACTTCACCCTTTTGATTATGCAAAAGTTCGATTTTATCGTAAGCATCTACAAGAACGTCTTTAATATTTTGGAATGCTTTCGCATTCGTTTGATGAGATACTTCTAATATTTTTTTCTCAGCCTCATTTAAAAGGCCATCCACGTCATCTTCTCTCTCATACCCATCAGATACGATATGAGTAGCTGTGCGAATCAAACGACGTAACAGCGCCTTTTCAGCGATAATTCGTGCATAATATTCAACGTTAGCAGCAGTTGGAACAACTTCTGCTAATTCTGCTAAGTAAGAAACCCCACCAACTTCTTCTAATAATCCTTGATCAGCCATTGCTGATGTCATTATTACTAAGTCAATCGGTTCTCCTTTATCAGATAACCCAAGCATGACTTCAAAAATCTTTTGATGTTTCGTTCGATAAAATGAGTCAGGTACCAATAGTTCCGATGCTGACGTTAACGCATCTTGATCAATTAATATGGCCCCTAAAACCGCCTGTTCAGCTTCTATATTATGCGGAGGGGTACGATCAGCCATTACATCACTCATGCGCAATCCTCCTTGCTTAGCTTATTTTTATTGTTCACTAACATGAACTTTTACTGCTGCTGTTACTTGCGGATGCAATTTCACAGTAACATTTGTATAGCCTAATGCACGAATTGCATCATCCATTTCAAATTTACGCTTATCAAGTTTAATCTTGTGTGATTTTTGCATTGCATCTACGATTTGTTTACTTGTAATTGAACCGAATAGACGTCCACCTTCTCCAGATTTAGCCTTTAATTCTACAGTTAATTTCTCTAACGTTTCTTTTAATTGTTTTGCACTTTCAAGCTCTGCTGCTGCATCTTTTTCTTCTTTGCGCTTTTGAGCTTCTAACGTTTTCATACTGCTGTTTGTCGCTTCAGCAGCTAAACCTTGTTTTAGTAAGAAGTTATTTGCATAACCATCCGGTACGTTTTTCACTTCTCCTTTTTTACCTTTACCTTTTACGTCTTTTAGAAAAATTACTTTCATGATTGTGTGCCTCCCTGTAAATAGTCATCAATAACAAATTGAAGCTTCTCCTCAGCTTCATCTACTGTAACATTTTTCATTTGTGTGGCTGCATTCGTCAAATGCCCGCCACCGCCTAAATTTTCCATAACCAGCTGCACGTTCACTTCACCTAAAGACCTGCCGCTAATCCCAATGAAATTCTCTCCACGTTTCGCGATAACAAATGATGCGATAATACCTGTCATTGTTAATAGCGTGTCCGCTGATTGCGCAATAAGCACTTGGTCGTAGTAATCATCACTATCAACTTTTGCAATTGCAATTCCATTTTTATAAATGTACGCATTTTTAATAGCTTTTGCAACTCGTAAATACTGATCCATATCTTCTTTTAACAATTCTTGTACAAGTACAGTGTCTGCACCATGTGAGCGTAAATAAGAAGCAGCATCAAATGTACGAGCACCTGTCCGGAATGTAAAACTTTTCGTATCAACAATAATCCCCGCTAACAATGCCGTTGCTTCTAACATCGTCATCTTTAAATTTTTCGGTTGATACTCAAGTAGTTCTGTAACAAGTTCTGCCGTCGAAGAAGCATATGGTTCCATGTAAACAAGCAATGGATCTTCAATAAAGTCTTCTCCTCGGCGGTGATGGTCAATAACCACTACATTCTCAATTTTATGTAACAGTTTTTCCTCCATCACCATGGAAGGTTTATGCGTATCAACAACGACAAGTAAGGAATCATCATTTGCAAATTCCATCGCTTGTACTGGTGTAATAAAGTGTGACCATAATTCTTCATTTTGTTTCACTTTATCCATCAAACGCTTAATTCCCTTATCCGAATCATTTTCATCTAACACAATATATCCTTTACGCTCATTTAATTGAGCTACCTTTAAAATACCAATTGCAGCGCCAATCGCATCCATATCAGGAGCTCTATGCCCCATTATAATGACATTACTACTTTCTAATACTAAATCCTTTAATGCATGCGAAATAACTCTAGCACGTACACGAGTACGTTTTTCAACCGGATTTGTCTTACCGCCATAAAATTTAACTTTACCTGTTGCTTGTTTAATGGCTACTTGATCTCCACCACGGCCAAGCGCAAGGTCTAAACCAGATTGAGCCATTGCTCCAAGCTCTGATAAAGGTAAATCACCTGATCCGACACCTACACTTAATGTAAGAGGAATATTCCTTTTGGATGTTTCTTCACGCACCTGATCTAAAATGCTAAATTTCCCTTTCTCCATTTGCGCTAAAATGCTTTCATTTAGCACAACGAAGAATCTTTCAGAAGACGCACGTTTTAAATACGCCCCATACTTAAGAGCCCATTCATTTAATCTGGATGTCACAAGACTTGTTATATTCGTACGTAATTGATCATCTAATCCTTGTGTAACCTCATCATAATTATCTAAATAAATGACAGCCAACACAGTACGTTGATCCTCATACATCTTTTCGATCTCTGTTTGTTCCGTTACATCAAAGAAATAAATTAACTTTTCTTCTTTTCTTACAAAAACACGGAACTTTCGATTATTCAAAGAGACTATATCATCAGATGTTTCCCCCTTAATAAAAAGAAGTAACGTTTCTGATACATCGTAAAGGTGCCATCCAGCTAATGCATGTTGCCCTAGACATGAAGATAAATAAGGATTTGCCCAATCAATCCCATAATCCTTATTGTATAACAAAATACCAATAGGCATTTGGTTAAACGCTTCATTACTCACTTTCTTTACCCTTGTGATCATATCTGTCGTATGTTTTTCGAAATTCCTTTGAAAGGTAAGTTCAAAGCGCACAACAACAAAAAGTACGATACAAAAAACAAAAAAGGCAGCTATCCCCATAATCAAATGAAAGTAACAGAGGATCGAAATGAGCACAAACACAAAAAATGCCAATACATAAACAGGATATAAAAACCACTGTTTCTTATAAAATTCAGGCATGTATACAACTCCTATAAAGTAAAACTAACTTATTTTCCAGTTAGTTCAACAGATTAAAATAGTATAAGGAATATTATTTTATTCCCCTATTTTAGAACGCAATGAAATCCCTAAATCAATTATACCTAAGATTGTCACAAGAGGAAACAGCATCGGGATAAACATGCAGACAATAAAACTAATAATAGGAACCCCTTTAGTAAAACCTTTTTTATGCGCTAAAAAGGTGATAAATGTCAAACCTTGCAATACGAGTAGCAGCGCAAATATGACATATAGATTAGAAAATGCCATATGTAAATATGATGTTGGTTCTACTTTTATAAAAGTTGCTAACAAAATAAATATAACGTAATACCAGACAATACTCTTTGGCAATTGTATATCTTTAAATTTAGGCCAAGGTGTAACGTCATACTTTAATTTTCTCAAAACACTACCTGATAATATTAAGGTGATCCAAGAAAAACATACAGAAACTAGCACAAGTATGCTCGGAAATAGCGTTTGTAATATATCATTCATTTGTGCAAATAACTCTTTTTGTTCCTTACTAACTGGCAAACCAGCAGCACTTACTATCTTTTCACTTTGCGCCATACTTTCATTAATCATATTTTGCATTTGCTTCATTATATTTATGTCGAAAAACTTTATACTTCCAACATAAATAAGCATCATACCAATTAAGTATGTAAGTGTTCCAGTTATTAATAGCTCTACTGGTTTCTTCCCTTTTTTATACATATATCCTAATGCAATACCTATTAGTCCAAACATCACTGTCTTTACGAGACTAATCGGCTGACTCACAATAACTGTAATAAAAAGTGCCGCTACAAAAATTACGAGTACATTAGATAGTTTATGCCTTATTGTCAATAATATAAACGGTAACGGCAATGCAAATATTGCAACTGTACCTAAAATCGGAACATACATAGATATAAGCAATAAAATTGCATATATCGCCAATAACGCCGCACCTTCAGTAATAAATTTCGTACTTTTCATCATCTAACCTCTCTTTCAAAAAAGAAAAGCATAGCAAAATGCACAGTAGAGTCCGACTCTACTGTGCATTTCATACGCTATTATTCACCAACATATGGTAAAAGTGCCATTTGACGAGCACGTTTAATTGCAACTGTAAGTTTGCGTTGGTATTTTGCGCTTGTTCCTGTTACACGACGAGGTAAAATTTTACCACGCTCAGAAACGAAACGTTTTAATAAATCAACATCTTTATAATCGATGCGAGTGATGCCGTTAGCTGTGAAGAAACACACCTTACGACGTTTCGCACGTCCACCTTTGCGTCCTGCCATGTCTATTTCCCTCCATTCTTTGTTAAAACTAACAAATTTACTGTATTAGAACGGTAAATCGTCGTCGGAAATGTCGATCGGTTGACCTACATTTGAAAATGGATCGTCATTCTTCGTAAATCCAGAGTTACCAGTGTTACCTGAGTTACCCGGATTACTAGATTGACCAAATGGGTTAGAGCTTTGGTTACCGAAACCAGCTCCCGATGGTTGCTGATTGAATGAACCGCGTTGCTCCCCACCGCCATTACGCGGCTCTAAAAATTGTACGCTCTCCGCAAGAACTTCTGTTACATATACACGTTTACCGTCTTGTCCATCGTAATTACGAGTTTGAAGACGTCCATCTACGCCTGCTAAGCTACCTTTTTTCAAATAATTTGCTACGTTTTCTGCTTGTTTACGCCATATTACACAATTAATAAAGTCAGCTTCACGCTCACCTTGTTGATTCGCAAATGCGCGATTCACAGCTAACGTAAAAGTAGCTACTGCAACACCATTGGGCGTGTAACGTAAGTCAGGGTCCTTAGTTAAACGACCAACGAGGATAACACGATTCATCAATCGAACCACTCTCCCTTATATATCAATTATTTTTCTTCTTCTTTAACAACGATATGACGAAGGATGTCTTCGTTGATCTTAGCTAAACGGTCGAATTCGTTAATTGCTTCTGAATTAGAGTTCACGTTTAAGATCATGTAGAAACCTTCACGTAAGTCGTTGATTTCGTAAGCTAAACGACGCTTACCCCACTCTTTCGTGTTAATGATTTCTGCACCATTGTTTGTTAAAACACCTGCAAAACGTTCAACTAAAGCCTTTTGAGCTTCTTCTTCAACGCCAGGACGAATGATGTACATAATTTCGTACTTTCTCATTACACTTTCACCTCCTTTTGGTCTAAACGGCCCGTAATGGGCAAGGAGCAATTAATTTATAGTAATTACTCACGAGTTTAGATTATATCATAGTAAGTTATATGAATCAACTCACCAATACATAAAAAACTTGGCAAACACATAATATATTTGCCAAGCTCATATCTTTATTTTTCCTAGGAAATATTAAATTAAACGTTGAAACGGAAGTGCATAACATCTCCGTCTTTTACGATATACTCTTTTCCTTCTAGACGTACTTTACCAGCTTCTTTTGCAGCTGTCATAGAACCATTTGTCATTAGGTCATCATAAGAAACAGTTTCTGCACGAATAAATCCACGCTCAAAGTCTGTATGAATTACACCAGCACATTGTGGTGCTTTCATACCTTGTTTAAACGTCCACGCACGTACTTCTTGTACACCAGCTGTGAAATAAGTAGCAAGACCTAATAAATCGTATGCAGCACGAATTAATTGATCTAAACCAGATTCTTCAATGCCTAATTCTTCAAGAAATACTTTTTTCTCTTCCTCATCTAACTCAGCAATTTCTGATTCGATTTTCGCACATACAACGATTACTTGAGAATTTTCATTTGCAGCAAATTCTTTTACTATTTGTACATACTTATTTTCAGAAGGATCAATAATATCATCTTCACTTACGTTTGCTACGTATAACATTTCTTTCGTTGTCAGTAAATGAAGACCTTTAACAATCTTCATTTGCTCTTCTGTAAATTCAACAGTACGAGCTGGTTTACCCTCTTCAAACGCTTCTTTTAAACGCACTAAAATTTCATGCTCATATACTGCTTCTTTATCTTTTTGTCTTGCTAACTTTGCAACACGCTCGATACGTTTATCAACAGATTCTAAATCTGCTAAGATTAGCTCTAAGTTGATTGTTTCAATATCATCGATTGGATCTACTTTTCCTGAAACGTGCGTAATATTCTCATCTTCAAAACAACGAACAACTTGACAAATTGCATCTACTTGACGAATGTGAGATAAAAATTTATTTCCTAAACCTTCACCTTTACTAGCGCCTTTTACGATACCTGCAATATCAGTAAACTCAAATACAGTCGGAACAGTCTTTTTCGGTTCTACTAATTCCGTTAATTTATTTAAACGCTCATCTGGTACCTCTACAATCCCTACGTTTGGATCAATTGTACAGAATGGATAGTTCGCAGATTCTGCTCCTGCTTGTGTAATTGCATTAAATAAAGTTGACTTCCCTACGTTAGGTAATCCAACAATCCCAGCCGTTAATCCCATATTTTTCACTCCTATGTCTCAATCTTTCATCATTATAGATAGTAACGAAAAAAATGACAAGTTTCCTCAAAACGAAAAAAGTAACAGCCGCCTACTGCAACTGTTACTCTCCCTCTATTCTTCATGCTTCACAAGTATTTTTTTCACCTTACGATCAAACTCTCTTCGAGGAATCATTACCGAATGGTCACATCCCTCGCACTTAACGCGGATATCCATTCCCATACGAATAATCTTCCAACGATTCTCACCACAAGGATGGGCTTTCTTCATTTCCACAACATCATACAAGTTATATTGCTTTTGCTCCACTCTCCAAATCCCCTCTCCATACTAGATTGCTTTTCCGCTAACCAATTCTTCACGATTATATAAAACCATACGTGGATATGGAATTTCAATTCCATGTAAATCAAGACGATTTTTAATCTCTTTACGAAGAGCCCTTGCAATAACCGCATGTTGCATTGGCTCTACTTCAGCAATGACGCGTAATATAACTTCTGATGCGGCTAATGTTTGTACACCTAACAATTGAGGCGTTGTTACCATCTTCTCGTACTTTGCAGGTAATTCTACTAATAAATCTTCAATAACTTGCTCTGCTTTTGCAATGTCGGCCTCATAAGAAATAGATACATCAACAAATGCTACACTGTTACTTACTGAGAAGTTAGTAACTTGAATGATACTTCCGTTTGGTAAAGTATGAATTTCACCTGTCCAACTCTTTATTTTTGTTGTACGAAGTCCAATTTCTAAAACGACTCCTTCAAATTGACCGATTCTAACATAGTCTCCAACTGAGAACTGGTCTTCTAACAAGATAAATAATCCTGTAATGACATCTTTCACTAAACTTTGAGCACCAAATCCGACCGCTAAACCAATTACCCCAGCCCCCGCTAATAAACCTGATGCATTAATATCAAACACGCCTAAAATCGCAATTAACATAATGAACATAACAACGTATGCCACAATATTTTCAAGTAACTTCGCTACTGTAACTGTACGACGTTCTGAAATTTGAATTGGCGAACGACTTCCCATACGAAATGCATTTCGTACAATTGCTCTTGCAATTCGCACAACGAGCGCACCAAGTATTAAAATAACGATTATTTTTAGTGATTTCACACCTATATTCGTCCAATCAATGGACTCAAACCATTTCAACGCTAAATCCATGTACCTCTACCTCTCCAGCTAAAATTTCTTTTTAGTTATCCTTCTTATTGTATCAGAACTCTCTCTGGTTTCTGAAAAAAATTTATGACTTTAATTCCATTTGTTAACTTCCATTCAGGTATAAAATGGAACGAATATATATATACTAGTACTATTATTTCTGTTTTTATTTGGATTTTACAAAAGTATGCACTTATAGTATTCCACTTAACTCGCTATATAACATATTTTGAAAATTTATTAAAAGGATGGATGCTTCATGAATATTGGAAGTTTTCGCTTACCTTTTTTTGAAAAGGAAACTCAAAATGTTATGCATCAAGACTTAGAGGCCCCCGAGACGATCAGTAACTTCTTACTTTCCCACATCCCTATTAAAACGAATATACCACTTACTCTCGTTTGTATCGGAACAGATCGTTCCACTGGCGATGCATTAGGTCCTTTAGTTGGCTCCAAGCTAGAACAAGTAGAAATCAAAAACTTCCAAGTGTTCGGCACGCTAGATGAACCTATACATGCGTTAAATTTAGAAGAAAGAATTCAGAATATACAGAAAAATAATCCTACTTCATTTATCATTGCTGTTGACGCGTGTTTAGGAAAATCCCAAAGCATCGGTTCAATCACTACCGGAAAGGGACCTAGTAAGCCTGGGGCTGCTATGAATAAGAACTTACCTGCAGTTGGCGATTTGCATATACACGGCATCGTAAATTTAAATGGTTTCATGGAATTTTTCGTACTTCAAAACACAAGGTTAAGTTTAGTTATGAAAATGGCTGCTGTCATCGCGCAAAGCATAAAGGAAACGGATCAAAAATTATCTGTATTAAAAAAAGCAAACCATCTATAAATAATAAGATGGTTTGCTCTTTAATTTTCCTGTGATAACAATTCTAAAATACGATTTAAATCTTCTTTATTAAAAAATTCAATTTCAATCTTGCCTTTTTCTTTTTTCGTTTCTTTAATTTTCACGTCTGTGCCAAACTTTTCTCTTAAGAACGTTTCGCGCTCTACAAAAAATATATTTCTCTCTTTTTTCACTGGTTTTGTTTCACGTGAAACGCTTTGATTAATCTCCTGAACAATTTTCTCTAATTGACGGACATTTAATCCTTCTTTTTCTATTCGTTTCAATAAAGATTTCAATTGCTCTTCATCTTTTATTGTAAGTAGAGTTCTCCCATGAGCCATTGAAAGTTGACCATTTGCAATCATATCTTGCACGAATGAAGGGAGGCTTAGTAACCGAGTATAATTTGCGATATAAGGCCTACTTTTACCAAGACGTTTTGCTAATTGTTCTTGCGTTACATTTAGCTCATTCATTAACATCTGATATGCCATTGCTTCTTCCATAGGATTTAAATCTTCTCGTTGCAAGTTTTCTAGCAATGCAAACTCCATCATTTGCTGCTCATTTAATTGCCTTACAACTGCAGGTACTTTTTCGAGCCCAGCCTCTTTGGCAGCACGATACCTTCTTTCACCTGCAACAATTTCATATCCTTTAATACTCTTTCTAGCAATTAATGGTTGTAATATGCCGTGTTCTTTAATAGAAGTCGCTAATTCCTGAATCGCTTCTTTATTAAAGTGTTTACGTGGTTGATATGGATTCGGCCTTAATTCAGTTACTATAATCTCCTGAATTGTTTCTTCTTCTTTCACATCTAAATCAGGAAAAAACACATTAATTCCTCTTCCTAATCCTTTAGCCACCTGCAATCACTTCCTCTGCTAAATCTATATACACTTCTGCTCCTCTTGATTTAGCGTCATACTGCATAATCGGTTTCCCATGACTTGGCGCCTCACTTAAGCGCACATTACGAGGAATAATCGAACGGTATACTTTATCTCTAAAGTATTTTTTCACTTCATCTATCACTTGAATCCCTAAATTTGTACGGGCATCCAACATTGTTAGCAATACACCTTGAATTGCTAGATTTTTATTTAAGTGCTTTTGCACAAGTCGAACTGTATTTAATAGCTGACTTAATCCTTCTAGTGCGTAATATTCGCACTGAACAGGAATAATAACAGAATCTGCTGCTGTTAATGCGTTAATCGTTAATAACCCTAAGGACGGTGGACAGTCGATAATAATATAATCATATTCATCACGAACTGGCTGTAATGCCCTTTGCAAACGTACTTCCCGGGAAATAGTCGGTACCAATTCAATTTCAGCACCTGCTAATTGAATTGTAGCGGGTAGAACATCTAAGTTTTCAGTTGCGGTTTTCCGTATAACTCCTTGAACATCTGCATCTTCCACAAGAACGTTGTAAATACATTGATCTAATTCGGATTTTTCAATTCCCACACCAGTCGTTGCATTTCCTTGCGCATCAATATCTACAAGAAGGACCTTTTTACCTGCTTGTGCCAATCCAGCCCCTAAATTAACAGATGTTGTTGTTTTCCCAACACCACCTTTTTGATTGGCAATAGCAATGATTTTTCCCATGATGTCACCTACTTTCAACCTTTCTATCTTATTCTAGTAATAATTACGTTTATTGTAACATGAAATAAAAGTTTTTCTTTTACGTCCTTATTAAACTTCAAAATTTATTTCTAAACTCCTTCTTCATTTAACAAGAAAATATAGCAAAAGAGACCTCTCCGATAGGATAAGGTCTCTAACACACCACTATTATTTCTTTTTTGGAATTTTAATTGTAATTTGATAGTATTCATCAAATTCTTCTTCCTCAGAATTGACATTTAAACCACTGTCAGCAACCATTTGTAATGACTGCCTAATTGTATTCATGGCAATTCTCGTATCTCGACTTACTGCTTTTTGCTTTGCCTTACGCTTCGGTTTTGCTTCCTCTAACAATTTCGCAATTCGTTCTTCTGTTTGCTTTACATTCAGTTGTTTCTCCACAATTTCCTGTAAAACCTTCAGTTGTAATTCCTCATTTTTTAAAGGAATAAGGGCGCGGGCATGACGTTCTGTAATACTTTTTTCTAATAATGCACTTTTTATTTTTTCAGGCAACTTTAACAATCGCAACTTATTTGCGATTGTAGATTGTCCTTTTCCAAGTCGTTGTGCCAATGCTTCTTGTGTTAAATTATGTAACTCAATTAGCTTTTGATATGCCACAGCTTCCTCGATCGCTGTTAGTTCCTCACGTTGCAAGTTTTCAATTAGAGCTACAGAAGCCGTCTCTGTATCATTTAGGTTTTTAATAATAGCAGGGACCTTTTCCCAACCTAATTTTGTTGCCGCACGGAAACGTCTTTCTCCAGCAATAATCTCGTACTTATCATCCTCATATTGCCTCACAACAATCGGTTGAATAAGTCCATGTGTGCGAATTGTTAACGCTAACTCATCAATACGCGCATCGTCAAAAACTGTTCGTGGTTGATAACGGTTAGGAGTAATATTCACTATCGGAATTTCTTGTATTTCTTCATATACCTTTTTATCTATTTCTTCATGGCTTTCGTCTTGTAATTCGAATTCGCTCTCTTTATCTCCAAAGCCAAATAAACGAGAAAACGTATTTTTCATACATATTCCACCACCTTTTAGGCCTATTGACTGTTCTCCATAAAATGTTTCCTATGAAACATTTACGTTTTCATTTATATAATTTAATCTTACGTCTAATAAGATTTATTTTTCAATAGGTAATTTATTGGGTGTTCCCGGTTTGCGTGGATATTTCTTTGGTGTCTTGCGCTTTTTCTCGATTAATAAAATATTACGTTCACTTTCTTCAAACGGTAATTGGAACGTAGACATTTCTTTTAAATCCCCGCCTAGCACCTCTAAAGCATACTTGCCATTTTCGATTTCTTCATTCGCCGCTGCACCTTTCATTGCAATGAATGTTCCTCCAACTTTTACAAGTGGTAAACATAGCTCACTTAATACAGAAAGACGTGCAACTGCCCGTGCCATTACAATATCGTACGATTCACGTACACCTTCTTTTTTCCCAAATGTTTCAGCACGATCGTGACAAAATGCAACATCACTTAATTCTAATTTTTGTGCTAAGTGATTTAAGAAATTAATACGTTTTTGCAATGAATCTACAATTGTTACTTTTAAGTGCGGGAAACAGATTTTCAAAGGGATACTTGGGAATCCAGCTCCTGCACCAACATCACAAATTGAGAATGGTTTTGAAAAATCATAATAAAAAGCAGCTGTAATAGAATCAAAAAAGTGTTTTAAATATACTTCTTCTTTCTCTGTAATAGCCGTTAAGTTCATTTTTTCATTCCACTCTACTAATGTTTCAAAGTAGATTTCGAACTGCTCTAACTGTCTAGAAGAGAGGGTAATACCCTTCTCTTCTAGCATAGATTGAAATTGTTCTATGTTCATCTAACAATATCTCCTTACTATTTATTGGTTCGATACTCGCGCAATTTTTCCTTGTTCAATATACACAAGTAAAATGGAAATATCCGCTGGATTTACGCCAGAAATACGTGAAGCCTGCCCCATTGAAAGCGGACGAACATCTTTCAATTTCTGTCTAGCTTCTGAAGCAAGGCTAGAAATCGCATCATAATCAATATCCTCAGGAATTTTTTTATTTTCCATTTTCTTCATACGCTCTACTTGCTGTAAAGATTTTTCGATATATCCTTCGTACTTAATCTGAATTTCAACTTGTTCTGTAACTTCATCACTTAATTCTACTTCACTTGGTACTAAAAGGTGAATATGCTCATATGTCATCTCTGGACGACGTAATAAGTCACTTGCACGTATTCCATCTTTCAATTCACTTCCACCAGTATTGCGAATTAATTCTTGAACTTCAGGACGTGGTTTAATAATAATGCTGCTTAAACGTTCCTTTTCCTGTTCAATCTGTAATTTTTTATTTGTAAATCGCTCATAACGCTCGTCTTTAATTAATCCAATTTCACGACCAACTTCAGTTAAACGAAGATCCGCATTATCGTGGCGTAATAATAGACGATATTCTGCACGAGACGTTAATAAACGATATGGCTCATTTGTACCTTTCGTTACAAGATCATCAATTAAGACACCAATATAAGCATCCTCGCGACCTAAAACAACTTCTTTTTTACCTAAAGAACGACATGCTGCATTAATTCCGGCCATAATTCCTTGTCCTGCCGCCTCTTCGTAACCAGAAGTTCCGTTAATTTGTCCTGCTGTATATAAATTTTTAATTTTTTTCGTTTCAAGTGTTGGCCATAGTTGTGTTGGCACGATTGCATCATATTCAATTGCATAACCTGTGCGCATCATTTCAACGTTTTCTAGACCAGGAATTGTTCTAAGCATATCACGCTGTACATCTTCTGGTAAGCTTGTGGATAAACCTTGTACATATACTTCTTGTGTATTACGTCCTTCTGGCTCTAAGAAAATTTGATGACGCGGCTTATCATTAAATCTTACTACTTTGTCTTCAATTGAAGGACAATATCTAGGACCTGTTCCTTTAATCATACCAGAATACATAGCTGAACGATGTAGGTTTTCATCTATTAAACGATGTGTCTCCGTACTTGTATACGTCAACCAACATGGAATTTGATCCATAATAAATTTTGTCGTTTCAAAAGAGAAAGCTCGTGGTTTATCATCACCTGGCTGAATTTCTGTTTTACTGTAGTCAATCGTATTACTGTTTACACGTGGAGGTGTACCTGTTTTAAATCTAACAAGATCAAATCCAAGCTCCTCTAAATGTTCTGATAAAGTAATAGATGGTTGTTGATTATTCGGACCGCTCGAATATTTTAAATCTCCCATAATAATCTCACCACGTAAAAACGTTCCAGTCGTAATTACAACGGTTTTCGCCGTATATTCAGCACCAGCTTGCGTAATTACCCCTTTACATTCACCATCTTCAACAATTAAACGTTCTACCATTCCTTGGAACAACGTTAAATTCGGTGTCTCTTCAATCGTTTTCTTTAATTCATGCTGGTAAGAGAACTTATCTGCTTGTGCTCGAAGTGCACGCACAGCTGGCCCTTTACCTGTATTTAACATACGCATTTGAATATGCGTTTTATCAATATTGCGTCCCATTTCTCCGCCTAATGCATCAATTTCACGAACAACAATCCCTTTTGCTGGTCCACCAACAGAAGGGTTACATGGCATAAAAGCTACCATATCTAAATTAATTGTTAACATTAATGTTTTGGAGCCCATTCGTGCTGCCGCAAGACCAGCTTCACATCCTGCATGACCTGCACCGATTACTATGACATCGTATGAACCGGCATTGTATCCCATTGTTTATTCCTCCTAATAATCTCTATCTTTCTAACACATCACTATATTATTTTCCTAAACAAAATTGAGAGAACAACTGGTCAATTAAGCTTTCATGAACGGTATCACCAGTAATTTCACCAAGTATTTCCCACGTTCTTGTTAAATCAATTTGCACCATATCAATTGGAACACCATTTTCTATTGCCTCAATTGCATCTCCAATTGTTTTTCCTGCTTGTGTTAATAATCCAATATGTCTCGCGTTAGAAACGTATGTCATATCCGCAGAATCAATTGTTCCTTCAAAGAATAACTCAGCTATTGCCTTTTCAAGCTCATCTATTCCTTGTTCCTCAATTAACGATGTTGTAATAACACGATTTCCCGCTGACAACTCTGTAACACGTTCCATATCAATGGCTTGCGGTAAATCTGTCTTATTTACGATAACAATGAAATCTTTTCCTTGTACGGCACGGAATAGATCTTCATCCTCATTCGTTAAAGCTTCACTATAATTAACGACAACTAACACCAAATCAGCTTGGCTCATCATTTCTTTTGAACGCTCTACGCCAATTCTTTCAACAACATCTTCTGTTTCACGAATTCCAGCTGTATCTATAAGTTTAAGTGGTACACCACGCACATTAACGTACTCTTCAATAACATCACGGGTTGTTCCTGCAATATCAGTTACAATTGCCTTCTTCTCCTGAACGAGACTGTTTAATAGCGATGATTTCCCAACGTTAGGTCTACCGATGATTGCAGTAGCAATACCTTCACGTAAAATCTTTCCCTGCTTCGATGTTTCTAATATTTTTGCAATTTCAGTACGAACATACGTCGCTTTCTCAATTAAAATATTATGTGTCATTTCTTCCACATCATCATATTCTGGGTAATCTATATTTACCTCAACATGAGCTAATGTTTCTAATATTTCTTGACGCAAACGGCCGATTAATTTAGATAATCGTCCTTCCATTTGATTAATTGCTACATTCATCGCACGATCCGTTTTTGCACGGATTAAGTCCATAACAGCTTCTGCTTGTGATAAATCAATACGACCATTTAAAAAAGCTCGTTTTGTAAATTCACCAGGCTCTGCTAGTCGCACCCCTTGCGCTAAAATAAGTTGCAATACTTTGTTTACCGAAACAAGTCCACCGTGACAGTTAATTTCCACTATATTTTCACGTGTAAAAGTCCTTGGCGCACGCATGATAGACACCATAACTTCTTCAATAACCTGATTTGTATCTAAATCAACAATATGACCATAATGAATTGTGTGAGAAGGAACCTCTGTTAAATCCTTCCCTTTAAAAATACGATTCACTTTCTCAACCGCATCATCCCCACTTACTCGAACAATGGCAATTGCACCCTCTCCAAGAGCTGTGGAAATCGCGGCAATTGTATCAAATTCCATGTCCTTTCACCTCATTTGCTTATTTATCTCTATCTCAACATGATTATTTTCTTCACTAAATTATTAGGATACCATAACGAACCTATCTACAAAAGAATAATAACTCATTTTATTATGTCCTCATGTAAAAAACACTAAACTTATTCACAGTGGATAAGTTTAGTGTTTTTTAGTTATCCACAGCAGTTTTTTCCTCAAAAAAACCGGCACTCATTTGAGTAACCGGTCATTTGGGAGATATTACAACATGCCGATGTGGTTCATTTCCTTCAGAAGTTGTATTAATACCTTGATGATTCGATAATGCTTGATGAATAATTTTTCGTTCAAAAGATGGCATTGGCTCTAAAACAACCCTTTTTTTCGTATTAGACACTTGTTTTGCTAATCGATAAGAAAGCGATTCTAACGTACTTTTTCTTTTACTACGATAATTTTCAGCATCCAGTGTAATACCGATATACTGCTTCGTATGACGATTTGCGACAAGTTTTGTTAAATACTGTAAAGAGTTCAACGTATTACCTCTTTTTCCAATTAAAACACCTATATTATCACCGGAAATTGTAAATTCAACTTCGCGTCCTTTTACAATTTTACTAATCTCAACTTCCACACCCATATTGCGAATAACATTTTTCAAATATTCTTCACATTCTTGAATTGGATCTTTCTTCAATACAACTTCTACTACTGCAGGACGATTCCCAAATAAACCTAAGAATCCTTTTTTACCCTCATCGATAATTTTTATATCTACTCGGTCTTTTGAAACATTTAATTGCCTTAAAGCATCTTGTACTGCCAGCTCGACTGTTTGTCCTTTAGCAGTAATTATACTCACTTGCTTGATCCTTCTGCCTTACTAGCCTTAATTTCTGGTCCTTTGATCAAGTACATTTGAGCGATACCAAAGATATTACCAACAACCCAGTAAAGTGATAATGCAGCCGGGAAGTTAATTGCGAAGACTAAAATCATGATTGGCATAAGCCAGATCATCATTGCCATTTGCGGGTTTTGACCAGCTGTTCCTGCCATAGCAAGCTTTTGCTGAATAAATGTCGTAATTGCCGCAACAATCGGTAAGATATAATACGGATCTGCCTGTCCTAAGTCAAACCATAAGAATGTATGCTTACTAATTTCTGATGTTCTCATAATCGCATGATAAAACGCGAATAAAATAGGCATCTGAACAAATATTGGTAAACATCCTGCTAATGGATTCACACCATTTTTTTGATATAACTGCATCATTTCTTGTTGTAATTTTTGCTGTGTTGCTTGATCTTTAGAGCTATATTTCTCTTTTAGCTTCACCATTTCTGGTTGTAACGCTTGCATTGCCTTCGTACTCTTAGTTTGTTTAATCATTAATGGTAATAATGCAAAACGAATAATAAGAGTTGTAACCACGATTGCTAAACCGTAATTATTACCAAATAAGTCTGCAAAATACGTGATTAACTGAGAAAGCGGATATACGAAATATTCATTCCAAATTCCAGTACTTTTCGGTGTAATCGGCTGATTCGTTTCACTACAGCCAGTAGCAATTGCCATTAATGCGATAACCATGGCTAGTAAACCTATTTTCTTTTTCAAAGCCTGCTCCTCCTTGTTTCGGTATGTATATAGTGTAATTCATTTCCTTACGCTACTTTTTTATTCTTTTCATACCAGAGCGTTTAAAGACATGAATTAAGCTTTTCTTTACTTCTTCATATGTCATCTCTGCACAAGGCTTCCTTGCTATTATAACAAAATCTTTTCCAGAATCTATCTCATCTTTTAATTCTATAATCGCTTGACGAATCATACGCTTAATACGATTACGAACTACTGCATTTCCTATTTTCTTACTAACAGAAAGGCCGATGCGAAAGTATGGTTGTTCTTCTTTATTTAATTGGTATACAACAAACTGACGATTGGCATTCGATTTTCCTTTTTGAAAAACCGTCTGAAATTCGTCATTCTTTTTTATACGATTTTTTTTCTTCATATCAATTGACACTCCTGTATTTCATCAGCGGAAATTCATTATTATTAGAAAAAAAGACCACTGAACGATCAGTGGTCTACGCAGATAATACTTTTCTTCCTTTACGACGACGAGCTGCTAGCACTTTACGTCCGTTCGCTGTGCTCATACGGCTGCGGAAACCATGTACTTTGCTGCGCTTACGTTTATTTGGTTGGTAAGTTCTTTTCATTATATGACACCTCCCTGAGGAATATCTGTTAAAGACAGTCTAATAAATTATAGTAAATCAAATAGGAAAATGTCAATGCTTCTCGAAATTTTCATCAAATATTCATTTTGAACCTATTCACATACTTTTTCACAGCCTCTATATTTCCTTGTGGATAAATGTTTTTTCTTGTTTTTTATATCCACAAACTCTTTTCGTACTTTTACACAGTATATCGTGTTGTGGACAAGTTTATTCCACAAGGTATTGATTTTGTGGATAACTTTCTTAATTTCATTGCTATAGCTACTTTTTTTTGATATTATAGTTGTGTTTTCACTTTGAATAAGTTTTCCACATCTTTATCTTATCCACAATTTGTGTATAACATGTGGACAGTTTTAATCACATGTGGGTAAATGATTATCCACATTCACTTTTTTTGTCGAAAACCCTATCTCATATACAAACGACGTTTTTTGGTTTTAAAATACGTTTCGTATAAATATACATTTTATATTTATTAGGTTGTACATTTGTTGCGCAACCTTATTCTTTTACCATCTTAGTAAAGGAGGGACACCTTTGGAAAACATCTCTGATTTATGGAATAGTGCCTTAAAAGAACTAGAAAAAAAGGTCAGTAAACCTAGTTATGAAACATGGTTAAAATCAACAACCGCACATAATTTAAAGAAGGACGTATTAACCATTACAGCTCCAAATGAATTTGCTCGTGATTGGTTAGAATCTCATTATTCAGAGCTAATTTCGGAAACACTTTATGATTTAACAGGGGCAAAATTAGCTATTCGCTTTATCATTCCCCAAAGTCAGGCTGAAGAGGAAATTGATTTTCCTCCTTCAAAACCAAATGCAGCACAAGATGATTCTAATCATTTACCGCAGAGTATGCTAAACCCAAAATATACGTTTGATACATTTGTTATTGGCTCTGGTAACCGCTTTGCTCACGCTGCTTCATTAGCTGTGGCCGAAGCACCAGCTAAAGCATACAATCCCCTCTTTATTTATGGAGGAGTTGGACTTGGAAAGACGCATTTAATGCATGCGATTGGTCATTATGTAATTGAACACAACCCAAATGCGAAGGTTGTATATTTATCATCAGAAAAATTCACAAACGAATTCATTAACTCTATTCGTGATAATAAAGCGGTTGATTTTCGTAATAAATACCGCAATGTAGATGTTTTATTGATAGATGATATTCAATTTCTAGCTGGAAAAGAACAAACTCAAGAAGAGTTTTTCCATACATTTAATGCATTACACGAAGAAAGTAAACAAATTGTAATTTCAAGTGATCGGCCACCAAAAGAAATTCCAACTTTAGAAGATCGTCTTCGTTCTCGCTTTGAATGGGGACTTATTACAGATATTACGCCACCAGATTTAGAAACACGAATTGCAATTTTACGTAAAAAAGCAAAGGCTGAAGGGCTCGACATACCAAATGAGGTTATGCTTTATATCGCAAATCAAATTGATTCAAACATTCGTGAACTGGAAGGTGCACTAATCCGAGTTGTAGCTTATTCATCTTTAATTAACAAAGATATTAATGCTGATTTAGCAGCTGAAGCACTTAAAGATATTATTCCGAATTCTAAGCCAAAAATTATCTCTATTTATGATATTCAAAAAGCGGTCGGGGACGTTTATCAAGTAAAATTAGAAGATTTCAAGGCAAAAAAACGAACAAAATCCGTTGCCTTTCCTCGCCAAATTGCAATGTATTTATCACGCGAACTTACGGACTCCTCTTTACCTAAAATAGGTGAAGAATTCGGTGGACGTGATCATACAACAGTTATCCATGCCCATGAAAAAATTTCTAAGCTGCTCAAAACGGATACGCAATTACAAAAGCAAGTTGAAGAAATTAACGATATTTTAAAGTAGTAGCTGAATAGTGTGAATAACTTACCTTGTTTTACGCACAGTCTATCCACATGTAGATAGGCTGTTTTTACATCCTTCAACGGGGTTATCCACATATCCACAAGCCCTATTACTATTACTACTATATTTTATCTTTATTAATTAAATAAAATCTTATACTTACCGGAGGTTTTTCGTTATGCGTTTTACAATACAAAAAGACTATCTTGTAAGAAGTGTACAAGATGTAATGAAGGCAGTTTCTTCTCGTACAACAATTCCGATCCTTACAGGAATTAAAGTTGTCGCTACTGAAGAAGGAGTTACATTAACAGGAAGCGATGCTGATATTTCCATTGAATCTTTTATCCCTGTTGAAGAAAATGGGAAAGAAATTGTAGAAGTTGCACAATCAGGAAGTATTGTTTTACAAGCAAAATATTTTAGTGAGATTGTAAAAAAATTACCGAAAGAAACTGTTGAAATTTCTGTGGAAAATCATTTTATGACAAAAATAACATCTGGAAAATCAGAGTTTAATTTAAATGGTTTAGATTCTGCTGAATATCCATTATTACCACAGATTGAAGAACATCATGTTTTTAAGATCCCAACAGATTTACTTAAACATATGATCAGACAAACTGTATTTGCAGTTTCCACTTCTGAAACAAGACCGATCTTGACAGGTGTAAACTGGAAGGTATATAACAGCGAATTAACTTGCATTGCTACAGATAGTCACAGGTTGGCTCTTCGAAAAGCAAAAATCGAAGGCATTGCAGATGAATTCCAAGCGAGTGTTGTTATCCCAGGTAAAAGCTTAAATGAATTAAGCAAAATTCTAGATGAGTCTGAAGAAATGGTAGATATCGTTATTACGGAGTATCAAGTATTATTCCGTACAAAACATTTATTATTCTTCTCAAGATTATTAGAAGGGAATTACCCTGATACAACTCGATTAATTCCAGCAGAGAGTAAAACAGATATTTTTGTAAATACAAAAGAATTCTTACAAGCAATTGATCGTGCCTCTCTATTAGCAAGAGATGGTCGTAATAATGTTGTAAAATTATCAACTTTGGAACAGGAAATGCTAGAAATTTCTTCGAATTCACCAGAAATCGGAAAAGTAGTAGAAGAAGTTCAATGTGAAAAAGTAGATGGGGAAGAATTAAAAATATCTTTTAGTGCAAAATATATGATGGATGCACTGAAGGCATTAGATAGCACCGAGATTAAGATTAGTTTTACTGGAGCAATGAGACCATTCTTAATTCGTACAGTAAATGATGAGTCCATTATTCAATTAATTTTACCGGTTCGTACTTACTAAGTAAGAAATAAGGGTTGCTAGTTTAAAGATACTAGTAGCCCTTATTTGATTTTTGGGTATTACTTTCCTAATGCTAGTTTATTTAGTACAATGAAAGAATGAACACTTTCAGAAAGTGAGCGATTTTATGAAACGTATTAAAATTTCAACAGAGTATATTACACTAGGACAATTTTTAAAGTTAGCCGATATAATTGATACAGGTGGCGCTGTAAAATGGTTTTTACAAGAATATGAAGTGTACGTGAATCAAGAACTTGAAAATAGAAGAGGTCGCAAACTATATGCGAACGATATTATTGAAATTCCAGGAAGCGGAAGTTTCCAAGTTCAGTCATAAAGGGGGAGCCCTTTGTTTATTTCAGAAATACAATTAAAAAACTATCGCAATTATGAAAAGTTAGAGCTTTCCTTTGAAGATAAGGTAAATGTAATTATCGGCGAAAACGCACAAGGGAAAACAAATTTGATGGAAGCTATTTATGTTTTAGCGATGGCGAAATCTCATAGAACCTCTAATGATCGTGAGCTTGTCCGCTGGGATGAAGAATTCGGTCAAATTAAAGGGAAATTACAAAAGAGAAATAGTTCTTTGTCTTTGGAATTAAATATCTCGAAAAAAGGTAAAAAGGCAAAATTAAATCAACTTGAACAACAGAAATTAAGTCAATATATTGGCGTGATGAATGTTGTCATGTTTGCCCCAGAAGATTTAAATCTTGTAAAAGGAAGCCCTCAAGTAAGAAGACGCTTTTTAGATATGGAATTAGGTCAAATAGCTCCGGTCTATTTGTATGAATTAAGTCAATATCAAAAAGTGCTCACGCAACGAAATCACTTGCTGAAGAAGATGCAAGGGAATAGTAAGAATGAGGAAACGATGTTGGATGTATTTACACTTCAACTTATTGAGCATGGTACAAAAATATTGCGAAAACGGTTTGAATTTTTGCATTTACTACAAGAATGGGCAGCTCCAATTCATCGCGGTATAAGCCGTGGATTAGAAGAATTAGAAATTGTCTATAAACCAAGTGTAGATGTATCAGAATCAATGGATTTGTCGAAAATAAAAGAAGTATACTATGAAAGTTTTCAATCTGTGAAACAACGTGAAATTTTCCGTGGTACGACTTTAATTGGTCCTCATCGTGATGATTTACAATTCTTCGTTAATAGTAAAAATGTTCAAGTCTTTGGTTCGCAAGGACAACAACGAACAACCGCACTGTCCCTAAAATTAGCTGAAATTGAATTGATTTACTCAGAAGTTAAGGAATATCCGATTCTTTTATTGGATGATGTATTATCAGAGTTAGATGATTATCGTCAATCACATCTGTTAAATACAATTCAAGGAAAAGTGCAAACATTTGTGACAACGACGAGTGTCGACGGAATTGAACACGAAACGTTAAAAGAAGCGAAAACAATTCATGTAACGAACGGCACGGTAGATTGTGAAATAGATAGGGCATAATTCCCTGTTTAAATGGAAAAGTAGGTGATCTTTGTGTCAATGGACCAAAAACAAATGCAAGAGAACGCATATGATGAAAGCCAGATACAGGTACTTGAGGGACTAGAGGCAGTTCGGAAACGTCCGGGTATGTATATTGGATCTACAAGTGGAAAAGGACTTCACCACCTTGTATGGGAAATTGTCGATAATAGTATCGATGAAGCATTAGCAGGATATTGCGATGAAATTAATGTTAGCATCGAAGAAGATAATAGTATTCTTGTAACGGATAATGGACGCGGTATTCCAGTTGGTATACAAGAAAAAATGGGACGTCCCGCAGTAGAGGTTATTATGACAGTCCTCCACGCTGGTGGTAAATTTGGCGGTGGCGGTTATAAAGTTTCTGGTGGTTTGCATGGTGTTGGTGCATCTGTTGTAAATGCTTTATCAACAGAACTAGAAGTATTTGTACATCGTGATGGCAAAATTCATTACCAAAAGTACGAAAGAGGTATTCCAGTTGCGGATTTAAAAGTCATTGGTGATACAGATAAAACGGGAACAATAACTCGCTTTAAGCCGGATCCAGAGATTTTTAAAGAGACGACAGAATATGAATTTGATACGTTAGCGACTCGTATGCGTGAACTAGCATTTTTAAATCGTAATATCAAATTAACTATAGAAGATAAGCGTGAACATAAGCAAAAGAAAGAGTTTCACTATGAAGGTGGAATTAAATCATATGTTGAACATTTAAATCGTTCAAAACAACCAATTCATGAAGAACCTGTATATGTAGAAGGTTCAAAAGATGGTATTCAGGTTGAAGTTGCGCTTCAATATAACGAAGGTTATACAAATCATATTTACTCATTTACAAATAATATTCATACGTATGAAGGTGGTACACATGAGGTAGGATTTAAAACTGCCCTAACACGTGTGATCAACGATTATGGTCGTAAAAATAACATTTTAAAAGATGCGGATAGTAATTTAACTGGTGAAGATGTTCGTGAAGGTTTAACAGCAATTGTGTCAATTAAACATCCGAATCCACAATTCGAAGGACAAACGAAGACGAAGCTAGGGAATAGTGAAGCGAGAACGATTACAGAGTCAGTATTCTCAGAGGCGTTTGAAAAGTTCTTACTGGAAAACCCCAATGTTGCACGTAAAGTTGTAGATAAAGGGACGATGGCAGCACGTGCGCGTGTAGCAGCTAAAAAGGCTCGTGAGTTAACTCGCCGAAAGAGTGCATTAGAAGTTTCAAGTTTACCAGGGAAATTGGCAGACTGTTCTTCTAAAGACCCAGCAATTAGTGAAATTTACATCGTAGAGGGTGACTCTGCCGGTGGATCAGCGAAACAAGGGCGTGATCGTCACTTCCAAGCAATTTTACCGCTTAAAGGTAAAATTATTAACGTTGAAAAAGCGCGATTAGATAAAATCTTATCTAATGATGAAGTGCGTACAATCATTACTGCTATTGGTACGAACATTGGTGGAGATTTCGATATTGAAAAGGCACGTTATCATAAGGTTATCATTATGACCGATGCCGACGTGGATGGTGCACATATTCGTACCCTATTATTAACGTTCTTCTATCGTTATATGCGTCAAATAATTGAGTGTGGTTATATCTATATTGCACAGCCGCCATTGTTTAAAGTACAACAAGGTAAAAAAATTCAATATGCTTACAATGATAAAGAACTTGAAAAAATACTATCTGAATTGCCGGCACAACCTAAGCCTGGGATTCAGCGTTATAAAGGTCTAGGAGAAATGAATCCAACTCAGCTATGGGAGACGACAATGGATCCAGAGGTACGTTCGTTACTTCAAGTTTCTCTTCAAGATGCGATTGAAGCGGATGAAACATTTGAAATTTTAATGGGAGATAAAGTAGAGCCGCGTCGTAACTTTATCCAAGAAAATGCAAAATACGTGAAAAACCTTGATATTTAAGTGAGTAATGACAGGAATTTAAGTATTCCTGTCTTCTACATATAAATCAATGTATGTGTAACGGAAATGTAAGAGGAGGTGCTCGTTGATGTCAGACAATCAACAACAAGCACGAATTCGAGAAATTAATATTAGTCATGAAATGCGTACCTCATTTTTAGATTACGCAATGAGTGTTATCGTATCTCGTGCATTGCCGGATGTTCGTGATGGGTTAAAGCCAGTGCATCGTAGGGTTTTATATGCGATGAATGATTTAGGAATTACAGCTGATAAAGCATATAAGAAGTCAGCGCGTATTGTCGGTGAAGTAATTGGTAAGTATCACCCGCATGGAGATTCAGCGGTTTATGAAACAATGGTACGTATGGCGCAAGATTTTAGTCAACGGTATATGCTTGTTGATGGGCATGGTAACTTTGGTTCTGTTGATGGAGATTCAGCGGCAGCAATGCGTTATACAGAAGCAAGAATGTCTAAGATTTCTATGGAATTGATACGCGATATTTCAAAAAATACGATTGATTATCAAGATAACTATGATGGCTCTGAAAGGGAACCAGTTGTATTACCAGCACGTTTTCCTAACTTATTAGTAAATGGTACGACGGGTATTGCGGTTGGTATGGCAACAAACATTCCACCACATCAACTTGGAGAAGTAATTGACGGTGTGTTGGCATTAAGTCATAACCCTGATATCACTATCGCGGAATTAATGGAATATATTCCTGGTCCAGACTTCCCAACATCAGGTTTAATCTTAGGGCGAAGTGGAATTCGAAGAGCTTACGAAACAGGTCGCGGTTCTATTATACTTCGTGCTAAAGTTGAAATTGAAGAGAGAGCAAATGGTAAACAATCTATTATCGTAACAGAACTACCTTATCAAGTTAATAAGGCGCGATTAATTGAAAAGATTGCAGAATTAGTTCGTGATAAGAAAATTGAAGGCATTACAGATTTACGTGATGAATCGGATCGAAATGGTATGCGTATTGTTATGGAAGTACGTCGCGATGCCAATGCCAATGTACTATTAAATAATCTATATAAACATACAGCACTTCAAACGAGTTTCGGTATTAATATGTTGTCTCTTGTAAATGGAGAGCCACAAGTCCTAAATTTAAAACAAAATCTATATTATTATTTAGAACATCAAAAGGTAGTGATTCGTAGACGTACTGCTTATGAATTAGAGAAAGCAGAAGCGCGTGCTCATATTTTAGAAGGGTTACGAATTGCTTTAGATCATCTGGATGAAGTTATTACGTTAATTCGTAGTTCGAAAACAGCAGATATTGCAAAGCAAGGCTTAATGGAACGTTTCGGTTTAAGCGAGAAACAAGCGCAAGCGATTTTAGATATGCGTCTGCAACGTTTAACGGGATTAGAGCGTGAAAAAATCGAGCAAGAATATCAAGACTTAATGAAGTTAATTGCTGAATTAAAAGCAATCTTAGCAGATGAAGAAAAAGTTCTTGAAATTATTCGTGAAGAGTTAACAGAAGTAAAAGATCGCTTCAACGATAAGAGACGAACAGAAATTACAATCGGTGGTATGGAATTTATTGAAGATGAAGATTTAATTCCTGAGCAAAATATTGCGATTACGTTAACTCATAACGGTTATATTAAGAGGTTACCGGCTTCTACGTACAAAACACAGAACCGTGGGGGACGTGGTGTACAAGGAATGGGTACGAATGATGATGACTTTGTTGAACATTTATTAACAACGTCTACTCATGATCATATTTTATTCTTTACAAACAAGGGTAAAGTATACCGTACAAAAGGATATGAAATTCCAGAGTATAGTCGTACGGCAAAAGGACTACCGATTATTAACCTATTAGGGGTAGATAAGGGTGAGTGGATTAACGCCATTATTCCAATTCGTGAATTTGGTGACGATCAGTTCTTATTCTTTACGACGAAACAAGGTATATCTAAGAGAACGCCGCTATCATCATTTGCAAATATACGTACAAACGGTTTAATTGCCATTTCGCTTCGTGAAGAAGATGAGGTGATTTCTGTACGTTTAACATCTGGTGATAAAGATATTATCGTAGGGACAAGCAACGGTATGCTAATTCGCTTCAATGAACAAGATGTACGTTCTATGGGCCGTAATGCAGCTGGTGTAAAAGCTATTACACTAGGCGAAGAGGACCAAGTAGTAGGTATGGAAATTGTTGAAGAAGATACGAATGTCTTAATCGTAACGAAAAACGGGTATGGTAAGCGTACACCGGTTGAAGAGTACCGCCTGCAAAGTCGTGGTGGTAAAGGTCTGAAAACTTGTAACATTACAGATAAGAACGGTAAATTAGTAGCGGTTAAGTCTGTAACGGGTGAAGAAGACATTATGTTAATTACAGCAGCAGGTGTCATTATTCGTATGCCAGTTGATCAAATCTCTCAAATGGGACGTAATACACAAGGTGTTCGTCTAATTCGATTAGAGGATGAGCAAGAGGTAGCGACAGTTGCAAAAGCACAAAAAGATGACGAAGAGGAAGTTACTGAAGAGGTTTCTTCTGAAGAATAAGGGTGGGGATTTCCCCGCCCTTTATTTTTTTATAATAATACTTGCATAGTAATAAGAAAGTCTATATAATAGGCAGAGTCAGCAAATGAGAGATACAAGTTATCTTAAAAAACTTGTTGACGAAAATAATATACTATGATATATTATAAAAGTCGCTGAAACGCGATATTGAACTTTGAAAACTAAACGAAACAAACAACGTGAAACGTCAATT
>NZ_MACI01000064.1 GCF_001884105.1 Bacillus luti | reverse complement strand
CACCTTTTGTTACTTGTAATACTTGCTCTTTCATATCTTTCATTCTCCCTTCCTTTGTTTTTGTTACAAAACCTCTATTATACTAATACGCTTGATAGAAACACGATTAATGCTGTTAATACTACTGCTCCGCTTGCTGATCCTACGAAATCACCTTTTGTTACTTGTAATACTTGCTCTTTCATATCTTTCATTCTCCCTTCC
>NZ_MACI01000063.1 GCF_001884105.1 Bacillus luti | reverse complement strand
CGTTAATCGTCCGTTAGGTCGAAACGTTAGAAACCCCCACTTCAAGCTTTGCTAAGTGGGGGAGTGTTCATTCCTTCATGTAAGCACATTTACTAATGAAAAATTTAACGATAAATTGGGATCCTTTACTTTCATTGTGCTACTTCTTATACTTTTCTATTTACACTGCATTTATAGAAAAGTATTTTGATGATATACAAAAGTGGATTCGAAATATCACATTTTGTTTTGCTTTGTTAGTAGTAGTTTTAGTAGCTCTATGGATAGGTTATTTTTAAATCTCTCTTTAAGAGAAGGAGAAGTATGTCATTACCATACATTCGATCCGATCATATTACTTAGCTGTATCGGCTTATATTAATCTTTTCTCTTCTTAATCATGATAAAATGTACAATAGGAAATTTTATGTAACAAAAAGGGGGAAGGATTATGGTCAGCTTTAGTACTTTGTTAGCCTTTGCAATTGTTTCACTTAGCATGGTTTGTTCACCTGGGCCTAATATGATTTATCTCATTTCTCGTTCTATTACGCAAGGGCGTATGGCAGGATTTATTTCTCTTTTGGGCATTATGCTCGGATTTGTAATTTATATAATCGCAACAATGTTCGGACTGACAGTTTTATTTCTTGCAGTACCTGCTGTCTATGAAGCAGTCAAGTGGGCAGGTGCCGCTTACTTACTGTGGCTTGCCTGGAATTCGATAAAACCAGGTGCTACTTCAATTATGGAACCTCGTACGATTTCTAATGAGCCACCACGGAAATTATTTCTGATGGGACTTATGACTAATCTCCTAAATCCAAAGATTGCTATTTTGTATGTGTCACTTTTACCTCAATTTGAAGATCCTGAGAAGGGATCGTTGCTTCTACAAGGTGCAGTTTTGGGTCTTACGCAAATCACTGTTAGTTTTATAGTCAACCTTCTAATTGTGTTTACAGCAAGCAAAATTGCTACATGGTTTGGCACACGCCCAACGTGGCTGCGAGTACAACGTTGGCTTATGGCAAGTGTATTAACGGGTCTTGCTGTACGTCTTGCTTTTGAACGTCGACAGTAGGATTATCTTAAACATTTTGACGATCTTATTGAACTGATTCAAGTTAGTTATAAAAAAAGTAAAAGAAAACCATCCATTTGATTAGTTTTTTCAAATGGATGGTTTTTATTTTTGAAACAAATATTTATTTTATAAAAAATCTTTTTAGACCCCCATAAATTTTGTTGTTCCTTCGAATATGTATAGTGCAGAAAGCAAATGAAAGAAAAATTACATATCGGGTACAGCATTGAAGTATTTATAAAATTGCTAGATTAAGTGAGGAAGCCGAAAGAAAAGGCTGAAATTACCAACAATATAGAGAAGAGTTATTTAAAGATTGCAGATAAAATAGAAAAAGAACAAGCAAAACAATATAAGAAATGAAAATGCAGATTTAGCTTTTGTATAAATAAAACAGAATAATCATTAAGAAAACGGTGGAAAAAGTCATTCTCGAAAAATATGAGCAACAGCAAAAAGATAAGCTCAAAGAAAAGTACTAACAAAATGTGGTTAAATGGTCACTTGTTTAGTGACCATTTTTCTATTTAAAGCAGAAGGAGGCTGAGAGATTACCAGTGTTGAGTTTAGTAATGAAGATCTTAAGAAAACCGAAAATAGAAGATATCGTATGTAACATACAAAATAACGAAGAAGATAAAGAAGCATTTATCGTACAGTATCAGCCGTTTATTAGAAAATCAATCTCGTCTGTTTGCCGCCGATATATTACAGAACAGGATGATGAATATAGTATTGGATTGTTTGCGTTTAACGAAGCAATTGAACAGTATTCATATAAAAAGGGAAAATCTTTTCTAGCGTTTGCTGATCTTCTTATAAAAAGAGATGTAATTGACTATATACGCAAGGAGTCTAAGCATAACCGTGTCTTTTTAAAAGAAGATGAGCAAGAGGAAATGTTAGAAATGCAAGTATCATTTACGGAGTATATGAAAGAGATGGACAATAGTAACCGTAAGGAGGAAATTCTTCATTTTCAAAGTGTGTTAGCTGAATTTAAAATCACATTTTCAGAGCTTGCTAAAGAATCTCCTAAGCATCGTGACACCCGTGAGCACTTAATAGAAATTGTAAAAATGATTATAAAAGAAGAGGAAATGATGGAAGAGCTGTTCCGAAAGAAAAAGTTACCGCTTAAACATATTGAACCGCGTGTTAGGGTAAGTCGTAAAACGTTGGAACGACATAGAAAATACATTATTGCAATGTGTATTATTTTTGCAAACAACTATACATATATTCTGGATTACATAAGAGGGGAAAAGCATGATGAATAAAGGAATTGTGATGGATATAAAAAAGCATAGCGTAGTTGTTTTAACACCAAGTGGAGAGTTTATTACGTGTAAAAGAAAAGGGGATTCTTGCATGATTGGAGAGGAGATCTCGTTTGAAGAACAAGAACAAAGAGAATCGCGTTTTTCAATCCCTTATTTTTTAAAGCCGGCATCATTACTTGTTGCTTGTTTTCTATGTGCGCTGTTATTTTTCTATAATCAACCAGAAGAAAAGGTGTTCGCTTACGTTTCAGTTGATATAAATCCAAGTTTAGAGGCGAGTGTAACGAAGGATCTTCGTGTTATAGATTTGCGGGCTTGTAATGATGACGGAAGGCGTATTTTAAAAGAAATGAAACGGTGGGAAAATAAGCATCTGCAAGATGTGATCCGCACTATTATAAAGCAAAGTCAAGAGGATAAGTATTTAACGAATGATAAGCAAGTTATGCTAACAGCTGTTGCAAAGGACAAGTCGTTAGAACCACAGTTGGAAAAGGCTATGCAGGAATTAAAGAAAGAATATGAGCTTAAACATATTACATTCGAATATCAAAGCAGTACGATGCAAGTACGAGAGAATGCTAGAAAAGCTGGAATTGGCACAGGTGTCTATATAAAGCAAGAGAATGAGAAGAACAAATCCCTTACTCCATCTGCCACGCCGTCTAATCCGGTGAAAAAGGAAGAAGAGGTGCAATCGCAGCCGGAGCCATCTTCTGGTGCATCATCAGATTTGTCTCCTGTAAAAGAAAAAAAATATGAGGATCCAGAGCATGAAGAACAAAAGAAAACAGAGGAACAGCCATCGAAGCAAATAAAAGAAAACAATGGAAGAGGATCTCAGCAAGAAAATAGAGGGAATCAGCAGGAGAATAACAGTAGAGAATCTCAACAAGGAAATAATGGAAATGAGCAAGGGAACAATGGAAGAGGATCTCAACAAGGAAATAATGGAAATGAGCAAGGGAACAACGGTAGAGGATCTCAACAAGGAAATAATGGAAATGAGCAAGGGAACAATGGAAGAGGATCCCAACAAGGGAATAACGGAAATGAGCAAGGGAACAATGGAAGAGGATCTCAACAAGGGAATAATGGAAATGAGCAAGGGAACAATGGAAGAGATCCTCAACAAGGAAATAATGGAAATGAGCAAGGGAACAATGGAAGAGGATCCCAGAAAGAAAATGATGGAAACGAGCAAGGAAACAATGGTAGGGGGTCTCAACAAGAGAATAGGGGCCACCAGCAAGGGAATGAAAAGAAGAATCAATAGAATCTGGAAGTGAGAGATTCATTTCAAAGCTAAAAGGATTTATCTCGCTATTGTGGGCAGTAAAACTCCCATCTCAAAATTTGGCTGGGGCAAAGAAGTTAGGTGGGAGTTGGGCTGCTTGTAAATGCCCAATTGGTGAGGGCTGATTAAAGTTGCACTTTATTATTCTATAGTTCTATTAAGAAGGAGTATGTGAAAAATATAATGGAGAAAAACATTCAACAAGAGAAAGATAAAGAAAAACCTGTTTTTTATGATCCGAAAGGAAGGAGAAACATAGCCTTTATTTGGTTTCTATGTATCTCAATAGTTAGTGTAAGTTTTGTATTTTATTTTTTCTTTCAAAGTATTTTTTCAACACCAGAAATTCCAAATATGAATACCGCTGTAAAACAAGATAATAAACTTGTACCAATTAATCAAAAACTTAGTGATCAGCAGTTAAAGAAGGAAGAATTTAAACCAAATACCGAAACGAAGGATAATAAAAATTTGGTGAAGTCGCCGAAGGATAGTAAACAACCTAAAGAAGTGTATGGTTTTTATGTAAACTGGGATGAAAATAGTACCGCTTCTTTAAAAGAAAATATCGATTCATTAACTACATTAGTACCAGAGTGGTATCATTTAAAAGCAGATTTAACGATTAGAAGTGAGATAAAACCTGAGATAGTAAAGTTGGCAGAAAAAAAACAAGTGAAGATTATGCCTTTGCTTACTAACTATACTGAGGAAGCTTCTGGTCCTGATAGTGGGCTAATTCATAAGTTACTGAATTCTTCAAACGATGTAAAGACAAAGTTTATTAATGATTTAGTAAGCCAAGTTAAAAAGAATCAGTTTTCAGGTATTAATATTGACTTTGAGGCCGTACCTGAAAGTGATAGAGAAAACTTAACAAATTTTATGAAAGAACTTACTACGGAATTTCATGAACATGATTTACTCGTTACACAAGATGTTCCAGCTAATGATAAGGCTTTTGATTATAGTGCGTTAGCAAAAATAATAGATCGAATGATTGTAATGATGTACGATGAGCACTATGGAGCCGGGGAACCAGGACCAATTGCTTCAAATAAATGGTTCCAACATACATTGAAAGAACTGAATATTCCGTCTAATAAACTTATAGTTGCTTTTGGTAACTATGGATATGATTGGCAATTGGGTAGTGAGGAACCAGCGAAGTCTTTAACTTTCTCAGAAGTTATGGCAATGGCTCATGATTCAAATATAAAAATTCAATGGGATAAGATGAGTGGAAATCCTTATTTTAGATATAAAACAGGAGAGAAAGAACATACTGCTTGGTTCTTAGACGGTGTTACTCTTTATAATCAAGTGAAAATCGCAATGGACAACAATGCAAAGGGATTTGCACTATGGAGATTAGGAGCAGAAGATCCTACAATATGGAAAGTTTTAAAAAATCCTATTGAGGTACAAAAAAATCCTAATGTATTACATAAAATCAATAGTTTAGATGAAGTAAATTATTCTGGACAAGGTGAAATTTTACAGATTGAGAATGAAAGAAAAAATGGATTGAGAGATTTTAAAGTAGGTAAAGAGGGTTATATTACAGATGAAGTATATCAATCCTTACCATCTGCATATGAAGTGCAACGATATGGAAAACCAAATGGGAAACAAGTAGTATTAACATTTGATGATGGACCAGACCCGAAATATACGCCAGAAATTTTAGATATATTAAAAGAGAATAAAATAAAAGCTGCTTTTTTTGTACTTGGTGAAAACGCGCAACTAAATACTAGTATTGTAAAAAGAATATACGATGAAGGGCATGAAATTGGCAACCATACTTTCAAGCACCCTAACGTCGCGGATACGTCTTTACTACGAACAAAAGTAGAACTTAATACGACGCAACGTTTAATTCAAGAAATAACTGGACATTCTACAGTTTTATTTAGACCGCCATATGAAGCAGATGCTAACCCTGATTCATCAAATGAAATATTGCCTATTTTACGGGCGCAAAATATGAACTATACAATGGTAGCAGAAAAAGTTGATCCTGAGGACTGGGCAACACCATCAACAAATGAATTAGTAAAGCGTGCTCTTAATCCCGTTTATAAGGGAGAGGGAAATATTATTCTTCTCCATGATGCGGGAGGGAATCGTACCCATACAGTAGAGGCACTGCCAATCATTATTAAAGACCTAATAAAGAATGGATATAGTTTTGTAACAATTTCAGATTTAATGAATAAAGAACGGGATGAAATTATGCCCCCTGTTTCTTCTGAGGGGGAGCAATATTTACTTTACAATAAAGCTGTCTTTTCAGGAGCGGGATACTTTAAGCATATATTAACAACTATTTTTTATATTGCTATTGGATTAGGGATTTTTCGATTCTTATTCTTAATTTATTTTGCATGGAAGCAGAAAAGAAAAACGTTATCTCGATATATTAATTCGTCCTATCAACCTTTTGTTAGTGTTGTCATAGCAGCATATAATGAAGAAAAGGTGATAGCTAAGACGATTCACTCAATTTTGGATAGTAATTATAGAGAATTTGAAGTTATTGTTGTGGATGACGGATCGACAGATGGTACGTCACAAGTAATGCAAGAAACATTTTATAAGCACCCTAAAGTTCGTTTCATTCAGAAAGAAAATGGAGGGAAATCATCGGCGATGAACCTAGGATTTCAACAATCGCGCGGAGAGGTCATTGTCACTTTAGATGCGGATACTATCATTGCGCAAGACGCTATTTCTCTAATGGTTAGACACTTTGAAGATCAGAATGTAGCAGCAGTTTCAGGTAATGTCAAAGTTGGGAATAGACGAAACTTGTTAACTACTTGGCAACATGTTGAATATATTACAGGATTTAATTTAGAACGTAGAGCTTTTGATGAGTTAAATTGTATTACGGTCGTTCCAGGAGCTATTGGGGCATGGCGTAAAAAGAATGTAATTGAATCTGGATATTTAAGCGAAGATACATTAGCAGAAGATACGGATCTTACTATTACATTTTTACGTCAAGGACATAGAATTGTATATGAAGAAAAGGCTTATGCTTTTACGGAGTCACCTGAAGATGTGAAAAGTCTCATTAAACAGCGATATCGTTGGTCATATGGTACACTTCAATGTCTTTGGAAACATCGAAAAGCATTATGTAATTCAAAGCATAAAACATTAGGATTTATCGCATTGCCAAATATGTGGTTATTCCAATATGTTCTCCAATTCATTGCTCCTTTTGCAGATATATTAATGATTATGGGGCTATTTAGTAGTGATCCGCTAAAAGTTTTAGGATTTTATTTTGTATTCTTTTTAATGGATCTTCTCGCTTCTCTGTTTGCATTTAAATTAGAAAATGAGAATCCGAAACCATTAGCATGGTTAATTTTACAACGCTTTATTTATCGCCAATTTATGACTTATGTTGTCATTAAATCTATATTCTCATCGATCCGAGGAGTAGCGGTAGGCTGGAATAAGCTAAAGAGAATGGGAAGTGTTAAACATTCCACGGAGCATAAGGAGGCATCTTAAGAGAGCAGGTTATCTGCTCTCTTTTTATTGATTGTAGTTAGCTGAGTGTAGAGTAGATACGTCTGTATCTATAAGGGTACTGAAAGTAAGGCATTATGTTAAGATACTCCTTTAGTTTCGGAAAAAAGTTTTTTCATATTTTTTAAAAATGACGGACATAAAATCGTATATACCTTCGAATTATATATATGGATAACATAAATATGTATATAAAAGGGGAAAAATAAGATGAAAGAACAAAAAGAAATGTTTGAAGAAATCTCTGAAGTACTAAAGGTATTGGCGCATCCTGTTCGTTTATCCTTAGTAAAAATAATGCTTGCAAAAGGTCCTACTAATGTAACAACAATGTATGGGGATTTACAAATGCCTCAAAGTACAATTAGTCAACATTTATCTAAACTAAAAGCTGCTAGAATGGTTACAGGTACTCGGAAAGGATTAGAAATTTATTATGAGGTAACTGACAATCGCACAAAATCAATATTAGCATGTTTAGTTTAAATACAGACTTCTATTTCAAAATAAAAAACGCTATTCTTTTCTATGTTTTTACAGAGAGAATAGCGTTTTTTATTTTTAAGGAGTATCTTTTTTATATCTTGATCGATCGTTGGTACGCCTCATGTTGATTAACTTCCCCCAATTCCATTTGGGGGACTTTACAATCTTAGGTCAATGACATGTGACGGTACTCTATTATAAAGTTTTAGGAGGATTTTTGACATAAAAGATTTAACAAAGTTTATCGTGTTGTTTTAGTCATGTAATCTTTTTATTTGATGATCTTTTCCCCACTCAAATAGTTCATTCATAATTTGCATTAAAGATTTCCCGTATTCGCTTATTGTGTACTCAACCTTTGGTGGTACTTCTTGATATACAGTACGATGGATAATCCCATCAGCCTCAAGTTGTCTAAGTTGTTGTGTAAGAACTTTTTGTGTAATGTTTGGGATTTCCCGTCGGATTTCATTTGTGCGCATTTTTCCATCCATCAAAACACATAAAATATGAACTTTCCATTTTCCACCGATCACTTCGAGTGTCGTTGCAATTGGGCAGTTATCATTTTGATTCATATAACACCTCCAAAGGTACTTCAAGGTTCCTAAAGCACTTGAAAGTACGTACTTTTCAATTATATGTAACGCATTCATACTAATACGTAAAGGATTGAATAATTTACAAAGGGGATGGAAAATGATGAGAACACTTGTAATTGTAGCACACCCTGAAATTGAAAAATCAAAAATTAATAAAAGATGGATAGAAGAACTTGAGAAATATTCGGATGAAATTACGGTGCATGAATTATATAAAGCGGCACCAAATTGGGAATTTAATATTGAAGAAGAGCAAAAGCTGTTAGTAGAACATGACAGATATATATTTCAATTTCCACTTTACTGGTATAGCTCACCACCATTATTAAAAAAATGGTTTGACGATGTATTAACGTATGGATTTGCGTATGGATCAAAAGGGGATAAAGTGAAGGGGAAAGAATTTGGTGTAGCTATTTCGATAGGTGGACTAGAAAAAGACTATGAAAATAGCGGAATCACAATGGATGAATTAACGAAACCATTTCAAGCTACGTGCTTATATACAGATATGAAATTTATACCTTCATTTTATTTATACGGTGCCGAATATAAATTAAGTGATGAAGAGATTGATAAAAGTGCACCTGAGTATGTGCAATATGTAATGAACAAGAAATATTCTAATATATAAGGAGAAAAAGCCATTTACTTGTGAAGTAAATGGCTTTTTTTATTCGTTTTATATTCACTAAGTGTAATCTTTAGTAAATTAATATTTAATCTGATAAAATAAAAAACCTAACATATATAAAGGGGAGTTTTACTTGAGAACGATGCAAAAATTATTACAAAAAAGAGCAATGCAATCACCAAATTTGGAAGCGCTTGTAGGCGGAGGGAAAAGGTATTCGTTTCAACAGTATAATGAACGAGTAAACCAGCTTGCACACTATTTGTTACATAACGGTGTACAAAGAGGAGATCGTATAGGAATACTATGCAAAAATAATCATCCGTTTCCAAGCGTTATGATGGCAAGTTTAAAAATCGGGGCTGTATTTATTCCGCTAAACCATCAGCTTACTACTTATGAATTAGAAACGATAATTAAAGAAGCAAAATTAAAAGTGTTAGTTATTGATGAAGAATTTAGTGAAGTTTTATTAAAGATTGATGCTGTTAAAGAAATTCCTTATGTAATTAAAACGACAGAAGAAGGTTTTGATTTATTTGAACTTAAATTACAAGAACAGCCAAGTATAGAGCCGAATGTAGAAGTTCATGAAGATGATGATGCGATTTACTTATTTACTTCGGGAACGACTGGACAGGCAAAAGCATGTGTAATGGGGCATAAAAACTTACATCATTATTTTAATGAAATTGCAGGACAAAGAGAAATTCCAGCGGGTGAACGCTTTTTATCCGTGCATCCATTATTTCATATGAGTGGCGTGCTTTCTGTTTTAAATTGTATTTATCATGGCGTTTCGATGATTTTCTTAGCTGATTCGAAACCTACTCTTATTTGGGATAAGATTGAAGAAGAGAAAATTACTACAATGCTTGCATTCCCAGCTGTTTATAGCTATATGCTTGATGAATTAAATAAAAAAGAACGTAACATTTCTACTTTTAAAGTAGCACAAAGCGGTGGAACAAAAGTGCCAGAAACACTTATTCAAAAATATATGGAAAAAGGAATCTATATGGTGCAAGGCTATGGTAGTACAGAAGGTTGGGTTGTAACATCATGGCATCCAATGATGGGAAAAGAAAAGATGTCTTCTGTAGGGAAAGCACTTAAACATGTAGATTTGAAAATTGTTCATCCAGAAACAGGCGATGAACTAACAACAAATGAAGTTGGAGAGATTCATGTAAGAAGTCCATACATGTTTAAAGGGTATTGGAATAATGAAAAGGCGACAAAGAAGGTAGTAAAAGATAATTGGTTTAACATGGGCGATGCTGGCATGATAGATGACGACGGATTTCTGCATATTATGGGAAGATATAAAGACGTTATCATACGCGGTGGTGACAATGTATATCCAGATCAAGTAGAAGATGTTATTCATGAAATACATGGTGTTTTAGAAGTTGCAGTAGTTGGAGTTCCAGATGAATTTTGGGGAGAGATTCCGACAGCGTACATTGTAAAAGACACGCAAACGTCTTTAGCGAAAGAAGAAATTATACAGCACTGTAAAGAAAAACTAGCAAGTTATAAAATACCAGAAGTTGTATTTATGGAAAAATTACCGAAAAATGCTTTAGGGAAAGTGTTGAAGAGGGAATTAAGAGAAGATGTACTTGTAAAATAAAAATCGATTAGGTGATGATGAATCCAGTTATGTATAAAGCATAACTGGATTTTTTGTTTATGATTCTGTTGGTGGATATTGTAAAAATTTAAAACTTTTTGTGTTTTTTTTAGTGTAATATTGAAAATAAAGGGAGCTAACTAATTTCAGTACAAGGGGGAGATAAGATGGCTATAAAATTAGAAACTGAGCATTTATGTATAGAACCTTTTACCAATGATGATGTATGTAGAATTAGAGAATTGGCTAATGACAAGGGATTAGCTAATATTCTTGGGCTTCCGCATCCATATAAATTGGAGTTCGCGCAAGATTGGGTTGATATGCAACCAGAACTTATAAGGAAAGGAATCGAATATCCTTTAGGAATTGTCTCTAAAGAATCAAGAGAAATTGTAGGTACAATTACACTAAGAATTGACAAGGGTAACAATAGAGGTGAACTTGGTTATTGGATTGGTAAGAATTATTGGGGAAAGGGTTTTGCAACTGAGGCTGTAAACAGGATGATTCATTTTGGCTTTATCGAATTAGGCTTAAATAAAATTTGGGCATCTGCCATTTCTAGAAATCGATCATCGATTAAGGTTTTAGAGAAGTCGGGCTTACGTAAAGAAGGCACATTAAGACAGAATAGGCTTTTATTAAATACATATGAAGATGTTGATGTTTATGGAATATTAAAGACAGAATACAAGGTTTTAAATTACAAATAAGATTGGTAGTATGATGACAAAAGGAAACCCTTCAGAACAGGGTTTCCTTTTTGTATTTCTCAAAAATCAATATTGTAGTTTAACAGGCCCTTGTTTATCCCACTTTAATGGGCAGTAAGACCCCCACCTCAAAATTCAGCGAAAGCAAAGAAGTTAGGTGGGGGATCAACTGCCCATAAAAGTCCGATTGGTTCAACTAATAATCAGTGGGGGATGAAGAAAACCCCCACTGATTAAAGTTTCACTTTATCAAAAACATAATAATTTACTAGATTTTGTATTTTGTGTAAGATAATAAAGAATATTCAAATATTAATTAAGGGAAGAGATGTAAATGAAGCTGCCGCTATTACAGGTAGAGACAGAGAGACTTATGATCCGTCCGTTCCAAAATGATGATTATGAAAGTTGGTTAGATGGATTTAATAAGAGGCTTTGATGAAGCGGCACATCGAGATGAGATGTATGTATTAGGTATTTTCCGTAAAGAAGACGGGGCTAATATTGGAAAGCTAGAGGTTATAAAAATTTTACGTATGGACTACCAATGGGTGATGATGGGGTATTCAATACATAATCAATACTGGAAAAATGGATATGGTATTGAAGGTGTAAAAGCTGCGTTACCATTATTTTTTAATAACCTTGATTTTCATAGAATCGAATTACATATACGTGTCGATAATGAGCCATCTGTTCGTCTTGCGGAAAGAGCAGGTTTTTCTTTTGAATGCAAGAGAGAGGCGTTTTCATTAGAGAATGGTAAGTGGATGGATTTTCTTATTTATTATAAAAATAAGGAGATGGATATATGAGAGTGTTTATTACAGGTGGAAATCGCGGATTAGGGTTACAGTTAGTAAAAATATTTCATGAAAATGGGCATATCATTTATCCGTTAGTTAGAACTGAGGTTGCGGTAACGCAATTACAGCAAATGTTTAGTTGTAGATGTTTTCCTATATTAGCAGATTTATCGGCTGATGAGAGTACCGCGCAAATTAAGAATCAACTTGCGGAACAGACAGAGTATATTGATTTAGTTATAAATAATGCTGGGATACCCGGAAAGGAAACGGAGGTTTTACATACGAATTCAGAGGAGTTAACGGACTTATTTAATATTCATTGCTTAGGTGTAATTCGAGCTGTAAAAGGTACATATGTAGCTTTAGCTAAATCGGATCATCCGAGAATAATAAATGTGTCCTCTCGATTAGGTTCATTGCATAAGATGGCGAACAAAGAGTTTCCGCAAGGTCAGTTTTCATATTCATATAGAATTGCTAAAGCTGCACAAAATATGTTAACACTCTGCTTACAACAAGAGTTTGAGGATAAAGGAATTAGTGTAACTGCCATTCACCCTGGGAAATTAAAGACTGAAATTGGTGCTTTTGATGCTGATTTGACTCCGGCTGAAGGTGCTCAAAATATATATGAGTGGGTAATAGGGTCAAATGAGGGAGCTTCAGGAAAGTTTATTGAGCCGGGTGTAGGTGAATTACAGTGGTGATATACGATCTTGCAATCATTCAGAATTTATTCGGTCCTTCCAACAAAGTATTAAATGGCTTACCAAATGCAGTAACAATTGAAGAAATAGAAGAAGATGTTTTGTATAACGTACAAGCGTATAAAGAAAAGATAAGTAGATTGGAAGAAGTTTGTTTTAACTGGAAGTTAAAAAGAGCGAGTATTGTATTAAACAAAAGGTTTAGTAGTTATAACTCAAGTGTGAGAGTGTTACTTCATGCAGGTTTTTCTTTGTATGCCGCAAAGATAGAAGTATGTAGAGAATTGAACAATATAGAGGGGCTTGAAAGACAATATACATATCGATCAATAGCAGAAGGAACGTTATCGGAAAAAGAATTTAAATATATTTGGGAACAATGTATGTCGGGTTCAGGGAATCAAACTTCAATTTTAACTATCGATGAGCATTTTTATTCCGTGCAAACAGAGTTAGGTAAGGGCTGGGAAAGGTCGTGTATTGTTTTCTATGATAAAACTGAGCCAATTGGTATGTCCATACCGCATATAGAATCTGGAACAGAAAGTGAAGGACGATTATTTTATTTTGGGGTAATGCCTTATTATCGCGGGAAAGGAATTGCCTCCCAGCTGCATCTTCAATCCTTACATATGTTAAAGGAAATGAGGGCTACTTATTATATCGGAAGTACACATACCTCAAATGAAAAGATGCAGAGGATATTTTGGAGAAATAATTGTTTGTTGAAAACGGAGATAGAGCTTTATTGTAAAATCTTTAAAAAAAGTTAGAAAAAGCCTGGCATTTTGCCAAGACTTCTTCTTATCTATTCAACACTTCAATATAAGAAGCATCTCCAGTTGTTCTTAAAGCAGAGCGAAAATTGTTATTTTCTAGCGTTTTAGCAACTTGTTGTAATTGCTGTGCATCATCATGATGGATAAGTAAGCTGTCAGCACCGCTTTCTTCTATATGAATGTGTTCGACATTTCCAATTGCATCATGTACAGCTTTTAAAAATTCAGGTTTCATATTGTCCTCCTATATGTATGTAACGTTGTTATTAGTATTTCCTTATTTTTGAAATATAAAAGTGAATGAAGGGAGAAATAAAAATGAATATAACGCAGTTTAAAGAACATATTACATCACTTTTTGAAGAGCATCTTCATAAATATGGCGATGATGAATATGGTTTCACTCACATTAGTAAAGAGGAATTTCACAAAATAGGTTACACAACAAATTTAACGTTAGAAACGATTGAAGAGGCGTATCGAAATGGAGTCGATATGATCGTTACGCATCATGCACCTTGGAGTTTTTTATTTGGTATGGAAGAGGCTTGTATTGAGAAATTAAAACAATATGAAATGAATCATTTTTGGATTCATTTACCGTTGGATTTTGTAAAGTTTGGGACGTGTACATCGTTATTTAACGAAATTGGGATAGATACAATTCTAGAATACTCTACGTATGAAGAAGAGGAATTACCTGGCATAGGAGAGTTTGAAGAAGCGATTCCCTTTTCAAACCTAGTTGAAAAATTGGAAGAGAGAATGGAAGAGAAAGTGAAGAGCTGGAGGAATCATGATAAACCAGTAAAACGGATTGCAATTTTAACTGGTGCAGGAAACAATACAAATTTGATTGAGCGTGCATTAGAAAAGGGGTGTGACACGTACATAACAGGAGAAAAAACATTATATACGGTGCAACATGCGAAATTTAAAGGCATTAATTTAATTGTAGGCAGTCATACGTTTACAGAGGTGTTTGGTGTGGAAAGTTTGGCTCGGAAGTTAAAAGAAAGAGATTGTGCAATAGAAATTACTAGATTATATGAAGAACATTTGGAGTGAAGAAATTGCGTCGTATCATCATAAATGGAATAAATTCTATGATGAAATATTGAAGGAAGCCGTTGCAATAAAATAATATTGTTTTTTGTTATATTAAGATGTTTGGGAGGGTGTTCCTTATTTTATCAAAAAGTAAAGTTGTCTTTAAAAATGAAGGAATATTCGGAATTGAAAGTGGAGAAATGGACATTAAAAGAAACGATTAATTATGCGATGAAACAATGTGTATTTCATAAAAAAGAACGAGATTTATATGAAGAAATAGTCATAGGATTATATTTGCGTATAGATACATGTGTAAGACACCAGCCGAAAGATTTAGAAGAGTATTTAGTAGCTTGGCGTTATTGGGTGACTGAAATTGAGCCGACTTTGGGGGAGATAGTGAAATGAACATTGCAGAAGCGAAAAAGGATTTAGCAATCAAAACGAAGAGAGGATTACCAATTATATTAGCTGGTGTTTTATTTTGGATAGTTATGAGTATAACGGGCTTTGTCCTTTCGGAAAAACAAGTAGTGTGGGTATATTTAATCGGTATGGGATGTGTGTTTCCTTTCGGCTTAATGATAGCTGCTATATTGAAAATTGATATGTTTGCGAAAGGAAATCCGTTAGGGATTTTGGCAGGATTAATTGGTGGGATAAATGTATTGAATATTCCGCTTGTATTACTTGCCTATTTTCAATTTCCAGAGTGGTTACCTTTTGTAGTAGCGATGTTAATAGGTGTCCATTTTGTACCGTACGTATGGATTTATGAAAGTAAAAGTTACGGTTTATTGTCAGTAGGAACTGTATTCGTAACGTCAGTTTGCGGGATTCTTTTTGCAGAAAAAGGATTTATTGTAATTCCATTATCGGTTACAGCTGTCTATTTACTTACTTTTATAAGTTTATTGATTGAAAATAAAAAAGCAGATCATTATCAACAAAAATCAGCTTAATAAAAATATAGGGATAGGGGAAATGATTATGAAAAATTATGTTTGTACAACGTGTGGCGTGCAGTATGCAGCGGGTGTAGAAGAACCTGTGAGTTGTCATATTTGTGATGAAGAGAGACAATATGTGAATCCGAAAGGGCAGTCTTGGACGACGCTAGAAAGCTTACAAACAGGTGATACATATAAAAATGAAATAATTGAAGAGGAAAATGGGCTTTATAGTATTACGACAAAACCAGGGTTTGCGATTGGTCAAACGGCATTTGTAGTGAAAACAGAATCATATCGTTTACTATGGGACTGCATTACTTATTTAGATGAAATGACAATTGCGAAAATAAAAGAGCTTGGCGGATTAGATGCAATTGCATTGTCTCATCCTCATTATTATTCAACGCAAGTAGAATGGGCAGAGACATTTGATGTACCAATTTATATACACGAAGATGATAAAGAGTGGGTGATGCGCCCGAGTAGTCGCATAATTTATTGGTCTGGAGAGACTTTACAATTAGCTGATGGCTTAGTTATTCATCGTTTAGGAGGGCATTTTAAAGGGGGATCTGTCTTACACTGGGAAGAAGGTAATAATGGAAAAGGAATTTTGTTAACAGGTGATATTATTCAAGTTGTAGCGGATGAGCGCTGGGTAAGCTTTATGTACAGCTATCCGAACTTAATTCCATTACCAGCGAGAAAAGTGGAAGAAATGGTGAATCGAGTGAAGCCGTTACAGTTTAATCGTTTATACAACGCTTTTCATCGGGTAGTAAAAGAGAATGCAAATGAGGCAGTGGAACGTTCTGCTGAAAGATATATTAAGGCGGTAGAAGGAAAGTTATTTCATACGTAAAAAGTAATTTGATAAGCAGCAAAGCACGGGATGCTTTGCTGTTTTTATAGTGCTGAAATGTCGTTATTTGTTGGTACGTCGATATAATTTCATATACTAAAAACAACGAAAAGCAAAGCGATAGCGCTTTGCTTTTTATTGTTTTTAGTAGTCAGTCTAGAAATGCTTGTTGCAATGCTTTCAGTCCATTACTGTAAATACCATGAAACAGATTTATTGCCTCTTCATCACTAACCTCAACAGGAGTGAACGTACCAGACCACTCTACTAACGATGTGTTACTTTCAGTACTTTCTCTCACCTGGATTGTAGATAGATAATTAGTGACTGGGAATGGTGCGTTCATGATTGAATACGTGTAGTAGCGTTCTTTTTCATTGAATACTTCTAAGCGTTCTATAATCGTATCACCATCTGGATTAGCTAGGTGACGTACACGACCGCCTTCAGTTAATTTACTGCTAGGTATATAAGGTAACCAGTCTGGAAGGGAGTTGAAACCTCCGATTAATTGCCATACTTGTTCAGGTGAACCGAAAATTTCCATAGATGTAGTAGTATGTGCCATGTTCATTACGCTCCTTTTTATATCGATATTTGCGAGCAAATAATAAGTGGGGGATGACCCCACTTATTAAGGTTTCAAATTATTTTACGTTGATTGGTAGTGGTGCATTAGGTGCTACTAGTTTTTGTTCGCGCATTTCTTCCCAGAATGCTGCTGGAATTATTGTGTTTAAGGCGTTTTGATCTTCTACAATTCGTTCCGGTTTACTTGCACCAGGAACAACAGCAGCAACCGCTGGATTCGCTAGTGAAAATTGTAATGCTGCAGCTTTGATGCTAATTTCGTGACGATCTGCAAGAGCTTTGATTTTCTCAACTTTTGCAATAATTTCTGGTGATGCTTTTTGATATTCGAAGTGAGCACCTCCAGCAAGAATACCTGAGCTATATGGGCCACCAACAACAATATCCATATTATGCTTTACAGCTGCAGGCATTACTCGTTGTAAGGCACGCTCGTGGTCTAGTAATGAATAACGACCAGCTAGTAAGGATATATTTGGCTGCGCTTCTTCTAAATCAAGCATAAGTTCAATTGATTCTACTTTGTTTACTCCAAGTCCCCAGCCTTTAATGACGCCTTCCTCACGTAAACGTGTTAATGCACGGAATGCTCCTGTTCGCGCTGTTTCAAATTGTGAAATCCACTCATCACCATAAAAGTCTTGTGCTAAATCATGAATGAAAACAAAGTCTAGACGATCTGTTTTTAAACGTTTCAAACTTTGCTCGATAGAACGAAGTGTTGCATCTGCGCTATAGTCATTGATCATTTTATTTTTACGACCAAATTCGAAAAGTCCGCCCTTTTCACCTAAATCACGTGCAGATGGATCTTCTAGTTCATCGGAAATAGTTCGACCGACTTTTGTGCTTAAAAAGTAATCATCACGATTTCTTTTTGATAGTGCTTCACCAAGACGAATCTCCGCTAAGCCAGATCCATAAAGTGGAGCTGTATCAAAGTAACGAACGCCATTCTCCCAAGCAGCATCCACTGTAGCGATTGCCTCTTCTTCTGGGATATTACGGTACATATTTCCTAGTGGTGCTGTACCAAAACCGATTTTTTCTTTTAGTAATTTACTCATTATAGATATCCTCCTAAAATGTATTTGAAAATCAATATATATATCATTTCATCGTCTGACAAAAGGCATGATAAAAGTATATAAACAGTTAAAAAAGTACGTTAGCACTGAAAGATAACATGGGTAATTTCTAACACTGCATGACTCACTCAACTCTTACACACGCTATTATGAATTGTATTTTACATAATAAAAAGTACGTACTTTAAAGTGCTATAGGTACTTTTTAGTACCGTACTACTCAATTGCTGTTTACGTATGCTATTATGAAACATGTTTAAAGGGATAAAAAGTACGTACTTTAAGGTGCTATAGATACTTAAAAGTAACATTTAAATGTTTTAGCTTATTTGTCTTATAAAATTATTAAAGGAGATTTTTATATGAAAACATACAATATTCCTGTAGAGGCGACTTTAGAGGTTATCGGTGGAAAGTGGAAAGTCGTTATCCTTTGTCATTTAAAGAAAGACAAAAAGAGAACGTGCGAATTAAAACAATTAATGTCTGGTATTACACAAAAGATGTTAACACAGCAATTACGTGAATTAGAAGAAGATGGTGTAATCGAGAGAAAAGTGTATAATCAAGTGCCGCCAAAAGTAGAGTATTCTTTAACGGATTACGGTCATTCATTAGATTCTATACTTGATTCTCTTTGTAACTGGGGAGAAAATTATCTTGAAAAGAATGGTAATACGTCTATGCTTATAACAGCAGCTGAATAAAGAAAGAAAAAACGAGCGAAAATACGCTCGTTTTTTCTTTTTGTATAGAGGGAGATTTTTAAACGGCATAATTACTTTTTTGTAATATAGGTACTTTTTTGTGCTGTAGGAACTAAAATGTTCCGTATAGAAAATTATCTGTTTTTACGCAACAATAGAGAAGAAATTTAGAAAAAAGGAGGGGAAATCGCGTGAAACAATATAATATACCGATAGAAGCAACTTTAGAAATTATCGGGGGAAAGTGGAAGGTTGTCATTTTATGCCACTTAACGAAAGGAACGAAGCGAACGAGCGAGTTGCAGCGTCTAATTCCTGAAATTTCTGTTAGAATGTTGACGCAACAACTACGTGAGCTGGAAGATGATGGTGTGATTACACGTGAAATCTATAAAGAAATTCCACCCCGAGTAGAATACTCCTTAACTGATTATGGGTGGTCTTTGCAAAATGTATTAAATCAATTGACCGTTTGGGGAGAACGGTGCATAGATAGAAAAAATAGTAAAGTTAAGTGACATCTATATATGTAATATTGAAAACATCACCTAAAGCCGAGGTGGGAATCAGAAAATGATTTCTATCTCGGATTTTTTTATATATAATTTCAAAACTAAAACTATATACTTTCGGTAATAAAAATATATAATAAGTATAGAATCGAAAATATATGAGCAAGGAAGTTGAAACATATGACACTAACAATGGGCTTTATTGGATTTGGAAAATCAGCTAACCGCTATCACTTACCGTATGTAAATACACGTGAAAATATAAAAGTAAAAACGATTTTTGTACGTCAAATTAATGAAGAATTAGCGGCTCCATATGAGGAGAAAGGTGTTAGTTTCACTACTGATTTGGATGAATTGTTGAATGATCAAGAAATTCAAGTGGTGACGGTCTGTACGCCAGCACATACGCATTACGAATTAGCGAAAAAAGTTATACTTGCTGGAAAATCAGTTATCGTTGAAAAACCATTTTGCGATACAGTAGAACATGCGAAAGAATTATTAGCTTTAGGACGAGAGAAAGGTGTAGTAGTTATGCCTTATCAAAATCGCCGTTTTGATGGTGATTTTTTAGCGGTGAAGCAAGTTGTAGAACAAGGATTCCTTGGTGATATCGTTGAGGTTGAATCGCATATTGATTATTTCCGTCCTGGTTCAATCACTCACGAAGGGCCAAAAGAAGAAGGTTCATTTTATAGCTTAGGTATTCATACGATGGACCGTATGATTTCACTATTTGGTCGTCCTGATACGGTGACATACGATATTCGTAATAATGAAGTGGAAGATGCGGTTGATAACTATTTCGATGTGGGTCTACATTACGGAAATCAGCTGAAAATTAAACTGAAAACGAACCATGTTGTAGCGAAAGATTATCCGCGCTTTATCGTTCATGGAACAAATGGATCGTTTATTAAGTATGGTGAAGATCAGCAGGAAAATGATTTGAAAGCGGGGATTATGCCTGAGAGTGCAGGATTTGGTGAAGATTCGCCGATGTATTATGGAATTGCTAAATATCAAAATGCAAACGGTGATTGGATTGAAAAACAAATTAAAACGCCGCTTGGTGATTACGGTCGTTTCTATGATGCAGCGTATGAAACAATCGTAAATGGTGCACCTAAACTTGTGAAAGATGAAGAAGCGGTAACGAATATTGAAATCTTAGAAAACGGATTTGCTGCTCCATCACCTTCAGTTTATAAACTTGAGGCTTTAAACTTGAATGAATAGAAGAGGGAATACAGCATAAAGGAGGTATGGAAATGGCAAGTGGATCAACACAAGTAAAATACCTCGGCATTTACCAAAAAATTAAACAGCAGATTTTAGACGGTGAATATAAAATTAACGAAAAAATTCCAAGCAGTCCCATCCTTGCTGAAGAATTTGGCGTTTCAGTCCTTACCATAAAAAAAGCGCTGGATCTGTTAGTTAGAGACGGCTACATCATCCGCCGGCGCGGAAGTGGAACAGTCGTTCAAGATTGGCGGCAGCAGGAAAAGGCACGAATGATTCAAACTTTAACAGGTACGAAAGCTGTTTACGGCAGTGAGGTAGAAAGTGAAATTATCGAATTTACGATTGTCGGTGCCGATGAAATAATTGCTGAAAAATTGGGCATTTCAGTCGGGGATTTTGTATATAAAATCATCCGCCTCCGCATCATTCACAGTATCCCAACGATTATGGAGCATACATGGATGCCTATTTCGGTCATACCGGGTGTTGAGGTTTCTGTTTTAGAGGAGTCGATATATTCACACATTCAAAATAAACTAGGTCTTGAAGTAGGAACATCCGTTGTTAGGGTCAAAGGGGTTCGTCCAGATGATAGGGAAAAGCAGTTTATGAGCTTAACAAATCATGACTTTTTAATGCGAGTCGAACAAGTAGCCTACTTGACTGATGGACGAACTTTTGAATACTCTTATGCTGATCATCTGCCAGAAACCTTTGAATTTGAAACAGTTATTACTGCAAAAAGTTATAAAGAGGTATAAAAAATAGGTTGGGGCACGTATTGCCTCGACCTATTTTTTGTCTTCAATATAGTTATAATAGAAACAGTTATTATTCATCGGCTGTAATAAGCATGGATGTGTTCCCGTTTTTTTCAAGATGAACTTCGCCCCAAGTGCAGAGGGAATCGAGTATGGCTCCTAAAGACGAACCGTAATTAGTTAAAGAATACTCTACTTTCGGTGGTACTTGGTCATATACTTTTCTTTGAATTACATCATCTTCTTCTAATTCACGTAATTGTTGTGTTAACATTTTTTGAGTAATACCAGGCATTAAACGCTTTAATTCGCTCGTTCTTTTTGTTCCTTTCTTTAAATGGCAAAGGATAACGACTTTCCACTTTCCACCAATAACTTCTAAAGTTGCTTCGACAGGAATATTATATGTCTTCATAAAAAAACTCCTTTGATAAATTTAGATTACAGTTTTGGGTGTACATACTAAAATTATTTCTTTTTAGTGCCTATAATACCTTAAAGTGCGTACTATTTATTGTGCTAAATATTGTTCATAATAACCGATGTAAGAGAGAAATAAGCAGAACTGTACTAGAAAATACATACGTTACTTTTTAGTACCTATAACACTTTAAAGTGCGTACTTTTTATTATGCTAAATATATTTCATAATAGCACATGTAAGTAAGAAATGAATAAAATGTATTTTGAAGTGCATTGGAAATTGGTTCGCTATAACACTATGGGGAAATTCAAACAAAAAAATGATTAATTATTCCAAGACTTAACAGTTGATTAATTGAACTGTAAAGTTTAGAATTACAGTAAGATTTTTAGAAGTGAGTTGTTATCGTCTGTAAAATGTAGTTTCAATCAATTTATAGAAGAAGCATGAAACGAATAGTAGAAATAAACGAAACATTGCTGAATAAATAATATTACGTGTATTTGATTCTAAACTGTAATTTTTTTTAATACATTTCAATAATTGATATTTAAAATGTACGTTTCATAAAGAACATTAAAGGAGTGAGTGAAATATGGTGGTTTTATATACAACAGCAAGCTGTGGTTCATGTCGAAAAGCAAAAGCATGGCTTGAAGAGAATCAAATTGATTATACTGAAAAAAACATCGTATCCAATTCTATGACAGTGGATGAACTTAAATCCATTCTTCGTTTAACAGAAGAGGGTGCTACTGAAATTATTTCAACTAGATCCAAAACTTTTCAAGACTTAAATATAAATATAGATGAGCTTTCGCTGAATGAATTTTATAAATTAATAATTGAGCATCCACTAATGTTGCGTCGCCCAATTATGCTGGACGAGAAAAGATTGCAAATTGGTTTTAATGAGGAAGAAATTCGAAAATTTTTACCACGTAGCGTTCGAACATTCTTGAACATTGAACTGCAAAAGTTGGCTAATTAATAAGTAATAGTGTGAAAGGAAATTTTTTGAAAGGAGTAAACAGAAGATGATAGAAGTATGTGTTACAGTCAATTATAACGATAGAAATTATCAAACAAATGTTATTGTAAGCAAAGATACGATATGGACAAAAATTAAACAATTGGCAGAAGAACAAGTTAAGAAACAATGGAGTCTTTAAATGTATTTTTAATTTAAAAAGCTAAATGAAGTTATGGAATCTATTTTTTTATGCTACGTGTGGTTCTTATATATTTTAACGTCTGGCTAACCTATCTGTAATATTTATGGCTACAGTATGTTAATATATGAAAAACAATATTTTTTGATTGTAGGAGGAAAACAATGAACAGCGACTTTACCTTGGCCATACACAGTTTAACTTATTTAGCTTTACAACCAGACCGGATGTCAACAAGTAGTGCTATTTCAGAAAGTGCAGGTGTCCATCCAGTACGCATTCGCAAAGTGCTAAGTTTGTTAAAAAAACATAAGTTTATACAATCAAAAGAGGGAACTGGTGGAGGTTTTATTTTCGCTTGTGATTTAAGTGAAGTTAATCTTTGGCATATTTATCAACTAACCTCTGAAGGTGCTTTGCAGCCTAAGTGTCCTGAATCAAATGGTCAATGTATTGTGGGTTCGAATATGCGAAAAGTTCTTTTCACTATTTTCTTAGGTGCAGAAGAACATCTAGGTGAATATTTAAAGAATTATACAATGAAAGAAGTTGTTGATCTTATCAATCAAGAACGTTAAGCGACTTAATGGCTATATAGCCGTGAGTTCTTAACATTTAAATGTAATAAAAAATAATACAGTTTAGTTTTTATATCTTGTTTAGCGTCACGAAAAAATAAATTGTAAGAAGGTGAAAAGTATAATGTCAAATAATAACCATGTTTTAAAAGTTGGAGATTGGGTTCGTGGAATATCAAATGAGGGTGAATTCATACTTGGTTACATTGTATCACTTGATGAAGTGGAAGATGTAGTTACAGTTAGTATTGTGAAACGTGACGACAAGTACACAAACAATGAAGCGATTTTACTCTTTAGTAAACACGTTAACAAACTCCCTGAATCAAAAGCAATCAATAAGGAGCAAATCCTTTATCTTATAGACCTTGCGTTATTAACAGGAGATGAAGAATGGTTTATTGAGCTTTCTGCAAAATTGAACTCGATAAAAGAGCTAGTTAATGGGGGATTTTAAAGCGTACATTCGGTATTTTTGATAGGGTGGATTGTGCAATAATATCATCTCTTTTGTTGCATTTTAATAAAAGAGGTGATTGATGGTATGAAAATAAAAATAATTAGTATCATATGTTTTCTGAGTTTTTTATTACCCTGTATTTCCACTCAAGCAATTGTAAAAAAAGAAAATAATAGAAATGAAAGCTTTGACATAGATTTAACCGGTTATGAACTTTATTCGTTTGGTGACTTTAATCAATTAGGTTATAAGATAACGCCACTTACTCAACTGTTTTTAGGTATAGTTCAAACAGAAGGTGAGTGGATTGATGAACCACGATTATATATTAAGGGAAATAAAGGTTATTTTCATCTTTGGAAAGCAGATGGTACAAATGTTCTTTATACCGTTGAAAAGAGCGGTGACTTTTGGAAGATTATAGATGTGAAAAGAAAGAAAATCAACAGAATACCTGTACCAAAACAGTTTTTAAAAGAAGTAGTCATGAATCTCTTATTAGAGCCGATAAGTAAAGAAGTTGAAAACTATTATAAGGAACTAAAACTATGGGATCGAGGTTCTGAAAAAATACTTGAAATAAAAAAAGACGAAGTAAACTCTATTTTCTATGTAACTGTTCAAATTCAAACCTTTGAGGGTGCACACAATCCGCCTTATGGAGAGGATACAATTACTTTTCGTATAAAAGGAAATGATGTAAAAACGATTAATTACAAACATAGAGATATTCCTGAAGAAGAGTTGAAAAAACTCGAATTAAGATGACATTGCATTGAGTTGTTTGCACACCTCTGATAATAATTGTTATGTAAATAAGCTGCCCGATATGGGCAGCTTATTGTATTTTTGCGTTTAGCGTAGTTTTTTGTAAAATGTTAGCGGTCCTCTTATTGCCATCAAGTAAAAAACGTAGCTTCCTAAAAATGTATATGAATGCAATATCGATAATATATATCCTAAAAATTGGTTGGTACATTTAAAAAGATATTTCTTTTTAACCACATTAATTATTTATTAGAATATCTTTTTTAATTAAAATAATTTTTTTTGACAAAGAAGAATATAAGTATCTTTATAATGAGTAACTTGGATAAATAATATATGACTGTATTTTATGCTAATTCATTTAGTTTTAAGCGATAGGAACAAGGGTTGAGTGCTAACTGTAAAATGTTATCCATGTAAAATTATATCCAATTAATATTTCTGAAAATATAAAAATATTAATTTTATAAATATACACGTTATAATGAGGGCGTCGAGAGAAAATTTATTATCTCTGGAGAAAATATAAAAAATGCGATGACTAGTAAGAAAGGTGTGTGATTAGAGGCAAAATGTATGTAAAGCGCTTTAGTGGCTTGTGTAAACAATAGCATTAATACTGACGAAGTTATTAAAGTTAATGCACGGAGTCGAGAGACAAATGCCTCACAAACTAAGAGAGGCCGGTTTATCTGAAATTACTGTTAAAAGTAAAAAGAGGGAAACCATTAAAGTAATAAACAGTTAGTAGAAACGTTGTAACGCATTTAGGAAATCTATTCTATATTTTTCTCTTAGCGGGTCTTTATATAAATGGTCAGTATTTTGAGTAAACTATTTTGTGAACGCTAACAATTATATAAAGATGCCGACTAGCGAATGTTTCAATGTGGATTAATTTTGATGAAGGTCATACAATGTGGGGCAACTTGTAAGACATTCATTTTTTCTGGAAAGGTAAATGTTCGTTAGCCATAAAGAGAGAGGTAAGAATAGGAGATAAGGGGGATTTATTATATGAACGGGAATACTGCAAAGAAAATAGAAGTTCAAGCTGAAAATACCGCAGTAAAAAATGAGAACTATCTAGATCCAAAAAAGTGGCATAAGCAAGATACTACTTGGGCACTGAGTCTATTTGGAACTGCTATTGGAGCAGGGGTGCTCTTTTTACCGATTAATGCAGGTTCAGGTGGTTTATTATCATTACTGTTAATTACATTACTTGCATATCCGGTTATGTATTATTCACATAGGGCGCTTGCTAAAATGATATATGCTTCTAATTCTGCTGATGAGGGGATCACAGGTACAATTAGAGAGTATTTCGGAAATAAAGCAAGTATCATTTTTAACATCGTATATTTCGTTTCAATTTATACAATCGTATTAATGTATTCGGTTGCGCTTACAAATACTGCAAGTAGTTTTATCGTGCATCAATTGCACATGCCAGAGCCTCCAAGGGCTATTCTATCTCTTGTATTAGTGCTTGGTCTTATCGCTATACTAAATTTCGGTCAAGATATTACCGTGAAAATAATGAGTATGCTAGTGTATCCATTCATAGCTTCTCTACTGTTTATCGCAATATCTTTAATTCCACAGTGGAATACGTCAATGCTTAGTTTTTCAGCTGTTTCTACTGCTTCAACAGGAACAGGGTATTTTGGAACGATATTAATGATTCTACCAATCATCGTATTCTCATTTAATCATTCACCTATGATTTCATCATTTGTTGTGAAACAGAGAGCTACGTATGGAATCGAAGCCACTGATGCGAAATGTGCGCAAATCCAAAAGGCTTGTTATATCATGACATTCGCGGTTGTTATGTTCTTTGTGTGGAGCAGTACATTGAGTTTGACTCCAGATGATATTAAAATGGCAAAAGAGCAGAACTTATCAATCCTTTCATATCTTGCTAATGAGCTTAATTCGCCTGTAATCACTATTGCAGCTCCTATCATTGCTTTTGTGGCTATTACAAAGTCTTTCCTTGGCCATTATATCGGAGCATATGAGGTAATGCGTGACGTGATTATGAAGTTTGGTAAAACACGTGGAAAAGATATAGAAGAAAAAACAATTAAGACAATCATCCTTACTTTTGTCGTATTAACATGCTGGTATGTTGCTTATGCAAATCCAAGTATTCTTGGCATTATTGATTCTCTAAGCGGTCCATTAGTTGCTGCTATCTTATGTCTATTACCGATGTATGCGATCCGAAAAGTACCAGTACTAGCTAAATACAAAGGGAAAATGAGTAATGTATTTGTTATTATTGTAGGTGTACTTACTGTTTTAGCGAGTATTAAATCATTATTCTAATTCACGATTGTTGATTTTAGTGTCAAAGTAGTGGAATATGAAATATCTATTTTTGGACAAACTTCTCACGTTGGAGAGTTTGTCCTTTTTATTTAATCTATCAACAAACAGCCACCTTTCAGATAAGGTGGCTGTTTCGGTATATAGGAGTGTTTCTTTGATCAGAAAAGAATCTAGTTTCGGCTAGGTTCTTTTTATTTTTCGTTTGTCTTGATACAAAAATTTGATGAATTTGAATTACAACCATTGAGCAAAAAAAGTTTGATATGAAAAATGTTATTCTTTAGTACATACATTTTTAAGATGTTAAATATATTTCATAATAGTCTCTGTAAGATAGGGATAAGTAGAATAGTACTTTAAAGTACCTATAGCACTTTAAAGTGCGTACTTTTTATAACTTTGAATATCATTCATAATAGCACCAGTAAGAAGAAAACAAGCTTTACGGTACTAGTTACCAACGATGTTACAGCATTTTATTCAGAATCAGATTGATTGAAAGGTTGTACTATATGGCCTAATAATTTCAAAAAATGCCGCAGTGGCATAAAACAATTATGGAGGTTAAAGATATGAGTACTTCAAATTTGAATGAAATAAGTAAACAAATTTTAATAGAAGAGGAAACACTTCAATTTTCTTCTTTTACAAATGAAGATGCCTTGCAAATAGGTTTATTTATTGTTGAAACAGCAAAGCGAGAGGGGAAATTGATTGCTGTTGATATAACGAAAAATGGTGTGCAATTATTTCATTTCAAGATGACAGGGACAAATGAGGAAAATACGAAATGGATTGAGCGTAAAAAACGAGTCGTTTCCCTGCATGATCGTAGCTCGTATTATATGCAGATACAAAGTGAAATAACTGGAATTTCATATAATGAAAAATATCTTTTAGATACTTCGGAATATGCTGCGTTTGGTGGGTGCTTTCCTATCAGAATAAAAAACGTAGGGGTTATTGGAATGATAACAGTTTCAGGATTACCGCCAGAAGTAGATCACGAATTGGTAGTAAGAGCAGTTAAAAATCATTTGAACCAATAGTTGTAGATAGTGAATAAATAATTAACTTTAGGGGGCAATACTATGCCATTAATTGAACTAAATACTTGGCCAACCATGTCAACAGAAGAAAAGAAGGAATTCATTTATAGTGTAACGGAACTTACAATAAAACTATTAAAAATTGTCCCTGACAAAATTCAAGTGTTGATAACGGAACTTGAGAAAGAAAATTGGGGGAAAGCTGGGGCTGTAGCAAATGATGCTACCTTTGCTGAGAAAAGTAGGGTGTCCAATTGGGAGACAAAAGAGTCTTACGATACACCGGGTCGTAACGTTGATGGAATGGCTATTATTAAGATTGATATATGGAATACATTTGATCAAGATACAAAGGATAAGTGGGTAAACGAACTTACACAAGTGACATCTAAATATACTCATGCACCTTTGGATAAAGTGCTAATTCTTATTCGTGAAATGATTCCAGGAAACTGGGGGCAAAGTGGTGTAACGGGAGCTAATGCAGATTTCCTTTCCAAAAGTCGTACATTTTAATGATTAAATAAAAAGGCAAAAACGAACATATTTCTGTTCGTTTTTGCCTTTTTTGATATTTGTCTGCGGTAATAAATATAATCCTTTATATTTTTGAGCAAAATAAGCTAGGTTATGTAAATGTTACTTTTTAGTACCTATAGTACTTTAAAGTACGTACTTTTTATTATGTTAAATATCATTCATAATAGCACATGTGAGAGGGAAACAAACTTTATGGTACGAGTAATTAACTATGTTACTTATTAATACCTACAGCACTTTAAAGTATGTACTATTCGTTATGTTACACGTATTTCATAATAGTACTTGTAGGAGAGAGACAAGCTTTACGGTACTAAAAAGTGCCTATCGTACTTTAAAGTGCGTTCTTTAAAAAGAGAATGAAACCATTCATAATAGCGTTTGTAGAGATTAAATATATTTTTTGAAAGATAAAAGGGCCTTTTTATCGCACTATTATGATAGGAATTATAGGGAAGAGGGGAAACTCAATTGAATTCATATACAGCATCGTCCTCAGAAGTTCAGACGAATCGAAGAAGTATATTTGCGTTATTAGCGCTAGCAATTAGTGCGTTCGGGATTGGGACAACTGAATTTGTTAGTGTCGGTTTATTACCATCTATTTCGGAAGATTTACATGTGTCGGTTACAACAGCTGGTTTAACAGTTTCTTTATATGCGTTAGGCGTAGCGTTTGGTGCTCCAGTATTAACGTCATTAACAGCTAATATGTCACGAAAAACGTTATTAATGTGGATTATGATTATTTTCATTATTGGTAACGGAATCGCAGCGGTAGCAACAAGCTTCACTGTATTACTTATTGCGCGAATTGTTTCAGCGCTTTCGCATGGTGTGTTTATGTCAATTGGTTCAACAATTGCTGCGGCACTCGTACCAGAAAATAAGCGTGCTAGCGCGATTGCCATTATGTTTACTGGCGTAACAGTTGCAACTATTACCGGGGCACCAATTGGAACATTTATTGGTCAACAATTTGGCTGGAGAACATCATTTTTAGCAATTGTGGTAATTGGAATCATTGCCTTAATCGCGAATAGTATTCTCATTCCATCTAATATGAAAAAAGGTACGTCTGTATCATTTCGCGATCAGTTTAAATTGATTACGAACGGAAGGCTGTTACTTGTTTTTATCATTACTGCATTAGGATATGGGGGAACATTCGTAACATTTACGTATTTATCTCCGTTATTACAAGAAGTAACAGGATTTAAAGCTAATACGGTTACTATCATTTTATTAGTGTATGGAATCGCCATTGCAATAGGGAATGTGATTGGCGGAAAATTATCGAATCATAATCCAATTCGAGCGCTATTTTACATGTTCTTTATTCAAGCGATTATATTATTTGTTTTAACATTTACAGCACCATTTAAAGTAGCTGGGTTAATCACAATTATTTTTATGGGACTATTCGCATTTATGAATGTTCCAGGGTTACAAGTATATGTCGTAATGTTAGCTGAACGATTTGTACCGAGTGCTGTCGATGTTGCATCGGCAATTAATATTGCGGCGTTTAATGCTGGGATTGCTCTTGGTGCTTATTTAGGTGGTATTGTAACGAATTCGTTAGGGTTAATTCATACGGCTTGGGTAGGCGGCATTATGGTAGTAGGTGCTGTTATTTTAACAGCATGGAGTATGTCATTAGAAAAACGAGATCAAGTAAAATAAAAGGAGAGAAAATAAAATGAAAAACTTACAAAGTAAAGCGGTATTAAATAACGGTGTAGAAATGCCTTGGTTCGGTTTAGGTGTATTTAAAGTAGAAGAAGGACCAGAACTTGTAGAAGCGATTAAATCAGCAATTAAAGCAGGATACCGTAGTATCGATACAGCGGCGATTTATGGAAATGAAACAGCTGTAGGTGAAGGAATCCGTGCTGGTATTGAAGCGACTGGAATTTCAAGAGAAGAATTATTTATCACTTCAAAAGTATGGAACGCAGATCAAGGATATGAAGAAACAATTGCTGCATATGAAGAGAGCTTGAAAAAATTAAAACTAGATTATTTAGATTTATATCTTGTTCACTGGCCTGTAGAAGGAAAATATAAAGATACGTGGAGAGCGTTAGAAACACTTTATAAGGAAAAGCGTGTACGTGCAATTGGCGTAAGTAACTTCCAAATCCATCATCTGCAAGATGTAATAAAAGATGCAGAAATTAAGCCGATGATCAACCAAGTAGAATACCATCCTCGTTTAACACAAAAAGAATTACAAGCTTTCTGTAAAGAACAAGGTATTCAAATGGAAGCATGGTCACCACTTATGCAAGGTCAATTATTAGATAATGAAACATTACAAGCAATTGCTGAGAAACACGGCAAAACAACAGCACAAGTTATTTTACGTTGGGATCTTCAAAATGGAGTAATTACAATTCCGAAATCAACGAAAGAACACCGCATTATTGCAAACGCTGATGTATTTAATTTTGAATTAACGAAAGAAGATATGGAAAAAATCGATGCATTAAACCAAAATCATCGCGTTGGTCCAGATCCTGATAACTTTGATTTCTAATAGAAACTATAAAAAAGAGTGCAAAAAATTGCGCTCTTTTTTATAGTTTCTATTCAATAAAGTGTTTCTATTTATGACTTTTGAATTATTTTAGGCTATGTGGAAAACTGATTTTAAAATAGTATAAAGTTTGACATAAAATAATGCATTCTATAATATATATGCTATAGCATATATATTATAAGTTATTTGGAGGTGGCATATGGACTTATATGATTTAACAGGATATCTTGTTCATCGTACTGATGTGAAGTTAACAAATTATATAAGGTAAGTTATTATCACATATTCCTTATATAATTTATCTTTTATATGCCATAGCATATAAAAATCATTTCTTAACTGGTAATGTTCAAAATTTAAATAATATAGTAGAGAATTTATGAAACGAGGAGATTTTAGTTATGGAAAAATTCATATTAGCGTTTGATAGAGAACTTGTAATTGCAGAAAAAAAAGACTCAACATGGAGCGTCCAATCGCAGTTTGTAGGTGCTAATCCAGTTGCTTTAGCTTTAGATCCATACGACCAAGAAAGAATGTATTGTGGTACTTTTGATAGGGGATTATGGAGAAGCAAAGATGGAGGAAGTTCATGGGAAGCGATTGGAACTTTACCTTCTTTTGGTGAAGTGTTCTCAGCCAATGCTATTCATATGAGAGCTATTACAGCAGTTTCTGTATCTCCAGAGAAGGGTGATGACGGTAACGGGATTGTCTATGTAGGAATTGAACCGAGCGCCATGTTTGTATCCAAAAATGGAGGAGACAGTTTTGAATTGCTAACGGATTATCGACAAATGCCATCGTATTCATCATGGTTCTTTCCTCAAAGAACATATACGCACCACGTAAAACATATTGAAATTGATGCTAATAATCCAGAAACTATTTATACAACGATTGAGGTTGGGGGATTAATTAAAAGTGTAGATGGCGGTATGACGTGGACTGAGGAAAAAGAGGGGAACTACCCGCAAGATATTCACGTTCTTAAATCGCATCGCAATGCCCCAAATCGTTTATACGGGGTGTTAGGTGATTCATTCTTGAAAGAACCAGGTCAAGAATATGCGGAGAGTAATGATGGAGGTAAGACTTGGAACTATATGTGTAGTGGGCTAAAGCATCATTACGCATATCAAATGGCAGTTAACCCAAATGATCCGGAAAATATTATTATCGCGACATCTTCAAATCCACATGTAGCGCATGATTACAATAATGGAAATTGTGAATCATTTATTTATAAGAAAGAAAAAGATCAGCCTTGGGCAGAGATGAATGCAGGTTTACCAACTCCTAAAGGCACAATCATACCAGTATTAAAGGCAACAAGTGATGGAACGTTTTATCTGTTTAGCAATAAAGGAGTGTATCAGTCAGTAGACGGTGGTTCAAATTGGACATCATTAGAGATTCCTTGGGAGAATAGATTTATGGAACAACATCCTTATGAGATGTTAATTATTAAATAAGTGACGAGTATGCTTTCTACTACAGTTCATTAGTAATATTTAGTTAAATTTAAAATGTACAAAGCCAGGTAGCATGAATTATTCATGCTACCTGGCTTTTTTGACCATCAATTTAAGGTTATTTTCATATTTGTGTAAATATGAAACACGCAGGATACATTAATAGAGAATGGGTAAAATAGTACCGAATAATGACTAGATATTATCAATAATGTTATAAGGCTTTTTTTAGGACAACTGAAGGATGAAGTGTGTTTAGATTCAGAGTGATTGGCAATGGGTGTGTTATGAAGTTCAATGATTCAACAATGGACTCATTTAAACGCATATTATCTTCGGGATGTATCATTTTGAAGAATATTAAAACTTAGGAGGAAATAAATTATGACAAAAGATTTCTATACTGCACTGAAAGAAAGACGTACTTACTATGGTATTAATAAAGAGGTACAAGTATCAGATGAAAAAATTAAAGAAATCGTGGAGTTTGCTGTGAAATATACGCCTTCAGCTTTCAATTCTCAAACTGCGCGATTAGTTGTATTATTTGGTGAAGCTCATGATAAATTATGGGATATTACAACTGAAACATTAAGAAAAGTAGTTGGAGATGGAGATTTTTCAGGAACGCAACAAAAAATGGATTCCTTTAAAGCTGGTTATGGAACAGTACTATTCTTTGAAGATGAGTCTATCGTTAAATCGCTTCAAGAAAAATTTGCTGCATATGCTGAAAACTTCCCAATTTGGTCACACCAAGCATCTGGTATGCACCAGTTAGTTGTGTGGACAGGTTTAGAAGCAGAGGGATTAGGAGCATCTTTACAACATTATAATCCACTAATCGACGATGAGGTAAAACAAGAATGGAATGCCCCTACTAATTGGAAACTCATTGCACAAATGCCATTTGGTAATCCAACAGCTGCACCAGGGGAAAAAGAATTCCAACCGCTTGAAGAGCGTGTGAAATTTCACAAATAATTAACTGTCCTCTAAAGGATAATTTAAAATTAATATCCTAATTAGGATGAATAAATACAAATATTTTTGTTAAAAAAGAATCCATTTTCAATATGGATTCTTTTTTATGTAGTAGAAAAATATTCGTATTTATAGATTAATTAGTAATGCTTTGAGACGCATATATTTTATATAGAGGAGAAACAATAATTTCTAGAGACAGGGATGTAAAAGTGAGTATGTAGGAGGAATAGAGGTGATGCAAAAATGGATATTTTATTAGCGATTTTACCAGCGTTATTTTGGGGAAGTATTGTACTCTTTAACGTTAAATTGGGCGGAGGCCCTTATAGTCAAGTACTTGGAACAACTTTTGGTGCACTTCTTTTCTCAATAGGTATTTATATTTTTGTAAAACCAGTGTTAACGCCTATGGTAATTGGAGTAGGAATTGTATCAGGGTTATTTTGGGCATTGGGACAAGCTAATCAATTGAAAAGTATTGATTTAATTGGGGTTTCTAAAACAATGCCTATTTCAACCGGGATGCAATTAGTTTCAGCTACTTTATTTGGGGTAATCGTATTTCATGAATGGTCCACAACTATGTCTGTGATATTAGGTGTTTTGGCACTTATTTGTATCATAATTGGAATCGTTCTCACGTCACTCCCAAATTCAGAAGAGAAACAACAAGCGCAAGCAGGAAACTTAAAAAGAGGAATTTTAATTTTATTGGTGTCTACTTTTGGCTATTTAGTTTATGTAGTCGTAATACGATTATTTAATATAGACGGATGGTCGGCGTTATTGCCGCAAGCAATTGGCATGGTGTTAGGTGGAATCC
>NZ_MACI01000062.1 GCF_001884105.1 Bacillus luti | reverse complement strand
AAATATGCGATTCGCAATATTATTCCTGGTTTAATTTGGGCAGCCGGAAATATGTTTTTATTTATTTCACAGTCGCGTGTAGGGGTTGCAACAAGTTTTTCCCTTTCCCAAATGGGGATTGTAATCTCGACTTTAGGTGGCATTTTTATTTTAGGTGAAAAGAAAACAAAACGTCAGTTTAATGCGATTATCATTGGGATTATCTTTATTGTCGCAGCTGGAGTTATGTTAGGAATTGCAAAAGGATAAAGAGGAGGAAAAAATTATGTATACAGATTTAAAAGGAAAAGTAGTTGTTATTACAGGTGCTGCAAAAGGTCTTGGAAGAGCAATGGCAGTTCGTTTTGGAGAAGAACAAGCAAAGGTTGTAGTAAATTATCGATCTGATGAATCGGAAGCGAAAGAATTAGTAGACGAGATTAAAAAAGTAGGGGGAGAAGCTATTGCGATAAAAGGAGATGTAACAGTTGAATCGGATGTTATCGATCTCGTTCAGTCAGCTGTGAAAGAATTTGGTACACTAGATGTCATGATTAATAATGCGGGTATCGAAAATGCGGTACCTTCACATGAAATGCCATTAAGTGATTGGAATAGAGTAATTAATACGAATTTAACAGGCGCTTTCTTAGGAAGCCGAGAAGCAATTAAATATTTTGTGGAGAATGATATTAAAGGAACGGTTATTAATATGTCAAGCGTTCATGAGCAAATTCCATGGCCGTTATTTGTTCACTATGCAGCAAGTAAAGGTGGTATTAAGCTAATGACTGAAACATTGGCACTTGAATATGCACCAAAAGGAATTCGTGTAAACAATATTGGACCAGGTGCTATCAATACGCCGATTAATGCTGAAAAATTTGCAGATCCAGAAAAACGTGCCGATGTTGAAAGTATGGTTCCAATGGGATATATCGGAGAGCCGAAAGAAATTGCGGCGGTAGCAGTATGGCTTGCTTCTTCACAAGCGAGCTATGTAACAGGTATTACACTGTTTGCTGATGGTGGCATGACTCTATATCCATCCTTCCAAGCTGGACGCGGATGAGTAATTGTATAACAGTCGAATCGTCAAAAATTATAGAATTATTTCTTTAAATTAAGGTTTTTACTTTAGGAATATCTTTCAGAGTGATGGGTATAATGAATCTCATATAAAAAATCATGTAACAAAAATATAGATTGATGTTTATATGAAATTTTTATATTAAACAAAGGGGCATCCAATTAGAGGGTGCCCTTGTTTTATAGTTTTTAGTTTTAACGATGGTAAGGTACTGGAAATTGTTGATGCCATTGTTGCCATGTTTGATGAGGGTAATGTTGATGCCATTGATTCCAATTCATATACTGTGGCCACATTGTATGATGCCATTGTTGCCATGTTTGATGAGGATGGTATTGTTGCCATTGTCCCCAAGGAACATAATGAGTAGGGTACATTGAATTATCAGCTCCTTTATAAAGAATCTATATATTTTATGTTTTTTTACTTATAAGGAGCTTGTTTCTGTATAACATGGGCATCTTGCATTAGAACCCGATGATTGGATGATTTAGTTGAAAGGGAGAAAGAAAATGGAAAGATATAAAGAAAATGGAAAGATATAAAGAAGTTTGAACAGCTGATTTATTTAAAATGGTTACACAAGATAATTTCAAAGAAATTTATTGGGAAAATAATAATAACGAGCTTGTACCAGCGGAGAATTATAATTTTCGTTTCGATAAGTTAACTAGAGCTAAATGGTTTAAGCGTGAGGTAATCAAACAGATAAAACATGAACAAATATGTTATTTTAATCTCAAAGAGAATTGGAAACAAGCAGAAGGGAACTGCACCAGTAATGACACATTGCGCTAGCATATTTACGGATATGGCTGAACAAAGGAAAAAGCAATTACTAAACATATTCTAAAAGAACAAGGCTGGAAGTTAGTAACTACTATTGAGGAATTCAGAGTTGTTACTTGTAAAAAGATTATATGGGTGAGGTTAAGTACTTCTACATTAGAAGCTCAGGGGTAAATACCATTAGGTTTATGTGTTTATGTCAGTTTCTAGAAGTATTTGCAGTATACAGTACCCAATTTCATGAAAGTATCTGCTTATAGAAACGAAAATTAGGCCCTGCGTGTAATGGAATGGGGGCGGAACATAAAGCTACAGTTATAGTATAAATGAGAATGAAAATGTTATACGAAAATGAATCTAATAAAAATTTATTTATTTTTCTAAAGGAAAAGCAGTTAGCAAAAGCTAACTGCTCCGTGAATAAGAAGAACACAATGGTTATTCGTATTCAACCTTGGTGTATCTATAGTATTACCATGTATTTAAAAAATCATTCAATAAAAAAGCAGCTAGCAAAGGCTAACTGCTTCATTTAAACTTATTGAAAAAAACAACTTAATTATTGATTAATCAACCACGTCCAGCTTGGAAAGATGGGTATAGAGTCATGCCACCATCAGCAAACAGTGTAATACCTGTTACATAGCTCGCTTGTGAAGAAGCAAGCCATGCTGCTACTGCTGCAATTTCTTTCGGTTCTCCGATATATCCCATTGGAACCATACTTTCAACATCCGCAAGTTTTTCTGGATCTGCAAATTTTTCAGCATTAATCGGTGTATTAATGGCACCTGGTCCAATATTATTTACACGAATTCCTTTTGGTGCATATTCTAGTGCTAATGTTTCTGTCATTAGCTTAACACCACCTTTACTTGCTGCATAGTGAACAAATAATGGCCATGGAATTTGTTCGTGAACGCTTGACATGTTAATAACTGACCCTTTAATATCGTTCTCCACAAAATATTTAATTGCTTCTCGGCTTCCTAAGAAAGCCCCTGTTAAATTCGTATCAATTACTCTATTCCAATCACTTAATGGCATTTCATGTGAAGGTACCGGATTTTCAATACCTGCATTATTAATCATGACATTTAGTGTACCAAATTCTTTTACAGCAGATTGAATTAAATTAATCATATCTGATTCAACTCTTACATCTCCTTGTACAGCAATGGCTTCTCCACCAGCTTGCTTAACTGCTTGTACTACTTCATTTGCTTCTGATTCGTTTGAATAATAATTAATTACAACTTTCGCTTGTTCTTCTCCAAAACGGATTGCCATTGCTCTTCCAAGACCAGTTGCACCACCTGTAATAACAACTACTTTATCTTTTAAATCTGTATACATAATTTTTTCCTCCTCGTTATCCTTTTGCAATTCCTAACATAACTCCAGCTGCGACAATAAAAATAATCCCAATGATAATCGCATTAAACTGACGTTTTGTTTTCTTTTCACCTAATATAAAAATGCCACCTAAAGTTGAGATTACAATCCCCATTTGGGAAAGGGAGAAGCTTGTTGCAACCCCTACACGCGGCTGTGAAATAAATAAAAACATATTTCCGGCTGCCCAAATTAAACCAGGAATAATATTGCGAATCGCATATTTATTAAATGGTTGATGCTTAAATGTTAGCATCAGTCCACCTAACACCATACCGATTGCTTGTGGTAATAAAGCCGACCATCCGTCTATACCGAATAAGCGGATAATTACTACATACACTAAGTAACCAAGAGTCGAGATTAATAACATCACAATCCCTTTTTTGAAATTTCCTGTTTGTTCTTCGTTTTTCTCCTCGTTGCTTTGAAGAGACGTGAGAACGATTCCAACAATGATGCATATAAGCGCAAGAACACCTAATATAACAGAGGTTGTTGTGGACCATTCATGAAATACAATTACTCCAAATAGAGTCGCTGAAACTAATTGCATTCCTGTTGAAATAGGCATCGTCTTAGAAACACCCATTAAATCAACACTTTTTAATTGGTTGGCTTGTCCCACTGCCCAAAATAGGCCTGAAATAATCCCGATGATTATAACCATTGGCGTCAAAACGGGCTTCATAAAAATATAAACACCGATAGAAAAAACAAGAGCGCCAAGGGTAGTTCCTAGTATTTGACTGTAGGGTCCACCACCTAACTTAACGTTGAAGAGTACAATACTTCCCCAAAATAATGCTGGTAAAATCGCTAATAAAATATCCATTTTTTAACCTTCCTAAAACATATTTATTTAGCTGAATTCATATAAGAGACAGCAAGTTTAGTTTGTTTAGTATATAATTGCTTCCTCCTTCATATTAAAAATAAGTACCTAGTTAAAAATACATTTTAAATTAATTTATATCAAATATATTTTCGTTAACAGGTTACTTTATGTAACCAATAATAACTACACAATAATTTTATGTCAAGCATTAATTTTTAATTTTAAAAGGTTAAATAAAAAAATATAAAAAGCGAGTAGAAAAATTTAAAAATCTAATAAAATAGGTTTGCTTATTACGAACTTCAATCAATATAGCTGAAGAGGGCACATATTTTGGAGGTTAGAATGTATCCCTTGTTAGGAAACTCTCAAACTGTAATGAATAGAATAACTACTAAACAGCTTGTTAAATTGTGTATTCATTTTGAAAAAATAATTAGAGATACTCAAAATGTATAATGAAAAGAGTTGGTAGCATCTTTATTGCTAGAAGGATGTGTTTAGGTATTTATGGAAATAGGGGGATGTTCTTTTATAATCAAAATTGGGATGTTGAAAATATGGTCCTTCATGTAATAGGAAGCATAAAATGGCTGTTTTGGCCAACTTATGCTTTTACTAAGTGAACCTCCCTAATATATCTCTAATGAGATTAAAATATTCTTCATTTCCTGTTGCAATATGAATCTATCTACATAAGAAAGAATTATTATCTATTGTTTGATGCACCTTTAGTCATCATTTTTTTACTAAATTGTTGAAATACTTCAAATGGTTGTGATGCTAATGTAGTTAATTTAAATAGGGGATGTGATTTTTCTTTTTGATATAAACTAGTAGACATAATAAATTTCCCTCTCTTTTTGAATGATTTAAAAATACTTTCCAGTAAAAAAAAATTCTCAATCCAAGATAAATAAAAGATAAAAGTAATACAGATATATAAATGCGTAAAAATTCTAAAGGAAGTGAGACTATGCAATCACATCCAAACGAATGGATTCCGGTTATACCGTTGGAGCAAATGACTAATAAAGAATATGACGTTTTGATTGTTGGCAGCGGAGCAGGAGGCGGGGCGGTTCTATGGAGATTATGTGAACAATGGAAAAATAAAAAAAAACAAATTGGTCTTCTGGAAGCAGGGGATTTGCTTTTGCCCACTCATGGGCAAAATCTTCCGACAATGAATATTGATCGGTTTTTAAATAATTATTTTCCTAAAGTCGCAACACCTATCGGGAAGCGGTTGCCTCAATATCCGGAAGCAACACTTGTTTTTGCTCTTGGAGGTAGAACCTTGTTTTGGAGTGCAGCATCTCCCCGAATGCCTGCTTTTGAAATGGAAAAATGGCCTGTGACAGCAAACGAGATGAAATTCTATTATGTTATCGCAGAAAAAGTAATGAATGTCACTCCGTTTTTCGCTCGAGGATCATCTATGCAAAACATCATGTTAGAGCGTCTTAAGAAAAATGGATTTCCGGAAGCTATAGACTTACCAATGGCAGTTAATCTTAAAGGAACACAACACGGACAAATTGGTTCCGATGTTTTTTTTAGCTCAATCCATTTTTTAGCCTATGCCTTGAATTGGAGGGCTTTTGATTTAGCAGTCAATTCTCGTGTCGTTCAAGTAGTAATCGATCAAGGAAGAACAGTCGGAGTTCACGTGATTTCTCCTGATAAAAAGTCCTATTTCATTAGAGCAAAAACAGTTGTATTATCAACTGGTGCTCTAGAAACACCTCGGATTTTGCTTAACTCAGGAATCCAAGGACCAGCAATTGGCCATTATTTGACGAATCATTCCCTTCTTAGAGCTATAGGGCAAATAAACCGTAGAAACTTTTCAGAGGAACTAGGAAACTTAGTGATAAATATTCCTCAAACAAAACAATCTCCTTTTCAAATTCAAATGCTCGGATCGGAAAAATACTATGCTTATCAGCCTTTTGAGGAAAAACCATTTCTTGAGGAAGTGAAAATCGCGATAAATACCTTTGGTAAAGTAGAATCCAGATTTGAAAATAGTGTTTACTTAGACCCTACTGAACGTGATGAATACGGTATACCACAGATTCAAGTCAGCTTTTCCTACAGTGAAACAGACAATATGATCATCCAAAAAATGGCACAAGCTAAGATACAAGCTACCGTAGCTATGAAATTATCCTTGACTTCACAAGACAATAGGCCTCCAATCTCTCTAATGTCTCCTGGAAATGATTATCATGAGTCAGGTACATGCCGTATGGGTGATGATCCTTTAACTTCTGCAACCAATCAATTTGGTCAAATTCATGGCATTCCGGGTCTTTATGTAGCTGATAATAGTGTACTCCCTTCCATTGGGGCAGCTAATCCTACCCTAACTACAATTTCGTTGTCTATTCGTACGGCTGATTACATTATCCAACAACTAGGGTAAAATGGAATGATTTACTTATATAAATTTCAATACATAATTGAACGTATAAAGAAATTTTGTACACAGCATGTTAACTGCCGCTTTCGAATTTCACTTCAAATAGCCTCTTTTGTGGGGGCTATTTTTTGCGTATCGTGTTTTTTTCTAAATGCTGAAGATATTCCAAGTTGCACGAGATAGTTAGGTTATTGAAATTAAATAAACATAAACAAGCTATCATGGAATTGATAGCTTGTTTATGTTTATTTATAGTGCAAAATAGCAATTACATATTTTTTGAATCAGCAGCTAATTGTAAAATGCAAGGATTTGATTTTGAAATTACCTTATTCTTTAGAGGTACGTATTTAAAAATATTTAGCAATTTCTTTCGCTTTAAGAATAGCATTTTCCTTAATTTCTAATGCTTTTTCAGGAAACTTGTTATGCCCCTCAATAAAGATACCCTCAAAAGATGAAGTTCCAAAAAACTCCATCATAACTTTTAAATAGCGGTGCCCCATTTCTTTTGATGCTTCTGGTCCGTCAATATAAATATCGCCACGCGCTTGAATGTGCAATGCTTTTTTACCTGTTAATAATCCAACTGATCCTTCTTTTGTATATTTGAATGTTTTTCCAGATACAGCTACAGCATCTAGATATGTTTTTAAAATGGCAGGGATGGAGAAATTCCACATAGGAGTAACAAATACATATTTATCAGCTAAGACAAACTGCCCACCTAATTCAGCTAGACGTCCGACTTTTGAAATTTCAATAGGTTTTAATTCGTGCAATGCAGTCCCAGATCTAAGTTTATTCCATCCATTAAAGACATCAGCATCCAGATATGGAATATCAGCCTTATATAAATCAAGATGAACGATTTCATCATTAGGGTTTAGTTTTTTATAAGATTTAATAAATTCTTTTCCAACCGCCATACTGTATGATTGAGTATCATCAAATGGATGGGCTGTAATATAAAGAAGATTTGCCATATATTTATTCCAGCCTTTCTAAAATGAGGTCAGTTATTACTTGAATATTAAACAGTGTAAATTTTATAAGATAAATTGTCCATTTATTGAACTTATTAACTATAATTTTTAGTGAATTATACTTTGTCTTTGTTTGAGAGTTATTTCGTTTGTGAATATGAAAGGAGATCTACATTTATTCTTTCATCCAGCTTTCTGCCCATTGACTAATTGGTCCCAGAATTTCCCCTAATGCTGCGCCTTTTTTGGTAAGTGAATATTCTATTCTTACAGGGCGTTCTGCGAGTACATGTCTTACCACTATATCGTTATCCTCAAGTTCTTTCATTCGTTCTGTGAGCATACGTTTACTCAAATCTGGAATCATTGAATGAATCTCGCTAAAACGTTTAGGACCACTCATTAGTACATAAATAATTAATCCGGTCCATCTTTTTCCTATTAATTCAAAGCTTCTTTCTATTTTAGGTTCTATATCTCGCTGATTATTCATTTCTCACACCTCCGTGCCATTAAATTGTAATTGTGTGTTTCTATAATATGTATTGTAGCCATATAAATTATATCAAACAAATAGGATAATTCCGTTATTTATGTAGGAAATCATAAATAATTAGGGGGGATAAAGTAATCTACATATTTCTATTTTAATAATATTTTTTTATAATGTGAAGGTTTCTCCGTATTATTTCTAATTAATATGTAAATGTAACAATTTTTTATTTAAGTAAATATTTGTTGACGTTAAACTAACTAAAGATTATTTTGGTTATGTAAAATCAGTTGCTAAATAAAAGTAATTAAATTGATTATTGTTATTTGATGATGGGATTGAATCTTTTTCAAGAATTGTTATCTATAAAAGGTGGAGTAGAGAAGGGCGTAGATGGCATTTATATTATTCGGGGAAAATCGGCGTTTTAGCTGAAAAGGGAAGTTTTCCTACACTCTACAATTTACATGCGAATCCAAAAATGCCCTTAATCGATTTCTATCATTGGTTGAGGGAAATCAGGGATGTTGAATATTCAGGATACATTAATAGAAATTGGATAAAATAGTATCAGACAATGAGTATATAAATATTTCTTAGGTAATCTTGAAATAGTTTATCTACACTGGAGCTATAGGTCTAGTGATTGATAATAAATGTTTAACTTTAAATTATATCGCATTTGAAATGTATTATTTTGAAGGATAGTAAAATTTAGGAGGAAGTAAAACAATGACAAAGGATTTCTACACTGCACTGAAAGAAAGACGTACTTATTATGGGATTAATAAAGAGGTACAAGTATCGGATGAAAAAATTAAAGAAATCGTGGAGTTTGCTGTGAAATATACGCCATCAGCTTTCAATTCTCAAACTGCACGATTAGTTGTATTATTTGGTGAAGCTCATAATAAATTATGGGATATTACAACTGAAACATTAAGAAAAGTAGTTGGAGATGGAGATTTTTCAGGAACGCAACAAAAAATGGATTCCTTTAAAGCTGGTTATGGAACAGTACTATTCTTTGAAGATGAGTCTATCGTTAAATCGCTTCAAGAAAAATTTGCTGCATATGCTGAAAACTTCCCAATTTGGTCACACCAAGCATCTGGTATGCACCAGTTAGTTGTGTGGACAGGTTTAGAAGCAGAGGGATTAGGAGCATCTTTACAACATTATAATCCATTAATCGACGATGAGGTAAAACAAGAATGGAATGTTCCTGCTAACTGGAAACTAATTGCACAAATGCCATTTGGTAATCCAACAGCTGCACCAGGAGAAAAAGAATTCCAACCGCTTGAAGAGCGTGTGAAATTTCATAAGTAATAAACGTTAGCCATAAGGAATGAGTAAAAAGATTCTAGTTATGAATACGATCACAAGTGTAACAATATGTATATTTAAAAAAACACGAAGACTTTAAAGTCTTCGTGTTTTTTGATTTATGTTTGAAAGTGATAAAGGAGTATAATGGTTTTTAGTTAATTAGGATAAAAATAATCCTATAACTGTATTTAAGAATGTGTGATTTTACCACCTTTTCTATGATAGAAAAAGATACTACGTTAGTAAATATAAAGAGTTAGAAATTATAGTTTATAGGGCACTTTTTTGTTCCTATGGAACTTTAAAGTGCGTAATTTTCTTTCTAGTTAATATATATCATAATGGTATTTACTAGTTGGTTTTAGCTTTACTCTGCTGTTGATTTGATTTTTTAACATTACAATGATGCAGAATGATTAGAATTAGAATTATCGAGTAGATCCAAATGCTTATAATTTCGATTTTTAATTCAGTACAGAGTGAAATAGCTACATAATTTTCGTTTATACTCTTTTGAGAATAGAGTGGATCTGCTTATTTTCTGTTAAAGATAAGAGAAATGAACCACAATATAAACGTAATTATTTATTCCAACGTAAGTCAATCATTTAGCGCATGAATTTGGAGGGATCTATATGCATATGCAATTAAAAGGAAAAACAGCATTGGTTACTGGATCTACGGCAGGCATTGGAAAAGCAATTGCCACTTCATTAGTAGTGGAAGGAGCTACTGTACTTATTAATGGACGCCGTGAAGAAAATGTTAATCAAACGATAAAAGAAATTCGGGCGCAATATCCGGAGGCTATCCTTCAACCCGTAGTAGCTGATTTAGGAACAGAACAAGGGTGCCAACATGTGATTGAAAGATACCCTGAAGTAGACATTCTTATTAACAACTTAGGAATTTTTGAACCTGTAGAATATTTTGATATTCCTGATGAAGATTGGTTTAAATTGTTTGAAGTCAATATTATGAGTGGTGTTCGACTTACTCGCTCGTATTTAAAACAAATGATTGAAAGAAAAGAAGGAAGAGTCATCTTTATTGCTAGCGAAGCAGCTATTATGCCATCTCAAGAAATGGCTCACTATAGTGCGACTAAAACGATGCAACTCTCACTTTCTCGCAGTTTAGCTGAGCTGACGACAGGAACGAATGTGACTGTTAATACTATAATGCCTGGTTCGACTTTAACGGAAGGAGTGGAGACTATGTTAAATAGTCTTTATCCTAATGAGCAATTGACACTAGAAGAAGCTGAGAAGCGATTTATGAAAGAGAATCGACCAACCTCTATTATTCAAAGACTTATTCGACCAGAAGAAATTGCCAATCTTGTCACTTTCTTAAGCAGCCCACTTTCTTCAGCGATTAATGGTTCCGCGTTACGAATAGACGGGGGATTAGTACGTAGTGTATTTTAATAAATTAAAAACAACATAATATTCTGTTGCAGGTAAAGATGGTACGACAAATGAGTTGTATTTTACTTATTAACAGAAATATACAAAAAGAAAATTGTGATATGAAAACAGCCGGATTTTCTACTGTAAGAAAAATTCGGCTGTTATTTTCCTACAACAAACATTTGTTATTTGTATTATTTAGTGAAAGTTACCAAACGTTTTTCAAAACTATTTTACCTATTGCTTTATTTGACTCCAAATATTCATGTGCTTGTGCAACTTCATCAAACGTAAAAGGTTTAGAATCTAGCAATGGTCGAAGGTGTCCTTCTTCTACTATTTGCGTCAGTTTAGTTAAAATTTCCCCGCAAGCGTCACGTTTATCTGTATGTAATATTTTTAACGCCATAAAAGTAACGTGCAGAGTAAGTCCTTTTGCGTGTAAAGGAGAGAGGTCATGGGTTGAACGAGCTGCAATTGTTACTACAGTTCCATTGACTGCAGCAGCTTCAAAAGAATGATCAAGATTCTTGCCACCTACCGTATCAAATATAACTTCAAATCCGTTTCCATTCGTATGTTTTTGCACATATTCTTGAACAGATTCTTCTTTATAATTAATAGCTATATCGGCTCCTAGACGATGGGCTATTTCCATTTTGTTTTGCTGAGAAGCTGTTGTAAAAACTTTAGCACCTGCCCATTTAGCTAATTGGATGGCTACGTGTCCTACGCCACCAGTAGCTCCATGGATGAGAACATTTTGAACAGGTTTAATATTTGCACGATCAAATAAAGATTCCCAAGCTGTAATTGCAACTAATGGTAGAGCAGCTGCTTCTTCCATTGTTAAATTGTTAGGTTTGTGAGCAATCAGTCGTGCATCAGTAAGCATAAATTCTGCAAGTGCACCTCCAGTTTCTTTAAAACCTCCGGCACATCCGTATACTTCATCCCCAGATTTGAATTTCGAAACACCTTCTCCCACTTCAATGACAATACCAGCTACATCTCCGTGTAATATAGCTGGAAACTCAGGAGCGACTGCTGAAACGGCACCACTACGCATTTTTGTATCGATTGGATTTACACTTGTTGCTTTTACATGGATTAGAACATGACCTGGTAAAAGTTTCGGTTTTGAAACTTCTTCTAATTGAAATACAGATGAATCCCCAAAAGAATGGATAATTTGTGCTTTCATTGTTTATACCTCCTGTTTGTGGCTATAGCATAGCAAAGTACGTGAAATAAGTATAATATTTTGAATTTTGTTAGTGAGAATTTTATATAGAGAAGGGGAAAGTACGTGAAATAATGTAACGTACTTGCGAAAGCAATTGTAAAGCTTTTTGAAGAAAGGGTAGATGTTATTTTTGCAGCATGATTTATTCATGATGTTTATCCCGCATTAACGTGCAGTAAGACCCCCACCTCAAAATTCAGCGGAAGCAAAGATGTTAGGTGGGGATCAACTGCCCGTAAAAGCCCGATTGGTTCAACTAATAATCAGTGGGGGATGAACAAAACCCCCACTGATTAAAGTTTCACTTTATTATTACTCACTTAGCATAGGTACTTTAAAGTGCCTACATCACTTTAAAGTACGTACTGTTATTCATGTTATGACCGATTTATAATAACACTCGTAGCACAAAGAAAGTTATAACGATTACAATCGGCAACAATGTGGTGTTACAGCATTGCTCATGAATTTTGAGAAGAAATATGAAAAGTAAAGAAAACTATAGATTTATATGAATGAAGGAAAGTGAGTGAAACACATGGAAAAGTTTGCGAATCATTTTGGATATAATCGTATGTTTGCGAAAGATCGACTTACATTAGGAGTTCACATTCCGATCGAAAATTATCAGTTCCATGCGCCAACGATGGAAAAACAAGTAGAATTAGTGCAAAAAGCAGAGCAATATGGTTTTACAGGTGTATGGCTTCGCGATGTATTGCTGCAAGACCCTGACTTTGGTGATCCTGCAACAGGTCAAATTTACGATATGATGATTTATTTGACGTATTTAGCAAGCAAAACGGAGAAAATCGCATTTGGAACATCGGCAACCGTATTATCACTTCGCCATCCATTGCGTGTGGCGAAAGAAATTGCGACATTGGATCAACTGTTTCCAGAAAGAATTATGCTCGGCGTTTCATCCGGTGACCGACGTGCTGATTTTAAAGCGTTAGGTGTTAGTCATGAAACAAGAGGTGAAAAGTTTAGAGAAGCGTTTGCTTACTTGGAAGAGATTTTGTACAAAAACTTCCCATCTATACAGTCGACGCTAGGAGAAGTGAATGGAGCAAATTTAGTCCCAAAACCGTCTAAACATGTTCCAACCTTTATTACAGGTTTTAGTCAGCAAAATATGGACTGGTTCGCTGAACATGGAGATGGATGGATGTATTATCCACGTAGTCCAGTACATCAGGCGGTAGCAATTGGACAATGGAGAGAACGAGTAGAGGATTATCATCCAGATGTATTCAAACCATTTATACAACCGATGCATTTAGACTTATCTGAAGATCCAAATGAACGTCCTACACCGATACGTTTAGGTTACCGTACAGGGCGTAAGGCGCTAATTGAATTGCTTGATATATATCGAAGTATTGGTGTGAATCATTTATTCCTTGCTTTATTTGATGGTCAACGTCCAGCTGACGAAGTATTGGATGAGCTAGGAGAAGAAGTGCTACCTCATTTCCCAGCATTGTAAAGGAGTGAAAAGAATGAAAGCAATAGGACTTATGCAATATGGAGATAAAAGTGTACTACAAGAGATTGAAATGCAGACACCTCTATTGGAAGACAACGATGTACTGATTGAAATATATGCAGCTGGTGTAAATCCCGTGGATTGGAAAATACGTGAAGGTTTACTTCAAGACGTAATTTCTTATGAATTCCCGCTCATTTTAGGATGGGATGTTGCAGGGGTAGTTGCTGATATAGGGAAAAACGTAACAGCATGTAAAGTGGGGGATGAAGTATATAGTCGTCCGGATATTGAACGAAACGGCACTTATGCAGAGTACGTGGCTGTAGATGAGAAGTATGTGGCGAAAAAACCGAGAAATCTATCTTTTGAAGAAGCGGCATCTATCCCTCTAGTAGGTTTGACAAGTTGGCAAAGTTTAGTGAAGTTCGCAAATGTTCAAAAAGGTAATAGGGTTTTAATTCATGCTGGATCTGGCGGGATTGGTACGTTTGCTATTCAATTAGCGAAAAGTTTCGGTGCACATGTTGCAACTACGACTAGTACGAAAAACATGCAGTTTGTAAAGGATCTAGGCGCTGATACTGTCATTGATTACAAAACAGAAGACTTTTCCTTACTTCTGCATAATTACAATATTGTATTTGATGTGTTAGGCGGGGATGTACTAAAGGATAGTTATAACGTGCTTGCACCAAATGGAAAGTTAGCGTCTATTTATGGTCCGAAAGGTATGGAAATTCCGCAAACTGAAATATCAAGAGAGAAAAATATTGAGAGTGACCATATATTTACTGAACCTAACGGATATGAACTTTCTCTTATTACAGAATTAATTGAGGGCGGGAAGATTAAACCTGTTGTAACGCATGTGTTGCCTTTACATGTAGAAGGCGTAAAAAAAGCACACCACATAAGTGAGTCAGAACGTGCTCTTGGCAAAATTGTATTGAAGAAACATTGGTAAAGTATGAGGTTGTAGAGACAGTATTGTGCTAAGTAGCGAATGAGCTTATATATTCTATTCTAGCAATTGTTTTAAAAGGGAGAGAACAAATGGATTCAATGACATTTCTTTTATTCGGAGCGACAGGGGATTTAGCGAAACGAAAAATTTACCCTGCTTTATATAAACTATTTAGTAATCAAAATATACCACAATCTATTTCGATTATCGGTATTGGCAGAAAGATAATGTCAGATGTGGAATTTCAAACAAAGGTAGAACAATCCCTTGCTACATTTTCTAGAATATCTACTGATGACGAATCAAGAGTAGAAGAATTTATTAGCACATTTCGTTATTGTCAATTAGATACAGCGAATATAGAGGACTATCAAGATTTGTTGAGTCTTGTAAAGATGCGTGAAACAGAATTAAACATTCCTAAAAACCGTATGTTTTACCTATCTGTTATACCAGAAGTATTTGATGTAATTGCTTTAAATATTAAAGAGAGCGGATTGTGGGCTACAAAAGGATTAAACCGTCTTATTATAGAGAAACCTTTTGGTCATAATGTAAAATCTGCTCACCAGTTTAATGAAGAATTAATTGAAAGTTTTGATGAAACTGATATTTATTATATCGAACATTATCTTTGAAAATGAATGGTAACTAGGAATACACTTAGGAAAGTATTACGAAATAAATAGTATGTAATTCAAGATATTTTTATTGACGATAATAGTTTATGTGGTTAATATACTAGACATAAGATTACTTAATTACTAAAAGTAATCAAATATAAAATGTTTCGTTAAATTCTATAAATAAGTAAGTTGTAGTAGAAATGCTTTGAATTGCCACTATTAATATTGGGGACAATGAGAGAGCGAAAGGTATAAAAAGAATTGGAATTAGATAACTCTTTGTTTTTTATAAAACATGAGCTTCTATACAATTCATTTTCAAAATATTGACAAGGATCATACAACAAGAGGGGGACTGAAATTGGAATCAATGACCTTTGTTTTATTTGGAGCGACAGGGGACTTAGCGAAACGAAAAATTTACCCCGCACTATATAACTTATATAGAGATCAAAAGCTTCCAAAGCAAATATCCGTTATCGGGCTTGGGAGACGTCAAGTATCTCATGTAGATTTTCAAGAAAGAATAAAAGAATCAATAGAGACATTTTCCCGTCATAGAGAAGAAGGTACTCCAGAACTCGAAGGTTTTTTAGATAATTTTCGCTATTGTCCATTAGATGTGAGTAAGCCGGAAGACTATGAGAGATTATTACAAGTCGTTCGTGAAAGGGAAGAAGAATTACATATAAAAGGTAATAGAATGTTCTATCTTTCCGTTGCTCCTGAATTTTTCGAGACAATTGCTTTAAATATTAAGGAAAGTGGACTTGATAAAACGGATGGATGGAAACGCTTAATGATTGAGAAACCGTTTGGGCACGACCTTAAATCTGCTCGTGAGCTTAATGATAAGCTTAGTCGCACGTTTGAAGAAGACGAGATATACCGTATTGATCATTATTTAGGTAAACCGATGATTCAAAACCTTGAAGCACTAGAATTTGCAAATCCTGTTCTCCAATCAATTTGGAACAAAGAGCATATAGCGAATGTACAAATTACAGCTAGTGAAATAGTTGGGGTTGAAGAAAGGGCAGGATATTATGATCAGGCAGGAGCCATTCGAGATATGGTTCAAAATCATATGTTACAAATATTAATGATGACTGCTATGAATCTGCCGGAAAAAATTAACGCATGTGAAATTCGAGAGGAAAAGCGAAAGGTAATGGAGACGCTTCGTAAAGTGAAAAAAGAAGACGTTCAAAATCATATCGTTCGCGGTCAATACGCTTCAGGAGAGATAAAAGGCGGGCAAGTTGTAGCGTATAAAGAGGAGCCAGGAGTAAATCCTTCTTCTAACATAGATACATTTGTTGCTGCACGCTTATGGATCGATAATCCATTTTGGACTGGCGTTCCCTTCTATATACGAACAGGCAAAAGAATGAAAGAAAAGTCTACTCGTATTGTAATCGAATTTAAAAATACGTTAAAACAGCAATATCAAGATAATAACCCAAATGCAGAACCTAACTTATTAATAATTGAAATTAGCCCAGGTGAGAACGTTTCATTACAGTTAAATAGTAAAAATCCATTGAAAAATGGAGAGATTGAACCGATCCGTATTAACTTTACTTGCGAGCAAGCGGATGTGGGAGTACCTGAAGCGTATGAAAGACTCATTCATGATGCTGTGAGTGGAGACGCTACATTCTTTGCACATTGGAAAGAAGTTGAGTTGTCATGGGAATGGGTACAACCAATTCTTGAAGCATTCGAGGAGAACTTATTACCACTTCATGAATATGAGTCTGGTTCATATGGTCCAGATGCGTCTAATGAACTATTGCAAGAAAGTGGATTTAAATGGTGGTTAGATCAAGAAACGGAAAAATAAGTACTTTCTTTAATGAAAGCATTTAGGGGGACGATTACTATGACACAAAACATAAATCAATTAGCAGTGAATACACTTCGTACGTTATCAATTGATGCTATAAATGCGGCAAATTCAGGTCATCCGGGTCTTCCGATGGGAGCAGCACCGATGGCTTATGCATTATGGGCGAATCATTTACATCACAATCCTAATCATCCAGAATGGTTTAACCGTGATCGATTCGTTTTATCGGCGGGACATGGATCGAGCCTACTATATAGCTTACTTCATTTAGCTGGATATGGTGTTTCGATTGATGACTTGAAAAACTTCAGAAAATTAAATAGTAAAACACCAGGACATCCTGAGTTTGGTCATACTCCTGGTGTTGAAGCGACTACAGGCCCGTTAGGACAAGGAATTGCAAATGCTGTCGGAATGGCGATGGCAGAAGCGCATTTAGCAGCGAAGTTTAATAAGGATAGTCACTCTATTATAGATCACAATACGTACGCTTTAGTTGGAGACGGTGACTTAATGGAGGGTGTCGCTTATGAAGCGATGTCAATGGCAGGGCATATGAAACTTGGCAAGTTAATTGTACTGTATGATTCAAATGAAATTTCACTTGATGGTGAATTAAACATTGCTTTTTCTGAAGATATTCAGAAAAGGGTAGAATCTGCACATTGGCAATATGTAAGAGTTGAGGATGGAAACGATGTTGAGGCTATCACAAAAGCTATTCAATTAGCGAAAGACAATACGGATCAACCTACTCTTATAGAGATTAGAACCATTATAGGTTATGGAAGTCCTAAAGTTGCTGGAACGAACAAAGCACATGGTAATCCGCTTGGAGTAGAGGAAGCGACAGCGACAAAACAAGTGTATGGTTGGCATTATGAGGAAGACTTCTTTGTACCTGAAGAAGTAAAAGCTCATTTTAATGACCTGAAACAAAAAGGTATTGAAAAAGAGAATGAATGGAATGAGCAGTTCAACGTATACAGAGAATCGAACCCTGCACTAGCAGATGAATTAGAAAAAGCGATTACAGGTGAGGTTTTAATTGAAGCGAAAGACATTCTATCCTTCGATACTGAAAAAACGATTTCCACTCGTGTTGCAAGTGGGGAAGCGATTAATCATTATGTGAAATCGATCCCTTCTATTTTCGGTGGAAGTGCAGATCTTTCGCATTCTACGATGACAGATATAAAAGGTGAAGCAGTTTATGCGGTAGAATCGTATGCTGGCCGAAATATATACTTCGGTGTACGTGAACATGCAATGGGCGCGGCAGCAAATGGACTGGCACTTCATGGAGGAGTAAAACCGTTCGTGAGTACATTCTTTGTATTTAACGATTATCTTCGTCCATCTATTCGACTTGCTGCATTGCAAAAATTACCTGTTACTTACGTATTTACACATGATTCGATTGCTGTAGGAGAAGATGGTCCAACGCATGAACCAATTGAACAATTAGCAGCTCTTCGGGCAATTCCTGGTTTAACAGTTATCCGCCCATCAGATGCAAATGAAACAGCGAGTGCGTGGGCTTATGCATTACAGCAAACGGATGGGCCGGTCGTTTTAGTACTTAGCCGTCAAAATTTACCGGTATTTAATGAAACGAAAGCGAACATAGAGAATCTTTCTAAAGGAGCTTACGTATTAACGCAAACGAATGAAAATCCGGATGTGATTTTCATTGCGACAGGTTCTGAAGTTACTTTAGCTGCTAGTGCGAAAGTAAAATTAGAAGAAGATCATGTTTCAGTTCGCATCGTTGCAATGCCGAGCTGGGAGTTATTCGATCGCCAATCGAACGAATATAAAGAATCCGTTCTTCCGTCTTCTGTAACGAAACGAGTATCTCTTGAGATGGGTGTATCTCTTGGATGGGAGCGTTATATAGGACAAGAAGGAAAAGTACTATCAATTGAAACATTTGGAGCTTCAGGAACTGGAGCTGAAGTCATGAATCTATTTGGATTTACGACAGAAAATGTTGTTCAAATTACAAAAAATGTATTGAATTCTTAAGCTATGAATGTGAATACCTTTCTGTACAGATCAAATTATGAGTGCCGAAAGGTATTCAAAATCGTAGTGATATGAATTTTTAATAAAAGATGATTTGAGGAGGAATTATATTATGCAAGTAGGATTAATTGGTTTAGGTAAAATGGGATTAAATTTAGGGAAAAATTTAATGGATCATAAACATGAAGTAGCAGCATTTGATTTAAATTCAAGTGCAGTTGAAGAAATGAAAGAGTACGGGGCTACAGGTACATCTAGTTTAAGTGAACTTGTTCAGTCATTACAATCACCAAGAATTCTTTGGGTTATGGTACCACACGCTGTTGTTGATTCTGTTATTGATGAGGTTACACCACTTTTATCAAAAGGAGATATTTTAATTGAAGCGGGTAATTCACATTATAAAGAGTCAATTCGCCGATACGAGCAACTAAAGAAAGATGGCATTCACTTTATGGATGCAGGAACTTCTGGCGGAATGGAAGGCGCTCGTAATGGTGCTTGCTACATGATCGGAGGAGACCAAGAAGCTTGGGATATCGTTGAACCTATCTTCCGCGATACTGCTGTAGAAAATGGATACTTATATGCTGGAAAAGCTGGTAGTGGTCACTTCTTAAAAATGGTTCACAATGGAATTGAATACGGCATGATGGCTGCTATTGGTGAAGGATTTGAGATCCTAGAGAAAAGTGAATTTGACTACGATTATGAAAAAGTATCAAGAGTATGGAATAACGGTTCAGTAATCCGCTCATGGTTAATGGAATTAACTGAAAATGCATTTTCTAAAGATGCAAAACTGGATGAAATTAAGGGCGTTATGCATTCTTCTGGTGAAGGAAAATGGACAGTAGAAACGGCATTAGACCTTCAAACAGCAACTCCTGTTATCGCAATGTCGCTATTAATGCGCTACCGCTCATTAGACAATGATACATTTACAGGAAAAGTAGTAGCAGCTCTGCGCAATGAATTTGGCGGACATGCAGTAGAAAAGAAATAAACATCTTAAAAATTTAACTCATTGACGTTTAAAAAATGGAGGGAATAGATCATGAAGTTTTTTATTGATACTGCAAATCTTGAGGACATAAAAAAAGCATATAAACTTGGAGTTTTAGCTGGTGTTACAACGAATCCGTCTTTAGTAGCAAAAGAGGGCATTAAGTTTGAAGACCGTATTGCAGAAATTTGTCAGGCAGTGCCGAAAGTTGAATCTGTTTCGGCAGAAGTAACGCCAGATGCTGTGACAGCTGAAGAAATGATTGCTCAAGCAGAAGAGTTGATTAAAATTAACGGTGGCGATGAAAAAGTTACAATAAAACTTCCGATGACGCTAGCGGGATTAGAAGCTTGTCGCTATCTTACTGAAAAAGGTGTGAAAACGAACGTTACCCTTATTTTCACTGTGAACCAAGCTCTTTTAGCTGCTCGAGCAGGTGCGACGTATGTTTCTCCATTTTTAGGACGTTTAGATGATATTTCTGAAGATGGCGTATTATTAGTTGCTAAAATTGCTGAATTATTCGATGTTCATCAATTAGATACACAAATTATTGCGGCTTCTGTTAGACATCCGGATCATGTAACTCGTGTAGCGATGGCAGGTGCTCACATTGCAACAATCCCTTATAAAGTAATTGAACAACTTGCTATGCACCCATTAACAGATCAAGGTATTGAGAAGTTTGCTGCGGATTGGGCGAAAGCTCCTAAATTATAATGCATAAAAGTGAAGGGGCTTTCCGAAAACTGCTTTTCATAAGAGGGCAGATCCTACGTAACTTCATCGTTTAAACGGGATCCCGAGTTTGTCTTACTACGTGAAAACAGCAAGAGAAGAAAGCGTCATTCACTTTTAAAGAAGGATAATTTGCTTACGCGAAGCGTTTACCATAATAATATTATAATTATGAAAGGGAACTCCCCTTATCAGAGAGATGAGTTAAAGTATATCTCTGATAAGGGAGATTCTTTTTATATAAATCATTCAAGAAAGAACGATATAGGTTCTCTTAATTATAAAGTGATTTGAAAGGGTTTACATAAAGGGTTAGGTGGAATTGATTATGAATATGTATCTTTTAATTATTACATTATTATCAATTGTAATTGTTATTTTAGGGGTGTCGTGGTGGAGATGGCATGCGTTTATTAGTTTAACGGTTGCAAGTTTGTTTTTAGCAGTTATGTCTGGAATGCCAATGGATAAAATAGTGAGTGCTTATGAAACGGGAGTTGGCAGTGTTCTCGGGCATTTAGTAGGTATTTTAGTTTTAGGTACAATTTTAGGGAAAATGATGGCAGAGTCAGGTGCTGGAATGCAAGTGGCAGAGTTCTTTATTAAATCCTTTGGAATAAAAAACTTACCATGGGCGATGTTAATTGCAGGTTTTATTATTGGAATTCCAGTGTTTTTTGAAGTAGGGATTTTAATATTGTTGCCGTTAGTAATTTCTATTCATAAAACAACGAAACAAAATATTTTATTGATTGCGTTACCAGCGATTGCTGGGCTATCTGTCGTACATGGCCTTGTTCCTCCGCATCCAGGGGCAATCGTTGCAATTGGGATTTATAAAGCGAATCTTGGGAAGGTACTATTGTATTCACTCATTATTACATTTTTTGCAGCGATTATTGCAGGTCCTATATTCGCTAAATGGATTCACAAACGAGTAATTCCTGAAAATGAGCCAGAATTGATTCGTGTAAATACAAAATCAACGAAATTACCAGGAATAGGAGTTTCATTTTTAGTTATTTTGTTACCTGTTATGTTAATGGTTTTAGCAGCAGCAGCTCCTTATGTTCCGCTTTCTACTACTTTGATGAAGTTTGTCACATTAATCGGTAGTCCTATAATTGCGCTATTGATTGCATGTTTTGCAGCGTTCTATTTTCTTGGATTTCGTCAAGGTATCGATAAAAAGGCTATTAAGAAGATAACGGAAGATAGCTTATTACCAATCGGCTCTATTGTTGCGATTATTGGTGCTGGTGGCGGATTTAAGCAAATTCTTATCGATAGTGGCGTAGGTAATGCTATTGCTCAAATGTCTGAACATTTAGCTCTATCTCCAATTGTATTAGCATTTATGGTAGCTGGATTAATTCGAATTGCGACAGGATCTGCGACAGTAGCTTTAACAACAGCAGCAGGCATCGTTTCACCAATCGTTGAAAATACGACAGGTGTGAATTTAGAGTTGCTCGTCATCGCAACAGGTGCAGGAGCATTAATGTTTTCGCACGTAAACGATGCTGGGTTCTGGATGGTAAAAGAATACCTAGGATTAACAGTGAAAGAAACATTTAAAACATGGACGGTATTAGAAACATTACTTTCATTTATCGCTTTTGGAGGAGTTTTACTACTCGATATGTTTGTTTAAAATTAGGATATTTTTATATGAATCGAAATAGATAACTTTAGCACATAACGTTATGAATAGATAAAATAAATATATTTTTATGGTTCTTATATTATTAGGATACTGTAGCAATTTTTTGTTAGGAGGAAGAAATGGTGAGCTCAAAATATATGATTGGTGTAGATATTGGGACAACTAGTACAAAATCAGTTCTATTTTCTACTGATGGATCTGTTATTGCAAGTCATGGAATTGAATATCCTTTATATTCTCCTACGCCTGAAACAGCAGAACAAGACCCAGAAGAAATTTTTCATGCAGTAATAAATACGATTAAAGAAACTGTACGATCAAGTGGTGTAAAGCCGAATGATATTCTTTGTGTTTCTTTTAGTTCGGCAATGCATAGTATCATTGCCGTAGATGAGAAGGGAAAACCGTTAACGAGATGTATCACTTGGGCAGATAATAGAAGTGCAAGCTGGGCAGAGAAAATAAAGAGTGATATGAATGGTCATGAAATTTATTTGCGTACGGGAACACCAATTCATCCGATGTCACCACTTTCGAAATTAGTTTGGTTACAGAATGAGCAGGCAGAATTATTCGCAAAAACTTATAAATTTATTTCTATTAAAGAGTATGTTTTCTACAAGTTATATAAGGAGTATGTCATTGATTATTCTATAGCATCAGCAACAGGAATGTTCAATTTAAAATCTTTAAAATGGGATGAAGAGGCTTTACATGTTGCGGGAATTACAGATGACAAGCTTTCTAAACTCGTTCCAACGACGCACAGTTTAACAGGATTAGATGAAGAGCTTGCAAATGAGATGAATGTACTTGTTTCCACTCCTTTTATAGTAGGAGCGAGTGATGGAGTACTATCCAATTTAGGTGTAAATGCAATTGATCCTGGCGTTGTGGCTGTTACAATTGGGACAAGCGGTGCGATACGTGCTGTAATAAATCGTCCTGTAACAGATCCAAAAGGTAGAATTTTTTGTTATGCCTTAACTGAAGACCATTGGGTAATTGGTGGACCAGTTAATAACGGTGGTATGATTTTCAGGTGGGCTCGTGATCAATTAGGTACTTCAGAGATTGAGCTTGCGAAGCGTTTAGGAAAAGATCCATATGAAGTGCTTACTGAAATAGCAGCAAAAGTGAATCCGGGATCTGACGGCTTATTATTTCATCCGTATTTAGCAGGGGAAAGAGCTCCTTTATGGAATGCAAATGCACGAGGATCTTTCTTCGGACTTGGGTTGCATCATAAGAAAGAACATCTTATCCGTGCTGTTTTAGAAGGAGTAATTTATAATTTATATACCGTTCTTCTCGCTTTAAAAGAGCTAATTGGCGAACCGAAAAAAATTCAAGCGACAGGCGGTTTTGCAAGATCGGAACTTTGGAGACAGATGATGGCGGATATTTTCCATCAAGACGTATATGTTCCGGAAAGTTTTGAAAGCTCTTGCCTAGGAGCTGCGATCCTCGGTTTATATAGTTTAGGTGAAATAGATACATTATGCGTAGTATCTGAAATGGTAGGGGCGAATTTCCACCATGAACCAAACATGGAAAGTGTGGAAAAATATAAAGATTTAACACCAATCTATATTCGTCTGTCCCGTCAATTGGAAGAAGAATATGAAAGTATAGCAGCGTACCAAAAAAAGTGGGTTTAAAGGCTATTTAGCAGAGAAATATGGTAACGTATAAAGAGGTACTCCAATTTTTTTAGGATACTCTTTCAATATAAAATATTGTAAGAAGTATGATGAACGAAAAATATAGGGAGAGAGGGTTATGGAAATGAAGGATAACAAAGAGTTTATTGGGTATGTTGGAACTTACACGAAAGAAAAAAGTGAAGGAATATATAAGTTTATTTTAGACACGGAAGCAAAGGAAATTAGTAATGTAACACTTGCGGCTAAGCTGGATAACCCTACATATGTAACGATTAACCGAAAGAATGAATATCTCTATTCCGTTGTTAAGGAAGGAGAATCTGGTGGTGTAGCTGCTCATTCAATTGATAGTAAAACTGGAGAGCTAAAGGAGAAAAATAGACAAGTGGTAGAAGGGGCTTCTCCTTGTCATGTGAGTGTTGATAGTGGAACTCACACGGTAGTTACAGCAAATTACCATAAAGGAACGATTGAGTCTTTCGCAGTAAATGAAGAAGATGGATCTGTAAATCCTGCGACCTCTATTATAACGCATAAAGGTTCAGGTCTGAATAAAGAAAATCAAGAGAAACCACATGCGCATTACGCGGGATATACACCTGATGAGAAATATGTGATAGGTGTTGATTTAGGGATAGATAAAATAATCACGTATGAAATAAAAGATAGTACATTAACAGAAGTGAATAGTTTATCTGTAAATCCAGGAAGTGGTCCGAGACATATTACTTTTCATCCGAATGGAAAGTACGCTTATGTGATGACGGAACTTAGTTCAGAAGTCATTGTATTAACGTATCATCCTGAAGGGGGATCCTTTACAGAATTGCAGTATATTTCTACTGTTCCAGAAGATGATGAGAACAGTCAAGGGAGTGCCATACACATCTCTTCTGACGGCCGGTTTGTGTATGTAGCGAATCGTGGTCATAATAGTATTGCTGTTTTCAGCGTGGATCAAAACTCAGGTCAGCTTACATTTGTTGAACATACACATACAGAAGGAAATTGGCCGAGGGACTTTGTATTAGATCCTACTGAAAAGTTTCTTGTTGCTACAAATGAAAAGTCGCATAATCTAGTACTATTTTCAAGAAATGAATCTACTGGGAAGTTAACACCTATCCAATCTGATGTTGTTGTGCCAGAGCCTGTTTGTGTTAAGTTCTTCAATATTTAGCTTCTGTTCGATATAATTTCATCCACTCAAAAAAATAGAGGATAGAAAAAGCAAAGCGATATCGCTTTGCTTTTTATTGTTTCTTTTTCGGTCTACGTACTAACTCGCCACCGCAGTTTGGACAAACGTTATGTCTTTCTTCTGTACATGGTTCGCAAAATGTACATTCATACACGCAGATGTAAGCTTCAGAATCTTGCTTTAGGGATTGATCGCAAATTTGACAGTTTGTTTTCATTTCTAGTGCCATAGTAAGTCTCCTTTTTAGTTTGAAAATTTATAATTTAATTATAATTCATTAAATAGAAACAGTCCTTTTCAATTGAAAGGAAATCGAATGATAAAGTTATGAATTGAAATGAAAGATGGCGGTTTGTTTTAAAATTGATTATTTAATGCAGTTAGAATATTATGAAATAGTCAAAGGGAAACAGGGGGTATAGATTTTGACTATTCATAACGATCATTTAAAAGCAAACTGTGAAACATGTTTCGGTCTATGTTGCGTGGCGTTACCGTTCGCAGCATCGGTAGATTTTGCAGTGAATAAAGATGGTGGTAAACCATGTTCCAACTTACAATCAGATTTTAAATGTAGTATACATAAAGAGCTAAGAGGAAAAGGGTATAAAGGTTGTACAGTATTCGAATGTTTCGGCGCTGGGCAGAAGATTTCTCAAGTTACATTTAACGGGATTGATTGGCGGAAAGATGCTGAGCATGCGAGAAAAATGTATGATGCTTTTCCGGTTATGCATCAGCTACATGAAATGCTTTGGTATTTGAATGAGGCTATTCTATTGAAGGCAACACAATCGATTCATAAAGAACTAAGTAAAGCGATTGAAGAGACGGAGCGCCTTTCGAATTTAAATGCGGACGAGTTAATGAAAGTAAATATTCCATTACACCGTGCAGAAGTGAATGTTTTACTTTTAGAAACGAGTGAGTTAGTTTGGAAGGAAATGAATGCTGCACGTAAGAAACGAATCATTCATCGCGGAGCAGACCTTATGGGGGTAAATTTGAAAAAGAAAAATTTGCAAGGGGCGAATTTAAGAGGAGCTTACTTAATTGCGGCTAACTTAAACGGTGCAGATTTAAGAGGAGCAGATCTCATCGGAGCAGATTTGCGAGATGCAGATATTCGAGGGGCCGATTTTACCAATAGTATTTTTCTGACGCAAGTTCAAGTTAATGCGGCGAGAGGGGACAAACATACGAAATTGCCGAAATTATTGTCCCGTCCATCGCATTGGAGTGCATAAAGAATATGGAGTGAGTTAGTTTGGATATGTTTCAGTATTTGGAAGAGATGCAAGAGGATATCTTTTCGTTATCAGTAGAGCAAATAGAAGGGAAGTATTATGATATTTGCAGCACGTTAGCATCAGGTACGCACGCCGAGCGTATTAAAATGATTCAATTAGATTCATACGAAGAGAGTATGCGAATAGGTTTGCGAGAAACATTAAAACTTGCTGAAAGTGAAGAAGTAAAGGCAATTTATTTTGAGTATGATCTCGATAATGAATGGAATAGTCGGTTTTATATTTGTGAGGAGTATGTTCCGCTTGAGGAAGAGGCCGATGATTGGGCTTCTGAATGGACATATGATATTGAGGGACCGAAGTCTGTAGGATTAGCGGGTGTGTATGCTGAGAACGGTTTTGATACAAGTGAAAAAGCAGTTGGTATTACTTTATATTTAATCGCAAGAACGGTATGTAGTTTTATAAGTGCATGTAGTGAAGTGAAAAGTAATATACCGATTTGCATTGGTTTTCACGATCAAGATCCAATTATGCGAACAGGCAGAGATTAAAAATCTCTGCCTGTTTTTTTATTTCTTTTCAAGAGTGGTAATTAAAACACTACATATAATAAGAATACCGCCAATGAAAAAGTTACTGTTTAATGTCTCATTTAAGAGTAACCAACCGAGTAACGATCCGACGATAGGTTGGAAGAAGAAAAATAATGAACCGATGCTTGCGTCCATTAATTCTAATCCTTTATTCCAAAGGAAAAATGCACCTGCCGTTGAGACAATTCCTAAATAAAGTACGCCTAATAATACGTACATGTTCATATGTTCAATAAGGTTTGATTGAAATTCCCATATCATAAAAGGTGTGATGAAAAAGAGTGAAAAGAATATTGCGTACGTTGTAATAATTAAAGATGAAAATCGGGCCGAAGCAATTTTTACATAAATGGATAGTAAAGCCCATGTGATAGCGGCTCCAACTAAAATAATCGTACCGATAAAATAGGAGCCAATTTCAATATCCCATCCAATTACGATAATGACACCGATTGTCGCTATGATAGTAGATAGCAGTCTACGGGCAGTTAGTTTTTCTTTTAAAATAAGCGCTGCAAATATAACCATAAAGGCAGGTGTAGCTGATGTTACTAGCGATCCTGTATGAGCGTCGGATAATTTTGTACCGATAAATTGACATGTGATTGAAATGAAATATCCGATAAATCCAATCCATGCGAATAGGAGCCAATCTTTTTGGCCAATGGTTGCTTTTTTCTGTTGTTTTTTCTCAGTTATTTTCAAAATTGCATATAAAACAACAAAAGCGATAATAAAACGTAGCCAAACGAGTGTAAGCGGTGGGATAAAGTCGAGTACATATTTGCTAACGACATACATACCGCCCCATATACTTGCTGCTAGTGATAAACAGATAGCTCCTAAAATTGTTTGTTTCATTTGAATTACCTCCGTCTATTTTTAGGGTCATAATACATTCCCTAAGACGAGGCATAGCGCACTTGTTATATGAATGCCCGTCTTAGATTATAGACGGCCTACAGGTTGATCGTTTTCGAATGAAGTATTGTAGTACATGTATATATCCCCCTTTCAATGTTTATAAAGATATTATAACTTAATTTTCAGTTTATTGTGGTATGTATTGTATGAATCTGTTTTTGGAAAATGGAGTAGTATGTTCTAAAAGTAAGAAGGATTGAGACGGACAGATGATTTCATGAATTTGGCATTTTATAAATTTGATGATCCGATTATTTAGTTGAAAACATATTCTATAAGTTTAAGAGAATATGTGGAAATTTGTATAAAATGTGAATAATAAACCGTCACGTTTGACTGTACAGTTTATGTATTGTATGATGTTAGTAATATAAACAAGGGGGGAAGATCGTTGGGAAGGTGTATCGAATCGGACAGTTGGCTCTCATGGCTCACGTGTCGAAACGAACGATTGATTATTATACGAATCTAGGTATCTTAAAAGCGGAGCGATCTCAATCTAATTATCGCTATTACGACGAAACAGCATTTGAGACATTACAATTTATTGAGAAGTGCAAAGAAATGCATATGCCGCTTTGTGAGATTAAAGAGAAAATCGAGGAGAAGAAGAAGCTGCTCGGTATCAATGAACACGTTTCGAAACAAGTGAATGAAGTGACAGACCATATTCATCGATTAGAAGCAGAGTTAACGGAGTTAAAGCCGCTTTTAGATGAGTTGACTGATTCACAACGTGAAAAAATATCGAAATCTTTATCTGGTCAAACGACAGCTTTAATACAGACACTTGCTCTATTATTATAGAAAAAAGTGTAATCCGACCTCTTTAATTTTTGTATCGGGCTATGTTTTCTAAGAAACAAATAAGAAAACATTATAGTATACAGGAGGTGGACACCTTAGTTTTTTTAACTAAGGGGATTCATTGGAAATATTTAATTTAGTCATGGTTGCGATTTTAATCGCATTTACTGGATTTTTCGTAGCAGCAGAGTTTGCGATTGTAAAGGTACGTTCAAGTCGTATCGATCAGCTTGTTGCGGAAGGAAAACGCGGTGCTTTAGCAGCGAAAAAGGTAACAACAAATTTAGATGAATATTTATCTGCTTGTCAATTAGGTATTACAGTTACAGCTATGGGATTAGGTTGGTTAGGTGAACCGACAATCGAAAAGTTATTACACCCGTTATTTGAGAAATGGAACTTAAATCCTTCTGTTTCATCAGTATTAACATTTGGTCTTGCTTTTATGTTAATGACGTATTTACACGTTGTAGTAGGGGAATTAGCTCCGAAAACGATGGCAATTCAAAAAGCTGAAAAAGTAACATTATTATTTGCAGCTCCATTAATGATGTTCTATAAAGTGATGTATCCATTTATTTGGGTATTGAATGGTTCAGCTCGTGTGATAACTGGTTTATTCGGTTTGAAGCCAGCTTCTGAACATGAAGTAGCTCATTCAGAAGAAGAGTTACGTCTTATTCTTTCTGAGAGCTACGAAAGTGGCGAAATTAATCAGGCTGAATACAAGTATGTAAATAACATTTTTGAATTTGATAATCGTATTGCAAAAGAGATTATGGTGCCGCGCACAGAAATCATTGGTTTCTACCTGGAAGATTCAGTAGAAGAACACATGAAAGTAATCCAAAATGAGCGATACACACGTTATCCGATTTTTGGAGAAGATAAAGATGATATCATCGGTATGGTCAACGTAAAAGATTTCTTTATTCGATATATGACCGAGGATCAAAAAGATTTATCATCTATTCGCTCGTATATGCGTCCGATTATTGAAGTGATGGAAACGACTCCAATTCACGATTTATTACTTCAAATGCAGAAGAAGCGAATTCCGATGGCTGTTTTATATGATGAGTACGGAGGAACAGCTGGAATTGTAACGCTTGAAGATATCTTGGAGGAAATCGTCGGCGAAATTCGTGATGAATATGATGAAGATGAAGCACCACCAATTCAGCATGTGAACGAGCAACATATCATTGTTGATGGAAAAGTGCTTATCTCAGAAGTGAAAGATTTATTTGGATTACACATCGAAGAAGATGATGTGGATACAATCGGTGGATGGATTATGATGCAAAATCATGAAATCGAAGAAGGACAACACGTTGAGGCAGAAGGTTATGAATTTAAAGTGTTAGAAAAAGACGCTTACCAAATTAAACGTGTTGAAATTCGTAAAATGGAACAAGAGCAAGAAGAAGAGAAAGCAGCAACTGTGTAAGTTGCTGCTTTTCTTCTAAAGTATAAAAAATGCGAAATTAGGAGCGGATATTTTGATTCAAGCAGCCTTACGTGTATATCGATTACAATTGTATGTGATCTTTAGTGGTTTACTACTTATGTGGACGATTACTCCGTTTGGAAAACAAGTGACAGGGTTTGGTATTGGATTAGCTGTAAGTGCGTACTGCCTTTGGTTATTAGCTCGCAGAGTGGAGAAACTAGGGAAAAGTATCGTAATGAAAGAAAAGGCTCCTGGATTAGGAGTTCTAAACCGATTTGCAGCAGCCATTTTAGGAGCTATCATCATGTATGAAATTGAGCATGAAATGGAAATGTGGGCATTTGGTACAGGGATTTTAGGTGGCCACTTTTTGATGATTGCAAATTTAGCTTATGCAAATATACAGTTAGTGAAAGAAGAAGAGAAGCAAAGAGAACAGGCTTCGAAAAACATAGAGTTATGATGAAAGGGGCCTAATGGGGTTCCTTTTTTAGTTTAGCGATATGATACAAGTAATCAAATTAACGACAAATATAATACGCTTCTTTTTTATGTTTTTCAATAGTATGAAAAATAATAAAAAAAATTTTAAAAACCCATCGATTTCTAAAGGTTATGTATGTTATTATGACAAAAGACTTTTTGAAAGAGGTGGATACCAATGTTACAAGCTTTACTTATTTTTGTGCTTCAAATTATTTACGTTCCAATTTTAACAATTCGTACGATTTTGCTTGTAAAGAATCAAACAAGATCCGCTGCTGGTGTTGGATTGTTAGAAGGAGCTATTTACATTGTCAGTTTAGGTATTGTGTTTCAAGATTTATCAAATTGGATGAACATCGTTGCCTATGTCATTGGCTTTAGTGCGGGACTATTATTAGGCGGTTATATAGAGAATAAATTAGCAATTGGTTATATTACGTATCAAGTTAGTTTACTAGACCGTTGTAATGAATTAGTAGATGAATTACGTCACTCTGGATTTGGTGTTACCGTATTTGAAGGTGAAGGTATTAATTCTATACGTTATCGTTTAGATATCGTTGCAAAGCGTTCGAGAGAGAAAGAACTGTTAGAAATTATTAATGAAATCGCACCGAAAGCGTTTATGTCTTCTTATGAAATTCGTTCGTTTAAGGGCGGGTATTTAACGAAAGCGATGAAGAAGAGAGCGTTAATGAAGAAGAAAGATGAGCATGCATCGTAAAGAAAAGGGGCGAGTGCAGCTTTAAAAGCACGGCATAATCCCTATATAAAAAGAGAGGAATCTATTTTGAAAAAGATTCCTCTCTTTTTTTAACGGTTTCCTCTCAAATTAATGATTAGCCATATAACTTGAATGAATATCAGTAGGATAAACGAGATTAATAAAACTATTAATGATATTGGTTTAATTTTGGATGTTTGAGTAACACCAGCACCATCAACATCTCGCAGCCAAATAATAGCTACCCGTATTCCAAAAAGGATAACTCAAAATATGTTACCGATCCACCAAGAAATCCATCGTTTTTTCACAGTATTACCCTTTCTGTTTCTTCCTTTATAGATATATTTTCTTTTATTGCATTTAAATTAATTTTTTTTAACTGTATATCTAACTTGTTTAAAGGTTACCATTTCTCCATCTGTATGATCATCTGTAGTCTGCACAAGTTGAACTCTTGGCTTGTAGTCGGTCCTATGAGCATGCTTGATATCTTTAATGTTAAGTTTGTAAGGTTCACCATTTTTTATGTTTTGTTCCAATACTTTTTTATTGGCAACATAAATAAAAGTTACTTTATTTTCATCAATACCCTCAGTCTTAATTTCTAATTCATTATCTTTTGTTGTAATCGTTGGTGTTAATAATTCCATACTGCCGTTGCCGGTGTCTAAATACTTTTTTTCTATAGTTGAACATCCGGATAATATGATTCCGATGAATAGTAGAAAAATTAATTTCTTTTTCATAACATCCCCTGATTTCAAGTGATTTTTGATTTTGGCATTGTTAGACTGCTAGTGTGGAGCATAAATATTTTGTCAGTACTTATTTTGATTGTACCATAATATGTAAAAACAAGTAGACTATATATCTAATTTAAGGGAGACTAAAAAGTTTACTTATCGTTGTAAGTTCATGTGTTTTAGCTTCTATTTCAACCGAAATGTAGACAGGAGGAAGAAATTTTTTATAGAAATCACAATTTTTACATTTTACAATAATAATATGAAATAAATGAATTCATTCACTTCGGAGGTAGCTACTTGAACATTAACGAGAAGGCACTTGAAATGTTTGAACAAAATAAATATGAGGAAGCAATGGAACTGTTTCAACAAGCAGTACATGAATCTAGAGGTGTACAATCTCTCAATAATCTTGCTTGGATGTACTTTTATGAGGAAGAGAATGATGATAAAGCTCTTGAATTAATAAAAGAAGTTGTTAAGTTGAATCCTGCCTCATACTTTCCGTATAGCATCTTAGGGGAAATTTACATGAAACAAAAAAAGTGGGCGGAAGCGAAAGAAGCATTACAAAAATCTTTTTCGATTCAACCATCCAATGAAGCATATTACAATGTAGCTGTAGCTCATTATAATCTTGGAGAGCTGGAAAAAGCTTCGGGATTTTTCTTGCGAGTTGCAGGGGATTCGGACTATATAATGTATAACTATGTAAAATGTTTAATTGATTTAGGGAGAATGACAGAAGCGAAAGAAAAGCTAGATACTTTTAGCAGGAAAGCTGATGATTTTGTAGGGGAAATTAATGTAGCGGATTTATATGTTGAATTGAATTGCTATAAAGAAGCAATTGAGTGTTTTGAAAAAGGATACAAAGAAGATTGGAAAAGCCCCAATTGGATTAGTAGATTTGTTTATGCTCTATATAAATCGAATAATTTCTCGCGTATAAATGAAGTTATACGCGAATCTATTGAAGCGAAGACAGCAGAAATAGAAGATGTTAAGAATGAAGAAGTAGAAGAAAACTGGACAGAAAACGATAAGAAAGAGTTAATTGAGGAATATACAGAAGAGAAAAATTGTTATAAAAAAATGATAGAACGTATCAAATCTGGATATGTTCCAGGGTTAGAATTTGAAACTGATTATATAGGGGCTTGTTATTTATTTGGTTGTAAAAGACATAATCATCTTGAATATGAAAAATAAAAAAATTCGACTGTCAAATATGATGGTCGAATTTTTTTATTGTAGATCGCTTTTGATTCTAAATAATGATTGTAGGGAAGGAGGAAGAGCGTGCGGAACAATTGCAAAAGTGAAAAATTACTGGGAGAAGAGAAAAGGAAGAGCGGGTTAAAATGTGTAATTTATAGTAGGAGAAAAAATTGGATGGGGGAATGTAGAATATGAAAGGCACACAAATGTTAGCTTTAAATAAAAAGTGTTGGGATACGGTTGCACCTTATTTCTTTCAAGTAGATTGTTTACCTAAATATGGGCCGTATACAGCGTCCGAAGATGAGATTCATTTGTTTGATTCAATCGAAAATAAAAAGGTTCTTGATATTGGATGCGGAAGTGGGCATTCGTTGCAATATATAGCAGAACACGGGGCAGAGGAAGTATGGGGTCTTGACCTTTCGAGTGAACAAATTAAAACAGCGAATGAAACATTAAAGGGTTGGAATCCAAAATTAATATGCGGAGCAATGGAAGAGGAAGGAGATATTCCTAAAGAGTATTTTGATATTGTATACTCCATTTATGCATTAGGTTGGACTTCGAATTTAAGAAAAACGTTGGAATTGATTTATTCATATGTAAAGCCAGGAGGAAGTTTTATTTTTAGTTGGGAGCACCCAGTATATTCAAACTTACAGTATGGTACAGAAGAAGTTACTATAAAGTCTTCTTATCATGAGGAAATACCTATTACGTTTGAAACATTTAAAGGAGAAAATGTACAAGCGACATTATATAAGAGAAAAATAAGTACATACATAAATGAGTTAAATAGAGTTGGATTTACAATTGAGAGAATAGAAGAGCCTGAACCATCACGTTCGTTTGATAGAGAACTAGCTGAACCGTCTAGGAAGTATTATTCTTTATATAAAGCTAGAATGGTGCCAACTACTTTTATTATTAAGGCGAGAAAGTAAGTGAGAATATTATAAGGAATAAAAAACACAAGGAATGTCTTTATAGACACACCTTGTGTTTTTGATGTTAAATGAACAATTTCTTTATCTTTTCGGTTGAAAAATATGCTGAAAAAAGTATTTGTGATGTAAGTTATCAACAACTTTATTCGCTTGATATGTGCGGTGTTGTTCGAGTCGAAGTCTTTGCTCCATCATTTTTATTGCGTGATCAGATAAACGTAACATTATACATGTCTCCTTTTCTATAAATATAGGTGTCTATTGGTATCGATTCCATATTTATAATTAAGGAGGTACACTGTGTAACATAGGCAAAAAGCACCTTCCTCTCCCATTACGCTTACGAGGTTAGCTGTCGGACTCGGGAAGTGAGAGTTTCCCTACTTAAAAAAGATTCGCCCCAAGTAGCATAGCTACAAAAATGGTTCCCCCGCTCCAAAATTTGGATTCAGCAAAAGGTTTTATAAAGTAAAAAATAACATAAAGAGACGAACAAGTCAAATTATTTTATTTTTTCTGTCTTTTTAACTGTGTAAGAATCATGCCGTCAGGAAGTATTGTATCTGATACTGTAATGAATCCGTGTTTTTTATATAATGTAATAGCAGGGGTATTCGCTTTACCTGTTTGTACAATGTATGTCATGGAAGAAGGGAACATGTTAAAAATATAAAGTAGCAGTTTCGTTGCGACTCCTTTTTGAAAAAAATCAGGCGATACAACGAGTCGGTGAATATCAATTAGATTCTCTTCGTGTATAAAAGAAATAAAGCCGACAAGTTTATGTTCAGAAAAATATCCATAGAATGTTTCATCGCAATGTTGAATATCGTTTACAGTATCATATAAACGAGGGATTGCAGTACTGTTTAAATAAATTGCTTCAACTTTATAAGCTGGAATTTGAACTTGTAAAATGGATGTTGCTACTTCATAAGAATGGGAAAGTAATTTATGAATCATAAAATATGACTCCTCCTTTAAAATAATTATATCAATATAATTGATTGTTGGGTAAGTTTGACAATGTTTTTCTGTTTTGCATATAATATATGTATCTCCATACGTAAAATAGTAGTAGGTATATTTCTATAGTGAAATATAGTTAGTATTGATAAATACATATTTTCGTATTGAATCATACAACTATAATAGAAATGGAGGACTAAAAATGGGATGGATTATCACATTAATAGTTGGTGCTATTATAGGTGCAATTGCTAGTTCTATAACGGGTAAAAATTTTCCAGGTGGTATGTTAGGAAATATTATTGCTGGTTTATTAGGTGCTTCGCTAGGTGGTAGATTATTTGGATCTTTTGGGCCATCATTTGGTGGAATTCATGTTGTGCCAGCATTATTAGGAGCAATCGTATTAATTCTTATTGTATCATTTGTAGTGAAAGCTGCAAGGAAATAGAGATATAGATATAGATATAGATTATGCTGAAAAGCCCTAGATAAGGGCTTTTCATGATTCAAAGAGGTGGTTTCGTTGGATAAAGAAAATGTAAGAAAAAGAGATAAGTTGAAAAAGTTTTTTAGAGAACAAAATTATTTAGCGGTTTTACTTGGATTTGCATTATTATTTATTAATATATTATTACTAACAAAAATCTCCTTTGTATTTACTCCGTTTATTGTCTTTTTAAAAACAATTTTCTTCCCGGTATTATTAGCGGGCGTACTATTTTATATTTTACATCCATTTGTTTCGCTTTTAGAAAAGAAAGGTGTATCGAGAATTGTATCGATAGCATCAATATATTTAATCGTACTAGGATTATTTGTATTTTTAGTTGTAACGGTAATCCCAATTATTCGAGATCAAATTGATGCGTTAATAAAAAACGTACCGTATTTCGGTCATGAAATCGAACGAGCAGCACGTAGATTCGGGGAAAGTAATGTACTCGGTAAAATTCAGGAGAATTTAAATATTGATGTAGCGAGTATAGTAAAAGACTATACAGTTAATTTTACGAAATCGATATCATCAGTAACTGGGAATGTAACCGGATTTTTAAGTACTGTTACAGAGGTCGTTTTAACGTTTGTAATGGTTCCGTTTATATTGTTCTATCTTTTAAAAGATGGTGAACAATTACCAAATCATTTTTTAAAGTTTATTTCAGAGCAAAGGCAACCGGCTGCGAAGAACATATTAGATGATATGCATTATGCGATTAGCTCATATATTAGAGGGCAAATTATCGTTAGCTTGTTTATCGGTATAATGTTATTAATTGGTTATCTAATTATAGGAATAAAATATGCTGTATTACTTGCTATTTTAGCGATGATTGTAAATATCGTTCCGTATGTAGGACCAGTTATTGCGATTACACCAGCCTTAATTATCGCATTTATTGACTCGCCAGCAATGGTTTTAAAAGTAATTATCGTTATGATGGTTGTACAATTAGCAGAGGGTAAGTTTATTTCTCCGCAAGTCATGGGGAAAAAATTAGACATTCATCCGATTACAATCATATTTATCATTTTAACTGCTGGAAACTTATTTGGGATTATGGGAATTATTTTAGCAATTCCAGGGTATGCGATATTGAAAGTGTTAGTTACGCATGGTTATAGGTTTGTTAAGTTGAATACGTAGGGAAAAGAGCTAAAACAGATCAATCTGCTTTAGCTCTTTTTTATTAAGAACGGGTTGGTAATCACACCGGTTTTTGAATTGTAAATCAAATGCCGTTAAATAAAACGGAAAATTCAGTTTTGTATAAAGGGGAAATGTGATAAACTGTAAAAAATAAAGAAAAGCAATGAAAGAGAAGAGTACATATTCGAAACTTTTCAGAGAGCTGATGTGAGGTGGAAATCAGTAAGGGATGAATATGGAATGGGCTCTGGAGCTTCTAACTGAAATGAGTAGGTAAAGACGGTTACTTCACGTTAAGAAGTTAAAGTGAGCTAATGATAGCTAATTAAGGTGGTACCGCGGGAGTCTCTCGTCCTTTTTTAAGGATGAGGGCTCTTTTTATTTTGAGAAAGGAGGAGTTAGTATGAGTGAAAAAATTATGTTAACAGGAATTAAGCCGACAGGTTATCCGCATTTAGGAAATTACATTGGAGCGATTAAACCTGCGCTATACATGTCAAAGAATAATGAAGGGCAAGCATTGTATTTTATAGCTGATTATCATGCGTTAAATGCTGTACATGATCCGAGTCAGTTCAGTAGTTATACGAAAGAGGTAGCAGCTACTTGGTTATCGCTTGGACTTGGAGAAGATGTTGTTTTTTACCGCCAAACAGAAGTGCCGGAGATTCTAGAATTAGCTTGGATATTAGCTTGTCTAACTCCGAAAGGCCTTATGAACCGTGCTCATGCATACAAAGCGAAGGTAGAGCAAAATAAAGAAGCGGGGTTAGAGATTGATGCCGGAGTGAATATGGGGTTATATACGTACCCGATTTTAATGGCAGCTGACATTTTATTATTTCAAGCTACTCATGTACCTGTCGGGAAAGATCAAATTCAGCATATTGAAATTGCTCGTGATATTGCGACGTATTTTAATCATACATTCGGCGTGACATTTACACTTCCAGAGTACGTGATTCAAGAAGAAGGGGCTATTTTACCTGGCCTTGATGGAAGGAAGATGAGTAAAAGTTATGGGAATGTGATCCCATTATTTGCAGAGCAAGAAAAACTACGAAAATTGATATTTAAAATCAAAACAGATTCTTCACTTCCAAATGAACCGAAAGAGCTTGAAACGTTATTTACAATATATAAAGAATTTGCGACAGAGGATGAAATGCAGTCGATGCGTGAAAAGTATGAGACTGGAATTGGATGGGGCGATGTGAAAAAAGAGTTATTCCGCGTTGTAAATCGTGAATTAGCAGGTCCTCGGGAGAAATACGCTATGTATATGAATGAGCCAAATTTATTATATGAAGCGTTAGAAAGAGGTGCTGAGAGAGCACGGGCTATTGCGAAGGTAAATTTAGCAGAAATTAAAAAACGGATTGGATTTGAGAGGGGACGCTGAGCGTTCTCTCGTTTTTTCTATATAAATTATTCGTCATATCGATACGTAAAATAAGGAGTTTACATGTCCTTTCGAAACTTATGAGTTGCATATATGAAAAAGTATGCTAATATAGGGGGACTTATTAAATGTGTTTAATAAGTATAATTAAAGCCACTTATTAAAGAGGTTTAATAAGTGGGGCTCATTCAATAATAAAGGAGATGATTGTATGAAAACCGAGAAAGAAAAGATGGTGGCAGGAGAAATGTATATGCCAGATGATGAAGTATTAGTAGCCGATAGGACTGAAGCAAAACGGTTAACACGTCTTTATAACGAGGCTATGGAGACAGGAGATGAGGGGCGTTTTACTTTATTAAATCAGCTTTTAGGTTCTTCAGCTGACGGGACATCACACATTAAACCTACTTTTCGTTGTGATTATGGTTACAATATCCACATTGGAAAGAACTTTTTCTCCAATTTCAATTGTGTTATTTTAGACGTTTGTGAAGTGCGAATCGGTGATAATTGTATGTTTGCACCTGATGTTCATATTTATACTGCTACTCATCCGTTACAGGCAGCGGAACGGAACTCTGGCAAAGAATATGGAAAACCTGTAAAGATAGGTAACAACGTTTGGGTTGGCGGGGGAGCTATTATTAACCCTGGTATTTCAATTGGAGATAATGCTGTAATTGCATCTGGAGCAGTTGTGACAAAAGATGTACCTAATAATGTAGTTGTTGGTGGTAACCCGGCTAAAATTATTAAAACGATAGAAGAATAAAAGGTGTTTTCATTAGAGTGTAAATTATCGTATAGACAATTTGAAAGGTGTTTCATATGAAGAAATATTGTACCGATAATCATACAAAGACATTACTAGCCTCTAGAAATGCTCTATTCCTCTTATTTGCTTTGCCAGGTGTCGCGTTTGCTACATGGATCTCTAGAACCGCAGCGGTGCGCGATATTTTGGCTGTATCAAATGCAGAAATGGGTTGGATTTTATTCGGACTATCTGTCGGTTCAATAATTGGTCTACTAAGTGCAAGTCGTTTCATTGATTGCAGGGGAGCTAGGGACGTAATGATAGGCAGTATGTTTTTTATGATTATTGGATTGCTTTGTTTAGGTATTACTATTTATTTTGCTTCTAGCGTGGGGGCTTTTAGTAGTTTACTAGTATTTGGAGTAGGATATGGATTGGCAGAAGTTGCATTGAATGTAGAAGGTTCGTCAATTGAGCAGAAATTAGGAACGACACTTCTACCGAAATTTCACGGCTTTTTTAGCGTAGGAACTTTAGTAGGAGCGCTTAGCGGTTCTGTTGCTGCCTTGCTTCACATCCCTATTATGTATCAGTTTTTTGCAGTTTCTATCGTGTCTTTATTACTTGTATGTATGTTGTATCGTTTTCTTCCGCATGGAACAGGGAAAAAGGAGAAATCGCGGAATAAAAAGGGCACGAAGCGTACGTCCTTACGTATGGAAAAAAAGGTGCTTTTAATTGGTCTTTTCGTGCTAGGAATGGCATTTGCAGAAGGAAGTGCAAATGATTGGTTACCTATTATAATGGTAGACGGGCATGAACAAAGTGTAGTGACAGGTTCTATTATGTACACTATTTTTGTATCGGCAATGACGTTAGTTCGTATGTGTAGTAGTTATTTCCTTGATCGGTTCGGTCGTGTCGCTGTCGTACGTGCTACGATTATGATGGCGATTATAGGAATTTCAACCGTAATATTTGGGAGTAACTCGTATTTTCTTTCAGTTGGTGTCGTGCTATGGGGAATTGGTGCTGCGTTAGGTTTCCCAATTGGTCTTTCAGCCGCTGGAGATGATAGTGAAAACGCGACTTCTAATGTTGCGACAGTTTCTATCATCGGTTTTACAGCCTTTTTAGCCGGACCACCATTTTTAGGTATACTGGGAGAAGCATTCGGAATACGCAATGCCTTGCTAGCTGTTTTATTATTTGTTCTCTTGTCTGGAATTATATCGTCTGTTACGAGAGAGAATACATCGAGTTAAATACGGAGTGCGTGCTAGCGGAAATATATCATCTCTATTGCTTTAGAAAATGATGTATGATATATTGTCAACGCAACTTATTAAAAATGTTTAATAAGTATGTTGATTAAGGTGGTGAGCGATTTGAGTGAACAATTTGTTACTCAAAAATCGATTAAAGAAACGATCCTTCGCGGCATTCGTACAGCTCTTCTAGAGCGAGGTAGTGCAACGAAAGTTGAACTTAGTAATACATTAGAAATTAGTTTTCCAACAATAAGTAAATTTATAGAAAAAATGAAACAAGACGGTGAAGTCACTTTAGCTGGTTTAGATGATTCAAGTGGTGGAAGAAGAGCGAAACGATATGAATATAATCCGGAATATATGTTAGGCTTAGCGATATTTTTAGAGAGAAATGAGACGAACTATACAATTTTTAACTGTTTAGGCGAAGTAAAAGAACAAGGCAGTACTTCAAGTGTATTAATTGATACGGGCCTAGACGTATTAACAGAACAAATAGAAAGTCTAATAGCTACGTTTCCGAAAATAAGTTCCATATCAATTGGAGTGCCTGGTGCGGTAGACAATGGGCGTATTTTCTACATTCCTGGATATGAGAAGTTCCAAAATTTTAATTTGAAAAGTCATTTGGAGGATCTATTCTCTATACCGGTAGTAATAGAAAACGATATGAATGCTGCAGTGCTCGGCTATCATAAAAATACGGGGAATTATGACAATTCATCTCTTGTATATTTGTATGCGGGTCAAAACGGCCCAGGTGCCGGGATTATGGTAAATGGAGATGTCATACGCGGAAGTACATTTTTCTCAGGAGAGATATCTTTCGTTCCGCAGTATGATAATAAAAATTTCTTGCAAGCTTTGAGAAGTGGAGATGAAGCTGAAAATTCCGATAATCCAGAGGAATATAATATAGATGCTATGACCCGTTTAATTTCTACATTTATAGCTATTATTAACCCTCATGCCTTTATTTTCTGTGATGATGAAGTGAACCAATTTGTAATAGATCAAATTGTAAAAACTTGTCCGCAGTACATTCCGGCAGAACATATTCCGAAAATAACAGTGAGCAACTGGAAAGAAGATTATTTATATGGATTAAAAAGCCTTGGACTTGATCTTATGATTACGAAAACAAAGAAAGAAAATTAAATGCACTGGCAAATAAGCATCCAATTGCCAGTTGAATAACATAAAAGAAAAGGTGTCGATTATGAAAATTGAACATGTAGCAATTTGGGTGAATGATTTAGAAAGAATGCGTGATTTTTATAAACAATACTTCGATGGTGAAGAAAATAGCTTATATCACAATCCGAAAAAGCAGTTTAAATCTTATTTTATAACTTTTGAAGGTGGAGCACGTCTAGAGCTTATGAAGCAGGTAGGGATAGATGATGCATTACAAACACAAACAATAGGATATGCTCATATTTCTTTTTCTGTAGGTAGTAAAGAAAAAGTGAATCAATTAACGGATAGGTTAAGAGAAGCAGGCTATCCTGTGTTAAATGGCCCGCGTACTACAGGAGATGGTTACTATGAAAGTGTAGTAAGTGACCCGGAAGGAAATCAGATTGAAATAACGATCTAACTGCTAAGGGAACCATTCGGATTTACGGTGAACGATAACACCCTCATTTCACGTTATCATGATGGGAAATGAGGGTGTTTTATTACTACATACAATATGTAATGTTTTTTAATTGGAGTGCTGAAATTCCCTAATAATACGCTCAATAACGGGATGAAGAGTACTAGGCAATTCATCCAGCGGAAAGAAACGTAATTCTTTTGACTCAGTTTGATCACAAATAAGCTCACCGTGAAATTCACGGCAAATATAAACAACGAGTACACCGTGTACTTGATCGCCGTTTGGATAAATTTGAAAGTAATCTGGTCCTGAGTATGTACGGAATAGTTCTGGATTTTTAATGATAAGCCCAGTTTCTTCAAATACTTCTCGCTTTAAAGCGTCTTCGAGTGTTTCGTTATATTCTAAGGCCCCGCCAATAATACCCCAGCGGTTAAAATCTGTCCGAAGCTGCAGTAATACTTCATCTTTTTCATTTAATATAATGGCGTGTGAACCAATTAAAATAAGTGGATGATTTCCTATTAGATTTCTCATGTCTTCAATATAACCCATAATGTTTCTCCTTACATTTAATAATAATTAGGAAGTTCTTTTAACATTCTTTCTGTTTTACGTGCTGTAAAGGCTAAGTTATGATCATCTTTTGTTCTAAAAAATAATGTGCGTAAAAAGGTTTTAATGTTCGCACATAAAATACAATACTCATTAAGTGAAAGGCGTTTTCTAATTTGAGGAAGCCTTTTTATTTTTTTATAAATAATTGAAATTAACGTATCTTGTGAGAGGTCATGATACAGCATTGCTAGTAACGGAGTAACGGTACGTTCATCTTCGTTATTATGAAAAAGATCAGACGGAATGAAAATTTTATTTAATAAACAATGAATTAATTCTTCATACCACTGGAAGGTCGTATAGGAATTGTGAACAATTTCAGTAAAGGCATCAGATACGTGGGCGATACAATGAGCCCATCCTTTATTTTCGATATAGCCTCGAAAATCAGTTTCTAAGTTTGTATATGTAATGAGTTTGTTTTTTATTTCCTCGATATCCTCCTCTGTAAAAAAGTAGTGCGAGTTAGCGAATTGGAGTATTAATGCAATTAACGAAACAGTGTAAGAACGTGTGAAAACCCCATCTGTTTGTGGGGAGTGAATGTCACAATATAAATACTCATCACTTAAGCATGTATGTAACAGTAATTTCAGTTGATCGTCCATAAGGAATTCATGATGAATAAAATGAGCAAAACATTTATATATAAGTTGGTAACGAACATAACTGTCAGTCGTTCCGATATATTGAAGCATGTTTAAAGTTAACTCATTTATATCTATATGTTGCAGTTGCGTATAATCATTTTGTTGTATAAGCTCTAACTGTTGTTGCAGCGCTGTAATATCCAATGGAGAACCTCCTCCGCACTTTAAAGATGCGATCTTTTCTAGTATTCTATATATTCAAGGACAATCCTGCTCATGCAAGGAGAACGATTACAAATTCGAGTATGATATAGATGAGGGAAGAATATGACGACGATAGAACAGTTAGCAAAACATTTTAAAATAAGAAGAAGTGCTTCTTCTATTATGATAAAAGAAAATAATGCAGAGATTTTTACAGAAGAGCAATTAGAGGAAATGATGCAATATTGCGTTGCTGAAGCTGAAAAAGATGGATTAGAAAAACTACATTTTGAAATCTCTTCAAAAAGTCCAAATTATGATGTGTATAAAAAATGTTTTGAAACGTATTCATTTGAATATGTTACGGAAAGCATGATTGTATTTAAAGATATATATGAAGTAGAAGATGTAGAAAGTGAAATGGATTTTAAGCTTATTGAAGAAGTGGGAGAAGAGGCTTTTTATTCACTGTGGAATGAAGCGACGGGAGAACCAGTCGCTCAGGATCAATTTGTACATATGATGCTACAAGAAATTGGTGAGCAATGGAAAGAACATTGTTTAACAGCGGTTGTAGGTGAAGAGCCGATCGGAATTGTAATCCCGCATATTGAAAGAGGTACGTTAGAAGAAGGAAAGCTTATGTATTTTGGAGTCACTCCAAATATGAAAAATAAAGGGTATGAAGTAGCATTCTTTACAGGGGCAATGTTTGTCTTAAAGGAAATAGGTGCATCTTATTATATCGGTGAGACAAATGTGCAAAATGAGTGGATGAAGGATGTTTTTGAAGAGAACGGATGTCAGCTGCTGAGTTGTACTGAGCGGTATGTGAGGGAGTTTTAAAGGATGAATAATGTACTCTCTCGAACTCATTTAGCGGGAGGTTAGGGCTCAAAAATAGTGTATATTTAATTATATGTATGAAATTTATTTAAAGTTTTTAATAGACATTTTTATGAGTAAAGTTACGTTATCAGTCATTACTATGACTGATAACGTAATGAAGAACAAAGTTTAGATATTGAACCATGGAGAAAGGTACATAATACGAAGTATTTGTAGGGATAAATTAGAAGTCATGCATTCATTATGTGAATCCACTGTCATAAGTTTTCTTTCAGATAACCTAAATACCTCCAACACAATACGCTTATCTATCCAATTGGCAGGATTCGAAAAAAACTATCGAAAGTTTATTAAAAGGAGTGAGTATCCATGTATTACTTTTTAGACATATTTGTTCGTGACGTAAGTTGGTATGTTTACTGGGAAGCGATCCTTATCGGTGTTTTAGTTGCTACATCCCTTTACTTTTTCACCAAAAACAAGTGGGGTTCTCTCTTTCTTGGAATCCCGATAAGTGCCGCTTACCTTTCATTTGTTCATCACTATTCGTATCATTTGATTCTGATTAGTATCCATGTTGCTTTGCAATATCTAGTGCTGACCATGATAGAAGAGTGTACACTTCGTAAAAAGAAACGTAGCGTCTAACGTTATCATCCTATGTATTTCTAAACATCATTCATACTCCAGACGGGTAACTTCCTTTGAAAATGGTAAATATTCTATTTTACACATGTAATAATCCTCTTCTATGTCTGGGAGTTCTAATTGATCTGCTACTAAGAACAAATCATCAATTTCAATGTCTACTCTTGAAGATTTATAGTGGTTTTCATTTACAGTGATATAGCATTCACCTTCTACCTTACTAACATTTCCTTTTAGATAATAATTTAATTCCAGAAGAGTAGAAGCTAACAAATAAACTGAAGAGATAACGAAAATAGACAGAACTACTATCCCTTGCCAGAATCCCCTCTTTTTTCGCTTTCTATTCTTTTTATAAAAAACAACCAATCCCACAATGAATGCAATCAGTAGTGCAGAACACAAAAAAATATCTAGTATAAAATAATCTCGAATGATGTTTCACCCCTTTTATGATTTTTTTCTTACAACACAGACATGAATCGTTTTATTCCAAAAAAGCTATAAATCTGAGTAAGTAAATTTATAGCTTTTTTAATTTTACTATATAATATTTTCATTACGAATAATATATTATATCTCAACTTTATTGGATATCTTATTTTTTAATGTTACCACCTTTTACCTTACAGCTCTTCCCCTGTTATTTTTCCCGCCAATAAGTACCGTGGAGAATTCTACAGTTCCCCTTATATAATTAGATATAAAATATGTAAAGGTGTGAAAGGGTATGGAGAAACACGAAGGAATCAAATATATTTCAAATGAAATTACCGAAAACACTCGCCCTACTCTACAAGAGTATTTTAATATGTTTATTCATATCAAATATGCGGAAGGACGCGGGCCCCGTACCATACAGCAATATCAAGAGAACTGGCGCTATTTCCTTGAATACTTAACGGAAAAGAACAAATCGCATACGTATTTCGCGGTAATCCATGTACAAATTTTGAACAAGTAAAAGAACTTTTTGCCTGTTTGTAAGATAAAAAGAAAAATGAGAACGACAAAGTAGTTATTCCTATAATACAATAGAGTAAGATTCGATTATATGAGAAAGCGTTGGTGAAAGAATGGGGCAGCAAAGAAATTGGTTACAAGCAACTGTAGAAAGAAATGAAGGTAATACGTTACAAATAAAATGGGAAAATAATATAGAAGAAGTTCGTATTTATTGGAGTACTTCACCAGAACATATTGAAGAAACTGGAGAATTACTTGCAACGGTAAATGGAGAATTATCATATACAATTGAAAACCCGAGTGAAAATGAACGTCCATATTTTAGATTAGTAGGAAGTAATGGACAAGCAGTAACAGTAGCTGAGCGTAGACTGCCATTACAAGGCGCGTTTAACTTCCGTGATATGGGAGGATATGAAACGACAGAAGGCCGTAAAGTGAAATGGGGCAAATTATACCGTTCTGAAGAATTAGCAGGACTAACAGAATGGGATATTGCGTATTTACAAAAGTCTGGTTTAAAGTTAATTTGTGATTACCGTACAGACTTTGAAGTGAAGCATAAGCCGAATCCAGAAATTACGGGTGCTCGTCAAGTGTACTTACCAGTTATGCAAGACTTAGCGAAAGATCTAAATATAAATGAATTTTTCCAAGTTGGTGACCTTTCTATGTTAGGAAAACCAGGTGAGTATCTTGTGAAAATGAATCAAGATTTCGTAAGTGGTAACGAGGCGTTCGTGAGCTTCTTAAACTTAGCGCAAAATCCGGAAAACTTACCGTTAGTAAACCACTGTACAGCTGGAAAAGACCGTACTGGATTTGGCTCAGCATTATTATTACTTTTACTAGGTGTACCAGAAAAAACAGTAATGGAAGACTACTTACTAAGTAACGGTTTCCGTGAAAAGTTAAACGAAAAAATGATGGCCTTCTTAGGTGCAAAATTACAAAACGATGAAAGTAGAGCAATATTAGGTGCAATGTTTGAAGCGCGCGCTGAATATTTACAAGCTGCGATTGATGAAGTTAAAAAGCAATACGGATCAGTTGAAGCGTATGCTGAAAAAGCTCTAGGCTTTACGAAAGAGTCGTTAGAGGAAATGAAAGTGTTATTGCTAGAGGATAAATAAGAAGGAGGGAGGCTAATTAGATTAGCCTCCTGTTTTTATTATGAAATTTTTCGTTGCCTTATTATTCCTATGACAATTGGAATAACTGTCCCAATTAACAATATCGGTAAAAATAATTTTCCGAAACCGCCGCTCCAATCTAGAGCGATTGAAATTGTTTCAAATTGGATGAAAGCAAAAATAAGTAAACAGACATTTTTTAATTGATTTAGCATTTTTCTACTATTTAAATAAAACTCTTTAGCATTTGATTCATTCAGTCTTTGTGGGTAGTTATGAACTTCTGGAAACTTTTCTAAAGCCTGCATTAAAAGGAGTATGAATAGCCCTATTCCTGGCAAAAGCAGAAGTTCCCACTTTGATCCCCAGCGATCTACAGCTCCATATGCGTTATAATGTGCGGGCACTTCCGCGGGTAATCTTCCCCAAATGATGATCAAAAAAATGATTGATCCAAAGAACAATGAATATCCAATGATATCTCCAACCCATTCACTTTTTGTTTTTGGGATTTTTATTTTAGGTCTTCCCCATGAATTTACTACTATGTTGTTCCGCCCCTTTCTATTCCTGAATTACCTTTTAAAAAACTGGATTCATTATCCAAATTATCTCAAATGTATAGTATTTTCACAATTAATTATTTTTGAATAACATGACTCATGTGTCTTAAACAACTTTAAGATTTCTATACAGCTACTATTCGTAAAGGGAAAAAGTTCGACTTAAGAGACAATTAATGAGAAAATACAAGTTGTAAATAACGTACTAGTTGAGGAGAGCATAATGAAATATAAAGTTATATTATTCGACGTAGATGACACATTATTAGATTTTCCTGAAACGGAGAGAAACGCATTACATAATGCGTTTGTACAGTTCGGTATGCCTACAGGCTATAATGATTATCTTGCAAGTTATAAAGAGATTAGTAATGGCTTGTGGAGAGATTTAGAAAATAAAATGATTACGCTAAGTGAATTAGCGGTAGATCGATTTAGAAAATTATTTGCACTTCATAATATAGAAGTAGATGCGCAGCAATTTAGTGATGTATACCTTGAAAACTTAGGGAAGGAAGTACATCTTATAGAAGGTGCAGTGCAACTATGTGAGAATCTACAAGATTGCAAGTTAGGTATTATTACGAATGGATATACGAAGGTGCAACAATCTAGAATTGGAAACTCGCCTTTATGTGATTTCTTTGATCATATTATTATTTCTGAAGAAGTCGGCCACCAAAAGCCGGCACGTGAGATTTTTGATTATGCATTTGAGAAGTTAGGGATTACTGATAAATCAAGTGTACTGATGGTTGGAGATTCGCTAACTTCTGATATGAGAGGCGGAGAAGACTACGGCATTGATACGTGTTGGTATAATCCGAGTTTGAAAGAGAACACGACTGGTGTTAAGCCGACTTATGAAGTGGAGAGTTTACTGCAAATTTTAGAAATTGCGGAAGTGGTGGAAGAAAAGGTAGCCTCATTTTAATTGTATTGATATATTTTGAGTTACGGTAAATTTATAGGTATGAACTGTGTAACAACTAGAGGTGAGTAAAGGATGTTAACGTTTTTATTTGAGTTAGACAAAAGTATTCCAGATAAGGATGACCCACAATATACTGCTTATGCAAAGGGCTTTATTGAAGGAGATGTAACGATTTGTGCGAGTGACAAAGTACTTTTTCAGAAGTCACGCATGAAGGTTGCAGAGCTTGGCATTTATTTAGGACAGTGGATGGAACAAGTGCAACACGGGCAGAACGAACAGATGAATTATGAAACGCCTGAACGTGATGAAGTCATTCTCAGATTTTTCTACGAAGAGGACGAACAGTGGAAGATTTATTCCAGTTGGCAACAATTTGAAATTGAGGAGAGTATCTCTACTACGACATTAGTAGAGAGTGTTCAACGCTATTTATATGAGCTAAATAAAGAACTGCGCGCGATACAATATCCTGTGACGTTTGATCAGTACTTAAGAGGAGAGCGAATGATGCAGCTTTCTTACAAACGACCGTGTGATAGTAAAGCGGATATGACATCGATAGAGGTTTATAAGGAAAGCAAACGAGTAGGCGTAGTACGGGGTTACTATAAAAATATGTTGATGAGAGTACTAGATTTCATTCCAAAAATTGGTAGTAATATCATTTATGAAGTAAAGGATAGTAAGGATAATATTCGCGTCATTGCAAAGGATGTAAGTAGGCAGCGCCAAAGAAAGATCTTAGTAACGTATAAAGATAATCATAATGCAGAGCATGAAATACTTGTATGTGATGGAAAGTTATTAGATGCAAATTTCTTATTTACTTTTACATATAAGAGAGAAGAACATGTTGTTCATAAAACTTCAATTGGGCTTGGCAAGTTATTACGAAGGGGCTATGTAATCGCAGATTGGAATATTCGTCTTGAGGAAGATATGTATTATATTGAGATGAATGTGTATGATGAGGATTATATAGAGGATCAATACTTACTGTTAGGCGTATTTCATGCGGTCTTGTATGGGTGATAGTTGTATAAATGAAAAATACCGGTATTCTTTGTGAAAAGAATGCCGGTATTTTTTATTTATCTTCAAAAATAAAAATTTCATCAATCGTACTATGAAGTGCCCTCGCAATATCGTGAGCAAGCTGCAAGGAAGGGTTATATTTACCTTTTTCGAGATGGCTAATTGTTTCACGGCGTACACCAACACTTTTTGCTAAATCTACTTGTGTCATATTCAATTTGGCGCGGTATTCTTTTATTTTCGTTACGAACGCCATGGTGCATCTTCCATTTCATCAACTGGTTTATCGTAAAAGAACATAGAGAATCCGAACGTAAGAATAAGTGTGCCGAAAATAAGAGCGATATCAATTTCTTGTAGCACCGGGTTTGGAAATAACATTTCAATAAACAAAATGATAGCGGTAGTTAGTAATGTAACGATAAAGGCATTGCGGCATGATTTATTGACGATTTGTTCAAACAGTTCATCGTGTTGAACCGTTCTATACGTTGTGAAAAAGGAGAAGAAACAGAACATAGTAAACAACCCTTTTTCATAAAAAAATCCAAGGAAGCCAAAGAAACCGAGAAATCCTAAATATTTTATCCAAGTGGTTTTCATGATAGGTCCTCCCATTCAATGTTAGAAATAAGTCGCATTATGTTATAAATATATCACATATGGATAAGAATGGTAATAATAGTTTTCCAGTTTGCTTCATAATAATAGTAAAAAGAGGAAATATACTGCGAAATAAAGAGGATAATATTGTAAAATGGTTGTAAGGAGGGGGAGGAAGGAATGTTAACTTGGATCATGATCGTTGTATTACTTGTAGTGATTACTGTAGTGGCGACGGTGTTAATTGGACGAAATGGTGATGCAAATTATAGTAAAGCGACAAAAGGGAATATTAAGCGGCTAACGATGATTTATATTATACTAGCTGTCGTTTTAATCGTTGGATTAGCAGTTTACATTTATTTTAAAGGTTGAATAAACTGAAAAATACAAAAATCTGAAAATAAAAGTATGCTATAATATAAATATAGTTATTTGGTAATTAAGGAAAGGATTGGATGTAATGATTGAAATTACGAATGTGTCAAAAAGTTATAATGGATCTACCTATGCAGTAAAAGATTTAAGTTTGTCTGTGCCTAGCGGAGAAATCTTTGGGTTTTTAGGACCGAATGGTGCGGGTAAATCAACGACAATTAAGATGATTACTGGTATTCACGGCGTAGACAAAGGGACGATTACGATTAACGGTAAAGATATTATGAAAGAGCCGATGGAAGCGAAAAAGACGTTCGGTTATGTGCCGGATAGTCCAGATATGTTTTTACGATTAAAAGGCATTGAATATTTGAATTTTATGGCAGATATGTATGAAGTACCGAAAGAAGTACGACAAGAACGAATCGAGTCTTTAGCGAAGAAATTTGATCTTTATAATGCGTTATCGGATCAAATTCAAAGTTACTCGCACGGTATGAGACAAAAAATCGTTATTATTGGTGTGCTCGTGCATGAACCAGACGTATGGATTTTAGATGAACCGTTAACGGGGCTTGATCCGAAATCTGCATATATTTTAAAGGAAATGATGAGAGAGCATGCGGATAAAGGAAAGATTGTATTTTTCTCTACACACGTATTAGAAGTGGCAGAAAAAATATGTGACCGCGTTGCGATTATTAATAAGGGGAATTTGCAGTTTAAAGGAAATTTAGATGAAATGAGAGATCATTTTAAATCCAATGAATCACTTGAAAAAATGTTCTTGGAGATGACGGGAAATGAGTAAAATATGGACGTTAACGAAGGTATTATTGAAATTAAATTATGCAGATTTTATAACAGATAAGAAGAAGCGCTGGGCGTATGTATTTTCATTTGCAGCCATTTTATTTGTTGGTTTTTTAATATTTGGTTCTATCACGCACGGAATGTATGAAGGTATGAAACAATTAGGGCAAGACCCAGGAATGATTATCGCAATGGGACTTGCGATTGCGAGTATATGGGTATTTTTAATGAGTATTACGAACATTTTAACTGTATTTTATTACAGCAATGACATTGAAGTGTTATTGCCATTACCATTAAAACCAGCGCAAATTATTTCGGCAAAATTTTTAACAGTATTAATTACACAATACGTAATGAGTTCATTCATTTTACTACCAATCTTTATTACGTACGGGTTAAAAAGTGGCGCATTTATTACATATTACATATACATGATTTTTATTTACATACTCTTCCCAATCGTGCCGTTAGTATTAGCTTCGTTACTGATGACAGTTATTATGAGGTATACAAATATAGCGAAAAATAAAGATCGAGGCAATATATTTATTGGAATCGTAAGTATACTATTTATTGTAGGAATTAATGTATTTTTGCAGTGGAAAAATAAAAGTTCGTTTTCAGAAGATGCAATCACGAATTATCTTGCAAACAACCAATCTTCTCTTCTAGTACAAATGACAAATTATTTTCCAACTACATATTTTGGAGCAGTGGCATTAGTAGAAAATGCAAATTGGAAGGGTCCTTTATATGTAATAATCTTTGCAGTTATTTCATTTGTATTTTTTGTGTTGTTTTATTACATTGCAGAGCGTACATATTTAAAAGGGGTTATTGGACTTTCAACGAGTACTGCAAAAAAAGAGGTCATTTCAGCAGAAGGTTTACAAAAATCAACGGTACAAAGTTCACATTTGAAAGCGTATGTGAAAAAAGAGTTTAAAACGTTATTCCGTACACCACAATTTTTCTTAAATTGTATCGTACAAACTTTCGTTATGCCGATTATGTTGTTCTTCGTTCTATTTGTACAAGATGGAAATTTAAAATGGATTACGGGTTATATTAATAATCCAAAATCAGCAGGTCTTGCAATTGGTGTTGGTCTTTGTGCGTCACTATTTTTAATGGGAAGTAACGTTATTGCAACAACGTCATTTTCACGAGATGGAAGCTCATGGTTTGTGAATCGTTATTTACCAGTAAAAGCTTCGGATATCTTTTTTGCGAAAGCGATAACGGCTTGGTTAATTAATGTAATCATTTTAGCGATATTTGGTATTACGATGGCAGTTGTAGCGGGAATTTCTCCGGTCTTCATGATACTTTGGTTCTTGCTAAGTGCGAATGGTTTATTGTTAATTAATTTAATCGGTACACGCTGGGATGCGCAAACTGCCGATATACATTGGGATACAGAGCAGAAATTATTTAAAAGCCGCTATACAACTTTGTGGAATTTTTTAGCTAATATTTTAATAGCTTTAGTTATTGTAGCGGGAGTAAGTCTATTATACTTCTTCCTTCAAGTAGGACTGTGGGTTATGTTTATTGTTTTATTTGTAATGTTTACGATAGTAAATTATATCTTTATTAAAATTTTAAAATTAGGTGCTGAACGCATATTGTCAAATATTCAATAAGAAGATAGATCCTCTGTATTCGTGCAGGGGATTTATCCATAGATGGAGGAGAAAAAGGTGAAGAAAATAGCAATTGTAACAGGGGCAACTCGTCTGAATGGAATTGGTGCAGCTGTATGCAAGGTGCTTGCTCAAAAGGGGATAGACATTTTTTTCACGTACTGGTCTCAGTATGATAAAGCGATGCCATGGGGAATGAATGATCAAGAACCATTTTTGTTGAAAAAGGAAATTGAAAGTTTCGATGTCCGATGTGAAATGGCAGAAATTAATTTATCGCAGTCATATTCGCCAAACCGTTTGTTTTATATGGTGTCAGAGCGTTTAGGCGATCCATCTATATTAATTAATAATGCAGCGTATGCAACTCATACAAAAGTTGAGGAGTTAGATGTAAAGCAGTTAGATAAACATTATACCGTGAATGTCAGGGCTACTATGCTATTAAGTTCATTGTTTATAAAACATTATGCACTTAAAACGAGTGGAAGTATTATTAACCTTACTTCAGGGCAGTCATTAGGAGCAATGCCAGATGAATTAGCATACGCAGCAACGAAAGGGGCAATTGAAGCATTTACAAAGTCTGTTGCACCAGTTGCGATGGAGAAAGGGATTACAGTAAATGCCGTTGATCCAGGACCGACGAATACAGGATGGATTACAGAGGAGTTAAAGCATCATTTAGTGTGGAAGTTCCCGCAAGGTAAAGTAGGAGAACCGGTGGATGCAGCGCGCTTAATCTCTTTTTTAGTAAGTGAAGAAGCAAAATGGATTACTGGGCAAGTGATCCATTCAAACGGTGGTTACTCATAAATATATTATGTTGACAAATATTGAGAAACAAAAAAATGAAAGAAAATTTTATTTTTTTGTATAAATAAAATGTCAAGAAAGATAAAAATTTGATAGGAGAGTATATCGTCATATGAAGATTGTAATTCTTCATGTGACAATATACTCTTTTTCTTTTACAACAGAAAAGAAAAATGAAGTAGAAGAAACTCGAATATTAAAATGAGTTTATCAGTTTTTGTACGTATTATTATGAAGGTTACTGTCGGAAAGATGGTAATTCTTGTGAAAAGGGATTTTTTAAGGGGAAATCGAATCGTAAAGGGGAGGATAAAAACGTAAACATAGGGGGATTTATATGAAAATGAAAAAGGTCGCTATCGCATCGATAACAATTGGTACAATGCTTACTATGGCAGCTTGTAGTCCTTCAGCAGATAAAGAGACAGAAAAGAAGGAGCAAGTAACAGCACAAAATGAAGGAGAATCAAAAACGACAAGTACAGATGAAGCGTCAAAAACAACGAAAGATACTGAAAAAGAAACAAATACTTCTTCAAGCGAAAAAACAGATAAAGATGCAAAAAATACGAAAGAATCATCGGGAACAGAAAGTAACGGTAAAACATCAACTCAAAACGAGAATGTGAAAACAAAAGAAAAAGAAACGACAACTAAAACGAATGAGCAAACGACTAGCGGAAAAACAACAGATCAAAGTACAAGTACAAATTCAAACGGAAAAACAACGAAAGATCCGAAGAAAAGCGTAGCTGTGAAGACGAGTGTTAAAGAAGTTGCTGCATTAGTTGAAAGCTTAGACAAGCAATTAGCTGCGAATCCTAAACTAGAAACAGTGAATAAGCTTGGAAAACAAATTAATGAAAAGTGGGATGTAATAGAGAAAGACTTAGAAGCATCGCACCCAACTGACTATAAAACAATCGGACAAAGTATGTATCCGTTAATTGTAGGAGCAGAGAAAGAAAAGATTGATATTGCTAAAATGAAGTCATTAACGACGAAAACGAAAAAAGATTTAAATCAGTTATTGACGAAGTTATCGTAGTGTGAAAAGCGCCTACTCGTGTGAGTAGGCTTCTTTTTTTGTTGAGAGTTTATTTCAAAGGTAATGGGAAACCTATTTAAAAAGGATGGTGATAAAAATGACAATCGATCGAATTTGTACAATTGGTCCAGCAAGCAATAATAAAGAAACGTTAGCACAGTTAATAAGTAATGGTATGAAAATAGTGAGGTTGAATTTATCACATGGCACGCATGAAAGTCATAAAGATATCATTCGCTTAGTAAAAACGTTAGATGACTCTATTAAAATTTTAGGGGATGTACAAGGTCCTAAAATAAGGTTAGGTGAAATAAAAGGAGAACAAATTACACTTCAGGCGGGAGATTCTTTTATTTTGCATGCGCAACCAGTTACAGGGAGTAGCACTGAAGCAAGTGTTGATTATGAAGGAATCGCGAATGATGTGAAAGTTGGAAGTAGAATTTTAATTAATGATGGAGAAGTTGAGTTAATCGTTGAGAAGATAAGTACGGAAAAAATAGATACAAAGGTCAAAACAGGTGGTAATATCTCATCTCATAAAGGAGTGAACTTACCGGGGGCAATCGTTAGTTTACCAGCTATTACTGAGAAAGATAAAAAAGACATTCAGTTTCTTTTAGAAGAGGATGTTGATTTTATCGCATGTTCTTTCGTACGAAAACCTAGTCATATAAAAGAAATACGGGATTTTATAAAAGAGCATAAAGGAACTGCTCCTAATTTAATTGCAAAAATAGAAACGATGGAAGCAATCGAAAATTTTCAAGATATATGTAAAGAAGCGGATGGAATTATGATTGCAAGGGGTGATTTAGGAGTAGAGTTGCCGTTCCAATTTATTCCGCTCTTGCAGAAAATGATGATTCAGGAATGTAATCGAACGAATACATATGTCATTACAGCGACACAAATGCTTCAATCTATGGTAGAGCATTCTATACCTACAAGAGCTGAGGTGACTGATGTATTTCAAGCTGTGCTCGACGGAACGAATGCTGTTATGCTTTCTGCTGAAAGTGCATCAGGTGAACATCCAATCGAAAGTGTAAGGACATTACGTCTCGTTTCTGAATTTGCCGACCATGTAAAAAAAGATGGGCCTTTTGCGATGAAAGATGTACTGGAATTACTACATAGATCTTTCGGTGATTGATGAATAAAAAAGAGGGCGGATATGCATCCCCCTCATGTTTTTAACTCATATTAATCTTGCTCTTGCTCATCCAAAATCTTATCAAAAGCAGCAGATACTTTGTCAAACTCTTCGTCATTTTCAATGTATGAAAACTCATTATCTTCTTCTACTTTTAAAAAGAAGATATCAATGTCTTCCTCAGTTTCTGTTTGAATGTCTTCTACGAAGGCAACTGCAATATATTCTGCGCCTTCGACATCCATAGCTCCAAGTACTTCTACTTCCTGATCCTCATTATTCTCATCACTAAGTGTAAACACTTCGCCAACTTCAATATCAGACATATTCATTCTCCTCCTGTTCGACTCTAAAAATAGAGCACTCAAACTGTATACATACTAACATATCTTTCCATGAAAAAACAAATTCATACGTAAGAAAACAACTGATTCTTCTTTAGTATGAGTATACAGCTATAAGGAGCATTATTTTTTGCGTGCTATATTACTAAATCCATTCAACAATTGTATCTGTAGTCTGTCTTGTTTTATCACGCTTTGGCTCTTCTTTACGGTAACCAAAGGCAACCATAACAGATACTTCAAGATTATCGCCCTGTATAATGCCTTCTTGACGAAGTAAAGAATCTACTTTCTCTTTATCAAATCCTTCTATTGGACAAGAGTCAATGCCAATTTGAGCTGCACTAGTCATCATATTACCTAAAGCAATATAAGTTTGCTTAGATGCCCAATCAAATACAGCACGATCGGATTGTAGTAAGTTAAAATCTGATTCCTGGAACTTTTTGAAGAATTCATATCTAATTTTTTGAGTGTCTTCAGGTAATCCAATAATATCGTTCATCATATATTTAATATACTCTGCATCATAATGCATATCTTTAATGTTTCTTGAAAGAACAATGACAAAGTGACTAGCTGTTGCAAGCTGCCCACCAGCGCCCCATGAATACGGTTGTAGTTTTTCTCTTAATTCTTTATTTTGTACGACAAGAAATTTCCAAGGTTCATATCCAAAAGAAGAAGGAGACAATCTGCCTGTTTCTAAAATAAATTTAAAATCCTCTTCTGAAATTTTGTGCATAGGATCGAACTCTTTACATGCATGTCTGAAATGAAAAGCCTCCATAATTTTTTCTTTTGTAATTTGGTTTGTATTTGTCATAAAAGTTCCTCTTTTCATTTGTTTATTTTGTAAGTAAATTATATTTTTAAAGTAACATGGAAACAAGTACGCACATTTATGTGGTATAGTATCAAAAAAGATACTATTGGTAAGGGAAGGGATTTATTATGGATTGTTCAAACGAAAATAATATAAATTACCCATTTTTAAATAAATATTCTTGTCCAGTGGAAGCGATGGTTGAGGTGATTGGAGGGAAATGGAAAGGGGTTATTTTGTATCATTTATTAGATGGGACAAAGAGGTTTAATGAATTAAAAAGATTAAAACCGAATATCACACAAAGAATGTTAACATTGCAGCTGAGAGAACTTGAAGCAGATGGCATCATACATCGTGAAGTATACCGTGAAGTGCCTCCAAAAGTAGAATATTCGTTAACGGAGCTTGGTGAATCACTACGTCCAATGATTCTATTAATGATGGAATGGGCAACTCATAATATGGAGAAAGTTTTGGAGAGTAGGAATGTACAAAATAATAGTAAATAGTTGAATTTGGTATAGTGGAGACGGACAGGGATTTTTCTTGAATTGGTAGTGGGGCTGGAAAACCGTATATTATCAAAATAGGTAATGGGAAGATTTGCAGGATTAAATTGATTATAATTATTTTATGTAAACTAATTGCTTGGTTATCTATAAAATGAAAATATCTACTTATCGTTGATATAGTGTAAGTAATGATAGATATATTCGAAAAATCGTTAATATAATTTCACTTACGAAGGTGTTGTTCGTTTAGGAAAAAGGGCTGTCATGCGCGGACAGCCCTTTTTTAATTTACCTGAGTTACATTTTGAGCACATTTCACAATCATAACGTGCTAGGCATATTACAATAATTATTAAATGTATTATCTTTCAAAGAAGAAAGGGGAACCTTCATCTCACTACCTGCCTTCATATTCCGCAGCACAACAGTGTCTGTACTAAGTTCTTCTTCACCAATTATAAGCACATACGGGATATTTTCTTTGTTAGCGTAATTAAGGGCACGTTTTAGTTTGCGTCCCGCTAGTTCGAGTTCGACTTTTAAGGCAGTAGTAGAACGTAATTGCTGGGCGATTTGTAAGCATTGTAATTCTGTTCCGAGCGGGATGATAAATAAATCGGCTGTAGATGATATCGTTTCTTTCTGTGATAGTGCTGTATAAATAACGTCTAAACCAAATGAAATACCGACTGTTGGATAGTTCATATTATCACCACGGAATGCTCCGATAATGTTATCGTAACGACCGCCACTACCGATGCTGGATGTAATTGATCCATCTTTTAGGAAGATTTCATACACGGTACCTGTATACATTGTGAGTCCTCGTGCTAAAAATGGATTGAATATAGCATTCTCATTTATTCCAAGAGCGATTAAATATTGCTGTAATTGTTGCAATTCGTTTATTCCATCAGTAACGAGTGGATTATTGAAAGCTTCTTTAAATTCAGCAATTGAAAGCTTTAGACAAGATAAAACGGTATTACATATCGTATCAGCCATTTCTTCAGAAATTCCGCGCTCTAATACATCTTTTCGTACACCATCTATCCCAATCTTTTCGATTTTGTCTAATGATAAAATGACGTCACTCGTTAGTTCAGTAGGGATATTAATAGCCTGGAGAATACCGTTTAACAACTTTCGGTTATTATATTGGATCGTTACTTCTAAGTTTAACGTTCGGAATAGTTCAAACGCCATGCTCATAAGTTCAGCTTCTGCCATGACAGACTCAACACCGACTATATCAACGTCACATTGTATGAATTCACGAAATCTTCCTTGTTTTATTGGCCCATCTCGAAATACTTTCCCAATTTCATAACGTTTAAAAGGGAGGCGAATATTCGGATTCATTGCCACAACTTTTGCGAATGGAATTGTTAAGTCGTAACGTAAGGCAAGTTCGCGTTTTCCTTGATCCTGAAGTGTATATATTTCTTTTAAAATTTCATCGCCACCGCCATACTTGTAAGACATAAGCTCATACATATTTAACGTTGGTGTCTCTAACGGTTTACAGCCATAACGTTCAAACGTATCTTCACATGCTCTTTTAATTTTATTTCGCAGCACTTGTTCCTCTGGTAAATAGTCTTTCGTTCCTTTTACATTTTTCATTTCCATCATAATCACTCCTTTTTAAATTAAAAAAAGCTATGCAGGTATAAAAATACCCACATAGCTTTATGAACGCTTCGTGGGTCAACAGGAAAAGCCCTGTACCCACGAAGAAAAAATTTTCTTCGGATACACGGCGTTACGTATGATGATGAAGTTGGAAAGAAGTATTAATAGTACGCATTGCAAATCTCTCCTTAACAATAAGTTTTTCCAAATTATATCAGATGATTTTTGAATTATCAATATTTTTAGTTTTGAAATATACGTGAAGTTATGTAGGAGAAATGGAAAAGGGTGTATAATAAAACTTAATAATATGAAATAACCTGTTAAGGAGACCGCTATGAAAAAAGATAAGACTAATGCGATGCGAATATTAGATAAAGAAAAAATTGAATATTCGATGATGTCATATGATCCAAACGATGGGAAAATTGATGGCGTATCAGTAGCCGAGAAAATTGGACGAGAAGTGAGAGAAGTATATAAAACGTTAATTGCTCAAGGGAATAGTAAAAATTATCATGTGTTTATTATTCCGGTAGATGAGGAATTGAATTTAAAAGCTGCCGCAAAAGCAGTAAGTGAAAAGAAAATCGAAATGATTGCTGTAAAAGATATTACGAAAGTGTCAGGATATATTCGCGGCGGTTGTTCACCGGTCGGAATGAAGAAGCTATTTTCTACATGTATTGATGAAAGTGCTCAATCACTTGAAACGATCATTGTAAGCGGTGGGAAAATCGGTATACAAGTTGAGCTGAAAGTTGAAGACTTGGCGAAAGTGACGCGAGCGCAGTTTGGTGAAGTAACGAAGTAGATACATATAGGGAAAAGAAGTTTTAATTTAGATAATGATTTATCCCGCTATTTGTAGGAGTTTGACTGTCCAAAAATAGCGGGATAAAGAAATATTCTGCAAGATAAATTTTGTATGAATTATTATATTAATTCAACATAAAAAATATTAGTTTAAAACTTTGATTATGTAACAAAATAAGCTCTTTTATTTTTGAAAAAGATTGATCAAAATACGTTTTTAATTGAATTATTGTTTTATATAAAATCTAATTTACATTAGCGGTTTATAAAATAGTCTTGAACAATCTTGGAAAATTCTGTTGCGGCTGGAGTTAGTTCTTTTGTTGATTTCTTAACTAACCCAATCTCTCTGAAGATTTCCGGATTTAGCGGCAGACTACGTATATCTTTTAGTTTTTTTGGTACAGCAAGGTCAGGCATAATTGAAATTCCTAGTTTTCCGGCAACCATTGAAAGTACTGTTTGGTTGTCTTTAATATCGTATGAAATGCTTGGTTTTATTTTTGCTTCATGAAACTTTTCTTCTATCAGAGCTTCACAGCCAGATCGTAACATAATAAAGCTTTCTCCAATAAAATCTTCTAAGTTGATAATAGAATTCTTTTCGAAATGATGGCCTTCATATATTACAGCGGATAAAGGGTCATTTAATAGAGGAATAAATTCCACGTTTTTGACTGGTAGTGCTGCAAAACCAAAATCCACGGTTCCTTCTTCCACCCATTTTATGATTTCATCGTAACCACCTTCATAAAGCCTTATCTCTATGTTAGGGAATTTTTCTTTATAGATAGAAAATAAAGATGGTATAAATCTAGCAGTAAAGCTGGGAAAACTCCCAATTGAAAGTTTTCCCATTTCCATCCCATTCACAGCTGCAACCTTTTGCTCAATATACGCCATATTTTCAATAATTGCACGTATATGAGGGATAATATACTCACCTGCAGTAGTTAAAGATACTCCATTTCGTCCGCGTTTTAATAAGTTCACACCAAGTTCTGTCTCTAGCGCTGTTATATTATGACTGACCCCTGATTGTGTAAGTCCTATTTGGTCTCCTGCTTTTGTAAAACTTCCATTCTCTACAACTTTTAAAAAGACTTCCAACTGAAAAAAATTCAATATTTTTCATCTCCTTCTTCTTTTTATTATACATGAGAAAATCGAATGTAATAAATGAAAAACATTCATTTTACTTATGCAAAAATCAAGAATACAATAAATGCAGCTTCAGAAAAATAGAATGATGGGGGAATCATACAATGTTGAAACAAAAATATAACAAGATACTATCCTCGTATAATCTTTCCAACGGAACGACTCTTAAAAATAGGGTTGTAGTTGCACCTATGACAACTTACTCAGGTCAAGAAGATGGGCGTGTTTCTGACGAAGAGCTTGCCTACTATAGAAGAAGAGCAGCAGGTCCAGGTATGTTTATCACAGCGGCAGCTACGATTTCACCTGTAGCTACAAGCTTTCCTAGACAAATGAAAGTGTATGACAAGCAAAGTATCAGCGGCCTTACAAATTTAGCAAATTCAATTAAAGAAAAAGGGGCAAAAGCAATTTTACAGCTTCATCATGGTGGTAGTGAATCTCTTCCAGGGTATACAGGCGGAGAACAAATGGTTAGTCCAAGTGGTGTTGTAGCAAGTATTTATAAAGAAGCTGGAGAAGAGTATATCCCTCGTGAACTAAATCAAGATGAAATTGTATCTACGATTCAAGACTTTGGAAGAGCAACTTATTTCGCCATCAAATCGGGATTTGATGGTGTAGAAATTCATGGTGCGAATGGATATTTAATTCAACAATTTTTCTCTCCTTATTCTAATCATCGTAGTGACTATTGGGGAGGTACATTGGAGAAAAGAATGAATTTCCCGCTTGCTGTTATAGAAGAAGTGAAACGTGTACGTGATCACTATGCTAACAAACAATTTATTATAGGCTATCGATTTTCACCTGAAGAGCAGGAGGAATCGGGTATAAAGATGGATGAAACAGTAGCATTTGTAAATAGATTGGCTGACCAAGAGCTTTCCTATCTACATCTTTCTGTAAAGAATGTGTGGTCTCTTCCGCGGAGCGGTTCAAATCGAACATTAACACGAACAGAAATTTTTCGAGATGTCATTGCTGGCAGAACTAGTTTTATTTCATTAGGATCGATTCATACACCTGATGAAGCGCTAGATGTATTGGAAAAAGATGTACCACTCTTTGCATTAGGTAGAGAAATATTAATGGAACCAGATTGGGTGAAAAAAGTAGAAGAGGGCAGGGAAGAAGATATTGTGAACATCCTGCCTCGAGATAGCAGAAGTAAATTAGAAATTCCTAATCAAATGTGGGCTAACATAATCACACGAGATGGTATGCCAGAAAAGAGATAATCTTGTCTTACAAATATGTGCAGATATAAGGAGATTCATCATGAACAAAAAAGCATTAACACAACTAGCTCTAGCTATGTCCATATTTGGTTCTGTTGGTTTCTTTTCTCGTCTCACAGGACTTTTCGCAATTGAACTCGTTTTTGTTCGTTTAGTATGTGCTGCTATATTTTTATTTACAGTTTGGCTTATAAAAGGGGATTTTAAGAACGAGAGATGGAACCACAAAGAGTTGCTGTTCATCATTCTTTGTGCAACAGCTAACTTACTGAATTGGATATTTCTTTTTAAATCATTTGAACAGACTTCTGTAACTATTGCTATTTCTTTCTATCATTTAGCGCCTATATTTGTTCTTATCATAGGAAGATTTATCTTTCGAGAGAAGTTGACATGGAATTCGATTTTAGCAATCTCTCTATGTTTTACAGGCACTTTATTTATTATGGGATTAGGTGAGGTTCGTTCATCTTCCTTTGAATGGAATGGAATTACATATAGTGTTGTTGCTGCATTTTTCTATGCGGCAACCATGCTTTTTGGAAAAAGTATTACAAAGATGAGTGCATATGCGACAACTTTTTTGCAAATGACCATAGGTATTTTGTTACTAGTTCCATTTGTTGATTTTTCAGCATACACTTCCATAAACTCAACTGAGTGGTTTTATTCGATTCTTACCGGTGTTATCCATACGGGGGTTGTCTATCTTATTTTCTTTAATAGCTTACGTAATCTTCCTGCAAAGATCATTTCTTTTATGATCTTTGTAGATCCTGCTGTGGCCATTCTATTAGATATTGTATTGACCGAATTTCGTCCAGATTGGCTGCAATGTTTGGGGATTTTATTAATTTTCAGCGGTTTGCTTTTTACGATTAGGCAGTCTAAATCCTTTGCTAATTCTGAAAATGAAATTAGTGGAAAAGATTTAGCGGTCTAGGTATTGATATATGACATGCAAAGAGAGGAAGTTGTTACAATAATAAAAGAAAGAATATTTCGATATTAATTCAGTTAATAACATATTTGGAGGCATCTTATGAAGCGATATAAAGTTGTTCACCCACATCGTTCAAATTATCCGGATCCGATTGTTTTAGTTAAAGGAGATTTTGTTATATACGGAAGAGAGGATACTGAATTTCCAAACTGGATTTTTGTGAAGAAATCCATTCTAAAAAGCGTGGATGGGTACCGAAACAAATATTAAGTACACCGAATGAGGGGAAAATTGCGACTACGTTAACAGACTATTCCGCACACGAATTGACTGTTATTCCTGATATGATAGTTGAAAAGGAATTGGAACTTAATGAATGGAGTTTTGTTCATACCACACAGGGTGAGAAGGGATGGGTACCTAATAAAGTATTAGCTATATTAGATGATAAACATTCATTTATACTAGAATAGCTATTGTTGATAATTGGCTATCCGAAAATGAAAACTAGAGTTAATTGAATATAAAGCTATACATATAATTACAGACTATTTTTGACTCTATTCCATCGCTATCAAGCTAAGAAAAGCAAATACTCTAAAACGAGAAAATGTACATCTCCTGGTGAAAATGTACATTTTTTTGTTTTAGAGTTATAAAAAAATTATTAAGTTGATTTTATTGGGTTTAACATCTATAACCTAAATCTAAAATTTTTGGAGCTTCTTTTTTTGACAGATGTTTCCTAACAGTTGATTTGATTAACGAAAGTCGAATTTAAATCCATATTTTGTATGGAATAAAGAACATATAATAAAAGTATGAGGTGATATAGTGAGAGAAATTCATATTCATAAAATCATTGCGCATAAGAGAAAAGAAAAGGGAATTACGCAGGAAGAGTTAGCGGCGTATATCGGTATTACAAAAGCATCTGTTTCCAAATGGGAGACGGGGCAGAGTTATCCGGATATTACATTTTTACCATTGTTAGCAGCGTACTTTAACGTAAGTATAGATGAATTAATTTGTTATACACCACAAATGAAACAGGAAGATATTAGGGATTTATATCATAGACTAGCGGAAGCTTTTAGTGAAGAGCCGTTTGATGAAGTAATGATGGAATGCAAGGAAATCATAAAAAAATATTATTCTTGTTTTCCATTATTAATTCAAATGGGAGTGCTTTTTATTAATCACCATATGTTAACAGAGGATACGGATAAAAGAATTGAAATGCTAGAAGAGGCAATTCATCTCTTTAACAGGGTACAGGAAGAAAGTGAAGATGTTTCGCTTGCGAAAGAGGCGGTATCGTTTCAAGCAACTTGCTATCTTCTACTCAATAAACCGAACGAAGTGCTGCAATTGCTTGGCGGAACGATACGTCCTAACGTTCCAGAGGAAGATCTAATTGCACAAGCGTATCAAATGCTTGGAAATACTGAAAAGGCGAATGAAATTATGCAAATTAGTATGTATCAACATTTAATGCAATTCGTTTCGACAATATCGAGTTTTGTATTAGTAAATGCCTCAAACAAAGAAAAGGTAGAGATGGCTTTAAATAGAGCTTTTAAATTAATAGATATTTATGAAATAGAAAAATTGCATCCTAATATGACCTTAAAAGTTTATTATACTGCTGCGCAAGTATGCTGTATGCATGAAAACTATGAAAGAGCATTAGAAATGTTACGGAAATATGCAGCGGTTTGTGCGGCGAGCTTTACAGTAAATAGTCTACATTTACACGGTGATTCCTATTTTGATGCGATTGATGAATGGTTTGCAGAATTTCCGCTCGGCGCTAAAACGGTCAGAAATGAAGAAATTATAAAGCGGAGCATGTTACAAAGTATTGCAGAGAATCCAATTTTCGAATCAATGAAAGACTTAATAGAGTATAAAAATATTGTAGCGAGTTTGAAATTTAAATTGGATATAAAAGAATAGTGGGAGGACAAATATAATGACCTTTGACGAATATGAAGTAGCGATAAATAGTGAATTTACTTTGCATGGAACGATTACAAAGCCGAAAGTTGACGGGAAGTATGCTGCTGTTGTAATGATCGCTGGATCTGGAGAAGTTGATCGTGATGGAACGATAGTACCACTAAAGCTTGAGTCGAACATATATAAAGATTTAACACATGTATTTGCGAAGCTTGGAGTGGTGACGCTCCGTTTTGATAAGCGCGGAGTAGGCAAGAGTGATGGGGCATTTCTAAAGACTGGAATGTGGGATTTGGTTAGAGATATAGAGGCTATGATTACGTATGTAAAAGAACAACCATTTGTTGACCCAGAAAATATTATTTTAGTAGGTCATAGTGAAGGATGTATGTTAGCAACTGTAGTGAACGCAAGAACATCAGTTAATGGGCTCATCCTTCTTACTGGAGCTGCGGAATCATTAGAAGAAGCTTCGAAAAGACAAAGGGAAATTGCTTATAAAGAATTAAAAGAACAAAAAGGAATAAAAGGAAAGTTAATGTGTCTTCTTAATGTAGAGAAACGTGGAGAAAAGCAGATGGAAAAATTAAAAGAGAAAATGATGAACACAGAAAAAGATACGATTAAAGTTGGTTTTAAACCGATGAATGCAAAATGGTTTAGAGAGCATTTTCAGCATGATATTTATAAAGACTTACAACAAGTAACATGTCCAGTGCTAGCACTTGCCGGGGACAAAGATATTCAGGCTAACCCTGAAAAAGCGAAGCGAATTGGTGAATATGTGAAGGGTGATTCTGAAGTACATGTAATAAAAAATATGGATCATAGTTTGAAAGTTTTTGAAGGTGAATTTAAAGCGTTAGAGTTTAAAAAGAATTAAGAAGCAGGGGCGGGAAAGCCAATTCATTCAGAGTTGGAAGAAATTATTGTGAATTGGATGGATACGCATTTTATCTCGCAGTATGAGGAAGTTGGGAGAGAGAGTAACTACCTGTAAAAGTCCGATTGGTGTGGGTACCTATGAATCCTACACCAATCGGGCTTTTTTGTAATTGTCGTTTCAATCCCACGAAGGAAACAGCATTCTTTAACTAACTCTATTACAGAAGCCGATACACCCTCATCACAATGATTCTTAAAAGAACCTATCATAAGAAATTTTTCTTTTTAATTTATAATAAAGATTAAAAAAAATGTGAATTTCATAGAAAAAGAACGACATATGAAGTAAAATGTCATGTATAGTTTCTATCATTCTCTTTAATAATTGTTTGAAATGTTCTTACATATTGATTTATCTGGGAAAATGTATAGATTTCGATTGATTATATGTAATGAAAAATGAAGGTGTTATGTAACTATTAGGATGTACATTAGAAGAAGTGTGAGGAGGAAGGTATATCTATTAAAATAGCGAGATATACTAAATTAAATATGAGTATTAGATTGAATAAAAAAGTAGTAGTATTAACAGCAGGACTAACGGTATTATCCTCATCGATGGTATCGTTTGCAGAAGAACAGCCATCTGTAAATAACCATCAATCTATAAGTATTCAGGAACAAAGCGGGACGGATCAACTTCAAGTATCAGAAGAACAAGTTTTAAAAAGTATTGAAGAAAGTTTTGAAGGGGTAGATGGACGCGGTGGAGGTACTGTCAATAATAAGAAAGTGGACAGTCTTCAAAGTTCAGAAGGTATTTATGAAGAAACGGGTACATTAACGGTTCCTCATAATTCAAGTAGAACAAAGCGTAGTCTTGCTTTCTCAGCACCTACAGTTTCTAGTACGATAAACGGGGTTCCATTCACGGAATGGATTGTTCCAGCAGGTAACGATAATATTCGCCCTCAAAATCATATGATTCCAAAGTATATTACAATTCATGAGACTGATAATAAAAGCGTAGGAGCAGGAGCTAAAAGCCACGCTCAATACTTATATAACCAAGCAGTAGGGGAAACAGACCGAGCTGCATCATGGCACTTTACAGTAGATGATAAAGAAATTTATCAACACTTACCATTAAACGAGAACGGATGGCACGCAGGAGATGGTGATGGGCCAGGTAATAGAGAATCTATTGCAATTGAAATTGCAGTTAATAGTGATGGTGACTACAATAAGGCAGTCGATAACGCTAAGAAACTTGCAGCTTATTTAATGAAAGAAACGGGTGTACCATTAAACAACATCGTAAAACATCAAAAATGGAGTGGTAAAAACTGTCCCGATATGTTGATTAATAGTGGACAATGGGTACCGTTCGTAAATGGCGTTGAAGGATATTATAATAAATTTTATCAACCGACAGACGATATAACGGGAGGTTGGTATGAATCGGCTATTCGTGATTTGAACAGAAGAGGTATTATGGTAGGAGAAGGAAACGGCATTTTTGCGCCTAATAGATCTGTAACAAGAGCTGAGTTTGCGCAATTAATCTCGAATTCTTTAAGTCTTCCAGCTGGAGATGCGACGTTTAAAGATTTAAATGATGTAAATTCAACTTTACGAGATGGTATTAAACGTACTGCAAGTGCAGGCATCATTTCTGGTAGAGGAGACGGTAATTTTGATCCTAACACACCTATTACAAGAGAAGAAGCAGCGGTCATTGTAAATAAAGCTTTACAGTATAAAGGAATAAATGGACCATTGGTAAACTTACCATTTGCAGATAAAAATCAAATTATCTATAAAGAAGCTGTACAAAGATTATACGGCTTAGGTATTGTAACAGGTATGGGAGATAACTTGTATGTCCCTAAAGGAACAACAACTCGTGGTGAAACTGCAGCATTCATTTTAAACATGCTTCAAGTCATTGAAACTGGGAACGTTCAAAAAGGAATTGGTACGGTTGAAATAAATGGTATTGGGGTAAATGTTCGCAGCGGAGCAGGATCTAGCTACTCTGTTGTTAGAAAAGCAAGCAAAGGTGAAAAAGCTACAGTATACGAAGAAAAGAATGGTTGGCTAAGAATTGGTACAGATGAATGGGTTTATAATGAGCCTAGCTACATCGTCTATACGAAAGATAAAAATTAAATAGTTAAGAAGTAAGTCATACATCACATATTTTATTTATCCCGCTTTAATGGGCAGTAAGACCCCCACCTCAAAATTCAGTGAAAGCAAAGAAGTTAGGTGGGGGATCAACTGCCCATAAAAGTCCGATTGGTTCAACTAATAATCAGTGGGGGATGAAGAAAACCCCCACTGATTAAAGTTTCACTTTATCTATTAAATCGTGTTTCTTCTATTATATATGTTTCACGTTATGAACACTTTTAATTATTTTAACCTACTAAAGCAATTATAGAATCCTATTATTGCAAAAATAATATGTGAAAGCCTGAAATCAAGGCGTAATTTTTTCCATACCTCGACTTATTTTGTAACAATTATGGCGATTTTTTATTAAATTTCACCTCATTTATATTCCTCCACAGCCAGAATAGTTATTTTTACATAACTAATCACCTGTTTCAACAGCAAAATACGCCATTTTTGTAACACCTAAGAAACAATTACGTAACACTACAGAAACATTATTAACCTATTAGAAATTGAAATACTCTCTATTTTATGCATCATATGCTCTTAGCCCCCAAACAAACTATAAGAAAGCGCTTTTAGGATATTACTGGAATTATTACAGAATATTAATGCCCCATTACGAAAGCTTTGTAATTCTATGTTTTTCGCAAATAAGAAAATAATGGTTGCTATAATGAGGTCAACGAAAACAAATGCAATGGAGGCTATTATGAAAAAATTTATGGGTATAGCAACAGCAGCGGTTTTTGGTCTTGGGATTTTCACAACATCTGCTAAAGCAGAAACAATCGTAACGACTGATGTACTAAATGTACGAGAAAACCCAACTACTGAATCAAAAGTTGTAGGAAAATTATTAGATGGATATAAAGTTAACGTTTTACATACAGAAAACGGATGGTCAAAAGTGAAATTAAATAGTGGTAAAGAGGCTTTCATTAGCGCTGACTACACAAAAGACACTTACTACGTAACAGCTAACGTATTAAACGTACGTGCTGGTGCAAACACAGACTCAGAGATTCTTGGTAAATTGAAACAAGATGACGTAATTGAAACAACACACCAAGTTGAAAATGGTTGGATCCAATTTGAATATAACGGAAAAACGGCTTATGTTCATGTTCCTTACTTAACAGGTAAAGCTCCAGTTAAAGTTCAACCAGTAGTTAAAGCTGAAAAAACAACTACAGTTCAAGATACAGCTAAAGTTCGTGAAGCAGTTAAAGCAGGCGAAGTAGCTGAAACTCAAGCAAAAGCTAAGGCTCAGGAAGCAACTAAAGCTCGTGAAGCGGCTGAAGCTCAAGCAGCGGCTAAAGCTCAAGAAGCAGCTAAGGCTCAAGAGGCAGCTAAAGCTCAGGCAGAAGCTAAAGCTCAAGCAGCAGCTGAAGCTCAAGCGGCAGTTAAAGCTCAGGAGGCAGCTAAAGCTCGTGAAGCAGCTAAAGCTCAGGCAGAAGCTGAAGCTCAAGCAGCAGTTAAAGCTCAGGAGGCAGCTAAGGCTCGTGAAGCAGCTAAAGCTCAGGCAGCAGCTGAAGCTCAAGCAGCGGCTAAAGCCGAGGAGGCAGCTAAAGCTCGTGAAGCGGCTAAAACTCAAAAACCAGCTACACAACAACCTGTTGCAAAAGAAACTGAAACAAGTGCACCATCATCTTCTCGTGAGTTACGTGTTGTAGCAACAGCTTACACAGCAGATCCACTTGAAAATGGTTATAAAGCAGGCGACCAAGTAAAATCAGCTATGGGTCATAACTTAACAGCTAATCCAAACATGAAACTTATTGCAGTTGATCCAAGTGTAATTCCATTAGGTTCAAAAGTATGGGTTGAAGGTTACGGAGTAGCAATTGCTGGTGATACTGGTGGAGCTATTAAAGGTAATAAAATTGATGTTTTAATGCCTGATAAAGGTACATCAAGTAACTGGGGACGTAAAACAGTTACAGTTAAAGTATTAAACTAATTACAAAAAAGAGTCAGCCTCATTGAGACTGACTCTTTTTTTATAATTCTTACATTCTTTCTTTCTCTTGAAAGTAACTAATATTATCCCGAAGCCACTTTCGCTCTGACATAAATAAGTTCCCTCGTTTTGTATATACTTTATCAAACGTCTTTAAAACTTCTTCACAATCAACAAACTTATGTAAAAAACGAAGCACGATGCCATATATCTGTCTCTTCATCAGCCATCCGCCTTAATAAATCATCTATATACTCTTCCATCTCCTTCTCTCCCGTCCAAATGAAATCTATCTCTTTGCATTCTATATACGATAGATTACTATTTCAACAAAAAAAGAGGATGCCATAGCATCCTCTCCTTCCCTATTCCACACAAGTAAACTGTGTCCAAGCTCCTACGTAATCTAATAAGAATAACTCCTCTTCCGCAATTGTACCGACAATATTTTTCCGTTCATCTACCGGCATTTCTTTTAGAATGATTTGTAGTTCGCCTTTATACTTGCCAAATGAGTTGTTACCAATTACAACTTGCCCTCTTTCCTGTAATACACTTTCGCGCGCTGGGAAGTCATAGTCTTTGTACTTTTTACGTACTTCTGTAGAACGTACCATATATTCTGTTATATCACCGCGTCTTACGTGTAATTCTTGCAGTGTCGCTCTCTTCTCTACTTCAGTCGCTTCGTCTACAAATTGTACTTTCAGCTGTAACATGTAACGATTTAAGTTTCCTAGTTTCTCTAACTCTTCTTCACTCGCATAAGCATTTCCGATAATCACATCATCAATAAGCCCTGTTGCCCATAAATGTTTCGCTTGTACTTCTATCGGTAGGTTACGATGTTGTTCTAGCGTACATAATCCGTCATTAATATCCCATGGACCGATGTTAGCTGTATGTGACGTAATAAAGGCTGCCGTGCGAATACCGTGTTTTTTAAAGCGTTCACTACAGCGAATGAAATAGTCGTACGGAAGACCAGTGAATTTTTGCGGATAAAAGTTATGACACCCAATTAAAGCTGGTTTATTCGCTTGATGCGAAAGAATATTTTCTAAGTACGCAATATCGTTACTTACGTTTAGCTCAATTTTTAAGCCGTACGGATTATTCGTCATTTTCGCTTCTGTTAATCCGTCAAAACCTAAATCTAAACGAATACCGTCTGCACCTAACTCTGCGAAGAATGATAGATCGCTATAGCTAATACCAAGTTGATCGAATACTGCCGGAGCTACATCTAAAATAACTTCCATATTGTTATCTTTTGCATAATTAATAATTTCTTTAAATTCAGCTACAATCTCTTCTTTCGGACGATTCACGGATAATAGACAAGTGAATATTCTTGAAAAACCGTGGCGTGCCGCTGCCGAAATGTATTCCATGTCTTTTTCTTTCGTTGAATGCTCTGGATAAAGTGAAATTCCTAATTTACGCTCCATGCTTTTGCATCTCCTTCACACGTTGTATTAATGCCATGCTCGTAAATCTATATTTTGCAGATAAACATGTTGCACATAAAATCGTTGGTACAATGATAACGTACGGTGATTGTAAGCTTAGCATTACATATGCACCCATTGAACTACCGATAAATACAATTGATACGAGTAGTAAAACTAATAAAGATTTACTTTGTACCCATTTTGAATAATGTGCAATACACTGTCCCGCTACAAATGTAATTAAGATGATAATTGCTCCGAGCATTCTGTTTTCTCCTCTCCTGCTATTTGTTGTTTCTCATACATTTTGAAGAATGGATAGTAAATAACGAATGAAATTACAAAGTTAATCAATACAAGTACACCAGCCATAATTGTCCAGTCTGTACTAATAATCGCTGCAATCGGTGCCAACATCGTAAATGGCAATTTCGCCATCATCAGCGGAATCATGCCTGACACAACTGCGAAATATGATACTGTCGTTGTAACTAACGGTGTTATAACGAATGGAATAATTAAGATTGGGTTCATTACAATTGGTGCCCCGAAAATAATCGGTTCGTTAATATTGAATAAACCTGGTACGAACGATAATCTACCCAATTCTTTTAGGAACTTAGATTTAGAGAACATAAACATAATTACTAAAGCTAACGTTGAGCCTGATCCACCGATCCATACGAACCATTGAATAAATTGCTCTGTAAATAAGTTTGGTAATTGATGTGCATTTCCTGTAGCTGTGAATACTTCCATATTTTCAAGAATTGCTGAATCCCACATCGGACGAATGATTGGTCCTAAAATCGCAGGACCATGTATACCGAATGACCAGAAGAACACGATTAAGAATACTGTTAATAAACCGCCGAATAAATTATTTCCTACTAATACTGATTTTAGTGGTGCGATTAAATATGTGATTGTTGTATTTACATCAAATTTTAAACCGTAACGAATACCCCAGAATAAAAGAATAACTACTAACGTTGGAATTAGTGCTGCAAACGAATTTGAAACTGCTGGTGGTACACTATCTGGTAATTTAATTGAAATATTATGCTTAATCATAAAATGATAAATTTCTACTGCAATTAATGCTGTAACAATTGCGCCGAATAGAGATGTTGCACTTAATGTTCCTACTGAAATATATCTACCTGCATCAATAACACCTGGTACAGCTTTCGTAATTTGAATTGGTTCAACTGATGCTAGTAAAAAGGCGAGTACAGATAATAATCCTGCACTTAATTGATTGAGCTGATAAAAGTTCGCGAGTGAAGCTCCCACTCCAAATGCTGCGTATAACGCCATTAGCCCTACTGTAAATCGGAATGGAATATCTAAAATATGGCGAAATGGTGCAATCCACTCCATATATGCATCAATTGGTAAGTTTAAAAAGATAACGAAAAATGATCCGACAATCGTTAACGGCAATGTAGAAATAACCCCGTTTCGAATTGCTAATAAATGTCGTTGTCCTGCAATCTTTTGTGTTGTTGGCATAATCTTTTGTTCCATAAAGCTCATAAAACCATTCATCAATACCCCTCCTCTTTCTTTTTTTAATGAAGGAATGAAATAAAGTTATAACATTATAATGTTTATATTTAAAAAAATATAATTATGCTAAAACTAATTGTTCTGCTTGTTTCAGTACTTTCAAACCGTCACACATGCCATAATCTCGTTGCTCTATAATTGCAACCGGTATATCGTATGACTTCGCAAGAAACTGTACCGCTGGAAACAAATACTTCACCTGTGGACCGATTAAAACAACATCAGCATTTTTTATTTCCAGTTTCACAAGTTCTGAATCAACTGCTTTAATTTTATAATCCTTCCCTTGTTTCGTTGCCTCTTCTTGCATTTTTCTTACAACCATACTCGTTGACATGCCTGCTGCACAACATAATAAAATGTACATCTTATACTGTCACTTTCTCTTCTACTCGTTTATGAAGAGTAATAAATTCTTCAGCAAGTTCTTTCACTGTAATTGCATTCATTAAATGATCTTGTGCATGCACTAACAGTAAACTGATTTCTGCATGATTTCCTCTTGCCTCTTCTTGTATTAAATCCGTTTGAATACGATGAGCTGCCGAAATTTCTTCACTAGCAAGTTCCATCTTTTCACTTGCATTCCCAAAATCTCCTTGTCTTGCAAAAGCAATTGCCTCAAGTGCTGCGCTTCTCGCGTTGCCACCATGTAAAATTAACGCAAATGGAGTTTGCATATCAGTCATTTTAAATTCCCCCAAGCTATGTTTTTTCTATATTTTTATCTTATTATGAAAACGCATTCATTTAAACATAAAAAACTTCCGTTATGTAACGGAAGTTTTTATATACTTTTCTTATATAGATAATAATATTTCTTGAAACTCTTCAATTCCGTCAGCCTGAGTTAATTTCTCTATCGTACTCTGACTAGACATAATATCATATAAAAAATCATAAAGTCGTTGTAAATCTTCATTATTATTGCGTTTCACACTAAATAAAATAATCACTTGTACTTTTTTATCTCCCCAATCAACGGCCTTATCAAGTGTACAAAACATCAAAAATGTTTCCTCACTTAATAACTGCATCGGATGAGGAATCGCAACTAAATTCCCAACTGCTGTCGGAGATGTATGTTCTCTCTCCATAACAGAATCATAAAAGTTTGCTGGCACATAGTTTTTCTCAGCAGCTTTCTCACATAAAAACTGGATAACTTCTTCTTTCGTAGAAGCACTATGATTCAAAAATAGCAAATCTTCCTTAATATATTGTTGCACACTGTCATTCACATGTGTAAATAAATACTTACCAATCGATTTTATCTCTTTTTCATCAAATATTGAGTTTACCTTAATAACTGGAACAGGCAAGCCACTTGGAATATGAATCGTACTAATAATACAATCAATTTTATCTCTATACAGGTCTTCTACTTTCAATTGATAATACCCTGTAATCCCTACAATCTCCAGTTTATCGCGAAATTGTGATAAAACTTTATATTTCAATAGCTGCGCACTACCTTGACCGGTCGCACAAACTAATAAACATCTTTTCTTTTTATTCTTTTCCTGCAAACGGCTCATGGCTCCCCCAAAATGAATGGCAATATAACCAATTTCACTTTCCTGGATCGACTCACCCGTATATTCGCTAATTATATCTCCCACGAGAACCGCAATCTCAAAAGCGTACGGATAATTTTTTTTCACTTCTTCTAAAAGTGGGTTTCTCGTATTTAATTTATATTTCAAACGGTTTAATAACGTTTTTAAATGAACACCAAATCCAAATAATAACTCTTCATCGTAATAAAAAATAAGATTCCGTTCTTCCGCTACTTTAAAAAGAATATGCTGCATAAGCGCATATATATCTTTCCCTACTAGTTCTTCTACAGTTTCATAGTGATCTCTCGTTGCAACAGCCGTACTTAATAAATGCATCGTCACATATAAAGCTTCTTCTTCTGGAAAGGAAAGTTTCAACTCTTGCTCTAAATCACCTAAAATTTGTTTCGCAATTGTATATTCTTTCTTTATGATAAGCTCCGATTGTTCCGCATTTAGTGCATTCATATAATGCTGATCCTCACAGCGCTTTAATACAATTGCAATGTGAACGACTAAATTATCAATTTCTATATCTGATAAATATATCGTTCCTCCCTCAATATACTTTAATATAACTGAACGGATGAGTGATCTGTGGGGTAACGATAAATATGTTTCCTCCTCCTCAAATTGCTCATGAAACGGAGTATGCTCATAGCGCAGCAAACCATATTGTGATAAACAAGAACGAATATTAAACTCTTCGCCAACAATACGTATACCATAATACGGTCTCTTTTCAATTTGTAATTGATAGCGACTACAAATATCGGTAACATCTTTCATAATTAAGTTTACAGTTGATTTACTCACATAAATTTCTTCCGCTAGCTGTGAAAGCTTCACATACCCACCTGTCGTTAACACACGCTGCAAAATATAAGTTACTCTCTCTTCATAAGACGTTGGTATTTGTTCTGTTTGTTTTTGAAATACAATCCTGCAAAACTCTTCAAATTTCTTCGCTTGTATAATTTCTAGTTCGTATCCAGTTCCTCTTTGTGATTCAATTTCCGCTCCGTGCTCTCTCAATATATCATTTAATAATTTTATATCCTTTTGAATCGTCTTCGTTGATACGTGTAAACGGCTCGCTAAAAAAGCTCGATTTAACATCGATTTCTCTTCTAAAAACTCCTCTAAAATAGAAATTAATCGCTGATGCACCTTTGTCATAGCTCTTCCTCTCACTCTTTATATATAAAAAGGAAAAAGCTGCTGAAGTCAGTAGTTTTTTCCCTTTATATTTTATCTATTTCTTTAATGTAAATCCGAATTTATCCCATGCTTGTAAATAATCTAATAAGAAAATTTCTTCTTCCACAATTCGACCAACTACATTTGTTTTTCCTGTATTCACCATATCTTTTAAAGCAATTTGCAACTCACCTTTATATTGACCATACTGTTCATTATCAATTAAAAGATCACCGCGTTTAATTTCACGCGTATTATGAGGTTTAAACTCTTCTTTTTTATATTTCACACGGCTTTGTGTAGAACGAATCATATATTCAGATACATCCCCACGATAAAAATGTGGTTCGTCTAACACAATGATTCTTTCTAATTCTGTTGTTGTATCATATAATCCTATATCAAATGTTTGTTTTTCTTTATTTAATGCGCCTAGCACTTGTAGCTCTTCTTCTGAAGCATATGCATTCGCAATAATAACATCATCAATTAATTCTGTAGCAAATAGATGCTTCGCCTGTGTTGTCATCGGTAATTCACGATGCTGCTCTAACGTACATAATCCTTCTGTTACTGGCCAAGGTCCATATGTTGCATCAAATGATGAAATAAATGCAGCTGTTCTCATGCCGTAATCTTTAAATTGTTTCGAGCATTTAATGAAATGATCGTATGATAATCCTGAATAACGATGCGGATAAAAGTTATGACAACCAATTAAATTTTCACGATTTGGTCTATGGCTCATAATATTATCTACATATTTCGTACCGTTGCTCATATTAATTTCGATTTTTAATCCATACGGGTTGTACGTCATAATTGATTCTTCTAATCCTGAGAAACCAACATCTAAACGAATACCGTACGCACCTAGTTCATGGAAGAACGATAAATCGTTATATGAAATACCAAGTTGTTCAAAAACAGATGGACTAATATCAACTAACACTTGGAACCCTAATGCATTCGCATGAGAAATCGTTTCTTTAAACTCTTCTATAATTTTCTCTTTTTCACCATCTACAGATAATAAACATGTGAATACACGAGTAAATCCATATTTACTTGCTAATGTTAAATACTCCTTATCTTTCTCCACCGTTGAATGTTCTGGATAAATAGAAATACCTAATCGTCTCATATGTACACGCCTCTTTCTTCATCGTTTTGTAAACCTTTTCAAATATATGTAGTGAAAAAGTATACATCCCCTTCTCATTCACTACTTTTTTGAATCCGCTTTCTTTAAAGAAAAAAATAATTTCTATCATTCATAACAACTACTAGTCTATACATCTATACTTTACATCTTTTTTTCATAGTTGTGTAGCTTTTACACAAATTTGTCAGTTTTTTCGTTTTAAAAATTGTTATCCGTTTTCAAGACACCTTCCTTGACTGTTACATTGACCAATACATATACTCGAAAGAAAAGAGATAAAGTGAAACTTTAATCAGTGTGGGTTTTACTGCCCGCGAATAGCGGGAAAATTGTTATATAGGGGATGAATATATGGGAGAAGCAATACTCGTAAAACGAGAACCGTTATGGACAAAAGAGTTTGTTGCTTTAATTTTTGCAAACTTATGTATGTTTTTAGGATTTCAAATGTTAATTCCGACTTTACCTGTTTATGTGAAAGAAATTGGTGGCACAAGTTCCAATATCGGATTTGTTGTCGGTATGTTTACCGTGGCGGCACTTTTTGTTAGACCGTTAACTGGAAACGCCTTGCAGAAATTCAATAAAAAAATCATTTTAATGATTGGTACTGCTATTTGTTTACTTGCTATGGGCAGTTACCTTTTCGCCTCGACTGTTTTTCTCTTATTAGCCGTTCGTATTTTACACGGCGCTGGATTCGGGATTACAACGACTACATATGGAACTGTCGTTTCTGATTTAATTCCAGCAGCTCGCCGAGGAGAAGGCATGGGATATTTTGGCCTTTCTGGAACAATTGCAATGGCACTCGGTCCATTAATCGGACTATGGCTTATGCAAACATATAACTTTACCGTTCTTTTTTTATGTGCACTTTTATGCACAATAGCTTCATTAATATTAACGAAACTACTTCAAATAAAAAAAACGAAACAACCACCACAGCAATCATCTGGTACTTTTCTCGATGGATTTATTGAGCGCAAAGCTTTACTTCCTTCATTATTAATATTATGTATTACATTAATGTACGGAGGTATCGGGAGCTTTATTACATTATTTGCTACGGAAGTCGGCATTGCTGATATAAGTCTCTTCTTCTTATTTAATGCACTAGCAATCGCTGTCACTCGTCCGTTTTCTGGAAAATTATATGATGCGAAAGGTCATGCATTCGTTATTATTCCAGGAGTTATTATAACGTTTACAGGTATTATTTTATTGTCCTATACGACTACAATTCCAAGCTTAATTATTGCAGCAGCATGTTATGGAAGTGGTTTTGGGGCGATTCAACCGGCGCTACAAGCATGGATGATTGACCGCGTAGCACCACACCGACGAGGAGTCGCAACCGCTACATTCTTCTCAGCATTTGACCTTGGAATTGGCGCTGGAGCAATTATTTTTGGATTCATTGCACATTTTACAAACTATGCAACTGTATATCGTTATTCCTCTCTGTTACTTATTGCTTTCCTGTTCATTTACATCACAAGCTTACGGAAACAAAAACAGAAAGGTAAAATAAACGAAAAAGCCGTTGGATAATGTTAACTCGCTCTATTTCAAAGTACTTAGACTAAAAAAATTATATATACACAAATGCAAAAAGCAGTGGATTCCCCCAAAAATCACACTGCTTTTTGCATTGTATTGAAAGATGAACCCGTGTTCTATTTATTCCTGTTGTTCGTATGATATTAATATATAGAACGAATTGGAGGAAATGTTGATGAAAGCAATAGTGTACACAAAATACGGTCCCCCCGACGTTCTTCAATTGAAAGAGGTAGAAAAACCTAGTCCTAAAGAAAACGAAATACTTGTAAAAATAAAAGCGACAACCGTAACAGCTGGAGATATTCGCTCAAGAAGTTTTACGGTTCCCTCTTCAGTTTGGATACCCGCTCGAATTACGCTTGGCTTCAAACATCCGAAAAAACAAATACTAGGAATGGAATTCTCTGGTGAAGTTGAATCAGTAGGAAAAGACGTTACGCGTTTTAAAGTAGGAGATCCTGTTTTCGCTGCTACCCAAACAAATTTTGGTTCTTATGCTGAATATATTTGTCTACCCGAAGATGGACCAGTGTGCGTGAAGCCCTCCAATATAACCTATGAAGAAGCCGCAGCCCTTCCAATCGGAGCACGTACAGCCTTGTTTTTCCTTAGAAAAGCCAACATTCAAAACGGTCAAAACGTTCTTATTTACGGAGCTTCTGGAAGTGTCGGCAGTTATGCAGTGCAGATTTCCAAATATTTCGGTGCGACAGTGACAGGATTGTGCAGTAGCTCAAATTTAGAATGGGTAAAGTCCCTAGGAGCTGACGAAGTAATTGATTACACCGCAAGCGATTTTTCTACTATAAACGGAGCTTATGATGTTATCTTTGAAGCTGTAAATAAAAGTACATTTTCAGATTGTATGAAATTGTTAAAAGAAGACGGTACTTATATAAATATCGTCGAGCCACTACCAAGTGCTCAAATGCTATGGACGAAATTGACGAGCCGTAAGAAACTAATATTAGGTCAAAACGCACCAGAAACTTCGGAAGCACTAAACTTCCTTAAAGAACTTATTGAGAACGGTAAGATAAAAGTGATCATTGATAGACAATATAATTTTGAGGAAATTGTTGAAGCTCATATATATGTTGAAAAAGGGCACAAAAAGGGAAATGTCGTCATAAATGTAAAGCATAACGATAACTCCTACTAAAGTGAAACTCTCTTGTTAGCAACCCTTATCAGGATTGTACGCACATAACAGGATTCAAGAAGCACGCTGCGCACAATTTTTATTATACGAAGTACTCAAACTTTTTTAACATAAAAAACAGGGCAAATTCATATACGAATTGCTCTTTTTTATTGTTGTAAGCACTTCAAAAAAGACGTTCTAAAATCATTCAATCGTTTTTACTTTCATTTCAAACCTCCCCATTTCTCCTACATATTTTTCTAATTTTAATCAAAAAATATGTAATGAGCCATTATAAATACAGTGAAACTTTACCTAGCATACCCAATTGGGATAGTCTAGTTCTCCTATTTTTACTATCCTTAAATAGTGTGATAAATGTGACTTCTTAATAAAAATATCGGTTTCCCAACAAGAAAACCAATAAAATACAGCTGTTTCTTTAAAGAATTGTAAACTTTTCACCTCTTTGTAAATTTAGTGTAAATTTTACTAACAAACCGTTTACAGTGACTCAAGGTTCAGTTAATAATTACATCGTACATGAAATTTAAGGAGTGGAATGCGTGGAATATAATGTTCAAGATATGATCTTCCAGTTCATTGGTGGATTAGGTATTTTCTTATTCGGGATTAAATACATGGGCGATGGACTGCAACAAGCAGCTGGAGATCGTCTTCGCGATATTTTAGATCGCTTTACAACAAACCCACTGATGGGTGTACTAGCAGGTATGTTAGTTACTGTATTAATCCAATCAAGTTCAGGAACAACCGCTTTAACAGTCGGACTTGTAAGTGCCGGATTTATGACATTAAGACAAGCAATTGGTGTTATTATGGGTGCGAACATCGGAACGACAGTTACTGCATTTATTATCGGAATTAAAATCGGAGAATACGCTCTCCCAATTATGGCAGTTGGAGCTATCTTACTATTCTTCTTTAAAAATAAAAAAGTACATTCTTTAGGTCAAGTTATATTCGGTTTTGGTATGTTATTCTTCGGTTTAGAATTAATGAGTGCAGGTATGAAACCTCTTCGCTCTTTAGAATCATTCCAAGAACTAACGGTTAGTATGAGTGATAACCCAATTTTAGGCGTTGTTGTTGGTACAGTCTTCACTTTAATTGTACAAAGTTCAAGTGCAACAATCGGTATTTTGCAAGAACTATTCGGTCAAGGTGCAATTGATTTACAAGCTGCCCTTCCTGTATTATTCGGTGATAATATCGGTACAACAATTACAGCTGTATTAGCAGCAATCGGTACTTCTATCGCCGCAAGACGTGCAGCATTAGTTCACGTTATCTTTAATATCGTCGGTACAATTATCTTTACAATTTTATTAGTACCGTTTACAAGTTTAATTCAATATTTCCAAACATCATTAAACTTAAATCCAGAAATGACAATTGCATTTGCACATGGAACATTTAACATAACAAATGCAGTTATTCAATTCCCGTTCATCGCGGTATTAGCATGGATTGTAACAAAACTTATTCGTGGTGAAGATTCTGCTATTGATTTCAAACCGCAACATTTAAATCCAATCTTTATTGAGCAATCTCCAGCTATCGCTTTAACAGAAGCTCAAAAAGAAATCATCCGTATGGCTGAGTTTTCATTACACGGATTAAAAGAAGCAAACCAATTTTTAAATACACAAGACAAAAAACACGCTGATATGGCTACTCAATTAGAGGGCGCTATTAACAATTTAGATAAAAAAATTACCGAGTATTTAGTTTTACTATCAGAAAAACCACTTTCACCAACAGACTCTGAGAAGCATTCTGTTTTAGCAGGTGTCGTTGGAGATATTGAACGTGTCGGTGATCATGTAGAAAACCTTGTAGAACTTGTAGATTTCCAAATTTCAAACCGTGTTTCTCTATCAGACGAAGCACTAGCTGAACTAAATGAAATGCTTGAATTAACAATTTCAACATTACAAGACGCAGTTGAAGCTTTAACAAACTTCGATACTGAACTAGCTCAAACTGTTATTGCGAAAGAACGTAAAATCGACCAAATGGAGCGTGTTCTTCGCAAACGTCACGTATTACGTCTGAACGAACGTAGCTGTTCAGGTGATGCAAGTATCATCTTCGTTGATATGGTAAGTAACTTAGAGCGTATCGGTGATCACGCTGTAAATATCGCTGACGGTGTTTTAGGCGAACAAGGAAAAATCAATTTAAAACAATCATTATAATGAAGAAAAGAGACGCTATATTACGCGTCTCTTTTTTTATTTCATTTTTACGACTGTTCGTCCTTTTAACTTTCCTTGCAATATAAGTGTAAACTTCTCATCTAACTCTTCTAATGTACATTCTTCTGTATAAGACGCTAACTTTAAATTTTTCCACTCCGTCGCTAATAGCGCCCATACTTCTCTTCTCACACCCACTGGACATTGAACAGAATCTATTCCTAAAAGGCTGACTCCTCGTAATATGAATGGATATACCGTTGTATGTAACTCCTGCCCTGCTACATTTCCACATGTCGTTACACAACCGTCATATCGCACCAGTTTCAACGCTGTTTCGAGCATCTTTCCGCCTACAGTATCAATAACTCCAGCGTATATCCCTTTAAGCATCGGTCTTCCTGATTCATCATTCAATTCCGCACGATGAATCACCTTTTTCGCTCCTAGACGCAGTAGCATCTCTTCTTCTTCCATTTTCCCTGTTGCTCCTACTACGTTAAACCCTAACTTACTCAAAATACTAACAGCTACGCTACCTACGCCGCCTGTAGCACCCGTTACTAAAACATCTCCCGTACTAGGCTTTATTCCTGCTCCAATAAGCTTATATACCGATAAAGCAGCGGTAAAGCCTGCGGTCCCATACATCATACTTTCCTTTAACGACATTCCTTCTCGTAAAGGTATGATCCAAGATGACGGTACGCGAATATATTCACCAAAACCACCAGAAGTATTCATACCTAAATCAAACCCCGTTACAATAACTTGATCTCCTACCTTAAAGGAGCCATCTTCACTACTCACAACTTCTCCTGCGGCATCGATTCCTGGCGTATGAGGATATGTTCTCGTAACACCTTTATTTCCAGTAGCTGAAAGGGCATCTTTATAATTTAAGGAAGAATAATGAACCCGTATTAGCACATCTCCTTCTGGTAAACTACTTACTTCTCTCTCAACAACTTTTCTTTCAAACTGATGATTTTCCGTTTCGTTCACAACGATTGCTTGGAATGATGTATGATTCATTATGCTCTTTCTCCTTTATCCGTAAAATTCTTCTTTATTATATAGAAAATATACGTACGGCTACTCACTTCTTCTTGGATATATTTCAACAAATCTTACTTCTCTATCACTTTCTCATATTACATATTTTCATTTCTACTAAAACAACTTATACTTATCCTACATCTCGAAAAGAAAATATAAAAAATCTGACTTTTTATAAATATATTGAATTTTTACGAAATGTAAATGATTTGTAATGTTTTTTTTCGTCAAATTTCATTATAATAAGTGGATATGAGTGTCGTATTTCAATCCAAATGAAGGAGTACAGGAAATGGAGCAAAACCCATCTTTGCAAGAAAATACACGCAGTAAACCGAAAAAAAGTAAGAAAAAAACAAAAATTATTATAAGCGTTATTCTATTCTTTTTAATAGTAGGTGGCGGTTATACTTGGTTTTTAGTAAATAAAGCATCTTCTGCTGTTCGAAATGCCGCACACGATTTAGCGCGCGGTGATAAATCTAATTTACGTGACAAAGCTGTAAAACCTATTACGAACAATGTCTCTGTCTTAATAATGGGTGTTGATGAAAGCGATGTCCGAGGAAAAGAATATGGTGAGGCTATAAGAACAGATGCGTTATTACTTGCAACGTTTAATAAAGATAGCAAAACTGTAAAGCTATTAAGTATTCCACGAGACACATATACTTATATTCCAGTTGAAAAGAAGAAAGATAAAATAACACACGCTCATGCATACGGTTCTACTAAAAACGGAAAAGATGGTGGACCACAAGCAAGTATTGATGCAGTTGAAAAGTTACTAAATGTTCCTGTTGATTATTTTGTAAAGTTTAACTTCAAATCATTTATGAAAATTGTCGATGATTTAGGCGGTATTGAAGTAGATGTGCCAGTTGAATTTACTGAACAAGATAGTAATGATAATGCTGATGCAATTCACCTGAAAAAAGGTGTTCAAAAATTAAATAGTGAAGAGGCTCTAGCTCTGGCTAGGACAAGACATATCGATAGTGATGCAATGCGTGGACAACGTCAACAACTCGTTATTGAAGCAATTTTAAAGAAACTAACAAGTGTTGGATCTGTCACAAAAGTTGGTAACATCATTGATGATATTGACGGACAATTCGTTACGAACTTAACATTCGATGATATGCTTTCATTCTATAAGTACGGATCGGATTCAGAAATTGAGAAATTACAAATTCAAGGTGAAGACTGTTACATGGCAAAAGGTGATGATACATGTAGCCAATCTGCCGGTGGTGGCCGAACATATTACTACAGTCCAGATAAAAAAGAATTAGCAAATGTGACAAATGAACTTCGTACTCACCTTGGACTACCTGCATATACAAAAACTGACTCTGATTCGAAAAAAACAAACTCAGAGAAAACAAAAGAATCTAAGTCCGAAAATTCGAGTGAACGCAAATCAAGTAGCAATGAAGTAGAAAATAATAATAGTAGTAATAGTGCAGATACAGAAACATCGTCTAATGATAATGAATAAAAAGAAGCAAGGCTCTATGGAGGTAGAGCCTTGCTTTTTTATTCATTCAAAATTAAAAATCAGAACTTTCTAACTATCTTTTTTAATATTTTTAAATTATAATAAATAATAGCAATCTATTCCAATTACCAGGGGGCACATACATATGAAAGCTGCAGTAAAACATAACATTTCAGATTTTAAAGACTACTTAAAATCAAATGATATATTCATGGAAGAAAATATAGATGAAAATGATGGTTCTGTACATTTTGCAGTAGGATTAGAAACAGAAGCTGGCGCAAAAATTCAACTTATCGCTGCTTTTGACAGCGAAAACCCTACTGTGGACATATACTGCTTTAATGTCGCTCAAGTACCTGATGCAACATCAACAAATGACATTTTACATGTCATCAATGAATTAAACACATCTTATCGATTCGCAAAATTCACATTAAATAAGCAAAATGCAATTGATATTTCAACATCTCTTGCATTCTCAGAACCAAACTTTAATCCAGCACTTGTCTTTGAACACACGAGAATGCTATATAAGTTAGCAAACGACGAATATAAAAAACTAATGAAAGTTATTTGGGCATAAAGTGAGACTTTAATCAGTGAGAGTTTTACTGTTCGTAAATAGTGGGATAAATAAAAGGATGGGCTGCAAGCAGCACCATCCTTTTATTTCGATATCATATCCATCCACATCTTAACAGCAGTTCCTACAATTAATATCGATAACATATATTGCAGTACTTTTTGATTCATCCTCTTCCCGACTCTTGCCCCAAGCGGCGCAGCAAAGATGCTAGCAATCGCAATAATAAGAGCTGGAATCACCACTACTTGTCCCGTCACCACTTTCCCTGTCGTAATTCCTATTGAAGAAATAAATGTGATCGCAATTGATGTTGCAATCGTCATCCGTATCGGTAACTTTAAAATGACTAGCATAATTGGAACTAATAAGAAAGAACCTCCAGCTCCTATAATGCCTGATGCTCCGCCTACAATAAACGCTAACAAGCTTGCTAACCATTTATTATATTTCACTACTCCGCTGTTATTTTTTTTCGGTATAAACATCATAACAGCTGCAATCGTAGCTAACAGTGTATACACAACATTGACTGTATGTTCCTCTAATACATTAGCACCGAAACTCCCTATGAAACTTCCTATTAGTATGCTAGCCCCCATGTACACAACTAACGTTTTATCCATATCTTTATTCTTTCGATATGCCCATGCGCCTGCAAAAGTTGCAAAGAATACTTGTACTGCTGTAATACCGCTCACTTCATGTGACGTATATCCAGTAAATCCTAGCAGTACCGGAATGTATAAGATCATCGGATAATTAATAATCGCACCGCCAATTCCAACCATTCCTGATATAAACGATCCTATAAACCCAATTATAAAAAGTAATACGACTAAACTCACCTTATATCCCCCGCCTTCTAAAAAGAAGGTCATTTAAATGAATAAGTTTACATTCCCGTCCGAAGCATCTGCTAAATAAGCTCCTACTCCTGCAAACTCTACCCCTTCCATAATCTCTTCCTCTTTTAACCCTAATAAATCTACTGTCATTTGACAAGCTACAAGTTTAATCCCCTGTTCTTTCGCCAAATCTATTAAATCTGGTAAAGGCATCGCATTATGTTTTTTCATAATACCTTTAATCATCTTTGGTCCCATACCTGCAAAATTCATTTTCGATAATCCCATCTTATCAGCACCGCGTGGCATCATTTTTCCAAATACTTTTTCGATGAAAGTTTTCTTTACCTTCACATGTTCATCTTTCCTTAAAGCATTTAATCCCCAAAAAGTATGAAAAATAGTTACCTCTTGATCATACGCAGCTGCACCATTTGCAATAATATAAGCAGCCATCGCTTTATCATAATCTCCGCTAAATAAAACGATTGTTGTTTTCTTCTGTTCCATGTTTTTTCTCCTCCGAATTACCTATAGGGGTATTTGAAAATCTACAAAAAATCGTTTCGTCCTATTTTACTTTCCCTTCCCAAGCTAACATACCACCTACCATATTAATCACTTGAAAACCGTAACTTTCTAAAAACTGAACGGCTCTTGCACTTCTTCCGCCGGAGCGACAAACGATAATATATTCTTTCTTTTTATCCAACTCATGCATACGAAATTCTAACAGTCCTAGTGGAATGTTACACGCTTCTGGAATTTTCCCTTCAGCTACTTCTTCTACTTCACGTACGTCTACAATATTTACTGCTTCTTTACGTAACAATTTTCCTTCTAATTCTTTTGCTGTCATTTCTTTCATTTTAAATTTCCTCCTCACAAACCATTCATCCCGCCCGACACATTTGTAATATGTTGGAACCCTAATTTTTTTAGCATTTTCGCTGCCTGTTTACTTCTCATTCCACTTTGACAAAGAACAATAACTTCTTTATGTTTATCTAATTGTTGCGCCTTATTAGCTAGTTCATTTAATGGGATATTCCGAAATCCTTTAATATTGTTCCCTCTATATTCACCAGCTGTCCGCACATCAATAAATTGTTTATTATTTTGTCCCATCATACGTTTTAATTCTTTTCCTGAAATATTTTTTACTCCTCTAGCTGGTAAGAATCGAGAAATAATAAACCACGATACAAGTACAATTAAGATTACATTCAATATTGTCTTCACATCCATAAGGCTATTCAAACTCCTTCTATACTTTTTTCCTATCCAAATATATACTATAACTTTGAATATGGAACCCTTTCTTTCTTAAAAAGCGGATACTTAAATTCCGATCCACTTTATTATGAACAATAAGATGCAAAGGCTTATTTGGGATTTCATGATAATACCGTTTTAAATACGCATATGGTATACACATAATTCTAGAAGTGTTATCACTGTGACTCTCTGTATAATTTCGTACATCTACAATAACACTTTCAATTTTCCTTACTTGTTCTAACGAAATATATGCAACATTTAAAACTGGAATGTAACGTTTTACTAAACTTCCCAGTACCAATACTATTAGGGGTATAATTATATAAAACATATATGATTATCCTCTTTACTTTTAATAATAAGCAGATGATGTAATCCTCCGCTTATTATTGAAATGCTATGCTTTCTTGATCCAGAACTTTAATTCACCATCTTCTTCCGTGTGTTTTAACACTTCATGACCGCCTGTTTGTGACCATGCTGGAATATCTTTAACCGCACCTTTATCTGTTATGTGTACTTCTAACACTTCTCCTGATTGTAATACTTCCATTGCCTTCTTTGTTTTTACAATTGGCATTGGACACGCTAATCCTTTTACATCTAATACTTGCTTTACATTCATCTCATATACCTCCTGTTTTTATAATTAAGCCTTCTTAATCCAGAACTTTAATTCGCCTTTTTCTTCTGTATGCTTTAACACTTCATGACCACCTGTTTGTGACCATGCGGGAATATCTTTAATCGCACCTTTATCTGTTGCGTGTACTTCTAACACTTCTCCTGATTGTAATGCTTCCATCGCCTTCTTTGTTTTTACAATTGGCATTGGACACGCTAATCCTTTTACATCTAATACTTGCTTGGCATTCATTTCATATACCTCCTGTTTTTATTTCATTTGAAACCGAATTAATTATGAACAGCACAACGGTTTGGACCAATCTCCATTTCACGCTCTTCGTCTTGATTTGGGTTTAATTGCCCCATATTTGTTTGACGAATTTCTTGATATGCATTCGGTTGAGGTGGTAAATTCTCTGTTACAACTTTACGGAACTCTACCTCATCCTCAATATTTAATCCTGCATTATGCTCAAATAAATCTTTTAATTTTGCACTAACAATACCACTTTCGTCCATTTCACTTATTTTTGAATAATGAGCCGGTAATACAATTAAACTTTGAGATAGTTCTTTATATCGGCTATACAAAGTATTACGTAAATCACTTACCCAATCTTCAGCTTTCCCAGCAAGGTCCGGACGCCCGATTGAATCTACAAATAAAATATCGCCTGATAATAAATAGGAATCATCTACAATAAATGATGTACTTCCAATCGTATGCCCCGGTGAGTATAATGCGTCAATCTCAATTTTAGTACCTCCCACCGTAATAACAGATCCTTCAACAAGCGGTTCGTATGAGAAAACAACTTCCTCCGCATCTTTTGGCGGTAGCCAATACGTACCACCTACTTTTTCCGCTAACTTACGTCCTCCAGAAATATGGTCTGCATGTAAATGTGTATCCATTACATTCGTAATGGTAACGCCATGCTCTTTCGCAAACTCCTCATATGCTTCAATCGTTCTTACCGCATCAATAACTGCAGCTTCACCGTTTGAAACGACCATATAAGATAAACAACCTTTTCCAAGGCGGTTAAACTGATACATACTTCCGCCATTTTTTAAATCTCCAACTTTTATAGGCTTTACATATTCACTCCAAGCCCTCATACCACCAGCTAAATAATAAATATTTTCTAATCCAGCTTCTGTTAACTCCTCTGCTACAAATATAGAAGACCCTTCTTTTGCACATACTACTAAAACATCTTTATCTTTAGGTAATTCACTTACAATATGATCTACACCCTCTAATAAATCAAAGTACGGCACATTCATTGAAGCAATTTCTTTCCCTTCAATTTTCCAATTTTCATAATCCGTCTCATTACGAACATCTAAAATAAACAACTCTCCGAATAAAACTTTCTCTGCAACATCTTTCGCTTGTAACGGTTTAACACTCATTTAATTACCCCCATAGGTATATTTTAATTTAAAAAATTTTATTTTTTCACATTCCCTTGCCACTCTAACATACCTGGAATGACATTTTTCACATTTGCATAACCTTTCTCTTTCAACATGTGGCAAGCTACATCACTGCGGTTACCAGTTCGGCAAACAACATAAATTTGCTTCGTCTGATCTAAAGCTGCACTGTCTAACTCTCCTAACGGCACCGAAATGGCCGATGGAATATGACCAAAAGCGAATTCCGCTGCTTCTCGAACATCTAATACAATACACTCTTCATCACTTAATAATATCTCTTCCAACTCCGTATTCGTAATTGTATGAGGATACTTTGCTACTTCATTCACTTCATGCTCATGTGCTTTCCTAACGTAATGCATCAAAATATCGCCCTCTTGTTTCGTCCCGATATATTGATGCCCTACTTTATTTGCCCAGCTTTGTATATCTACTGTAGACCCTTTATCTGTTGCCTCAATTTCAATCACTTGTCCTGACGACAATCCTTCTATCGCCTTCTTCGTTTTCACAATCGGCATCGGACAAGCCAACCCTTTACAATCTAAACTCATATCCACTTTTATACTCATAGTCGATTCCTCCATAATTCATATACGTATACCTGTAGGGGTATATTAAAATGTTTTTGAAAATCTGTCAACACTTATGTTTGACAGATTATCGGCTTTTGACAAGTAGTTGAACAGCTTCTTTAATTAACTCTTCATTTGAACCATTACCACTTTCAAACTGTTCACGCAAACATTGCTCTAAATTCGTTCCAACAACAAGTCCAATTGTACGATCAAGTGCAGAACGAGATGCCGTTAACTGTGTAATAACCTCTCGGCAATCTTTTCCTTCTTCCATCATACGAAGCACACCACGAACTTGCCCTTCAATACGTTTTAATCTATTTTTCATGTCTTGATTATATTCCATTGTATAATCACCTCATTACCATTATGTCACCATTTATAACTTATGACAATATATTATACCCTATAGGGTATTTTGTAAACCCCTATTTTTAATTTTCACCTTATATATTCGCAAAACATAAAGTGAAACCTTAATCTATAGGCTTTCATCTTCCACCAAATTTTGAAGTGGAAGATGAAAAAATATCAATATACAATACGGTCTGGTAATACTGTACCGTACAATTTAAAACCACCATCTACATTCTTTACCTTATATCCTTTTTCCATTAACATGCGTGCTGCAACGTATCCTCTCATGCCGAGTTGACAAGTAATATATATTTCTTTACCCACTGGCACTTCATCCAAACGATTACGTAATTCATCTAACGGAATATTAATAGAACCTTTAATCATTCCCTGTTTTAGTTCATTAGGCTCTCGAACATCAATAAGATATCCACCATTTGCAACAATATGATCTATTTCATGCCATTGTACCGTTTCCACAAAACCATCTACTATATTACTTGCGGCATACCCCACCATGTTTACTGGATCTTTCGCAGAAGAATATGGCGGTGCGTATGATAATTCTAAATCTGGCAAATCAATTACAGTTAAATTTGCTTTTATTGCCGTTGCAATAACATCGATACGCTTATCAACACCGTCACGTCCTAACGCCTGTGCCCCGTAAATTTTTCCGCTTTCTTTATTAAAAATTAATTTTATTAGCACTGGCGTAGCATTCGGATAGTATCCCGCATGCGAATTTGCCTGTACATGTACTACCTCATAGGGTATATTTAATCGTTTTAATATTTTCTCATTTACTCCCGTCGAAGCAACTGTTAAATCAAAAACTTTAGCTACAGAAGTTCCCATCGTACCTTTATATAAAGAATCAGTATGACCATGAATAATATCTGCTAACATACGCCCTTGACGATTAGCTGGCCACGCTAAAGGAATCATCGTTTCTGTTTCTGTAACAAAATCTTTCACTTCAATCGCATCACCAATTGCATATATATGTGGATCCGATGTTTGAAATTTTTCATTTACTTTTATCGTTCCTCTAACTCCTAAAGCTAACCCTGCATCTTTCGCTAAACTACTCTCTGGTTGTACACCAATTGCTAAAATAATCATATCTGTCTCTATAATTGAACCACTTTTTAAACGTACAACAGTCCCACTCTCTTCTAATGCATCTACACCATCTTCAAAAACAAGCTCAACATTGTGATTTTTCATATGCTCATGCACATATGCTGCCATTTCATAATCGATTGGTGGCATCACTTGATTTGCCATCTCTACGAGAGTAACACCAATTCCACGTTCTCTTAAATTTTCAACCATTTCCACTCCAATAAATCCGCCACCAATAACCGTCGCATGACGTGGTTTCTTCTCATCAATATACGCTTTAATACGATCTGTATCAGGTACATTTCGTAACGTAAACAACGCCTTTGCTTCTTCAATACCTGGAATAGGTGGAACAATTGGTTTCGCCCCTGGTGAAAGAATTAAAATATCATATTCCTCGTTATATGTTTCATTTGTCGTTACATTCTTTATAGTAATTGTTTTCTCTTCTTTATTAATCTTTACTACCTCACTCAATACACGTATATCTAAATTAAAACGCTTCGACATTCTTTCAACAGTTTGTACTAATAATTTTTGCCTTTCTGTAATGACACCGCCAATATAGTATGGTAATCCACAATTTGCAAATGAAATATATTCACCGCGCTCAACCATAATAATTTCATCTTCTTCACTTAAACGACGAAGCCTTGCAGCTACTGATGCGCCGCCGGCAACTCCGCCTACTACAACTATTTTTCTAGACATATTTCAAACCTCCGTGTTATTTATTTTCTCAATGTATCAAAAACGAAAACTCATACCCGTATGGGTATATAATAAAATATATAAAAAGCATTTTCAATATATATGTCTTTCTTTCACAAATTTGAAACAAATAAAAAAGAACTTAGGCATCTCCAAGTTCTTTTGTGTATAATTCTATAACTTTCTGTACGATTACATCTGCTGTATTTTCCTCCGGTGGCATCAATAAATTCGTAACCGTTCCATACACAATAGGATTCAACTCTACTTCATATCCACCATATACAAATTCTTCCTTTGTCGGTAAGTAACCGATATATCCATTCGTATAGCCACCAAAGAAAACTAGATCATTTTGAAGACGCTCTTTCATTTCTAACGCAGTCTCTGAAAAAGGTTCCATCGGTATACCAGAGAACATACCATCATTAACTTGAAACAGTTGAACTTCTAAATCGATACGTAACTTCCGAATACCTTGCTTATATTTCTCTAAAACGATAGTAAGCCATTCATCCGTATTCACGCCCCACTGCTTCTCAGCTAATTGAGCCATGCTTCGTATCTCATCAATTTCAGGGATATCCTTCAATTTCATTTGCACCATACTCGAAATCGTTCTTACATTTACAATTGGGCTATATGTAACTGTCGGTAACATCGTTAATACATGTCCACTAAGCGTGTAAGCCATTTGTGTTAATGCTTCCCTAGAACCCCGATACTTCGCATTCACATTTCCAGCAGCACCTTGCACGATAATAACTGGGCAGTTTATTATCTTCTCAAGAATCTCTCTCGTCATCCCGGGATAGTCCGCTGATAATACATCACTATCACCTTTTAAAACATTCGGATGAGCAGTGCAAAATACTATAATCCCACATAGCTCCTTCGTTTCAGCATCTCTAATGGCTAAAACACCAATTCGTTTATCTACAACACCCTCTACATTCGTTCCCATCTTCACTTTTCCATCAGATGTTCTCTCTCTTCGGTTTACTCCAATTTCGCCTGTTGTAACACCCCATCCAACTTCACATGATCTTAAGTTATTATTGGCAGTAATAGCACCCTGCACTACATTATTTACTAAAAGCGTTTTATACGACCGTACTAACGGATCATCACCGACCGTTTCTGGACCGGAATGCGTATGTGTATACACAACCGTTATCCGCTCAAATGGCACCTGAATCCTACTCGCTATCCGCTCACGAATCATCGTCGTATCTTCTACTAACATCCCGATATTATCAATGCTTATAAACACAGTCTTCATTTCATCTTTTTCAAATACAAAGATTGTTCCGTAAATATGCTCTTCAATATTATTAATTCCAGTCTCTCTATGATATCCGACAAAATCAATACCTACAGGCGGCGTAATATCCACCTTGCATACCCCTACTTTACTCATTTGAATCGCTCCATTTCTCTATATAACTTCCTTTCTTCAAGAATAGCATATTTAAAACCTTGTTCCAGATGAAACAGACCGGAAACTGTATTCAATGTCCGGTCTTCTCCAAGGTCTATAATGTTAATAGGGATGCATCGTTAATTAGCTGTATATTCAATTCTGCCAAATATATAACAAACCTATAACTCAGGTTAAATATACACTGTAAAAACTTATAGTATGTCTTACGATTGCACTAAATGTACTGCTTTAAAATGTAGCCTTTCGTTTTACTTAACATCAAAATATTACAATTTTTGATAGAGAAAGCATTTTTATTGTGATATTATGAATCCATAATATTGAAATTAACAGGAGGATACTATGAAAAGTCGCTATTTAAATACTTTATTATTGGGGATTATTGCTGTACTCATCGCAATATTTGTTTTAGGCTATTTTAATATTATTTCTTTACCCCAAAAGAAATCTGTTATTACAAAACAAATTGATACAACAAAAGAAACGAATCAACAAAATTCCAACCGGGAAAAGCAAGAATCCAAAAAGAACAATGAGTTGAGTATAGATGAAACAGAAATTTCTTTACTAGCTAAGAATCCAAAAGGAGAAGCTACACCACTTTGGAAATCTGATTCAGGCACAGCACTTGACTACGAAATTTCGCCTAGCGGAGATAAAATAATTTTGAATAGCCGCGTATTAGCCGATGAGCCAGGTGAGTTATCCTTGTATGATTTTAAGACAGACAAACAGACAGTAGTTAAATTAGATTCCAAATTACATAACTCACAGACTTGTAAGAGCGTTACATGGATTGATGATAATCACTTATTACTTGTAATAGGTGGAGCTGCAGGCAATTCTAACCATGGTGGGGATTTATACACTTACAACGTACAAAAAGAGGAATTCAAACTCCTTAAAAAACGTCCTAAAAACATTAGTTATACAAAAGTAGTTCAGAATATGGATTCTTTTTACTTTATCGGTATTCAATACACAGATGACAATTATAATGAACACACTGGTTATGTAGAAACCATTTCTACAAAAGAAGTCTCAAATTCTTTATAGTAAATGTGTGCAACAACGCTTGAATGTGAGTAAGGATTTTTATGTTTATAGATTTACTAACATTCTAGTTGTTGGTATATATGAATATTGTATAACAAACCAAAAAAGCCACTACATACATAGTGGCTTTCCTTATCACACATACTTCCGATGCACCATCTTCCCATCATACGAAAACACAACGCCCTTACTCTCCACGATCGACTCCATATGCACTGTTCTTCCCCATAACTGATGAAGGTACGGCAATACTTTTTCTAAGTATTTTAAATCTAGCTCGATTCCTTCGTAACTATGTTTAATGTATAATTCTCCGTTCTTTAAGTAGTCTCCATCTTCTACTACTAAGTACGGGAATCCACCATTTGTCCGCATATTTACGAGTTGATCACGCACATGTTCCCACTCTTTATCTATTACTTTATACTCTTTTCCTTGGCGCTGGAATAAGTACATATCTTCTCGCATAACGAGGTCTTTATTTAAGTAGTTTCTTAAGAACGATACATCCCATTCAATTTCGCGTACTTCAAAGATTTTGTCACGACCAGACCCTGGTTTTACACCACGGCGTTTCATTTCTTCTGTCGGGTTATTGTAGCGTTCTTCAATATCTTCAAACATTTTAATACCGAGGTAGTATGGGTTAATGCTTGTTTTTGATGGCTGAACGACACCCGCATTAAGCTTTGCAAATTCGATCGCTTCAGAAGATGTTAAGTCCATTTCACGAAGTATGCGCTGATGCCAGTAGGAAGCCCAACCTTCGTTCATAATTTTCGTTTCAAGCTGTGGCCAGAAATATAACATTTCCTCACGCATCATCGTTAATATGTCGCGCTGCCAATCTTCCAGCTCACGGCTATATTCTTCAATGAATAGTAGTAAATCTTTCTCTGGCTGTGGTGGAATCTTCTTCTTTTTTCGTATATTGGATCGTTCCCTTTTTTTATTTCGATCATCTAAGTTCCATAAATCATCGTATTGCGACGCCTTTTTCTTTTCTACTTCTTCCTCTTCTAAATCATCAATACTCCACGCAAGTTTCGGGCGCATAAGTGATGGATCAATATGCTCTTGAATAGCAAGTACGGCATCTAAAAACGTTTCTACCTCTGCCTTTCCGTACTTATGCTCATATGCTTTCACACGGTCCGCTGTTGCCGCCATACTCTCTACCATGTCTCGCTTCGTATTTGAAAAACGAATATTATTTTTAAAGAAGTCACAGTGTGCTAAAACGTGCGCTACAATTAATTTGTTTTGAATTAAAGAGTTCGTATCTAATAAAAAGGCATAACATGGATCAGAGTTAATAACGAGTTCGTATATTTTACTAAGTCCTAAATCGTATTGTAATTTCATTCTGAAAAATTGCTTTCCAAAACTCCAATGTGAAAACCTCGTCGGCATCCCATATGCACCAAATGTATAAATGATTTCCGCTGGACATATTTCGTAACGCATCGGATAAAAATCAAGCCCAAATCCAGTCGCAATTTCCGTAATTTCTGCAATCGCATATTGCAGTGCTTTATCGTCACTTGCTCTCATTATTTTCCCTCCTTACACTTTCCCTTAAGAAAGTGTATGATGGGAAACAAGCTTTCATGAGGATTGATTGCATAATAAAAAGACATCCTCATAAAAACGAGAATGTCTCATCTATTACCCTTCAATAATCTCCATCTTTTCCGTAATCGGTGTACGAGCTTTTCCTTCTGGCGCTTTATCGAAATAGCCTAGGTGAAGAATTCCAATGATACGTTGGCCTCTTGTTAAACCGATTCCTTCTATAAATAATGGATTGTAGTTTAATCCGCCTGATTTCCAAACACAGCCTAAGCCGCGTTCCCAAGCAAGTAATTGGAAGTTTTGCATAAATGCACATGTTGCAGCGTAATCTTCGTCACGTTGAATTTGACGTGGATCTTCATTAATGTAAACAACGATTTGTGCAGGCGTGCTTAAGAAACGATCAGATAAGATTTTACCGCGTTTTGCTCTTTCTTCTTCTGTAAAGGAGTTTAATACTGCATCTACTAATTGCTTGCGGCCTTCTCCAATGTATAGTTTACAATTCCATGGTTCACGGTGCTTATGATTTGGTGCCCACGTTGCGTCATTTAATAATTCAATTAATAACTCTTTGTCTACTGCTTTATCAGTGAATGTACGAACAGAACGTCTTTCTTTAATCACATTTGCGATGGAAGTATATGTAGTCATATTTTTCTCTCCCTTATTTTTATCTATATGTATAACATTTGTTATTGATATTGATTTTCAATTTCGATTATAACCTAGTTTTTTACTATTAATCAATGTTTTATGCTGGAAAACTTCCAAAAAAAATCATTTCATGCTGTGAATAAAAAAACTTAACTTGTTCACAAGTATTTCACATTTTATGGAAATGATATGTGTACAGTTTCCACATTATCCATCTAGGAGGAGTTTATATGTACAAAAAAATCGCAGTAAGTATGACTATGGCAACATTATTATGCGGGTTAACTTTCTTCCCTGCTTCCGCTGCTACACCAAAAGAAGTAACAATGCACCATCATAAGCTTATTCCAGAAGAAGAAATGCAATCGCTCGAAAAACTTGGCTATAACAAACATGAAATTTGGAAAGCTGCTCATATTGCAAGAATCAGTAAAAAAGAAATAAAAGACGTTTTAGCTTACTATAAGCAAAATAAATCTTGGGAGAAAACAGCAGAACATTTCGGTGTAGATCCAAGTAAGCTGAAAAAGCATCATATGAATAAAGAAACAAAGCAAGCACTGCTACAACAGTTAGCAACTATGCAAAAATCCACACCGGATCAGCTAAAGCAAAAAATGAAGGAATATAATATCGGCTTGCGTCAGCTCACGGTATTAACAATCATTTCTCAAAAAAGTAATACCCCTCTTGATGATGTGCTAAAAATGAAAAAAGATGGAATGGACATTAAACAAATTGCAGAAAAATTAAATGTAAAAAAAGAAGATATAAGAGCGGAAATGATGAAATTAGTGCAGTCTATTAAAGAAAAGAAAACAAATTAACATGTAAAAAGGAAGAGATATTCACTACTCTTCCTTTTCTTTATGAACTTTCAACTTTGAAGTATAAATTCCCGTCTTTCCCAAAAACTAACACAAGTAAATGATGTATGTCAGGGGTGAGAAAATGTTTCGTTTATCATCTAAAAAGAAGAAACAAACTGTTTGTTCTATTCCAGAATTTATCCACACTATGAAAGAATCAAGTGACTTTTCTTCTTATAACATTATAGAAGATGGGACGTTATGTTTGTTTTATTATCAATCTACAGTAGAATCACTCATTATTAAACGATTCATTCTAGCTCCTATAAAAATTAAATTAGAAGAAATTCAAAGTATTGAGGATATTGCAAATATCGTAGCAATTGAAGATATTATCATCTCTCCTTCCGTTAATGATATTCGCGAAAAATTATTAGGCGGATACGTGTTAGTACAGCTAAAAAAAGGTTCAGAGCAAGAAGCATATGCACTCCTCCGCGCTGAAAGTTCAGTTTTAGGAACGAGATTATATAACGATACGGAGAATGAATATAGTGTCATCGGTCCAAAAATCGGATTCGTTGAGAATATCGATACAAATATGCACTTGCTTCGGCGAAATATCGTAACAGAGCAATTAATTTTCAAGGAGCTTTCCGTTGGTTCTATATCGAAAACAAAAATCATAGTCGCTTATATGGCGGATATTACAAATGAACAGCATGTGAATACTGCGATGCAACGCCTACGAGATATTGACTTTGATTTTCCTTTTGATGCAACTATGATTGAACAGTTTATTAGTGATAATAGCAACTCCCCCTTCCCTGTTTTACTACCTACAGAGCGTTTAGATCGCTCCGTTTATGCATTATTGAATGGAGGAGTCGTCATTTTAACAGACGGTTCACCATATGCATTAGCCGGACCAGCAACATTACTCGATTTTTTCGTCTCTCCAGAAGACTATTATTTACCATGGATGGCAGGATCATTTCTTAGATTAGTTCGCTTTTTTGGAGCAGCATTCTCTCTGTTTTCATCAGCTATTTATACAGCTGTATTAACGTATCACTATCAAATGATTCCGGCTGATTTACTCGGCCCTATTATTTATTCTAGAGCCAACGTACCATTTCCACCTGTTTTGGAGGCACTTTTTTTAGAAATTACAATCGAATTACTGCGCGAAGCTGGGGCGCGTTTACCGACTAAAGTCGGCCAAACGATTGGTATTGTTGGCGGAATTGTAATTGGACAAGCATCAGTTGAGGCTGCTTTAACGAGCACCATCTTACTAATTGCTGTTGCGCTTTCTGCACTAGCTTCTTTTACAACACCAACGGTAAAAATGTCTTCTACTATCCGGATATTACGCTTCCCTCTTATCATTTTAGCTGGAGCATTTGGAGGTGTAGGGCTTATCGTCGGATTTGTATTCATATTGGCTCATTTAATTCGCTTAAAATCACTTGGATCACCTTATTTATTACCTTTATACCCATTTCGAGGTTTAGGAACTGCCGAAGGTCTCTTTCGCTTGCCGTTTAGTCAAACTGCAGGACGAGCTTCTTTTCTAAGACCTAAAAAGAAATGGCGCTATGATCCAAACAAAGCGAAAGAAAAACGCGACGGTGAGGAAAAATGAAAAATATTTTATTATGCTTTTTCATTATCAGTTTAATTTTTCAATCTGGTTGTACAGAAGCAAATATAGTCGATACACAGCGAATGATCCACGTAGGTGGATTCGATATAAGGAAAGATAAAAATTTTCGCGGGACAATTTTATATCCCGATTACACAAAAGGAGTACAATCTCAACCTGAAACTCAATCCACTCATGCAGGTACAATTGAAACAATCTCTTCCCTTCTAAACGCCAAATCGCCACATACGATCGCTGTAGGTCAAATGCGTGTAGTCCTATTTGGGAAGGCATTTGGTGAACGTGGAATTGGAGATGTTATTAACAACTTACAACGTGATCCTAACATTGGCCGAGATGTACAACTCGCGCTTGTAGATGGTTCAGCAGAAAAATTACTTAAACATGTCAAAACAAATGGATCACTATATCTATCTGAATTACTGGAACAAAACATAAAAAACGAGACAATCCCTCGGACAGCTTTAAATATTTTTTTATATAACTTCTATTCATCCGGATACGATCCATTTCTTCCTTACATTCAAGAATCAGAAGACAAATCTGCTTCCATTAAAGGACTCGCATTTTTAAAAAGAGATAAAGTTGTTATGTATACAGATAAGAAAAGGTCTTTTTTATTTAAATTACTCATTAATCCAACTAAAAACGGACGTTATGAAGTCCCAATACGTCAAGGTAAACATAAAGGCTTAATTGCAACCCAAAACTTATCTGGAAATAGTGTTTGTTCCCTTTCCGACACTGGTGACATTCCAAAAGTTCACATTCGACTGGAATTAAATGGACTTATAAAAAATGCTCCTAGCTGGCTGGATTTATCAAAAAGTGAAAATGTAACTTACGTAAAAAGACATGTAGAAAAAACGCTTGAAAAGGATTTAAACCAATTAATACAAACATTCCAAGAAAAAAAAATCGATCCAATCGGTATACGTGAAGAAATTCGTAGTCATTCAAGAAAATGGAGCATGAAACAAATTCAAGATATATATCCTAGCGTTAATGTTGCTGTTAATGTGAAAATTAATGTCGTACAATCTGGTATCGGAGAATAGTGAGGTGCTATCATGACTGGACAAGATAAAACACATACAGTTTCCCCGTATTTCACATTCCTTCTATTACACTCCCTTCAAATTGGAGTAGGGGTGTTAGGATACCAAAGGATTATTGCGCAATTTGCCGGTTATGATTCTTGGATTTCTCTTATTATCGCTGGTATTGCAACTCATATCGTATTATTTTGTATGCTGAAAATGTTAGAAAAAGATAATGATTTAATGAATATCCATACGACATGTTTCGGAAAGTGGATTGGAACATTTTTTTCCGTATGCTTTGCCGCATACCTTCTATTATTTTGCCTTACTGTTCTGCGTACATATATTGAAGTTATTCAAGTTTGGGTCTTTCCTACAATTAAACCATGGAAATTAACTTTACTATTTTTACTTGTAGCTTATTACATAATTAGAGGTGGCTTTCGTTCTGTAACAGGCATATGTTTTTGGGGCGTTATCATACCGATTTTCGTCCTGTTTTTCTTAGTTTTCCCAATGAAATATGCACATGTTCGTAACATTTTCCCAATTCTTACTCATTCACCTTTAGATATTCTAACTGCAGCGAAATCATCTGCATTAGAATTTCTTGGATTCGAAGCAATTCTTATTTTTTATCCGTTTATTAAAAAAGGAAAATCAATAAATAAATGGGCACATGGCGGCATTGTTTTTACAACGATTCTATACGTAATACTTGCCATCGTTTCCCTTATGTACTACAGCCAAGGACAACTACACCATACCATTTGGCCAACATTAACGATGCTAAAAATCATTAAAGTTCCTTTTATCCAAAGGTTTGAGTACATCATTATTTTCCTATGGTATCTTATTATTTTACCTAACCTTTGTTTAACAATTTGGTCTTCTTGTTGCATTAGTAAAAGATCTTTTCACATACCTTTTAAAATTACACTGCCACTCTTTATCGCAGCTATATTTATTTCATCTTTATTTTTCACAAATCGTGAAAGTATCAATACATTAAATACGGTACTATCTCAAGCTGGTTTATATATTGTATACGCTTATATCCCTATTTTATTTCTATTTCATTCGCTACGATGGCGCTTCAAAAATCCGTCGAAAAAATCTTCAACCGATACACCGTAATCTCTGATACAATTTGATTAATACATTTGTAAAGGGGACAAGCGAATGAAAAAGTATGTATTTTCTTTACTTGCGGTACTGAGCCTAATTCTTGCTGGCTGCGGAAGTACTAGTACAAATGACAAAAAATCTTCTGAATCAAAAGAAGAGCATGATCATGCCACGCACACTCAGCAAGCTGACATTCAAGAAAAAACAAAAGGAATCGACACACTTCCAGCCTTCCTAGACAAACTTGATCCACAAATGAAAGAAATCTACACGGTCGCTGGACAAAATGCAGAACTATTGGATTGGATTCCATGTTACTGCGGTTGCGGTGAAAGTGTAGGACATAAAAATAATAAAAACTGCTTTATTCGTGAAATTAAAAAGAATGGTGAAGTTGTTTGGGATTCCCATGCAACGACTTGTGTCAATTGCTTAGAAATCGCAGTTGAATCTGCTTCGATGAAACAAAAAGGAAAATCAACGCTAGAAATTCGTAACTATATCGATAATAAATATAAAGAGGGGTACGGCAAACCGACGCCTACACCAATGCCAAAAGCTTAATAAAAACGAGGACATGCCTCGTTTTTTCTTTTCATTCACATTTTTTCTTAACAAATTCTTTCAAGTGTATTTCTCCTTACTTGTCACACACTATATATAACTCCTCAAGTAAGGAGGGTACACAGTGCAAACATATAACGACTATGATAAAGCTCTCTATTACACGTATTGCTGTAATTGGGATAAATTACTCGTTCTCATGGTTCAAACGAACGATCAATTATTTTCTAAACGTATTGAGCATTTTTTACACGCTTATCAATACAGTAAAGAACTACCAGAAGTTGATAAACAATTGCAGCTCCTATTTCAATATATTGACCACGCATCCCAAAAGTCACATGTAGAAGAAGTAGAGCAAATTCAAATGTAAAATATAGCGCTATTCTCTTCTGGAGAATAGCGCTTTTTTAAAATGTTTATATCAATAAAAGTTTTTCCTTATAAAACTTTTATTGATAAACATATTTTTTCTTTCTTTTCTGTACTACTTCATACTATAATTTAGTATGTAACTATTATAAGAGAGGTATAAAATATGGGACGAGAAAAAAAGCAAGAATATGCTTTATTTACCGCGTGGGGAGCTTCTTTTATCGCTACACTAGGAAGTCTATACTTTTCCGAAATCATGAAATTTGAGCCTTGTGTCCTTTGTTGGTATCAACGTATTTTTATGTATCCATTCGTTTTATGGCTCGGTATCGCTGTAGTAAAAAAAGATTACCGCATCGCAAGTTATTCTTTACCAATCGCAAGTATTGGTGCTTGTATTTCTTTATATCACTATGCAATTCAAAAAATCGCAGCATTTTCAGCTGCTGGGGCAGCTTGCGGTCGTGTACCATGTACGGGAGAATACATAAACTGGTTCGGCTTTGTGACAATCCCGTTTTTAGCACTTATCGGCTTTATCACAATCGCTGTTTGTAGCTTTATTGTAATTAAAAACAAATAAGGAGATGAAAAAATGAAAAAAATGCTTATATTTGGCGGTATTATTATCGTCCTGTTTGCGGCAATCTTTGCTGTAACACAAATGGAAAAGAAAAACGCATCGACAGGTGAAAAAGATTACTATTCAAATAAAATTTCTCTTGAAGATCTCAATAAAAATATAGAAGATAAAAAAGAACAAACGATTTACTTTTATCAAACCTCTTGCGTTCATTGTCAAAAGGTCTCTCCTACTGTTGTACCTTTAGCGAAAGATTTAAATGTTGATATGAAAGTAATTGATATTGAAAATTTAAACGAGCCTTGGGATAAGTACGACATTAAAGGAACACCGACAATTATTCATTTTAAAGATGGTAAAGAAGTAAGCCGTATTGGCGGAGAACAATCAAAAGAAAAATTCAAAGAGTGGTTTGAACAAACGAAGAAATAACGAGAAAAGGAAACTCCTTCTACACATGAAATGGGCGTAAAATCCCACACTAATGTATAAGGAGGGGGTTTTATGCCAGAAGTGAAATGCTCTGTTTCCAATTGCTCATTTTGGGGACAAGGTAACTTTTGTCAAGCAAGTGCAATCGTTGTTCAACCAGATGCAGAAGAAGCGGGTTCGAATACAAATGATTCATATACAGGTGCGGTTTTAACAAACGAGACGCTAGAAAGTTCTGTAACAACGAGTGTAGAGACTTGTTGTCATACATTTAAGCCAAAATATTAAACATAAAAGCATACGATTAATCGTATGCTTTTTTACATTCCTCTCCAAAAATCATGCATCATAAAAAAGTACAAAATAACGAGAACGACTGTCCCGCATAGGGTAATGCGCCGGTATATACTCTTCTCCCCTTCTCTTGCTTTCACAAACGCCCAAATAAATCCGAAGAACAATATTAAATCAACATATGGAACATAAAAAGAAAAGACGAGAAATGCATACAAATACACGATAAATAAACAGGTCGTTACTAAGAAAACTTTGAACGCAAATTCACTTTTCATAATATAACCGCCCCCAATCTGTACTGTATTATATTCAGCAAAATACAATAGTTGCTGTTTCTTTTTTTATCCTTCTATTTACGTGCATCGCGATTCGTCTAATTTAATAATTTATGCAAAATTTGCTTCCCTAAATTACAAATAAGCTACCGTCTATACACGGTAGCTCTTACAGTACATTATATTTCCGTTTATATATATTACTTAAAATCGAAGCAGGAATTTGCTCATAACGAACTTTTTCTCCCGTTTCATCCATAATATACAAATTGTTTCCTATATAATAGGTTCCATCTTTCCTTTTGGCATACACTGCATACCTTTCGTTTGGTAATACTGTTTTCACTTTTGTTAATTGCCCATTTGGCTCTTGCCAATATATATCCGCGCGGTCTACTAACGTAAGCATTCCAATTTGTTCTTCTTCCACTTTACGACCATTCCAGCTCACAACGCGATACCCCAGCTTATTCGCTTCAAATTCGGGACTCGTATGAAAACGAGAAATGATTACTTTTGTCTGCAATTGTACTCGGTCATATAGCCATTGTATATCTCTGTCATGCATGCGAATACAACCATTCGATTCCCTACTTCCAATCGTCCATTCTCTATTCGTCCCGTGAATTGCATACTCCTTTTTATCTAGTCCGAGCCACCTTGTACCAAGAGGATTATTCGGTGCACCACCAGGTATCTTTTTACGATGGTATTCTTTATTTTTATATTTAGTTATAATACAAAAATTCCCTTCTGGTGTTGGGGTGCGATCCCTTCCAGTCGTTATTGGAAACGTCCTCGTATAGTTTCCATCTTCAAAAAAAGATAGCTGATTTGTCGTAAGATTCACTAGTATTAAATGATCTGTATTAGCAAAAGCGCTAGCTGGTAGGCAGAAAAATAGGATTACGATACACCATATTTTTTTCATCTAAATCCTCCCTAGCACTAATATCATAATAAATGCAATTAGCTTTACTTTGCTCTTATAAATGAAAACTATCCATTTACAATAACCCCCCCGTTTACATGTATCATTTGTCCTGTAACATAGGAAGAATCTCCAGAAGCTAAATATACATATGCAGGCGCTAATTCATATGGTTGACCAGGTCTTTGCATCGGAACATTGCTTCCAAACTGTGATACTTTCTTTTCATCAAAACTTGATGGGATAAGCGGTGTCCAAATTGGTCCTGGTGCGACACCATTTACACGAATCCCTTTTTGTACTAACGACTGAGAAAGCGATCTTGTAAAAGCTACAATAGCCCCTTTCGTTGCGGAATAATCAATTAACGTTTCATTTCCTTCGTACGCAACGATAGATGCCGTATTTATAATGACATCCCCTTGTTTCAAGTGAGCAAGTGCTGCTTTCGTAACATGAAAATAAGAAAAAATATTAATCCGAAACGTTTTCTCTAGCTGTTCCGCTGTAATATACTCTAATCCTTGCTGGGGATATTGCTGTGCAACGTTATTCACAACAATATTTAAACCGCCTAACTGCCGAGCGGTCTCTTCCACAACATTTTTACACTGTTGTTCATTACTTAAATCACCCGGTAACAATACACACTTCACGCCTTCTTTTTCCACACGCTGTTTCGTCTCGTTTGCGTCTTCTTCCTCATCTAAATAAGCAATCGCAATGTTCGCTCCCTCTTTTGCAAAAGCGATAGACACGGCTCTTCCAATCCCACTATCTCCCCCTGTAATTAATACATTCTTTCCTTTTAACTTTTCGCTACCTTTATAATTTGGATCTTCAAACCGCGGAAGTGGATTCATTAATGATTCAATACCAGGCTGTTTATCCTGATGTTGCGCAGGCATTGTTAAAAAGTTTTTTTGCTGAGGCATACTTCAATCAGCTCCTTTTCCTTATCATGTGCACAATAATAAAAACTACTTATACATAAAAAGCGTATTTTACACGTAGTTCTACGGTTAATATTCGAATTTAAGACACAAAATATGAATTGTTGTAAACTTTTTATGCAAAACTATTGCAAAATGCACAAAAAACGAATATTATATATAACTGTTGTGAAAATTATTCGTAAACAGAAAGGATGTTTATATGTTTAACCTTTCAAAACATAAAACTTCTATTAAAACTGAAATTATGGCGGGTACTATTACCTTCTTAACAATGGCATATATTATTGTCGTAAACCCTGTCATCCTTGGTGATGCAGGTGTTCCATTCGAACAAGCATTTACAGCAACAATTATCGCTGCTGTTGTCGGAACATTATTTATGGCGATCTTTACAAACTTACCAATCGCAATTGCACCAGGGATGGGATTAAATGCTTACTTCTCTTACTCTGTTGTAAAAGCTCATGAAGGCATGACTTTCGCGATTGCATTCTCTGCTGTATTCGTAGCAGGTATGATTTTAATTTTGTTATCATTTACATCATTCCGTACAAAATTAATGGAAGCAATTCCTGAAAACTTAAAACATGCAATTACTGCTGGTATCGGTCTTTTCATCGCCTTTATCGGTTTACGTTTAACAGGGATCGTTACAAAAAATGATGCAAACTTAGTTGGTCTTGGTGATTTGCATTCTGCTCCAGTACTACTAGCATTAGCTGGTCTTGGGATTACAATTGTCCTTATGTCTTTAAATGTAAATGGCGCACTATTTATCGGAATGCTATTAACTGGTATTATCGCTTACTTCACGGGACAATTAACATTCTCAAACGGTGTTACATCAATGCCTGGATTACCAGAAGGAATTATCGTTTCAAATCCAATTACTGCTGTATCTGACGTAATTAACTACGGATTATACGGCGTTGTATTCTCATTCTTCCTTGTTACATTATTCGATACAACAGGTACATTACTTGGCGTAGCGCAACAAGGTGGCTTTATGAAAGACGGAAAGCTTCCAAAAGCAGGACGAGCTCTTCTATCTGACTCATTCTCAGCAACAATCGGTTCTATGTTCGGAACAACGCCATCAACAGCTTACATTGAATCATCTGCTGGTGTTGCAGCTGGTGGTCGTACTGGTTTAACAACTGTTACAGTAGCTGTTCTATTCGCACTAGCAGCATTCTTCGGACCATTAGTAAGTGCCGTTTCTGGTGTATCAGCTATTACTGCACCATCATTAATTATCGTTGGTAGTCTTATGATGGGTTCAGTTCGTCACATTGATTGGGACGCATTTGATGAAGCATTCCCAGCATTCTTAGTCATTTTAAGCATGCCACTTACATCAAGTATCGCAACAGGTATCGCACTTGGATTTATTTCATACCCACTTATGAAAGTGGCAAAAGGACAATTCCGTGCTGTTCACCCACTTGTGTATTTATTCGGAATCTTGTTCGCTTATCAATTGATTTTCTTACCACATTAAAATCCCTCTTTACGAGGGATTTTTTTTACAAAAAATTATTTGACAACGCCATAAACTTATGGAATAATTCGAAATAGTTAAATATTCGATGTCTTATCAAGAGCAGGTGGAGGGATGAGCCCTACGAAGCCCGGCAACCGACCCATTTATGGGCACGGTGCTAATTCTTACAACACGTCGTGTTGAAAGATAAGAGTAATATGATAAGACGTCTTTTCTATATGAAAAGGCGTTTTTTATTTTCACTCCCTCCCCTCTCTTCTTAGTTTAGGAGGGATTTTTTCATGAAAAAATTATGTTCCATCGTACTTATTTTTCTCTTATTTACATTGACAGCTTGTACAAATGAACAAGATGCTATCTCCTCACAAAAGCAACAAACTGTGAAAAAAACGACTACAACAGTAGAAAACAACTTACCAACAGAAGTTCCAAGCCAAGTGAAGAAGCCATTAAAAATCGCATTAATTATGCAAATGTCCATCGGAACTTTTTCCTCTCAATATATTGAGGGCGTCAAAAAACAAGTAGAGCTATTTGGCGGCAGCGTGCAAGTCTACAATTCTGATAACGATTTAGCAAAAATGGCTGCAAATTTAGATACTGCTATCAATTCAAAAGTGGATGGCATTTTAATTGATCATGGCCGATCTGAAGCGCTAAAACCTGGAGTAGAAAAAGCATTACAAGCTAATATTCCCGTAGTAGCGTTTGATAACGATCTACGCTTACCAGGTGTAACGATTATTGATCAAGATGACTATAGTCTTGCGTGGAAATCTTTAAAAACGTTAGCGGAAGATTTGAATGGACAAGGAAATATCGCAGTCGTATGGGTTGGCGGATTTGCCCCAATGGAACGTCGCAATGTTATCATTGATGCTTTTTATAAACGTTATCCAAATATAAAAGAAGTGGCACGCTTTGGTACCGCTAGTAATAACACACCACTTGATACACAAACACAAGTAGAAGCTTTACTAAAAAAATATCCGAAAAAAGGAGATTTACAAGCTATTTTTGCTTCGTGGGATGAGTTTGCTAAAGGGGCTGTCAAAGCACTCGAACAAGCGAATCGTACAGATATAAAAGTATACAGCATTGACTTAAGTAATGAAGATTTACAACTTATGCAAAAAGAAAACTCTCCTTGGACAGCTACTGCTGCAACTGATCCAGCTGAAGTAGGTAAAGTTCAAGTACGATTTTTATACAAAAAAATTGCTGGTGAACAAACGCCAGATATTTATTCACTAGAACCTTATTTAGTAAAGAAAAATAGTTTACCAAAAGAAAATATCACGATGGATCAGTTATCAAAATATATAAACGGTTGGGGAGACTCAAAAGATGCATATTCTCCTTGGATGAAAAAATTAGAGAAGGAGAAAAAATGATGACATTCTCTCTTCAAAACATTACACATTCTTATCATGTCACTACACCAGTTCTAGAAGATGTTTCGATTCATATCAAAAAAGGAAAAGTGCATGCTTTACTAGGAATGAACGGTGCAGGAAAAAGTACTTTACTAAAAATAGCAACTGGTGAAATTCAACCGGTTGCTGGCGATTTAAAAATTGATAATCAGCCTGTTTCCTTTACTTCACCACGCGATGCAAAAAAGCACGGTATTTCTTTTGTAACACAAGAAGTAGATCACGGACTTATTCCCGGATTGTCCGTATTAGAAAATGTACTAATCGATCATTTAGCAATGCAAAACAAAGTACTATTTTCAAAGTCCAAATTAGTCGCACTTGCTAAACAACATTTACAAACCGTACAGGTACATTTAAATGTTTCGGAAGATGTTTCAAACTGCTCATTATATGAAAAGCAATTACTTCTTATCGCAAGAGCTTTATCTAACAATACAAATTATCTTTTATTAGATGAACCTACTTCTTCTCTTGGACCAAAAGAGGTTGAAACCTTTGGGAAACTATTAAAAGATTTAACAGCAAAAGGTATTGGCATTATCTTAATTTCTCATCGTTTATCCGAGATTCGAAATTTCGCAGATGATGTAACTGTATTACATAATGGGAAGGTTTCCCTTTCTGAAGCTATTACAAAGATTACAGATCAACAAATTGTGGAAGCAATGACTGGCAAACAACTTACACTGCCTATTAATACAGCACCAAAACGCGGGAGCGAAGAATTATTTAAAGTACAAGAGCTTCAATTACGCGAAGATCATTCTCCCCTTTCTCTTACAATACGAAAAGGAGAAACTGTTGTGATATACGGATTAATTGGAAGCGGCAAAACAACACTTGCTGAGACCTTATTTGGCGCTCGTCATACTTATCACGCAGAAATAGATGGTCACAACATCACAATTAAAACACCACGAGATGCGATTAAAGCGAAAATTGCACTTGTACCAGAAGAAAGAAGAAAACAAGGTGTATTCCTTTCAGAAAATATTATAAGTCACACAAATTTACACCAATCAGGTTGGCGAAGAAAACAAACCGAATTAAATAATGCCACCACGGCAATTTCTTCTTTCAGCATTTCGCCAAATGACCCAAAAGCCTTTATCCATTCACTTAGTGGTGGAAACCAACAAAAAGTCTCAATTGCAAAGTGGGATGGATTCAAACCTAATCTATTTCTTTTGGACGAGCCAACTAAAGGGGTAGACATCGCTGCAAAACAAGACATTTTCCAATTCATTCGCAACATTACAGAAGACGGCAGTTCCGTCATTTATTTTACAGGAGAACAAGATGAAGCACTGCATATCGCCGATCGTATTCTTATACTGGCAAATGGAGAGTTTGTAGGTGAATACTTGCCAAACGATCTGTCTCCTGAACAGCTTTTACATTTATCTGAAGGGAGCTATTCCATTGAACCTCGTTCATAAAACTAAGAAACTATATTTACCTACTCATCTTTTTTATCAATTTAGTACAATTGCTATCATTATAGGTGTTACAATTTTTTTCTCTATCGTCAATGATTCTTTTTTAACCTACAACAATATTAGTGATATTTTACGTTCTATTTCTATCGTAACGTTACTTGCAATCGGTGTTACCTTTACATTGATTGTAGATGGATTTGATTTATCAGTCAGCTCCACCGCTAGTTTAGCAACAATTGCCGCTGCTTCCTGTCTCGTTTTATATCGACAAGAACTATTAGTTACACTCCTTGTTCCTATTCTTTGCGGGCTATTAGTTGGATTATTAAATGCACTACTCGTTATCCGAATTAAACTACCAGACTTACTAGCTACGTTAAGTATCATGTATATCGTTAATGGACTACACTTAACATTTTCAAAAGGATCTTCAATTTATGAAGGAATGTCTGGTGCCAAAGGACATTTTATTCCATCCTTTTTATTTATTGGTCAGGGTTCTATTTTAGGAATTCCAGTCCCTGTCATTATCATGCTTATCGTCGTTTTAATTGCACATCTATTTTTAGAAAAAACAACGTACGGTCGTTTCTTTTATATGACAGGTGGAAATCGAGAAGCTGCTAGATTAGCCGGTATCCCTACCGATCGTTATCGTGTATATGCTTATATGATTAGCGGTTTCCTTGCCTCCATTGGCGGCATTATTCTATGCAGCCGCGTTGGAACAGGGCAAGTTTCGGCTGGTGCCCCATTGTTAATGGATGCAGTTGCAGCTGCCTATATCGGTTATGCAATGTTCGGTGCCAAGAAACCAAATGTCATCGGAACATTCCTCGGTTCTATATTAATTGGAATCATATTAAATGGACTTACAATGATGAACGTTCCTTATTATGCACAAGATATCATTAAAGGCAGTATTTTAATTACAGCTTTAGCCTTTTCATTTATTAAAAAGAAGCGTAAATAAAAAAGTAGAGCATCGAATTCGATGCTCTATTTTCCCTTTGCAACAACCAAACGAACTACTTTCAATGCAAGAAGTAAGAAAAAGTTCGCTACTGCCGCACTTCCTAAGAAGACTGCTATCATAAGCTCTCCCATTCCGTTATGAAACACAAATATAATAGAAGAAATGAAAGCCAAGATAAACAATATGAACGTTGGTATATATTTAATGAAAGGCTTTTTATATGATTTCTTAGAAAGAACAAACGTAATTAACAATGTCATAATAAAAACAAAATATATAGCAAATAAGAAAATCATACGAAAGCCTCCTCTACAATCAAACTACTCAAAAGAGATTAGAATCCTTTAATATTTCTCATTTACATGTAATTCTTTACTATACTTTTGAATAAAAATCGATGAAACAACCATTACCATTCCTACACTAAATCCAATAAGCTGATCCAGTAGCATCTCATCATGTATGAGCCAGCGAAGTAAAAATACACCTCCAAAAATAAGCATCATGGTAAATCCGGTATGCCTAAGTCCTTTATATACATTTTTCATATGTATCACCTCTCTATACACTTTTATCCATATTATACCATAATCAAGAACGTGTATAACCGTTTCTAAAATGTCATTCGGCATTCAAGAACAATAATAAAAAAGACTGCAGAGAACACCTTCTCCACAGCCTAATGATTATTCTTGCAAAAACGACTGTAAATCTGCAAATTGTTTCTTTGCATCTTCATAGCCTTGTTCATATAAACCTTGTAATTTTGTCTTATCTTTTTCCATACGATCTACTTGAAGCGGCAATTCTGGTCTGATGACAAATAAATTACCAGCTTGCTCTTCTTTTTCAATATAGTGAAGTGTTTCATTATACACTTCATAACGATTCAACATAGTGTTAACAAGATTCGGATATTTTTTATAAGCTTTCGCTGCAATCCATCCGAATTTTGATTTTTTCTTCGCGTAACCATGATTTCTCGTTAAAATAACGACTGATTTTTTAAATCCATCTTCTTGTGCTTTACGAACTGGAATTGGATCAGAAATCCCGCCATCTAATAACTGCTTACCACGATAATTTACTACTGGTGCAATGAAAGGCAATGAACTAGACGCTTGTAATAAATTTAGTGCATCATCATTCGTTCCTTCTTTCTCAAAATAAACAGATTGTCCTGTTTCACAATCCGTCGTTCCTACAAGGAAACGTTCTGGGCTATTAAAGTATGTTTCAAAATCAAACGGCACATGCTTTTCTGGAATTTCATGAAAAATGAAATCCATATCAAATAGCTGACGTTTTCTCCATAAGTTTTTATACGATAAATATTTCGGATGTGATGCATAATCAATATTGACCGTTTTATTTCTATTTCTTTGTCTGGAAAGATACGACGCTGCATGACAAGCACCCGCTGATACACCGATTACATATGGAAAATATAAATCTTGTTCCATAAAGTATTCTAATATCCCACCCGTATATACACCACGCATACCGCCGCCTTCTAATACTAACCCCGTATTTTCAAGCATATTACTCTCTCCTCTATATATATTGACTCTTTAATTATTCACCATGTTAAGTATCTTTTTCTATTATATATGAGTTCTTTCAGAAATTATATTCAAAAGACTTGAGAAAAAGGAGTTTTTTCTTCCAATTATATTTCCAAATGATCTGAGACATCCTTTATAAACCTTTGAATAAAGTCTTGCTCTTCTTTCGTATATCCATCTAAAAGTAACAGCCACTTTTCTTCAGCTTGCTTATGCAATTTTTCATGAGCTTTATATATTTCATTTCCACTTTCCGTTAAGCGGAAGAAGATTTCTTTTTGATTATCTAACATTTGCATCTTCTCAACGAATTGCTTTTGAAACAACTTTGTACAAATTTTAGAGATTGCTCCCTTCGTCATGCCCATTTCTGTCGTAATTGCCGTTACATTCATCAAACCATTTTTTCCGATACATTCGATTACATGTAACTCAGATAATGACATACTACTTACACCTGTCTCACGAAGAAACTTCTCGTTTTGTCGTTTTAAATGTTCTTCTTTTTTATGCAAAAGTGTACGAATGTCCGAAAGTATTTCCACTTGTTTCATTGCATGATCCAATCCGTTCGCCCCCTAAGTTTCCAAAGAAACAATTTAGCTATATATCATTTTAAAATTATTTTTTCATATTTACAAGTGAGAAAAACGTGTTAAAATAAATTTAGTTTCCAAGGAAACCAAATTACAAGGAGGTTAACATTATGAAAAAATCTAAATTAATTTTCATTTTATATGTTATCTGTATTAGTGCCTTACTCGGCTCCTTCGCTCAAAATATTTACACACCTATCTTACCGATGATTCAAAATTCTTTTCATACTTCTCTTTATCTTGTAAATGTAACAGTTTCACTTTTCACATTCGTTCTTGCGATTATGCAGCTCATATATGGACCTTTAATTGATACAAAAGGGAGAAAATCTGTCCTTATTCCTAGTTTAATTATTAGTACGATTGGTTCAATCGGATGTGCTTTTTCATCAAACATTTATTTATTTCTATTCTTTAGAGCCATTCAAGCTGTAGGAATTGCCGCTATACCTATAGTTGCCGCAACAATTATTGGTGATTTATTTGAGGGAAAAGAACGAGGTGAAGCAATGAGCCTTTATCAAATGTTACTTGCTCTCGCACCTGCGGTTGGCCCTCTCATTGGTGGTTATCTCGGCAGTATAAATGGCCACTTATCCGTATTTCTGTTTTTATCTATACTTGGCATTCTCTTATTAATTATAAACATTTCACTACTTCCAGAAACAAAGCCAAATGTAATTAAGCAACCGCAAGCAAAAAAGAATTACTGGTTTATCTTAAAAAATAAAACTGGATTTTCTATTACTCTTATTGGCTTCATTCAATTTTGTATTTACTTTTGCTTCCTCGTTTTTTTACCGAGCATTTTAGCAAATTCATTTCACCTAGCTGCAAGTGAAATTGGTCTTATGTTTGTACCAATGTCTCTTTCTATTATGCTAGGAAGTTATTGCTACAAGTTTTTACAAAAACGCCTCACAACAAAGCGAGCTTTATTTATTACAAGTTTCTTCAATATTATATGTGTCGTTTTATTCTCTTTCACATATAGCATCAATATCCCATTCATCATTATCGCTACATCTTTGTACGGTTTTAGTATGGGACTTTCTATGCCAACTCACACTACTTTATTAACAGAAGAATTCGTACAAGAACGCGCAACAGCTATCGGTATGTACAACTTCATCCGCTATCTTGGTATGGGCACAGGGCCACTTGTAGGTGGATTTCTTTTATTTAACCAAAATTACTTTTGGATTTTCTTCCTAGGCGCAATTATGTTTTTACTTGTAATTTTATATGCAATGAAAATGCTACGCTTTCATGCTGTACAAAAAGTAAAATAGAGCCCCCAAAAAGGTCGGCTCTATTTTAAGCTCTTTGATCCGCAACGATATGAATATCAATATACCTCGTTTGCCTCATAATCTCATTTACAATCGAACCTTTTCGTATTTCTTCCCAACGAGTTCTTGCCGATTGCCCAAGTAAAATTTGCGTTACTTGTAATCTTTTCGCAACTTCAATAATAACATCAGCTGGCTTTCTTCCTTTCGCTTCTTCTAATACAAAACTTGCATCAAATTGATTCGTTAGCGACTTCCACTCTTCAATTGTTTGTTTTTTCCCTGCTGAAAGAGAATCTATCTTTTCCCTTTCAACATTTAATACATACAATTCAGCGTTTAACCGATTAGCCATGCGCCATCCCCGTCTTATTAATTTCTCTGCTGTTGAACTGTACTGTACACAAACGAGAATTTTTTCTTTCACTCCGATTGGTTCTATCACTGTTTGACTAATCTTTTCGTCCATATCGTCAGCGACTTCACGAAGCGATAATTCCCTGAGTGCTCCTAAATTATTAAGCGTAAAGAAATTTTGTAAGCTTTGCTGAATTTTTTCTTCTTTATATATCTTTCCGTCTATTAACCTCTTCCGAAGTACTTCCGGCGTTGCATCAACTAGCTGAATTTCATTTGCTTTTTGTAAAATAAAGTCTGGAATTCGTTCTCTTACTTTTACATTTGTAATTTGAGCTACAATGTCATGAACGCTTTCTAAATGTTGAATATTAAACGCTGACAATACGGATATACCAGCCTCTAACAATTCTTGTACATCCATATAACGCTTCTTATTTTTAGAGCTGGGAATATTACTATGTGCAAGTTCATCCACTACAACTACTTGCGGTGCACGCTTTATAATTCCTTCCACATCAAGTTCATAAAACACTTTCCCTTTATACTCTATTTCTTTTAAAGGTACTTTTTCTAAATCAGCAATTGCTTCTTCTGTCTCTTTTCTGCCATGTGTTTCAATTAAACCAATTACAATATCAGTTCCATCTTTTTGCATTTCCCTAGCATCAAAAAGCATTTTATAACTTTTCCCTACTCCTGGAGCTGCTCCTACATATAGCTTTAACTTCCCGCGATTTTGCTGACGAATATATTCTAAATACTCTTCTGGTGTTCGCCTCTGAAAAGTTGGTTTATAGTCATCCGCATACAAAACACTCACAACCTTTCTTTCGAAACAACACTACCTCAATCCGTTAGATTGAGGTAGCACTGTTACTATTTCATTAGTTTCTGTAATTCTAAATTTAGCTTTAAAACGTTCACGCGGTTTTCTCCAAATAAGCCAAGTGCCGCACCTTCCGCTTGATCTTTAATCAATTGATCTAGCGTTTCTTTCGGAATATTCGTTAATTTCGAGATACGATCTACCTGCACAGAAGCTGCCTTCGGACTAATGTCAGGATCAAGCCCTGAACCTGAATTTGTCACTAAATCAATCGGTACTTCTGTAACTGGAACGCTCGGATTTTGTTTCTTCCACTCTTCAATACTTTTCTCTACTCGTTTCTCTAAATCTGGATTAGACGGTGCATAGTTATTTGAACCAGACGCTTCTGCTTTATATTCAATACTAGAGACACGCCCATGAAAATAACGTGGATCTGTGAAATTTTGACCGATTAATTTAGAGCCAATCACTTCATTTTTATCATTATATATTAGACTTCCATCCGCATTATCCTTCATTACTGCTTGTGCAATACCAGTAACAATAAGCGGATATACAAGTCCGCACAACACTAAAAATGTAAAAGTAATACGGATGATTGGTGATAGTATACTTTGTTTCTTCGCCATCTTTTTCCCCTCTTCCTTATATGAACAAGCCGACAATTATATCAATTACTTTAATTCCAATGAACGGTACAATCACTCCGCCCAGCCCATAAATAAGTAGGTTTCGGCCAAGTAATGCATTCGAACTCATCGGTTTATATGCGATACCTTTCATCGCCAATGGAATGAGTAATGGAATAATAACTGCATTAAATATTAATGCTGATAAAATCGCTGACAGGGGGGATGTTAGTTTCATAATGTTTAATGCTTCCATTTGCGGAATTGCAAGTGTAAACATTGCTGGAATGATTGCAAAATATTTTGCGATATCATTCGCAATACTAAACGTCGTTAAAGCACCACGTGTCATTAATAATTGCTTACCGATTCCTACAACCTCAATAATTTTTGTTGGGTTCGAATCTAAATCAATCATATTCGCTGCTTCTTTCGCAGCTGTCGTACCACTATTCATCGCTAATCCAACGTCCGCCTGTGCTAATGCTGGAGCATCATTTGTACCATCACCTGTCATCGCTACAAGTTTCCCTTTCTCTTGCTCTGCTTTAATAACAGCAATTTTATCTTCTGGTTTACACTCAGCAACAAACTCATCTACTCCAGCTTCTTTTGCGATCGTTGCCGCTGTTAATGGGTTATCCCCTGTACACATAACCGTTTTAATCCCCATTTGGCGCAACTGTTCAAAACGTTCACGCATACCAGGTTTTACAGTATCTTTTAAATAGATTAAACCGTAAATACGATTATCCACTGCAACTACAAGTGGTGTTCCGCCCTCTTTTGAAATGAAATCTGCTTTTTGATTTACATCTTTCGGAATTGTTCCACCTTGTGATCTAACCCATTCAATCACGCTACCTACAGCACCTTTTCTCACTTTCGTTCCGTCCTGTAAATCAACACCACTCATTCTCGTTTCTGCTTTAAATGGAACAAATTCACCTTGTTCTGCAAGTGCCCTATCATATGATAGAGATTTCGTTTTTACATATTCAATAACAGATCGACCTTCTGGTGTTTCATCTAAAACTGAACTAATCGCAGCCCATTTCCCTACTTGCTCAATCGTTTCATTTCCTACAGGTAATAATGTATGAGCCATTCGATTCCCGAAAGTAATCGTACCCGTTTTATCTAAAATAATTGTATTAATATCGCCCGCAGCTTCTACTGCTTTCCCTGACATTGCTAACACGTTAAACTTTGTCACGCGGTCCATCCCAGCAATACCAATTGCTGATAATAACCCACCAATTGTCGTTGGAATTAAACAAACTAACAATGCGACAAGTACAGCTGTATCAATTTGAAACCCTAAATAGTTCGTAAAAATCGGTAACGTCACAACAACGATTAAGAAAATAAGCGTTAAACTCGTTAATACTGTATTTAAAGCAATTTCATTCGGCGTTTTTTGACGAGCAGCTCCTTCAACTAACGAAATCATTTTATCAATAAATGATTCACCAGGATTACTCGTAATGACAATCGTAATCTCATCACTTACGACCATCGTACCGCCTGTTACGGAACAAAAATCACCACCCGCTTCTTTTATTACAGGAGCTGATTCCCCTGTAATCGCAGATTCATCGACAGACGCTAATCCTTTTATTACTTCCCCATCACTTGGAATCATTTCTCCTTGTTTTACAATAACAACATCACCTTTTCTCAGATCCGTTGCTGAAACTTGAACAATGTCTCCATTTTCTTTTACAACATTTGCAAACACATCTTTCTTCGACTGTTTTAAAGAATCGGCTTGCGCTTTCCCCCGTCCTTCCGCTAATGCTTCTGCAAAGTTAGCAAATAAAACTGTAAATAATAGAATAAGAGAAACAGTTATATTAAACCATCCTGGTACACTACTAGAACGACTTGGAAGAAACGATAAAATGAACGTAATGATAAATCCAATCTCCACAACGAACATAATCGGATTCTTAATCATGACTTTCGGACTCAATTTCGCAAAGGATTGTTTCATCGCATGTGTCACGATATCACGATCCATCGTTTTCGCTTGTCTAACTTCATCTTCTACAGCATGTATTTGTGACTCATTTACTCTTTTTTCTTTTACTACTACCGGTCTCATCATTTACCCTCCATTACTTCAATGTAAGAAATTCTGCAATTGGACCGAGTACTAACATCGGGAAGAATGTTAATGCACCGACAATTACAATTGTTCCGATGAAAATGCCGCCAAATAAACTATTATCCGTACGGAACGTTCCGACTGTTTCTGGTACAACCGTCTTTTCTTTCAATGAAGCTGCAACAGCTAGCATCGTAATTAAACTGAAATAGCGGCCTAAAAACATAACTAAACCAGTTGTAATATTCCAAAACGGTGTATTATCCGCTAATCCTTCAAATCCAGATCCGTTATTCGCAGCTGACGATGTATATTCATATACCACTTGCGTCAAACCGTGGAAACCGGAATGAGAAATAGCATCCGTCCCTAAACTTGTTGAAAGAGCTAATGCTGAAAATCCTAAAATGAGCAATGGATGAAATAAAATTGTTACCGCAACTAATTTCATTTCCTTACCCTCAATTTTCTTACCTAAAAACTCTGGTGTCCGTCCAACCATTAACCCAGATATAAACACTGCGATAATCGCATACATAATAATGTTCACAAAACCTGCTCCAACGCCGCCGTACACTGTATTTAACATCATATTTACAAGTGGAACTAACCCGCCAATTGGTGTTAACGTATCGTGCATCGTATTAACAGCCCCTGTTTCAGCAGCTGTCGTTACAGTCGCATAAAGAGAAGAGAATACAGTTCCGAACCTTACTTCTTTTCCTTCTGTACTTCCTTGTACATGTTCAATACCCATTCCATTTAATGCCGGATTCCCGTTTAGTTCAGATGTCGTAATCGTTATAAATCCTAGTAGAAACACCATGAATAGTGAAACAAAAAGGATGCGCCCTTGCTTTTTATTTCCTACCATTCGTCCGTACGTAAATGGAAGTGCTGTTGGCAATAACATCATAAGCATCATTTGCAAAATATTACTCATTTGTCCTGGGTTTTCAAAAGGATGTGTAGAGTTTGCTCCGAAAAATCCACCACCGTTATTCCCAAGTTCCTTAATTGAAACAAATGATGCAACAGGTCCGCGTAATATACTTTGCTTTGCCCCATCAATTGTTTGTGCTGTAACTGCCCCGTCTAACGTTTGTGGTACACCAAGTGCGACAAAGACTAGTGCCGCAATAAATGCGATAGGAAGAAATACTCTCGTTAGTGCTCTCGTAAAATCAACGAAAAAGTTACCGAGTTCTTTTCCAGCAAGTCCTCTTATAAATGCCATAACGAGTGCTAACGTCGTTGCTGGTGCTGCAAACATTAAAAATGTAATTCCAATTAATTGTGATAAATAAGATAAACCATTTTCACCGCTATAATGCTGTAAGTTTGTATCAGCCATAAAACTAATTGCTGTATTAAAAGCAAGCGTAGGCTCCATTCCTTCAATGTGTGCTGGATTTAATGGCAATACTCCTTGTAGTCTGAAAATGAAATACACGACAACAATCATAAATCCATTTAATAAAACTAATGATAGTGCGTACTGTTTCCACGTTTGATTGTATTCTTTTACACCCGTAATTTTAAAAATAAGTTTTTCAAAAGGCCCGAATACTTTATCTAGCTTTTTACTACCTTGAAAGGCTTTCTCTAAATAAATTCCCGTTGGCTTTGCCACAAGAATAAACAATAGCATTGTAATAACGACTGCAACCCAGATCATAATGAATGACTCCCCCTAATTAAAACTTTTCCGGATTTAATAATGCATACACTAAGTACACCGTAATTGCTGCAACAATAACCGATAAGGCAATCATCATGATTGCTTACCTTCTTTCACAACTTTATCTGACCAACTCGCAAGACTTGCCATCGATGCAACTAACACAACAAAAATCCCGATCATTACAACATCTAACATAACTATCCCTCACTTCTTTTGTTAAAATTTTCCATTAAAATATTAAAAAAGAACACTGAGCTCTACTCAGTGTTCAAAAAATTGAACAACAAAAAGTAAACCTCCTCTCTAAACGCTTACGAGGTTAGCTGTCGGATTCGGGCCTAAAGAGTAGCCCTACTTTCAAAACTGAAAGATTCACCCCAAGTGACGATGCACAAAATTGGTTCCCCCGCTCCATTTCTGGAACTCAGCGATTTTAGGTTTTTTTGGAAATTTTACGAATGATTTATGAGAGTAAATATACTCCTCTATTTTTTACTTGTAAAGAGCTAAATTACTGAAAATAAGAAAATATTTATCTATTTAAACGCTTACATTGAGTATTATTAATATTCTTTCATCTATTTTCTCGCCTTTTCTTTATTTTTCACAGAAATGATCTTTTAAATACGAAATAAAAAGAGCGAATAACATGAAGTGCATAGCTTGTTGCACTTAGCATTCGCTCTTTTTTCATTCAACTTTTAGTCTCCTCGTAAAAATGTACGCAAATTTCTCCCGCGAATATAAACTTGTGACAATTCTGAATGGAGCTGCTCATATTCGATAACATCTGTTTTTAAATATAAAGCATCTTTCGATGGCAATATGATATATGGCCTTGGAAAAATAGGATCGAGCACCACCAATTCTTGAACTCGATCTACCGATACTGCCCAACGATTCGCTATATCTCCTAGTAACAACACCTTCATCTTCTTTTCCCCCACCCTATTCAAAAAATAAAAAAGCAATATTATCACAATTCGTAAACACGACAAATGTAGCTCCAATTGCTTCATAGAGCCTCGCTGGATATCGTTTATTCCTTGTAACAACAGTAATAGGTGCTTGAAAAGAAAAGCGAATGTGTTCTGTAAAGAAACTAATGATTGGAAGCTCATCCCCTAGTAAAATCACCTTCTTAATACACTCACAAATACTAGTAAAATCCTGCTCTTTACTACAACTATACGTCCAGTCAAACCCACAATTCCTCACTTCAGCCGCTATCTCTTCATTTGCTGTAAAAATAATTAACTCATGTTGAAAGGCTACTAAATCTATTAAACTATTTACCTTGCTTTCTTCTCCAACACAAATAAGTGTTAGTTCCATGTACCTCATCCTCCTTAGCATAAAAGAACTCAAGCATAGATTGATATTCCCCTATACTAATCAGATCGATGAAGTGATGTATCCATCATGGCACCGTCCTCTCTCAAGACGCTTACGAAGTTAGCTGTCGGATTCGGACTTTGAGAGTAGCCCTACTTTCAAAATTGAAAGATTCACCCCAAGTGACACTGCACAAATTGGTTCCTCCGCTCCATATAATTGGACTCAGCGTATTACAAAAAATATATTCTGGCTGATATATTACTCCTGTATTTGGAAAAAGTAAACAGAAAAAAAGCCAGTTATAAAACTGACTTTTTTTCTGTCTACGCTTCTGTTTTATTCAACTTATACGCAAAATGATTCGTCGGTCCATGACCACTACCGATATTCAACGGATTTTCAATTGCTATACTAATAAATCGTTTTGCTTCTTGAACTGCCTCTTCCATCGAGTATCCTTTCGCAAGTCCAGCTGTAACTGCAGACGCGAATGTACAGCCACTTCCGTGCGTTTGTTTCGAAGGAATTCGTTCACTTCTAAATTCAATAAACTCTTCTCCATCAAAGAGTAAATCAATTACTTCATTCCCTTGATACTCTGCGTGTCCGCCCTTCATAAGCACGTATTTAGCACCTAATTCGTGCAATACCTTCGCAGCTTCCTTACTATCTTCAATATTATGAATCTCCATCCCAGTTAACACTTCTGCTTCAGGAACATTCGGCGTTATAACAGTTGCTACTGGTAATAAATATTCTTTTAATGCTTGTACTGCTTCTTGCTGTAATAATGACGCACCGCCCTTAGCAATCATAACAGGATCCAGCACAATATTATTCCAACCAAATTTCTTAATCTGTTCTGCCACAATTTGAATAATTTCACTACTAAACAACATTCCTAGTTTCACAGCATCTGGTGTTAAATCCGTACCAATTGAATTCAGCTGTTCCGTAATACCTTCTAACGGAACAGGATATACCCCTTGCACGCCAAGCGTATTTTGAGCAGTAATTGCCGTAATAGCCGTCATCCCGTACACACCAAGCTCTTGGAATGTTTTTAAATCTGCTTGAATACCGGCACCGCCGCCACTATCAGATCCTGCAATTGTTAAAGCTTTATTTACTTTCATCCCACTCATCCTTTTCTATCCAAAATAGCGATGATAAATTGTTTTTGCTTCGCTTATATCTTTCGTTCCATGTACAAGTACACGACCATCTTTAAAAGCAACTAATCTCTTCTCTTCCACAGAAAATGATAATAAATATGGATTTACATTTAAATCCTTCACACGATCATTCAGCAGCTCTTTGTATCGTTCAAAATCCATATCCTCTTTATAAGGTGGTCTAATTTGAACTGTATTTCTCCCGCATAAAACTGCTGTTTTCGATGTGTTTTCTTTATTTAAATAAGGATATAATGCATTTTCTCCGCACGAAGGACAATTATGCTTACGGAGCTTTTGCACATTCATACATGAATATTCATTTTTCCATACATCAAACGACACAAGTCCATCTCGAAGCGATTCATAGTCTTCTACTAACAGTTTCAGAGCTTCCGTTACTTGATGAGAAACGACAAGAGATACAGCAGGCGATATAATGCCCGCTGTATCACATGTCGCTCCGCCAAGCGGAATCGATTGTAATAAACAAGATAAACATGGCGTTTTACTAGGAAGAATGGTGTAAGAAAGGCCGTAACTCCCTACACATGCCCCGTAAATCCATGGAATAGAATATTTTTGCGCTATATCATTCACAATAAAACGTGTTTCAAAATTATCAGTCGCATCAATTATTACATCAACGTTTATAACGAGTTCTTCTAGCTCTTCAGCTGTTACATCTTGAACGAGAGCTTCTACTCTTACTTCACTATTAATCTCTTCTAGACGTTTCTTTGCCGCTACAGCCTTTGGAAGGTTATTTTCTACATCACTCTCCGCATACAATTGCTGCCTTTGTAAATTACTCCAATCGACATAATCCCGGTCAACAATCGTTACTGTGCCAACGCCTGCTCTTACAAACATTTCTGCATTTGCACTACCTAGTGCACCCGCACCAATAATGAGTACATGCTTTTCTCTTATTTTTTGTTGTCCTTCTTCTCCAATTGGAGAAAATAGTTCTTGGCGAGAATATCGATTATTCAACTACGCTCATTCCTTCTAAAGGACTACTTGCAGTTGCACAACGTTTGCGAGCAATACGACCTGCTTCAAATCCTAAACGTCCTGCTTCAATACTTAATTTCATTGCCTGTGCCATTTTAATAGGGTCTTTCGCACCAGACACCGCTGTATTTAATAACACACCATCTGCTCCTAATTCCATCGCAAATGCCGCATCAGCTGGGCTACCGATACCAGCATCAACGATAACTGGTACCGTCGCTTGTTCAATAATGAAACTTAAATTTAACGGATTTACAATACCAAGACCTGAGCCAATTGGTGATGCTCCTGGCATAATTGCATGCACACCTAATTCTTGTAATTTACGTGCTAGTACAACGTCATCAGATGTGTACGGAAGTACGATAAACCCTTCTTCTAGTAACATTTCAGATGCTCTCAATGTTTCTACCGGATCAGGTAGTAACGTTCTATCATCACCAATAACTTCTACTTTTATCATGTCACAAAGTCCTGAAGCTTTTGCTAATTTTGCAATTCGAACAGCTTCTTCAGCATTTTTTGCTCCTGCTGTATTCGGTAATAACGTATATTTTTTCACATCAAGTTTCTCTAATAAATTTGGTTGCTTCGCATCAAATATATCCATACGACGTACTGCGAACGTTAAAACCTCAGCCTCAGATACATCAATTGCTTTTTGCTGTACATCAAAATCAGGGAATTTACCTGTTCCTAATAAAAGTCTAGACTGAAATGAAAATGGTCCAATGTTTAACATAATCAACCGCCTCCTACGAAAGTTACAATCTCAATTTGGTCTCCATCAAAAACAGATGTATCTGTATGATCATCTTTTTGTAAAATATCTTTATTACGCTCTACTACAACAATTCTGTTATCTAACTCTAAATGTGTAAGTAGCTCAGCTACTGTTTTCACACTCGCTGGCACTTCCATTTGGTTACCATTAATTTTTAAATTCAAACTTCCATCCCCTTTCTAAACCGTTTTAGAAAGCAATGAATCTAGCAAGTAATTCTCCTGCTTTCCTTCTATTAAATCAGTCATATACTGACCAGAAACAGGGCTTAATAAAATACCGTTTCGATAATGCCCAGTACAAGCATATAAACCTTTTATTTCTTCATGCTCTCCCATATAAGGAGCTTCATGATTCGATTGTGGCCTTAATCCAGCCCATGTACTTTCCCACTCTGCCTCTCTTAAAGCCGGCAATATTGTATAAGCACGCTCTAATATAGAAGTAATACTTTCTGGCTGCACAGTTTTATTGAACGTATGAGGATGCATCGTTGCCCCTATTACATAACGACCACCACGTTTCGGTGCGATATAAAATCTTTCTTGGAAAATAGGAGCTTTCAATAGTGGCTTCCTGCTTCTGACTGCAACCACTTCTCCTTTAACTGGATATGTACCCCAATCGTGATGAAAATGTCCTAGTAGCTTCGTGCTCCATGAACCTCCTGCAATAACGACTTTCTCGCACGTGATAATACCTTCGCTTGTAACAATTCCAGTCACTTTATTATTTTCAATACGAATATCAAATACCTCTGCCTGTTCATATATATCAGCACCGGAAATGGCTGCAGACTGTGCGAATGCTTTCGTAAGCTCTGGTGCAATAACGTGACCATCTTTCGGATAATATACCGCTCCGATAATTGATTCGGATAGAAATGGCTCTTTTTCTCGTAAATGGTCTCCTGTTAGAAAATAGGAATCCTCACCTGTTTTCTGCTGCCAATCCATAATGTGAAGAATTCTTTCCTTCTCACCTTCATTTTGGGCAATGCGATATATTCCTTTTTCCTCATATCCAATATCAATACCCGTCTTTTCACGTAAAGCTGTTGCAAGTTGTGGGAATATAGCACGGCTTTCTCTAGCAAGTTCAAATAGCGGATCATACGCATCCCATTCTGCCTGAACACCGAGCAAGCCAGCAGCAGCTTTCGAAGCTTCCGATGCAATCCTCTGCTTCTCTATAATTGCTACTTTATGTCCTCTTTCTGCTAGAAAATGTGCAACTGAACTACCAATTACACCACCGCCAATAATTGCTACATCATACTTCTCACACATGTTTCCCCGCCCACTTTCTTATTGATTCCTTATAAGATTTCGCTCTGCTATACGGGTTACTATCACTTACAATTCCAGACATAACAGCAATTCCACTTATTTCACTTGCAAGAACATCCCTTGTATTTTCAGGAGTAATTCCTCCAATAGCTATAATCGGGATCGATAAGCTCTTTGCAATGCCAGAAATTTCCTCTAACCCTCTCGCTGGCACACCTTTTTTACACTCTGTTGGGAATACATGACCATAAACGAGCGAATCAGCACCATTCTTAAAAGCCTCTATCGCTTCTTCTAAAGAATGTACGGAATAACCAACATGCAAATACGAAAACTTTTCTTTCACTGACCTTACATCCGTGCTTCGATATCCTAGCTGCACACGCGGTATATTTAATAAAATAGCAATATCAATTCGGTCATTTATAACAAGTTTAGATGCCGGAAAGCCTTTTTTTAAAAGGCTTTCCACCCCTTCATATAATTCCTTCGTACTTTTCTCACGCTCACGAATATGCAAATAATCAATCTCACTCTCAATTTGCATCGCTACATTCACTAACTCTTCGAATGGCATATGGCCATTTGAGATTACGTGGAGCTCATTTTTCATATTCATTCGCCTACTTTAAAATATTTTCGAATAGCTCATCGGCTGGAACAATTTCCTTCGTCATTCCTTTGTCTTTCAGCCATTTATTTTGTTTCTCCCAAGACTCTTTTGAATCTGATAAGAATGGCTCATCTTTCGTTTCCATCTTCTCTAATAAAATTTTCATACTTTCTTTTTCAACTTCTGGCACAAGCGGGAAGTTTTCTTTTTCTTGATGATCTAATAAAATATTTAATGCTTCATCAGGGTTTTTCTTCATAAAGTCATACCCTTTTTTCGCCCCACGTAAAAAGGCTTGCAGCGCTTCTTTATCTTTTTTCAACGTTTTATCACCTGTTACAAACACAAGCTCATGATAATTCGGTACGCCGTAATCAGCTGGATTAAAGTACGCTGGTTCATGACCTTCATGACGCATAACAGGTACTTCATGGTTAATGTATGCTCCTGTTACAGCATCTACTTTTTTCGTAATTAACGCTGGCACTAAATCAAATCCAACATCAACTACTTTCACTGTATCTGGATTACCACCATCTTCTTTTATCATCGTTTTTAAATACGCTTCACTTAAAGGCGTTCCAGAGTAACCTACTGTTTTACCTTCTAAATCTTTCGGTGATTGAATACCTGCTGATTTCAGCGATACGACATGATTTAATGGGGAACGTACGACAGCCCCAATTGACTTCACTGGAATTTGTTCATTTGCTCTTGCCATAACAACATCTGGCTGATAATACAGGCCAACTGTCACTTTCCCTGCTGCCGCTAACGTTAATGGATCAGTCGGATTAGAAGGGAATTTAATATTTACCTTTACTCCTTCTTCTTTAAAGTATCCTTTTTCAATTGCTGCATAAATAAAGCTATGCACCGCATTTGGATACCAATCAAGCATGACCGTTATTTCTTTTTCTTTTTTACTTTTATCGGATGCTGAATTACTCGAACATCCTGCAATCATTGCAACTAATAATGTGAACACAAAGATGCGTTTTAATAATTTCATGAATGCTTCCTCCAACTAATGAATTTCTTTTCTAATATGGAAATAAGTATGACGAAGAAAATAGCTAATAATGATAACAATACAATGGGTGCGAATACACCAGCCCCGTCTAACTGCGTCATCATTCTCTTACTGAAATATCCAAGCCCAGCTTGTGCACCAAGCCATTCTCCAATTGCTGCCCCAATGACACTAAGCGGAACTGCAATTTTTAAAGCTGAGAAAAAATAAGGAAGAGCAGACGGCAACTTTAACTTAAGAAAAACATCTTTTTTCGTTGCTCCATATGTAACTAAGAGCTCCTCCCATTCTTTTTTCGTACTACGCAGTCCATCGTACGTATTGACCGCAATCGGGAAAAACGTAATTAAAACTGTAACAACGACCTTACTCCAGATTGTGTATCCAAACCATAAAACGAAGAGCGGAGCAAGCGCAGTAATCGGAATCGTTTGTGAGGCAACTAATAATGGATAAAATGCTCTTTCCATCCATGTACTCGCATTCATTAACATTGCGAGCCCCACACCTAGTACGATAGAAATAACAACACCTATTAAAACGACGTATAACGTTGCCGGTAAATGAACCGTAAATAATATGTCTTTTAGTTTCCATATCTTTATTACAATTGCAGACGGTGACGGTAAAATGTACATCTCATCTACAATTCTTGCTCCTATTTCCCACATAACGAGTAAAATACTAGAAAGAGTAATGGCAGGAACTAATTCTTTCAATCGGCTTATCATACAAGTACCTGCCTTTGTAACATACTAAGAAGCTCCTCTTTCAGCGCTAACACGTCCGGTTTATATAAATCCTTTCGTGTTCGATTATGATCAAGTGGCACAATCCGCTCAGTCAATGTCATTATCGGCTGCTCCTCCACTACTAAAATTCGATTCGAAAGGAATAGCGCTTCTTCAACATCATGAGTGATGAATAAAATTGTTTTTTCCCACTCTTTCCATTGTTCAAACAACCATTCTTGCAATGATGCCTTCGTTAAGGCATCTAATGCACTAAACGGTTCATCTAGTAATAATATTTCCCCGCCTGTTAATAAAGTTCGGATAAAAGATACGCGCTGCCTCATACCGCCAGATAAATCTTTCGGGTATTTTTCCTCATATCCTTGTAAACCGAATTTATGTAACAGTTCCTTTGCCTTCACTTGCGCTTCTTTCTTCGGTACACCTTGGCACTCTAGTGGCAGGGCAGCATTTTCAATAATTGTTCTCCACGGCAAAAGCATATCTTTTTGAGGCATATATCCTACAGGGTGACTCTTTGTTTCTGTCAGCTCTATTTGTCCAGCACTTGCTTCTTCTAAGCCTGTAATAAGGCGAAATAAAGTGCTTTTCCCGCAACCACTTGGTCCGATAATACTTACAAATTCTTTCTCTTGTATAGAAGCATTTAATTCATTGATGATCGGTTTCTCATCATAATGAAAAGAAACATTATGAAACTGTAGTATGTTCTTGCTCCTCAAATCCCCACATCTCCTTACGATAGGACATATCCCAGAATAAATATTCAAATCGACTGGAATATAAGAAAATCTCCTCTAATCGGTCTAGTTCTTTCTCTGACTTCCCAGCTACCATTTCATTTAATAAATCTATTAACCAAATACAAAGATTACCGTATTCTTCAGAACTATATCCTTGAATCCACTCACCAAAGAACTCATGATCTCTCGCTCCAGGAATATCATTTAAACGCTTTCCAATCTCCCAGTAACTCCACATACACGGAAGAAGTGCTGCTATTAATTCTGCCAGTGTTCCATTTTGAGATACTGACATCATATAGTTTGTATAAGCTAAATTTTTAGCTGATGGTTTTGCAGATTCCATTTCTTCTACAGAAATACCCAGTCTTTTTGCATATTGTTTATGAATCGTCATTTCTCCATTTAATATTCCATCAATTTGTTCAGCAAACTTTCCCATTATTTGTGGATTCGTTGCTTTTACAACACCAATCGCATATAGCTTTGCATAATCTAGCAGATACAAATAATCTTGTATAATATAATATTGGAATTTATCTTTTTCTAGCGTACCATTCCCCATACCTACTACAAACGGATGATTATGACTTTTCTCCCAAACAGGTTGCACAGTTTCTAATAATCTATCGCAAAATTTCATTACTATTTCCCCTTTCAATATGTGTATTTAAATAAAAAACCACTTCTCTATATAAGAAGTGGTTACAGCAAATAAAATTATACATTTATTCGATGTTCCACTTCCCTTCGCTAGTATTACCTAGATCAGGTCTGTAAGGGTTAAGGATTATTCCTCTCTCAGCACATCAAGCACCCCTAGTGGTTCAATATGAAATTTTCAAATAAAAAAGCCCCGTTTCTATACGCAAAGAAACGGGGACTCATAGTTATTGTCCGAATTGCTTCCCTACGCTAGCATAATCTAGATCAGGTAATGAAAAGGATCAAAGGCTTACGGCCCACTCTCAGCTGGCAACACCAGCTCTCCTAGCAAACTATAAAATTATCACTGTCAGTATAACATCGTCATAAGACATCATCAACTGTTTTAATTTTCTTAATTGTCAACAAAATAACAAAGCTATACAACACTTATATTTTATTTTCAAAATCAATATCCTAATTAATTGGATAAAAAGAAATAATTATTCTCAAAAAATTTATTTTTATATTGATTTCATATTACATTTATGTGAATAAACCCACTATATTATATCTTTATACTATAATAAAATTACAACTATACAACTAGAGGAGGTCTCTATTATATGAATATGAAAGCTACTGCTCTAACAGCAACTACTGTCGCAATTGCTTCTTTACTACCTTCTATGGGAGAAACAAATGTACAAAAAGCAAATGCTGAACAATTATCTAATGTTAAAACTGGATATGTCAAAGTGGATCAAGCAACTTTACATAAAGAAAACAATATAAATAGCGTATCTATTGATAAAATCCGCTTTAATACGAAAGTGAACATACTTGAAAAAACGAATGATTGGTATAAAGTATCTGTTAATAATAAAGTAGGTTACGTGCAAAAAGATACTATTCTACTAAAAAACAAACTTCAATCTAATAATCAATACATCGTCAATGCTAATGCATTAAACGTTCGCTCTGAACCTAATCTAGAATCTTCAATTTTAGATGTATTACCGAATGGGAAGTTCGTTACCATTCAAGAAGAACAAGGTGAATGGTATAAGATTTTACATAATGGTCAAACAGGTTATGTACAAAAAGCATTCATATCTAATGGCTCACAACCTTTAGTAAAAGGAATTACAGTTCAAAATAATACGAAGTACACAGTTGCAACACCAAAACTCAATGTACGTAGTAATGCTAGTACAAGTAGTTCTCTACTTGGTTCATTACAAAATGGTACACAAGTGCAAGTAGTAGAAACTGTAGGAACTTGGTATAAAATTCGTTTTGGTACAGGGTACGGATATGTGGCAAAACACTATGTAGTACAAAACCAACCGCAATCACAAGCTAAAACCGCTCAACCTTCATCCATTCCAGCAGCTTTCAAATTCCCTGCTCAAGGAAGAGTTAGCTCAACCTTTGATATGCGCTGGGAACAAATGCATTATGGTATAGATATTGCAGCTCAAGGGAACGTATCCATTCAAGCTGCCGCTGCAGGTAAAGTTGTGAAGTCTTATTATTCGGCTAGTTATGGTAATGTCGTGTTCATCGCCCATCAAATTAATGGGAAATTATATACAACAGTTTATGCTCATATGAAAGATCGCACTGTACAAGCCGGTGATCAAGTACAAACTGGACAACTATTAGGTCATATGGGAAATACAGGGCATTCATACGGACAACATCTCCACTTTGAGTTACACAATGGAGAATGGAATTTTGAAAAAACAAATGCAGTCAATCCACTGCCATATTTAGTTAGGTAAATTGTATGCCACGCAATATACCTCTCTTAATTGAATACTTGGCCTTTTTAGGCTTAATCTGTTGTTTAATCATTTATAATACAAACACTGTATTTTTATCTATTATCATTGCTTTTGTTACTTTAGAAATTATGATGGAATCATTCCAAGTGCAACTAAAACAAAAAATTGCACACATTTATAACGCTCTTTTTCTATTAAGTGCCCTTATAACAAATGTAATTAGTAACGGTTTGTATTTATCTACCGTATTTCCTGTATTTTTTATGGCTATTTTATTATTCATAGCTAGATACGTGAATGTCCCTAATAATAAAAAACATGAACAAGAAGCTTAGAAAGAGGAGACACTGTGTACCAATCTTTCAAAGATACTCCAATGAAATATATATTGAATTTATATGAAAAGATGAATACTTTTTTCGGTATACAAGGAAGTTATACTGCACAACTTCTCCTTTATGGAATGTTATTTCTCATCTTAATTACTTTCTCCTTGTTTTACTAACAAAAAAAGGATCTCACATAAACTTGAGATCCTTTTTAATTTATATTAATTTTTCATATAAACAGTACTGTTTATCCACAAGCATATTTTTCATAAATAAAACTCAGATTATATTTTTTCTCTAAGCTCATTCTTTGTTCATCGTCGCACCAATAGAATAAAATATCATGAATAGTTGCATAACGCTTATTTTTAAGAAATAGTTTAAAGAATGATGGTAAACAATCATGTAATTGTATAAATATATAATTGCGTAATATCTCTTCCTTATATTCAATGCCCTTACAAATATACAGTAATTCTTCACAGTAATATGCATGCTGCGGAACTTGAATCATTTCAAAAAATGGTACATATGATAGTAGCTTTCCGATAAAATGACCATATCGGTCCATTACCCCTATCGTCATATGCTCCATCATTTCTTTCATCACATATAAATAATCATCTACATGCGTTGTCTTTAATGGGTCTAATCGATCGGAAATTTGAGCAAGTACAGCTCGTTGACAGGCTAACACCGCTTGACTCGGTCCATAATATGATAAGAAGTCTGTACACTTACGATATTTTCGTAATAAGTCATGTGTATATAAATCATAAACAAAAGTATTACAATACATCGCTAGACTCATCATATCACTATTTAATTGCTCTTTTGACAGTAACTTCGCTCTTTTACACATATAAAAGAATGTAAATTCCAATACTTCTTTATGAGATAATAAATGCTTACAATCTTTTATACATTCCTCATTAAATTTAACTCTATCCCAAATTTCTACATCCCTATCTGTTAATTCACCAATACGGTATTTAATAATTAAATAGTTTAAAGCAACCGCTTGCGTCAAAAGATCCCATGTTTCATATTCCAATGAAGTTTGGACAAATTCAGCTAGCCCTTGAGTTATCATAAAAGTATTTGCCTCTTCATACCAACCAATCTCTTGGCATAAACGAAGAATACGTACTAAAGTTGGAATTTCATCTTTATGAAACTGCGGTAAATTTTTCACTTTATTTATTCCATATACGATAAATGCCGCTAAATTTTCTTCTTTATAAAATTCTTTTTCTTTCCACGCTAATATAGTCCGCTCGTTCCCTTCACCTTTTGGGTGACAAGGTACAAGCAAAGAAAATAATTCAGCGAAATTATTTGGTTCTATATATGTATCTGTAACCAAATTCCAATTTGGATCGCCTTGTACAGCCTTCATATAATTCCCCTTCCCTTTTTATCCCGCTATTTGCGAACAAGTAAGACTCCCACCTCAAAATTCAGCGAATGCTATGAATTTAGTTGGGAGATAAATGCCCGTAAAAGCCCGATTGGTTCAACTCATAATCATTTTGGAATAGCCCCCACAATGATTAAAGTTTCACTTTATCTACATAGGAAATATTAATTCATTATTACATCATTACCAATTAATATTGTTATATTCAAAATCTATCATAACCCTTATATCTATCAGTATATCATTTTTTCTCTTATTAAAAATTAGGAATGAAAAATTTTAAAAAACTGTCGAAAATATTAACTGTATACCTATTATATAATGCCCTAGATACGTCACTCTAGCATATTAGTTTAATCTATATATACTAGAATGATGTATCCGCTCTTCATACATAATTTATCTTGCTATTTGTGGGCATTAAGGCCCCATTCATTAAGGATTCACTTTATTCCGTATGCTCCGAGATTTCACCTAAAGCAAATCCAGCTTGATTATCTGCCGATTCTCTTATAGCTAAGTCACCTAGTGCTAACATTCCAACTAATTGACCATTCTCAACTACTGGTAATCGTCTAATTTGATATTGTGCCATTAATTCTGTAGCTTTTTCAATAGCATCATCTGGAGAAACTGAAACAATATTTGTTGTCATTACATTTGTAATTTTATTAGACCCAGGATGCTTCTCTGCAATCCCTCGAACAACCAAATCTCGATCAGTAACAAGCCCAACAACTTGTTCATTTTCAACAACAGGAATCAATCCAACCGATTCTTCTTTCATCTTTACAGCAGCCTCATATACATTATCTAACGGTGTACAATGTACTATATGAGTACTCATAAATTCTCGAACTCGTGTCATTTTTATCTCCTCCTTTTAATACATACCATAGCTTTTCCTAAATCCCTTTATTTATTTCAGGAAAATAAGATGATAAAAGAGGATTGCACATAATAAAAAAGAGTCAGCATATTGCTGACTCTTTTTT
>NZ_MACI01000061.1 GCF_001884105.1 Bacillus luti | reverse complement strand
TATGGTGGGCCTAAATGGACTCGAACCATCGACCTCACGCTTATCAGGCGTGCGCTCTAACCAGCTGAGCTATAGGCCCATACAAATTGCAGGATTTATTTATATCATATCCTCATTTAAGAGTCAATAATTAATTGAACTCTCAAAACTAAACGAAAACGAAACACGGAAACTTATATTGATGAACAGCGTTCATCAATTCTCCATAGAAAGGAGGTGATCCAGCC
>NZ_MACI01000060.1 GCF_001884105.1 Bacillus luti | reverse complement strand
TGCTTGGACGTGCACAACCAATCGCACGCTTCTTCTATCCTTCTGCGTCCCTCCATTGCTCAAACGATAAAGAGGTGGTACAGGAATATCAACCTGTTGTCCATCGCCTACGCCTGTCGGCCTCGGCTTAGGTCCTGACTAACCCTGAGCGGACGAGCCTTCCTCAGGAAACCTTAGGCATTCGGTGGACGGGATTCTCACCCGTCTTTCGCTACTCATACCGGCATTCTCACTTCTAAGCACTCCACCAGTCCTTACGGTCTGACTTCACTGTCCTTAGAACGCTCCCCTACCACTGATACCATTGGTATCAATCCGCAGCTTCGGTGGTGTATTTAGCCCCGGTACATTTTCGGCGCAGAGTCACTCGACTAGTGAGCTATTACGCACTCTTTAAATGGTGGCTGCTTCTAAGCCAACATCCTAGTTGTCTAAGCAACTCCACATCCTTTTCCACTTAATACACACTTTGGGACCTTAGCTGGCGGTCTGGGCTGTTTCCCTTTTGACTACGGATCTTATCACTCGCAGTCTGACTCCTAAGTATAAGTCGTTGGCATTCGGAGTTTGACTGAATTCGGTAATCCGATGAGGACCCCTAGTCCAATCAGTGCTCTACCTCCAAGACTCTTAAACTTAAGGCTAGCCCTAAAGCTATTTCGGGGAGAACCAGCTATCTCCAGGTTCGATTGGAATTTCTCCGCTACCCACACCTCATCCCCGCACTTTTCAACGTGCGTGGGTTCGGGCCTCCATTCAGTGTTACCTGAACTTCACCCTGGACATGGGTAGATCACCTGGTTTCGGGTCTACGACCACGTACTAAACGCCCTATTCAGACTCGCTTTCGCTGCGGCTCCGCCTCTTCAGCTTAACCTCGCACGGGATCGTAACTCGCCGGTTCATTCTACAAAAGGCACGCCATCACCCATTAACGGGCTCTGACTATTTGTAGGCACACGGTTTCAGGATCTCTTTCACTCCCCTTCCGGGGTGCTTTTCACCTTTCCCTCACGGTACTGGTTCACTATCGATCACTAGGGAGTATTTAGCCTTGGGAGATGGTCCTCCCAGATTCCGACGGAATTTCACGTGTTCCGCCGTACTCAGGATACATTCAAGAGAGAATGAAGTTTCGACTACGGGGTTGTTACCCTCTACGACGGACCTTTCCAGGTCGCTTCGTCTACCTCATTCCTTTGTAACTCCGTATAGAATGTCCTACAACCCCAAGAGGCAAGCCTCTTGGTTTGGGCTATGTTCCGTTTCGCTCGCCGCTACTCAGGAAATCGCATTTGCTTTCTCTTCCTCCAGGTACTTAGATGTTTCAGTTCCCTGGGTCTGTCTTCCTTACCCTATGTATTCAGATAAGGATACCATACCATTACGTATGGTGGGTTTCCCCATTCGGAAATCTTCGGATCAAAGCTTACTTACAGCTCCCCGAAGCATATCGGCGTTAGTCCCGTCCTTCATCGACTCCTAGTGTCAAGGCATCCACCGTGCGCCCTTTCTAACTTAACCAAACTAAAAATTAAAAAATATGAGCTACACTGTTATCTAGTTTTCAAAGAACATACATTTATATATGAGAGATAGTTCTCTCAAAACTGAACAAAACGAAACACGGAAACTTATATTGATGAACAGCGTTCATCAATTCTCCATAGAAAGGAGGTGATCCAGCC
>NZ_MACI01000059.1 GCF_001884105.1 Bacillus luti | reverse complement strand
GGGACCTTGTCCCTGTGAGAGTAGGACGTCGCCAAGCAACTTAAAACACGAGTCATTTGACTCGTGTTTTTTCGTATTTTATTTTATAATTTTGATTAAATACAGGGAAATGTGGCTAGGATAGTGAATAAGCAAAAGAGTTGCAAATTTTATTAATACGTATATAATTAAAGTCAAAGATAGTCAAAGTCAATAAAGGTGGCGGATAAATGAGAAATATATCTGATATCATTGAGCAATATCTAAAGCAAGTTATTGACTTAAGCAATAATAATGTGATTGAAATCAAAAGAAATGAGATTGCGGATCGATTCGAGTGCGTACCATCTCAAATCAATTATGTAATCAATACCCGTTTTACGTTAGAAAGAGGATTTGTAGTAGAAAGTAAACGTGGTGGAGGGGGTTACATTCGCATTATAAAAGTCAAACTGCATGATGATATAGACATTATTGATCAAATGCTTCATATGATTGATCATAGCGTTGCACAAGGGAATGCAGAGAGTATGATTATACGTTTGATAGAAGAGGGAATCATAACGAATCGTGAAGCAAAACTTATGTTAAGTGTACTAGATCGTTCTGTGTTATCAATGGATATCCCTTCTCGAGATGAACTTAGGGCTCGAATATTATGCGCAATGTTAAGAACACTGAAATATAAATAAATTACAGCTTTTGTAAAAGAATGATAACTAAGATAAGGCAGTTAAATATTGTAGAGGTTTTGAAAAAGAACATGCACTTTTATCTAACGGATTAAGAAAAGCGAACAATCTAGTAATGTATGAAAAGTACTATGAGATAGATCGTTCCTGTTGTAAAGGTGGGGATAGTGATGACTTGTCAAAACTGTAATATAAGACCAGCAACTTTACATTATACAAAAGTAGTCAACGAGAAGAAGGCGGAAGTTCATCTTTGTGAGCAATGTGCAGAACAAAGTGGCTATACGTCTTTCTTTCAATCATCGCAGTCTAACTTTTCATTCCATGATTTATTTGCTGGGTTATTACACGGTGAATCAACAATGTTTGAAGAAGGAAAAAATGAACTTTCGAATAAAAATATAGTAAGATGTCCAGATTGTAAGATGACATCTGAGCAATTTACAAAAGTGGGGCGCTTTGGGTGTGCTTCCTGTTACGATACATTTAAGGAACATTTAAAGCCATTGTTAAAACGTCTTCACGGGGGACATACAGATCATTGTGGAAAAATTCCGGAACGTATAGAAGGAAATATCCACTTAAAGAAAGAATTAGATGAACTAAAACTCATTCTGAAACAATACGTGCAGAATGAGGAATTTGAGAAAGCTGCTGAAGTAAGAGATCAAATCCGAAGTCTTGAAAATCAGCTTAGTGAGCATAGAGAGGGGGAATAGTTCTATGTCACTGGACAAAATTATGAATGAAGCGATTAGTCCATGGATGAAGGGAGATGGCCCTGATTCTGATATTGTTTTAAGTAGTCGAATTCGTTTGGCTCGTAATTTTAAAAAATATCAATTCTCTACTATGCAAAGCGAAGAAGAAGCTAAACAAATTCATGAATTATTTAAAAAGGAATTTATAAATAAAGCGGTAGAACCTTTTGGAGAGTTTGAGCTATTAAAAATGAATGAATTAACCCCTCTTCAAAGGAGAGTTTTGGTAGAAAAGCATTTAATTAGTCCTAATCTTGCAGGAACAGAATATGGAGCATGCCTATTATCAGAAAGTGAACATATTAGTGTTATGCTTAATGAAGAAGACCACATTAGAATTCAGTGCTTATTTTCAGGATTACAATTATCAGAGGCTCTTCAAAGTGCTAATCAAATAGATAATTGGATTGAGGAAAAGGTTGAATATGCTTTTGATGAATCTCTTGGATATATTACGAGTTGCCCTACTAACGTTGGTACAGGATTAAGAGCTTCTGTAATGATTCATTTACCAGGACTAGTCTTAACGAAAAGAATTAGCCGTATTATACAAGTAATTCAAAAATTAGGGTTAGTAGTAAGAGGAATATACGGTGAAGGTAGCGAAGCGTTAGGTAATATATTTCAAGTGTCAAATCAAATGACGCTAGGGAAATCCGAAGAAGATATTATTGCAGATTTAAAGAGTGTCATTCAACAAATCATACAGCAAGAAAAAATGGCTAGAGAATTAATTGTACAAAATTCAAGTATTGAGCTTGAAGATAAAGTTTATCGCTCTTATGGCATACTAGCCAACAGTCGTTTAATTCAATCTGCGGAAGCAGCCAATTGCTTATCAGATTTACGACTTGGTATTGATTTAGGATATATAAAAGGTATATCGAGAAACATTTTGACTGAGCTAATGGTTCTTACACAACCAGGCATTTTACAACAATATGCAGGAGGACCTTTAGGACCAGAAGAAAGAGATTATCGAAGAGCAACCTTAATCCGTGAGCGATTACGTATTGAAAAAAACTAAGCGCAAGTAGGAGGCGATTTCTATGATGTTTGGAAGATTTACAGAAAGAGCACAGAAAGTATTAGCTTTATCTCAAGAGGAAGCAATTCGTATTGGGCATAACAATATTGGAACAGAACACATTTTACTTGGGCTTGTACGCGAAGGTGAAGGAATTGCAGCAAAAGCGTTGATTGCTCTTGGATTAAGTCCAGAGAAGGTTCAAAAAGAGGTAGAAGCGTTAATTGGACGCGGAACAGAAGCTTCTCAAACGGTACATTATACACCGCGTGCTAAAAAGGTTATTGAGTTGTCTATGGATGAAGCTCGTAAATTAGGTCACTCTTACGTTGGAACAGAACATATTTTACTTGGTTTAATCCGCGAAGGTGAAGGGGTAGCAGCACGTGTTTTAAATAACTTAGGTGTTAGCCTAAATAAGGCAAGACAACAAGTATTGCAACTTCTTGGAAGTAATGAAGCAAGTTCAGGTCACCAAGGTGGTTCTTCAACAAATGCAAATACACCAACACTTGATAGCTTAGCACGTGATTTAACAGTTGTTGCACGTGAAAATCGTTTAGACCCTGTTATTGGACGTGGTAAAGAAATTCAACGTGTAATTGAAGTGTTAAGCCGTAGAACAAAAAACAATCCTGTGTTAATTGGGGAGCCTGGTGTAGGTAAAACAGCAATTGCAGAAGGATTAGCACAACAAATCGTAAATAATGAAGTTCCTGAAACTTTAAGAGATAAGCGTGTTATGACACTAGATATGGGTACAGTGGTAGCTGGAACGAAATATCGTGGTGAATTTGAAGATCGTTTGAAGAAAGTAATGGATGAAATCCGCCAAGCAGGAAATATCATTCTATTTATTGATGAACTTCATACATTAATTGGTGCAGGCGGAGCGGAAGGTGCTATTGACGCATCGAACATTTTAAAACCATCTTTAGCTCGTGGGGAATTGCAATGTATTGGGGCGACAACGTTAGATGAATATCGCAAATATATTGAGAAAGACGCAGCTTTAGAGAGACGTTTCCAACCAATTCACGTTGATGAGCCAAGTTTAGACGAATCAACTCAAATTTTGAAAGGTTTACGCGATCGTTATGAGGCACATCACCGCGTGTCTATTACAGATGATGCAATCGATGCAGCTGTAAAGCTTTCAGATCGTTATATTACAGATCGTTTCTTACCAGATAAAGCAATTGATTTAATTGATGAAGCTGCTTCAAAGGTTCGCTTACGCTCTTATACAACACCACCAAATCTAAAAGAGCTTGAAGTGAAGCTTGAGGAAATTAGAAAAGAAAAAGATGCAGCTGTACAGAGTCAAGAGTTTGAAAAAGCTGCTTCCTTACGTGATATGGAACAACGCTTACGCGAGAAGTTAGAAGATACGAAGCGTCAATGGAAAGAGCAACAAGGAAAAGAAAACTCAGAAGTGACAGTAGAAGATATTGCAAATGTTGTTTCTACGTGGACTCGTATCCCGGTTTCTAAACTTGCACAAACAGAGACTGATAAGTTATTAAACTTAGAATCCATTCTTCACGATCGTGTTATTGGTCAAGATGAAGCGGTAGTAGCTGTAGCGAAAGCTGTTCGCCGTGCTAGAGCAGGATTGAAAGATCCGAAACGTCCGATTGGTTCATTCATTTTCTTAGGACCAACAGGCGTAGGTAAAACGGAGCTAGCAAGAGCGTTAGCAGAATCTATGTTCGGTGATGAGGATGCAATGATTCGCATCGATATGTCTGAGTACATGGAGAAGCATTCTACTTCTCGTTTAGTTGGATCTCCTCCAGGATATGTTGGATATGAAGAAGGTGGACAATTAACAGAAAAGGTTCGCCGTAAGCCATATTCAGTTGTCTTATTAGATGAAGTAGAGAAAGCTCATCCTGATGTGTTTAACATTTTACTACAAGTATTAGAAGATGGTCGCTTAACAGATTCTAAAGGGCGTACAGTTGATTTCCGTAATACAATTGTTATTATGACATCTAACGTTGGTGCAGAGGCGTTAAAACGTAATAAACACCTTGGATTTAACGTACAAGATGAGAGCCGCGATTATTCAGATATGAAAGGCAAAGTAATGGATGAACTGAAAAAGGCATTTCGTCCAGAGTTCTTAAACCGTATTGATGAAATTATCGTGTTCCATATGCTTGAGAAAAAACATATTCAAGAGATTGTAAATCTTATGGTAAATCAGCTAGTAAATCGCTTGAAAGAGCAAGAAATTGAATTGCATTTAACAGAAGGAGCGATTTCAGCTATTGCTGATAAAGGATTTGATCGAGAGTATGGTGCTCGTCCGCTTCGTAGAGCAATTCAGAAGCACGTAGAAGACAGACTATCGGAAGAACTTTTAAAAGGTGCTATTGAGAAGGGACAAAAAGTTATCTTTGATGTAGAAGGGGAAACATTTGTCATTCATAGTGCCGAAAAGGTAAAATAAGTATAGACAAACTAAGAGGGCTACGAGATAGCCCTCTTTCTTGTACGAGAAGGATAAAATGTTTATAGATGAAAGTGAAGTGAACTATAAAACGATATGGCTAAAAAGAAAACAAAATTCACATGTCAAGAGTGTGGTTATCAGTCACCAAAATATATGGGTAAATGCCCTGGATGTGGTCAATGGAATACACTTGTTGAAGAAATGGAACCGGTTGTATCATCCAGACGCCTTAATTATGCAAATGCAATTCAAACAGAAGTAACAAAACCAAGACGTCTTACAGAGGTAGAAACAAAGTCAGAGGCACGTATTGAAACAAAATTTCAAGAATTTAATCGTGTACTTGGTGGTGGAATCGTAGATGGATCTTTAGTACTTATCGGTGGGGACCCTGGGATTGGAAAATCAACGTTGTTATTACAGATTTCATCGCAATTAGCAGATTCTTCATATGATGTACTATACATATCAGGTGAAGAGTCAGCTAAACAGATTAAACTTCGTGCAGATCGTTTGGATGTAAAGGGTAGTAATTTATTTGTTGTAGCAGAGACTGACTTACAGCGAATTGCAGCACACATTGAAGAGATGAATCCAGCCTTTGTTGTTATTGATTCCATTCAAACGATACATTTACCAGAGGTGACGTCAGCGCCAGGAAGCGTGGCACAAGTACGTGAATGTACGGCAGAATTAATGAAACTTGCAAAAACGAAAGGAATCCCTATTTTTATCGTCGGACACGTGACAAAAGAAGGTGCAATTGCAGGGCCGCGTATGTTAGAACATATGGTCGATGCAGTTCTTTACTTTGAAGGAGACCGTCATCATACATATCGTATTTTACGAGCTGTGAAGAATCGTTTTGGTTCTACGAATGAAATGGGTATTTTTGAAATGAAAGAACTTGGTCTTGCGGAGGTCTTAAACCCGTCAGAAATTTTCCTTGAGGAAAGACCGGTTGGGGTCGCAGGATCAACAGTGGTTGCCTCAATGGAAGGAACAAGACCAGTTTTAGTAGAAATACAAGCATTAATCTCCCCTACTAGTTTTGGAAACCCTCGAAGAATGGCGACGGGAATTGACCATAACCGTGTATCGCTTATTATGGCAGTGTTAGAAAAAAGAACAGGTTTATTATTGCAAAATCAAGATGCATATTTAAAAGTAGCAGGTGGTTTGAAATTAGATGAACCAGCAATTGATTTAGCTGTAGCTTTGAGTATAGCTTCAAGTTTTAGAGATAAATCTACGGCACCCACTGATGCAGTAATAGGAGAAGTAGGATTAACTGGAGAAATAAGAAGAGTATCAAGAATTGAACAACGTGTACAAGAAGCAGCTAAATTAGGATTCCAACGAGCTATTATTCCTAGAAAAAATTTGGGAGGGTGGACAATTCCGGATGGGATTGAGGTAGTGGGTGTATCTAATTTAGGAGAAGCGCTTCGTTTGACATTAGGAGGCTAGGCTATGGAAGAAAATAAGCAACGTGTCAAAAGTATGATTAATATTTTACAGCTCGTGGCCCCAGGAACACCACTGCGCGAAGGGATAGATAATGTACTTCGTGCACAAACTGGGGGATTAATTGTTCTTGGATATAATGAGCAGATTAAAAGCATTGTTGATGGAGGTTTTCATATTAATTGTGCATTCTCTCCTGCTAGTTTATATGAATTAGCAAAAATGGATGGGGCACTTATTTTAAATGAAACTGGAAGCAAAATTTTAATCGCGAATGCACAACTAGTTCCAGAGTCATCTATTGATTCTATTGAAACAGGTATGCGTCACCGAACGGCAGAGCGTGTAGCGAAACAGACGGGTAGCCTTGTTGTGGCTATTTCACAAAGACGTAATGTAATTACACTATATCAAGGGAATTTACGTTATACACTAAAGGATATAGGGGTTATTTTAACAAAGGCAAATCAAGCTATTCAAACGTTAGAAAAATATAAGGCTGTATGGAATGATGGTATTACGAATTTGGGCATTCTAGAATTTGAAGAGGTCGTTACAATGTCCGAGGTGGTTCATGTTTTACATAGTGTTGAAATGGTATTGCGTATTAAAAATGAAATATTGAGCTATATTCATGAGTTAGGAACAGAAGGCAGGTTAATTCGTTTACAACTTACAGAATTACTAGCCGATTTAGAGGCAGAGGCAGCGTTATTAATTAAAGATTATTATCAAGAAAAAACACAAGATCATCATCAAATTTTGAAAAAGTTACAAGATCTTGCGAATACACAACTTCTAGAGGATAGCGATTTAGTTAAATTACTTGGCTACCCAGGACAAACGAGTTTAGAAGAAAGTGTAACACCGAGAGGATACCGAATCACAAGTAAAATTTCGCGCGTTCCGCCACTTATCATCGAAAATTTAATTAACCGATTTAAAACGCTGCAAGGTGTTTGTCGTGCAACTATCAATGAATTGGATGATGTGGAAGGAATTGGAGAAGTCAGGGCGAAGAAAATACGAGAAGGCCTAAAAAGAATTCAAGAGCATCTCTATATGAGTAGACACAATTAAGAATATTACATTGATTCTATAATATAACGACACTAGAGCATTTTTGGTATATGATATGGTATATTGGTAAATAAAACTATTTATAAAAAAACACGTCCGCTTTTGCATTCGGCGTTTTGATTAGCGAAACAATGGTTAATAATGAGTAGGAGGTGGTTGGATGTTAAAACGGATCGTACAGCTCTTCTTTTTAGTAATCGGAGGAGCGTTAGGGATTTACTTAATCCCAAAAGTTATTAATGTAATGGATATCGGTGCGGTTCCCTGGTTAGAAGGATCGTATGTTCGTGCAATTATTGGTGCAATTATTTTATTTTTAACAACATTTTGGCTTGTAGATTACATTGTTCAACTTATTAAGCATATTGAGGAAGCCCTTGTAAAGGCACCTGTAGCGGATGTTTTATTCGGTACTCTAGGGTTAATTTCTGGTCTTATTGTTGCATATTTAATTTTGATACCAATTCGTGAATTTACGATTCCAGTTATTAGCACGGTATTACAAGTATTCTTTACTCTTTTACTTGGTTATTTAGGATTCCAAGTAGGGTTTAAAAAGAGAAATGAATTATTAGGTTTATTTACATTGCCCCAACGCGGAGGTAAGAAGAAGAACAATAGTGAGAGCGAAGAGGCCGAGGGAGAGGTAGAAAAATCTACAACTCATTGGAAGATTCTCGATACGAGTGTAATTATTGATGGACGTATTGCTGATATTTGTCAAACAAAGTTTTTAGAAGGAACCATTGTGATTCCACAATTCGTATTAGAAGAATTACAGCATATTGCCGACTCTTCCGATGCGTTAAAGCGTAATCGTGGTCGCAGAGGTTTAGATATTTTAAATCGTATTCAAAAAGAGATGCCGATTCCGGTAGAAATTTATGAAGGTGATTTTGAGGATATTCAAGAAGTGGATAGCAAACTTGTAAAGTTGGCGAAAATCACTGGTGGAACTGTGGTAACGAATGATTTCAACTTAAACAAAGTGTCTGAATTACAAGGGGTAACGGTGTTAAACATTAATGATTTAGCTAATGCGATTAAACCAGTTGTACTCCCAGGTGAAGAGCTAAGTGTTTATGTTGTAAAAGACGGAAAAGAACAAAATCAAGGTGTTGCATATTTAGATGATGGCACGATGATTGTAGTAGAAGATGGTAGAGAATTTGTAGGTTCACAGCTCGATGTACTTGTTACTAGTGTGTTACAAACATCGGCAGGGCGTATGATTTTCGCTAAACGTAAATTATTAGAAAAAGCATTATAAGTAGAGGATTATTAATATGTATACATTAATTATTCCAGCAGCTGGTCAAGGAAAGCGGATGGGTGCCGGCAAAAATAAGTTGTTCTTACTTATAAATGAAGTACCAATTATTGTGCATACATTACGTGCTTTTGAAAAAGATAAGGCGTGTAAAAGTATTGTTATGGCAATTAATGAAGAAGAACGCCCGTATTTTGAAGAGCTAATGCAGAAGTATCCGGTTGAAAAGCCAGTACAATTTATTCAGGGCGGAGCAGAAAGACAAGATAGTGTATATAACGCGATTCAGCATACAAGTGATGTTGAGTATGTTCTTGTGCATGACGGTGCGCGCCCGTTCGTAACGAACAAAGTGATTCAAGATGTATTAACAGCAACAGAAAAATATGGGGCTTCCATTTGTGCGGTATCAGTGAAAGATACCGTTAAGAAGGTAGAGCAGGGTGTTGTTGTTGAAACGGTAGAAAGATCTCAGCTTAAAGCTGTACAAACACCACAAGGATTCTCTGTTCCCTTGTTACTAGAAGCTCATAGAAGCGCAAAACAGAGTTGCTATCTTGGTACAGATGATGCAAGTCTTGTAGAGCGTATTGGGAAGCCAGTTGGTGTAGTAGAGGGGAGTTACTATAATATTAAAGTGACGACTCCAGAGGATTTACTAATTGCTGAAAGTTTCCTTCATGCTCAGAAGAAATAGCCGTGATGGTATGATAACAAAGAAAAGCTCGGCAAAAGCCGGGCTTTTCTTTATAAGGATAGCGATATAATATAGAGTCATAAAGCTCAGTAGTTTAGCTTGAGGAGGATATAAAAATGTTTCGAATTGGACAAGGTTTTGATGTACATGAATTCGCGGAAGGAAGACCGTTAATTATTGGCGGAATTACAATCCCTTACGAAAAAGGATTAATTGGTCATTCGGATGCGGATGTATTATTACATACGATTGCGGACGCATGTTTAGGTGCAATTGCAGCAGGCGATATTGGAAAGCATTTTCCTGATACAGACCCAGCGTTTAAGGATGCTGATTCAGCTGTATTACTGCAAAAGGTTTGGGAATTCGTGCGTGAACAAGGTTATGAATTAGGGAATTTAGATTGTACAATTATTGCTCAAAGACCAAAAATGGCACCACATATTGAAAGTATGCGTAAACGTATTAGTGAACTATTAGAAACGTCTATTGATAATATCAATGTAAAGGCAACAACAACAGAAAAGTTAGGATTTACAGGTAGGGAAGAGGGAATTGCTTCTCAAGCAGTTGTTTTATTACAGAAAAAATAATGGTTTTTAATTCGTAAGATGGATAATCACATTTTTTTGGTGTACAATTATAGAATGTGTTGACATTAAGAATGGAAGGTGTACCAATTATGGAAAAGCAAGTGAGAGTGCGCTATGCGCCAAGTCCAACAGGACACTTACATATCGGAAATGCGCGTACGGCATTATTTAATTATTTATTTGCTCGTCATCAAGATGGTAAGTTTATTATTCGTATTGAAGATACTGATGTAAAACGTAATGTTGCAGGTGGAGAAGAAAGCCAATTAAAATACTTGAAATGGCTCGGTATGGACTGGGATGAAGGTGTTGATGTTGGTGGTGAATTTGGACCATATCGTCAAACAGAGCGTTTAGATATTTATAAAAAATTATATCTAGATTTATTAGAGCGTGGTTTAGCTTACAAATGTTATATGACAGAAGAAGAGCTAGAAGCAGAGCGTGAAGGGCAAATTGCTCGTGGTGAGACACCTCGTTACGCTGGTAACCACCGTGATTTAACTGAAGAACAAGTTAAGGAATTTGAAGCTGAGGGACGTATTCCAAGTATTCGTTTCCGTGTACCAGCAGATCGTGATTACACATTTAAAGATATCGTAAAAGACGAAGTTGCATTCCATTCGAATGATTTTGGCGATTTTGTTATCGTGAAAAAAGATGGAATTCCAACTTATAACTTTGCGGTAGCAGTGGATGATCACTTAATGGAGATTACACATGTACTTCGTGGTGATGACCATATTTCAAACACGCCAAAACAAATGATGATTTATGAAGCTTTCGGTTGGGATATCCCGCAATTTGGTCATATGACTTTAATTGTAAATGAAAGCCGTAAAAAGTTAAGTAAACGTGATGAATCTATTATTCAATTTATTGAGCAATATAAAGAGCTTGGATATCTTCCGGAAGCAATCTTTAACTTTATTGCATTACTAGGTTGGTCGCCAGTAGGAGAAGAAGAAATCTTCTCTCAAGATGAGTTTATCAAAATGTTTGATGCAGCTCGTTTATCAAAATCGCCTGCATTATTTGATTCTCAAAAACTAAAATGGATGAACAACCAATATATGAAAAAACAAGATTTAGATACGGTTGTTGAACTAAGCTTACCGCATTTAGTGAAAGCAGGTCGCGTGGGTGAAAACTTAAGCGAACAGGAACAGGCTTGGGTTCGTGATGTTATTGCTTTATATCATGACCAAATGAGCTTTGGGGCTGAAATTGTAGAGCTTTCTGAAATGTTCTTTAAAGATCACGTTGATCACGAAGAAGAAGGACAAGAAGTATTAAATGGTGAGCAAGTACCAGAAGTACTTCGTGCATTTGCGGGTCAAGTAGAAGCTCTAGAAGCAATGGAACCAGCAGCAGTTAAGGCAGCTATTAAAGCGGTTCAAAAGGAAACAGGACATAAAGGTAAAAATTTATTTATGCCAATCCGTGTTGCGACTACTGGACAAACACATGGTCCAGAACTGCCTAATGCGATTGCTCTTCTTGGAAAAGAAAAAGTTTTAAATCGTATTCAGAAAGTAATTGGTTAACATTTTCTAGGTTTAGAAATATAATAAGTATACTTAAAACCTAATAAGGAAAAGCGACGAGAAGGAGAAGTAGAAGATCAGGCTTTTTACAGAGAGAACCACCTTTAGGCTGGGAGTGGTTTATAAGCGGATTTTTGAAATGCCCCTTCGAGTCTTCTGTTGAACAGCGAAGTATTTCGCGGAACGTCTTTGGGCGGCAAAGTAAACAGAAGCGGTGTAAACCGTTATCATGGAAGAGTTTGAGGCTTTCTTTAGCCTAAACAGAGTGGAACCGCGCTTAAAAGGCGTCTCTGTCAATATGACAGAGGCGTCTTTTTTTATACCATATAAATGGATATGAGTATAAAACTTATCTCCTCGTATAGAGATTTAGGGGGATAAGTGGGGAGTTAAAGGAAGTTAGTTCGCTCGAAAAAGCAGCCCATAAAGGGGAGGGAACATCAATGTTTAAGAGGCTTCGGGAAGATATTGAAGTCGTTTTTGAACAGGATCCAGCGGCACGAAGTTATTTCGAAGTTATTTTGACTTACTCTGGATTACATGCAGTTTGGGCTCATCGAATTGCACATGCTTTTTATAAAAAGAATTTCTTCTTTATTGCACGTTGGATCTCGCAAGTTAGTCGTTTCTTTACTGGCATTGAGATTCATCCAGGGGCAACTATTGGTCGTCGTTTTTTCATCGACCATGGAATGGGGGTTGTAATTGGAGAAACGTGCGAAATTGGTGATAATGTAACAATTTATCAAGGAGTTACATTAGGTGGTACAGGTAAAGAAAAGGGAAAGAGGCACCCTACGATTCAAGATAATGTGTTAATTGCAACAGGTGCTAAAGTACTAGGTTCTATTACAGTTGGAGAGAATTCTAAAATTGGAGCAGGATCTGTCGTATTAAAAGAAGTTCCTGCGCATTCTACAGTTGTAGGTATACCTGGCCGAGTCGTTATTCAAAATGGAGTGAAGATTGGTCAAGAATTAAATCATTCTGATCTTCCAGACCCAATTTTTGATAAATTAAAAGTTATGGAAGCAGAACTTGATAAATTGAAAAAGCAACTTGAAGTAAAGGTAGAAAGGAAGGATAAAAATGACTATTCACATTTATAATACGTTAACACGTCAAAAGGAAGAGTTTATTCCATTAGAAGAAAATAAGGTAAAGATGTATGTGTGCGGACCTACAGTATATAACTACATTCACATTGGGAATGCAAGACCACCTATGGTATTTGATACAGTACGTCGTTATTTAGAATATAAAGGGTATGATGTGCAGTATGTATCTAACTTTACTGACGTAGATGATAAATTAATTAAGGCGGCAAATGAATTAGGCGAAGATGTGCCGACAATTGCAGATCGCTTTGTAGAAGCTTACTTTGAAGATGTAACAGCGTTAGGTTGCAAACATGCAACGGTTCATCCGCGTGTAACAGAAAATATGGATATTATCATTGAATTTATTCAAGAACTTGTGAATAAAGGGTACGCGTATGAATCAGAAGGCGATGTGTATTTTAGAACGAAAGAATTCGAAGGCTACGGTAAATTATCGCATCAACCAATTGCAGATTTACGTCACGGTGCGCGTATTGAAGTAGGAGAAAAGAAACAAGATCCTCTTGATTTTGCTTTATGGAAAGCTGCGAAAGAGGGAGAAATCTTCTGGGAAAGCCCTTGGGGTAAAGGACGTCCAGGCTGGCATATTGAATGCTCAGCGATGGCACGTAAGTACTTAGGGGATACAATTGATATTCATGCTGGTGGTCAAGATTTAGCATTTCCTCATCATGAAAATGAAATTGCACAGTCAGAGGCATTAACAGGAAAAACATTTGCACGTTACTGGATGCATAATGGATATATTAATATTAATAATGAGAAGATGTCTAAGTCGCTTGGAAACTTCATTTTAGTTCACGATATTATTAAGCAATATGACCCGCAGTTAATTAGATTCTTTATGTTGTCAGTGCATTACCGTCATCCAATTAACTTTAGTGAAGAGTTATTACAAAGCACAAATAACGGGCTAGAAAGAATTAAAACAGCTTACGGTAACTTGAAGCATCGTATGGAAAGTAGTACAGATTTAACAGATCATAATGAGAAATGGCTAGCTGAAATGGAAAAGTTCCAAGCTGCATTCGAAGAAGCGATGGATGATGATTTCAACACGGCTAATGCGATTACTGAATTATATAATGTAGCAAATCACGCGAATCAATATTTACTGGAAGAACATACTTCTAAAGTTGTGATTGAGGCATATGTAAAACAACTTGAAACATTATTTGATATTTTAGGATTAGAATTAGCACAAGAAGAATTGCTTGATGAAGAAATCGAGGCACTTATCCAAAAGCGTATTGAAGCTCGTAAAAATCGTGATTTCGCATTATCGGATCAAATTCGAGATGATTTAAAAGAACGTAATATTATTTTAGAAGATACCGCTCAAGGTACAAGATGGAAAAGAGGATAAGAATGATTGATGCAAAGCAATTAAACAGCTTAGCGTTAGCATATATGGGTGATGCGGTATATGAACAATATATCCGCTATCACCTCCTTCAAAAAGGAAAAGTCCGCCCTAATCAATTACATCGATTAGGGACGAGCTTTGTTTCGGCAAAAGCACAGGCGAAAGTTGTTTATCATTTATTAGAGACCGCATTTTTGACAGAGGAAGAAGAGGCAGTATTAAGAAGAGGGCGTAATGCAAATTCCGGCACTGTTCCAAAGAATACGGATGTACAAACATACCGACATAGTACAGCCTTTGAAGCCCTAATTGGTTATCATCACTTGTTAAATAATCGTGAAAGATTAGATGAAATTGTATATAAAGCAATTGCTGTTTTAGAAGAAAAGGAAGGGGGCACATCATCATGAGTAGTGAATATATTATCGGACGTAACCCTGTAATTGAGGCGTTACGATCAGGGAGAGATATTAATAAAATTTGGGTCGCAGAAGGTGCTGCCAAAGGTCAGGTGCAAATTGTACTGGCATTAGCGAAAGAGAATAAAATTATTTTACAACATGCACCAAAGAAGAAGTTAGATCAATTAGTTGAGGGTAATCATCAAGGTGTAATTGCTCAAGTAGCTGCATATCAATATGCTGAGTTAGAAGATTTATTTAAGGTAGCAGAGAAGCGTAATGAAGATCCATTCTTCTTAATCTTAGATGAAATTGAAGATCCGCATAACCTAGGTTCTATTATGCGTACTGCTGATGCAACAGGAGCTCATGGGATTATTATTCCGAAAAGAAGAGCTGTAGGACTTACTGCATCAGTTGCAAAAGCATCGACTGGGGCAATTGAATACATTCCTGTTGCGCGCGTGACAAATTTATCTCGTACAATTGATGAATTAAAAGAACGTGGACTTTGGATTGCTGGTACAGATGCCAAAGGGAAAACGGATTATCGTAATTTAGATGGGAATATGCCAATTGGATTAGTAATTGGAAGTGAAGGAAAAGGTATGAGTCGTATTATTGGTGAAAAGTGTGATTTCCTGATCACTTTACCAATGGTTGGAAAAGTTACATCCTTAAATGCTTCAGTAGCCGCAAGTCTGTTAATGTATGAGGTATATCGTAAACGTCACGAAATTGGTAAATAAAAAATGAACGATATTCTGATCGTTGATGGCTACAACATTATCGGAGCTTGGGGAGATTTGAAGAAACTGCGGGATGTAGATTTGCAATCATCAAGAGATGCACTCATTGATAAGATGGCGGATTATCAAGGTTATACAGGCACAAAGGTAATGATAGTCTTTGATGCCTATACAGTTCATGGTATTGAAAAAAAGATGAAACAATCGCGTGTGGAAGTAATATTCACGAGAAAGAATCAAACTGCGGATGAAAAGATAGAGCAACTTGCGATTGAACTTAGAAATATAAATACACAAATATATGTTGCGACTTCTGATTATACGGAGCAGTGGGTTATATTTGCACAAGGTGCTCTTCGGAAATCTGCACGTGAACTCGAGTTGGAAGTACAAGCGATGGAACAACAAGTGAGAAGACGTACAAAAGACACGAAAGAAAAGCAACCCGCCATGCGAAAGATATTTAGTAAAGATATTACAGAAAAATTAGAAAAATTAAGAAGAGGAGAGCGTTGAAGCATTGACGCTCTTTATCTTTTTGCTGTATAATATTGCTAAATAAATAGCGGTCGGAGGGATCAAGGTGGAAGCAGGCTTCGTAAGTGTAGGCGACGTTACATTTCGTGATTTAGAGGATGAGGCAATCGTTGAGTTAGTTCGAAAAGGTAATACTGACGCTCTAGAATATTTGATTCACAAATATAAGAACTTTGTTCGCGCGAAATCAAGATCTTATTTCTTGGTGGGTGCCGATCGAGAAGATATTGTTCAAGAAGGTATGATTGGATTGTTTAAAGCAATTCGTGATTATAAAGAGGACAAGCTGTCTTCATTCAAAGCATTTGCTGAACTGTGTATCACTCGACAAATTATTACCGCTATTAAAACGGCAACCAGGCAAAAACATATTCCATTAAATTCATATGTTTCTTTAGATAAACCGATTTATGATGAGGAATCTGATCGAACATTATTAGACGTTATTTCGGAAGCAAAAGTAACTGATCCTGAGGAAATGATTATAAGTCAGGAAGAATATACAGACATAGAATCAAAAATATCTGAATTATTAAGCGATTTAGAAAGAAAGGTACTATCTCTATACTTAGATGGTCGTTCCTATCAAGAGATTTCAGAACAGTTAAACAGGCATGTGAAATCTATTGATAATGCGTTACAGCGTGTGAAAAGGAAATTGGAAAGGTATATGGAGATGAGAGAGAGTACAACCTTAAATTCATAACAAGTATCGCAGGTGTAAAGTAATTCACCTGTTTTCTTTTTGTAAAGAGAGTAAGAGTCATGACATTGACATTGTCTTTTGTTGTATGATACATTTTTAGGGACATAATGTTACAAGGTTGGTGTAACTAATGAGGAAAAAAGTTGTACTCTCATGTGAAGAGTGTAAAAATCGAAACTACTCTACGATGAAAGATACGAGCTCAGTAGAGCGACTTGAGATAAAGAAGTTTTGTAAAACATGCAATCAGCATACAGTTCACAAGGAAACAAAATAAATAATTGAAATACTAAATTGGAGGTCCCGTAGATGCGTTTAACGAACTTTTTCGGCGATGTAGGTCGCGAAATGAAAAAAGTAAGTTGGCCTAAAAAAGATGAATTACTCCGCTCAACAGCGACAGTTATTGCTACAGTTGTCTTCTTTGCGATTTTCTTCGCAGTAGTTGATATGGGCATTTCTTCTTTAATTCGGTTAATTCTTGGTTAATTCTTGAATAAGAAGCACTTATCCATGATATAATGTTATTTATAAGAACTGTGTAAAAGCCCGGTGAACGGGTTTTTTCATTTGCGCAAAAAAATGTACGTCAGGGAGGGAAGGACGCTCGTCCTAAATGAATGGAAAAAAGTTGGTATGTTGTCCATACTTATTCTGGATATGAAAATAAAGTAAAAGCAAACCTAGAGAAACGTGTAGAATCAATGGGTATGCAAGATAAAATTTTCCGTGTTGTTGTCCCGGAAGAAGTAGAAGTAGAAATGAAAAACGGTAAAGAAAAATTAATGAAAAGAAAAGTGTTCCCAGGTTACGTATTAGTAGAACTAATCATGACTGATGACTCTTGGTATGTTGTACGTAACACGCCGGGTGTAACTGGGTTCGTTGGTTCTTCTGGTTCTGGTTCTAAACCATCACCTCTATTAGAAGAGGAAGTTGTTACCATTATGAAGCATATGGGAATGGACAACGAAGTGGTTGATTTCGACTTTGAACTTCATGAGACAGTACGTGTAAATGAGGGACCATTCGCAGATTATACAGGTGCTATTGAAGAAATTGATGTGGAGAAGAAGAAGGTTAGCGTGCTTGTGGACATGTTTGGTCGCGAGACTCCAGTTGAACTTGACTTCCATCAAATTGAAAAATTATAAAATGAAACTTGAAATGAATTGTAAAAAGTGATAATATCTTTTAAGTCAGTACGTCTTCGTTATCGGAGACGTTTTTTGAAAGATTTTATCACTACGATAAAATATGACGTGGGAGGGCAAATCACTGTCCAATTGACCACATCACGGACTTAAGGAGGTGTGTCTCGTGGCTAAAAAGGTAATTAAAATGGTAAAGCTTCAAATTCCTGCAGGTAAAGCTAACCCAGCTCCACCAGTTGGTCCAGCATTAGGACAAGCAGGTGTTAACATCATGGGCTTCTGTAAAGAGTTCAACGCTCGTACAGCAGATCAAGCTGGTCTTATCATCCCTGTTGAAATTACGGTATTTGAGGACCGTTCATTCACTTTCATTACTAAAACTCCTCCTGCTGCTGTTCTTCTTAAGAAAGTAGCTGGTATTGAGTCTGGTTCTGGTGAACCAAACCGTAATAAAGTGGCAACTGTTAAGCGTGATAAAGTACGCGAAATCGCTGAAACTAAAATGCCTGACCTAAACGCTGCTAGCGTAGAAGCTGCAATGCGTATGGTTGAAGGTACTGCACGCAGTATGGGCATCGTTATCGAAGACTAATTCGATTTGTTTTTAAAAAAAGGTTGCGGGTCTGGAATTCCAATTCGCAACCTTTATTATCGTAAATGATTATCGTTTTTAAATAAATGGATGGCGCGCATCCTCAGGTTATACCTGAAAATAAGCGTAAACGTGGGAGGTTATTCCGCTAAAACCACATTCGAGGAGGAAATAAAAATGGCTAAAAGAGGTAAAAAGTACGTAGAAGCTGCGAAGCTTGTTGATCGTGCAGCTGCTTACTCTGCAACAGAAGCAGTAGAATTAGTAAAGAAAACAAACACAGCTAAATTTGATGCAACTGTAGAAGCTGCATTCCGTTTAGGTGTTGACCCTAAGAAAGCTGACCAACAAATCCGTGGTGCAGTTGTTCTTCCACACGGTACTGGTAAAGTACAACGTGTATTAGTATTCGCTAAAGGCGAAAAAGCTAAAGAAGCTGAAGCTGCTGGAGCTGACTTCGTAGGCGATGCTGATTACATCGGTAAAATCCAACAAGGTTGGTTCGATTTCGATGTAGTAGTAGCAACTCCTGACATGATGGGTGAAGTTGGTAAACTTGGTCGCGTATTAGGACCAAAAGGTTTAATGCCAAACCCTAAAACTGGAACAGTTACTTTCGATGTAACTAAAGCTGTTAACGAAATCAAAGCTGGTAAAGTTGAATACCGCGTTGATAAAGCTGGTAACATCCACGTTCCAATCGGTAAAGTATCTTTCGAAGATGCTAAATTAGTAGAAAACTTCAGAACAATTGCTGACACTTTACAAAAAGTTAAGCCAGCTGCTGCAAAAGGTACTTACATGAAGAACGTAACAGTTGCTTCTACAATGGGACCTGGCGTACGTGTAGACGTTTCTACATTAGCGTAAATTTTGGAAGTTGACTTCATAAAGAAGTTTTTATATAATCATTTATGTTGTGAATTTAATTAGTGTACCGTAGACAGTAGGTGTCAATAGACTTAATTTCCTACCTAGGTGTTAATATACGAAACGGAATTTTTTTTCTGTGACTATATGCCTCCATGTCTACAAGTTGGGCATGGAGGTTTTTAGTGCACTTTCGGTACATCTTCTATATAATCTACAGGAGGTGTAATAACATGAGCAAAGTAATCGAAACTAAACAACAAGTTGTAACTGAAATCGCTGAAAAACTTCGCGAAAGTAAATCTACAATCGTTGTTGACTACCGTGGTTTAACAGTTTCTGAAGTAACAGAATTACGTAAAAACTTACGTGAAGCTGGCGTTGAGTTCAAAGTTTACAAAAACTCTTTAACTCGTCGTGCTGCAGAGTCTGCTGAAATGGCTGAGTTAAACGAATTCTTAACAGGACCAAACGCAATCGCGTTCAGTAACGAGGATGTAGTTGCTCCTGCGAAAGTATTAAACGACTTCGCTACAAAACATGAAGCTTTAGAAATTAAAGCTGGTGTAATCGAAGGTAAACTTGTAACACTTGATGAGGTTAAAGCTATCGCTACTCTTCCATCACGTGAAGGCTTACTTTCTATGCTTCTTAGCGTTCTTCAAGCTCCAATCCGTAACCTTGCACTTGCTACTAAAGCAGTTGCAGACCAAAAGGAAGAGCAAGGCGCTTAATTTTTTAAAAGATAATTACTTGTTATCTATAAAACAATACAAACCTATTTAAGGGAGGATATTTACAATGACTAAAGAACAAATCATTGAAGCAGTTAAATCTATGACTGTATTAGAACTTAACGACTTAGTAAAAGCTATCGAGGAAGAATTCGGCGTAACTGCTGCTGCTCCTGTAGCTGTAGCTGGTGGCGCTGGTGAAGCTGCTGCTGAGAAAACTGAATTTGACGTAGTACTTGCAAGTGCTGGCGCTCAAAAAATCAAAGTTATCAAAGCTGTACGTGAAATCACTGGTCTTGGCTTAAAAGAAGCTAAAGAATTAGTTGACAACACTCCAAAAGCAATCAAAGAAGGCGTTTCTAAAGAGGAAGCTGAAGAAATGAAAGCTAAACTTGAAGAAGTTGGCGCTGCTGTAGAAGTTAAGTAATTAACTTTTGATGCTTTAAAAAAAGCTCGCTCTCATGCGAGCTTTTTTTTTAACTGTAAAGAAAAGAGGTGGCCATATGGCAGACCATTATTTTTCTAACGACCCTTCTAGTAAAAGTGATCGTAAACGGTGGGAATTTACCCTTCGTGGATCTCGATTTACTTTTTTATCTGACCATGGGGTGTTTTCGAAAAACGAGGTGGACTTTGGTTCTCGTCTTTTAATTGAAGCGTTTCAAATGCCGGATATTAAAGGTGATATATTAGACGTAGGTTGCGGATACGGTCCTATTGGTTTGTCGTTAGCGAAAGAGTTTCAAGGCTGTAACGTTCACATGGTGGATGTGAATGAAAGAGCGCTTGGGCTTGCGAAAGAAAACGCCGCTAATAACAGAATCGAGAATATACGTATTTTTCAAAGTAGCGTCTATGAAAATGTAGATGGCAAGTACGCTGCTATTCTATCTAATCCTCCAATTCGTGCAGGGAAAGACATCGTGCACGAGATTTTAGAAAAAGCTGTGGAGTATTTAGTTCCAGGTGGAGAACTGTGGATTGTTATTCAAAAGAAGCAAGGTGCACCATCTGCACTGAAGAAACTAGAAGAAGTGTTTTCTGAAGTTGAAGTTGTAGAAAAGAAAAAAGGATATTATATCATAAAATCAAAAAAACGTTGACGGTTATTTTTGGCTATGTTAACATTATACAATGCCAATATATGATTTTCTGCGTTGAGAAAGATGTATATTTTTGTTTCTCTTGGAAAAGATAGTAAAATCAGCAGATTATGAAACAGAATGATGGTTTTCTTATAGAAGCCATTTTTCTTTTTTGAGCAGGTAGAAAGACTCAACGTATTTATCTTTAAGAGAAAAGACTACGCGAATAGCAGTAGTTGTATTTATTTGTGATTTTGCACAAATTTTTTTGTGCATTTATAATACTCATGATTTGAGGGGTGAAGCAGTTGACAGGTCAACTAGTTCAATACGGACGCCACCGCCAACGAAGAAGTTATGCCCGTATTAGTGAAGTATTAGAGTTACCAAATCTTATCGAAATTCAAACCTCTTCTTATCAGTGGTTTCTTGATGAGGGTTTGCGAGAAATGTTCCAAGACATTTCTCCGATTGAAGACTTTACGGGAAATCTATCGCTTGAATTTATCGACTACAGCTTAGGTGAACCTAAATACTCTGTAGACGAATGCAAAGAGCGTGATGTGACGTATGCAGCACCACTTCGTGTAAAAGTGCGTCTAATCAACAAGGAAACTGGTGAAGTAAAAGAACAAGATGTGTTCATGGGAGATTTCCCACTCATGACAGAGACTGGAACATTCGTAATTAACGGTGCAGAACGTGTTATCGTTTCCCAGTTAGTTCGCTCTCCAAGCGTATACTATAGTGGCAAAGTGGATAAAAACGGAAAACGTGGTTTTACTGCTACTGTAATTCCAAACCGCGGAGCTTGGTTAGAGTATGAGACAGATGCTAAGGATGTTGTATATGTGCGTATTGACCGTACGCGTAAACTTCCTGTAACTGTTTTGTTACGCGCATTAGGGTTTGGCTCTGATCAAGAAATCACCGAGCTTTTAGGTGATAACGAATACTTAAGCAACACATTAGAAAAAGACAACACAGATAGCACAGAAAAAGCATTGCTTGAAATTTACGAGCGTCTACGCCCTGGTGAACCACCAACAGTAGAAAATGCAAAGAGCTTACTTGTGTCTCGTTTCTTCGATCCAAAGCGCTACGATTTAGCAAATGTAGGTCGCTATAAGATCAACAAAAAGTTACACATTAAAAACAGATTGTTTAATCAACGTTTAGCTGAAACATTAGTGGATCCAGAAACTGGTGAAATTTTAGCGGCAGAAGGAACAATCTTAGATCGTCGTACACTTGATCGCATTTTACCTTACTTAGAGAAAAACATTGGATTCAAAACAGCGAAACCAATGGGTGGAGTGGTAGAAGGCGATGTTGAGCTGCAATCTATTAAGATTTATGCTCCTGAGTCAGAAGGCGAACGCGTAATTAATGTAATTGGTAATGCAAATATTACTCGTGATATCAAACACATCACACCAGGTGATATCCTTGCTTCTATCAGTTACTTCTTCAACCTACTATACAAAGTAGGGGATACAGATGATATCGACCACTTAGGAAACCGTCGTCTGCGTTCTGTTGGAGAATTATTACAAAATCAATTCCGTATCGGTCTTTCTCGTATGGAACGTGTTGTTCGTGAGAGAATGTCGATTCAAGATACAAATGCAATTACACCACAGGCACTAATTAATATTCGTCCTGTTATTGCATCTATTAAAGAGTTCTTCGGAAGTTCTCAGTTATCTCAGTTCATGGACCAAACAAACCCATTAGCAGAGTTAACTCACAAACGAAGACTATCTGCATTAGGACCCGGTGGTTTAACGCGTGAGCGCGCAGGCTTTGAAGTGCGTGACGTTCATTACTCTCACTATGGTCGTATGTGTCCGATTGAAACACCAGAGGGACCAAACATCGGTTTGATTAACTCGTTATCTTCGTTCGCGAAAGTAAATGAGTTTGGTTTCATTGAAACACCATACCGTCGTGTTGACCCAGAAACTGGTTTAGTAACAGGGCAGGTTGATTACTTAACGGCAGATGAAGAAGATAACTATGTTGTAGCCCAAGCGAATATGAAATTATCTGATGAAGGTGAATTCCTAAGTGAAGATATCGTAGCTCGTTTCCGTGGTGAAAACATTGTGACAAATAGAGAACGCATCGACTACATGGATGTATCTCCAAAACAAGTAGTGTCGGCAGCGACAGCTTGTATTCCGTTCTTAGAAAACGATGACTCTAACCGCGCACTTATGGGAGCGAACATGCAACGTCAGGCGGTTCCGTTAATGAATCCGGAATCTCCGATTGTAGGTACAGGTATGGAGTACGTATCAGCAAAAGACTCAGGTGCTGCAGTAATCTGTAAACACCCTGGTGTTGTTGAACGCGTAGAAGCACGTGAAGTTTGGGTACGTCGTTATGTAGAAGTTGACGGTCAAACAGTAAAAGGCGACTTAGATCGCTACAAAATGCAAAAATTCATTCGTTCTAACCAAGGAACTTGCTACAACCAACGTCCAATCGTAAGTGTCGGAAATGAAGTTGTAAAAGGTGAAATCCTTGCGGATGGTCCTTCTATGGAATTAGGTGAACTAGCACTTGGACGTAACGTGCTTGTTGGCTTCATGACTTGGGACGGTTATAACTACGAGGATGCGATCATTATGAGTGAGCGCCTTGTAAAAGATGATGTGTACACTTCTATTCATATTGAAGAATATGAGTCAGAAGCCCGTGATACGAAGCTTGGACCAGAAGAAATTACACGTGACATTCCAAACGTTGGGGAAGATGCATTGCGCAACCTTGACGAGCGCGGTATCATTCGCGTTGGTGCTGAAGTAAAAGATGGAGACTTACTTGTTGGTAAAGTAACACCTAAAGGTGTAACAGAATTAACAGCTGAAGAACGTCTATTACACGCTATCTTTGGGGAAAAAGCACGTGAAGTACGTGATACATCACTACGTGTACCACACGGTGGTGGCGGTATTATCTTAGACGTAAAAGTATTCAACCGTGAAGATGGCGATGAATTGCCACCAGGCGTGAATCAACTTGTACGTGCATATATCGTTCAAAAACGTAAAATTTCTGAAGGTGACAAGATGGCCGGACGTCACGGTAACAAAGGTGTTATCTCTCGTATTTTACCAGAAGAAGATATGCCTTACTTACCAGACGGTACGCCAATCGATATCATGTTAAACCCATTAGGGGTACCATCTCGTATGAATATCGGTCAGGTATTAGAGCTTCATCTTGGTATGGCAGCAAGATACCTTGGTATTCACATTGCAACACCAGTATTCGATGGTGCTCGTGAGGAAGATGTTTGGGGCACGATTGAAGAAGCTGGTATGGCAAATGACGCGAAAACAATCCTGTATGACGGACGTACTGGTGAACCATTCGATAACCGTGTATCTGTTGGTGTCATGTATATGATCAAACTTGCGCACATGGTTGACGATAAACTTCATGCTCGTTCTACTGGACCATACTCACTTGTAACGCAGCAACCTCTTGGAGGTAAAGCTCAGTTCGGTGGACAGCGTTTCGGTGAGATGGAGGTTTGGGCACTTGAAGCTTACGGTGCTGCTTATACTCTTCAAGAAATCTTAACTGTGAAGTCTGATGACGTTGTTGGACGTGTTAAGACGTATGAAGCAATTGTTAAAGGCGAAAATGTTCCAGAACCAGGAGTTCCAGAATCATTCAAAGTATTGATTAAAGAGCTTCAAAGTTTAGGTATGGACGTTAAAATGATGTCTAGCGACGATACAGAAATTGAAATGCGTGATACGGAAGATGATGATGATCATCAATCAGCAGATAAATTGAATGTTGAAGTTGAGACAACTAAGGAATAATTGGGATAACCTGTAGACTAAAAGGGAGGTAGGCCCCTTGATAGATGTAAATAACTTTGAATATATGAAGATTGGACTTGCTTCACCTGACAAGATTCGTTCTTGGTCATACGGTGAAGTTAAGAAACCAGAAACTATTAACTATCGTACGTTAAAGCCTGAAAAAGATGGCTTGTTCTGTGAGCGTATTTTCGGACCACAAAAGGACTGGGAATGTCATTGCGGAAAATACAAACGTGTACGTTATAAAGGTGTAGTTTGTGATCGATGTGGCGTTGAAGTAACGCGTGCAAAAGTTCGTCGTGAACGTATGGGTCATATCGAATTAGCTGCTCCTGTATCTCATATTTGGTATTTCAAAGGTATCCCGAGCCGCATGGGACTTGTCTTAGACATGTCCCCTCGCGCGCTTGAAGAAGTAATTTATTTCGCTTCTTATGTTGTAACAGAAAGTGGAGATACACCACTTGATAAGAAGCAATTACTTTCTGAAAAAGAATACCGTGCATATCGTGACCGATATGGTAGCACATTCCAAGCTGCTATGGGTGCAGAAGCGATTAAAAAACTACTACAAGATATCGATTTAGATAAAGAAGTAGACTTCTTAAAAGAAGAATTAAAAACAGCACAAGGACAACGCCGTACTCGTGCTATTAAACGTCTAGAAGTATTAGAAGCATTCCGTAACTCTGGAAATGAACCATCTTGGATGATCTTAGATGTTCTACCAGTTATCCCACCAGAACTTCGCCCAATGGTACAGTTAGATGGTGGACGTTTTGCTACTTCTGACTTAAACGACTTATACCGTCGTGTAATTAACCGTAACAACCGTTTAAAACGTCTATTGGACTTAGGTGCACCAAGCATCATCGTTCAAAACGAAAAACGTATGTTACAAGAAGCTGTAGACGCATTAATCGATAATGGTCGTCGTGGCCGTCCGGTAACTGGACCAGGTAACCGTCCATTAAAATCACTATCTCACATGCTTAAAGGTAAACAAGGACGTTTCCGTCAAAACTTATTAGGTAAACGTGTTGACTACTCTGGCCGTTCTGTAATCGTTGTAGGACCGAACTTAAAGATGTACCAATGTGGATTACCGAAAGAAATGGCGCTTGAACTGTTCAAGCCTTTCGTTATGAAAGAGTTAGTTGAAAAAGGATTAGCACACAACATTAAGAGTGCGAAACGTAAAATCGAGCGTGTACAACCTGAAGTTTGGGACGTTTTAGAGTCTGTGATCAAAGAGCATCCGGTACTTCTAAACCGCGCACCAACACTTCACCGTCTTGGTATCCAGGCGTTTGAACCTACATTAGTAGAAGGTCGCGCAATCCGTCTTCACCCACTTGTATGTACTGCATACAACGCGGACTTTGACGGTGACCAAATGGCCGTTCACGTACCTTTATCATCAGAAGCACAAGCTGAAGCTCGTCTTCTTATGTTAGCGGCACAAAACATCTTGAACCCGAAAGACGGTAAACCAGTTGTTACTCCATCTCAGGATATGGTATTAGGTAACTACTACTTAACACTTGAGCGTGAAGGCGCAATCGGTGAAGGTATGGTCTTCAAAGATGCAAACGAAGCAATACTTGCATATCAAAATGGATATGTACATCTGCACACACGTGTTGCAGTTGCTGCAAGCTCAGTAAATAATGTAACGTTTACTGAAGAGCAAAAGAGTAAGCTTCTATTAACAACAGTTGGTAAATTAATATTCAACGAAATCTTACCAGAGTCGTTCCCTTATATTAATGAGCCAACAAACTCAAACCTTGAAAAAGAAACACCAGCGAAATATTTCGTTGAAAAAGGTGCGAACATTAAAGAAATTATTGCTAGTCGCGAAGAAGTGGCACCATTTAGCAAGAAGATCCTTGGTAACATCATTGCGGAAGTGTTCAAACGTTTCCAAATTACAGAAACGTCTCGCATGCTTGACCGTATGAAAAACTTAGGATTTAAGTACTCTACAAAAGCTGGTATTACAGTTGGGGTATCTGACATTCTTGTATTAGGTGAAAAAGATGAAATTCTCCACGAAGCACAAGCAAAAGTAGATAATGTAATTAAACAATTCCGTCGCGGTTTAATCACGGAAGAAGAACGTTACGATCGCGTTATCTCTATTTGGAGTAATGCAAAAGATGTTATCCAAGGAAAACTGATGAAGTCCTTGAATAAACGCAACCCGATCTTCATGATGAGTGATTCCGGTGCCCGTGGTAACGCATCGAACTTTACTCAGCTTGCTGGTATGCGTGGTCTGATGGCCAATCCATCTGGTCGTATCATCGAACTTCCGATCAAATCAAGTTTCCGTGAAGGTTTAACAGTACTTGAGTACTTCATTTCTACGCATGGTGCGCGTAAAGGTCTTGCCGATACAGCACTTAAAACTGCCGATTCTGGTTACTTAACACGTCGTCTAGTTGACGTTGCACAAGATGTAATCGTTCGTGAAGATGATTGTGGAACAGATCGTGGTTTACTAATCGGTGCGATTAAAGAGGGTAATGAAGTTATTGAGTCGTTATATGATCGTCTTGTTGGACGTTTTGCAAGAAAAACTGTAAAACATCCTGAAACAGGTGAAGTATTAGTTGGTGAAAATCAATTAATTACTGAAGATATCGCTCATATCGTTGAAAATTCGGGTGTTGAAACTGTAAACATTCGTTCAGCGTTTACGTGTAACACTCGCCATGGTGTATGTAAGAAGTGTTACGGTCGTAACTTAGCAACTGGTACAGACGTAGAAGTAGGAGAAGCGGTAGGTATTATCGCAGCTCAATCTATCGGTGAGCCAGGTACACAGTTAACGATGCGTACGTTCCATACAGGTGGGGTTGCCGGAGATGATATCACTCAAGGTTTACCTCGTATCCAAGAGATCTTCGAAGCTCGTAATCCGAAAGGTCAGGCAGTTATCAGTGAAATCGACGGTGTTATCGCAGCGATCAACGATGTTAAAGATCGTCAAGAAGTAGTTGTACAGGGTGAAGTAGAAGCTCGTACGTATGCTATTCCTTACGGTGCTCGTCTGAAAGTAACTCTAGGACAGCCAATTAGCCACGGTAAAGAGTTAACAGAAGGTTCTATTGATCCGAAAGAATTACTAAAAGTAACGGACATTACAGCAGTACAAGAATACTTATTACGTGAAGTTCAAAAAGTATACCGTATGCAAGGGGTAGAAATTGGTGACAAACACGTAGAAGTAATGGTACGTCAGATGCTACGTAAAGTTCGTGTAAGTGATGCAGGTGAAACAGATGTATTACCAGGAACGTTACTAGATATCCATCAGTTTACTGATGCGAATGCGAAGGTGTTACTGAAAGGTAAACAACCAGCAACAGCTAGACCTGTTCTACTTGGTATTACAAAAGCTTCACTTGAAACAGATTCATTCTTATCTGCAGCATCGTTCCAAGAAACAACTCGTGTCTTAACTGATGCAGCAATTAAAGGTAAACGCGATGAACTTCTAGGATTGAAAGAAAATGTTATTATCGGTAAACTTGTTCCTGCTGGAACAGGTATGAATCGTTATCGCAAAGTGGATCTTGTAAAAACAACACAAGATGACATGAATGTAGAGAACGATGAAGTTTATGTGGAACAGTAAAATTTTCCGTCGTAAATTTTGTATAAAAACAGTTAATCCTAGTTGACATTGTATGAGTCAAAATGTTACTATAAGCAAGGTTGCTCCTGAACGATGCTTTGGAGGATATTTATATGTCTTATCAAAAAGTGTCAAATGCTGAAAATGTAGTCGTTGGTCATAAACGTACATTGGAAGCAATCAAAAACGGTATAGTTAAAGAAGTTGTTATTGCAGAAGATGCTGATATGCGGTTAACCCATATTATCACTCGTACTGCTCTGCAACATAACATACCCATAACAAAAGTTGAATCAGTTCGTAAACTTGGAAAAGTTTCGGGGATTCAAGTAGGAGCTTCAGCAATAGGAATAATAAGTTAAAACTGTTTTTGTGAGGAGAGAGCATTTGCTCTCCCTTGCAAAAACTTTGTTTTCAACTAATAATGAACCACCTGGATATGTGGTCATACAAACATGCGAAGGGAGGATAATCAAATGCCTACTATTAACCAATTAGTGAGAAATGGTCGTACTGATAAAGTATGGAAATCTAAATCACCTGCGTTAAACAAAGGGTTCAACTCTTTAAAGAAAAAATCAACTGATATCTCTGCACCTCAAAAACGTGGTGTATGTACTCGTGTTGGTACAATGACTCCAAAGAAACCTAACTCAGCGTTACGTAAATACGCTCGTGTACGTTTAACAAACGGTATCGAGGTTACAGCTTACATCCCAGGTATCGGTCATAACCTACAAGAGCATAGCGTAGTATTAATTCGCGGTGGTCGTGTAAAGGATTTACCGGGGGTACGTTACCACATCGTTCGTGGTGCGCTTGACACAGCTGGTGTTGACAAACGTATGCAAGGACGTTCTAAATATGGTACTAAGAGACCAAAACCTGCTAAAAAATAATAACTTTAAAATGAAAGGAGGAACTCAATATGCCTCGTAAAGGACCTGTTGCAAAACGTGACGTGTTACCAGATCCAATGTACAATTCGAAACTTGTAACACGCCTAATCAACAAAATGATGGTTGACGGTAAAAAAGGTAAATCTCAAACAATTCTTTATAACGCTTTCGATATCGTTCGTGAACGTTCAGATAAAGAACCAATGGAAGTATTCGAGCAAGCTCTTAAGAACATCATGCCTGTTCTTGAAGTACGTGCTCGTCGTGTTGGTGGTGCTAACTACCAAGTTCCAGTTGAGGTTCGTCCAGAACGCCGTACAACTTTAGGTCTTCGCTGGTTAGTAAACTATGCTCGTCTTCGTGGTGAAAAAACTATGGAAGAGCGTCTAGCTTACGAAATCTTAGATGCAGCTAACAACGCTGGTGCATCTGTTAAGAAACGTGAAGACACTCATAAAATGGCAGAAGCTAACAAAGCATTTGCTCATTACCGTTGGTAGGATTCAACGTAAAATAAATGTAAGCATAAACCGCTTTATTTGTCGCTTATGGAAGTGTGGAGAGGGAGAATGCCTCTCCCTTTCGTTGGGCGCTCGTTTTACATAATGAGGGTACTGGACATACTGACATGTGTAACAATATAAAGTGGCTTTTTTGCTACTTAAAATAAAAAATCCAATCCATATATGGAAGGAGCAAGACACCAAATGGCAAGAGAGTTCTCTTTAGAAAACACTCGTAATATTGGTATCATGGCTCACATCGATGCTGGTAAAACAACAGCAACTGAGCGTATTCTGTATTACACAGGACGTATTCATAAAATCGGTGAAACTCACGAAGGTGCATCTCAGATGGACTGGATGGAGCAAGAGCAAGAGCGTGGTATCACAATTACTTCTGCTGCAACTACAGCACAATGGAAAGGTCACCGTGTAAACATCATTGACACTCCAGGTCACGTAGATTTCACAGTAGAAGTAGAACGTTCTTTACGCGTACTTGATGGCGCAGTAGCAGTACTTGATGCACAATCTGGTGTAGAACCACAAACAGAAACTGTTTGGCGTCAGGCTACTACTTACGGCGTACCTCGTATCGTATTCGTTAACAAAATGGATAAAATCGGTGCAGATTTCTTATACTCTGTAGGAACAATCCACGATCGTTTACAAGCAAACGCACACCCAATTCAGTTACCAATCGGTGCTGAAGATGAGTTCAATGGTATCATTGACCTTGTTGAAGAATGTGCTTACATGTACGGTAACGATTTAGGAACAGACATTCAACGTGTTGAAATTCCTGAAGAGCACAAAGAACTAGCTGAAGAATACCGTGGAAAGCTTATTGAAGCGGTAGCTGAGCTTGATGAAGAAATGATGATGAAGTACCTAGAAGGCGAAGAAATCACTGTAGAAGAGCTTAAAGCTGGTATCCGTAAGGCTACAACTTCTGTAGAATTCTTCCCAGTAATCTGTGGTTCTGCATTCAAAAACAAAGGTGTTCAAATTCTGTTAGACGCAGTTATCGACTACCTACCATCTCCATTAGATGTACCTGCTATCAAAGGTACTCTTCCGGATACAGATGAAGAAGTAGAACGTAAGTCTAGCGATGAAGAACCATTCGCAGCTTTAGCATTCAAAATCATGACTGACCCTTATGTTGGTAAGTTAACGTTCTTCCGTGTGTACTCTGGTGTGTTAAACTCTGGATCATACGTGAAAAACTCAACTAAAGGTAAGCGTGAGCGTGTAGGTCGTATCCTACAAATGCACGCTAACAGCCGTGAAGAGATTTCAACAGTTTACGCTGGTGATATCGCTGCTGCTGTAGGTTTAAAAGATACTACTACTGGTGATACTCTTTGTGACGAGAAGAGCCTTGTTATCCTTGAGTCTATGGAATTCCCAGAGCCAGTTATCTCTGTAGCTATCGAACCAAAATCAAAAGCTGACCAAGATAAAATGGGTACAGCTTTATCTAAGCTTTCTGAAGAAGATCCAACATTCCGTGCTCACACTGACCAAGAAACTGGCCAAACAATCATCGCTGGTATGGGTGAACTTCACCTTGATATCATCGTTGACCGTATGCGCCGTGAATTCAAAGTTGAAGCAAACGTTGGTGCTCCTCAGGTAGCATACCGTGAGACTTTCCGCGCTGCTGCGAAAGTTGAAGGTAAGTTTGCTCGTCAATCTGGTGGACGTGGACAATTCGGTCACGTTTGGATTGAGTTTGCACCTAACGAAGAAGGTAAAGGTTTCGAATTCGAAAACAAAATCGTCGGTGGTGTAGTTCCTCGTGAATACATCCCAGCTGTTGGAGCGGGTCTTGAAGACTCACTTAAAAATGGTGTACTAGCTGGTTACCCACTAGTTGACATTAAAGCAGCATTAGTTGACGGTTCTTACCATGATGTCGATTCATCTGAGATGGCGTTCAAAATCGCTGCATCTATGGCACTTAAAGCTGCGGTTTCTAAATGTAACCCAGTAATTCTTGAGCCAATGATGAAAGTTGAAGTTGTAATTCCTGAAGAGTACATGGGAGACATCATGGGTGACGTAACGTCTCGTCGTGGACGTGTAGAAGGTATGGAAGCTCGCGGTAACGCACAAGTTGTTCGCGCTATGGTTCCACTTTCTGAAATGTTCGGTTATGCGACAGCATTACGTTCTAACACTCAAGGACGCGGAACATTCTCAATGACATTTGATCATTATGAAGAAGTACCAAAGTCTGTTTCAGAAGAAATTATTAAAAAAAATAAAGGTGAATAATTGATTTTTATCGATTGTTCAAGTATAACTACTTATGTAAGCTTAGAAAGTGGGGCGCAAGTTTCACTTTCTAGACTAAATATAAAATAACCTATATAAACTAAGGAGGAATTTAGAATGGCTAAAGCTAAATTCGAACGTTCTAAACCCCATGTTAACATCGGTACAATCGGCCACGTTGACCATGGTAAAACTACATTAACTGCTGCGATCACTACAGTTCTTGCAAAAGCTGGTGGTGCTGAAGCACGCGGATACGATCAAATCGATGCTGCTCCAGAAGAAAGAGAGCGCGGTATCACAATCTCAACTGCACACGTTGAGTACGAAACTGAAACTCGTCACTATGCACACGTTGACTGCCCAGGTCACGCTGACTATGTTAAAAACATGATCACTGGTGCTGCTCAAATGGACGGCGGTATCTTAGTAGTATCTGCTGCTGATGGCCCAATGCCTCAAACACGTGAGCACATCCTTCTTTCTCGTCAAGTAGGTGTTCCTTACATCGTTGTATTCTTAAACAAATGCGACATGGTAGACGACGAAGAATTATTAGAATTAGTAGAAATGGAAGTTCGCGACCTATTATCTGAATACGGATTCCCAGGCGACGACATTCCTGTAATCAAAGGTTCTGCTCTTAAAGCTCTTCAAGGAGAAGCTGATTGGGAAGCAAAAATCATTGAATTAATGGCTGAAGTTGATGCTTACATCCCAACTCCAGAACGTGAAACTGACAAACCATTCTTAATGCCTGTAGAGGATGTATTCTCTATCACAGGTCGTGGTACAGTTGCTACTGGTCGTGTTGAGCGCGGTATCGTTAAAGTTGGTGACGTAGTAGAAATCATCGGTCTTGCTGAAGAAAATGCTTCTACAACTGTAACTGGTGTAGAGATGTTCCGTAAACTTCTTGACCAAGCTCAAGCTGGGGACAACATCGGTGCTTTACTTCGTGGGGTTGCTCGTGAAGACATCCAACGTGGACAAGTACTTGCAAAAAGCGGTTCTGTAAAAGCTCACGCTAAATTCAAAGCTGAAGTTTTCGTATTATCTAAAGAAGAAGGTGGACGTCATACTCCATTCTTCGCTAACTACCGTCCTCAGTTCTACTTCCGTACAACTGACGTAACTGGTATCATCCAATTACCAGAAGGTACTGAAATGGTAATGCCTGGTGACAACATCGAAATGACTATCGAACTTATCGCTCCAATCGCTATCGAAGAGGGAACTAAATTCTCTATTCGTGAAGGTGGACGTACAGTAGGTTACGGTGTAGTTGCTACAATCGTTGCTGAGTAATCTTTAAATAGATTATTAAAAACTCAAGGGATTCTCCCTTGAGTTTTTTTATTGCTTATTAATATAGAAGAAAGAGGCGTGTTTTCTATTTTTGAATGAGTTTCTTCTATAGTATATAAAACGAAAAACAGCATCCAAAAACTGTAAGTTGAATAAGAACAGATGAAAACTTGAAATTCTTTAAAGTGCCATGTATAATAGCAAAAGTAGAGAAAAGCAGATGCAAACAAAAAGATGCTTGCATCTAGACGAATAACATTGTATAATAGACAATGTTGGTCTTTGACTGCGATGAAGTGGAAGGTTGCTGACACACCCGGCCGCTTTGCCATGGCATGGTGTGGGGAAATTTCCATGGAGAAGGTCTATTTTAGAAATAGGCGAACGAAGGAGGGAAAATAATGGCAAAAGAAAAAATTCGTATCCGTTTAAAAGCTTACGATCACCGTATTCTTGATCAGTCAGCTGAGAAAATTGTAGAAACAGCTAAGCGTTCTGGGGCAACAGTTTCTGGTCCGATCCCATTACCAACTGAGAAGACTGTTTACACAATTCTTCGTGCTGTTCATAAGTACAAAGATTCTCGTGAGCAATTCGAAATGCGCACGCACAAACGTCTAATCGACATCGTGAGTCCTACTCCACAAACAGTAGATTCATTAATGCGTTTAGACTTACCATCTGGTGTAGATATCGAAATCAAACTATAATTTATATAACTTAAAAATGTAGGAGGTGTAACTCATGACCAAAGGAATCTTAGGAAGAAAGATCGGTATGACTCAAGTATTTGCTGAGAACGGTGAGTTAATCCCAGTAACAGTTATCGCTGCTAATCCAAACGTTGTTCTTCAAAAGAAAACAACTGAAACTGATGGCTACAATGCAATCCAGTTAGGATTTGAAGATAAACGTGAAAAGTTAACTAACAAACCTGAACAAGGCCACACTGCCAAAGCATCTACAACTCCTAAGCGCTTCATTCGCGAAATCCGCGATGCAGACGTGGACGGATTAGAGGTTGGTCAAGAGGTAAAAGTTGACGTATTCGCTACAGGTGAAATCGTTGATGTAACAGGAATTTCTAAAGGTAAAGGTTTCCAAGGTGTTATCAAACGCCACGGACAATCTCGCGGACCTATGTCTCATGGTTCTCGCTATCACCGTCGTCCAGGTTCAATGGGCCCAGTTGCTCCGAACCGTGTATTCAAAGGCAAAAAACTTGCTGGACGTATGGGTGGAGACCAAGTTACTATCCAAAACTTAGAAATCGTTCAAGTTGACACTGAGCGCAACTTATTACTAGTAAAAGGTAACGTTCCAGGTGCTAAGAAATCTCTTGTAGTTGTTCAAGGCGCTGTGAAAGTTAGCAAATAATTCACAATAGGAAGGAGGAATTCCAATGCCAAAAGTTACTGTATATAACCAAACTGGTTCACAGGTTGGTGAAATCGAATTAGCTGAAGCTATTTTCGGTATCGAACCAAATGAAGCTGTACTTTTCGAAGCTGTAATGATGCAACGTGCATCTTTACGTCAAGGTACACACAAAGTAAAAACTCGCTCTGAAGTTCGCGGTGGTGGTCGTAAACCATGGCGTCAAAAAGGAACTGGACGTGCTCGTCAAGGGTCTATCCGCTCTCCTCAATGGCGTGGTGGTGGTACGGTATTCGGACCTACACCAAGAAGCTATGCGTACAAACTTCCTAAGAAAGTTCGTCGTTTAGCAATCAAATCTGCATTAGCTACTAAAGTAGTTGAGAACAACATTGTAGTTCTTGAAGACCTAGTGTTAAATGCACCAAAAACAAAAGACATGCTAGCAGTACTTAAAGGATTAACTGTTGAGAAGAAAGCTCTTATCGTAACTGCTGATGCAAACGAATCTGTAGAGTTATCTGCTCGCAATATCCCTGGAGTAACAGTAATCACTGCTGATGGCGTAAACGTTTTAGACGTGCTTCATCATGATAAGCTAATCATGACAAAAGCGGCAGTGGAAAAAGTAGAGGAGGTGCTTGCATAATGAGAGATCCTCGTGATATCATTAAGCGCCCAGTTATCACTGAACGTTCTATGGAAATGATGGCTGAAAAAAAATACACGTTCGATGTGGACGTTAAATCTAATAAAACAGAAGTTAAAGATGCTCTTGAAGCGATCTTTGGTGTTAAAGTAGAAAAAGTGAACATCATGAACTACAAGCCGAAAGCAAAACGCGTTGGTCGTCACGCTGGTTTTACTAGCCGTCGTCGTAAAGCAATCGTTAAGCTAACTGCTGACAGCAAAGAAATCGAAATCTTCCAAGGCGTTTAATTCTTACTAAAGAAGGAGGGAAATTGAGATGGGAATTAAAAAGTATAATCCAACTACTAACGGTCGTCGTAATATGACTACGAATGATTTCGCTGAAATCACGACTGACAGACCCGAAAAGTCATTACTTGCTCCTTTAAGCAAGAAGGCTGGTCGTAATAACCAAGGTAAAATTACTGTACGTCATCAAGGTGGCGGACATAAGCGTCAATACCGTATCATCGACTTTAAGCGTAACAAAGATGGAATTCCAGGACGCGTTGCTACGATCGAATACGATCCAAACCGCTCTGCGAATATCGCATTAATTAACTACGTTGACGGTGAAAAACGTTACATTCTTGCTCCTAAAACTTTAGAAGTAGGTATGGAAGTTATGTCTGGCCCAGAGGCTGACATCAAAGTCGGTAACGCATTACCATTAATCAACATTCCAGTAGGTACTGTTGTTCATAACATCGAGCTTAAGCCTGGTCGTGGCGGACAATTAGTTCGTTCTGCTGGTACATCTGCTCAAGTACTTGGTAAAGAAGGTAAATACGTACTTGTACGTTTAACTTCTGGTGAAGTACGTCTTGTATTATCTGCTTGTCGCGCTTCAATCGGTCAAGTAGGTAACGAACAACACGAACTTATCAAAATCGGTAAAGCAGGTCGCTCTCGCTGGTTAGGTAAACGCCCAACAGTTCGTGGTTCTGTAATGAACCCGGTTGATCACCCACACGGTGGTGGTGAAGGACGTTCTCCAATCGGACGTAAGTCTCCAATGTCTCCATGGGGTAAACCAACTCTTGGATTCAAGACTCGTAAGAAAAACAAAGCGTCTGACAAATTTATCGTTCGTCGTCGTAAAAAATAATGGGATTGTAGTACGGTTCATTTCTAGAACCGTACGCCAATCACGAAGGGAGGCACCAAAATGGCTCGTAGCTTAAAAAAAGGACCATTTGTCGATGATCACTTAATGAGCAAAATGGAAAAATTAGTTGCATCTGAGCAAAAACAAGTTGTTAAAACTTGGTCTCGCCGTTCAACAATCTTCCCTCAGTTCATCGGACACACAATCGCTGTATATGATGGTCGTAAACACGTACCTGTGTACATCACTGAGGATATGGTTGGCCATAAGTTAGGTGAATTCGCACCAACTCGTACGTATAAAGGTCACCTTGCTGACGATAAGAAAACTAGAAGATAATGAGAGGAGGCACTTCAATGCAAGCTAAAGCAGTAGCGAGAACAGTTCGTATTGCTCCTCGTAAAGTTCGTTTAGTAGTAGACTTAATCCGAGGTAAGCAAGTGGGTGAAGCGATTGCTATCCTTAACCACACACCAAAAACTGCTTCTCCAGTTGTAGAAAAAGTTTTAAAATCTGCAATCGCAAATGCAGAGCACAATTATGAGATGGATATTAACAACCTAGTTGTTGAAAAAGTTTTCGTTGACGAAGGTCCAACGTTAAAACGTTTCCGTCCACGTGCAATGGGTCGTGCAAGCCAAATTAACAAGCGCACAAGCCACATCACAGTTGTGGTATCAGAAAAGAAGGAGGGATAATCGATGGGTCAAAAGGTTAATCCAATTGGTCTTCGTGTCGGCGTTATTCGTGATTGGGAATCTCGTTGGTTCGCTGAGAAAGATTACGCTACATTATTACATGAAGACATCAAAATCCGTGAGTACATTAATGTACGCTTAAAAGATTCTGCTGTTGCTAAAGTAGAAATCGAACGTGCAGCAAATCGTGTAAATGTTACAATTCACACTGCAAAACCTGGTATGGTAATTGGTAAAGGTGGTACTGAAGTTGAAGCACTTCGTAAAGCTCTTAACCAATTAACAGGCAAGCGTGTACACATCAACATTTTAGAAGTTAAGAGAGCTGATCTTAACGCTAAATTAGTAGGCGAAAACATCGCTCGTCAATTAGAAAACCGTGTATCATTCCGTCGTGCACAAAAGCAAGTTATTCAACGTGCTATGCGTGCAGGTGCTAAAGGTATTAAAACACAGGTTTCTGGTCGTCTTGGCGGAGCTGATATCGCTCGTGCAGAATCTTACAGTGAAGGAACTGTTCCACTTCATACACTTCGCGCTGATATTGACTATGCAGCAGTTGAAGCTGATACAACATACGGTAAATTAGGCGTAAAAGTATGGATCTACCGTGGAGAAGTCCTTCCTACAAAAAAGAAAGCTTCTGAGGAAGGAGGAAAATAATATGTTAATGCCAAAACGCGTAAAATATCGTAGAGAGCATCGTGGTAAAATGCGTGGTCGTGCAAAAGGTGGAACTGAAATTGCTTTCGGTGAATTCGGTTTACAAGCACAAGCTGCTTCATGGATTACAAACCGTCAAATCGAAGCTGCTCGTCGTGCAATGACTCGTTACATGAAACGTGGCGGTAAAGTATGGATTAAAATTTTCCCTTCTAAACCTTACACTGCAAAACCTCTAGAAGTACGTATGGGTTCCGGTAAAGGGGCACCAGAAGGCTGGGTAGCAGTAGTAAAACCTGGGAAAATTATGTTCGAAATCGCGGGTGTATCTGAAGAGGTAGCACGCGAAGCATTACGTCTTGCAGCTCACAAGTTACCTGTGAAATGTAAATTCGTAAAACGTGAAGAAAATGGTGGTGAATCTAATGAAAACTAATGATATTCGTGAATTAACCACTGCCGAAATCGAAACAAAAGTTAAAGCTTTAAAGGAAGAGTTGTTTAATCTTCGCTTCCAACTTGCTACAGGACAATTAGAGAATCCAACTCGCATTCGTGAAGTGCGTAAAGCAATTGCTCGTATGAAAACTGTAGTTCGTGAAAGAGAGATCGGAATTAATCGATAAATTGAGGGGAGGTTTGCATAGTGAGCGAACGTAACCAACGCAAAGTTTATACTGGTCGTGTAGTGTCTGACAAAATGGACAAAACGATTACAGTTTTAGTTGAAACTTACAAAACTCATTCCTTGTACGGAAAACGTGTTAAGTATTCTAAGAAGTACAAAGCCCATGATGAGCAAAACCAAGCGAAACTTGGCGATATCGTTAAAATCATGGAAACTCGCCCGCTTTCTGCTACTAAGCGTTTCCGTTTAGTTGAAATCGTTGAAGAAGCGGTTATTATCTAAATAGACGAATCGGAATTTTTAGTCCGAAGGGAGGTTTCATAACATGATCCAACAAGAATCTCGTTTGAAAGTTGCTGACAACTCTGGTGCACGTGAACTTTTAACAATTAAAGTATTAGGCGGCTCTGGTCGTAAATATGCTAACATTGGTGATATTATCGTTGCTACGGTAAAACAAGCAACACCAGGTGGCGTTGTTAAAAAAGGTGACGTTGTTAAAGCAGTAGTAGTACGTACGAAGAGCGGAGCTCGTCGTCCGGACGGTTCTTACATCAAATTTGATGAAAACGCAGCGGTTATCATTAAAGACGATAAGAGCCCACGTGGTACTCGTATCTTCGGACCAGTAGCTCGTGAATTACGTGATAGCAACTTCATGAAGATCGTTTCTTTAGCTCCAGAAGTTCTATAATTTAAGGTATTGCCTTGCTAAGGAGGTGCAGAATTAAGATGCATGTAAAAAAAGGTGATAAAGTACAGGTAATCACTGGTAAAGACAAAGGAAAACAAGGCGTTATCCTTGTGGCTTTCCCAAAGCAAAACCGTGTTATCGTTGAGGGTGTCAATATCGTTAAGAAGCACTCTAAGCCATCTCAATTAAATCCACAAGGTGGAATTATTACTAAAGAAGCACCTATTCACGTTTCTAACGTTATGATTTTAGATCCGAAAACAGGTGAACCTACTCGTGTAGGCTTCAAAGTAGAAGATGGTAAAAAAGTTCGTATTGCAAAAAAATCTGGTGAATTATTAGATAAATAATTTTCTTAAGAAAGGAGGTCACTTCATTGAATCGCCTTAAAGAGAAGTTCCAAAAGGAAATTACTCCTGCTCTAGTGAGCAAGTTTAACTATAAATCTGTGATGGAAGTACCGAAAATCGAAAAGATCGTAATCAACACTGGTGTTGGTGACGCGGTATCTAACTCAAAAGCTTTAGACAATGCAGTAGAAGAATTAACACAAATCGCAGGTCAAAAACCTGTTGTAACTCGTGCTAAAAAATCAATCGCTGGTTTCCGTCTTCGTGAAGGTATGCCAATCGGTGCGAAAGTAACTTTACGCGGCGAGCAAATGTATGAGTTCTTCGACAAATTAGTGTCAGTTTCTTTACCACGTGTACGTGATTTCCGTGGTGTTTCTAAGAAATCATTCGATGGTCGTGGAAACTACACATTAGGTGTTAAAGAGCAACTTATTTTCCCTGAGATCGACTATGATAAAGTAAGCAAAGTCCGCGGTATGGACATCGTAATCGTTACTACAGCGAAAACTGATGAAGAAGCTCGTGAACTTTTAACACAATTCGGTATGCCATTCCAAAAATAATGGAAGCCAACGCTAAGTAGAGGAGGCGAAAACGTGGCTAAAAAATCTATGATAGCGAAACAAAAGCGTACTCCTAAGTTTAAAGTACAAGAGTATACACGTTGCGAACGCTGCGGTCGTCCGCATTCTGTATACCGCAAATTTAAACTTTGCCGTATTTGTTTCCGTGAACTTGCATATAAAGGTCAAATTCCTGGTGTTAAAAAAGCTAGTTGGTAAAACCCACAAATGGGAAGGAGGTAAAACACATGGTGATGACAGATCCAATTGCAGACATGCTTACTCGCATCCGTAATGCGAACATGGTACGTCATGAGAAATTAGAGGTTCCTGCTTCTAAAATCAAAAAAGAGATCGCTGAACTTTTAAAACGTGAAGGTTTCATTCGTGATGTAGAATACATCGAGGATAACAAACAAGGTATCCTTCGTATTTTCCTGAAATATGGTGCAAACAATGAACGTGTAATCACTGGATTAAAACGTATCAGTAAACCTGGCTTACGCGTTTACGCTAAAGCTGATGAAGTACCACGTGTACTTAACGGATTAGGTATCGCTCTTGTTTCTACATCTAAGGGAGTAATGACGGACAAAGACGCTCGTCAATTACAAACTGGTGGAGAAGTAGTAGCATACGTTTGGTAATATATATTTAAAACGAACGGAGGTGTGACCACATGTCTCGTATTGGTAAAAAGATTCTTGAAATCCCTGCAGGTGTTACAATTACAGTTGCAGAAGACAATACTGTAACAGTAAAAGGCCCTAAAGGTGAATTAACTCGTACTTTCAATGCTGATATGCTTATCAAAATTGAAGAGAATACATTAACAGTTGAGCGTCCATCTGAACAGAAGGAACACCGTGCATTACACGGTACAACTCGTGCTTTAATCGGAAACATGGTTGAAGGTGTAACTGCAGGTTTCGCACGCGGACTTGAATTAGTCGGTGTTGGTTACCGTGCCCAAAAACAAGGTGATAAACTTGTATTAAGCGTAGGTTATTCTCATCCAGTAGAAATGACTCCGGAAGCAGGTCTTGAAGTTGAAGTACCTGTACCAACAAAGATCGTAATCAAAGGTATCGACAAGCAACGTGTTGGCGAATTCGCTGCTAACATCCGCGCTGTACGTGCTCCTGAGCCTTATAAAGGTAAAGGTATTCGTTACGAAGGCGAAGTTGTTCGTCGTAAAGAAGGTAAAACTGCTAAGTAAACCCGTTAGGTGAGAGAAAGGAGTGACAAGAAAATGATCACTAAAGCTGATAAAAATGCGACTCGTAAGAAAAGACATGCACGTGTACGTGCTAAACTTACTGGTACTGCAGAGCGTCCACGTTTAAACGTGTTCCGTTCTAACCAACATATTTACGCTCAAGTTATTGATGATGTGAATGGTGTAACGTTAGTAAGTGCATCTACTCTTGATAAAGACCTTGCTCTTAACGGTACTAGCAATACTGAAGCTGCTACGAAAGTTGGAGAATCAGTTGCTAAGCGTGCTGTAGAGAAAGGCGTTAAAGAAGTAGTATTTGATCGCGGTGGTTACTTATACCATGGCCGTGTTAAAGCTCTAGCTGAAGCTGCTCGTGAGGCTGGATTACAATTTTAATGGTCAAAGGAGGGAAAATTGATGCATCGCATTGACCCAAGTAAATTAGAACTTGAAGAACGTGTAGTTACGATAAATCGTGTCGCGAAAGTTGTTAAGGGTGGTCGTCGTTTCCGCTTTGCTGCACTAGTTGTAGTTGGCGATAAAAACGGTCATGTTGGATTCGGTACTGGTAAAGCACAAGAGGTACCAGACGCAATCCGCAAAGCTATCGAAGACGCTAAGAAAAACTTAATCGCTGTACCATTAGTTGGTACAACAATTCCACACACAATCAACGGTCACTTTGGAGCTGGTGAAGTATTCTTAAAACCTGCTGCTGAGGGTACTGGTGTTATTGCTGGTGGACCTGTTCGTGCGGTACTTGAATTAGCTGGTGTACAAGATATTCTTTCGAAATCTCTTGGTTCTAACACACCAATCAACATGATTCGCGCTACTGTGAACGGATTAAGCGAACTTAAGCGCGCTGAAGATGTTGCAAAATTACGCGGTAAATCTGTAGAAGAGCTACTAGGTTAAGGAGGGAAAACAAATGGCGAAAAAGTTAGAAATTACCCTCACTCGTAGTGTAATTGGTCGTCCACAAGATCAACGTGCGACGGTAGAAGCTTTAGGTCTTAAAAAGTTGAATTCAACTGTAGTTAAGGAAGAAACTCCTGCTATTCTTGGTATGATCAACAAAGTTTCTCACCTTATAACTGTAAAAGAAGCTTAAGGATAACTCATTAATATAAGGAGGTGCCTGGGAATGAAACTTCATGAATTAAAACCTGCAGAAGGTTCTCGTAAAGTACGTAACCGTGTCGGTCGTGGTATCGGTTCTGGTAACGGTAAAACTGCTGGTAAAGGTCATAAAGGACAAAACGCACGTTCTGGTGGCGGTGTTCGTCTTGGCTTCGAAGGTGGTCAAACTCCATTATTCCGTCGTTTACCAAAACGCGGCTTCACAAACATTAACCGTAAAGAGTTTACTATTGTAAACTTATCAACGTTAAATCGTTTTGAAGATGGTACAGAAGTAACACCTGAATTATTGCTGGAAACTGGCGTTATCAGCAAGTTAAACGACGGTGTTAAAATTCTTGCAAGCGGAGCAGTAGAGAAAAAACTAACTGTTAAAGCGCACAAGTTCTCTTCAAGTGCTAAAGAAGCAATTGAAGCAGCTGGCGGATCAGTTGAGGTGATCTAATGTTTCGTACAATCTCCAACTTTATGCGCGTTGCTGAGATAAGACGTAAAATATTATTCACTTTAGCGATGTTAATCGTATTCAGGATTGGCACGTTTATCCCCGTGCCATTTACAAATGGAGACGTACTGAAGGCACAAGATCAATTAAATGCTTTAGGTATTCTAAATACATTTGGCGGTGGAGCCTTGAAAAACTTCTCCATCTTTGCGATGGGAATCATGCCGTATATTACAGCATCCATCATCGTGCAATTATTGCAGATGGATGTTGTTCCTAAATTTTCGGAATGGTCGAAGCAAGGTGAAATGGGCCGTCGTAAACTAACGCAATTCACGCGTTATTTTACAATTGTTCTTGCGTTTATTCAGGGGTTTGGTATGTCAATCGGTTTTAACGGTATGGTAGGTGGGCAATTAATTTTGAATCCTGGTTGGAGCACTTATTTATACATTGCTACGGTACTGACTGCTGGTACTGCATTTTTAATGTGGTTAGGTGAACAGATTACAGCTAAAGGTGTAGGTAATGGTATTTCCATCCTTATCTTTGGTGGTATTGCCGCAGCGATCCCAAGTGTTATATCTCAAGTGTATCAGCAACAGTTTCAAAATATCGGAGATCAATTGTTCATGAGTATCGTTAAAGTTGCATTGATTTTACTAGCTGTGCTAGCGGTTATTGTGGGTGTTATTTTCATCCAACAGGCTGTTAGAAAGATCCCAATTCAATATGCGAAGCGTGTAACAGGAGGAAATGGTGGTTATGCTGGAGCACAAAACACACATTTACCGCTTAAGGTAAATAGTGCTGGTGTTATTCCAGTAATTTTTGCTGTTTCATTCTTAATTACGCCTCCGACTATTGCACAGTTCTTCCCGGATCATGATGTATCGCAGTGGATTATTGCAAACTTTAACTATTCTCACCCAGTGGGAATGATCATATATGTTGCGCTCATTGTAGCCTTCACATATTTCTATGCATTTGTTCAGGTTAACCCAGAGCAAATGTCAGAGAATCTAAACAAGCAAGGTGGATATGTTCCAGGTATTCGTCCGGGTAAGAATACAGAACAATATCTAACAAAAATCTTGTATCGTTTGACCTTTGTAGGATCAATTTTCCTAGCAGCGATTGCAATCTTACCAGTTATCTTTACGAAACTGGGAAATCTTCCTCCGTCTGCACAGATTGGTGGAACGAGTATGTTAATCGTTGTCGGCGTTGCTTTAGAAACAATGAAGCAGCTAGAAAGCCAACTGGTAAAACGCCATTACAAAGGGTTTATCAAGCAGTGAGTAAGTGGGAAGAATCGTCTTCCCTACATGCTCATGTACTCTGAGGGGGAACAAGGATGAACTTAATTTTAATGGGGCTTCCTGGTGCTGGTAAAGGTACACAAGCCGAACAGATTGTTGCCAAGTATAACATCCCTCACATTTCAACAGGAGATATGTTCCGTGCAGCTATGAAGGCTGAAACTGAAATGGGTCTACAAGCAAAATCTTTTATTGATAAAGGTGCACTTGTTCCAGATGAAGTTACAATCGGAATCGTTCGTGAACGTTTAAGTCAAGAAGACTGCGTAAGAGGTTTCTTACTAGACGGTTTCCCACGAACTGTTGCACAGGCATCAGCTCTTGAAGAAATTATGAAAGATCTTGGCAAAAAAATCGACTATGTTTTAAACATTAATGTGGATTCAGGGTTGTTATTAAAACGCCTTACAGGCCGTCGCATTTGTAAAGAGTGCGGTGCGACTTACCACTTAGAATTCAATCCACCAGCAAAAGCTGATGTGTGCGATAAATGTGGTGGCGAATTATATCAACGCTCTGATGACAATGAAGAAACTGTAGCAAATCGTTTAGATGTAAATATTAAGCAAACAAAACCTTTGCTTGATTTCTACGAGGAGCTTGGTTACCTACAAAGCATTAATGGTGAGCAAGATATCAATAAAGTATTTGCTGATATCGATGTTCTCATCGGAGGCTTAGCGTAATGATAATCTGCAAAACTCCTCGCGAGATAGAAATCATGCGAGAAGCTGGCAGGATCGTTGCTTTAACTCATCAAGAGTTGAAACAACACATTACTCCAGGAATTACAACGAAAGAGCTCGATCAAATAGCGGAAAAGACGATTCAAAAATATGGTGCTACGCCATCTTTTAAAGGATACAACGGATTTCCGGGGAGCATATGTGCTTCTGTAAATGAAGAGCTTGTACACGGAATTCCAGGGAAGCGCAAGCTCAAAGAGGGCGATATCATCAGTATCGATATTGGTGCGAAATACAATGGGTACCATGGAGATTCTGCATGGACGTATCCAGTTGGAAACATTTCTGAATCTGTTCAAAAGCTACTTGATGTCACAGAAAAATCGTTGTATCTTGGTCTAGAACAAGTAAAACCAGGCGAGAGATTATCAAATATCTCACATGCGGTTCAAACCCATGCTGAAGAGAATGGATTCTCGATCGTTAGGGAGTATGTTGGTCACGGAATCGGGCAAGACTTACATGAGGACCCTCAAATCCCGCACTATGGTCCACCAAATAGAGGCCCTAGATTAAAGCCGGGAATGGTCATCTGTGTTGAGCCGATGGTGAATCAAGGAAGACGATATGTAAAAACACTATCTGATGACTGGACAGTGGTAACGGTAGATGGTAAATGGTGTGCCCATTTTGAGCACACGATTGCTCTTACAGAAGCAGGATACGAAATCCTTACCACTTTATAAGTAGCTGGCTCTCCGGGATTTCAGAGCAGTGTAAAATGTTACTGATTTGATGAAGGGAGAACTATTGAATGGCTAAAGATGATGTAATTGAAGTCGAAGGTACCGTTCTTGAAACGTTGCCAAATGCTATGTTCAAAGTAGAATTAGAGAATGGGCATGTCGTATTGGCTCACGTTTCTGGTAAAATCCGTATGAACTTCATTCGTATTTTACCAGGAGACAAAGTTACGGTAGAATTATCTCCGTACGATTTAAATCGTGGTCGTATTACGTACCGTTTTAAATAATATAGCACTCCGTAATCTTTAAGGAGGTTCGAGACATGAAAGTAAGACCGTCAGTTAAACCAATCTGCGAAAAATGTAAAGTTATTCGTAGACGTGGAAAAGTAATGGTTATTTGTGAAAACCCTAAACATAAACAAAAACAAGGTTAATCAGAAGGAGGTGCATTCGTAATGGCACGTATCGCAGGTGTAGATATTCCTCGAGACAAACGCGTTGTTATTTCTTTAACTTACGTATTCGGCATTGGTCGCACAACTGCTGAAAAAATTCTAACTGAAGCTGGTATTTCTTCAGAAACACGAGTTCGTGATTTAACGGAAGACGAATTAGGACGTATCCGTGATATCATCGATCGTATTAAAGTTGAGGGAGACCTTCGTCGTGAAGTATCTCTTAACATTAAACGTCTAATGGAGATCGGTTCTTACCGTGGTCTTCGTCACCGTCGTGGCTTACCAGTTCGTGGTCAAAATTCTAAAAACAATGCTCGTACACGTAAAGGTCCACGTCGTACAGTAGCAAATAAAAAGAAATAATAAGTAAAGGAGGTTGAACTAACAATGGCACGTAAAACAAACACTCGTAAAAAACGTGTGAAAAAGAATATTGAAGCTGGTATAGCTCATATTCGTTCTACTTTCAACAACACAATCGTAACACTTACAGATACTCACGGTAACGCACTTTCTTGGTCTAGTGCTGGTGCACTTGGTTTCCGTGGATCTCGTAAATCTACTCCATTCGCTGCGCAAATGGCTGCTGAAACTGCTGCTAAAGCTGCAATGGAACACGGTTTAAAAACTTTAGAGGTTACTGTTAAAGGTCCTGGTGCTGGTCGTGAAGCTGCAATTCGTGCTCTTCAAGCTGCAGGTCTAGAAGTAACAGCAATTAGAGATGTTACTCCAGTTCCTCATAATGGATGTCGTCCACCAAAACGTCGTCGTGTGTAATTTTTCTGTATAGAATTTTCCCTTTTGTCTATAATGGATATGATGCATTATCGAGAAATTTCGTACAGAAACATCGCTTGTTGTGCACAATCGGGAACTGCCTAAGGGGGACTTTCGGTTAGACAGGGGTTTATGCCTTTGTTTAACCGGGGTTTCGACGTTTTGAAGGAGGGTTTAGTTAATGATTGAAATCGAAAAGCCGAAAATCGAAACGGTTGAACTTAACGAAGATGCTAAATATGGTAAATTCGTAATTGAACCGCTTGAGCGTGGATATGGTACTACTTTGGGTAACTCCTTACGTCGTATTCTTTTATCCTCACTCCCTGGTGCCGCTGTTACTGCTATCCAAATCGATGGCGTATTACATGAATTTTCAACAGTTGAGGGCGTAGTAGAAGACGTTACGACGATCATCTTAAACTTGAAAAAGTTAGCTCTTAAAATCTACTCTGAAGAAGAGAAGACGTTGGAAATTGATGTGCAGGGCGAAGGTATTGTCACAGCTGCTGATATTACTCACGATAGTGATGTAGAAATCTTAAATCCAGATTTACACATTGCAACGTTAGCAAAAGATGCGCATTTCCGCGTGCGTTTAACTGCAAAGCGTGGCCGTGGGTATACGCCAGCTGATGCAAATAAAAGCGAAGATCAACCAATAGGAGTAATTCCTATTGATTCTATTTATACTCCAGTATCACGTGTGACTTACCAAGTGGAAAAGACACGTGTCGGACAAGTGGCTAATTATGATAAGCTTACGCTTGATGTATGGACGGATGGAAGCATCGGGCCAAAAGAAGCTATCTCTTTAGGTGCCAAAATCTTAACTGAGCATTTAAATATCTTTGTTGGTTTAACTGATGAAGCACAAAATGCTGAGATTATGGTCGAGAAGGAAGAAGATCAAAAAGAGAAAGTTCTTGAGATGACTATCGAAGAACTAGACCTTTCTGTTCGTTCTTATAATTGCCTAAAACGTGCAGGAATTAATACTGTACAAGAGCTTGCGAACAAAACAGAAGAAGATATGATGAAAGTTCGTAACTTAGGACGTAAATCCTTAGAAGAAGTTAAACATAAACTTGAGGAATTAGGTTTAGGTTTACGTAAAGACGACTGAGGATTTAAACCCATCAACAAAGGAGGGAACTACGAATGGCATACAGAAAATTAGGCCGTACAAGTGCGCAACGTAAAGCTATGTTACGTGACTTAGCTACTGATTTAATTATCAACGAGCGCATCCAAACGACAGAAACTCGTGCAAAAGAACTTCGTTCTGTAGTGGAAAAAATGATCACTTTAGGTAAACGCGGAGATCTTCATGCTCGTCGTCAAGCAGCAGCTTTCATTCGCAATGAAGTAGCTAACGCTGAGACTGGTCAAGATGCACTTCAAAAATTATTCGCTGATGTAGCTCCACGCTATGCTGAGCGCCAAGGCGGATACACTCGTATTGCAAAAATTGGTCCACGTCGCGGAGACGCAGCACCAATGGTAATTATCGAGTTAGTATAATGATAATTAAAAGGGCAGGACAGTTCTTTTCAAGAAACTGGTCATGGCCCTTTTTTTTAAATATAAAAATAGGCTAACTTGGCAAAAGAAAGGGTGCCTTGTATTGAAAAAAGAGAAACTTCGGACAGAAAATATATCATTTCAATATCCTGGGGCAGCCACTTATGCATTAAAAGATGTTTCATTTTCCTTATATGAAGGAGAATGGGTATCTGTTATTGGACAAAACGGTTCAGGTAAGTCTACACTTGCAAAATTATTGAATGGTTTGTTTTTACCAGAAGCAGGGACTATTACTGTAAATGATACAATAGTTTTATCAGAGGAAACGGTATGGGATGTTCGAAAACAAATTGGGATGGTATTTCAAAATCCGGATAATCAATTTGTTGGAACGACAGTACAAGATGATATTGTATTTGGCTTAGAGAATATCGGAATGCCAAGGGAGCAGATGATAGAAAGATTAGAACAGGCTCTGCAACTTGTCCGTATGGAAGATTTTCTTAATGATGAACCCCATTCGTTATCTGGTGGACAAAAACAGCGAGTCGCAATAGCAGGCGTTTTAGCGCTTCAGCCATCTATTTTAATACTAGACGAAGCAACGTCAATGCTAGACCCTCAAGGAAGACGTGAAGTAGTAGAAACGGTTAGACAGCTTGTTAATCAAAAAGGTATCACTGTGTTATCAATTACGCATGATTTAGAAGAGGCGGCACAGTCAGACCGGGTTATTATTTTAAACAAGGGAGAAATATTAGAGGAAGGGACTCCAGAGCAAATCTTCAAATCCTCTCATATGCTCCAAGAAATTGGATTAGATGTACCTTTTTCAGTAAAAATAGCAGAATTATTAAAAAGAAATGAAATTCTCTTGCAAAATACGCACCTTACAATGGAAAGCTTGGTGAACGAACTTTGGAGATTACATTCCAAAAAGTAGAACATCGTTATCAATATAAAACTCCATTTGAAAGACTCGCACTTTATGATGTAGACGTGTCGTTTCCAAGTGGGGGCTATTATGCCATTATCGGTCATACTGGTTCAGGTAAGTCGACGATGATTCAACATTTAAATGGTTTATTGCAGCCGACAAATGGTACAGTTCAAATTGGTGAACATCTCATTTCGGCAGGAAAGAAAGAAAAGAAGCTAAAGCCACTACGTAAAAAAGTAGGGGTTGTCTTTCAATTCCCAGAACATCAGTTGTTTGAAGAGACTGTGGAGAAAGATATTTGTTTCGGCCCTACAAACTTTGGGGTTTCTGTAGAAGAAGCGAAGCAAAAGGCCAGAGAGGTAATTGAACTTGTAGGATTAGATACAGAACTATTAACACGTTCTCCATTCGAGTTAAGTGGTGGGCAAATGAGGCGTGTTGCGATAGCGGGCGTACTGGCTATGGAACCCGAAGTGCTTGTATTAGATGAACCTACAGCAGGGCTAGATCCTAAAGGGCAGAATGAACTTATGGAGATGTTTTATAAGCTACATAAGGAGAAAGGTCTTACAGTTATCCTTGTAACGCATAATATGGAGGATGCTGCTAAGTATGCAGAGCAGGTTGTAGTCATGCATAAAGGAACGGTCTTTTTGCAAGGAAGTGCAGAGGAAGTATTTTCACATGCTGATGAATTAGAAAAAATTGGCGTTGATCTTCCTATGTCTTTAAAGTATAAACGTGCAATTGAAGAGAAGTTTGGCATTTCAATTCCAAAGGCTACCTTATCTTTAGAGGATCTTACTCATGAAGTTGTGCAGGTGTTACGAAAAGGTGGTCATGAATCATGCAGCAGTTGATTATTGGGAGATATATCCCAGGGAATTCACTTATTCATCAACTTGATCCACGTACGAAGCTGCTGATTGTCTTTTTATATGTATTTGTTGTTTTCTTGGCAAATAATGCGATTTCATATGGATTTTTATTTTTATATGCACTCATTGCTTTATTTTTTGCAAAAGTGCCGATTCGTTATGTACTTTCGGGCTTAAAACCAATTTTATGGATTTTTCTTTTTACATTTTTCCTGCATATTTTTACAAATAAAGAAGGGGATGTACTATTCCAACTTGGTTGGTTTTCTATACATGAAAAAGGATTAGAGCAAGGGATATACATTTCTATACGATTCTTCGTTATTATTCTAATGACGACATTATTAACGTTAACGACGACACCTATTGAGATTACAGATGGGCTGGAGACGTTATTAAAGCCATTGAAGCGTATAAAAGTTCCTGTTCATGAAATCGCATTAATGATGTCAATTTCTCTTCGTTTTATCCCGACACTAATGGATGAAACGAGTAAAATAATGAAGGCACAAGCGTCACGTGGTATTGATTTCGCAGGGGGCCCGATAAAGGATAGGATGAAAGCTATCATTTCATTACTCGTTCCTCTATTTATCAGTGCTTTTAAGCGTGCAGAGGACTTAGCAATTGCTATGGAAGCTCGTGGATATCAAAGTGGCGAAGGACGTACTAAATTTAGGCAACTGCGCTGGAAAACAAGCGATACAGTAACGATTATAAGCTTACTTTGTTTAGCTTGTATTTTGGCATGGGTGCGATCGTAATGGAGAATAGAGAAATGGATAGAATAAAATGTACGGTTGCATATGATGGCATGCATTTTTGTGGTTATCAAATTCAGCCGCAGCATCGTACTGTTCAACAAGAGATAGAGAAAGCATTGCAGAAATTGCATAAAGGAGAACTTGTTCGTGTTCAGGCATCGGGCAGAACGGATTCTACTGTTCATGCTAAAGGACAAGTGATACATTTTGATACACCGTTGTCTCTTGAAGAGTGGCAATGGAGCAATGCATTAAACACAATGTTACCAGATGATATTGTTATCAGACAGGTAGAGAAAAAAACAGAAGAATTTCACGCACGTTACGGTGTTGAGAGAAAAGAATATCGTTATCGTGTATTATTATCAAAGACTGCGGATGTATTCCGTAGAAATTACGTATATCAATATCCATATCCACTCGAAATCAACTCGATAAGAAAAGCGATCCCGTATTTTATTGGGACGCATGATTTCACTTCTTTTTGTTCGGCAAAAACTGACAAAAAGGATAAAGTGAGAACAATTTATGAAATTGAGCTAATTGAGCAAGATGATGAATTAATTTTTCGTTTTGTAGGTAATGGATTTTTATATAATATGGTCAGAATTATTGTTGGTACGTTACTGAGCGTAGGGCAAGGAAAGCTTGATCCTGATAGCATTCCAGAGATTCTCGCGAAACAAAATCGTCAGTTTGCTGGAAAGATGGCTCCAGGTCATGGGCTTTACTTATGGCAGGTAAACTATAACAACTAATCCTGGTGTAACATTTGCTTGACATTAGAAACTCAAAAGTATATCATAACATATGGTATTGTTTCTAAAACCACGATTAGCCCCGGAAGGAAATCGTGTTTAAGATAAACAATAGATTTTTTCTATGGAAAAGATAACGAGGAGGGAAACACATGCGTACGACTTTTATGGCAAAAGCTAACGAAGTTGAGCGTAAATGGTATGTGGTTGATGCTGAAGGTCAAACTTTAGGTCGCCTATCTACGGAAGTAGCATCTATTTTACGCGGTAAAAACAAACCTACATTTACACCACACGTTGACACGGGTGATCATGTAATTATTATTAACGCTGAGAAAATTCATTTAACAGGTAATAAATTAAACGATAAAATTTACTACCGTCACACTAACCACCCAGGTGGACTTAAGCAAAGAACAGCTCTAGAAATGCGTACAAACTACCCTGTACAAATGTTAGAGCTTGCAATTAAAGGCATGCTTCCAAAAGGACGCTTAGGCCGTCAAGTTTCTAAGAAACTAAACGTGTATGCTGGAGCAGAGCATCCACACCAAGCACAAAAACCAGAAGTTTACGAACTTCGCGGATAATCAATTAAAGGAGGGCTTACTTTGGCACAGGTTCAATACTATGGCACTGGACGTCGTAAGAGTTCAGTAGCGCGCGTACGCCTAGTTCCAGGCGAAGGACGCGTTATCATTAACGGTCGTGATTTTGAAAACTATATCCCATTTGCTGCATTACGTGAAGTAGTGAAACAACCTCTAGTTGCAACAGAAACTTTAGGTAACTACGATGTACTTGTAAACGTAAATGGTGGTGGATACACTGGTCAAGCTGGTGCTATTCGTCACGGTATTTCTCGCGCTTTATTAAAAGCTGATCCAGAATACCGTCTAACACTAAAACGTGCAGGTCTATTAACTCGTGACGCACGTATGAAAGAGCGTAAAAAATACGGTCTTAAAGGCGCACGTCGTGCACCTCAGTTCTCAAAACGTTAATTTTTGCGAACTACAAACCCCAACCATTTTGGTTGGGGTTTTTTTATGTTTCATTCCTCTTTTATAATTTTTGTTGCTTGGAATATTTTAGTGCTATCCGCTCGCGTATGCTTCTTCTCTAGAAGTTTAGACTAATACGTAGTAGGGAGGTTTATAAGTACTATGAATGTCATTGTCAGCTTACAAGAAAAACAAAAAGAAAAGCAGTTGAAATATGAACGAAAGATGCTGCGGGAATTATCATTAAAAACATTACGTTCAAATATTAGAGATGCCTTTCAGATGCAGGAGCTTCATCGTCAGTATGAAGATTACTGCATTGAATTAGGGATAGAATCGTATTTATTAGGAGCAAGATATAGTAAATTTGGCTATTATGGCGAATCGTTCTTTGATGTGAAATATAGAGCTTTAGAAGAAGAGCAACAATTAACAGAAACACTATTTCAATTTTTAACGAGCATGACTATGCGAGAAATTAAGTTACAAGATGAGGAATTACTTTTTGAATCTTGCCAGCAGTTTATCGGCTTATGGTGGCAGGAAGGATATGAAAAAGGTGAAAGAAGATATCGATTAAAGCTTCATTAAGACAAGCATAAACTTTCCTCTTGTCCCATATAAGTAATTAGAGGGACTAGCTGGAGGAGGAAAGGTATGAAGAGAATTCGAATTATCTCTTTTGCACTCGCTGCGGTTGTTTTGTTTTTTTTAGTTAAACAAGAGTTTCAAATTACAAAATCGTGGCGAGCTTGGAATTTACCCTTATCAGGGAAAGTAATTGTACTAGATGCTGGGCATGGTGGGCCAGACGGAGGAGCTGTTGGTGGAAAGGATATTATAGAAAAAGATATTACACTTGAGATTACAAAGAAAGTACAAGATTATTTACAAGAACAAGGTGCGTTAGTTATTTTAACGCGTGAGGGAGACTATGATTTAGCTCACAAAGATACAAAGTCCTATAGTAGACGTAAAGCAGAGGATTTAAAAAAGCGTGTAGAGATCATTAATAAACCTGATGTAGACTTTTTTGCAAGTATCCATTTAAATGCTTTAACAAGTAGTGGATCGAAAGGCGCACAAACGTTCTACTACCGTTCGTTACTTGAAAATGAGCGTGCTGCGAAATTTATACAAGCTGAATTGAGAACGAGTTTAGAAAATACGAATCGTTCCGCTAAAACGATTTCTCATGTGTACTTATTAAAGTATGCGAAAACACCAGGTGCTTTAATTGAAGCGGGCTTTTTATCGAATGTGAATGAAAGGTATATGTTGAATTCGGAGAAATACCAACAGAAGGTAGCTGCGGCTATATATCGTGGTATATTACGTTATTTCACGGAAAAAGGAAATCCTCCAGAATAAGGAGGATTTTTTTGAGTTTCTCTCGTTAACGAAGTTTTCCGAAAATATGTTATACTGGAAATGTAAACGCATTTATTTCAGGAATGAAAAGAGATATATTTAATTAACATTATGTTATTTTGCATACAGGGGGCTGGGCTAATTATGGTAACAAAAGAGCAAGTAGTGGAAGCGTTAGAAGGGATTGTAGATCCGTTTTTACATAAAACGTTAAAAGAAACAGGGGCAATTAAAGAGGTAACAGTCAAGCCTGATAAGGAACATGTAAGTGTTAAAATTGCAATCGTAAAAACCGGTACAGCAGAACAAATGCAATTGCAATCTGGAATTGTAAAGTTAGTAAAAGAACTAGGAGCAGCAACAGTAGGGCTTCGTTTTGCGGAATTCACAGAAGAGGAATTAGCTCAGTTTGCACCGGAACAAGAAGAAGAGCAAACGGAATCTTTATTGTCACCAAACTCAAAAACGACATTTTTAGCAGTGGCGAGTGGAAAAGGTGGAGTGGGAAAATCAACGGTTTCTGTTAACCTTGCAATTGCTTTAGCTCGTCTAGGAAAAAAGGTTGGTATTATTGATGCGGATATTTACGGTTTTAGCGTACCGGATATGATGGGGATAGAAAAACGTCCTATCGTAAGAGGCGATAAAATCATTCCGGTAGAGCGTCTAGGTGTAAAGGTAATCTCAATGGGATTCTTTGTAGAAGATAATGCACCGGTTATTTGGAGAGGGCCAATGCTTGGGAAGATGTTAAATCACTTCTTCACAGAAGTAGAATGGGGCGATTTAGATTATTTAGTATTAGATTTACCTCCAGGTACAGGTGATGTTGCGCTAGACCTACATTCGATGTTACCGGCTTGTAAAGAAATTATTGTAACGACGCCTCATCCAACAGCTGCATTCGTAGCAGCACGTGCTGGAGCAATGGCTTTACGTACAGAACATAGTATTCTTGGTGTTGTTGAAAATATGGCTTATTTTGAAAGTAAAGTAACTGGAGAGAAAGAGTATGTATTTGGAAGAGGTGGAGGAGATAAATTAGCTACAGAACTCCAAACGGATGTACTTGGCCGAATTCCACTCCAACAACCTGATTGGAATAAAGAAGACTTTGCACCGTCAGTATATGAAGATACACATACAACGGGTCTTATTTATCGTACGATAGCTGAGACAGTGATTGACAAAACAGCTGTCGCGCAAAAGTAAAGTAATAATGAGTGGATGATACATAGATCGTCCACTCATTATTATAGTTATTATTTTTACTGCTGTTCCTTATTCCCATCTTGGGAACCACCTTCACCGCCTGCTTCTTTTTTATCAGACCCGCCTTTTTCAGCTTTTTGCACACCTTTACTAATGATGTCAATCATCTTAGCTTGGAAGAGAGGGCTTTCAGCGGTTTCTGTTAGTACTTGTTGTAAATATTGACGGTATTCTTTACTTTTCATTGTTTGCAGCATCATTTTTTCTACTTCAGGGTTCTTCATAATTTCTATAACACCTGATTGGTATTCAGGATCTTTTAGGAGAGTTTTCATTAAGTTTGTCTGTTCTTTCCCCATACTTTTAGCAAATTTCGATGAGAACTCAGGGTCTTTAAAGAGCTTTTCCCAGAATTGTTGCCCTTTGTCGGATACCATTGCATCTTCAATCGTTTTCTTTACTACTGTTTCATCTAGTATGAGTGCTTGTTTCATTTTTTCATCTGTTAATACATCTTGAATGGCTTTCTTTCCTTGGTCGGTTTTTAAAATATCAATAATCATTTTCTTCGTTTGATCATAATCTAGTTCGGATTTAGCTTCTTTTTCTTGTGCACATGCTACAAGTGCGATAAATAGAAAAGAAGAAATCAAAACGAGTAGCATCCGTTTCATAAATTCGAACTCCTTTCAACACAGTTCTCTTTTTTAATATAAATATCTTTAAGGAATTTATACATGAACATGGCTAGCTTTTTGAAATTGTCATTGATACAATTTAATTAGAAATATACGAATAATGGGGGATGTGTTGTGAATAGCCGCAAGTGGGTACGCCTATTTTTAACGACGTTGTTTCTTGGTGGAATTAGTACGGTCTTTATCGGGTTTGTTTTAGAGTGGGACGAGTACGCTAAATTTTTTCAAAATTTCGACGTTAAGGAGATTCTAGCGATTTCTTTCTGGTTAATGGGAGTAGGATTTATTTTTAGTGTTATAAGTCAAATGGGGTTCTTTGCATATTTAACAATCCATCGTTTTGGACTTGGGATGTTTCGTTCATCCTCTTTATGGAATGCAGTACAACTCTTCTTTATTGCATTTGTATTATTTGATTTTGTGTATTTAAGATCTGTACTGATTGCAAATGGAGAGGTTTCATTAGGGAATAACGTACTTGTTGCTGGGGTGTTATTTGTGTTTGGAGCGATTGTTGCTTATGTAAAAAGTAAAGAAACGAATAAAAAAGCATTTGTGCCCGCCCTGTTCTTTATGGTTGTGGTAACAATTCTTGAGTGGGTACCGGCGCTTCGGATTAATGACACAGATTGGTTGTATTTAATGGTTATACCACTTTTATTATGTAATGCATATCAGTTACTTATATTACATCGTTTAATTGGAAGAGCGAGTAAAACTGTTTAATTAAGAAAATTATCTTTGGTTTTTACGTAGTGGTAGTTATATTACTGTGAATATCAGGATAGAAAAAAGCTCTATTATCTTTTATTAAGATAATAGAGCTTTTTATGTGTGAAGGGTAGTAGGGACATTACTTTACATCTTCACTTTTTGTACTTGTGTTGGAAATAAGTTGTGAAACGGATATTTGTTCATATCCATCACTCTTTAACTTTTGCAGAAGTAGTGGTAAAGCTTTATTTGTTTGGAGGGCAGAGTCGGATGCGTGTAATAAGACGATATCTCCACCTTTCAAATTATTAGAGACGGTCGAAACGATATTATTTACACCTGGGTTTTTCCAATCGTTCGAATTATTACTCCAGTGAACGATAGTATATCCGAGTGATTCAGCTACTTTAAGTGTTGCTTTGTTAAAGTCGCCACTAGGTGGACGTAATAGCTTGACTTGTTTCACGCCGAGTTTCGTAAAAACATCTTGTGCACGCAAAAGATCTCTTCGTATTTCATTTGTCTCTAGAGAAGTGTAGGACGTGTAATTATAGCCCATACTACCGATTTCATGTCCATCTTTCAGGATGCGTTCAACAATATCAGGGTGTCTTTCTGCCCATGCAGCAGAAAGGAAGAAGGTTGCATTCTTAATATCTCTTTCTTTAAGTGTATCAAGGATTGGAATAGCTTTTTTGTCTCCCCAACTAATATCAAACGTGAATGCAACTTGTTTTTTAGCCGTGTCTCCTTTGTAAATTACCTTAGGTCCTGTAGCTGTTGAAAAAGCAGACTCATGTGAATATGTTTTTAAAAAGAGAAGCCATGCTGTAAATAAGGAAAGTATTACTATTAAGCTAATGTGTTTAAAAGTTCTTTTACTCGTAATAAAAAAGAAAAACATAATATTACGCCCCTTTGTCCAATCCTTTTCAGTTACATATATGCTTAAAATATAAAAAAGAGAACAAGTGATTAACATCGTAAGTAGTGGATATAATGAATGAGAGGATTTTGATCAGTGAAAATGAGCGGAATGTTTATTGCCCCGTAAGGGATTATTGAGGTGATGATTTGCTTGGGATTATGTTGACGAAAGAAGAGAGAAAAGAAATGGAGTACATATTGAAGAGAGAGTTAGAGGAACTTTTATTTGATTTTGAAGATGAGCGTATTCATGACGTTGTAAAAAAAGCGATGGAAGAAAGATATAAAATCGTTTTTTGTTTATTTCGGAGAGTCGCTAATGCAGAGGAATGTATTCGTTATGTGAGAAAAAGAAGTTTTTATTAAAAAGTGTTGACGTTAATAGTTAATGTATGATAAATTAATAACCGTCGCTGATGCAGAAACGCAGAAAACGACAAAAAAGAAATTGAAAAACTTAGTTGACATTGAAAAACAAAGATGTTAACATAAGGAAGTCGCAAATGAGCGACCAAGTAGTTCTTTGAAAACTGAACGAAACAAACAACG
>NZ_MACI01000058.1 GCF_001884105.1 Bacillus luti | reverse complement strand
TCCTCAGGCGTGTGAAAGACGATAGTCTAGCGGCAGGTGGGAGATAAATTTCGGTTTGGCGTAGCCAAACATTGGGTTTTCCTATTTATTTCGCCTCTGATATAATTATTCTTATAAGAGGTAAAGTTTGGTATAACAATGAAAGTAGATAATAATTTTGTAGTGTTCAGGTTGTGTGATTACCGTCATAGCTTATGGGAAATGAAGCGGAAAATGGGGTGAATGGATATGGCAAAGCAGAATAAGGCTTACAAATTTCGTCTGTATCCAACAGAAGAACAAGCACATCTCATACGTAAAACATTCGGCTGCGTACGATTTGTATATAATAAAATGCTGGCTGAACGAAAAGAAGCATATGAAAAACACAAAGCGAATAAGGAAGAACTGAAGAAACAAAAATTCCCTACTCCTGCGAAATACAAAGTGGAGTATGAATGGTTGAAAGAAGTCGATTCCTTAGCGTTGGCCAACGCGCAATTAAATTTGCAAACTGCGTATAAGAATTTTTTTAGTGGTCAAAATGATTTTCCAACATTCAAAAGCAAAAAGAGTAGAAAATCCTATACAACGAATCGAGTAAATGGAAATATTATGTTATTTCATGGTTATATCAAATTACCGAAATTGAAAATGGTGAAACTGAAGCAACATAGAGAAATCCCGCCAAACCATATCATCAAATCGTGTACGATTTCGATGACACCAACTGGTAAGTATTACGTGTCTATTTTGACCGAATATGAAAAAGAAATCACTCCAAAAGAAGTAGAACGTGTAGTTGGATTAGACTTCGCAATGGCTGAATTGTACGTGAGTAGCGAAGATGAGAAAGCCAATTATCCTCGCTTTTATCGTCAGATGTTAGATAGATTAGCAAAAGCGCAACGAGTATTGGCAAGACGTGTAAAAGATTCAGAGCGCTGGAATAAACAACGCATTCGTGTAGCGAAGTTGCATGAAAAGGTCGCTAATCAACGTAAAAATTTCCTTCATCACAAGTCTAAAGAATTAGCTACGGGTTTTGACGTTGTAGCAATTGAAGACTTACATATGAAAGGGATGTCACGAGCACTACGCTTTGGTAAAAGTGTAGCGGATAACGGTTGGAAGATGCTCACGACATTTTTAGCATATAAGCTACAAGAACAAGGAAAACAGCTTGTAAAAATAGATAAATGGTTTCCTTCTACAAAAATGTGTAGTTGTTGTGGAAATAAAAAAGAAATGCCATTATGTGAACGTACGTATGCGTGTTCGTGTGGATTCACAATCGGCCGTGATTATAACGCAGCTATCAATATCAAAAAAGAAGCCATGCGTTTATTAGCATTGATATAAATCGTAAGAAATAACCTTTGGAACAAGGGAGTTAGCTCGGCTGTCATAGGACAAATTCGTTAGCTATCAAAAGTAGCGATGAACCGAGAAGCCCCCACT